>CAVUOY010000001.1:0-71107 GCA_963743215.1 uncultured Chloroflexia bacterium
GGGGGCGTCAGAGACGCAACCGCCCGCGCTGAGCGCATCAACAAAGTCATGACGGACGTAAAAATGACACCCGTTTCTGACTTCGTTGATCAGTTTCCTCACATGCTCAGTGGTGGTCAGCAGCAGCGCATGGTCATCGCCCGGGCGATGATCATGGAGCCCAAATTCCTGGTCGCCGATGAGCCCGTCTCAATGCTGGATGCTTCTGTCCGCGTGGAATGTTAAAGCTTCTCCGAGGTCTGCAGGAAAGGTATCACTTCTCTGTCATTTATATTACGCATGACCTTTCGACCGTGCGCTACTTCTCAGAGCGCGTTTGTCATGTATGCCGGCAAGATCATTGAAAAAGCGAAAATCACGGACTTGTTACGTAATCCACTCCACCCATATGCCGTCGCGCTACTGGCAGCTACATCTGGCCGGATCCCAAGAATCCCGCAATGTATAAAGATGTGCCTCCGGGTGAACCCCCAGCCTGGTTAACCCACCGTCAGGGTGTCACTTCCACCCACGCTGCCCCAAAATTATCAAGGGCTTATGCGAAGTTCAAGACCCACCGGAATTTACTCCGGAACCAGATCACACGACTTTGTGTTGGTTATACAAATGAACCCAAGACGACCAATATACATGATATTGATAGGCTTCGGCCTGGTCTTGCTCGGAGCCATTCTACCTTTCTTGATGGTCATGCGCATCATTAACTCGACTTTTTTCCTGAACTTCTTCTCTTATGGTGCATCCGTCGTTGGTTTATTCCTGGGGATTATCGGATCTGCCTTGTTCGTCCGCTATCGCAAGGGAAAAAGCCAAGATAACTATCCTTCTCAAGAAATGCCAGCTGACCAGCATCAAGATTGGTGATAATAAACCTCTCAGGAGCGAACTTTATAGCTTCTAAAGAGTATATAGTATATGGTATGAGTAGCCCGTTTTCATCACATTGATAAGAGCGGGTTTCTTGTTTTGTTTGCAAGCATGATGAAGTAATTTCATAATGGATCCGTCCAGCGATAAGTCATACCCCAGTACGTTTGGCAGGGTGGTGAAATACATCAGCTTAAGAGCTGCCATTCTCGCTGTAGTGGTTGCTGTGGGAATATTCCTCGCCATTGTTGTCATCAACTTAGGTGGGTATATTGACAATATCCATCGGGCGGATATCGATGAATCGCTCAATTTCATATCATTGAGCATGCGTAATGCCACTCCAGAAGAGCTTGCCCTGGTCACTGAAGAGATGAGGGCAGCAATGGAGGAAGCATACGGTTTAAATGATCCGTTTCTGCAGCGCTGTGTACGTTGGTGGTATCAAACGATAACTTTTGATTGGGGGATATCCTACAACATTGGAGTTGACCGCTTTTTATCATCTCAGCCAGAACCTGTGACGAAGATCGTCTTACAGCATGTTCCGTATACTTTACTACTGGCAGGTGCCACGAATATTATCCTGTTTTTTTCCAGTATCTTTGTCGCCCTCAGCACTTTCCAAAAATAACGGCAGTTTATTGGATCGATTGACGATTTCCTTGTCACCCTTATCTTCGATCCCGAATTGGGTTTATGGGATCATCTTAACCGTAATCTTTGCTGGAGAGCTACACCTCCTGCCTTTCAATGGGCTGTTCGATACATTTCCACCCGCCACAAAACTGGGCTATATCCCGATTGTGCTCAAGCATATGATCCTGCCGGTGACCTCCATCTTTCTGGGGATGTTTTTTTCTACCGTATACACCTGGCGGACATTCTTTCTGATCCACTCTGGCGAAGATTATCTGGAATTGGCCCATGCGAAAGGCTTGCCTAGAAGGATCGTCGAGAGTCGCTATATCCTTAAACCCACCCTTCCCTATATCATCACCAGCTTCGCCATGCTTCTGATCACCTTTTGGCAGGGGATCATTGTCCTGGAGGTTTTCTTCGATTGGCCTGGCTTGGGGAAGCTCTTCATGACGGCGATTACTGCGAAAGCATCGTCAATATCCATTGGTATCGTGGTCGTATTTGCACTGCTCTTAGCGTCTGTCTGTCTTCCTGCTGGAAATCATCTATGCCTTGGTTGACCCCAGGGTAAAAGTTGAAGGTAGTGGTCAGACTGAACATTCAGTTAGTCTGCGGAAAAGTGGTTTTCCCTTCGGGTCATCCATTGAGCTTAAAGAACGCTTGCGCTCTGTCGGGCGACAGGTGTACTCAGGCCGCAAAAAGCCGCCTGGATCATCTGGCTAAAACTTATCTTATCCAACGCCTGCCTGGCAGTCAGCCCCGCCGCGGATTGGTTCCCACTCGTTTCTCTCCAGCGGATGGCAAAAGGGGACAAGTTCAAGCCGCATATTGTCCTCATCTCAGACTGGACAATAACAGAGGGCAGGTGCTCCAGGCAGCCAGCCAGCGCTGCCGTTGTTATGTATATGGTCACCCTGAACGGATTGGCAGCTCGTACCAAACTGCTGTTTGCCGGACTTCTGCTTATCACCAATGCCCGCGATTAAGCGGAGCCAGTGCCGTCTCCACAAAAACGATACCAAAGAGCAGTTCATCTGGTCGGGTTGGCGCTTTGACTACAAAAACCGGTGGCTTATATTCATCTATTCGTGAGCTTTTCCGCTATCCTATGGCTGTAGCAGGATTATTGATTATCTTGGCCTTGATCGGGATTTCGATTTACGCAGTCATTGCTATTCCATACAAGGAAGCAGTCGCTCGCTGGGGTCCGGAAACGACGAGTAAGTACCGGATCCCGAAAACTGCGCTGCCTGTGTGGGTTAACTGGTTTAGAAAGGAACCTCTTCCTCCTACGATAATCCAGGACAGTGCGGCTGGTAATGCAGTCAAGGTGTTTACACCTAGCGCTAATGGAGGATTGGACGAAACGATAACTTATACCATCGACTATCCCTATGGTGGTTTCCCACAGGATATGCTTATCACTTTCAATGGTCAATATGTAAAGAAGCCCTTCGTAAGCCTGACCTGGATTACCCCAGACGATAGGAAATTTGAGCTGGGAAACTTTTCTGCCGTATCCACCCAGAGATATGTTGCCAATCAGGATATACCCAAAAAATATCTGACCGGCCAGCTTGTTCAAAAGGAAGGCACGCTATTTTCTGGATCAGGTGGTCCTTCAGTCGTCCAGGTTTTATTTAAGGATCCGACGGTGACAGCAACAAAATAAACTGGTTAAAGGAACCTACACCCTGCAGATGGATGTGACTTTGTTCGAAGACAACGCCAACCTGGACGCCGAGGTCATCCTGTACGGGCAGGTCTATGGGCTGGCGGGAACTGATGATTTGCGCCGGGATTTAATGGTGGCATTGTTGTGGGGAACACCGGTAGCCCTGGCTTTTGGGTTATTGGGTGCCCTTAGTACTGGTCTCATCTCGATGATGATCGCAGCAGTCGGTGTTTGGTACGGCGGGTGGGTTGATAGTGCAATTCAGCGCCTGACTGAGGTGAATATGATTCTTCCCACACTGCCCATCGCCATAACGATTTACTACCTTTACTCCAAAAGTGTTTGGATGATTCTTGGGGTAATCATCTTGCTGAGCATTTTTGGCAGCACGGTAAAAACCTACCGGGCTGCATTCCTCCAGGTGAAGAATCTCCCATATATCGAAGCTGCTCAGGCGTATGGTGCCAGCAACTGGCGGATTATCCGACATTACCTTTTTCCACGTATCATCCCATTGTTGATCCCACAACTGGTCATTCTTGTACCCAGCTATGTTTTCTTTGAGGCAACCCTGGCTTATCTGCAGGTAAGCGATCCAGTGCTTCCTACATGGGGCAAGGTAGTTTATGATGCACTTACCCGAGGAACTTTCACCGGTCATTACTACTGGGTTCTTGAACCGGTTGCCCTGATGATACTGACCGGACTTGCATTTGCCGTGGTAGGATTTGCCCTGGATAGCATCCTCAATCCACGACTAAGACGCATATAATGCTGCTATGCAAGCCAAAGGTCTTCCAAAAATGCTGTAAGCCACTTTGCGGATAAGCTGAATCTATATTAGAATATCAGCATCAGCAAAGAATGCTCCATGCTTCGAATGGCAAATAGAACCATTTCAATGGTTTGATCTTATGGTTTCGGAGATAGCCCTTTGGTAAATACGACCGAAAACCCCCTGCTTGAGGTACGTAATCTAAAAACATATTTTTACACTGAAGACGGGGTGGTTAAAGCCGTGGACGGTGTGGACTTCACTGTTGGGCGGGGTGAAGTACTGGGATTGGTGGGGGAATCTGGCTGCGGTAAAAGCGTCACCTCGCTTTCCATCATGCGCTTGATCGGGATCCCGGGCAAGGTAGTGGCAGGTGAAATTATCTTCGATGGCCGAAATCTGCTGCAGCTTTCAGAAGCAGAGATGGTGCATATGCGCGGTAACCGTATGTCAATGATCTTCCAGCAGCCACAATCCAGCCTAAACCCCGTCTTTAAGGTGGGTGACCAGGTGGCAGAGGTGCTGCAAATCCACCAAAATATGAAGAAGGAAGAATCATGGTCCAAAGCCGTGGAGCTGTTGCGTTTGGTGGGCATCGCCGATCCTGAAAGCAAGGCGCATTCGTATCCTCATGAGGTCTCTGGTGGGCAGGCGCAGCGCGTAATGATTGCCATGGCGCTGGCATTAAACCCCCAGCTGCTCATCGCAGATGAACCCACCACAGCCCTGGACGTGACCATCCAGGCTCAAATCCTGGACCTGATGCGCGACCTGCGCACACGTATGGATACCGCGGTCATCCTGATCACGCATGATCTGGGGGTGATCTCTGAGATGGCTGATAGGGTGGCAGTTATGTATGCTGGTCGTATCGTGGAACAGGCAGAGATCAAGACCTTGTTCAAAAATCCAAAGCATCCCTATACACAAGGTTTACTGGCTTCCATCCCGGTTTTAGGCACCGTAAAGGATGTGCTGGAAGTCATTCCTGGCTCTGTGCCTAACCTGGTTAACTTGCCGCCGGGTTGCCAGTTTGCATCTCGCTGCAGGGCGATGACCGAATACCAGTTAACCATCTGTTCCCGGGTGGAACCTCAGCTGCTCCCGATTGAGCCGGCTCATCTTTGTCGTTGCTGGCTCTACCAGGACCATGAAGGGCACAGGGCTCCCCTCAAACCTTCCTGACTCGCCTACTTGGAGATTAATTGTGACTGATCTGGCAATCCATACCACTGACAAGAAAAATCTAATCGAAATCAAGGAGCTGGTCAAATATTTCCCAGTGCGGGGTGGTTTGTTGCAACGCGTGGTTGCGTGGGTGCAGGCAGTGGACAACATCAGTTTTAATATTCGCCAGGGTGAGACGGTTGGTCTGGTGGGTGAGTCGGGCTGTGGCAAGACTACGGTTGGGCGTACCCTTCTCAGGCTGATCGAACCAACCAGCGGTTCGGTCGTGTTCGACGGCGTGGATGTAGCCCGCTTGAAGGGTAGAGAGCTGAAGGGCATGCGCCGTAATATGCAAATTATTTTTCAAGACCCGTATTCTTCGCTTGACCCACGCATGCCAATTGGCGAATCAATCGCTGAAGGATTGAAAATCCACAAGATTGGCAACTCCCGCCAGCGCTTCGAGACCGTGATCGAAATGCTGCGCAAGGTCGGCATGGAAGACTATCATGCGCGCCGATATCCACATGAGTTTTCGGGTGGTCAGCGCCAGCGCATCGGGATTGCGCGCGCCCTGGCATTACGCCCGAAATTCATTGTTGCCGATGAGCCGGTCTCAGCCCTAGACGTCTCCATCCAGTCACAGGTGCTAAACCTCCTCAAGGAGCTGCAACGCGAGTTTGGTCTCACCTACCTGTTCATCGCCCACAACTTGAGCGTGGTTGAGCACATCTCAGACCGGGTGGCGGTGATGTACCTGGGCAAAATGTTTGAGATGACCAATCGCGAAGAACTTTTCCGCAATCCGCTGCACCCTTACACCCAGGCGTTGATGTCTGCCATCCCCATCCCCGACCCAACCCTGAAGCGCGAGCGTATCATCCTGCAAGGTGATGTTCCCAGCCCATTGAACCCCCCTGGTGGCTGCCGTTTCCACCCGCGCTGCCCGGTGGCGTTGGATATATGCAGTATCGAAGAGCCTCAATTCCGCGAGGTCAGTCGCGACCATATGGTGGCTTGCTGGCGAGTGGAATAAATCAGCAGTTATAAATTCAATACATTTAAAATAGGGTTTTATCTTTTGTAGGGGCACGATCCTGCCTGCCCAGGCACGATCGTGCCCCTACATTTTAAAAATGACGCCGTCAGAGGTACTTCACCGGGCTCTTCTGAATTTTAAAAGCGTGATAGAATGACCCCATCATGGCAACTTACAGGGTATTGGTGGTGGATGATAATCACGAAGTCAGGCGGATGATTACTGCCAGCATCAAAACGCTGGATGCGGAGATCGATGTGCTGAATGTACCATCTGCAGAAGAGGCCTTGTTCATCAGTGCCTCACTGCCGCTTGACCTGGTGGTGATCGATTTCCGCTTGCCCGGGATGTCGGGCCTGGAGATGGTCAGCAGGCTGCGCAAGCGTAAGCCTGGGGCGAAAATCATCCTGGTCACCGGTGTTACAGATGAGGTAACCCGTCAGCAGATATCCACTGCGGGCGTAGATGCCTTCTTCTTCAAACCCATCGAGATCAGTACTTTTCTGGATGCGGTAAAACGTTGTTTGTGGTCTGCCCCGGCTGAATCAACCCCGCCAGCCATTAGTAAAGATCGAACAACGCCTCCAGCACCTACCACCCCAATAACAGGTAAGATTGTTACTGCAGCAGTTACGCCCATTGTAGCCCCAGAATCGCCCCAGCCAGGCCTTCTCGAGCGCCTGGCTGAGCTGAAGCATCAGCTGAAAGCTGTGGCGGCACTATTAGTGAATGATGCCGGGCAAGTATTGGAAGAAGCCGGCAGCGCCGTCGATATCTCCACCGGTTCAGCGTTGCTCGCAGCCCTGATGCATACATTCCGCGCCAGCCTGCAGGTATCGCAGGCCATGGCGATAGGTAATAGCGAAAGCCTGCAATACTTCGCCGCTCCACGCCAGTGTATTTACGTAGCTCCGGTTGGAATGAATAACGCTTTGTTTGTAGTCACTGCTGGTTATTTAGGGCCAGATAAGCTGGGCACCATTTACCATACCATCCACCTGGCGGTGCACGACCTTCAAATCATCCTGGCAGATGAGGCTGCCAAACAAAAGGAAGTGGAGAATTTGCAGGCTGAATTACCCGCCGAAATTACAATCGACCAGGAAACCCTGGCACAGGTTGAGGACATGTTCTCAAAAGCCTCGATGCCAGACGGTGAGCAAGAGGTGGATGGCTTTTGGGATGAAGTGGGAGACAATGATTCTCAGCACGGCACACATGGAAAGAATATCCTTTCTTATGACCAGGCACGTGAGATGGGTCTGGCACCGGATGAGGAAAAGGGCGCTTGAGTAGCATCGCGAAGATTAACCCCTCCCGGTAGGAATAACATAAAAATATGATAAAATACCAGACGCCCTGAAAACCGGGCGTATATTGGGGCATGGTGCAATGGCAGCACAGCAGACTTTGGATCTGCTTATTCTGGTTCGAGCCCGGATGCCCCAGCTAGTACCCATAGATGACATCTGGTATGATTAACGCAAAGCTCCCTGGGTTTTCCGCAGTTGCTGCTGGAACCCACCCGACTTTGCGTTTTGCATTCACGGAGGGACGATGAAATTATCCGCAGTAATCCTTGCCGCCGGGCAAGGGACGCGCATGAAATCCAATTTACCCAAAGTACTTCACCTTTTACTCGGTAAGCCTATGGCCTGGTACGCAATGGAAGCTGCCCGGCAGATCACGGGCGAAAAGCCGGTGATGGTGATTGGGCACGCTGCAGACCAGGTGCGCCAGGTGTTAGGCAACCAGGCTGAATACGTGCTCCAGGAACCCCAGCTTGGCACGGGGCACGCGGTGATGCAGGCTGAGCCCTTGCTTAGCGGCCAATGCGACCTGGTTCTCGTCACGTACGCTGATATGCCCTTGCTCACCCGGGAAACGCTTGCAAGGCTGGTAGAGGTTGCACAGTCTCATACTGGACCGGTGAGCATGCTGACGGTGACCACCGCGGAGACACGTGGTTTTGGGCGCATCCTGCGCGACCCCAACGGGCAGGTGAGCGGCATCGTCGAGGAAGCCCAGGCGACTCCTGAGCAGCTGGACATCCATGAGCTCAACCCGGGAGTATATTGCTTCCGAGCTGAGTGGCTGTGGACGGCATTAAAGCGCATCAGGCTTTCACCCAAAGGCGAGTATTATCTGACTGACCTGGTAAGCCTGGCAGTGGCAGACAGTCACATGATCCGCACCATTGACCTGGAAGAGCCGGATGAAGTGATTGGCATCAACAACCGCGTGCACCTGGCACAAGCCGAGGCTCTGCTCCGCCAGCGTATTAACCGCCAGTGGATGCTGGCAGGTGTGACCATGATTGACCCCGTCAGCACATACATTGAGCCTGAGGTCACTTTGGGTCAAGATACTATCTTGTGGCCAGGGACCTTCCTGCATGGCAGCACCCACATCGGAAAGGGCTGCGAGATTGGTCCTAACACCATCATCAAGGATACCCGGGTGGGTGATGACTGCACCCTCCTGGCTTCAGTACTGGAAAGCGCCGTTTTGGAGAATCACGTGGAGATGGGTCCATACTGCCACTTACGCAAGGGCGCTTATCTTTCCACGGGGGTACACATGGGCAACTTCGGTGAGGTCAAGAACTCTACCCTCGGCCCGGGTGCCAAGATGGGGCATTTTTCTTATATGGGTGATGCCACCGTGGGGCCGGATGTTAACATCGGCGCGGGAACCATCACTTGTAATTACGATGGAGAACATAAATATCCGACTGAGATTGGTGAAGGCGCCTTCATCGGCTCAGATACGATGCTGGTAGCACCTGTGAAGATCGGGGCAGGCGCTAAGACCGGGGCAGGAGCGGTGGTCACCAAAGATATCCCACCCAACTCCCTGGCGGTAGGTGTGCCTGCCAGGGTGATCCGAGAGCTCAAAAAGTGAGCCATTATCTGCTCGCCCTGGGTTTGTTGGTTCTTTTCCTCTTTGACCTATTCACCATTGCGTTCAGGAGTGCGCTCCTGAATGCCAGCCTGGCGCGGCTGCTGGCACTCAAAGAGGAAATGGAGACAAAGGTTAACCGGGCAATTAGCCTGATGCATGCCCCGCATGAATGGCTGGCAGCCAGCAATCTGCTCCAGCTCCTGACCCGATTTATCGGTGCCAGCCTGCTACTGGCATTATTCTTCCCTAAAGACCTGACCTTTCCTTCCATGCTGATGCTGTTGGGTATTTTGATCCTTGCAGCGGTGCTAGTGTTCTGGTTGGAATGGCTGGTGGAAGTGGCTGTCACCCGCCACCCGGAGACCTGGGCAATGCGCATTGCGCCTTATGTGCACACCACGACCGTGATCCTTTCGCCGCTCCTGCTGTTGCCGCTGGCTATTGGCAGGCGAAAGGGTGAAGCCCAGGAACCCGTCAGCACCGTCACCGAGGAGGAGCTGAAGAGCATGGTAGATGCCGGGCATGAAGGTGGGGTACTTGAAGGGGATGAACGCGAGATGATCTACTCGATCTTCGAGTTGGGAGACACGCTGGTGCGCGAGATCATGCTGCCGCGCATCTACATCAACGCCCTTGAAGTCTCCACCCCGTTGCAGGAAGCGGTGGATCAGCTGATCATGTCGGGTCACTCGCGCATGCCAGTGTACCAGGAATCGGTGGATAACATCCTGGGTCTGCTGTATGCCAAGGACCTGCTGAAGGTATGGCGGAAGGGAGATCAGCTTGCTTCGCTGCACAGCCTGCTACGCCCGGCGACGTTCATCCCGGAGGCCAAGAAAGTAGATGAACTACTGGAAGAGATGCAAGAGGGGCACGTGCACATGGCAATGGTGGTGGATGAGTATGGCGGCATCGCCGGGCTGGTCACCCTGGAAGATATCTTTGAGGAAATCGTGGGTGAGATCCAGGATGAGTATGACCAGAGCGAGGAGGCACCTTACGTTCAGGTGGGGGAGGATGAATACATTTTCCAGGGTAAGGTTGACTTGAGAGATTTCAATGAAGTGATGGACAGCCAATTGCCGACTGAAGAGACTGAGACTTTAGGTGGCTTTATTTACGAGCAGGTGGGGCGTGTGCCTACCAACAAAGAAACCTTACAGGTGGGAGATATCAACCTGACCATCGAACAGGTAACTGGGCGGCGCATCCGCAAGGTGCGGGCCAAGAAACACCCCACGGAAGTCCAGGAGGAAAAGCATGATGAACACAACAGTGACAAATGAGCTGCGTAGCAGACTGATAGAGCTGGCACTGGAGGCACGCAAGAAGGCCTACGCACCGTACTCGAATTACCCGGTGGGGGCAGCGTTGGTGACGCCATCCGGAAAATTTTTTACGGGTTGCAACGTGGAGAACGCCGCCTATCCTACGGGCTTGTGTGCCGAACGGGTGGCAATCTTCAAAGCCGTTTCCGAGGGCGAGCGGGAGTTTTCAGCTCTGGCAGTAGTGACAAGCAATGGCGGTACGCCATGCGGTGCTTGCCGGCAGGCGATGGCGGAGTTTGGACTCGATACGGTAGTGTTGATCGCCGACACGGAGGGAAAATTAAGACAAGAAGTAATCGTATCAGAACTTTTGCCAGGGGCGTTCGGTCCGGGGGATTTGGGGAAGTAATTTACAACGAATGGTTCAAGGAGGGGTAGGCCCAGCCGAATAAAGGGATATATAAATCAAAAGTCTGATCTATTAAGTTCTCATCGGTCCATTTACGGATGTGTTTTTAGAAACGGAAATCAATGCAGCAGACTACCACAGCATGGCAATGATGAGACATTTTCCGATCATACTATTTGCCGAAATATTTTATGCATCCAGACAGTTAAAATCTGTGTTGAAGTGATGTTTATATCTTGATAAACAGGCGCCAGTGGTCTGCTCCACACCTGCAGTGCTATTGCTGTGTTTCGGGCAGCAATCCCCGCCTGGTCAACTCACCCGCAAGTTGGTGAGGAGTGTGGAACTGAATGGTCTGAAATCCCAGGGTTTGGGCAGCGGCAATGTTGGCCGGTGCATCGTCAATCAACAGGCATTCCTCTGCCGGCCGTCCAACCTGCGTTAGGAGCACCTGGAAAATGTGTGGGTCGGGTTTGGCCGTTCCCACTTCCCCTGAAATGACAATCCCCTGGAACCAGCTCAAGAATTCATATCGAGGACGCACCAGGTAAAATTTCTCTGCAGGCCAGTTGCTTAATCCAAAAAGCGAGAAACCCTGCGTCCACAGGTGGTGCAATATATCCACCGTTCCATCGATAGCCCCCTTGATGGATTCAGGGAAACGCTCATCATAGGCTTGGATCAGGTCACAGAATTGCGGGTGGCGGGCACACAGCTCGGCGACGGCCACGGAGAAGGGTCTACCGGCATCCTGCAGATGGTTCCATTCATCGAAGCTAATCTCAGCCAGGAAGCGCTCCATTCCCTGTTCGTCGTTGAGGAACAACTTGCGATATAGGTAGCGCGGGTTCCAGTCTAATAACACGCCGCCAAAGTCGAAGATGATCGCCGGCGGGAAAGTGTTGGTGGTGGGTGTTTTCATGGCGGGTATTGTAACATTCCATTCGTTTTCTAAATACCAACCTTGAATGCATTTGTGCCCTCACCATCAAATCAACGGGGAAATTTCGAATTTACCAAGTAATGGGGTCGGTTCTCTGAAATAACTTTGAGAAAACCCTGCGGATTGTTGTACCTTGTGTTGACAGTGGCCCAGAGTGCCATTATTATTGCAGGTGTCGTTGACGTCGGCCCGGTGGTGGGATGGTGGACTTGTGTGGGCAGGCCTCCCTCCAGATTGGAGCACGCTGTCACGCAGAGGAGGTATTATGGGCATCAAAAAGAATACACCTATGAAGGTGCAGTCGGCGCCGCCAGTACCATCGGAGGCTGAGGTTACGGTGCGAGTCGAAGCCCTCATGGGGCGGATGAGCCTGGAGGAAAAGATCGGTCAGCTTACCCAGATTGCGGGTGTACCGTTTTTCCCGGGGCCAAAGCCTGAGGATGTGATCCGAAAAGGCGGGGCTGGCTCGGTCCTCTGGCTCAACGACAGCAAGCAGTTCAATGCGCTCCAGAAAATAGCCATCGAAGAGAGCCCGTCGAAGATTCCGCTCCTCTTCGCCCTCGACGTGATCCACGGCTATCACACGATCTTCCCCGTGCCACTGGCTATGGCCGCCTCGTGGGATCCGTCGGTTGCCGAACGGGCGCAGACCATCGCGGCCAAGGAGGCACGCGCCGCAGGCTTGCATTGGACCTTCGGCCCGATGCTTGACATCGCCCGAGACGCCCGCTGGGGACGCATCGTCGAGGGTGCAGGCGAAGATCCCTTCCTGGGTGCGGCTATGGCGGCTGCCCAGGTGCGCGGCTTTCAGGGGTCATCGCTAGGCGCACCCGATCGTATTCTGGCCTGTGCCAAGCATTTTGCAGGTTACGGAGCTGCGGACGGCGGGCGTGACTACGATCCGGTCTACCTGCCCGAGGGCTTATTACGTAATGTCTATTTACCTCCCTTCGAGGCTGCAGTGAAAGCCGGCGTCGGGACATTTATGAGCGCCTACATGGACCTGAACGATGTCCCTGCGAGCGGGAATCACTTCCTGCTGCGTACCGTTCTGCGGGACGAGTGGGGATTTAAGGGTTTCGTGGTCAGTGACGCATTTGCAGTAGGGAGCCTCGTCGCCCAGGGTTTTGCCCGCGACGGGCGCGATGCGGCCTTCCGCGCCTTGAGTGCAGGCGTCAACATGGATATGGCCAGCAGCACCTACCAGCAGCACCTTGCCGGGCTTGTCGAGGATGGCACACTGAAGCTAGCTGACATCGATGCGGCTGTGCGGCCCATTCTAGCGATTAAGGTTCGTATGGGGCTCTTCGAGCAGCCATACACTGACGAGTCGAAATTGGCGCAGGTTATTGCATCGCCTGAGCATCGAAATGAAGCGCGGCTCGCTGCGCAGCGGTCGATGGTATTGCTGCGGAACGAAGGCCAACTCCTGCCACTTGCGAAAAACATGAAGAACGTGGCAGTGATCGGCCCTCTGGCCAATTCAATGGAGGCTACCGAGGGTTCGTGGATGGTCTTCGACCACATACCTGCTGCTGTCACTATCCTCGAGGGCATCATTGCCAAGCTGCCTGGAGCAAAAGTCGAATACGCTCCTGGCCCTGAGATCCGGCGTGATATTCCATCATGGTTCGAGAACATAACGCCCGAGACCAAGAAGGTGGCACAGACGCCCGAACAGGCTGAGGTCGCCTTCCAGAAGGCCGTTGCCACAGCCCACAGCGCAGATCTCGTCGTGATGGTCCTAGGCGAGAATGCCGATATGGCGGGTGAGGCTGCTTCGCGTGCCTCGCTCGATCTGCCTGGGCGCCAGGAAGAGCTACTTAAGGCTGTCGTAGCCCTTGGCAAGCCAGTGGTTCTAGTCCTCTTAAACGGACGTCCGCTAAGCATCTGTTGGGCTGCGGAGAACGTACCTGCGATCCTCGAGGCGTGGGAGCCCGGCAGCCAAGGCGGCCATGCTGTTGCCGACATCCTGTTCGGCGATGTTAACCCGGGCGGTAAGCTGCCCGTCACCTTCCCCCGTAAGGGCAGCCACACGCCGTTATATTATGCACGTAACCTCACCCACTCACCCGAGGGCAGCCCGATGTATAGCCCGCGCTACTGGGACGGCCCGATAACGCCACTCTACCCCTTCGGTTTTGGCCTCAGCTACACCACCTTCTCGATCACAAATCTAAAGGTTGCAGCGCCTCAGGTGAAGGTGGGGAGCTCGGTGACCGTGGCAGTTGACGTGACGAACACCGGCTCAGTTGAGGGTGATGAGGTCGTGCAGCTCTACATCCACCAAAAAGCCGGCAGTGACTCACGTCCGATGCGCGAATTGAAGGGCTTCGAGCGCCTCACGCTAACACCCGGCGAGATGAAAACGGTCACTTTCACACTCGGCCCAGCCGAGCTTGGTCATTGGAGCACGAATGCCGCTAAATGGATCCAGGACGCAGAAATTTTCGACGTCTGGGTCGGTGCTGACTCGTTGGCGACACTGCACGCAGAATTCGAAGTGGTACGCTGAGGGTGGAGGACGAGAAGCATGCCTGGTGAGTAATTGTAGCGACCGCCGTTATAGTGGCTCTACTGAGAGGAACCACGGGTGAATGGTTCAGCAAAACAGGATTTCAGATGAAAATCCCTACGTGAGAACATCACTGATAAAGGCATAAAAAGACCCTTCGGAGAAATCCGAAGGGTCTTTAATTTTGGGTGAATTTAGCCAGGCACCTGGATTCGTGTTTCGGTGTGTACCATGAGCAAGCCCGGTTCATTATAAGACAGTTTGTTTGTACCACATTGAAGAAATGCAATTTAGAATCTGAAGAAAAACACATTGCAAACTTTTTATCTGTGTGCTACACTTGTGATGGCGTTAAGCCATCCAATACCCAAATCTATTAACAAAAGAGGAGAATCGTATGAAGAAATTATCATTAGTGCTGGCTGTTCTGATGATTGCCACTGTACTACTGTCGGCTTGCGGCGGTGGTGCGAGCAGCAAACTGAAGATCGGCCTGGTAACTGACACGGGTGGAGTGAACGATAAGTCCTTCAACCAGTCAGCATGGGCAGGAGTGCAGAAGGCGGCAACCGAATTCGGCTGGACTGCGAATTACATCGAATCCAAGGTAGCCTCCGACTATTCAAAGAACATCGACCAATTCGCCACCGAAAAGTATGATGTGATCGTTACGGTTGGCTTTTTAATGGGCGATGATACTGCCGTTAAAGCCAAGCAGTACCCGGATATCAAATTTCGCCATCATTGATAACTCGTACTTCCCCAGCACAGGCTCAGTGGCTTGCGCAGATACCGTCAAAGATTGCTACGATGATGGTGGTTTGAAAAATGTCACCAGCCTGATGTTCCAGGAAGACCAGGTTGGTTTCTTGGCTGGCGTATTAGCAGCTGGGATGACCAAGACTGGCGTGGTTTGCACCGTGCTGGTATGGAAATTCCTCCAGTTGTACGCTTCGTCGTGGGCTACCAGAATGGCGCCAAGTGGATGACCCCGAGCATCGCCACACCCCTCAACGTCTATATCCCCTCCTTCACTGACCCCGCCAAGGGCAAGGAAACTGGCATCAGCATGATCGGTCAGGGTTGTGATGTGATCTTCGGCGTGGGTGGTAACACCGGTAACGGTGGTTTACTGGCTGCCAAAGAGCAGGGCTTAATGGCTATCGGTGTGGACGTGGATCAGTACAACACCTATCCTGAAGTACAGAGCGCTTTAATGACCAGCGCTGCCAAGAACGTTGATGTTGCAGTCTACGAATACCTGAAGACCGTCAATGCTGGCACCTCCAAGGCTGGTGTTGTAACTGCTACTCTCAAGAATGGTGGTGTTGGTTTAGCCCCCTACCATGATTGGGATAGCAAGATCCCACAGACCGTTAAGGACAAAGTCGCAGAAGCATCCAAAGGTTTGATTGACGGTACCATCGTCACGGGTTATACACCCTAATATCTACTAAGTCCATTTTTATAGGGTGCTGTACATCTCGTACAGCACCCTTTACTACATATATATAACCTGAATCTCGGATTGGAGAAGCCTATGGCTTATGCCTTACAAGCCACAGATATTACCAAGCGCTTCCCTGGTGTATTGGCCAATGACCACGTAAACTTTATCCTAGAAAAAGGCGAAATACATGCCCTGCTGGGGGAAAATGGTGCAGGCAAATCCACTTTAATGAATATCCTTTATGGGCTGTATCAGCCTGATGAGGGAGAGATACGGATCAACGACCAGCCGAAGCGCATTACCACCCCACACGATGCGATTGCTCAGGGCATCGGGATGGTACACCAACACTTTATGCTCGTCCCGCCGCTCACCGTAACTGAAAATATTATGTTAGGGCAGGAATCGGTTGTTGCCTCGACCAAAGTATTGGGTCCGCTGGCGAAGCTCGACCGGCGCGTGGTGGCAAAAACCATATTGGATTTAAGCCAACAGTATGAACTGGCAGTTGATCCCAATGCCCTGGTGCAAGACATGCCGGTGGGTGCGCAGCAGCGGGTTGAGATCATCAAGGCGCTATACCGCAACGCTGACATCTTGATCTTGGATGAACCCACTGCAGTGCTTACCCCCCAAGAAGCAGATGAGCTATTCATCATCATGCGTAACCTGGTTAAGCAGGGAAAGTCCATCGTTTTCATCACTCATAAATTACGCGAGGTCTTTGAAGTGGCTGATCGTATCAGCGTGATGCGCGCCGGGCAGATGGTGGGCACGGTTAAGCCAGTTGAAGCCACGCCCGAGAAGCTGGCGGAAATGATGGTGGGCCGCGAAGTGATCTTGCAAATTGACAAGGTCGAAGCTCAACCTGCTGAGACGGTCTTGACGGTTAATGACCTGCATGTGATGGACGAGCGACAGCATATGGCAGTGGATGGCGTGACCGTTGACGTACGGGCAGGTGAGATCCTGGGGGTTGCAGGGGTGCAGGGAAATGGTCAAACGGAGCTGGTAGAAGCATTAACCGGCTTACGGCGCAGCCATTCGGGCAAAATTTCTATCCTGGAACATGACCTCACGCATGCATCACCCCGTCAGATCACCGAAGCAGGATCGGCACACGTGCCTGAAGACCGCCACAAGCACGGGTTGGTATTATCCTTTTCTGTTCGCGACAATCTGGTGCTATGTACATATTATAAGCCGCCCTTTGCCAAAGGGGTGGAAATGGATTTTCCAATCATCGAACAATTTGCCCTGGAACAGGTTGGTATATTCGATATCCGCACCCCCAGCATCGAAACACCAGTCAGCTCATTATCGGGAGGCAACCAGCAAAAGGTGATCGTGGCGCGCGAGCTTTCCCGCCCGGTGAAGCTGCTGATTGTTAACCAACCCACACGCGGGCTGGATGTTGGCAGTATTGAATTCATTCACCGCCGAATCATTGAGGCGCGTGATAAAGGTGCGGCAGTCTTGCTGGTAAGCGCAGAGCTGGATGAGATTATGAGCCTCTCAGACCGTATCGCAGTCATGTATAAAGGACGTATACTGGAAACGCTAGAGGCGCGCTCTGCCACGCGTGAGCAGCTGGGTCTGTTGATGGCAGGGGTTGTAAAGGAAGGTGCCCATGTCTGAAGCACCAGTCGTGATACCAAATCCCGCCGTCACATGGCGGACGCGATTAATGAAATTATTGGAGTCATTGCGAATCCCAGCCCTGGCAATCCTGGCTGCCTTTGTCGTCGGTGCGATTATCATTTGGATCACCGAAGGCAGCCTGCTGACCGTCGGCGAGGCTTATTGGGGCATGATCCGTGGGGCATTTATTAAGCAGCGCGGCTTTTCAGAGACGTTAGTCGCAGCTACACCGTATATTTTACTAAGCTTGGGTGTGGGTCTGGGTTTCAAGACCGGGTTGTTCAACATTGGTATTGAAGGGCAATTTTTTATTGGTGCCATTACAGCTGCCTTTATCGGTCAGGCTTTCCATAACCTGCCCGCCATCATCCACCTGCCGTTAACCTTGTTGTGTGGCATGATCGGAGGAGCCATTTGGGCGGCAATCCCGGGTTATCTCAAGGCACGCACTGGAGCGCACGAAGTCATCAGCACGATGATGATGAACTATATCGCCTTCCGGCTGCAAGAGTATATCGTCACTTATCAACTCAAAGACCCGGGAGCCGGTTTGGTGCAAACGCCACATGTTTCAACACAGGCCGAGGTTTGGCTTCTGAATGAAATACCTGTGCGCTTGAAAGATCCGTTGAATGCACTCATGGCAGCGCTGGTAATCGGCGTCATCTTCTTGGTTATCGGGCGCTGGGTGGTAGGGTTACCCGGCTTACAGAAGCGCCTTACCACCACGCTCCAACGCCGCCTGACGATGTGGGGGATTGGTGTGGTTGCTACAGTTATCGCGTTCTTTGGCCTGCCACCACTGACGCGTTTATGGTGGCCTTTTACTGACGCCTATGATCGCCTACATTCCGGCTTATTTATTGCCCTGTTCGCAGCAGTAGCTGTGTGGTGGTTATTGTCAAAGACGACTATCGGCTTTGAGCTGCGTAGTGTGGGCGCCAACCTGAATGCAGCCAAGTATGCTGGCATGAGCATCACGCGCAACACCATGATTGCCATGGCGCTTTCAGGTGCCCTGGGCGGTTTGGCTGGCACGATCGAGGTGCTGGGCGTCTCCACCTGCCGCTGTGTGCAAGTAGCTTTTGTCAGCGGTTATGGTTGGGATAGTATCGGTATTGCGCTGCTGGCAAAAAATAGTCCGTTTGGTATCATCGCGGCATCAGGTTTATGGGCTGCCATGCGCAATGGTGCAGACCTGATGGAGCTGAGCTCGGGGGTCTCGAAATACATCATCTCCCTGATACAGGGCTTGGTGCTTCTGTTCATTGCAGCACCTGCCATTGTACGCTGGGTTTTCCGCATCAAAGGAGGCAAGGTGGAAGAACAAGGTCCATTGACGCACGGCTGGGGAGGAGGCTAGAGTATGACTGCAACCACAGAAGTGACGGTTAAAAGTCGACTGACCAACCTGCGTTCTGCCTGGTGGGTGACTGCCCTGATGATCGCATTTGGGGCTCTGGCCATCTGGGTGCTGCTGAACCTGGTGATTGGGGGTCAATGTAAAGAAAAGTGTGTGACCGATACGCTGAACCAGATGCTCCGCACCGCGACACCGATCGTGTTTGCGGCATTAACCGGCCTTCTTTGCGAGCGTTCAGGTATTATTAATATCGGCATCGAGGGTCAGATGCTGATGGCTGCCATGACGGCTTATGCGGTTAACCTGTTTTCCTATCAATGGCTAAAAACCATCATAGACCCCACTGCCGCAGGCGATATCAGCCGCTGGCTGGCATTGGTGATTGCCGTGCTTTCGGCAGTCTTGTTGGGCGCATTGCACGCAGTGGCGTCAATCAAGTTTAAAGCGGACCAGATCATCAGTGGTACGGTGATCAACATCCTGGCGATTGGCATCACAGGCTTTTTATACCATAAATACCTGGCCGAGAACCTGCCACCTGGCCCTGGCACCTTTCCGATATTTCAATTTCCCCTTATTATCAAAGATACCGATTATCGGTCAGATCATATTTGAGCAGAAACCCCTCACCTATATCATGCTGATCACGGTCTTTGCACTGAACTACGTGTTATTCAGCACACCCTGGGGATTACGCACACGGGCGGCGGGTGAGCATCCGCGGGCTGCGGATACCCTGGGAGTGGATGTGATCAAGAATCGTTACATCAATACTTTAATTGGTAGTGCGTTCGCAGGACTGGGAGGTGCCTGGTTCACTCTGGAGGCGGTGGATGTGTTCAACCCGATGATGACCAATGGCCTGGGATTCATTGGTCTGGCAGCCATGATCTTTGGGAAGTGGATGCCCTTCGGAGCAATGCTGGGAGCGCTGATCTTTGGACTGGGCAACAGCATTACCTCCGTGTTGAGTATCTTCCGCCCGGATATCCCCTCGCATATTCCACAAATGTTGCCATATATCTTGACCATCATCGTCCTGACGGGGGTAGTCGGCCGCGCGGTCGCTCCAGCTGCAGAAGGGAAACCGTACGAGAAACAGTGACGTACATCACTAATATTTAATCAGAAAACGGCGCACTGGGAAAGTGCGCCGTTTCTTGTTTGGATGAAATATCGCCTATCCGCCTGGATAATAACCTGTGGTGATGGTCCCGCCTTCCAGCCCGCTCGTTATCTGGTTAATTCTATCCTTGGTTGCCTGTGGGATGACACTGTCAAAATCATGGTACGAGGCCAGACCAGCCGCGCCAAAATAATCGCCAGATGGAAATGTACCATCCCTGGTCAATTTGATGAGATCGAATATCCCAGGGGTGACCATTTTCATCGCGCTTGAGATCAGACAGGGGTGGGCATCTGAAACGGCCTCCCATTGATCAATATCAACACCGATGCAGTATAAACTGCTGTGTTTGGCGGTTTCCATCAGGGCACCATTGCCAGTTCTACCTCCCGCGCCTGTGATGACATCCGCGCCCTTCTGAATCGCCTGGGTTGCGGTGGTGGCGCCCCATCTGGGATCGGTGAATGCCAATTCTGGGTCACCCGGATAATAGGTAGAAATAATCGTAATGTTGGGGTTTACATAATTAGCCCCACCTTCAAACCCCTCCTTGAAGGCCACCACTGAAGGCACGCTGTCTGAGCCAAGCACAACCGCAATCGTATTGGTCCGGGTCATTTGGGCCGCCAGGGCACCTGCCAGGAAACCAGTTTCGTCTGCATGGAAAACCAGATCCACCCTATTGGGTGCCGCATCTTCCTGGTTCTGGTCTACGCCTATAAAAAGGACATCCGGGAAATTTCTTGCTGCAGCACGGGTTGACTCCGCAAGGTCAGCGCCAACGGTTACGATCAGGTCATATCCAGCTGTTGTGAAAGCGGCGATGTTCTGGTCAAAATCCTTCGAGTCAATCGTTTCTATATAGCGTACCCAATCCACCACCTTCTCCGTCTTCGCCTTCAGCACGCCTTCCCAGGCTTCCTGATTAAAGGATTTATCATTGATCCCCCCAAGATCTGTTACCAGGCCCACGCACAGCACCTCAGCCCTGGGGCAGTCGGTTTCGGTAAGGTCGGCCGGCTGGCAGGCTGTCAATAACAGGGCAGTAATAATGAGGAATGCCATGACCCGAAACATCCTCGTAAACATGCAGATCTCCTCCTTAGCAGATATTAGCTTTATTTGCTTTGGATATGTATCTCGAGATGCCATCAAGGACGGTTTTCACCGGTGGTTAAATCCACACTGGTGTCAATAAACCCCGCTTGAAGGTCAGATAAAACCTGTTCAGCCAATCGTTGCTTCCCGGGAGTGAATAAGGCTGGATTGATCTGGGTGAACTGGATGGGCACAACCAGAGACTGGCCCCCCGAAACGCTGCCATCCACGAGACCCTGCACCTGGCTTTGAATGAGGGGCAGCGAATCGGTGGTGAGCGAAACGACCCAGCTGGAGCGGGCAGCCTGAGGAGGCTCACCACTGCTGATGATATTTATCTTACCCTCCGCCAGAATGGAAAGCATGGATTCATCACCAGCCTGTGGGTAAACGTAGACCGCCAGTACATCATGATCGACCATGTAATTGGCAGCCTCCTGCCATTCCGCGCTTGTTGCAGTGGATGGAAGCTCATAAATAAGCGGATATTCATAGAAAGGTGGGTGGGCTGGACGGCACAAACCGCAGAAGTAAACTACCCCGTTCATGAAACCAGTGCGGGCGGCAAGCCCTTCAATCGTATCGGACAGGCTGATCACCCCCACGCGCCAATCGTTGGAAAGCATGGCCGCAATCGCACCGGCAATGAAACCCTGCTGGTCGGGGTGGCCCCCCTCACCACTGATGGTAGTCAGGTTGGGGGCTGTAGCCAGGTCCGGGATACCCAGTGCCAGGAATTGTGTGTCTGGAGCGGCGGTAATCAAATCAGCCAGACCCGGCTCAGGCGGGACAACCACTACCAGGCGCAGTGCCGGCACCAGGTCCTCGGCGGTCAGCTGCTGTCTCACTTGCCAGCGAAGACCCGCGGCGGTGATCAAATCGTTCAGCGAGGTTTGCAGGCTGCTCACTTGCGCCTGGTCGGCACCAGCGGACGCCAGGAGCACTGCCACAGGAGGCTGGGGTGTGGGTGATGGGGTGAGGGTAGGTGTAGGGGTGAGCGTAACCGTCGGGCTGGGTGAAGGCGTTTGGGTTGGTTTTGGAGTAGGGATGACGCTACCGCAGGCAGATAACAGCAAGCCCAGGCAGACTAGCAGGAAGGCTGAAAACGTGTTGTGAAAATGATGCCTCAAAAGTGTAACTCCAACAATACTGTCGCGGCGAATTGTACTACAAGCAGGATGAATTAAGGTCTGAGGGATGATATTGTGCTAAATTTCGTTGGTGTATAATAAGTTCATGATCGAGCTGAACATCCCAGGGCGTGGTTTGATCCAGCTGCAGCACCTGGTGTGTGATGTCAACGGGACCCTGGCAGTGGATGGGCAGCTCGCGGAAGGTGTGAAGCAAAGGTTATCTGCCCTGAGCGACCGCCTTACCCTGCACTTGTTGACTGCCGATACGCATGGGAAACAGAATATCATTGACCAACAGCTCAACCTGAAAGCTGTACGCATACTACCAGGGAATGAAGCTGACCAAAAATCCGAATACGTGCAAAAGTTAGGCGCTGACATCAGTGTGGCGATTGGCCAGGGGGCAAATGATGCCAGGATGCTGCGAACAGCAGCCCTGGGAATCTGCCTGCTATCTCCTGAAGGGACAGCAGTGGAAACGCTGCTTGAATCAGACCTGGTTGTCAGTAATATCTACGAGGCGTTAGACTTACTCGAAAAACCACTGAGGATTGTTGCCACTTTACGCAAATGAGCCTACCCAAGACTGAATATCTCCCGGATGATCCTGATCTGATGCCGCCAGCCAGACGAAGACGGGCGCGGCGCTTGCTTGCTCCCCTGGAAGCGGATGAGCGCGCTATCGTGCTGGATCAGGTGCGACGGCGTACATCACCCAGCTTTGATTTCTTCCTGTTTTCGGTAGTTTCAGGAATCATCTTTTGCATAGGCATCATGCTGGATTCTCCCATCCTGCTGGTCCTGGGTGCTATTTTTGCTCCGTTAATGGCTCCCGTAATCGGCCTATCTTTGGCGACCGTGGTAGGATCGTATAAATTTTTCGCCCGCAGCCTGGTAGGTCTGGTGATTGGAAGCCTACTTGTGTTTATTATCGGGGCTGGGGCAGGCATCCTGGGCCGGGTATGGGTACCCACCTCTCTGAGCCAGGCCTATTTGAATGCCGAACTCTCAACGACCAACTTCATCGTTGTAACCTTTGGAGCAGTCTTGACTGCCGCGACGATGGTACACCATGAACGCAGTCCATCTGCCCCCAGTGTAGTTCTGGCTTACACCCTGTACCTGCCCCTGGTGGTGGCTGGTTTTGGCCTGGGAAGTGGGATACCACATTTATTTCCGGATGCACTGGTGGTTTTCGCCATTCACCTGGCCTGGGGGGCATTGATTGGCGCCATTACCCTGGCAATTCTCGGTTTTCGTCCGATCACCATATTAGGCTATACGCTCGGAGGAGTAGTCACACTGATCGGGGTGGCACTTTTGGTAGGTGTTGGTGCTTACAGCACCACCTTGGGCTGGTTTGGAGACCCGCTGGCCGTGCCAACCTATACGCCCACCTCCACTTATACCCTCACGCCCACATCAACCATGCCACCCACTGCCACGAAGACCCCTACGCCGGTGCCACCAACACTCACGCCGACGATCACGTTAACCCCGACAAATACAGCCACGCCCACACAAACCTACACACCCGCTCCAATACCCGTTTATGCTCGCATTGGTCCAGAATCGGGAGCCACCATCCGGTCGGGACCGAGCTTTGAGTCACCCCCGATATACCCTGGCGTAATCCAGGGGACTTTGGTGGAATTATTGGGCGAAGCTCAGGACTCAACGGGTGTAACCTGGATTCATGTGCAGGTGGTTGAAGATGACCGGGAAGGGTGGATCCTCGAGACGCTGTTGTTCATTGCCACACCTGAGCCCAACTGGTAACCCGGCATTAAATCCAGCTCAATATACCTGCGAACAAGACCAGGCAGATGGCATCAAAGCCGAGGATACTGCCCACGGTAATTACTTTCTGCCGCAAAGTGGGCATGTCGAAGACCCAGAATGAGACCAGGAAAAAGGGCAGGTATCCGATCAAGAAAATCAGCCAGGGGGCACCGATGTTCCACCAGCTATAGTCCCAGGTGAGGGCACCCGCCGCATTCAGCAGCAGCTCCACGATCACACAGAAAATCGAGCCGATGATGGCGAAAAGCAGGCGGTTCGGGATTCCGTAAACCTTGAGCTTCTTATCGGCTGGTAGCATTTTGGAAAAGGTAACCCCGGCAATGGCGAACATGAAGCATATTTCAATGTTCAAGCCGATCAGCAACAGGTAGGCCGTCTTACCCGGGGCGCCCCAGACGGGCGCGAAGTTGGTGAAGTGAAAGACCAGCCCGTTCCAGATTTCGTTGAACCAATCCATACCCCAGAAAGCCAGGCCGGCAAAAACCAGGCTCCAATTGCGGCGCTCTACCTCGACGGCATAAACGTACACGATCAAGGCAAAAAGGGTGATGACATACCATTGAAATGTGCTTGGGTTACGCAGGATTGCGATTGCTTGAGAAGCGGAATCGGTGGGCATGTTGACCTCCTCTAAGCGGGATTTTCACTCCCTGATTTGCTATTGTTGAGTGGATACGGTTTTTGAATCTAGAGACAGGCGATAATTAATTATACAATGCTTATGTTTTTATCATTTACCAGTGGGAGGACGACCCAGATAACTATCCGGGGCTAGATATTAAATAACAAACCGTCCGTCAGTTTGGCGGGCGGTTTGCGCTGTATTATTTAGTGCTAAGACTTAAGCTCACGTACCAAAGCACTGAGACATAGACGATGGCAAGGTTTAGACTTTGATATAAAGCGCCACGAGCTTATCCAGGCTCTGGCTCCAGCCCATCTCGGCTCCAGCCCAGGCAGCAACGGAGGCGGGGGTTGATTTCACCAGTACGATGTGCAGGATCATCTCGGTTTTCCCCCCCACTTCAGTAAACGTGACCGTACACAGGGTCTCTAGCTGAGCGACACCTTTTTCATCCTTCATCGCTTCGTTGGAAAAGACGAACCGTCTGGGCGGGTCGAACTCCTGAAAGGTGCCCCATGTGGGAAGGTCGATGTCAAAATCACTACCTTTGGGTCCGTGCATAACGATGTACAGCTTACCACCTTTACGGGCATCCACCTGGCAGATGGGGGTGGTAAAGGCGGTGGGTCCCCACCATTTTGATAGGAGGGATGGATCGGTCCATGCTTTGAACACGAGCTCGCGTGGAGCATCGAAGGTACGCTTGAGAGTTAATTCGTTAGCCATTTTACATATCCTTTCTATTATTTGATTTTTCCCTTTTCAATCTTGAGCAGCTCGTCCAATGCATCCAAACGCTGGTTCCACTGCTGTGCCAGTTGCTTTGACCAGTCTTCCAGCTCGAGCATGGTTTCAGG
The DNA here is from genome assembly GCA_963743215.1 of uncultured Chloroflexia bacterium. GTDB lineage: Bacteria > Chloroflexota > Anaerolineae > Anaerolineales > UBA4823 > FEB-25. The sequence continues at coordinate 25,301 of CAVUOY010000001.1, forward strand.
GTTGATCTGGTAGATGCGTTGCTGGGCATGCTTTTCCATCCGCACCAGATTAGCTTCACGCAGGACTTTAAGGTGCTGCGAGATGGCTGGATGGCTGACAGCAAAGTTGGCATAAATTTCTGTGGCTGGAAGCTCTCCGCGATTGGCGAGTAGCTCCAGAATTTTGCGTCTGGTTGGATCGGCGAGTGCATAAAATATATCCATACGAGCTATAATAAACTTTTCGCTTAATTAAGTCAATACTTAACTAATTAATAAATGATTAGTAAATTGTTGAGGCAGCATATCTATGGGGAGATATTTATATTGAACGAAGGCTAATTGCTGGCGAAGCCTGGCTGGTTTACGCCAGGAAATTCCCCATCTTACGGATTGAGGCAATGGTCTCCACGGGTAGCACAGGCGGGGTGACTCCCATCGCCCGGCAGGCGAGCAGCTTGAGGGCGGTTACCTCGACCACATCGGTGATATCTGCTGCCCGGCGCAGGCTGCTGGCAGCCACCACCAGCCCATGGTTTTGCATCAAGGCGGCCCATCCTGTTCCCATGGCATTGGCAACCGCCTCGCCTAGCTCGTCGGTGCCCGGCATGGTGAATGGCACAACTGGGATATCCCCCAGAAAGGCTGATTCAAGCGAGATGGGCAGAAAAGGGGTGCCAGTGAGGGCCATCAGTGTAGCCTGAGGGGCATGCGTGTGGACCACGGCAGTTATCTCAGGTCTGTGACGATAAATGGCACAGTGCACCCGGTGCTCACTGGAGGCTGAGTAATCCGTATCGGCTTTGACATTTCCCTGCAAGTCAAGGCGCACCATCATCTCGGGTCGCAGGTCGCCCTTGAAAATAGAGCCTGGAGTGATCCAAATCTCAGCGGGATTATCGTTGCAACGGGCACTGATGTTGCCTCCGGTGGGGGTCAGCAGGCATTTGCCATATAGCTCGTTGGCAATTTGCACGATTTGTCGGCGAACAAACATCTCCATAATCGCTCCTTATTTTGCTACCCAGCCGCAATCCACCAGCTAGTCGACACTTGTGACGAACAAAGCCTCTGCGCTTGGCAGGAAGTAGATCGACTCAGCGCTTAAACGCCTTTGCTGCCTCACGCATAGAAATATCAAGCAGTGGAGGCGGTGGCATCAAGGTAAGAAAAAAAGTTCAGGAATAAGTTTACCAGCGCTCATAAAGTCTTGCGTGACGGATCCTTCATCTGGGAAATTACCCCGATCAGCCCTACCAACAGCCCAATAGACAAGATCAGTGATGATGTGAATGCGCCATTTGCGCTCTTCATCGCCTCCATGATATAAACGAAGACCACCGACAGCTGCCCGGCCAATTGGATTAATCCATTCGAGGTACCTTCAGGGGCAGGGTAGGTGACCTCGGCGATGTATTGCATCCCAATCGGCGCAACACTGATCAGAAAGAATCCCATCCAAAAGGCCGAGACGAGGATCAACCAGAGTGAAGTAGCAAAAGTCACCCCCACCAGGCCAGGTATTGCTAATGCGACTCCAAGTAGCATGAACAATTGGCGTTTGTGCAGCTTATCCGATATAAGTGGTATGATCACCGCCCCCAGGATACCTCCCACGATCATCGCAACGCCCAGGTTGCCAGCATCCATGGGTGTGAAGCCGCGCGGTTGGATGATATTCTCCACCCAGGTGCTGATGCCGTTAAAAATACCCAACCCAATAAAATAGACGATCACAAACAACCAGAAGGGCACCGATTTCACGATTTGCTTGAACCCATCCAACATAAAGGAGCGGACTTCCATCCCGGGTGGGCAGGGTGGAGTGGGCGGGTTCTCGCGGGCGAGAACAATGAAGAGAACTGCAGCCAGGGCAGACACCCCGCCAAAAATTAATTGCACGGTTGGGATAGGTAGCACGGCAGTAAGGCTCGGCGTGAGCCCAAAGCCAAGGGCGGTGCCCAGCAGGTTGGCAAGGGTGACCAGGCCGACGATTGTGGCACGGTCACCTACGGCGAACCAGTTAGCAGGCATTTTCGTCCAGGCATTCATTAAAAATGGTTGGCCGATTGCAATCCCTACGCTGCATGCCAGTGCAAGGGTGAAATTAGCTCCAGCAAACCCGCGCAGGATGGCGAACACTGCCATAAACACTGCCCCTATGCTGACCGCTTTTTTAAATCCATACTTATCAATCGCCCACGAGGCAGGGAAGGAAAGAAAAAGAAAAGTGATCATGAAGGACATCGACAGCCAACCAATCTGTAGATTATTCACTCCGTAGAATTCAGCGGCGGGACCATTGATAGGGGTATAAGTGATCCACAGCATCTGCATGGTGAGGTTGATCAGCATAAATACTCCCAGCACCACCCAACGATAGCCGTACACCTTATAGCTTTGATCCTTCATGAAGTCTTCTCCAGTGGCTTGGTAAAAATATAAGGAAAAGGTATCGCAATCAAATCGCCGACAATATAGGTTGCGAAGATAATCGCAGTGTAGGTGACATATTGGGGCAAAGGTCCACTGAGCAACATCGGCAGAATAACCCCAATGAGAGTGATTGCCTTATAGCAAAGTTGCAGCAATAGTATAGGCGCAAATTTGAGTGGAGATCTTAAGCCAAATATGGATAAAATCCCGAATGCGAGATAGACACTGCCGACAATTCCGATAGAAATCGGTTCTTCAAAGGGCCATCCTAAAACCGACTTTATAAAATCCGGGATGACAAGAATTCCTAGCCCTAGTCCCCCTGCTCCTACAATAGTGTAGATATACATAAACTTCAACCACCCCCACCGAACTTGAGTGTCTACAGACATTGTAGTTCTCCTTTCTAGCCGGACAATTAACACATTGCTTATTTCAGTACTTAACCCTGTTCATTCCTCGCGGGTGCGCAGGTGGGGGAACAGGATCACCTCACGGATGTTGGGGTTACCGGTCAGGAGCATGATCAGGCGATCGACGCCCATGCCAAAACCCCCACAGGGTGGCATTCCATAACGCATCGCCCTCAAGTAATCATCATCCATTGGGTGATGTTCCTCGTCTTCAACTGTGTAATCGCGCCCCATCTCCAGGAAGCGCTGTTCCTGGTCAAGCGGGTCATTCAGCTCGGTAAAGGCGTTGCACAGCTCAAAACCGGCAATATATCCTTCGAAACGCTCCACCGTCAGAGGGTCACCGGGTTTGCTCTTGGCAAGCGGAGATAAATCACGCGGGTAGTCATACAAGAACGTGGGCTGGATGAGGGTCGGTTCAAGGTAATCGGACAATAATTGGTCAATCAGCTTTCCACGTGTCTCACCGGGCTTAGCTTCCATCCCGCGTGCCTTCATTGCAGCCTCGAGGGTCTTTTGCCGTTGGATATAAGGCGATATCAATGTCGGAGGTATTCAGGATCCCCTGGCGTAGCTCCAGGCGCGGCCATGGGACTTCGAAACTGAGTTCATGCCCGTTATAGGACACTTTGCGGCTGCCTAATACCCGATCGCAGACGTATGCAAGCATCTGTTCAGTCATTTCCATCACTTGTAGATAATCGGCATAGGCGCAGTAAAACTCCAGCTGAGTGAACTCGGGATTGTGCTTGAAAGATACGCCTTCATTGCGGAAGTCACGCCCAATCTCATAGACGCGTTCGAGCCCACCCACTAGCAAGCGTTTGAGGTACAGCTCGAAGGAGATGCGCAAGTAAAGATCCTGATGGAGTTGGTTGTGATGGGTGATAAATGGTTTTGCGGCTGCCCCGCCGTAAATTGGCTGCAGGATGGGAGTCTCAACTTCCAAAAAGCCTTGCTCATCCAGGAAGCTGCGCAAAGCCGTCACAATGGCAGTCCGAGCCTGAAAAATCTGGCGAATTTCTGGGTTGGCAGCCAGGTCAGCATAGCGCTGGCGATAACGTGTTTCGGGATCAGATAAGATGGAATGGCGAACGACTTTGCCATCCACTACCTCGTCCTTGGAAGCCGGCAGTGGAATGAGGGCTTTAGCCAGCATCTGGAAAGATTCCACCCGTATGGTAATTTCGCCCTGGCGCGTGCGGAACATCTCACCGCTGGCCTGGATGAAGTCGCCCAGGTCAAATTCATGGTTGAACAGGTTCAGCTGTTCATCGCCAATATCATTCTCACGAAAGAATAGCTGAATTCGTCCTTCGCCATCCTCGATGTGGGCGAATGTGATCTTACCCATCGGGCGCATCGCCCGCAAGCGACCTGCTACTGACACTTTAAGTGGCTGCACCGGCTCTCCTTGGGCTTCAGCAGCTTCAAACAGGTGGCTGGCAGATTGGCTGGTATGGGTACGTGTGGCGCGGGTGGGGTAAGGCTCGATCCCATTTGCACGCAGGCGTTCTAATTTATCCAATCGGTTCTTTTCCAGGCTGGTAAGTTCTTCCATGGTCTCACTCTCCATATTTCTGGCAATCACTCATTGCCATTTATTTAAGCAAAAACCCCGCGCAGGGAATACATGCGCGGGGCTGATTATTAGCCCCTATATTACTCCACCTTCAATAAACTGACGGTGAAGGTACCACCAGGCGCGTCAACGCGGACGACATCACCGGGATGATGGTCCATCAACGCCCGACCCAAGGGAGACTCGTTCGAGATTTTTCCTTCCCGGGGTGAGGCTTCGGCAGGACCCACGATGGTATAGATTTCCTCTGGGTTATCGCCTTCCTTGATTGTTACGGTCGTGCCAACCTGAACATGGTCTTCCTTGGCAGCCTCTTCGATGACATGCGCATTCGCCAGGAGCATTTCCAGATCCTGGATGCGCCCTTCGACGAAAGCCTGCTCATTTTTCGCTGCTTCGTATTCGGCGTCTTCAATTAGCTCTCCGCCTTCCATTGCCTCGTGTAATCGTTCAGCAACTTCCTGGCGTTTTATCGTTCGCAAGTATTCCAGCTCGTCCTGTAATTTCTGGAAGCCTTGCTTGGTCAAGAATGAGGGAGGCATCTTCCTATCCTATCTATAAAGATGAAAGAACCACTCCTATGGAGCGATTCTTTGCTTTAAATTGGGACGCTGGTACTTAACCTGGGCTGCCCCTTATGAAAAGTATGCGGTATGAGGGGAAACTGCTATTCCCGACTACCGCGTTGCGTGATTTTAGCACACATCGGATGGAAACGCAAGTATATTTTTATGCGGCTGGCTTCTTCCACAAACGGATTCCGTCGTTCGTAGATAGATAATTCGTGATTGCCTGGCGCATGGCAAGATCATTAGCCCAAAAAGTACTGATCTGAGAGCCATGTGCGCTAATAGCCTCCAACCAGGCTGCCAATCCATCGGCCGAGATGGGAAAAAGCTGGCTGATCCATCCCTCCTGTTCCATCTGCGCCAGCTGCGCGGTACAGCGGAGGACATATGGGTAGTCTGCATAATACCATAATGGATGCCCCAATCCTTCCGCCACCCGTCGGGTAAGCTGGTGATCCACGTGGTTACCTAGCCCTAATGGGCAAACCAGGATTGCATTATCAGGCAGCGAACGCTTGATCTGCTCTTGTAAATTATCAATGTCCAGGGTATCCCCCAATTGAAGCGGTCCGTTCAAAGCTGCCTCGGAGATATACATGAACTCATTCGTTTGTGGATCACGCCGATAAATGCAATCGGGGATAGAAAAATAGAACGGGGTTGCTCCTAGGCACTGGCAAGACCTACTATCCTCAATTCGTCGTTGGGCAGGTGCATTCTGACCAGCTTCCCAGCGTGTATGTAGTTCTTTAGCGAAAGGTGAAATGTCTCCGCTGGGGGGCTCGCCAGCGCAAACAGTCCAAATTCCCACCGTCTCACCCAGGTGAACCTGTTCCCACACCAGGCCGCCACAGGAGAGAGCAACATCGTCAAAGTGGGGTGATAAATAGATCCAAGACACCTCACCATTTTACCGCAGGATTCTTTGCCGATTGCCGGGTTAAAACCCGCTTGATTGCCATTATAATCACTTGGTGTTATCATCTACCCTCGTTAGGTCAAATTCATGACATCTGATCCATTTGCTCGCTCCCGGTTACGCAAAGTATTAGTTGCCGTGATTCTCGTGACCATTCCTTGTTACTGCGCTGGGTTGGTGGCAGTGCTCCTGGCACCCGGTGGTCTGGGTCATCCTTTAGGCACTTCAACACCGCTGCCATCCTCCACCCTGGTGGTATTCGTTACCCAAACACCCACAACGTCTTTCACCCCCTCCCCAACGAGTGTGACTACAACCCCCAGCCAAACGCCGACCTATACTCCCACTGGAACGACGACTAATACCCCCACCACCACTCAGACACCCACCACCACTCAGACACCCACCCCATCCAACACGCCCTTCATCCCCCCCACCTTTACCAATACGGTACGACCCACGATCACTTATACACCCACGCCAACATCAACAATTACGAATACCAATACTCCTTCGCCTTCTGTAACCAATACCCCTTCAACGGAGCCGCTGGCGACCGGTGAGTTATCACCCTTTAAGAACATCACCGTTCCATCATTTAAGTACCTCATCATCCAGTAAAATATTTGCTCACCATAGACGGAAATATGATTGAACTCCTTCCCTTTTTAAAAGAATTAATAACTGCGCCAGGCATCAGTGGTTATGAAGCGGGTGTGCGCCCATTCATTGAGAAAGCCTGGGAACCGATAACGGATCAATTAAGCGTCAGTCGCTTGGGCAGCCTGCATGGATTGCAGAAGGGGTCGGGTCGCGAACCCAAACCCAGCATCCTGGTCGCCACGCATATGGATGCAATTGGCTTGATGGTGAACGCAATCATCGATGGATTTCTGCGCGTGACAGCTATTGGTGGGATTGATGTGCGCGTCCTACCCGGTCAGATGGTAACCGTGCATGGGCGCCAGGAGCTGCCGGGCATGATCGTTCCAACCCCGGAACGGCTGATGCCCACACGTCCGCAAGGGGGAGTAGTACCGCTGGAATATTTGCTGGTGGATGTTGGGTTGCTACCCGATGAGGTTGCCCACCTGGTGCGAGTAGGAGACCCGATTTCATTTGCACAACCGCCACTCGAGACCAACGGAGACACGCTGGTTGGTCACACCCTGGACAACCGGGCTTCGGTGGCTGCCTTGACCAGCTGCCTGGAGATCCTGCATACCAGGCCACATGTCTGGGATGTATGGGCGGTGGCTACCGTGCAGGAAGAAACCACAACGGGAGGGGCACTGACCTCGGCATTCCAGCTGCATCCAAGCTTATGTGTTTCCATTGATGTCACCTTTGGCAGCGAACCGAACAGTCCGGATCACCTGACCTTCCCGTTGGGTAAAGGACCCACCATGGTGTGGGGACCGGTTGTGCATCCTTTCCTGTATAAAACCCTTAAAGAACTATCCGCGCGACTGGAAATTCCCATTTCGGTAGAGCCTGTCACCTCGATATTCGGCCACCGATTCTGATGCCATGCTGGTGGTGGCAGAGGGAATCCCCAATGTTGTGATTGGGATCCCATTACGCTATATGCACACGCCCGTGGAGATGGTCGCGCTGAAGGATATTACGCGTGCTGGTAGGCTGGTGGCTGAGTTTATCGCCCAATTGGATGAAACGTTCATGGAAAAATTAACCTGGGAAGATTGAGCATGGTACTTATGGCACAAGACTATCACTTCCCCCCGATTGGGGATGAGCAGATCAAGCTCCTGGAACGCCTTTCGAATGCCTGTGCGGTATCGGGTGATGAGGGCGAGGTGCGTAAAATTGTTTTAAATGAGGTCCGTCCGTATGCAGATGAAGTGAAGGTGGACGCGCTGGGAAATGTGCTGGTTACCAGGCGAGGTTCTGGTGAACAACTCTTAAAAGTGATGCTGGCAGCACATATGGATGAAGTTGGATTGATGCTCACCCATGACAACGGGGAGGGCATCTATCGCTTCGAGATCGTAGGAGGCATATCCACCTCGGATTTAGCCGGCAAATCTGTTTGGATTGGCAAAGACCACCTCCCTGGTGTGATCGGCCTTAAGCCGATCCACCTGGCACATGGAGATGGCTATAAAAAGCCGATCGATTTGGACGACCTGCACATCGATGTGGGTACGACAAAAGGCAATGAAAAAGTCGGGGATCGGGCTACATTTGCCACCTCGTTTGCCCAGCTTGGACCCAGCCTGCGCGGGAAAGCACTTGATAATCGTCTGGGAGTGGCGACGTTGATTGAGCTGGTCAAACATGCTCCCCCAAGCATTGATCTGCAGGCTGCATTTACCGTCCAGGAGGAGATTGGCCTACGGGGAGCACGCGTGGCAGCATTTACTTTCAACCCCGACCTGGCAATTGCCCTGGATTCCACTCCGGCATATGACCTGCCTGCATGGGAGGCTGATGAAAACGTGCGTTACAACACCCACCTGGGTGCAGGACCAGCGATTTACATTGCCGATTCGAGTACATTATCAGACCCACGGCTGGTCCGCTATTTCATGGAGATAGCCGAGGAGCACAAAATCCCATATCAGATCAGGCAGCCTGGTGGAGGGTGGAACGGATGCTGGGGCAATCCACAAGCAACGCGAGGGGATCCCAAGCATCACCATCTCAGTGCCAGGACGATATCATCACAGCCCGGCCTCCATGGTGCGCCTGTCGGATTGGCAGCACACCTGGAACCTGGTGGCAACCGCTTTATCTCGACTTACACCTGCCGTTATTGGCAGGTGAGAGATGAGCTGGTTGTTTTATCCAGCCCAGGTTATCCAAATAACAAAGATGGCATAAGGATTTATTCAGGAGCTCGCATGAAATCATTGATCCAAAAGCTGGTCGAAACCCAAGGACCTTCAGGGTACGAGACCCAAATACGTTCTGTTGTGCGGAGTGAAGTTGAGCCATTTGCTGATGAAGTGCAGGTGGATGCACTGGGCAACCTGATCGTGCGTAAAGGAAAAGGCGAAGCGGGCGGGATGACGATCATGCTGGCAGCGCATATTGATGAAATTGGGGTTATGGTTACCCAGGTGGACGAAAATGGCTTTGTCCGCTTTACCACCCTGGGGGGTGTGCGACCATACACCTGTGTGGGTGGTCGGGTGCGCTTTCTCAACGGTGCTTCAGGGGTGATCAGCCTGGAGCCGCTGGATGATATGACCAAAATGCCCACCTTCGAACAGCTCTATATTGACCTGGGTAGTTCCAGCAAGCAGGATGCCCCTGTGCGGATTGGGGACGTGGCCACCTTCGAGCGTCCCTTCCTGGACCTTGGCAGACGACTGGTGGCAAAATCGTTGGACGATCGGATCGGGGCAGCGGTTTTGATTGAAGCACTGCGCCAGATCAAGGATAGCCCACACCAGCTTTACTTCGTTTTCAGCACCCAGGAGGAAGTGGGCGTGCGTGGCGCCACCACCGCTGCCTTTGGGATCAACCCCGACCTGGGATTAGCCGTGGATGTGACCGGAACCGGAGATACCCCACGCCGGACCAAGGTACGGATGGAAGTGAGCCTGGGGAAAGGGCCAGCCATCAAGGTGCGTGACGGTGGTATGCTGGCAGACCGGCGGGTGGTGGATTGGATGGTACAGGGGGCGGAGAAGCTTGGCTTGCCATATCAAATGGAAATCCTCGAGGGAGGCTCCACAGATGCACGCGCCATGCAGCTCACCCGGGCAGGCGTCCCCGCCGGGTGCCTCTCCATCCCTTGCCGATACGTACACTCTCCATCGGAGATGGTGGATTTTGAGGATGTGCAGAACGCGGTCCGCCTGTTGGTTGAGCTGGTTACTCACCCGGTAAAACTATAAACTGCAACATATATATCTTGATGGATAAAAAATATATTCGATTCTTAGCATTTCTGCTTATCATCACTTTGGTGGGATGCACCGGCCTGCCGTTCAGCCTGGGAGGTGGCGTTCAGGGTACCCCGCTTCCAGCGGAAGGAACCCTTTCCCTCACACCTCTCGCAACGCTCAATGTGAGGCAGACAGAACCTCCTGCTACACCTGCTGGCACGAGAGCGGCGACCCAACCCATAAGTGGATCGATGCTACGCCTCTGGCTACCACCAGAGTTTGACCTGCAGGGGAGCAGCCCTGCCAGCAGCCTGTTCAAGAGCTCGCCTGGAGCAGTTCGCGATCGAGAACCCCGAAGTCAGGCTGGACGTCAGGATAAAAGCCCTGGATGGGCCGGGAGGACTTCTCGAAAGCCTGGTGGAAGCTAACGTGGCAGCTCCTTTGGCCTTGCCCGATCTGATGCTGCTGTCGCGCGGTTTGCTTGAATCTGCCACTGTAAAAGGATTGCTCTACCCATACGATGGGCTGACCAGCATCATGGATGACCAGAGCTGGTATGAATATGCCAGGCAGCTGGCACACGTTCAATCCAGCACGTATGGGATCCCATTTGCTGGAGATGCCATGGTGTTGGCTTACCACCCATCTAGCATTGATACCCCACCTCCCGATCTGGAGAGCTTCCTCTCGCTTGGAGAAGTGTTGCTCCACCCGGCAACCGACTCGCAGGCGCTTTTTACCGTGAGCACATACATGGCGGATAATGGAATCTTACAGGATGCACAAGGACGTCCGGCGTTGGATGAAGCCACACTGACCACAATCCTTGATTTTGACCAGCGCGCCAGCCTGGCCGGGGTGATGCCGTACTGGCTGACCCAATATTCCAACGACGACCAGGTTTGGGAAGCTTTTATAGGCAACCCATATCCCATGGCAGTCACCTGGGCATCAGCCTATTTAGACCATAAACTCGCTGCTTCTGCCGACCTGGAAGTAGCTTCCATCCCCACCCCAAATGGAACTCCTTACACCCTGGCAACTGGATGGAGCTGGGCCTTAACCAACCAGGATGCTGCCCACCGTTCACTGGCAATCAAACTGGCTGAATATCTGGTGGAAAAGGAATTTCTAGCTGAATGGACCTATGCAGCCGGATATCTACCTCCGAGAGCAGATGCCTTGCAGAGTTGGCAGGATGCTGAGCTGCGCCAGGTGATTGAGCAAATCTCATCGTCTGCCTGGCTGATGCCACCGGTGGATATGCTCTCTAGCCTGGGACCAGCGCTAGAGCAGGCGGTTGTGGATATGCTTAAGGCGCAAAGTGACCCTCAAACTGCAGCCCAAGCGGTGATTAACCAAATTAACCAGCCTTAACAGCCCGACTGGCCCAAATTAGGCTGACTTGACGCAGACAGCATGGAATGTTATGATGAAAATTGACCAATGGGTTCAAAGCTTGCACTGTAGCTACTGGTGTAATAACCTGAGGAGCCCTCGGAACAAAAATTATGAGCAATGATCCATATCTCGACGAAATCCCGGTCGCCGAGGAAGAGGTAAAAGAGTCGAAACCGACAGCCTTTGGGGAGGCAGCAACCCATGAAAGCCGGGTACAAATGATGAGGGAAAAACTGTCTCAGATGGGCATTGGCGAGACGGTTTATCGCGCCGGAACTGCATTCCTGACGGTTGCCTTGATATTGCTGGCAGTGGCTGGGATGCGCTGGTTTTACCTGCATTTTCAACAAACCGATGGGGGTCAGCCACGTCAAGCCGCCCTGGCAGCTGAAGCACCTACTCCAACCCCCACGGCCATCCCGGCAGTCATGCCATCATTCTCATTTGCCTCAACGGTATTCGAAAACGGTATATCACGCCTGGCATTGATCCACACCACGATCCCTTCCCGTCCACGGACTGAGATCACCACATACACAATCCAAAAGGGTGACACCATCTTTGGCATCGCCGAGATGTTCGGATTGAAACCTGAAACAATCCTGTGGGGCAACTATTACACCCTGTTGGATGACCCGCACAATATCAATCCTGGGGTGGTGTTGAATATCATGCCGGAGAACGGCACCTATCACCGCTGGTCGGAGGGGGAGGGGTTGAATGGCGTTGCCCATGGCTATAACGTGACCCCCGATGTGATCATTAATTGGTCGGGCAATCACCTTGACGCAGCCACACTGGGAGATTATTCTCACCCCAATATCGAAACAGGCACTATGCTGTTCGTCCCGGGTGGGACGCGAGATTACGTGACGTGGAGTGCCCCCCGTATCTCCCGCGATAACCCGGGTGTGGCAAAGATCCTTGGTCCGGGCTCGTGCGGCACAATCGTGGATGGAGCCGTGGGAACAGGCTCATTCATCTGGCCGGCAAACAATCACTGGTTATCGGGATATGATTATTCGCCTTCCACCAACCACTTCGGGATCGATATCGCCGGAGGGTTGGGTGACGCCATTTACGCCGCAGATAACGGTGTGATCGTGTATGCTGGCTGGAATGACTGGGGCTATGGCAATGTGGTGGTCATCGACCATGATGGTGGATGGCAGACCCTGTACGCCCACTTGAGCGTGTTGAACGTGGGCTGTGGTCAGAGCGTGTACCAGGGGGATGTGATTGGTTACTTCGGCAGCACAGGCAACTCATCAGGACCACACCTGCACTTCGAGATGCTGAATGAGAGTTACGGCAAGGTAAACCCGCACAATTTCCTCCCATAAGGCTTAAGCAAGAAAACTACTAAGTGCGCTAAGGACACAAAGGTTTTATTTATACAAAAATCCAGGAGTTGATTTCCTGGATTTTTCTTGTAGAGTAAGAGTTAGTTACATGCCGTGCTCACGGGCGTGCTGGCGGTACTGGCAATAGGCACATTTATCACCGGCAGGAGGGGGCTCAGGCAGCTCTAGCAATGATAGGACTTCATCCAGGAATTGGATAAACCCGGCTTCTTGAAAGGGCACTTCCAGCCAGGTAGAACGAAAATGGAAAGAAATTTCACTGGTGGTGGAGGTAAGGGTAGCATGCGGGGTCTCGACGTACAAACCCAACATCGATATGGGACTACGGCTAAGTCGACCGGGGGCAGGATGCTCTAAGGAGAAGGCGTAGGCATGCAGCTGGCGGCTATAGAAGGGAATCTGCTCCAGCTTGGGCTCGGAGGTTTTAAAATCCACCACGCCATACGAGCCATCATTAAAATCAATCATTGCATCCAGCTTGCCTCTCAGGAAAAAAGGCAGAGTGTGGTTGGGGAGGGTAACCGGAGCTGATTCAATCCACTGCTCGGTTACATTCACAATACCAGGAGGTAAGGAGGGTTCAAGGTCGGAGGCGGGATGACCGGCGAATTGGGCTTTCATCAAGCGGTCGATGGCACCAAAAATAGAGGGGAAGGGAGCAGCCGGCCGCGTGATACCATGGAGATATTTAAGATAGAAACAGCGCGGGCACTCATCCCATAAGAATGTCAGGTCAGAGGGGCTGAGCTTGATCGGGGTAGTGGGCATGGGTAATTAATTTCCTTCTGTAGGGCTTTGCAATAATCGTTCAATCCAACTTGCATCTAGAGTGAAGCAATCTGAGTCACTCAATCCCCTGCCAATGGGCGGGATTGATCGTAAGGATGTATTGTTTCGATAACCCGCTGCTCAGCTTTTTTTACCGCGAACAAATCCCAGCGTGATTGCAGATTCATCCAAAATTCAGGTGTAGTGCCGAAAAACTTCGCCAAGCGCAAAGCCGTGCTTGGCGTAACCCCACGTCGCTGGTGAATCAGGTCGTTAACCCGCTGATAGGGTACATGTATACCAGTCGCAAGTTCACGCTGGGTTAACCCCATGGGTACGAGAAATTCTTCCAGAAGCATTTCGCCGGGGTGTGTCGGAGTTCTATGGGTAGGAATACGAACCATTTTACCTTCCTGTCTAATGGTAATCGACAATCGCAACCTGATCTGGTCCATTGATTGTCCAAATGAAACAGATACGATAACGATCGTTGATACGGATACTATGCTGACCTCGACGGTCCCCAGAGAGGCGTTCAAGCCTATTGCCTGGTGAGACACGCAGGTCACTCAATCCTTCCGCGGAATCTAGTAAATCCAATTTTCTTGCAACTATTTTCCAAAGAGTCTCAGGACAAGTATTGCGAGCCTCTTTCGTATTCAGGCCATTGAAGATACCCTGAGTGCCCTCGTCTTTGAAGGTTTGGATCATTAATAATATAATATCACGGATAGTATATTATTACAAGCTAGAGTATAGCGCTTTTTTAGGAAAGGTGGAGGTGATATTATTTATCGATTTCGGATGGGATCTACGACTTTCGCCCCGCTTGATCACCGACTGCACCAGGTTGGTGCCGAAGCGGTAACCCAGGTGGCGGTAATCGGAGACGTTGAGGATGAGCAGGTCAGCCTGTTTGCCGGGCTCGAGCGAGCCGATACGTATCGGCGCGCTGAATAGCTGCGGCCGCGTTGAGGGTGGCAGCCACAATTGCCTGGGCGGGGGTCAGGCGCAGGTAGCGGCAAGCGAGCGCAATGGTGAACTGCATATTACCGCCCCAGGCTGTGCCGGGGTTGAGGTCACTGGCTAGCGCAAGCAAGCCGCCTGCCTCCAGGATAGCCTGAGCGGGGGTATATTCTTGTTCAGCCAGGCCGAAAGGAGTGCAGGGTAGTGCCACTGCGACTGTGCTAGAATGCGCAAGCGCAGTGACATCCTCAGGCGAGGTCTTCACCAGATGGTCGGCAGAGATAGCACCTAATTCAGCAGCCAGGCTGGCGCCACCCAGGTTATCGAACTCATCCGCGTGGACCTTGAGTGGGAATCCCAGCGTTCTGGCCGTCTCTAGAATACGGCGGGATTGGTCAAGACTAAAGGCACCGGTCTCACAGAAGACATCCACAAAAGGCAGGGGGTGGGTTGGAAGGTGAGCCTCCCACCACTGGTGAATGCTGGGGAGCATCTCAGAACACAAATGAGAGGTATAGCCATCCGGGTCGTCTTTGTATTCGGGTGGGATGGCATGTGCACCCAGGAAGGTGGGGGCAAGATCAAGCGGACCTTCGGCATCCATGAGCAGCAAGGCTTGCAACATACGCAGCTCGGTCTCAATCTGCAAGCCATAACCAGTTTTGGCTTCTGCGGTGGTGGTGCCGTGGGTGAACATATCTCGCAGGCGTGGGCGGGTTTCATCCATCAATCTTTGTAGCGATGCCTGGCGGGTGAGATGCACGGTGGAGAGGATACCCCCACCGGCTGCCAGGATTTCAAGATAGGTCTTACCTTGCAAGCGCATCTCGAACTCAGCGGCACGATCACCAACCCACAGGAGATGAGTATGCGGGTCAACAAAACCAGGCATGACCACGCGCCCCTTTGCATCCAGGGCGTCTTCATCTGGATAAGCCAGACGGAGGTCATCGGAAGTACCAACCGTAACAATGATTCCATCGCGGACAAGTACGGCACCATCCTGAATAATGCCCAGACGACCGAGATCATGGCCGCGCTGGGGTGCGCCGGCGATGGTAAGCAGTTGGGAGGCAGAATGGATGAGCATAAGAAGTATTGCTTACCATTATACACAATTGTAGGTTATTCGCTTTTAGCTAGGATCGAATCGGTAGAAGAAATGAACAGGTGTATTATAATCATTATATCCATTTATCAGGAGTTCGGAATGCGTAAAAAAAACGAAAAAAGAATCCTGGCTGAAAAATTGCGTAAAGAGGCAGGACTGTCATATTCTGACATCTCCAAGCAGACCGGGGTGAGTAAAAGTACGTTATCTGCCTGGTTGAAGCATATTTTTTTGTCCGAAGATCAACAAGAGCAGCTTAGAAAGAGAATGGAGGAAAATCGAGCAACCTTCGCAGCAAGAGCGTGGTCAGTAAATCATGAAAGATACTTAAGTGCACATCGCCAGGCGATTCAAGATGGTATAGATGTGTTCACTCAATTACCAAAGCTTCGTAGTGTTGATGAATTATCTCTGGCCATGTTGTACTTGGGAGAAGGCTCCAAAGGTTATGGTAGGGTGCAGATTGCAAGTACAGAGGCAAAGATATTGAATTATTTTCTTGTAATGCTGATGCGATTATTTCCGATTAAGGAAACTCGCTTAAGTTTTCGGCTAAATCTTGTAAATGCTGCACTTTCTTATGAACAGGATTTTATTTCCTGGTGGAAAAACGAACTGCATTATCCTAATGCAAGGTTTATAAGAACCCAATATGATCCTCGATCACATAAAGGGTCAATTGATGATAATTATCATGGTGTGTGTACACTTACTTATTACGATACGTATTTACAGCAAAGAATATTGAGCCTAGCCAATGCATATATTGGTGAATTGATCGGCAGATTATAAAAAAGACCGTAATTCAACGGTCTCAGGTGGGCGGAATAGGACTCGAACCTACGGCCTCACGGATGTCAACCGTGTGCTCTAACCAACTGAGCTACCCGCCCGCGAGTTGCCATTATACCATAGCGAGAAATAATCGCAAGCCAAAGGCAATTCGGGCATTGCGAAGCGGGCAAGGTTGTATGAGTTCACCTTATTTCAGCAAGCGAAGTTATCTAGTCAGAATGGACGTGATAAAATCGACCAATTAAACCTCACCATGCTGCGGATATAATTAGCATATTCCAAACCCAAATGCCCCCAATACTCCAGGAGATGTCCTTATGAATGAAGAACTCTTCAGCAAATTTGAAGCTCTCACCTTTGATGATGTATTAATCGTCCCAGGTTATGCTGAGATATTGCCAGACCAGACCGAGGTCAGTGGTCAGCTCACCACCAGTATTCGCCTGAATATCCCGCTGGTCTCTGCGGCGATGGACACAGTGACAGAGGCGCGCCTGGCGATTGCCCTGGCACGCGAAGGCGGCATTGGCATCATCCACCGCAACCAGGCTCCTCAGGAGCAGGCCGCTGAAGTGGATAAGGTCAAACGCTCACAATCCGGCATGATCGTTGAGCCGATCATGTTACATCCCACAGCTACGCTCAGGGAGGCCGAGGAAATCATGTCTACCTACCATATCAGTGGGGTACCGATTGTGGACGCAGCCGGAAAACTGGTGGGCATCCTGACCAACCGGGACGTGCGATTTATTGAAGAGACCGATTATGACCTGCCGGTCAAAAAGTTTATGACCCCACAGCCATTGGTGACAGCTAAAGTGGGGATCAGCCTGGAGGATGCCAAGCAATTACTACAGAAACACAAGATTGAAAAGTTGCCGCTGGTCAATGAAAAAGGGGTGGTAAAGGGACTGATCACGGTGAAGGATATTCAGAAGGCGCGTGATTTCCCCAATGCGGCCAAAGATTTGCAAGGGCGCTTGTTGGTGGGAGCTGCAGTGGGCGTTGGGGCTGATTTGGAGGAACGGGCGAATCTTTTAGTCAATGAAGAAGTGGATGTGGTGGTAGTCGATACCGCCCATGGGCATTCGGCGGGGGTAATCAAGGCGATCAAGCGCATCCACCATAACTGGCCTGACCTGCCGGTCATCGCCGGGAATGTGGTCACAGAAGAGGGAGTTGAGGCGCTGGTGAAGGCTGGGGCGAATGGGATCAAGATTGGGGTGGGTGCAGGATCCATCTGCACCACGCGTGTGATCTCTGGGGCCGGCATGCCGTAGGTCTCAGCAATTTATGCCTGCTCGCGCCTGGCAAGCAAGTATGGCATCACGACCATCGCCGATGGTGGGATAAAGTATAGTGGGGATATCGTCAAGGCTATCGTAGCAGGAGCGGATGTAGTCATGCTGGGCAGCCTGCTGGCAGGGTTGGACGAATCACCGGGTGAGGTGGCGCTGTTTGAGGGGCGGCAGTTCAAGGAATACCGCGGCATGGGTTCTTTGAGTGCGATGCAAGGCTATGGCAGGGATCGATATAGCAGCACCGTGGGTGGGAGTGGCAAGCTGGTGCCGGAAGGCATCGAGGGGCGCGTGCCGTATAAAGGTAATGTCCATGATTACGTTTACCAGCTGGTGGGAGGCTTGCGCTCGGGGATGGGTTATGCCGGTGCAGCCACGCTGGAGGACCTGCGTACGAAAATCAAGCTGGTGCGCATCACCAATGCCGGGTTGATCGAAAGCCATCCCCACGATGTGATCATCACCCAGGAAGCACCCAATTACCAGCTAAACCAGTAATTAAAAAAAACAGGACCATCTCGAAATGTGCGCAGGGGGATAAGGAATTTGTTATCATACAGACTGTGCTTTAGGGATACTCCTTGGGATTCACTGGAGCAAATTAATCCAGGCTGCTGTATAAGATACATGGGGGACGTCTCCCTGAACCAATGTAGCATTTTAGCATATAAGGATTTAAACACCGGAATTATGGGAGTGATATAATCAGTCATATATTACGATAATGAAAACCTTATTTATCTGATACCAGGGAGGACTTCATGGATACCAGCAAACAAAACCACCCAGACCCACATTCCACCAGGCAAATTCGCTTTCAGACTAGGCGATTGACCGGTTTGATTGTCAGCATGCTCGTTGGACCAGGTTTGCTCCTTGCGCTATTATTCCTTCTCATCCACCCTGTTCGGGCAGCAATTATTGTAGTCACAAACACGAACAACAGTGGTGCAGGTTCACTACGGCAAGCGATCCTGGATGCAAATGGCTCAGTCGGAGCAGATGAGATCACCTTCAACCTGAGCGGCTGTCCGTGTGCAATTCCATTAGTGTCCAGGTTGGACATCAACGATGCTCTAACCATCACCGGGCCGGGTGCCAGCCAACTGGCCTTGGATGGTGGCCATGCAGTGCAGATAATTGGGACGACCAATGTGCCTGTTTCGATCTCCGGGCTCACCATCCGCAACGGTCTGGCCATCACTCCTACAAACAGCGGTGGCGGAATATTCGCTCAAGGACCATTAACCCTCACTCAGGTGATCGTGGACGGAAATACGGCTACTGATTATGGCGGGGGGGTGTTAGCCAATAGCAGTTTAAGTATTGCTGATAGCATCATCAAAAACAATACTGCTACCCGGTACGATGGGGGTGGATTATACGCAAGCAAGACCCTGGATATAACCGGTAGCCAGTTTAATAATAACAGAACCACTAATCATAAGGGTTACGGCGGCGGGGCTGGATTGATCTCCTTCGGTCCAACCACCATCGTCAACACCTCTTTCACCAGCAATACTTCCGCTGATTGGGGTGGTGGTGCTTACATTGCATCCTTTACCCCCAAGACAGAAGCGCAATTGACCTCGGTGCAATTTAGTAGTAATCGGGCTGAGAGCGGCGGAGGCGGGGGTTTATTCTCGTGGTTCACTACTACACTTAATACGGTTGATTTTATGGACAACATCAGCCAGTATCGGGGTGGAGGGCGCGTATGCTGGATACGCTGGAAATTATGGTATCGTGGTCAATGGCGGGCAGATGCTGCGCAATACCGCCACAGGCGGCGGAGGTTTATACAGTGATAGCAACTTTTCAATGGATGGCACTCTGGTGATGAGTAATACCGCGTTGAATGGGAATGGAGGTGGCACCTGGACCCCGCTGAGTGCCACAATTTCCAATGCAACCATTGCCCATAACAATGTCATCGCTGGTGGCAACAGTGGCGGGGTCGATACCGGAACGAACCTTACCCTGAGCAACAGCATGGTGTTCGACAATCACACTCCCAACAGTGGAGGTGGTAGTGGAGCAGGTGGTATCGCTACCGTGAGTAATTCTCAATATTTTAGCAACACGGCTGGTGACCTTGGCGGCGCTATTTTTGCAATTAATGCTGCGATTGTAAATTCCAGCCAGATAGAGGATAACCAGGCGGTAAATAATTGGGGTGGGGGCATCTTTGCTGGGCAGACCGCAATAGTGACCGACACGAACTTCGTGGGCAACACCTCGACATACGCTGGTGGAGGGCTGGCTGTCCAAGTTGGTACAGCCCAGGTGACCGGTGGGCGCTTTGAAGTCAATGCCGCAAATTCAGGAGGCTGGGGAGGGGCGATTTATACTGGCGGACCAACCCTGATCATCAAGGGAACCCAGTTCTATTCCAACACATCGCAAACCACCGGCGGTGCGGTTGCCTCAAATGACATTACCGCAATTCAGGCTGTTTTTCGAGGCAACGTTACTGATGGCTCTGGTGGAGCAATCTATGCTAGCAGCCAGCTGAGCCTGGATCGCTCACGGGTTATTGCTAACCAGGGAAGCGTAGGTGGTGGTGTGTATTTAAACGGTGGCAGCGGGACGATCGTCAATACATTATTTGCACGCAACCATGCAGTCAGTTTAACCGGTGAAGCGCTGTATTTAAACCCCTCCGGAACCTTCAACCTTCAATATACGACGATCGCTGCTCCATCTCTGGCAAGTGGTTCAGCCATTTATATCAACAGTGGGACTACGAACATTTTGGATAGTATCATCGCCAGCCACACCGTGGGTGTATTTCTGGCTGCCGGGTCAGTCAATGCAGATTACAACCTGTTCCATGGCAACATATTAAACACACAAGGTGGTGGCATATCGAATAACCATCCCATCTATGGTGAGCCAGCTTTCACCAATCCCTTTCAAGACAATTATCACCTGGGTCCTGGTTCAGCAGCCGTGGATGCGGGTGTGGATATCGGGGTGAGTATCGATTTTGATGGCAATGTTCGTCCGCAGGGAAATGGTTTCGATGTGGGATATGATGAAGCGATTGGAGCAAAAATTTTCATACCCCTTATACAACGCTGACTTGCAAAGTTGTTTTTCAGCCCAGGACAAATGATCGGGATATTAGCTTGACCAACTAAGTAAACCCAGATTACAAAACGCACAATTCATTTCAATGAAGAGCAAGACTTCATTTCTTCCCCACCTTTGTACTCGGTGTGACAGGGAGGGGAAGGAAGGATTTATAAATTAACCCCAGGCGAAGGTAAATGTGAGCGATAAATCATGCTTGCAATCAAAAAGGATCAGGCAGAATTATCTATAAATCAGTTCTGGGTTACAATTGCCCCCATGTTTTCCCATCTATCTCGTGACTTTTTCGCCCGACCTACCCTGCAAGTGGCTCGCGAGCTACTTGGCACCCGCCTGGTACGTATGGAAGGCGGAGAACGAACGGCTGGGACGATCCTTGAGACCGAAGCTTATATCGGCCAAGAAGACCTGGGCTGCCATGCCCACGTGGGGTTGACTCCCCGCACACGGGTAATGTATGGTCCTCCCGGGCATGCATATGTTTACTTTACCTATGGAAATTACTGGATGCTCAATTTCGTAGCCGAGCGAGAGGGCTTCCCTGCAGCGGTGCTCATCCGGGGGGTCTTGCCGACCGAGGGAATCGAACGCATCGCGAAACGCCGAGAAGGACGACCGCGAAAGCAGTGGACAGATGGTCCCGGGAAAATCTGCCTGGCTTTCTCGATCAGCCGGGAACAAAACGATATCGATCTGTGTGACCCTGAATCCGAGCTGTTTGTTGAATATGGGGAAAATATCCCCGATTCAAGCGTGACGATTGGACCGCGCGTGGGTTTAAACAATGTACCTGAGCCATGGAAAAGTATCCCGTGGCGTTTTTTAGCCAGGTATGAGGCCTAGGAATTCCCATTCCTCAATTGAAAACTCAATCATAAAGGAGCTGTGAATGCCTTTGAATCGATCTTATCATTCTGTGGTGCTAGTTAAGCAAGTGCCGGACACACGCAATGTGAGCGGTGAGGTGATGACTGCGGAAGGGACAATGAACCGCAATGCTTTGCCCGCCATCTTTAACCCAGAAGACTTGAATGCGCTGGAGATGGCGTTGAGCTTCAAAGAGCAGAATGGGGGCAGTGTGACCGTACTGAGCATGGGACCCATGCAGGCAGCTGAGGTCTTGCGGGAAGCACTGTTTAGAGGTGCTGACCGGGTGGTGTTGCTTTCTGACCGAAAATTTGCCGGGGCAGATACCCAGGCAACCTCCTATACCCTGAAGTGTGCCATCGATAAACTCGGTGGCTACGACCTGGTATTTTGTGGCCGGCAGGCGATCGATGGCGATACTGCCCAGGTTGGTCCACAGGTGGCAGAAAAGCTGGGCATCCCGCAAATTACCTACGCCGAATCGATCATCGACCTGGAAGGGGATGAAATCGTGGTGAGCCGAGCATTTGACCTTGGAACCGAGCTGGTCAGATGCCAGCTGCCATGCTTGTTGACCGTTGTCGGGACTGCCAACCGGCCACGCCCAGCCTCGGCGCGTAAGCGCATTGAATATAAAATGGCCGCAACGCCTAATGAATACCCAAAATTGCTCAAAAAATGGGGTGAATTCGAGAATGAGCAGGCGCTGGGCGACTTTCTGGGGAAGAGGCATCTAAATATCGATGTCTGGACCGCTGCGGATCTAAATGTGGATGAAGGTGCGCTGGGTTTGGCTGGTTCACCCACGCAGGTTTACAAAGTCAATTATGTGGTGCTCGAAACCACCGACAGCAAGGAGATCCAGCCGACCGCAGAGGGGATACAGGCATTAATTGCTGAATTGATCCAGGAATATATAGTTGGATAAAGGCATGCATATGGACACTCCACAAAAGGCTTTTTCTAGTAGTGAACATAACGTATGGATTTTCATTGAACAGGAAGACCATCAGATCGCAGACGTCAGCCTTGAACTCCTATCCAAAGGCAGTGAAATCGCACATCAGTTGGGTGGTGAGGTATGGGCCGTGTTATGCGGTGACCAAATCAATGACCTGGCAGGACAGGTCATTCAATATGGAGCAGATCAGGTGTTAGTTGCAGAACACCCAGAGCTGGAGCTTTACCGCACACTGCCATACTGCCGTGTCATCACCGATTTGGCTCGCCATTGGAAACCAACCATCTTCCTGATTGGAGCCACTCCTGTTGGACGTGACCTGGCACCTCGCATCGCCAGTGCTCTGAAGGTCGGGCTGACCGCTGATTGCACCGACCTGCAGATTGGGGATTACACATCCAAGAAGGAAAATAAGACTTATCCGAACCTGCTCTTCCAGGTGCGGCCTGCCTTTGGGGGCAACATCATTGCCACCATCGTCAATCCGCATACCCGTCCGCAGATGGCAACCGTGCGTGAAGGGGTGATGCGACGAAGCGAGCCTGACCCCAAGCGCAAGGGCAGGATCGAAAAAGTGAAGGTGACCTTTGAGCCTGGGGACTTTGCCCTGAAGGTATTAAGCCGGGAGAAGCGTGAGCCAACGGTGAGGCTGAAAGATGCGCCGGTGATCGTGGCTGCTGGGGCAGGTGTGGATAGCCCGGAGGAATTTGAGCTGATCCGTGAGCTGGCGAGCGTGTTGGGTGGTGAGGTGGGGGCGTCACGCGCGGCTGTGGATGCAGGCTTTATTTCGCATGAACACCAGATTGGGCAGACGGGCAGCACGGTGAGACCACGCCTTTACATCGCGGCAGGTATCTCTGGCGCCATCCAGCATCGGGCGGGGATGGACCAATCCAGCAAGATCATCGCCATCAACACCGACCCCAATGCGCCTATCTTCCAGATCGCCCATTACAAGATTGTGGGTGATGTGGCAGAGGTGCTGCCGTTGCTGATCAAATCTCTGCGTGAGAAAGCCAAATAAATATGGAGCTGCAATGAGCGATAACTATTTCCTGGATAATTTAGACCTGCAATTCCGCCTGGAACAGCTTGAGCTGCAGGACGTGCTGGAGATCAAAGAGCATGGATACCAGTTCAGCCACGATTACCCGGCTGCCCCGCGCCACTACTTGGATGCCAAGGATAACTACCGACTGCTGCTGGAGGTGTTAGGCGAGATATGTGCAAAGGTGATCGCACCCCGCGCCGCCGAAGCTGACCAGGAAGGGGCACATTTTGAGCAAGGTCAGGTGACGTATGCGGCTGCCACAATAGAGGGCCTGACGGCACTCAAGCAGGCAGACTTGATGGGAGCGATGCTGCCCTGGGAATACGGGGGTTTGAATTTGCCCGAGTCAATATTCCAGATGATGGTGGAGCTCGTCTCGCGGGCAGATGCGAGCTTGATGACCATCTTTGGGCTGCAGGAGATTTCGGCTGCCATTAATGAATATGGAACGCCTGAAATGAAAGACAGATTGTTACCGCGCTTCACCCAGCAGGGAGCTTCAGGAGCAATGATCCTCACCGAGCCGGATGCTGGCTCAGATCTGGGTGCCGTGCAGACCAAAGCGACATACGATGAGGAGAGTGCGAAATGGTATATCGACGGGGTTAAGCGCTTTGCAACCAATGGTTGTGCGGACATTCAACTGGTGCTGGCACGCAGTGAACCCGGCTCGACCGACGCGCGCGGCCTGTCACTCTTTGTTGTTGAGCGGGATGATACAGTACACATCCGGCGGATCGAGAACAAACTGGGCATCCACGCCTCGCCCACCTGTGAGGTGCAGTTCCAGCATACACCCGCTGAACTGCTCGGAAAACGGCGCTATGGATTGATGCGCTATGCAATGGCACTGATGAACGGTGCCAGGCTGGCGGTAGGGGCACAGGCGGTGGGGATCGCTGAAGCTGCTTATCGTGAAGCCTACAGGTATGCCACCGAACGCCACCAGTTCAACCAGCCTATCTGCGACTTGCCGCCCGTGCGGCGCATCCTCAGCTCGATGCGGGGTGAAATCGAGGCAGCGCGGGCGTTGATCAGTGAAACCGGGCACTGGGTGGACCGGGTCAAGGTTTATGAGCAGCTCTCCGAGGCCAATGCCTCGCCAGACCCTGCCATACGGCAGAAGCTAAAACAAGCTTCCAGCGTGGCGGAGACCCTGACACCCCTGACGAAATACTATGCCTCCGAGATGGGCAACCGGGTTTGTTACCTGGCGATGCAAATCCATGGTGGTGTGGGCTACATGCGCGAATTCAATGTGGAACGTCATTACCGCGATGTCCGAGTGACCAATATCTACGAGGGAACCAGCCAGCTGCAGATCGTGGCGGCTACGGGCAAATTACTCGGGCATGCGTTGGATGGGCTGTTTGATGAATGGGCTGCATTGGATTATGGGGAAGAGCTTGCGGAGCTCAAGCTCCAGCTGAGCGAAGAGACGCTGCAATTCAAACTAGTGACGGACATCCTAAAAGCCAGGCCGCGCGAGGTGATCGACTATTATGCCTCCGACCTGGCGGACATGGCGGTGTACCTGTTTAACTCCTGGCTGATGCTGAAGGATGGGCGCGTTTCAGAGCGAAAACGCGAGCTGGCAAGGCTTTACATCAACCAGCACCTGACACAGGTTCAACTGGCAAGACAGGCCATCATCAACTCAGAGGAAGAGCTGCACCAACTCCCAAGCTCAATCTTCGCAATTTCGGGATGATTCGGCAAAGATAGGTAATTACTGAAAAGGACTGATCAGCGAAATAATACCGCAGGTTCGAAACCCTGAGGTGGTGTTTTGGTCTCTGAGGCTGGTGGGAGAATAGGTTTTAACAGGGCGAACGAAGTTGGCAGGGTAGATTCGGGGTAAAATAATGTTGAGGTAGCTGAGTAACTGGATTGTGTTCAACAGGAGGATAAATGTTCCGCAAGAAAGGCGATGCTAACCCAACCGTACCTGCCCCGGTGCCTTCAACCACCGCTTTGGACCGGATCACATCCGTGCTGAGTGCGGGTATCAACTGGACAGGCAACCTGGGCGGAAGTGGCGGGGTGCGGATTGAAGGCACATTCGAGGGCGATATAACCATGCGCGGCTTGTTGGTGGTAGGAGAAACTGGAAGGGTCACCTGCCAAACTTTGCGCGCCAATACGGTCATTGTCGCGGGTGCGGTCAAGGGCGATATCACTGCCGAACGGTTGGAGATCCGTTCGACAGGCAAGGTGTGGGGGAATGTAGTCACCGTGACGTTTTCCACGGAGGAGGGGGCATTCCTGCGTGGTCAGATCACCATGGAAGATAAGGTGGAAATTGGAATTGGACCTGCAGCTGAATCAGCTCCTGCAGAATTGCCTCAAGAGAAGACACAGACCACCTAGCTACCTGCTCCTGGGGTTGAAGCAGTAAAAGTACCGGCTAATCAATATGATCCCAATCAAGGATACGATCCATTCACGCTCCTTCCCAATCGTCAATTGGCTGTTGATTGCTGCCAACATCCTGGTATTCGTGCTGATCGAGCTGCCGCTCGGTCAAAACCAGCTGAACCAGCTGATCTCCAACTATGGCATCACCCCCAGCTTGTGTGCTGCACCCATCCTGAATGGGTTTTCCACTGCCTCCATTCCAGGGGTTCTCTTCCAGGGGTGTGCTATACCCCTGCTCACCTCCATGTTCCTGCATGGGGGATGGTTGCACATCATCGGGAACATGTGGGTCTTATTCATCTTTGGGGATAATGTCGAAGACCGCATAGGCTCTTTACCATACCTGCTCTTTTACCTGATTTGTGGGATCGTCAGCGGCTTGACCCAGGCGTTTATTGCACCCACATCGCAAGTACCTGCCATCGGTGCCAGTGGAGCCATTGCTGGGGTGCTGGCAGCTTACATGATATTTTTCCCAAGGGCACGTGTGGTCACGCTCGTTCCCTTGTTCGTTTTTGGTTGGTTCATTAATATTCCAGCCGTGGTTTTTGTTGTCATCTGGTTCCTGATCCAGTTTTTTAGTGGGGTGCTTGCCCTGGGAGCAACTTCTGGAGGCGTAGCCTATTGGGCGCATGTGGGAGGCTTTGTCTGTGGCTTGCTGCTGGTATGGATATTCGCCGCAGGGTCAAAGAATCGTCCCAAAGTATATCCGGATGAATACCATCCCTGGTAGGAGCCCAAAGATAAGCTTGGTGGCGGGGTTGATGACCCTTTCGGATTTATAGGAGTTGGAAATGTCCTACATTCTAGATATATTCCTGATATTTTTCATCCTGGCATTGCTGCAGCCGATTGTGCGCCAAAAAATGCTCGAGGCAGCCAGATTCCGTTTGCTGAAAGCCATCGAAGTGAAGCGTGGAACGCGGGTGATCGCCATGATCCACCGCCAGGAGACCCTGGCACTATTAGGGTTCCCTCTGACGCGCTATATCGACATCCATGATTTGGAAGAGCTGTTGCGGGCAATCAAGCTGACTGACCCCAATATACCGATCGACCTGATCCTGCACACCCCAGGGGGGCTGGTGCTGGCTACGGAGCAAATCGCCATGGCGCTCTGCCGCCACCCGGGTAAGGTGACTGTGTTTGTACCGCATTATGCGATGTCAGGCGGGACGTTGCTGGCGTTGGCAGCGGATGAAATCGTGATGGATGATAATGCCGTGTTGGGGCCGGTGGACCCACAGCTAGGCCAATGGCCGGCCAACTCCATCCTTAAGGCCGTGGAACAGAAGCAAGCCAACGAAGTGGATGATGAAACCCTGATCATGGCGGATGTAGCCCGTAAAGCAGTCGGGCAAATCCGCAGCCTGATCATCAACATTCTCAGCCATGGACAAATGCCGCATGAGAAGGCTGAATCTCTGGCAGATATGCTTTCCAGCGGTATCTGGACGCATGATTACCCGATCAGCGTGGGAGATGCAAAGGAAATGGGCTTGCAGGTGAACACGGACGTACCCCAGGAGGTATACCAGCTGATGAACTTATTCCCGCAATCGGGTCGCGGCAGACCTTCGGTGCTTTATATCCCCATGCCGTATCCCACCCGACCGAGTGCAAGGGGACAAAACCCCACCGAAGGTAAAAGATAGGTCATTGCGTCGGATCTAAAAGGTCATGGCGCAGCCATCGGCGCGCGGGTCACTGCCGCCGCAC
Organism: uncultured Chloroflexia bacterium; assembly: GCA_963743215.1. Taxonomy (GTDB): domain Bacteria; phylum Chloroflexota; class Anaerolineae; order Anaerolineales; family UBA4823; genus FEB-25. The sequence goes on from CAVUOY010000001.1 coordinate 52,871, forward strand.
AACACACCCGTGCTGGCATCCCGGCGGATGATCTGCCCACGTCCAAAGGTCGCACGGGCATACCCGCTGACCGAATATAACTTGTGCCCCATCTGGCCTAACTCAGCCAGAACCTCTGAGGAAATACCCTCCTCAAGCGCCACCTGACCCCCTGCTGTGCCGTCATCGATGCAGAAGCGGGGTTGGTCGAGGGCGGCTTGAGGGTCCAACCCGTCATCTACCAGGCCAAGCACCACCTGCATATGTCCCTGGGGCTGCATAAAACCACCCATCACGCCAAAACTGGCGTACAGGGTATTGGGGATATTGGATGCCTCCGAGGAGTCGACGGTGATCATCGCCGGGATGATGGTGTGATAAGGGCGCTTACCCGCTGCCAGTGCGTTGGGGTGGGATGGATCGAGGGAGAATCCCAGGCCGCGATTCTGTAAGGTGAAACCCCATCCAGGGGGGACAATCCCGGTGCCGAAACCCATGTAATTACTATTAATGAAAGAACATGCATTACCCTCAGCATCGACCACACTCAGGTAGACCGTGTCGGAGGATGATGTGGGGGTGCCGTGCTGTTGGTCAAGCGTGGCATGGTCCAGATGGATCAGCTTGCGCCGCTCAGCAGCATATTCCTTCGAAAGCAGCCATTCCAGGGGGGCTGGGTTGAAGGCAGGGTCTGCCACGTACCAGCGTGTATCGGCAAAAGCCAGGCGCATAGCTTCGATCATCAGGTGCAGGCGTTGGGTAGATAGGGGGGGCAGGCAGGCAATGTCGAAACCTTCCAACAAGTTCAGTGCCAGGAGAGCAGCCAGTCCTTGCCCGTTGGGCGGGCATTCCCATACCCGTAGGCCGCGATAAGTGGTGCTGATGGGCTGATCCCAGGTGCTGGCGTGAGCAGCCAGGTCGTCCACAGTCAGGCAGCCGCCCGCCTGCTGTACCACGTGAGCGATGGCTTCAGCGATCTCCCCCTGGTAGAAAGCAGCCTTGCCACCTTCGACGATCCTGCGCAAGGTGCGCGCCAGCCCGTGGTTGTGGAAGATCTCACCTGCCCGGGGTGCACGCCCATCCAGCGTCATCTCTATTCCACCACGGGATTCGCTAAGCCGTTTGGCACTGCGTCCCCAAAAATAGGCTGTGATCGGGGCGACGGGGAAACCCTCTTCCGCCAGGCGGATGGCGGGTGCCAGTACCTGGCTGATGGGCAGCCGCCCATAGCGATCCAACAGGTCACACCAGCCGGCACACGCCCCCGGGACGGTGATGGTATAAGGATGAAATGTGGGTAGGTTATCGCTTATTCCTTCTTTATTCAAGCGCTCGATGCTAAGGCTTGCTGGGGCACGCCCTGAGCCGTTGAGGGCGGTGATCTGCCCGCTGGAGGCTTCGTAATAGAGAGCGAAACAATCTCCACCCAAACCGGTGGAAGTGGGCTCGGTGACGTTCAGGGCGGCCGCGGTGGCGATAGCAGCATCGGCAGCATTTCCACCCTGCGAAAGTATCTCCAGCCCGGCGGCAACCGCCAGGGGTTGGGAAGTGGCTACCATACCGCGCCTTGCCATAGACGGGCGAGCGGCGGGAAGAAAACTTGAATTCAGGATTTGTTGACATATGGCACCATTTTGAATAAAAACACACAGAGACCGGGTATTGCTTTGGGCTCTGTGTGTATATGAAGATTACCTAGCTCATTGGGTGACTTCTATTCCTTTTCCCTGGACGACCTCACCGATCACCCACAGGGGTTGATCCAGCTGAACGGCACGGGACACGAACTGTTCCAGCCTATCCGGTGGGACCGCGAGCAGCAAGCCTCCGCTGGTCTGGGCATCGAACAGCAGCAGCTGCGATGGCTCGTCGAGGCTAGGGTCGAAGTGCACGTTGGAGCCGAAGTAGAGGCGGTTATCGTACGTGCCACCCGGGAAGATGAACTGTTCGGCGTAGCTTCGTGCCCCAGAGATAAAGGGGATTTTATGATAAGCAAAGCGTATACCTACTCCAGAAGCGTCCGCCATCTCGTAGGCATGCCCGAGCAGGCTGAAGCCGGTGATATCGGTGCCGCCATGCAGGTGAAATTCCTGCGCCAATTCCGAAGCCTGTCGATTCAGCTTTTTCATCCATCCCACTGCCTCGGCAATGTCTGCTGGATCTGCCTGCTCGCGTTTAAGCGCCGTGGTGGTGGTGCCAAAACCAAGCGGTTTGGTAAGCACCAGGATATCACCAGTATGCAGTCCTTTTTTGGTGAGCATGTGCTGGGGGTTGGCAAAGCCCAATACGACCAGCCCATACTTGGGTTCTTGGTCCTGGACGGTGTGACCACCGGCGATGACCACCCCAGCCGCCTAGCGACATCAGCCCCGCCGCGCAGGATGTTGCTGATTACCTCCGTAGGTAAATCGGGAGGCAGGGCGGCGATGTTAAGCGCCAGGAAGGGTTTTCCGCCCATGGCGTACACATCTGACAGGGCATTGGCAGCCGCGATGGCACCGAAATCATAGGCGTCATCTACCACCGGGGTGAAGAAATCAGTCGTCACCACCAGGGCACGCTCATCGTCCAGCTTCCATACGGCCGCATCATCCGGCTCACCCAACCCGACCAGCAGGTTGGGGTAATCGGCGGGGTTAAAAATCCCTTGCAGGGGGCGCAGTACCTGCGCCAGCGTTTCCGCATTCAGCTTGGACGCTCAGCCTGCACAGCTTGAGAGCGTCGTCAGGCGGATTTGGCGTCCGGAGGGTGTATTTTCTGGTTGGCTCATAAATTTAAATCGTTGGTTGACCAATCCTAGGGCGTTGGTGTGGCGGTGGGAAGGGTGGGCAACGTCAGCAAATAGGGGTTGTCGTTCGGGACGAGCATCACCTGGATGCCCGGTGCGAGCTGGTTGATGTATTGGTAGAGCAGCAGTTTGTCGTTGTTCTTCAGGGCATCTGCAATCAGCTGCAGATGCCTGGGCTTCAGCCTGGGCCTGGATGATGCGCGCATCGGCAGCACCTTGTGCATTGATCACTACTGCATCTGCCTGACCCTGGGCTACCTGGCGGGCTTGTTCGGCTTCCTGCCTGCGCTGCTCGACTACAAATTTGGCTTGTTGAGCCAGCTGTTCAGCCACCTGTTTCTGCTCCACCGAGGCCGCGTATTCAGGCGAGAAGGTGATGTTGCGCAGGATGAAATTCACCAAAGACAATCCGTTGTCCTGTAACTTTTGGTTCATATCCGTGGATATTTGGGAGATCATTTCGACCCGCTTGCTGGTGACCACCTCTTCAACTTTATACTGCGAAACCACATCCCGAATAACCCCGCGTGCCAGTGGGCGCACCAGTTCTGCATCATAACGTTTCTGCCAGTCGATATGCACCTGGACCACTTTGTTGGGATCGATGGCATAGATCACGGAGGCGTCCACGAAGATCTCCTGCCCATCCGAGGTTCGGGCGGTGATCGAATCATCCCCCTGGATGGCACCTTCATTGGGTGCGATGGACATGGTGTAGGTTTGGCGGGAGATGGGGTAGGTGATCACGCTCTCGAAGAAGGGGATGATCCAACGCAACCCTGGCTGTAGAGGCTGCAAGCGGTACCCATGTAGGCTGAATGGCTGAAATCACAACCCCACGCTCTTCGGGTTTGATGAATACCAACCCGGCGCTGACCGTGGATAAGACCAGGGCTACCGCCAGAACAACCAGCGTGATAGTGACACCACCCTTGATATTTTTCTTGCGTGAAGCACGCAAAATAACGATGGCGATCAAACCTATGACCGCCAGCCAGGCAACGCTGGCAAAGACTTTAATAAAGCTTGCAACATTCATATGGAGCCTCCCAAGGGTTTCCTTTCAAATTCTTGATAGATTATACCCGTATTTCTACGGTGGCTTGTTTACCGGAAATACCGGCATCAGCATTGATTTTATCGCCTTGATCAGTTAACCTGCCTATGATTATCTGAGTTCTGGGTTGAGGAGCTTAAAATGTGATAGGATGCACACATGGAACATTCAGTCGGTCGAGTGGACGAACTCCGGCTTGGGTCGGGCAGAAACCCGGAAGTGAGGGTCATTTGCCCGGAAAGCGCGGTTCCTTCTGCCGGGCAGTACCTGATGGCTTTTGACCCCGATGACCCTGAGACGGTGCTAGGCATAGCGCTCTTCCTGGCAGAAAAATCCATCCAGGGTTTTTGGGCTGCTCCGTTGTGCCCCGTAAAATGGGCACCGGGCACAAAGCTCAACCTGATTGGGCCTCTCGGGCATGGGTTTGATCTGCCCCACAACCTCCAGCGCCTGGGATTGGTTGCACTGGGCGAGACGGTGGCGCGCCTGATGCCTCTGGTGCATTTCGCTACACAATCCCATACTGGAATGACCTTGTTTACCGACCTGTCGCTGCCAAAACTCCCAGTTGCGCTGGAAGTTTACCCGCTGGCTTCGGTAAAAGAATCCATGGATTGGCCAGATTTTTTGGCTCTGGAAGTGCCATTGGAGAATCTGTCACAGATGAGAGATACCCTTGGCATTTCCAGGAGAGAGTTATTACCCTGCCCGGCACAGGTGCTGGTAACAACCCCTATGCCGTGCGCAGGAGTGGCCCTGTGCGGGGCATGTGCCGTACCAGGCAGGAGAGGCTGGAAACTTGCGTGTGAGGATGGGCCGGTGTTTCCCCTCAATGGGCTGCAGTGGTAATCTATATTTTTGATGAGTGCCTGACTGGAGACGATCAATTGATCGGTCAATTCTGGCAGAAATGGCTCATGAGGATGTATGCCAAAGCATGATTTAGTCTTTTTCCCAGCAATCATGAATGCAGCGGGCAGTCTGGGCTTTACCCCCGATACCCACAGCCCGATCGATTGGTCCGCTTTTGGGGCATTCGTCACCAACCCAATCAGCCTTACCCCGCGCACACCAGCGCATGGCAGGCGTTATATTGACTATCCGGGAGGTTTTCTACTTCACACGGGCTATCCCAACCCAGGGTTATCACATGTCTGCCGCCGCTACGCCGGGCACTGGAGCCGTTCCCCTGTGCCGGTTATTGTTCACCTGCTGGCGCGGGGCACCGATGAGCTGGAGAAGATGGTGCAGCGTTTGGAGAACGTGGATGGCGTTAGCGGCTTAGAAGTGGGCATGGTCAGTGATGCCAGCGCAGACATGGTAGCGGCTTGCGCCCAGGCGGCTTCGGGTGAGCTGCCGGTGATCATGCAGCTGCCCATGGAACGATGCATCGACTTGGCTCCGGGAGCAATCCAGGCAGGGGCAATGGCAGTCAGCCTGGCAGCGCCGCGTGGGATGCTCTCAAGTGAGGCTGGAGAATCAGTACAAGGTAGACTGTACGGACCAGCCGTACTGCCGATGGCAATGCGGGCAGTACATGAGCTCGCCCAGCTGGGAATCCCCACCATTGCTGCGGGGGGCATCTATACCCGCCAGAATTTGGATGCGCTGCTGGCAGCGGGTGCTATGGCGGTGCAGCTGGATAGCTGCTTATGGCGAGGGGCTGGATATAACTTATTTGCGTGAAGTAGGATTTATTGCAATTATCAGGATAGACTTGTTTGTCATCCCATTCATCCGCTCCGCCATCAAGCGGGCGTTATTTCAGGAGTACGCCCGAGAAGGCGCACTTCAAGACTGTGGGCGGCAAACGCCTTGCGCCACGTTGGGTAGCAATTGTATCGGATGCCGAACTCCTCACACGTTGCACGTACGATCGGTGCGAGACGCGGGTAGTTCAGATGGCATATGTGCGGCAGTAAGTGGTGTTCAACCTGATAATTTAGCCCACCGATATACCAACTTAACAACCGGTTGTGTGGTGCGAAGTCAGACGTCGCTTCAACCTGGTGTATAGCCCACTCCTTTTCGATGTGCGGCGGGTCGCCTACCGCCACAGGGAAGGTGGCATTGGGGTTGATATGCGCAAGCTGGAAGACAACGCCCATTACCACACCGACTGTTAGCATCACAATCAGGAAGCCAATCAGTACCTGCCATAAAGGGAAGACCAGAAGCGGGAGGCCGAGCATAATCACGAAGTAGAACAGCTTGCCGGACCAGAAAGTAATCTTGTCCGCCGTCCGAAGCTTCGGATAAATGTGGTTGTCGTCTGACTTACCAAACAACACCATCATGAAGTCGCGCATGATGAAGTCGAAGCCGATCAGGCTGTACACCGCCAGGAAGTACCAGCCCTGGAACTTATGTAACGGCTTCCATGGTGCCCGGGGTGTGAGGCGCATAAGGCCGTAAGTCTCGACGTCGTCATCAAAGCCGGCGATATTCGTGTAGGTGTGATGCCACACGTTATGCTTGACGCGCCAGCGAAACCCGCTCATGCCCAACATCTCGGCACTGAGACTCACCAGTCCATTGAGTCGTGAATTATCGGAGTAGCCACGGTGATTGGCATCATGCACGACGTTGAATCCGACTGAGGCGATGGCCATCGCCCACACCACGCATAAAATGACATTGACCAGGGGTGGAAAATGACCAAGAAGCAAAAGCAGGTAAGTACCCAGCCACCAGGCTAGAGCGACCACAGTCTTGAGATACATGGCCGGTACGTCGCGAGCGGGTATGTTGTTGTCTTGTAGATAGGTGTTGACACGCTCGTTAATCACTTTCCGGAAATCACTCTGCTGCGAAAAACGGAGACTTCTTATTGATAATTTTTCATTGATATCCGTAGAAGTAGACAATTCGACTCTCCTCATTCATTCATAACGATGTGTGTGCGGCAGTTCGCGCCTGCCAAAGTGTTGAGTCGACCGCACCAGTAACAAGAGAAGCTCTCAGTATCCTGCTCCTGAGTCGACAAAGCAGCAATAAATAGCTCATGGCAGCTGCTACAGACAGTCATTATTGTACTACGACGCTCGGCATTGGAAAAATGGTAAGGTAACTACGTCTGCCGATAATCCCTACAGCTGGTGATATTATACAATGACTGCAAAATACCCTCCATCAGTAAGCTTATCTTATGCTATACTAGAATGTGATAATAAGGGTATTAAATATCCACATGCTTAGGAGAGGGAAATTATGAGCGAAAAAGAAATCCAAGATGAAAAAACACCCAAAGTGCCCCTGGGGGGAGACTATTGGGAGGCAGATCCGGGCGTCCCTTTATGGGGATTTGCCGACCTGCATGCACATTTGATGGCCCATCTGGCATTCGGGGGAAATGCCTTTTGGGGTTTACCTTACGCCCCAGAGCACCCCGGACCGGAAGGAATAGAGTATGCCTTGCCCTCCTGTGAGCCGATCCATGGTGGCTTGATCGACGTGAACCCGGAGTTTGGTCACCCGGCAGGAGGTGGCTGGCCTGATTTTATCATCTGGCCGCGCTTCACCACCCTGGTGCACCAGCAGGCTTACATTGATTGGCTCTACCGCGCCTATCAAGGTGGGTTACGCCTGATTTCCTGCCTGGCAGTTAACAACGAGCTACTAGCGACCAAATCGGATCCTCGCTTGCTAACCGATGACCGCAGTGCCATAGCTACGCAATTAGCTGCCATGAAAGCGATGGCCGAGTTTGTCGATAAACAGAATGGTGATTCTGGAAATGGTTGGCTACAGATTGCGTATTCGGCACAAGATGCCAGAAAGATTATCAGCGAGAATAAACTGGCAGTGATCCTGGGGGTGGAAGTGGACTCCCTGGGCAACTGGCGCAAGGTGGAAGACCTGGAGGATGCCTGTCAGGGTGATTTAACCCAAGCCCGTATTTTAATTGGAGCTGAGCTGGATTGGCTGTATTCCTTGGGAGTGCGTCAGATCACCCCCATTCATCTATCCAATAATGCTTTTGGTGGTACGGCAATCTACATGCGCTTTCTTGAAACGATCAATGTGTTCAATACCGGAGAACATTGGGAGGTGGAAGATGCCTGGCAAACTGGTGTGCGCTACCGCTTGGACCATGATACCGATGTGGTTGAAGATGCTGAACGCATGGTGGCAATGAGTGGTGGGCGCAAACGAGCAATGCATCGCCATACCTTGATCGACCATATCCCTGGAGCTCGCAATTTGGCGGACGCAATTGAAGCGCCCAAAACGCGTGGTGGCCACGCAAATGTCCGTAGCCTGAACCAGTATGGGGTCATTCTCCTCAAGGAAATGATGAAACGCGGCATGATCATCGATATTGACCACATGTCTGAAAAGTCCACCGACGCAGCCCTGGATCTGGTGGAGGCATACCAATACCCGGTCATCACCTCCCACTCCTGGTTCAGAGATTTGTTGTACAGCTCGGATAACGAGTTCAACCCGGAGAAAGACAGTTTTAACACCAGTGACGTGCATAAGGTGGCTCATGAAGCCGGAAAGCGCGGCGACCAGATCGAGCGGATTGCCCGCCTGGGTGGGATGGTCTCTGCCATACTCAACCAGGGCGATATCGCTGGTCTGCGTCAAGCCATGCCAGAGCTTGCCGGTAAAATCAAGACTCCATGCGCTGGCTCAAGCACCGCCTGGGCAGAGGCTTACTTATATGCCCTGGCCAAGACCGGAGGCAAGGGCGTCGCCATAGGTTCCGACATCAATGGCGCGGCAGGCTTGCCTGGCCCGCGCTTTGGAACTTTTGCAGCCTACGGGGCTCGCCATGACCAGTGCCGTGAGCCCAATCGGCGCGCCGAAATCGATAGTCAGTCCAATGGCGTAGCTTACCGCGAGCCAATCCGCGATTATCGTTGGCACCGCTTTGAGCCTAGCGGATCAAGTGGATATGAAGAAGAAACCTGTGATATATGGCACGCCATCGCCCAATATGCCGCCGGCTTCAACCCCTCGATCCAGAAACACCCCAAAAACGATTTTCCCGAGCTGAATATCCAGCAATTGTTTGAGGCAGCAGACCTGTACCTCGATCAGGATTGGATCGATAACATTACGATGGGCTTCTGGATGGCCGACCAGGAAGTACCCCCTGACGCAGACCAGATTGCTGATTGGCACCGCGAACAGCGTGCAGCCTATTATGCTCGTAAGGGTTCGGTGATGAATGCCGAAATAGACCTCGATGAGCGTACCCAGGCACTGATGGAGAAAATCAGAGCCAGCTGGGAAAAATGGCAGCAGATGAGCGGAGACAATCGACCCCTGACCCGCTCGACAGCGGGGGAGCGGCGCGACTTTGATATCAACATCGATGGCATGGCTCATTATGGCTTGCTCCCCGATTTTCTCCAGGATCTGCGTAACGTCGGTCTGACGGCTGAAGATCTGGCACCGCTTTTCCGCTCAGCTTATGATTACGTTCAGATGTGGGAGAAATGCGAACAACAGGCGGATCGGATTCGAGCAACAGCTGACTGATAAAGTGTCGTTGTAGGGTATGTGCATCTTTTTTATAGAGATGTCTACTTACTATGGGCGCAGGGGTTGATTAAGGCGGTTAAGCGCGGAAATCTCCCCTGCGCCCCTACAGTTACGGTGGGTATAACTATAGTAAGACCTTTAAGACAGCTATATTATATAAAAGGAACGTAGCAACAATATAGGGCGTGGTTTGCTGGCTTACTAATTTTTATAGTTTTGGTTTATTATTATTTATTGGTATTATAAAATGATAACGCCACATTCCTATAAGTATTGCGTGTGACCATTAACCCATAGAGAGTTAATACCGATTGGGGGCAAATCACAGAATATCATTGGGAGGAAGGATACGTGGAAATACTCAGGATCGACTCATCTGTCACTGCATTTATTCGCCCCGCGGAGGGTGCCAATGTTGGCCTGATCCACACCTCCGCGGGCATGATATTGATTGATACTACCTCCTCTCCGGCAGAAATCCAGGCATTGTTAGATGCGGTGAACGCCCCGATGGACAAAGTGCGCCTGGTAGTGAACACCCATTCTCACAGTGATCACACCTGGGGCAACCAGCTTTTCACCTGCCCCATCCTGGCACATCACCTGTGCCGGGAACTGATGCAGGCCAGCTTAAAAAACGAATGGAGCCCCCAAACCCTCCAATCCAATATCACAGAAACGAAAAAAACGGATCCCAAGAAAGCTGAAGAACTTCGCAAAGTGGTGGAAAGCTTAGCAATCAAAATCCCTGACCAGGTCTTCCAGGAACGCTTCGAAGGGGAATTAGGTGGGCTGGGATACGAGGTGATTCATTTTGGTGGGCACACACCTGACACAGCTGTGGTGTGGATGCCCGACAAGAGGGTGCTATTCGCTTCTGACCTGATCTTCCAGGGGCGTTACCCGTATATCTTTAATGCCGATATCCCCGCCTGGATTGAGGCTTTGAACCGGCTATTGAAATTTGATGCACAAGTGATCATCCCGGGGCATGGGGTGAGGTGTGGGGAAGCTGAGATTGTCGCCTTGCAACAATATTTACACACCACCTGGGATCTTACTGCCGAACACATCCGAATGGGTCATAGTGTGGATGAAACATCTGCCGACCCGATCTTTCCCGATCTTTCTGGGGGAGAAGTACGCGCGCTTGCACCAGGCAAATATCCGCTATATGTACCAACAACAAACACGCTAACTTGCTTGGATATTATTAACTCTTGCTGGTTGGCAAATCTTTCCTTAGTGAGAAGTGAAGGTTACGGATTGGCAGCGATAAAATCGAGGGCGTATTGAGCGTCTTGGTAGCCGGGGTGATATTCCAGCGCTTTCTGCCAATCTGTCACTGCTTCAAGCTTCTTTCCCAGACGGTACTCTGCCCAACCATGCCAGAGCAGGGCTTCTTCCGAGTTGGGTGTACGTTCCAGGGCATAATCCGTCACTGCCAGCAGCTCGGTGGTCATGGCAGCATGGAAATAGGCAAAAAAGGGTCCGAACTGGTAGCGTAGAAACCGCTGATACAACCCCAGGTCGCGGGCAGTATCATAGGCACTGGCTGCCTCGCCATAACGTTCAAAATAAACCAGGTTGCTGCCCAGGTTGAACCACGCATAAGCATTCTTGGGTTGAGAAGCAGTCTCAGCCTGGGAGACCTCCAGGGCGTGCTGGCGGTTGAGGTCGGGGTTCCAGTTATCACCCAGGATGGATTTCAGAACCCCCTCCTGAGCCGATGGATAGACTAACAGGTAAACCCGGTTGAAGATTTGCCAGTAATTATCCAGGGTGGCAGCCGCGATAACCTGGTTGGGTCCGTGGAAACTATCTTGCCCGGTGAAGGTTTGGGCCGTCTCGTCATAACCGGTCAGTAACAGGTAGTGGGCTGCCCACAGGTCGTCATTGGGCCAGTAAGGCGTGTCGAAGAAGAAGCTTTCTTCAATCATTACCGGGAAGCCGGCTGCGATGAGCTGTTTGAGCAAGGTAAGGTCACCTCCCACGCGAAACTCTGCCCCCAGCCAGCCGGCATGCGTGCGGACGTAATAAACCAGCTCCTCGGGGTTGACGTTACGGTCTTCAACGATGGGCTTGACCAACTGGGCAATATTATCCTGGTTCCCTTCCCAGCCATAAAAACGCAGGTAAAGCGCCAGGGTAGCCGGTCCACAGTTATTGGCACCTTGCAGTTCCCAAAGTGGGGCTGGTAGCTCAACTTTCCCTGGGATGGGCGTTGGGCTGGGCTGGGCGGTGGCGGTAGGTGCGAAGGTGGCAGTAGGCTGATCGGGGACGAAGGTGGGAAGGCTCGTGGGGGTGGTGGTGACAGCCTGTGTAGCAACGATGGTCTCAGCTGCGGTTGGGAAAGGTTTGACGGGGTTGATCACCCCGCGCAGGTAGGTCATGGCGATATCGATCCGCCAGCTTAGCCTGGCTTTGATTGATGGAACCTGGTATGCAATAACAACGATCAATAACAATATGATGATGACCAGAATACCTATGGTCAGTAGCTTTTTAGCTTGGTTTTTAGACATAGGCGCAATTCTACCATCGGATGGATTGGTTTCGGGATTAGAAACGAGGGGTGAATGGGAGGGTAAACTTATCGTATATTCATCAAGGATAAAAAATCAGTCAGTTATAATACCGACATGAAGTATCACATTTGGACTGAAGGCTGCCAGGCTCCTGGCAGCCGTGATGACTGTTGGTGAACTGGGCATGAAATATCATATTTGGACTGAAGGCTGCCAGGCTCCTGGCAGCCGTGATGACTGTTGGTGAACTGGGTATGAAATATCATATTTGGACTGAAGGCTGCCAGATGAACGTGGCCGATTCGCAGCGTGTATCCTCAGCACTTGAGCGGATGGGATTAAGCTTTTCACGCACCGCGGAGGATGCCGATGTGATCGTTTTAAATACCTGCGTCGTACGCCAAAGTGCGGAGAATAAGGCTTATGGGCGTTTGTATTCACTCAAACCGCTTAAGGAAGCGCGCCCGAACCTGGTGATCAACCTGATGGGCTGCCTGGTGGGGGTAAAAGGGCATGAGAAGCTACAAAAGCGCTTCCCATTTGTGGATGTGTTTTCCCCACCCTCTGATCCAGGCCCGTTGATCGCATACCTCACCCAGGAAGAAAGCCGGCTGCTGGAGCACGCTGAGACAACCCGCCGGTTCGCCCTGATGGATGAGGATGTAAACGTCGATTCAGTCTTGCCCCTGCCTGCAGCCGAGCGGTGGAAGTTGGTTTCAGCCCATGTGCCGGTGGTGCTGGGTTGCTCGCATGCCTGCACTTTCTGCATCATACCTTATCGGCGCGGGGTTGAGCGCAGCCGACCGGCAGATATCATCCTGGCGGAGGTGCGGGCTTTGGTGGCGCAGGGTGTGCGCGAGGTGACCTTCCTGGGCCAGATTGTTGACCGGTATGGTATGGATATCCCGGAGGGTCCGAATCTGTCAGGACTGTTGCGGATGGCAAGCGATATCGACGGTTTGGAGCGTATCCGATTTCTCACTTCCCACCCCAGCTGGATGACCGATGAATTACTACAGGCAGTTGCGGAGCTCCCCAAAGTGATGCCGCACATTGAAGTGCCCGTCCAGGCTGGCGATGACCAGGTGCTGGCGGATATGCGGCGCGGCTACACATCCGATGATTATCGCCGCCTGGTGGATAAGATCCGCGCACGATTGAACGGATCTGTGCCGGGTGTATCGATTGCCACGGATATTATCGTGGGCTTCCCTGGAGAAACCGAAGCCCAGTTCCAGCATACTTATGATTTGCTGGAAGAGCTCAAGCTGGATGTAGCCCATCTGGCACGCTATTCCACCCGCCCGGGGACGGTGGCAGACCGGCGTTTTGTTGATAACGTCCCTGAAGCTGAGAAGATGCAGCGTTTTCGTATGCTGGAAGAACAGCAGGAACGCATCGCATCTGAGATTGCCAGGCGCTACCAGGGCGAAAAGGTGGAGATCCTATTCGAAGAAAAGGTAAAAGGACGCTGGAAGGGGCGCACATCCACGAACAAATTGGTTTTCATTGAAGCCGAGGACGATCTTACTGGGAAGGTATTACCTGTTCGCATCACCTGGGCAGGTCCATGGTCGATGCAGGGGGAGACTCTCAGGTAAGGAAGGATGGGGAATCTATTGAACGATGTTGAAGAAATTCGCACATAGCCAGTTTTATAGAGGGGTTGCTGATAAAGGAGGGTTAAATCACACATCCCTGGAACTTTATCCCCCTTAGTTTCGTCTATTCAAAGGACCTTTATAAAGGAGGATTTTATGTTCAAGAAAAGATTACGCCCATTTTTATTTATGGCCGGTGCTTTGCTCCTGCTAACTGCATGCAATTTTCCCGGCAGTACCACTCAACCAACGCTCAGTCCTGATCTGATCTATACGGCTGCAGCACAGACATTGACTGCGCAAGAAACCCAGGCAGCTCAAGGGACTCCTATCATTATGCCAAGCCAGCCTTCGGGGAGTCCCACTTCGCCAGTGGTGATCCTGCCGACCAATACGGCCTTACCACCGACGAATACGTCTGTCCCAACCAATACACCCCTGCCCACCAATACACCCATACCCCCCACGGCAACTCCTATCCCCATCCCTTGTGACCGGGCACAATTTGCAAAGGATGTGACGGTACCTGACAACACTGAAATCGCCACCGGCGCCACTTTTGTAAAAACCTGGCGGCTGAAGAACAATGGCTCATGCACCTGGACTTCGGGTTACAGCCTGTATTTCTACAACGGCGATGCAATGAGTGGGCCTGCCTCAGCTCCAATCACCAATGGAACAGTGCCCCCTGGCAGCACGATCGATATCTCAGTGACATTGATCGCCCCGACTACCACCGGTACTTATAAAGGTAACTGGCGCTTGCGCAACGCAGGTGGCACATCCTTTGGCATCGGTGACGGCGCCGACCAGAGCTTCTGGGTGCAGATAAAAGCTGTGTCACCCACGCCCACCCCTTCACCGACCTCGTCATATACGCTCTCATATGACTTCATTGCCAAGGGACCAGATGCACAGTGGCGCAATGCCACTACTAACCTCCCCTGGGGAGACCCCGACAATGACACTCCGGGCTTGGCTGTGAATGTTGCCAACGTCAAGATGGAAGACGGAAACACTTACGGTAGCTTGCTGGCAACTTATCCGCAAAAAATTAATGATGGCATGATCCTGGGACTTTTCCCGGTATACACTATCCAGGCGAATGACCACCTGCGCACCAAGATCGGTTTGAGAACTAACTGTGATTCTGGAAGTGTCAAATTCCAAATCCGCTATATCGAGGGCCAATCAGAAGTTACCGTAGGCGAATGGCTGGAAAATTGTGATAATGCCCTGTCATCCCTGGACATTAACCTTTCGGCGTTGGTCGGTCACACCGTCCAGTTTGAGCTGGTAGTGGTGGCAAACGGCCCATGGAACAATGACCTGTCCTTATGGGTGGCTCCACGCATCGAAAGATAGTTTTTACACGCACGCCGGTGATTTAGGCGTAAAGTCATGGCGGCAGGATAACCGTGGTATCATAAACCCGGCGCACCTGCCGCCAAACGTTGTTAATCCCGGAGGTTACTAAAACACGCAAAATTTTCTTGCAGGAGTAGACCGGGGCATGAGAAATGCCCACTTTTCGAGGAGATATGATGAATAAGAAAGCGACCATATTTGTGATTTTGATATTAACCATCCCCATGGTTTTGATGGGTTGCAGCGCCAGGGCAACTGCATCACCCACCACCAACCCCAACCTGATCTATACCGCGGCAGCCCAAACCGCAGACGCCAGGCTGACCCAAATTTTTCAATCCACCCCATCGGTGACGCCTGTCACCCCCAGCCCGACTTTTGATGCAGTCCGGACGATGGCAGCACAAACTGCCTCTGCCCTGCTCACCCAGATGGCAAGCCTGACTCCAACTACCCAGGCGACGGCAATATCCACCCCCATCCCAACCTCAGCCGGACCCTCTGGTGACCGGGCGATATTCGTCGCCGATGTAACCATCCCCGATGGCACTGTCATCGCGCCCGGGGCTGCCTTTACCAAAACATGGCGGCTACAAAACGCAGGCACGTCAACCTGGGCGACGTCTTATTCCTTTGTATTTGTCAGTGGCGAGAAAATGGGAACGATCACCTCAGTGCCCTTAGCACAGTCCGTTGCACCCGGTGCACAGATCGATATTTCGGTCAATATGGTGGCACCGGTCAACCCGGGTAGCTATCAGGGGTACTGGAAGATGAAAAATGCCTCCGGGTCGTTCTTCAACGATTCTGTGTACGTTTTGATCACGGTAGGTAGCGGAGGTGTGATCCCAAGCGTGACCCCCGGGACTCCCGTCGGCTCTCAGACACCCACTTCCACAGGCATCCCCAGCAACCCCATCACCGACCTGACATTTTCGGTAGACGAGGGCTCTTCCAACGGACCATGCGATCCATCCCATCGCTTTAACTTCACCGCCACATTTACCCTCAACCAGGGTGCTACTCTGACCTATAAGTTGGATGCGAGCTCAGATACACCCGGTTTCGTATTCGACCTGCCTTCAGCACAAACCAGCACGTTCGGTCCGGGCACCTATACATTGCCCTTCGCCCTAGACTTCACCAGTGACGGAACGGGACAGGTGTGGTTCCACGTTACCGCGCCATTGGATGTGACCTCCAATCATGTCAGTTTCACCCTGGACTGCCCCTAAGCATTCCTGAACCCACAAATAAACATGTAGCGCAAGAGTCTTTCTTGCGCTACAATTCATTTAAGGTACCTGATGACCCTGACCCTGCTCCAAAGCATTAAAGACCAAGCTTATCAATTGGGATTTTCTCTGGTGGGAGTGACCACAGCTGACCCTTTGCCACATGCGAGCGTCTTCAATTCCTGGTTGGATGAGGGACGGCATGGGGAGATGAGTTACCTGAATACCCCACGCTCCAGGCTGTGCCGGGGACGCCCTGACCTGATCCTGCCTGCGTGCCGCTCAATACTGGTACTTGGCACACGTTATCCGGCACCCTCACCCATGAGCGCAGATATCAATAGCAACCTTCACCCTCACGGCAGGATTGCCTCCTATGCCTGGGGAGAGGACTATCATGACATCCTGCCGGGTCGTCTACGAAGCCTGGTGAATTTCATCGAATTGCAGGTTGGGCATTCGATCCCCAACCGGTGGTATACCGATACAGGTCCCATCCTGGAACGTGAGCTGGCTCAGCGCGCCGGGCTTGGTTGGATCGGCAAGAATACCTGCCTGATTAACCCAGGATACGGGTCATACTTTTTGTTGGCAGAGATCCTGCTGGGGATCGAGCTCGAGCCAGACCAACCCTTCACTCCTGACCGCTGCGGCACCTGCCGGCGTTGCATCCAGGATTGCCCGACGGGTTGCATCCTGCCTGATCGCACCCTGGATGCCCGCCGCTGTATCTCTTATCTGACGATCGAGCTAAAGGGGTCGATTCCGGCTGAGCTGCGCCCGCGGATGGATGGGTGGGTGTTTGGATGCGATGTATGCCAATCCGTCTGCCCATGGAACCATTTTGCGGCGGTTGAGGGCGAGCCGGCATTTAACCATAGCCTGACCCGACCGACCCCCGACCTGCATGAAGAGATAACCCTCTCTGCAAATGATTTCAACCTGAAATATCGCCGCAGCCCACTCAGGCGGGCTAAACGCAGAGGATATTTACGCAATATTACGATTGCACTTGGGAATTCACACGCTGATATCAATCTTTCACCACTCAACGAAGTTTTGATGCACGAGCATGAGCCGATGGTACGGGCGCACGCTGCCTGGTCACTTGGGCAATTGCACCTGGCATCCGCCAGACATGCCCTGCAAGAGGCAGCTGAGGTTGAAAACGACCCGCTGGTAAAGTCCGAGATCCTGGCAGCTTTAGCTGCGCGATGATATGTGATATAAGGAATGATGCATACCATGAAATTCATCCACCATTTGAAGACGATTACAGTGTTGTTATTCCTGTTCTGGTTTGGGGTAAGTGGCTGCCAGATCAGGAGCTCATCCGGGCCACCAACTCTGCTGCCGAATATTCCCATAAACACATCCACCCCCAGCCTCCCACCAGCAGCCACACTAACACCCACTCCTACGCATGGGGTAATAACACTTCCACTCATCATGCAGGCTGAGCCACAGACGAGCCCTTCTATTGAAATAGTGAGCACTGCCACGGTGACTCCCACAGCTACTGTGGTCCCAACCGAGACTCCTACACAAGCACCTCCACCACAGATCACGCTGCTCTTCACGGGGGTGATCGTACCGGCGCGCTGCGTCCAGAGTGCCATCGATCCGCGCGGGGATGCTGAATACATCTACGATGAGGTGCGTGAAACCATTTCCAGCGCCGACCTGGCAGTGGGGACGTTGAACACCAGCCTAAGCGACCTTTCCACCCATACCGGTTGCATTGAGACGTATGTGTTGGTGAGTGACTCACGCAGTGCCTTAGCAGCTGCCAACGCTGGTTTTGACATGATGAGCGTGGCTACCAACCACATCAAGAACTGTAACGGGGCAAGCTGCGGTGATAATTACAACCGGGCATTTCTGGATACACTGGATAACCTGCGCCTCAATAATATCCTCCCGGTAGGGGCGGGTGTGAATCAAGAAGATGCTTTGCAAACCGTGGTGGTGGAAGTCAATGGGATCCGCTTCGGTTTTGTCTCGCTGGGGATGGTGGAGCCTATTGCATTTGCCGGGGAAGATTCACCTGGCATCGCAGAGCTGACGGATGAAAACCTGAAAGCAGCGATTGCTAATGCACGCGGCGAAGCGGATGTGGTGATCGCCATGCCGCATTGGGGACCTGAAGACACCTCGGATCCTAACAGCTACCAGCTACACTTCG
>CAVUOY010000002.1:0-5705 GCA_963743215.1 uncultured Chloroflexia bacterium
TTATTGATGAATGGATCGCGGGTGATCATATCTCGCTGCATAAAAACCCGCTTTATTTTCGCGCCGGTGAGAACTTACCATATCTTTGATAATCTGGTTTTCCGCTTCGTGAGCAGCTCAACTGAAGCATTGGATGCTCTTTTAGTGGGTGAATGCGATTTTGTTGACCAGACGGCGATGCTAGACACACAATCTACCCGTCTGTCAGAACTGCAAAAATCAGGTCAGGTTCAAGCCTTTTTCCAGCTGGATGCCGGCTGGGAACAGCTCGCCTTTGGGATTACCCCGTACGATAGCCAACGTGTGGAATTCTTCGCCCTCAAGGAAGTCCGCCAGGCAGTTGCCATGTGCATTGATCGGAAAGCGTTGGTTGCTGGCACACCATTCGGCGACCAGCTGCTGCTCGATTCGTATGTCCCTTCTTCCAATCCCCTCAATAACCCGGATGTCCAACACTATACTTTTGACCTTCAGAATGCATCCGACCTGTTAGCTTCGGTTGGCTGGCAGGACTCAGACAATAACCCTACAACGCCTCGTGTGGCTCAAGGTGTGGCAGGCATTCCGGATGGGACCTCATTTGAGGTTGAGTATCTGGTTTCATCCGAGAGCCAACCGCAGGCAGATGCGCTTGCCATCCAGGCGATGTTGGGGCAGTGCGGCATTGGTACCAAGATCATCGCCCAGCAGCCTGATGATCTATCTCGCGCCCGGGCCAGACGGTCCAATCTTTGGTCGCTCATTCGACCTGGCGCAGTTCGCCTGGACGGCCTCGTTTGAACCTCCTTGTAACCTATACCTTAGCACTGAAATCCCTGGTCCGTATCCAGATTTTCCGAAGGGTTGGGGCGGCATCAACGCCAGTGGATACTCCAGCCAGGAATATGACCAAGCCTGTGATAATGCACTTTTCTCATTGTCTGATTCTGCTCAGCATCGTCCGGATCATTTCAAGGCTCAGCAGATTTTTTCAGAGGATTTACCAGGTCTCCCGCTATATCTGCACTATACGGTAACAGTCACCCGTCCAGACATGTGCAACTATACTTCCGAATCGGCAATGGACAGCCCATTGTGGAGCCTGGAGACGCTGGATTGTGGCTGTTCTTCATAATACTTGACCGATTAGCTCTTTACAGGTATATTTTGTGAGCGTCTGGATTGTTTTTGATAAGAGTTAAATATGTGAGAGGAGGTGGTTACTCGATAATTGACGAAATGATATCGTAGTATCGCGTAAAAATCGTTTTAAACCAATCAAACTATAAGTTCGGAGGAGAAATATGTTTAAGAAATTGTTTACAGTTGTAAGCTTGCTGATAGCATTCAGCATGGTCCTTGCAGCTTGCGCTCCTACTACCCAGATTGTAACCCAGGTAGTTGAGCAAACCTCAGTTGTCAAGGAAACACAGGTGGTTAAAGAGACCCAGATCGTCGAGGTCACTGCAGCACCTGAGCCAACCGCCACACCCGAACCATCAACCCGCAAGGGTGGCTGGGTGGATCAGATCGTCTTTACGGAGCAGAATGATGCTGCAGCCGCGATCAAACAGATCCAGGCAAATGATATTGACATCTATGCCTACTCGGTCTCAAAACCGGATCTCTTTGATGTGGTCAAGGCCGATCCTAAGCTGTCATACACGTCAGCATTTGGATCATACACTGAGCTGACCTTTAACCCATCTGGGCCTACCTTTAAGGATGGGCGGCTGAACCCCTTCAGCAGTGCCAAGGTTCGCGAAGCCATGAACATGCTGGTCGATCGCAACTATATCGTCCAGGAGATCTATGGCGGCCTGGCAAATGTGAAGGTCACGAGCCTGAACAGCGCCTTCCCAGACTATGCCCGCTACATCGATACCGTGCGTGCCTTGGAAGTCAAGTATGCCTACAACCCAGAAGCAGCCAAGACCGTGATCGATGCGGAAATGACTGCGATGGGCGCAACTTTAGGAGCGGATGGCAAGTGGATGTTCAACGATGCCCCCGTGACCATCATCGCCATCATCCGTACGGAAGATGAGCGCAGGCAGATTGGTGACTACGTCTGCAACCAGCTGGAGACCATCGGTTTCACCACGGATCGCCAGTATAAGACCCGTACCGAAGCCTCCCCCATCTGGAACCAGTCAGACCCGGCTGAAGGCAAGATGCACTTCTACACCGGCGGGTGGATCACCACCGCCGTCAGCCGCGATGACGCCACCAACTTTGGCTATTTCTACACACCCCTCGGCTCGGGCTCCCCTCTGTGGCAGGCTTATAAGAATGTCCCGGAGTATTCCAATGGGACCGACGGCTGCGCTGACAAGCTGTGGATCAACCAATTTACGACCATGGACGAGCGCAAAACTCTGTTTGAGACGTGCCTAACCCTCGCCCAGGAAGACTCAGTCCGTGTCTGGCTGGTCGATCAGGTCAGCTTCTCACCCCAGCGTGCGGATATGTCAGTTGCCTATGACCTGGCTGGTGGTGTGGCGGGTTCTAGACTATTCCCCTACACGATTCGCTTTACGGGCCAGGAAGGTGGCGTGATGCGCTTCGCTCAACCTGGTATCCTGGTCGAGCCCTGGAACCCCCTGTCAGGCAGCAACTGGATTTATGATCAGACAGCCGGGCGGGCAACTGCAGATTGGGGTCTTATGGCTGATCCATACACCGGTCTGTTTTGGCCACAACGCATTGAAAAAGCAGATGTAGTGGTTAAGGAAGGTTTACCCGTCGCTAAGACGCTGGATTGGCTCACGCTGACCACTGCCCCCTCGATCGAGGTCCCCGCAGAGGCCTGGGCGGATTGGGATGCAGTTAATCAGGTGTTCATCACTTCTGGCGAGAAGTACACCTCGACCCAGACAGCCAATACAAAGGTCACCGTAACCTATCCGGCTGACTTCTTCACCACCGTCACATGGCATGATGGCAGCCCGATCTCTGTTGGTGATATTGTCATGTATATAATTGAGCTGTTTGAGCCTGGTAAGCCCGACAGCCCTAATTTTGATGCATCCCTGCAGCCCGGAACAGACGCTTACCTCTCGCACATCAAGGGTATCGTGATCGAGTCAACCGACCCGCTCGTGATCACCACCTATGATGATCAGATCTACCTGGATGCCGAATGGTTGGTAGCCACCTATTACCCCAACTATGGATATGGCCAGGCTCCATGGCAGACAATGGCCCTTGGCAATCTGGCTGATTCCGGAATTGACCCGGAAAACCAGCTAGCCTGGTCCACCGATAAGGCTGGCGAGAAGGAAGTCGATTGGATGAGCTTCGTCGCTGGTCCAAGCCTCGCTATCCTTAAGAACTTGCTGGACAAATATAGCGCCGAGAACTACATCCCCTTTGCACCCACGATGAGCAAGTTCGTCACAGCCGAAGAAGCCACACTGCGCTGGGCGAATCTCAATACTTGGTTCGGCCTTAAAGGCCACTTCTGGCTCGGGACGGGTCCTTTCTACCTGGAGCAGGCCTACCCGGTAGAGAAGACCGTCAGCGAGCTGCGCTATACCGAATTCCCTGACTCTGCCTCCCGCTGGGCGATCTTTGGAACGCCTATGATCCCAGTGGTCACAGTGGATGGTCCGGCAGTAGTCACTATTGGACAGGAAGCCGTGTTCAATGTAACTGTCACCTTCAATGATGCACCCTATCCAGCTGACAAGATCGATGCTGTGAAATACCTGGTTTTCGATGCTGCTGGTGCGGTCGTCACCAAGGGTGATGCCGTTGCTGGAGCTGATGGTACTTACACCGTCACTCTATCGGCTGACGATACCGCCAAGCTTGTGGCAGGATCAAACAAGCTCGAAGTCGTCACCACCTCACTCGCCGTGAGCATCCCCGCCATCACTGACTTTGAGTTTGTAGCGAAGTAAGGTTTTTTTCCAATCTATACCCAATGGAGGCAGGCAATCGCCTGCCTCCATTAGGATAAGTGAATATGTGATGAAAGCAAGTCACTATGAGTGAAGCTACTGTACCTTTAGACACCAAGCTGGACACCCCACTCAAGAGAAAGGCCACGTTCAGCACCCTCACGCGCGTGCTGCGCTATACTGCCGTACGGGTGGTCATCCTGTTTCTCACCGTAGTTGCCAGTGTCTACCTGACCATCCTGATTGCCAATATGGGCGGGTATGTCGATACAATCCAGCGTGGGCAAATCCAGGAAGCTGTTAGCATGCAATTTGCCCTAAACCCGGCTTTCAAAGCGTTATCGGCGGAAGAAAAACAGGTTCAAATGGCGGCTCAGATAGCCATTCAGGAAAAACGCCTGGGATTG
Source organism: uncultured Chloroflexia bacterium (assembly GCA_963743215.1). Taxonomy (GTDB): domain Bacteria; phylum Chloroflexota; class Anaerolineae; order Anaerolineales; family UBA4823; genus FEB-25. The sequence goes on from CAVUOY010000002.1 coordinate 4,292, forward strand.
GATCGGCCCTTCTTGGTGCGCAGCTTCACCTATTTAGGCAATGCCCTCACCCTCAACCTGGGGCGTGCCCTGCAAATGGCCAGTGATAGCGGCTCAAAACTGGTCAGAAATATCATTTTGGAGCGCCTTCCAACCACGCTTTTACTTTTTGGTACGGCTTATGTCTTCCTTTTCATTTTCGCTGTTCTCATTGCTCTTTCTCTTTCCAGAAAATATGGCAGTTTCTTCGATAAATTGTGCATTGCCCTGGCACCGGTAAATTCTGCCCCAGGGTGGTTTTATGGTATCTTCCTGATCCTGATTTTTGCCGCTCTCCTACACTGGCTGCCATTTGGCGGGCTGGTGGATGCGCCGCCCCCGCCCTCACCGCTGAACTATACTTTGAGCCTGCTTAAGCATATGGTTCTCCCGCTCACCGCCATCACTCTCAGCCAAATTTTTTATAGCTCCTACAACTGGCGGACGTTCTTCCTCATCTATTCCAGCGAGGATTATGTGGATATGGCCAAGGCCAAAGGTCTCACTTCCAGGAGTATTGAGCGCCAGTATATTCTCAGGCCCACTTTACCCACCATCATCACCAATTTTGCGCTAATCGTCATCGGTGCATGGACCGGAGCACCCATTTTTGAAACCGTGTTTAACTGGCCTGGTCTTGGGCGGGCTACATTTATGGCGATTGGTCTGTATGACACGCCGGTGATTGTGGGATCCACGGTTGTTTTTGCCTATTTATTGGTGATGACAGTCTTTCTGCTGGATATTACCTATGCCCTGGTAGATCCCAGGGTGAAAGTCGGTGGTGAAAGTAGGTCGCAATGAAAGCCATTAAAAACACATTCAAAGAATTTTCACGCTACCCTTCTGCCATAATAGGTATGGCAATCATCGCGGTACTGATTATGGTTTCCATCTATGCACTGGTTTCACTTCCATATAAGAAAGCGATTACCCTGTGGCGGGCGGGGGAAGGGATCTGGTATCAAAACCCCAAATTTGCCCAACCAGCCTGGACTAATTATTTTCGGAAAAACAAATTACCCGAAACGATTGACCAAAGCACTTTGAATGGCACAGCGCTCAAGACCATCATTCCGGGTGAAAAGATGAGCGAGGAGCTCATTACATACACTTTCGATTACCCCTATGATGACTACCCCCAGGACATCGCCATTTATTTCACCGCTAAGTACATCACAAAACAACCATTTGTCGCAATTACCTGGCTAACTCCCGATGGAAGAACCATCAACGTGGCGAGCTTCGGAGTAGAAGCAACTGAAACGTACTACATCGGTCAGGATGCCAAGCTCCAACAAAAATTAGCTGGCTTGCAGCCTCAACAAGCCTTGTTTGTGGCTGATCTGAAGGCAGGCTTAACCCCCCCTGTTAAGGGCACATATAGCCTGGTGAT
>CAVUOY010000003.1:0-142869 GCA_963743215.1 uncultured Chloroflexia bacterium
CCATCCTCTCCACGCCCAAAGGCGTCATGACTGGTCAACGCGCTCGCCAGCTTGGTGTTGGCGGCGAGATCCTCTGCAAGGTCTGGTAAGGAGGCCTAAATGTCCAGAATTGGTCGTCTACCAGTCGTCGTTCCACCGCAGGTGGAAGTGAAGATTGATGGCACCCTCATCAAGGTAAAAGGTCCTAAAGGATCATTGGAATATACGTTTCCTCAGGATATTTCTTTCACGCTTGATAATGGTGTTATCAATGTAAAACGCCCCTCTGATGATCGTGCTCACCGTGCATTACATGGCACCACGCGTGCCCTGATCCATAATATGGTACTGGGTGTCAGCACCGGTTTTGAGCGCATCTTGGAGATCAATGGCGTAGGGTATCGTGCCGAAGTCCAGGGTAAGAATTTGGTGCTCAACTTGGGATATTCGCATCCCATCGTTGTTGAACCACCTGCTGGCATTTCCTTTGAAACAGATCCGAAAGCCCGCCAGATCAAAGTGCTGGGACCGGATAAGCAACAAGTAGGTCAGATGGCTGATTTTATTCGCAAGCAGCGCCCTCCAGAACCCTACTTGGGCAAAGGTATCAAATATATCGAAGAAAAAATCCGCCGAAAGGCTGGTAAGTCGGGTAAGGGATAATAATATGGCAAGCAATCGTAAAACACGTTCTGCAGCACGCAACCGGCGCCATACGCGCGTTCGTCAGGCAGTTTTTGGAACACCTGATCGCCCACGTTTGTGCGTATTTAGAAGTCTGAGTGGAATATACGCTCAGGTGATCGATGATGTTGCAGGAAACACTTTAGTATCTGCTTCCACGGTTGACCCTTCGCTGCGCGAGCAGGTAAAGGGACTTAAGCAGGCTGAGAAAGCACATCTGGTAGGTAAAACTCTGGCTGAACGCGCTTTGGGTAAGGGTATTCAGGCTGTCGCATTTGACCGCGGTGGTTATAAATACATCGGGCGTGTAAAAGCCTTAGCAGAAGGTGCGCGCGAAGGCGGCCTGAAGTTCTAACATGGAGAAAAGCATGACAGACTATCCAACTGCAGAATTCGAACAGCAAGAATACGACGAACGGGTAATCGAAATTGGTCGTGTCGCCAAAGTGGTGAAAGGTGGACGCCGTTTCTCATTCCGCGTGACCGTGGTCGTTGGTGATAATAATGGCAGCGTTGGTATCGGAGTTGGTAAAGCCAACACCGTCCCTGATGCCATGCGAAAGGCCTCTGAAAAGGCCCACCACAATATGCACAAGGTCTCGTTGTTTGGTAAGACCATTCCGCATGAAGTGCTTGGGCGAGTTAGTGGTGCCGAGGTTTTACTTAAACCCGCCTCACCGGGGACAGGTGTCATCGCAGGTGGTGGCGTGCGTGCCGTCTTGGAAGCCGTTGGAGTATCAGATATTCTGACGAAATCACTCCGTAGCAGCAATCTGCTTAACGTTGTATACGCCACGATGGCTGCTTTAGATTCATTAAAATCACCCAAGGACGAAGCTGCGCGACGTGGAAAAGATTTGAAGGAAGTGATGCCCTTCTGGGAACGGAGGAAGAATGCCTAGCAAAAAAGCACCCAAAGAGAAGGTCATCCGGGTAACGTTGGTCCATAGCGCGGTCGGATTTTCCAAGGAGCATAAAGCAACAGTTAGAGCTTTGGGCTTCAAGCGTTTACACCAGACTGTGGAACATGTAGACTCCCCTACTTTACGTGGAATGCTCTACAAAGTTGCCCATTTAGTCGTGGTGGAGGAAGTATAAATGAAACTGCATGAACTAAAACCACAAATAGGATCCAAGAAAAAAGGTATCCGGGTTGGTCGTGGGACTGCTGGCCGCAGAGGTAAGACTGCTGGTCGTGGTACCAAGGGTCAGGGTGCACGTGCTGGAAAACCCGTGCGCCAATACAATCAGGGCGGCAACCTGCCGTTCTATCGTCGCCTGCCCTTCAAACGTGGCGAGGGCTTCACGCCCTTGAACCGGATTGAATACAACGAAGTAAATCTCGACCAGCTGACTAAATTCCCGGCTGGTAGCGAGATCACTCCCGCTTCGCTTGCTGAAGCTCAGCTGCTACGTAATCCGAGCCGTCCTGTGGTCATCATGGGTCGGGGAGAGCTGAAAGCTGCCCTGAAAATCAATGTTCACCGCATCACTGCTAGCGCAAAGGAAAAGGTTGAAGCTGCTGGTGGTAGTGTTGAAATCATTAAATCGTAAGGTTGATGATAAGGAGTTTATGAGATGAAGCGGTCTGCCTGGCGTTATTTATGGTCAGCACATGATATCCGCAGGAAGCTGTTGCTTACCCTGCTCATCCTGGCGATTTATCGTCTGGCGAGTCACGTCCCGGTACCTGGTGCCAACAAGGACGTGATGGCTCAGATCCTGAGCGCAGGTGGGGCGACGGGCAACCTGATTAATATCCTTGATTTGTTGTCCGGTGGCACGGTTTCCCGCTTCTCAGTTCTGGCAATGGGAGTTTACCCATACATTACTGCCCAGATTATCCTTCAGCTGCTAACACCCATCATCCCTGCCATGCAGAGACGGATGGAGGAAGATCCTCGTGAAGGTCAAAAATGGCAGGAAAAGTGGACCTACTATCTGGCAGTGCCCATGGCAGCCTTACAGGCTATTGGCCAAGTCAATATATTTAACAGTTCTGCTACCCGAATCGGCTTGTCACCGGTGATTCAGAATTTCGGGTTCCAATATTTCTTACCTTCGCTCACCATCATCATCAGTATGACTGCCGGTACGATGTTCGGTATTTGGCTGGGTGAGCTAATCTCAGAATATGGATTGCGCAATCAGGGTCTATCCTTGATCATCTTTGCTGGCATTGTCGCCCGCATTCCTGCCACCATCCAGGGCATTGTGGCTGATGCCACTACGCGCTGGATCGGTCTCATCTTCATGATGATCCTCAGCTTGATCACGATTTTTGCCATCGTAGTCGTGCAGCAAGGGCGTCGCAATGTCCCGGTCATGTACCCCGGTCGCCGTATGGGGGCCCGTATGTCCATGCCTGTCAAAGGCACATTGCCCCTGATGGTCAATATGGCCGGCATGATCCCGATCATCTTTGCTCAATCATTGCTCACCTTCCCATCCATCATTGCCAGTTTCTTTACCACCGCAAAGAACGCAACTATCGCTAATTTCGCTTCCAGTATCGTCAATCTTTTTGGCGGCACCGGGAATGCTTATTGGATCATGTATTTCCTGATGGTGGTATTTTTCTCCTTCTTCTATACCGATGTGTTGTTTGCTCAGCAGAACTATGGAGAAAACTTGAAAAAAGTTGGTGCGCAGATACCGGGCGTCTCACGTGGGGCTCCAACTCAGAAATATCTGACCCGCGTGTTACGCCGTATCACCCTGCCTGGGGCAGTATTCTTGGGTATTGTTGCGGTCCTACCCTGGTTGGTTGGACTGGTGGTACCTTTCGGGAAAAGCACCGGTCTATTGCTCACCTCTTCATCAGGTTTGTTGATTGTCGTCGGTGTAGTCAGGGATGTATTCTTCAATATCGATGCGGACCTCAAGCTGCACGGGTATGACGATTCGCTGCTTGTCAGGTAAGTGAGTATTGATGGCAAGTTTTATTGTTCTGCTCGGTCCCCCCGGAGCGGGGAAAGGTACGCAAGCTGAAGCGATATCAGAAAAGCTTCACTTACCCCATATCTCTTCCGGAGATATTTTCAGGGAGCACTTTAAAAATCAGACCGACCTCGGTAAACTGGCAGCAGGGTTCATTAACAAAGGCGAGCTCGTGCCTGACGATGTGACCATCGCCATGATCCGCGAGCGTTTATCCCGCCCCGATTGCCATGCTGGAGCCTTACTGGATGGGTTTCCACGCACCCCTCCTCAGGCAGATGCATTGTCAGCCATGCTGGCTGAAATGGATGGGCAAGTAAACAGTGTCCCATACATCTGTGTGTCTGATGATATCTTGATTGAGCGTTTGGCTGGGCGTTGGATCTGCCGTAAAGCAGGGCATGTCTTTCATGATAAATATAATCCTCCACACCAGTCAGGGATTTGTGATATAGATGGATCAGAATTATATCAGCGTGAAGATGACCGGACCGAAACAGTCACACGTCGCATCCGGGTGTACATGGAACAAACGCAACCATTGATTGAATACTATCGCCAACATGGTGTGTTGGTTGAAGTTGATGGAACGAAACCGATTGAGCAAGTCACCCATGACCTGCTGTCGGTATTGCAAGGAAACGGGAAATCATGAGCTGGGAACGTAATATTGTCATTAAAAGCCAGGCAGAGATAGCCACCCTGCGCGAAGCAGGTCGCATCAACGCCATGGCTTTGGATGCAGTCCGCAAACTGGCGCATCCCGGTGTTACGACCGCAGAGCTGGATGCCGCCGCCGAAGAAGTGATCCGTAAGCATGGAGCCATCCCTACCTTCAAGGGATATCCAGGCGCTTACCCATATCCGGCTTCCATTTGTGTCAGCATCAATGAACAGCTGGTTCATGGTATTCCGGGTAAACGTAAGCTGCAAGTAGGCGACGTCGTCTCAATAGATTGCGGCTCGACTTTCGAGGGCTTTGTCGGTGATTCAGCCATCACCATCGGTGTTGGCGAGATTTCCCCCACTGCCCAACGGCTGATCGAAGTCACCGAGCAGGCACTCTACATAGGCATTCGCCAAATGCGGGCGAATAACCGGGTTGGAGATGTTGGAGCTGCTATCCAGGAATTTGTGGAAAAAGCCGGTTTCAATGTCGCCGAAGAGTACACGGGTCATGGAGTTGGCAGGCAGATGCACGAAGGTCCGCAAGTGCCCAATTACGGCACCTCGGGTCGAGGGCAAATCCTGCGCCAGGGTATGACCATCGCATTGGAGCCAATGGTTTTGATCGGTACTTCTAAAACCAGGGTCCTGGCTGATCAATGGACGGTTGTCTCTGCTGATGGTTCCCTGACCGCTCATTGGGAACACTCCGTTGCAATAACCGATGGAGATGCTCTCATATTAACCCTGCCCTGATTAGTACTGGACGGCAGAAACATTGACAAGTATAATCAAATCTTTGGCTAAACGGAAACACAGGAACGTCGTCAGGAGTAATGTTTATGAAAGTATCATCGTCAATAAGAAAGCGTTGCTCAAAGTGCAAGGTCGTTAAACGCAAAGGTCGTTTATACATCATTTGCGATAATCCCAAACATAAGCAACGACAAGGATAGAACTTATGGCAAGAATCGAAGGTGTTGATTTACCACGTAATAAACGGGTTGAAATTGGATTGACCTATATCTTTGGTGTCGGGGTTCCTCATGCCCATGAGATACTGGATGCCACAGGGGTCAACCCTGATACTCGTGTCAAAGACCTGACTGATGCGGAAGTTGGCTTGTTACGCGATTATATCGGTCAGCATTATAAAGTCGAGGGCGTCTTGCGTCGTTCTCTTCAGATGAATATCAAGCGTTTAATCGAGATTGGTAGCTACCGTGGCCTCCGCCACCGGCGCAACCTACCAGTTCGAGGTCAGCGTACTCGCACCAATTCACGCACTCGCAAGGGTCCTAAGAAGACGGTTGCTGGGCGTGGTCGACGGCGTGGCGCAACCAAGAAGTAATTAACGGAGTTTATAGAGAGGTTCTATGGCACAAACTGCTACTACTGGACGCCGAAAATCAACTCGTAAGACCAAGCGTCTCCTATCCTCCGGTCAGGTACATATCCTGGCGACCTTTAATAATACGATCGTCACGATAACTGACCCTCAAGGCAATGCTCTCACCAGCGCTTCAGCTGGAGCTTCTGGATTCAAAGGCTCCCGCAAGAGCACGCCCTATGCAGCTCGCGTGGCAGCTGAAGCCGCCATGAAAAATGCGCAATCCCTGGGCATGCAAGAAGTTGAAATTTATGTCAAAGGTCCTGGTCCTGGTCGCGAGAACGCCATTCGTGCCGTGCAAACTTCAGGCATGAAGGTTACTTCGATCACTGACGTGACCCCTGTACCGCACAATGGATGCCGGCCTCCCAAAAAGCGCCGTGTCTAATCATCATTTATCATAAGGAAGAGGTAAGAATTTATGGCAAAGTATCGTGGGCCAGTATGTAAATTGTGCCGGCGAGAAGGTGAAAAATTATTCCTGAAGGGCGCTCGTTGCTACTCGCCGAAATGCGCTTTCGAGCGACGTGGTTATCCCCCAGGTTTGCACGGTAAGAGTGCTCAATTCCGCCGCAAGCGTGAGTCAGATTATTCGCGCCAGTTGCGTGCCAAGCAAAAGGCTCGTCGCGTGTATGGTGTTTTGGAACGCCAGTTCCGCCGCTACCATGCTGCAGCTTTGAAACGACGTGGATTGACCGGCTTGACCATGCTTCAAATCCTCGAGAGCCGGTTGGATAATGTAGTCTACCGCCTCGGTTATGCCGATAGTCGCGCCAAGGCTCGCCTTCTGGTCACCCATGGACATTTCATTGTCAATGGGATACGGACGGACGTCCCATCGATGACCGTTAGTATTGGCGACATTGTTTCCGTTCGACCCAGCTCTCGTAAGCGCACTTATTTCAAAGAGCTGTCAGATCTGGCGGAAGACCGTAATGTTCCCAATTGGTTAAGTCGTGATCTGAAGGATCTTGCCGGCACCGTAGTTCGCATGCCAGAACGTTCGGAAATTGACGCTAACCTGGGCGAACAACTAATCGTTGAGTATTACTCAAGATAATCCCGGGCGCGGGGGAAGAGGTGAACTGTGTTAGGACTTAGTAACATGGTAACGCCGAAGATCGAGCGTGAAGCTGAAGCTCGTAACTACGGCAAGTTCGTCATTAGTCCATTGGAACATGGCTATGGCATAACGCTGGGTAATGCCCTGCGGCGTGTCTTACTGTCCTCCTTGGACGGCGTAGCAGTGACGTCCATTCGCATTGCTGATGTACAACATGAATTCAGCGAGATCCCGGGTGTCCGCGAGGATGTAATCCGCGTGATGCTGCAGATCAAGCAAATGCGCATGCGTCTATTGGATGTGGATACCGCTCATCTCCACCTGGCTGTCCAGGGGGATGGCACGGTGACTGCTGCTGATATTTCAGCCAATCCAGATGTTGAGATTGTTAACCCTGAGCTGTACCTGTTCACGGTCGACGATCCAAAAGCCAATCTGGAAATTGATATGACCGTGGAACGTGGTCGGGGTTATTCCCCTGCTGACGATCGCACGGGTCGCCTGCCCATCGGTGAGCTGCCGGTTGATGCAATCTACAGCCCCATCCGGCGGGTGAATTGGGAAGTTAGCTCTGCCCGCGTGGGGCAAAGCACTAACTACGATAAACTGATCCTGGAGATCTGGACGGATGGTACCACCACTCCAGAACATGGACTGAGCACCTCTGCCAAGATCCTGATTGATCACCTGCGCCATTTGGCAGGGATCAGCGAGGAAACCCTGGCATCTCTCACTGAAGAAGCTAGCGTAGAAGACCATCTCACCAGCGAGATGATTGAAACACCCATCGAAAATCTAGACCTTTCGGTCCGTGTATTCAATTCGCTCAAGCGCACCGGTATCACCACGGTTGGAGAAGTTTTGGAGCTTCTCGATAAGGGTGAAGAGGCCGTCATGTCCATCCGTAATTTCGGTGAGAAAAGCCTGGACGAATTAAGATTGAAGATGCATGAGAAGGGCTATCTCCGAGATCAAAAAGAAGAAGAAGCGGAGTAATTGGATATGCGACATCAAGTAGCAGGAAAAAAGTTAGGCCGAAAAAAGGATGTGCGTGCAGCTTTACGCCGTACCTTGATTGCACAATTAATCGACCATGAGCGGATCGAAACCACTCAGGCGAAAGCTCAAGCTATCCGTGGTCAGGCAGAACGCCTGATCACCTTGGCAAAGCATGGCATCAAGGATGGCGATGCGAAGATGGTGCACGCCCGCAGACTGGCAGCAGCCAGGCTGAGTAACCCGCTCGCGGTGACCAAATTATTTGATGACATTGCACCTCGTTACGCTGAACGCCCTGGCGGATATACCCGTACAGTCAAGTTGGGTCCTCGCCTGGGAGATAATGCTGAAATGGTGCTGATCGAGTTGATTGAAGAGTAAGAGATGGTACTGAGGCGAGTTTCACTTGCCTCATGACAGAAAACCGTCAGCCATCAATGGAACGTTACCAAGTTATCCTCGCCTACGACGGCTCTCGATTCAAAGGCTTTCAACGGCAGGCAAAAGCTCGCAGTGTGCAAGGTGTGGTGGAAGTTGCCCTTCGCAAGCTCAGCTGGCAGGGTCGATCGATCCTGGCAGCCGGGCGTACCGATACAGGTGTGCATGCCACAGGTCAGGTAGTCAGCTTCGATCTGGATTGGAACCATGATCCACAGGAGCTGCTGACCGCCTTGAACTCGTATCTGCCCATGGATGTAGTCGCCAGGGAAGTCAGGCTGGTTTGCCCCTCATTCCATCCTCGCTACGATGCCAGCTGGCGTAAATATTCTTACCGCATCTACTGCCAGCCGGTTCGTGAGCCGCTCATTGAGCCATATGCCTGGCGTATCTGGCCTGCGGTGAGCCTCGCTGCCCTGCAGGAAGCCGCACAGCCTCTGCCTGGCACACACGATTTTGGCGCTTTCGGTACCCCACCCCACTCCGGAGGCCACACATCTCGGGTTGTGCTGCAAGCAGATTGGAAGCAGTCTTCGCCTTATCTTATCTTTGAGATCAAGGGGCAGGCTTTTCTCTACCATATGGTGCGGCACATCGTTTTCACCCAGGTGATGATCGCTCAGGGTAAGCTGTCTGTTGAAGGGTTGCGAAATGCCCTGGTGACAGGTTCTGATGTGAGTATCAGGGCTAGCCAGTTGCAAAACCTGTCAAACCATTTGGTTCATGGCCTGGCACCTGCTCAGGGGTTGATTTTGGAAGAAGTGTATTACCCACCTGAAACCGTTCAGTTGGCTGAGGATAATAGGATAATCGAAAAAAATCTGTTGGCAGGAAGTTTCGAAGAGAGATCCTGTCTAAAATTTGGAGAAGGATGACGTGCAAAAGACATACGTCCCAAAAAAGAATGAAATAAGCAATGAGTGGTTCCTGGTTGACGCCAAGGATCAGTACCTCGGTCGTCTTGCCACCCAGATTGCGAATGTTTTACTTGGCAAGAATAAACCCAACTTCACACCTGGCGTTGAGACTGGTGACTTTGTTATCGTGATCAATGCTGAGCTGATCCAGGCAACGGGTAATAAGATGGAAGATAAGATGTATTCGCATCATTCCGGTTACCCGAGTGGGATTAAAACCGTCAGTCTACGTCAACAGCTAACCCGCCATCCGGAACGCGTCATCCGTAGTGCCGTTTGGGGTATGTTGCCGCACAACAAGTTCGGCCGCTCGATCATCAAGAAGATGAAAGTATATGCTGGTCCTGAACACCCACATGCAGTGCAGAATCCCAAACCGCTGGAAAAGGTTTTAGGAAGAGATTAAGGAGTGAGTATGGCAACACAGTATTTCGAAGGTATAGGTCGTCGCAAGGAAAGCACTGCGCGTGTACGGATAGCCAGTGGCACGGGAATATTCACCGTTAACCAGAAGACGTTGGAAGAATACTTTGGCAGGACCGGCGATGTTGAAACCATCAGCGCCCCCCTGCTGGCAGTTGGTGAAGCCCGTAACACCCTGGATATCACCGCTACGGTGAAAGGTGGTGGCACCACCGGTCAGACAGATGCTGTCATGCTGGGAGTGGCCCGTGCATTGCTGCTGATGAAACCGGATGCGCACACTATTTTGCGTAAGGGAGGCTTTCTCACCCGGGATGCCCGTGTTAAAGAACGCAAGAAGCCCGGTCTCAAGCGCGCTCGCAAGGCACCGACTTACACCAAGCGTTAATTCATTGATTCCATCAGTAATGCGTAAAAACGTGGCCTCTGGGTGCGCGTTTTACGCATTACTTATTTAACCGATCTTTGGACAAAACAAAGGACAATTATTATAAGTATCGGTCATTGCGGAATCCCCCCTGGTTCTGGGGGGAAGGACCGGTGGTTTTCCGGTCTCGTGGCAATCTGCTCTTTGATTGTTTTGGTTCGTAATTAACCTTGACAATCCATTTTTAAGACAATATCCGAACTTTAGTCCGAACATAAGATTTAAATCAAGAGGTCCTATGGCAGCCAAGATAATCTTACTCGGTCTGGGTCCCGGTGATGCTTCTCTGCTCACCCTGCAGGCTCGGGAAGTGCTGGAAAACACCTCCGAGATCTACCTGCGCACAGCCAAGCACCCGACAGTGGCAGGGTTTCCCCCCTCTTTGCAGGTTCATTCATTTGATGATCTTTACGATCAGCTCCCTTCCTTCGATGATGTCTATGCGCATATTGTCGAACAAGTATTGGAGCTCGGCACACGCTCGCAGGGTGTGGTCTATGCTGTTCCAGGGCACCCCTACGTGGCTGAGGCCACCTGCCCTGAAATTGCCCGCCGCGCCCGCCTGGTAGGCATCCCCGTTCAGGTCATTGAAGGCTTAAGCTTCATTGAGCCCACCTTAACTGCCCTGAGCATCGATCCACTTCCCCATCTTGCCATCGTGGATGCCTTTGAGCTTGCTACCGCCCATGTGCCCCCCTTCCCTCCTGATGCCCCAGCCCTGATTGCCCAGCTGCATTCCAAAGCTGTAGCCAATGAGGTCAAGCTGACCCTGATGGAGACTTACCCCAACGATCATCCCGTCAGGCTTGTTCATGCAGCTGGAACTCCACAGCAGCTGGTGGAAGATCTACCCTTATATGCCATCGACCAGAGCCAATCCATCGGGCTGCTCACCAGCCTCTACCTGCCTCCTCTTGAAATAGGCACCTCCTTTGAAGCCTTCCAGGAGATCATCGCCCACCTGCGCGCTCCCGATGGCTGCCCATGGGATAAGGAACAGGACCACCAAACCCTGCGTGCCAACCTCTTGGAAGAGACATACGAAGCCTTGGCAGCCTTGGATGCGGATGATCCAGCTCATATGCGTGAGGAGTTCGGAGATCTACTGCTCCAGATTACCCTGCATGCGCAGATCGCCAATGAATATGGTGAATTCAACATAAACCAGGTTTTAAAAGGCATCTACGATAAGATCGTTCGCCGCCATCCCCACGTTTTTGGCGATTGGAAGGTGGACGGGGTTGAGAATGTGCTCCAGAATTGGGAAAAATTGAAAGCCGCTGAACGGGCGGAGGATCATAAGGAAAATGGTGGGAGAGAAAAAGGGTTACTGGACGGCGTCGAGCCAACCTTACCCGCTCTTTCTCAGGCTGAGGAGATACAGGGCCGGGCAGCCCGGGTGGGCTTCGATTGGCCTGACACCCGTGGAGTGGTGGATAAGATCAACGAGGAATGTCATGAGCTGCTCGCCGCACAAGACCTGGCTTCCCGCGCCGATGAGCTGGGTGACTTGCTTTTTTCAGTAGTGAATCTGGCTCGTCATTATCATATCGATGCCGAATCTGCCCTGCGGGAGACGAATACGCGCTTCCGCAAGCGTTTTGCTCATATTGAGCAATCAGCTCGCTCGCTCGGTAAAACCATCAATGACCTTTCGCTCGATGAGATGGAAAACTACTGGCAGGAAGCAAAAAAGTTGTAAAATATACGCATGCCAAAATCCCTGATCGTCATCCCGACCTATAACGAAGCTGACAACCTTGCCAGGATCACAGCTGCTCTTTTCGACTTAAATATTGATAATCTCGAAATTTTGGATATCGATGACGCCTCCCCGGATGGGACTGGTCAGGTGGCTGACAATTTGGTACAGGAGTACCCAGAGCGTTTCCATGTATTGCATCGCACGGCTAAACTTGGACTGGGCACTGCCTATATCCAGGGCTTCAAATGGGCTCTCGAGCAGGGTTACCAGTACATCATCCACATGGATGCAGATTTCTCCCATCCCCCTGAATACGTACCCAGGTTACTTGAATATATCCCTGATTATGACGTGGTTGTGGGTTCACGCTATGTGAAAGGTGGCCGCCTGGATGTAAGCTGGGCCTGGTACCGCCGCCTGCTAAGCTGGTGGGCGAATTCTGTTTGGGTGCGGCTCATTCTGGGGACGAAAACCAGGGATTCCACCGCAGGTTTCAAATGCTGGCAGGCAGGTGCCCTCCAGCGTATCGGTCTGGATCGTATTCGTTCCACTGGCTATATCTTCCAGGTGGAAATGTGCTACTTGGCTGAAAAACTGGGCTTCCGTATCAAGGAAATCCCCATCTACTTTGAAGAGCGGCGCATCGGAGAAAGCAAGATGGACTCGCATGTAAAAATCGAAGCAGCCCTACGTGTAATTGAGCTGCGTTCCATTTACCGAAACGTAAAACCTATGAATGGTCATGTTCACGAATAAAGTCGTCCTTGTCAGTGGATCGGGGCGCGGGATTGGCTCGACCATCGCCCTGCACTTCGCCAGCCTGGGTGCGGATGTAGTGGTCAACTATTTCCGCAATCGTCAGCCGGCTGACGAAACCGCCGATCGCATCCGCCAGCTCGGTCGTAAAGCTCTGGTAGTCAAAGCCAACATGGGTGACCTGGATGATATCGACCTCCTGTTTGATGCTGTCGATCAGGAATTTCACGGGCTTGATATCTATATCCATAACGCCGCCTCCGGGTATAACCGCCCGGTGATGGAGCAGCGTTCCAAAGGTTGGGATTGGACCATGAACATCAACGCCCGCTCGCTGCTCTTTGCCGCCCAAAGAGCTGCTCCTCTGATGGAAAAGCGTGGGGGTGGGTCGATTGTCACCATCTCCAGTCCGGGTGCAGGGCGGGTGTTGCCCGATTACGTGGTGGTTGGTGCCAGCAAGGCTGCCATCGAATCCATTACCCGCTACCTGGCAGTTGAGTTGTCTCCCAAAAATATCGTCGTCAACTCCGTTTCACCGGGTATGGTGCTCACTGACGCTTTACAGCACTTTGAAATGGTGCGTACCGATGTTCACCTGGCGGAAAAAGCCATCCACATCACCCCTGCAGGTCGTTTAGTGGAACCACAAGATATTGCCAATGTTGTGGCATTCCTGTGCTCACCCGCTGCCTGCATGATCCGCGGCCAGGTCATCACAGTGGATGGAGGCGCTTCCCTGCTCGCACCTGGTTTGGAAAAATCCCCCGGTTCCTAAAGAAACCAAATCAATACAACTTATAGGTTTAGGATACTTCAACGGTCTTATTTATCCCCTGTAGAGACGCCCCAGTGGGGCGTCTTGTCATTTTGATTGGTACGAACCTGTCCAGTCTGGTTTTATACCGGAGCGGAGAAATTCCGACCATAACCACCTCGCTCAACCCCTACGCCCGAGTATCCAGCCAACCCTTATTACCTCCTATACCTCCCCATCAATTGTCCCTGCGCCTGGAATTGCCCCTTCTGTCGACCAAAACCAATATCTGTAGGGGCGTAGGGTAGGTATTCCGACCATCACTGTCTTTCTCAACCCCTACGCCCGAGTATCCAGCCAACCCTTATTACCTACCATACCTGCCCATCAATTGTCCCTGCGCCTGGAATTGCCCCTTCTGTCGACCAAAACCTATATCTGTAGGGGCGTAGGGTAGGTATTCCGACCATCACTGTCTTTCTCAACCCCTACGCCCGAATATCCAGCCAACCCTTATTACCTCCCATACCTCC
Source organism: uncultured Chloroflexia bacterium (assembly GCA_963743215.1). Classification (GTDB taxonomy): domain Bacteria; phylum Chloroflexota; class Anaerolineae; order Anaerolineales; family UBA4823; genus FEB-25. Next base: position 13,675 of record CAVUOY010000003.1, read on the forward strand.
CCATCATCTGCCACTGCGCCTGGAATTGCCCTCGTCTGTCGACCAAACCAATAACTGTAGGGGCGTAGGGTAGGTATTCCGACCATCACTGTCTTTCTCAACCCCTACGCCCAATCTTTTTATCAGTCTTATCCTATCTTCCATGGCTACCCATTGTAGGGGAGTACCTGTCCGGTCTGATTTTAGGCCGGAGTGGAGGAATCCAAAATATCACCTATCAAATTCCTCCCCTGCGCCTAATTTTTTTTATCGGTCTTATCTTACCTCCCATACCTGCCCATCAATTGTCCCTGCGCCAGGATATGCCCCCGCATGGCTTTTTCCACCTGAGCTTGGGTTGCGCCTGCCTTGAGGTCCAACATGATATCCAGCGCATATACTTTCAAATAATATCGGTGATTAGAACCTCGTGGCGGGCACGGACCACCATACCCAGGCTTGTTAAAATCGTTCTTCCCATCCATTCCAACGCCTGTTTTCCCCTGCTCCAGGTTGGTGGTTTCTGCGGGTATGTTATACAGCACCCAATGCACCCATGTGCCAGAAGGTGCATCCGGGTCATCCATGATCAGTGCCAGGCTGAGTGTTCCTGTGGGCACACCCGTCCAATCAAGTGGCGGAGATACATTCTGGTCGTCACAGGTGTAGATGCGGGGAATCATATCTCCCTCACTAAATGCCGTACTGGTAATCTGAATGCTCATATTCGTTTCTCCCTCTGTGGCTGGCACTGCTTCCTGCCTCTTGCATCCTGCCAGGATCATAATGATTCCCACCCACACCAGCCAACCGAATTTCTTGCTCATTTTCATCTTGCTATTCTCACCTTTGATCTACTATATTCCAAATTCACCTCAAATTCAAGGGGTGATATTGCTTCTTGTAGAGACGCCACAGTGTGGCGTCTTAAATATGTGCAAAGTCTCAACAACACAAACCGCCCATAATCTAGCAAATAACGATCGCTGATGGCGGATTGTGGCTCACACACGTCCTAGGAAGAAAATGTAGGGGCGGGTCTTCTAAAATTCCTTAAGAGTTAGGATGTACACCTGTGAATAAATACGTCGGATTAATTCACTTTCCTGAGACCCGTCCCTACAGCACATATATAAAAACTATGTGGGATACCATTATGCTAAAAAAACGTTCAATTGTCACATTTCTACAATACAAACCGTCTTTAGGTTGGTGGAAATTGCTGATTGGATTCCCAAGCGAATACACCTCGCCGCCGATTCCATAATCATAGCTTGGACAATTCCGTAAAATATACGAATATCTGCTAAGCTTAGATAGAACGCTTGGTATAGTAGTCATCTGTAATTACTCACTGTATCATCTATCATTATCGCGAAATATTGAATTTGCGAAATCATCTCACATCATTGTCATTGCGGAATCCCCCCTGGTCTTCGGGGGGAAAGACCAGTGCTCTTCTGGTCTTGAAGCAATCTGCCTTTTTCAATATAGCTCAATCCGGCAATTTCCGGAAAGCTTTGTAGGTTGGGTTGAGCGGTTTGTGCGAAACCCAACGATCATGCTTTAGCCATATAATTCGATTTTTTGTGCACGTTTATCATTTTATGGATGGAGGAAAATAATCGGTGAGTAATTACAGTCATCTTATCTATCCACTGATCTAAAACGACTGTTCCTTCTGGTATCCTTCATTTATCCGTTTTCCCGTTAATTAATCTGAGAAACCTTAAATTATTCACAATTTTCCATATCTCTCTTGTATCTCAGAACATTTGTGCTATAATTAGAACACGTTCCTAATGTTTATTAAAATAATAGTGTTCGTATACCGGTTGTTCTTTACCGGTATACAGATGACTTCCTATATGATATTCAATCTGATCATCTTCATATCGGTTGGTTTTGACCGATACAAGTGCTCTTCTGTACCGGTTGTTTGGTGCTCTTCCATACCGGTACAAGTAATTTCTTACCACCTCGAAAATTTTTAGCCAAGCATGATTTTGAATCTATCAAGAAGAATTATTTAATTGGCATTGGAGAAGAACGCTAAATGAAACCAAGTTTATTTATCAAATTCCGAAGCTCGACGAACATGTCTCCGCTGATTCCTGGATTGTTGGGGGGAGCAATCCGCTCTTTGTTCTTTACGTTAGGTTGCAAATTGCCAGTTAATCGTGAGTAATTACATGTCCATGATCGTTAAACAATATTTTCTCCGTAAATTATCAGGATCATAGGCTGGAATCATATTCGTTCCTCATCGTTTTTTTTGATACGATTACCTCTGCATATGTTCACTATCCTTCACCTGACACACCTTTTGAATCAATCACGTTGCCAATTCACCCAGGATTAAATCCATAGCCCAAATATCCATTATCAAGGAGAATGATCGATGACTAATTCCATATTAACCAGAAATGCCTTCGCTGCCTCACGTAAATTTATCGAAACTTCCGCTCGCCCGCTCGAAGTCGCCTGGTTCCACCATGCTTTCGATGGCACATCCATTACACCCGTTCTCAACGCCCTCAAAACCTACCAAAACCCCGATGGCGGCTTTGGCCATGCCCTCGAACCCGACTTCCGAGCTGCCGAAAGCTCCGTCCTTTGCACCTCGCGGGCCTTCCAGCTCATCCGTTCCATTCACGCCAATTCTGACGATTCCATCGTCTCTTCCGCGATTGCCTACCTTCTAGGTACCCTGGATAGAACAGAGGCTCATTGGCGCATCATCCCCCGCATGGTTCAGGATAGTCCTCATGCCCCCTGGTGGGACCAGGCAGGTCGTGAATCGAATTTCGATTCCTTCTCACTCAATCCAACTGCTGAGATTTTGGGTTACTTGTATGATTATCTCGGGGATCAGCACCGTTCAGTTCTGTCCCTGGTATCTCAACGCGTGATCAATCAGTTGTCGGGATTGCAGCAGATCGAGATGCATGAGCTGTTATGTTGTCTTCGGCTGCTGCAAACGCTGCGTTTGCCTGAGGAAATTGAACGCCCTGTCCACCAGAAAGTGTATCAAAAGGTTGATGAAATCATCTCTACGGATCCCGAACAGTGGAAAGGATACAGCCTTCGTCCTCTCCAGGTCGTCGATCATCCTGCATCTCCCTTTATGGCGGGGCGGGAAGCATCTGTGGCAGCTAACCTCGACTATGAGATTGCCACCCAGAACGCCAATGGGTCCTGGTCTCCCACCTGGACCTGGGGTGGAATGTATCCGCATGATTGGATCATTGCTTCTCGCCAATGGTCCGGCGTCCTCACCTTGGAAAAACTATTGCTTCTCAAACGCTTTCACCGCATCGAAGGAATAGGATAACAATTGTACAAATGGGAGTGCCCTGTTCCACCATCCTCGGCTTTTGTAGCCGCCACCGATTATCACAAGCGAACTATTTGAATGCATTTATTTTTTCGCGATTCAAATCCTCTGCGCATCTTGTAGAGACGCTACACTGTAGCGTCTCAAATGTGTGCAAAGTAGAGACGTTCTAGCAGGACGTCTCTACAATACAGATTGCCTATAACTCAGTAAACCTACATATTCAATGGCGGCTCATACCACACTGGCCCGAGTCAACGATCCTGATCAGAGAAAATGTATGGGCGGGTCTTCTAAAATTCCGTAACAGTTAGGATATACACCAGTGAATAAATTCGTCGGATCAAATCTCTCTCTGGAGGCCCGCCACTACTGTGCAACCATAAAAACCATGAGGTATAACAAAATGAATAAAAAAAACGCCCCGCTGGGGCGTCTATACAACCAGAACAGAGGGATCTACACCCCCGCAAGTACCGCCCGCGTCGGGGCTCCCTTCTGCTCCTCCCAGCTTGAGCGGTAAGCAATGTAGGGTATATCGTCCCTGAGAAACTTTGGATAGATCCAATCCCTCAAGGACTACCACACCGGCATTCAGCAGGATTGTATGCACAGGTGTGCCCATCTTATACGGTGCAATGGAGAGATAATCGATCCCTACCAGCTTCACATTGCGGTCCACCAGTAATTCAGCCGCATCGACACTTAATGCAACGAAATCGGTCTGGAATTCTGTGTTCCCATTCGCCCATAGATCCGAATTGCGTGTCTTGAACAACAACCGGCGGGTGCGCGGCGGGATCTCAGCTTGCATCAGTACAGATGCGGTGATCATGCTCACATTCGGCAGGTGAAGTACATATGCCCGTCCAACTAAAAGGTCAAGTGATAAGTCATCGACGGTAATCCCATTATTCAAAAAGTGGTCCGGTGCGTCCACATGCGTGCCTGTGTGGCAGCTCATGCTGATCTCAGACACATTGGCGTTATCACCGGAAGCAATACTGCTCGTTTTCGTGATCTTGACCGGAGAATCTCCCGGCCAAACAATAGTTTGAGGAGTTATCGTGAGGGTAATATCATATGTCCGCATCGCCTACCTCCTGTATATATAAAAAAGTATAGAATAGAGTTTAAAATAATGCAACTTTTTTTAGATACAATTTCACCAACGTCAATGAACCCCGCCGTAGCGAGGTTGGTTGTGCATGACCATTACTTTATGCTTTAGATAGATTGATTTTCGCAATAGTCGCCCGGCTCAATGCATCCGGGTCAATCTGCACACCTAATCCTGGCTCAGAAGGGACGTCGATGGTGCTATCGGGATTCAAGACGAAGCGTTCCTGGGTAATATCTTCGTAGTAATATCGGTCAGTAGCAGATATATCACCGGGTAACGTGAAACCTGCGAGTGAAGCCAGGGCTAAATTTGAAGCCCTACCCACCCCAGTCTCGAGCATGCCCCCGCACCACACCGGTATACCCGTGCTTTGGCACAGGGCGTGGATTGCTACCGCCTGGCTGAGCCCACCCACCCGTCCTGCCTTAATGTTGATCACCCGGCAGGCTTTCATCTCCAAGGCTTGCCTGGCAAGGCGTAGGGAAGTGATGCTTTCATCTAGACAGATGGGTGTTCGGAACTCAGCTTGCAGCTGTCGGTGATCCCACAAATCATCTTCCGCCAGCGGTTGTTCGATCAACAGCAGCTCGAGCTCGTCCAGCGGAACGAGTGAGCTGGCGCTTTCGAGGGTATATGCAGAATTTGCATCTACCTGTAATCGTAATGTTGGAAATTCACGTCGCACTTCGCTGGCATCGCCCGCATCCCGCCCGGGTTTGATCTTTAATCTTCACCCGCTGGTAGCCCAGCTTGAGATACCCCTGCACTGTTTCAACCAGCCGTTTGGGGCTCTCCTGTAAGCCGACCGATACACCCACGTCTACTTTCTGGCGTGTCCCGCCTAGCATGTAAGATAGAGAGGTACCTTGTGCCTTCCCCAGCAAGTCCCACAGCGCCATCTCCAGACCTGCTTTAGCCATCGGATGGCCCCGCACAAATGCCATACGCTTCTGTAGATCATCTGCGTTTGAGATCTCCAGCTCCAAGATCGCTGGAATTAGGAATTCCTGCAGGATGTGCCAGGCAGTGCCCACCGTCTCATAGGAATAACCTGGGTCTCGGTCAGCTGGGCATTCACCATACCCGATCAGCCCATCGGCAAACGCTTCTACCAGCACACAATCCCGCGTCTGGATTCGGCCGAACGAAGTCTCGAACGCACTTTTCAGTGGCATGCGCAGGTGGAAAAGATTGATGCGCTTGATCTTCATAAGGTGCTTTCTCCATGGCACAATACGTAGTAACTGCGGGTAGGCTCATTCTTGGAACGGACTTCTTTTACAGAACGGACGAAATCGGTGACGATGTACCCGGCTTTGAACAATCCTTCGAATATCCCCCGTGAATGCGTCCGCCACTCACCTGCCAGGTGAATATCGGCTGCTTTCAACGCCTGGAAATCGGCTGGTATTTCCACCAGCAGGAAGGGCAGATCTTTCCCCACTGGAACCGATTGGGGTTGTACTGGATGAGCCAAATGAAGAACGTCCAGTTCGGCTGGGTTATAGATCTGCGCCCCACCAGAAAGATAGTGAATAAGGGTCAGATCATTACGCCGTCGGCGACTCAAACGCCGGTTCACACGTTGCGAGTTTACCCACCAATCTACATCAAAACGGTCAGTGGGCAGTCCCTGGTTCAGTACGTCTGCCATTTTGCCGTAAAAATCACGCAGATAGGTGCTGCAGACTGCTCCCAGGCGGGTGATATTCAGCCAGGCGTTGCGGCTGAGTAGCGGGTCGAAGGTCCAGGTGATACGATCGATCCCTTGGTAGCGCACCATCTGCCATTGGGCGCGCTTAAGGGCAAAACCCATCCCCTGATCGCGCAACTCTGGGCGAACACCCAGCATGCTCGAGTAGTGCTTGAGACGTGGACCATCGGGAGTGCTATAAAAACCTGAAAAACCAAACACGAACCCCACCAGGTTTTGATCGACAAATGCACCCAGGAGTAAGCCTCCGTTGTGTACTGCTGAGTTCATTAAGTGCGCGGGGACGATATCCGTCTCGCTCTCACGCCAAACCGCGCGCTGGAGCTCTTCCACCAGGTGCATTTCCTGGATGTTTTCGATGATCTTGATCGTCCAGGGAGGTTTCATGCGCGGCCTAATTTCTGCTCCTACCTTTTCGAAATATATTACGCCACAAGGAGAAACGCCAATTGGTGGCATTAAGATGCTCCAAGGTATGATCAAAGCGGGCTGGCATGATACTGAAGACCCTGCTCATCACATCCAGGTTGCAAGTGCGATTGGTCGCCAGGTAATCCAGCCAGTATACCGATACAGGCAACCCTGGAAACATTGACTCGAAAATCACGGTCATGGCACGCAGGTAAGGCGGAGACATGTGCACCAATCTGCGCCGAAGCTTGATTTGCTCCATCACCGATTGGATAATATGGTTAAAAGTCAAATATTCCGGACCACCTACAGAATAGGTCTGGTTGATCGTCAGGTCATTATCCAACGCCCATACCAGGCAGGTCACCAGGTCCTCGATCCAGATGGGTTGGAGTAGAGTAGTGCCTTCCTCGGGGACGAAGAAAAAATATGGCAACGCACTCAAAATGCGTGCCAGGTCGCTGGTGAAGTGATCATGCAATCCAAAAACAAGCGCTGAGCGGATAATGGTGTGATTCACGCCACTGCGGCGGATATTTTCTTCTGCAATCGCCTTGGCTTTCAACACAGGATAAGCTGAAGCACGGTCTGCACCCAGGTGACTCATATAGATAAAACGCTTAACGCCTGCGTCTGCAGCCACCTGGCTGATAGCCTGTGTACCCAGGATATCAACATTCATCAAGCTCGCATGGGCACCTTGCCACTCAACCCCTGCCAGGTGATAGACAATATCCACGTCCAACATCGCAGATCGAATGTTACGCGTGTCCGTCAGGTTACTGACCGCCACCTCAACTGGTACGCCCTTGGGTATATCAGGAGATTGCTTGGATGGCCGGATAAGCAAGCGGACAGGCATACCAGCTTCAGTCAGATGGCGGACTAATGCTTTGCCGATAAAACCTGTTCCACCAGTCACCAAAATCATGCCGTGATTATAGCATGCTGAAATCAGAGTATCCATTTACCATATTCTCTAGTGAGTTTCGACACTACATTCAAACGTTGGAGATACCTGCACCAGTCATATATTGCGTGAGCGAATCATCCAAATGTATACAGAGTTCTTTCGCTGTGCAAAACCTGGACGTTCTTTATAAGCAGGTGGGTGTAAAATTATGCATTCCATCCCCAGAAGGAATACCTTCCCATGAAAAATAAGCTGCCCACGTGGCGAAAATGGATGTATGGATCCGGTGATTTTGGTTTCAGCATTACCAGCACAATCGTTGGGGCATATTTTTTGTTTTTTCTGGTTAATGTAGTAGGGATACGCCCTGGGATTGCAGGGATTGCTTTCTTTATCGGTCGGTTATGGGATGTGATCAATGACCCTCTATTTGGTTACATTTCCGACCACACCCGCACCCGTTGGGGTAGGCGTCGCCCATTTTTACTGTTCGGACCCCTCCCATTCGCCATCGCCTTCTCATTAATGTGGTGGAGACCACCCATCCAGGGAGATGTTGCCCTCGTGGTGTACTATGCCATCGTATATGTTATTTACGATGCCGCCGCTACGATGATCTATATGCCCTATTTCGCCCTGACTCCTGAGCTGACTTCAGATTATGATGAACGTACCTCGATTACGTCGGTAAGGGCATTTTTCTCCATCCTGGGCAGTATCGTGGCATTCATCATCCCAGGGTTGATCGTAAATCGCTTCGTTCCAGAACATGCCTCCAATGTGTTGTTAATGGGAGTGATATTTGGTGTAATCTCAGCCCTACCATTATTCGTTGTCTTTTTTGGCACGCACGAACGCCCTGAATTCATGCAGCAAAAACAGCCTGGTTTATGGGAATCCATCCGGAGTTCGGTTCAAAACCGTCCCTTCGTTTTCAGCACAATTTTATATATATTCACCTGGCTCACCATAGATATCCTGCAGACCATTCTTATCTTTTTCATTGCCAACGTGATATATCGGGAAACTGACCAGCCGCTGATCATGGGGACGATTTTTGGGGTGGCCATTTTCGCCCTGCCATTCTGGACCTGGACCTCGAGACGATTAAATAAACGCATCGCATATATCCTCGGGATGGCGTTTTTTGCCGCAGTCCTTCTTGTGCTGTTCAATATGACACCAACAACGCCTTTGTGGTTGATCCTGTTATTATGCGTCCTGGCGGGAATTGGAGTTTCCGCTGCCCATGTGATTCCCTGGGCGATCATCCCCGATGCAATTGAATATGGTGAGTTAAAAACTGGAAAAAGGTCCGAAGGAATGTTTTACAGCCTGATTTCACTCGCCCAGAAAACCGCTTCAGCTCTTGCCATCTTGTTGGTGTCACAGCTTCTGGATGCTGGATATGTTCAAAACAGTATGGTGCAATCTGCAAGCACAACATTGAACATCCGCCTGCTCACCGGACCCGTCCCAGCAGTTTTGATCTGCATGGGTATCTTATTTGCCGTCCTGTATCCATTGGGACGTGAACGCTATACGGAGATCGCACTCGAGCTTGAAGAACGCCGTGTCGCTGGCAACAAGGAGGGCTAATGAGCAGCATTGAAATCGTACCGGTCGAAAGCGCAACCGAACGCCGCCGGTTCGCCAGCTTCCCCTGGCAGATTTACCACAACGACCCACTGTGGGTGCCACCACTCTTGGGTGAACGCATAAAATTCATCGATCCTAAAAGTGGTGTATTTTTCAAGCGAGGGGTGGCAGAGTTCTTCATCGCCCTGAAAGATGGAAAACCGGCTGGAACGATTTGTTGTGCAGATGATCAGGAAACCAATACCGCTCGCGGGTTCAAGGACTGCATGATCGGTTTCTTTGAATGCCTTCAGGATGAGACGATCGCCCAGGCTCTGTTTGACCATTCCCGCCAGTGGGCAATCAGTCATCAGCTCGATTCGCTGTATGGGCCATTTAACCTGGATTATGAGGATGGGTATGGCGTGCTTATTGAGGGGCGAGACCGGCCACCGGTTATCTTGTGCGGCCATACACCTCCATATTACCAGGGGTTTTTTGAGCATTATGGTTTTCTTCCCGCTCGGGGTGACAACCTTGCTTATGAGATCACCCCATCCATGGCGGGCAAGGAGATTGAGCGCCTGTCTCGATTGTCCGAACGTCTGCGGCGTCACAATTGGATCAAAATCCGCTCTGCCGACCTTGAGCATTGGGAGAATGAGGTCGAGCGTGTCTATATATTGTTAAACAAAGCACTGGCACACCTGCCTGATTTCATTCCCTGGCCACGTGAAGGCTTGCAGGCTTCGTTGGAACAATTCCGCCAGATTGTCGACCCCGAGCTGGTGCTGTTCGCTGAAGTAGATGGTGAGACCGTTGGATGGTTCCCTGGTATCCCTAATATTAATGAAGCCTTGATCCACGCCAACGGATTGCGTTATCCATGGGATTACCTTTCACTGCTTCCATACCTGCGCAGACAACCCAAATGCCTGGCGATTAAGAGTGTACTTGTGCTACCTGAGTATTGGGATACCGGGGTGGCAGTGATGCTTTTCGATGAAATGGCCAGGCGTGCCTTCCCAAAAGGTTATACCTGGTTTGACATGTCGCTCACCTCGGAAGACAATCCCTATACCCCTACCCTGGCAACACGCGCAGGTGCCAGGCTGTATAAACGTTATCGGGTATACCGTCTGAAGTTATAGCTAATCTGCTACATGAGTAGTATTTCTGATTAAAAAAAGATCGACCTTTATCAGTCGATCTTTACTCTATATATTCATTGATATTTATCAATTTGTGGGGATCTGGCACTATTCCATCTGATCGAGTTTAGCCAGCTTGGTCTGCTTGCCGCGTTCGTGAGAATTAAGGATGCGCTTTCGAATCCGGAAACTCAGCGGAGTGACTTCGAGCAGCTCATCGTCCGCCAGGTATTCGATGGCTTCGTCAATGCTCATCTGACGCGGTGGGGTCAGGCGGATTTCCATCTCACCCCGGGCTGCCCGTACATTGGTCATATGCTTTTTCTTGCATACATTCACCGTCAAATCACCCGGTCGTTGGTGCTCACCTACCACCATGCCTTCATAAACCTCTACACCAGGACCACAAAACAGCATACCGCGGTCCTGAGCATTATTCAAACCAAATGTGGTGGTGACACCGTTCTCCCATGAGACAATCGATCCCGCCTCACGTCCAGCCATCTCACCGACTAATGGAAGATAGTCATAAAAAATGGTATTCATGACACCCGCACCGCGTGTGGCAGTCAGGAACTGGTACCTGAAACCCAATAAACCGCGGGTTGGCACCAGATACTTCAAGCGCACCGTATTCTCGAGTGTGTCCTGCATATCCAGCATCTGTCCACGCCGCCCACCCAGCATCTCCACGACGACGCCCACCGTCTCCTGGCTGGTTTCGATGTACAGCTCTTCAAACGGTTCCAGCGTCTCTCCATTGGCGCCTTCTCGCAAGATGACCTCCGGGCGCGACACCTGGAACTCATACCCTTCCCGCCGCATGGTTTCGATCAATATTGCCAAGTGCAGCTCACCTCGCCCTGAGACGAGAAACGAATCAGCCGTCTCCATCTCTGCCACTCGCAGGGCAACATTGGAACGCAGCTCATCAAACAGCCTTTCCCGTAATCTTGCGCGAAGTATTCCATCGTCCTTCCCGACCTGATAATGGAGAGGTGTTCACCCCAAACGTCATGCGCACGGTTGGTTCTTCCACCTTGATCGTCGGTAAGGCAATCGGGTTATCCGGGTCTGCTAGGGTTTCCCCAATGGCAATGCCCTCGAGACCTGCCAATGCCACGATCTCTCCGCCTTCAGCTTCTTCCACTTCCACGCGTTTCAATCCCTGATGAACATACAAATAGCGGGCATGCTCTGGTAGGATTTTGCCGTCCACGGTCATGCGTGCCAATGCCTGACCCAGGTGCATCTTCCCAGCAAATATGCGACCAACAGCCGTCACACCACGGTAGTCATCATATCCCAAGGTGGTCACCAGCATCTGCAAGGGAGCTTCAAGATCCACCTCTGGGGCCGGGATGTGCCGCAGGATGGCTTGGAATAGGGGCTGCAGGTCTGGTCCTAGCTCAGGGGTTAGCCCTGCCTGGGCTGTAATGGCATTAGCGTAGATTATTGGGAAATCAGCTTGCTCATCGGTGGCACCCAGTTCGATAAACAAGTCAAACGTCTGGTTGAGCACCCGTGAGGGCTCGGCATCCTTGCGATCCACCTTGTTGATCACCACGATCGCCCTGTGACCCATTTCAAGGGCTTTCTTCAACACAAAACGGGTTTGAGGCATCGGGCCTTCTGCTGCGTCCACCAGTAATAAGACGCCATCCACCATGTTCATCACGCGCTCAACCTCGCCTCCAAAGTCAGCGTGTCCGGGAGTATCAACAATGTTGATCTTGACATTCCCCTGGATAACCTCATCCCAAATTTCAATGGCGGTGTTTTTCGCCAGGATGGTAATGCCGCGCTCGCGCTCAAGGTCATTCGAATCCATCACCCGTTCCATGACCTGTTGGTTCTCGCGGAATACACGCGCTTGTTTTAACAAACCATCCACCAGGGTAGTCTTACCATGGTCGACATGAGCAATAATAGCGATATTACGTAAATCTTTTCGTTCGATAATCACAACTTTTTTCCAGTCATTACATACAAAAACCCCGACCAAAGCGGTCGAGGCCGGTATCATCGGGATGCTATCTTATCAGAGAGACGCCATTTTGAACAGAGGCTGGTCAATCTCCCATAGTTTTTGCCAGGTTGTGGATCCACTTACGTGAGAAAAAGCGATAAACACCCAGCGCCCATTTGGTGATCTCTTCAGACATCACCATCAGGTATACCCAATAGACTGGTAGATGGAGCAGGAAAGCACCCGCAAATGCTAGCGGGACACCCACCACCCAGATAATGACACCATCCAGAACCAAGGCAAAGCGAGTGTCACCACCACTTCGAAAGATGCCAATAAACAGGATCATGTTCGATGCCCTCAGCCACAGCAGTAATCCAAGGATGGTAAGCGCCCGGCGTGCGTAATCGATGACTGTAGGAGAAACATTGTACAAAGACAGGATCATATTTGAGCTTGCCAGGATAACTGCTCCAATCCCTACTGCACCCAGCATTCCAAGGACTTCAGACCGTGCAGCATAACTGAAGGCTTTATCCTCCTCACCTGCTCCGATGCGGTTACCTACCAAAACAGCACAGGCATGCCCGATGCCTACAAAAAGCACCAAAGCCATCTGATCGATCGAATTGACGATGTTCATGGCTGCAATTGAATCCGTGCTGATTCGTGCATAGACAACACTATAGGCTGTGATTCCCAGGGACCATAAAGTCTCATTGACAATAACAGGCAAAACGGGCTTAAGCACCCTTTTTGCAAAAGACAGGTCAAAGCTAAAAAGCTCCCTTATGGTACCCGCAACAGGCGACCCCTTACGATAAGATAGTAACAATAATAAAGCGCACTCCACGATGCGAGAAATCAAAACCGCAATTGCTGCACCTTTCACACCTAGGGAGGGCAACCCCAATTTGCCAAAGATGAGAATATAGCTAAGTAGCGTATTGATCGATAGAGAGGTAAATGTGACGATCAAGGGTGTCCGTACGTCCCCGGTGCTGCGCAAAACCACCGAAAAACACAATGAGATGGCAAAGAGGATGAAGGATATCCCCATGATACGTAGGTATTCGCTACCCAATGCAATCACTGTTTTGTCAGTTGAATAGACACTTAAGGCTTGTGTGGGAAAAACTTCAGCAATAATCAAAAAGAAAGTCCCAAACACGATACCCAGTGTAATAGCCAATCCAAGCACTTTTCGAATAGTGAGGATATCTCTACTCCCCCATAATTGAGCAGTGAACATGGCCGAACCGGTGTAGAGGCCAAAGAGTATCAGGCTCAGCAGGAAGAAAATTTGGTTGGCCAACCCGACTGCTGCCACCGGTACAGCCCCAAGCTGGCCAATCATCACCACCCCCACCATGTTTAATGACGACATGATAAATTGCTGTAAGGCAATGGGTAAAGCCAAAGTGTATAAGCGCTGATAATATTCTTTGTCGCTGAAAAATTCGATTACCCAGGCGCCTCGCCTTCGAGAAATACTATTGGACAATCACCTGCTCCACATTGCCATGATGGGTTCTTCAGTTAGTCTCCAAGATTTTAACAGGCTTTCTCAAGATTCGTAATACAGATTTCCGCTATTAAAGTATTTCAGTAATTAACAATAGTAAAATAAACTAAGAATATGATTCAGTACCTTCCGAACCTATAGATGGATCAAGGTGTTAGGGTAAACAAACCCTCTGGGCAAAGCAATCCGAGCCCAAGGGTAGCCTGAAAGTACATTGAGGGAAAAATGCGTGCTAGTTGGACACCGATCGCGCACACAGACGATCGTCGGCAGGGTGACTCTCTAGTCTACAATATTGCGCGCTTTATCGCTTCTCCATTTAGTTATGATGTAGTGGGGTTTGAAAATATCACCACACCCGGTCCAGCGATTTTTATAGCCAATCACTTAGGTGCAATTGGTCCAATTGAGACGATCCTCTCCGTCTCGATCCGCTTTTACCCCTGGATCATTTCCGAGATGTTGGATTTCAAATTGGCTCCAAAGTACCTGTTAGACGATTTTATCCATCCAGTTTTACATCTCAATGGTCGTTTTGGTCTATTATTTTCGACCCTGCTGACGAAAATTTCAGTGCGTTTACTCAGGGCAATTGGATCGGTGTCGATTGATCGTTTCGGTGGCATGACCACGGATGGATTCCGTCAAAGCTTACGCTTGCTTAGGGAAGGCAGAAACTTGCTCATCTTCCCGGAAGACGCTTTACTTCCTTTAGACCCTGTTACATTAACAAGACATTTCATGCCTGGGTTTGTCACCCTTTGCAGCTTGTACCAGGCTAGCGCGGACTCTTTGTTACCAGTTTACCCAGTGGCTGTGCATGCAGGCAGTGAAACTGTGGCGATTGGAAAGCCAGAATTCTTTCACCCGCTTGGAGTACGTCGAGAGGCGATGGATAGATTTAACCTGCTCATAGAGCAGCGGGTTAGGATGTTATACCTGGAAATGCAGAAAATTAATGACGAGTTGTTCATATGAACAACCAATCCCAAGCACCCGTCACACCGGAAGTCAACGTCATCACCACAGCCTTATTCTCCCAACTGATGAGCGTGATGGGTTTCAAACACTCCAATTTGATAACTCGCTGTCTTTATCCAATCTTTTATCCTCCAGTTAAACGACTGTCAACTTTATTAGTCGAGTTGGACAGAAATACTGTCCAGAATGGTTGGAATTCAGCTGTCAACCTGTTCACCAGGAAATTAGTCAGTGATATTCATTTAATTGGGGAGCAGGTGATTCCGCATCAGGGACCTTTGATGGTTCTGTGCAACCACCCGGCTGCTTATGATGTTGCCATCCTGGCAGCTGCCATTCAGCGTGATGATCTTAAGATCATTGCCTCGGATATACCCATCGTACAGTTGTTGCCGAACATTGCTGCACACATAATCCCTGTGCCCTATCACATTCCATCCCGCTTGCAGACGATCAGAACAACCATCCAGCATCTAAATAACTCTGGGGCGATATTGATCTTCCCACGAGGTAACGTGGAACCAGATCCGACGGTATCTCCAGGAGCAGAACGGAGCCTGGATGGATGGTCGCCCAGTGTTGAGCTTTTCCTGCGTAGAGTACCTGAAACCATCTCCGTAGTTGCAATTGCCAGTGGGATGCTTTCGGAGAAATGGTACAAAAATCCTTTGATCAACCTTTGGAAGAAGTATGAGCAACGCCAAAAAGTGGCTGAGATCTTCCAAATCGGAGCTCAGTTGCTCACCGGGATGCGATCAACTGCCACCCCAATGATTAATTTTTCTCCACCCTTATCAATATATGATCTGGGAAGTGAGGCTGCTCCGGAAGGGGTATTGTTAGCCAACCTTAAAGCTCAAGCACGCCTGTTATTATCAGACCACCCATTCAATTAATTCAAGGGTTCATCTCGTATTCGTCTTTCAATGCAATCACCTCATTCAGCCAGATCCGGTTAAAGCGATCCAGGTCGATATCCGGTCGTCGAATCATGCGTTGGCAAAATTCCATCTGTTCAACCGTTGTGCTGGGTTGGCTGTAGAGCTTTAACCCGAAAACAGATAGGTCACGCACCATGAAATCGAATATTTGATCCACCAGGTCATCCTCGATCGAATAAATGGCAGCATTTTCCAGGATCAGCTGCCCATAAACCACTTGGGTGAAGGCTTCACCCAGGGTGAGCAGGAAATCGGTGTCTCGTACCTGTTCCGGATTGGGTGCAGCTTGTACCAGCATCATTTTGAAGATATCAACCTGTTCCTTGAATATCCTGACGTTTGGCGAGGCCTGTTTATCGAATATGGGAGCGTAATCATGGAACTGGATCTTGCTCAAACCTTTAGCCGGACCCTGGTGGAAGAGGAAATCATCGTTGCGAGCTTCATCATGGCGGGATACCGGGAGGTAATCTTTGTGGAAAAAGAAATAATTTGCCATGAATTTGACGATCAGTGCGATATTGACATGCACCGTCCCTTCCAGCTTGGGCAAGGCGCGAATATCCCGCACCGCCATCTCAAAGTACATATCCTTTTCAAAGCCCTTGGCTGCGATAACATCCCACAGTAGGTTGATCACTTGCTCACCCTGGGTGGTAACTTTCATTTTTACCACCGGGTTGTAGAGTAAGTAACGCCTATCTTCTAGATTGGCTATGCGCATATAATCGGCGGCGCGTAAGGTGAATAGTTTCATCGCCACCAACCGAGCATAAGCCTCGGTGAACATCATCTTCACATGCGGGAAGTCCGTCACCGCCATGCCATATAACTTGCGATTTGCAGCATGATGGATCGCCTCATAAAAAGCATGTGTGCAGATGCCGATCGACCCCCATCCCAGATTATATTTTCCAATGTTGACTGTATTGAGGGCTGCATCCCAGGCAGCCTGCCCTCGGGATAAGATATCCGCATCCGTAATCGGGTAGTCATGCAAAGCGAAATTTGCCACGTACGATTGGCTGTGAGTGACGTTCTGGATCAAATCATATCCTTTGTGACGATAATCTGCCACAAAGAATACATACTCGCCCGATGATGAAATCTTTCCAAAGGTGGAGACCATTGGAGCCAGGTTGCCATTACCGATGTAGTATTTCTCCCCATTGGCAAGAAATGCCCCATCCGATTGAGGGGTCAAGCTCATTTCGGTGGAATATATATCGGCTCCATGCTGGCGCTCGGATAAACCGAAAGCAAACACTTCGCCTTCATCCAAAAGCCGTGCTGCCCTACGCTTCAAGGATTCGTTCTCAGTCTGCCAGATGGGCCCTAAACCCAAGATGGACACCTGCCAGGTATACCAATATCCCAATCCGTAGAATGCCAGGATCTCGTTGAACTCGCAATTCCGCCAGCTATCCCAACGGCAATTAATACCGCCATAGCCGGCTGGAGTAAGTAAAGTGGCAAATATTTTCTCTTTCTTCTGAAATTCCAGGAAGTCGGCATACCAAACACACTCACGGTCGTCCGCTTTTAGCTTGCGTTTACCCTTGCTTTCGAAGAATCGGATAGTTTTAAGCATCACCTCTTTTGAGGTTTCGTCAGCATAATAACGGTTGTGCTTTTTAGGGTTGAGCAACAGTGAGTTCACTTCGATTTCCTCCTTGAAAACACCGCAAGAATTGATGGAGAGAATTCCCTGAATTGCAGTAGAAATATATCGGCTAGGTCGCCATTAGAATGGTTTTATGGTAGGACAATTTTTAGTGTAGTCTCGAGCCGACCCATATTTTGAAGCTGGATGAATTTCTTATTACAACGATTTGCCAGTTATTTTACTTCGACCGTCACACTGAATGAATTCGATGATATTGAAGGAGTATTATTCGACGAGGAGTTGACATAAAGTAGATTAAGCGTCGTTTTGCCTGCACCTACCGCTTTGAATGTAAGCGTCACAATCCCCCCAGCAGAACTAGGACTGGAATCCTCAACATAAACCGCACTTCGCTCTTGAACCAGGATCGCCTTGTTAAGCTCTTGCGCAGTCCATTCGTATCCGGTGGTTGGGATGGTTGGTATTCGAACTTCTAGTGTATCACCAACATCTAGACTGGCTGAATTTCCTTTAACAGCTGGAGTAACGATCACAGTCTTTCCCTCCACCCCAGATGCTGCTCCTCCACATGCTGTTAACCCAATCCACACACTGATGATGATTGCGAGTAGTTTTATGAATTTATGCATATGTATCATTCCAAATATTTCTATACCAATCTGACGCTTTTCACTATTGATAGGTTCCGGAACATATAAATATGAATATAAAATATCACTCAAGTGTATAATTTCCTGGTTCCCTGATAGCATTGGATCAGTACAATATTCAGACAGAAAAACGCGTTTCATTCTTCTATTCTTACATCGAATTATACAATGAGGAGAGAAAATGAGTCCAAGCAAGGCTGTAAAAAATAAATTCTTATGTATGTCTTTGTTGGTAGCCATTATTATAATCACGATTGCTGGAAATACTTGGAATTATTCATTTGCCCAGGATCTCGGTCCAGATCCATCTCCGGGAAATGCAGATCCCACAGGGAATAAGCTCATCCAGGTGGTTACACCCAATTTCGCGATTGAGGAAAGCACCTCACCAGATGGAACACAGATATCCGGATACATCATTAATGGACCGCCCAATCCGCCAGCTGAGTACAAAACCGAACGGATCACTTCAATCAAATCCACCATCGATGCCGTCATATTGCCTGATTTTCCATCCTATGACTGGGTTTTTGGCTGCTCGGCAGTTTCTGGGGCAATGATTGCTGCTTATTATGATCGTGGCGCTTATCCGAATATCTATTCGGGTCCCACAAATGGCGGTGTAATGCCAAACACCGATACTTCCTGGTCGCATTGGTCGGATGGATACGATATCATATCCGAATAATCCTTTGGTCGCCTCGCATAATGCTGTAGACGGTAGAATGACGCGTGGCTCGATCGAGGATTACTGGGTGAGTTATGAAAGCACGACCAATGATCCATACATTACCAATGGTTGGGTCCAACATACCTGGGGGACTGCCATCGGTGACTTCATGAAAACCAGTCAATCCGCCTCACCTTACAATAACGTCGATGGCAGCACTAAATTTTATAACTATACCAGCAGCAATAATAAATTTACTTGCAGCAATATGGAAGCTCAAGGTTATGACGATGTGGATGGTACCTATGGGAGAAAACTTTTTTATCAAGCCCGAGGCTATACGGTGACTGATTGCTATAATCAGAAGACTGATAATACGATCGCTGGCGGGTTTTCACTGGCTAATTTCCAGGCGGAAATCAATGCTGGAAACCCCGTTCTGCTGAACCTTGCTGGACACTCCATCGTTGGTTATGGTTATAACGGATCAACGATTTACATCCGTGATACCTGGGATAGTGATCCAAGCCACACCTATACCATGACCTGGGGAGGAAGCTATCAAGGAATGGACCTTTTATCAGTCAGTGTTGTGCATCTTACTAACCCTGTTCCCACCGAAGTATTGTACATGCCCCTGCTGATGAAAATGCCGAATCGTAATCCGACTAACATCGGACTTTCCAACAGCAGTATCGATGAGAACCGTCCCATCAATACAGCGGTTGGAACATTCTCCACCACAGATCCTAATATTGGTGATACTTTTACCTATCAGCTTGTTAGCGGTGCAGGTGATACGGGTAACGGATCTTTCAATATATCAGCTAACCAGCTTCGTTCCTCCACTGTCTTTGATTATGAGACTCAAAATAGCTACTCAATCCGGGTTCGCTCGACGGATCAAGGGGGCTTGTTCTTCGAAAAGAACTTTGTCATCACGATCAACCTTGTATCTGTTGCCCCTATCTTCAATGGAGATTTTGAGCAGGGACGTGTAGCCTGGACAGAATATTCTACCCACGGATGGCAGCTGATCCGTCAAAATTTTTCTGGGTCGGTCACACCTTATAACGGCACATGGGGTACCTGGCTGGGTGGTGACCTTGATGAAATCTCATATATTCGACAACAGGTGACGGTTCCCGCTGGCCAATCTTACCTCTCCTACTGGCATTGGATCGCCTCCCAAGACGCATGCGGATATGATTTTGGAGGGGTATTAATCAATGGAACCGTGGTAGAGGCATATGAGCTTTGCAGCAATAATAATACCGGGGGATGGGTTCAGAGAGTAGTCAATTTGAGCGCTTATTCTGGCGCCTCTGTATCCTTGGAACTTCGAGCAGAATGCGATGGCTCTTCGAACAGCAATCTGTTTATTGATCAGGTTGCCTTCCAATCCAGCCCGGGTGGTGCCAATCCACCAGCCCCAACGGTTGCAAATTTTGATACTATCTTATTAAAATCAGATCTAATAAAATAACCTGATAAATTGCTCGCCAGGATACTCTCAGGATAATTGAAAAGTTATCCTGAGAGTTTTTTATTTTGCAACAATATTTATTATTTCATATGGAACGGATATGTAAATGTCGAGCATCCCTGGCACATTTTTTCGCACAACTACATCACGATTCATTAATGACAATATATCGTTATTGTGCAATAATAGTACAAGAACTTTACACCGCAATCATCGAGGAGGGTTTCTATGAAAGATTACAGCGATAAATCATTCTGGTTGGACACTTATGGAGATTATGTCCCTAACCCTGCCTTACAAGACAACCTGGCAGTCGACATTGCCATCATAGGGGCAGGATTTACAGGACTATCAACTGCGTATAACTTGCGTAAGGATGATCAGGGTGTATCGGTAGCTGTCTTTGAGGGTGAAGTGGTAGGCTTCGGAGCCAGTGGTCGCAACGGTGGCTTTTCGATGACCCTTTTTGGGCTTGAGCCTGCCGTAACCAAAGCCCTCTTTGGACACCAGCGAACGGTTGAAGCCCACAGGTACATGGAACGATCTGTAGACTATGTGGATGATCTCGTAAAGCAAAATAATATCCAATCGGATTACTGGTACCCGGGTTTCTTGCGTGCTGCCACCACCCCAGGGTATGTCAAGCGCATCCAGCATGACCTGGAAATCCTGACATCGATGGGAATTACTGGGATCTCCTGGATTGAAACAGATCAAATTAAAAGCGAGGTCAATTCGCCTCGTTTCTTAGGAGGTTGGTGGGAACCGCGTTCTGGATTATTAAATCCCGCTAAACAGGTTCGGGAGATGAAACGACTCGCCCTGCAATTCGGCGTGCAGGTATACGAGGAGACCCCCATCATAGAGATTCAGCGTCAGACCAATTTCATCTTGAAAACCTCCAACGGTAAGGTGACAGCCAAAAAAATCATCTTTGCGACCAATGCCTATTCACATCTGATTCCCCAACTCAAACGGAAACAGGTGCCTGCCTTTACGCACATGGTCGCAACCGAACCCCTTACTCAAGCTCAGCTCGAGGTCATCGGTTGGAAAAACCGCCAGGGTATTGAAGATGCACGCAATCTGGTGCATTATTTTCGCTTGAGTATTGATAATCGCATCATCATGGGAGGCAGTGACGTCAGCCTGGCGTATGGCGGGAACATGGATCGAGATTTGAATGCGCATACTTTTGCCGATCTCGAGCGGGACATCATCTGGCTTTTCCCACATCTGAGAGGAATACAAATCACTCATCGCTGGGGCGGACCCGTTTCCGTGCCATTGCAAATGGCACCTGCCATCGGTTTCCTGGGTGATGAACGTGTCCTCTACAGCCTGGGTTGCGTTGGGCATGGCGTCTCGATGACCCATCTCAATGGACGTACCCTGGCGGACCTGGCGCTGGAACGTAAAACTGACCTGACGGATGTGTGGTTCGTCAACCGGAGTGTGATCCCCTGGCCGCCTGAACCAATCAGGATGATCGCCAGCCAGGCAATTCGAGGATATCTGCGCCTGGAGGATCGAATGTTTGAGCGTGATGTTGCAAGAGGAGATGAACTAACTAAATAAGTCCAAATAGCCTATCTGTGTCTTCATCAATAAATCTTAATCTATCCTTGAATAGTAGCTTCTTAATGTATATTACTACCCTACTACAATAAGAGCTGATTGCATTAAAATCTCCATGTAACTATGTTCAGTCTTTTTTTTAAGTTGTCTTCAAACTGGGCGAGACATGATTAAAAATCTGATTATCGCAATTACAATATGCTTGTTGGCATTTGGAGTAATTTTCGTTGCCTCAGTCGCGGCAGACCCAAATTTTAGTAGCATGTCTCGCGATGGAGGTGCCTTTGCTTATTGCGGACAGCGAATCTTGGAAGGCGCGCTGTTATATCGCGATTGTTGGGATAACAAGCCTCCTGCAATCTATTATCTGAATGCGGCTATTATCGCTCTGGGAATCCAAAAGCAATGGAATATGTGGCTATTCCAGGCTGTCTGGCTTTCACTGACCACGTTTGTATTTTATGGAGTTCTCAGGAAAATTTGGACAAGAAAGTCAGCCCTTATTTGCACTGCGCTGATGTTACTGACCCTGCATTACCCCCTGTATTTCTCAGGGGGAAACCTGACCGAGACCTACGCTTTATTACCCATCACGCTGGCATTGGGTACTGTAGGGGGGTACCTCAGAACAGATAAACGCATTTTTCTCATCGGGATTGGGTTGTTCACTGCGATCTCTTTTTTATTCAAACCCACCTACATCTCGGTGGGTATAGCGGCGATCGTGATCCTTACACTGATAAGGTTGCATCAGCGCAGGTATCTCAGGCTGACTCGTGAAACTGGTCTGATTTTGGCAAGTTTTGTCCTACCTTTACTATTGATCGCTGCATATTGGATTGCACACAACGATCTGTACGATTTGCTCTACGCGGTGTTCATTCACAATCGCCTGTACATAGAAGAAGGCTTTTCATTGAAAGCTTTTATTGCCACGTTCAGAATATTAATCCTTGAGCAACCCCTCGCAGCCGTATTTGGGCTTGCAGTAATTAGTATAATTGTCTTTGTCTTTGATAATTGGAAGAGAATCTGGAGAATTGGACCTGAAAAACTAGAATTAAGGAAACCAGAATCTAATCGCTTTTGGATGATGGCAGGTTTAATCATTATAGTTGCACTGGATAGCCTATTTACCACTCTACCCGGAACGAATTTCCGCCATTATTACCAAATCCCCATTCTTAGTATGAGCGCGATCAGTGGCTATCTTTTCGATCATCTGATGAATCTTAAACCAGTTTTTAAGAAATTTAAACCGTATACCGTCTTGACCCTTAGCGCGACTGCAGTAATCCTGCTTCCATGGCTGGTGGAAGTAATTGGAAAAGAAACACCAAGCCTGGCAAACTGGAAGGAACTACGTTCAAACCCGAATATCACGGTATACCAGCCGGATGCGATAGAGAAATTTATCCTTGAAAATAGTTCTCCCGAGCAGTCAATCCTGGTCTGGGATTACGATCCGATTATCTATTTTCACGTGGATCGCCGGTCACCATCAAGGTTTATTTTTTTGCGGCACCTATATACACCCATTCCAAACGCTGCGAATGGATTCGTAGAATTTCTGCAGGAGCTGCAGTACGATCCTCCCGTCTTGATCATTACCTCAAAGACATCCCAACAAGGTTTACCCTATTTGGGTCTGTCTGAAGCAGATATTTGTAGTGACTGTACCTCAGAAATACGACAAGGAATAATCGCCTTCAAACGTTATGTGGAGCAATATTACCGACCCTTAATAGATATTCAAACCTGGGCGATTTATACGAGGATTGAATAGCGGAATCAGGAAGATATTAGAAACTTGGTGCACCTATCGATTAATTTGTACCTATCCAGGTTTATCGGATTTGATATTGATCACATCCATTTATAAATGCCACCAATCAATTTGATTATTTTTTGATTTCTCTTGGTTTTAGTCATCCTGGTCAACTGCTATAATTAGATATATATGGTGAATAATACTATCACTGCCATCGCCCACCCCAATATTGCATTGATCAAATACTGGGGTGAAATTGATTCCAATCAACATATTCCTGCCAGTGGCTCAATTTCGATGAATCTGGAAGAGCTCATTACTCGCACGACAGTGAGATTTGATACGTCTCTGCAACAAGATCAAATCGTACTGAATGGTGAACGAACGATTGGTAAGGGTTTGGAGCGGGTAAGTACCTTTCTCAATCGTGTACGGCAGCTAGCTGGAATATCAACTTTTGCCATGGTGGAGAGCCAGAATAACTTTCCTACTGGTGCTGGCTTGGCATCGTCAGCCTCTGGGTTCGCCGCTCTGAGCCTGGCAGCCTCGCAGGCTGCTGGACTGGAGTTAGATGAGAAAGACCTGTCGCGATTGGCGCGTACGGGTTCTGGCTCAGCCTGTCGCTCGATCCCAGGTGGGTACGTCGAGTGGCAAGCTGGAAATAATGATGAAAATTCTTACGCCTATTCCATCGCTCCTCCCAGCTATTGGGATATTGTGGATTGTGTCGCACTGGTGAGCCAGGATGAAAAGCTGGTTAGCTCAATTAGCGGTCATTCTCTGGCTTCCACTAGCATATTACAGCCATCACGCCTGGCAGATTCAACCCGACGGCTAAATATTTGCCGTAATGCTATCTTGGAGCGCGACTTTAATGGCCTTATAGCGATCACTGAATTGGACAGCAACCTGATGCACGCCGTGATGATAACTTCGAACCCCGCACTTATCTATTTGCAGCCAGCCACGATTGAGGTAATGCATGCAATACAAGATTGGCGGGGAGAGGGGATTCCGGTTTGCTATACCATCGATGCAGGTCCAAATGTACATGTGCTGTGCCCGGCAGGAGATGCAGAATGGGTCAATGATCGTCTCAACCAGCTGCCTGGCGTGAGGCAGGTGCTCGTAGCCCACCCGGGTGGACCTGCACGGTTGGTCGAAGGTTAGCTAAATCAAGAAACACCAGTCTTATCCTCCGTAATTTCGTCTCACCCTTAGAATTCTGTTAGAATTATTTGATCTAGCCTGCATTAGTCTGGAAACAACCATCAGGACAGGATATAATTTGTCGGTTAATGAAAAACGTGCAGAGTGCCTGGCACGAATGTTGTTCGTATAAGGGATAATATGACCATACAAAGGATTATCGAGTTTGTCATCGCGATTGCGATGTTGATTTTTGTCCATGAGTTTGGACATTTCATCGTCATGAAGCTGTTAAAAATCAGACGTCGAGGAGTTCGGTTTTGGTTTCCCACCTCGCATGTTGACCCTTTTTGAATTGGGAGGCACCAAATTCACCCTGAACTGGTTGCCTTTCGGTGGTTTTGTACGACCAAAAGGTGAACAAGACCCGAACATTCCTGGTGGTCTGGCAGCAGCCAACCCATGGAAACGTATCGCAGCATTGTTGGCAGGTCCGACCATGAACCTGTTAACCGCAATCGTCCTATTCATCCTCATCTCAGGTATTATCGGCTATTTACCTGACCGGAGCGTCGTTCTGGTGGGGAGTACCCTCCCAGACCTACCTGCGGCATCCGCAGGCTTGCAGGCCGGCGATATCCTGGTGAGCATTGGAGGCGTTCAGGTAAACAGTGATGCAGCTGCACGGTCAGAGATATATGCGAACCTTGGAAAACCTTTGAGTTTTGTTTATGAGCGCAGTGGTGTGACGTATGAAGTCAGTATCACACCGCTTGCAAACCCAGGCGAGTCAGGTGCCATTGGTATTGGCCTCACCAACCCAACCCGCGCATTTACCGTATGGGGAGCGATACCCGAGAGCTTTAATATCTTAACCGACTATCTCAAGCAGTTGTTCTCAATGCTGGGTCAGATGATTCGCGGACAAACTACCAGCCCAGATGAACGTGTAGTGGGATTTAAAGGTATGTTTGATATATATTCATTTGTGCGTGATAGTGCCAGCACACCTGGTGCCCCAACCATTGCAAGAGTGTTGTTTTTCTTCGCCAGTATCAGCATTTCTCTGGGAATTATGAACCTGCTTCCTATCCCAGCACTGGATGGTGGTCGGATTCTATTTGCCCTCCCAGAGATCATAATCCGTAAGCGGATCCCACCAAAATATGAAGTATGGGTGAATTTCATTAGTTTTGCCTTGTTAATTCTTTTGATGATTTATATTAACGCCCAAGACTTTATTCACCCGATTGTGATAACCCCAACACCATAATAGATTATGACGATTCCTAATCCAATTCCTTTTACAAAGTTGATCGATGCATTGCTTGATGAAAGCACGCCATTTTCACCTAAATACTTGAACCGTCTATCAGACCTTGATCCGGTTGACAAATCCTTATTGGCAGATAACTGGTCTAAAGTGTCCATAAGACGGCGGAATGCCCTGCTTGAAGATATGGAAGAGATCCACATGGCAGATGACCTGCTGTGCTTCGAGCAAGTCGGGCGGGTGGCACTTAAAGATAGCGAGCCAGGTGTGCGAACGCGCGCCATACAAATCTTGCGTGAATATGAGCTGGTTGATCTGCTACCCATATTCGTAGAAATGTCGGAGCATGATCCCGATGTGGATGTTCGGGCTGCGGCTACAGCAGCTCTAGCTACATACATATACATGGGTGAAGTCGAAGATATTTCACCCAAAAAATTACAGCTAGTTGAGGCCTGCCTGCTGCGCCTAATTTCAGGTAAGGATGCCATGATTGTGCGCCGGCGTGCACTCGAAGCGCTGGGATTCTCATCCCGCAAGGAACTCGTTGGTCTGATCGAAAAAGCCTATGCTTCGCCTGATATGGATTGGTTGGTCTCAGCCCTGTTTGCCATGGGTCGCTCTGCCAATTCGCGCTGGAAACCTCAGGTGTTGAGTATGCTCACCCATGAGAACCCGTCCGTAAGGGCAGAAGCCGCCAGTGCCGCTGGGGAGCTTGAAATTAAAACCGCAGTTCCCCAGCTCCTGAAATTACTTAGGGACTCCGATATTGACGTCAGGATGGCTTCTATTTGGTCTCTCTCTCAAATTGGCGGGACTGGTGTTCGTTCAGCGTTGGAATCCTTATTGGAATCGACCGATGATGATGAAGAGGCGAACCAGACTGAAAATGCACTGGAAAACCTGGACTTCACCGAGGAGATGAATGATCTTGCCTTGCTGGATATCCCAGAAGATGGTGATGATCCTGATGACAACTTAAATGAAGGTGAGGACGAAAAGGTTGATGCCGATGAGTATAACCAGCTCATTTCTGAAGACGACGAGGATGGGGATGCACCTGACGACTCTTCAGATGAGGACCATGACGAAGAGGTCGATGACGATGATTTTGACGAGCTCATTTCCGAGGATGACGAGGATTGAGCGAATTATTTGCTCTATTTTTTAATAACCTTTTCCCAATCCTGCTGGCTGCGGGCATTGGCTTCGCCCTGGCTAAATTGCTGAAAATCAATCCCCGCCCGCTATCACAAGTTATATTTTATGTTTTCAGTCCCATCCTGGTCTTCAATCTGATCACAGATAGTCAGCTGAGTAACAAGGATATCCTGCGAACACTTGTATTTGCCGTCGTGCTGATCACCGCGGTCGGTGTGATCACCTGGGTAATGGGGAAAATTTTTAAGTTGGATCGTCGAACCTTGGCCGCCGTCCTGATCACTGCCATGTTCATGAATGCAGGTAATTATGGTTTGCCTCTCACCAGCTTTGCTTTTGGAGAAGCGGCATTGGCGTTCGCCAGTGTTTTTTTTGTCATTAACGCCGTTGCTACCAACACGGTAGGGATTGTGATTGCGTCTTCAGGGTCTACCAGCGTATGGAATGCGATTAAAGGTTTGATCAAATTTCCTGCCATATATGCCCTGGCACTCGGAATCCTGTTTTTACAATTCAAATGGCAGCTTCCATCTGGATTAGATCGCACAGTTACCCTGCTCAGTAATGCTGCCATCCCGTGCATGCTGATATTGCTGGGCATGCAGCTGGTCAATATCCACCTGGATGGACGTGTGCTCCCGCTCATTCTGACCGGTAGCATGCGCCTCTTGATTGCGCCTCTTTTAGCATTTGGTCTCACCCATGTATTTGGCATGACCGGGCCTTCCTACCAGGCAGTCGTATTGGAAGCCGCCATGCCAGCGGCAGTCATGACCACAATCCTGGCAACTGAATTCGATGCTGAGCCCACCTTTGTGACCACAGTGGTGTTGATCACCACCCTGCTTAGTCCGCTTACATTAACCCCCTTATTGGCCTTCCTGGGAGCTTAGTCAAATGATCGTTTGTAGTTCCACCCAACGAGTTCAGTGTAAAGTTTTTTTGATCGAGCCCACACAAATAACATTTTCAGAAACAATTGGAAACCATCCCAATGCCCGATGAGATAAATTCACGCTTACACGCTACCGTCAAGGGGCGCGTACAGGGGGTCAGCTTCCGATATTTCGTGTTGGAACAGGCTGAAAGACTAAGTCTGAAGGGTTGGGTCCGCAACCGTTGGAACGGGTCTGTGGAAGTGATGGCGGAAGGGTCGCGAAATGACCTGGAATTATTGTTATTGTCTCTGCGAGAAGGTCCACCGATGGCATCAGTAAGTGATGTAAATTTTGAATGGCTCCCCTACACCGGTGAGTTCGTTGGATTTCAGGTTACTAAAACTGTCTAAATTGCATTATCCCTGGGTAAAACCCAATCCTCTCTCTTTTAGCGAAACAAAACGTCCATTACCGACGATGATATGATCGAGTAATTTCACATCCAGCAACTCACCAGCTTGCAAAATGGCCCGAGTGATAGCAATATCATCTGGGCTCGGGGTAGGATCGCCGGATGGATGATTATGGACGACAATCACGTTGCTGGCATTCCGTCGTATCGCCGCCTTGAAGATTTCTGCTATGCGCACCTGAGACGAGTTTACCGATCCGCGGTATACTGTCTCGATGTGCTGCACACGGTTACGAGTGTCCAGCAGCATTACCCGCAGTTCCTCCTGTTCCAGCGCACTCATCTCATATTGAACCATTTCAGCTGCATCCGCCGGGCTGTGCACAATCGCCCGTTCCTCTGGGTGATTCGAGCACCAAACGCCTGCCAAGCTCAATAGCAGCCTTGAGTTGAGCAGCCTTTGCAAGCTTAACTCCTTTTTGGTTGCTTAATTCATCAAACGACGCCCGGTGAATTCCCGCGATCCCGCCGAAGGTTTGTAACAATCTTTGACCTACTTGAACCGCGCTCTCACCCACCATGCCCACCCTGAGCAAGATCCCCAAAAGTTCAGCCGTAGTTAATGATTGAGGTCCAAGTTTGGCTAAACGTTCTCTGGGGCGTTCTTCCTCGCTCATTTCCTTAATGGTGTAGAGATTATTGTCCGTTCGGCTCATCTTTACCTCTCCATCGTTTTTTACCATTAATTTTGAATAGGATCATCTAATCCAAGGCTCAATGCTATAATCAACTCTGGGAGCATGCGATGATCATCGATCCACAAGTATTGAGCAATCTTATCATGGGACTATCCGCCTGGGCAGCTGCATTCCTGGTGGTATTATGGTTGAGTTTGATTATCTGGACCTATCGCGATATCCGCGCAAGAGCGCACGATCCTCTACTACGCCTCCTGACGATTATCATTGTCGCTTTGTTGTTCCTGCCTGGTATCGTGATCTATCTCATCTTGCGCCCAGCCCACACATTGGAAGAAGAATATCAACACACCCTGGAGGAAGAAGCCTTGCTCCAGTCCATAGAAGAGATCCCGGTATGCCCCGGCTGTGGTCGTCATATTGAGGATGCCTGGATTGTTTGCCCCAGCTGCCATACCCGGTTAAAAAAAGTCTGCCATCAATGTCGTAAACGTATGGAGCTATCCTGGAATTTATGCCCGTACTGTGGCACTCCCGCACCAGGAATGCGGCGTGATACTATGACAATGGATGAAATCATTCGCCCAACACCCCAGGATGGTGAGACCCCGCCAGATGGTACCTTATTGGAAGATATACCTCAGGTGGATAGTTATTAAACAAAAACGGCGCACCTCGTGAAGTGCGCCGTTTACTGATCAACGTCTCAAAGCATCCCAACCAGCATATTTGGCTGTTTCACCCAATTCTTCTTCAATTCGCAATAATTGATTGTATTTGGCCACCCGGTCTGATCGGGCGGGTGCCCCAGTCTTGATCTGACCCATATTGAGAGCTACTGCTAGATCAGCAATGGTGGTATCTTCCGTCTCACCTGAGCGGTGGGAGGTTACGGCACGCCATCCAGCCCGATGGCAGGTTTCAACCGCTTCAATCGTCTCCGTAAGCGTGCCAATCTGGTTGAGCTTAACCAATAAGGCATTGGCAGCTTTCTCCTTAATCGCACGGCGAACCCGTTCGGGGTTGGTGACCAACAAGTCATCGCCCACAATCTGGATGCGCCCACCCAGCTCCCTCGTCATGAGCTCCCAGCTCTCCCAGTCATCCTGAGCCAGCCCATCCTCGATGGATACGATTGGGTATTGGTCGATCCAGGATTTCCAGAATGCCACCATCTGCTCACCGGTTAGTTTCTTGCCTTCCTTGCGCAGGTTATAAGTGCGTGTTTCTTCATCAAATAACTCCGAAGCTGCCGGATCAAGCGCGATACCAATTTGCTCGCCAGGTTTGTAGCCAGCCTTCTCAATCGCGGTAAGGATCACTTCAACTGCCTCGTTATTCGCTTTGAGTGCCGGAGCATAACCGCCTTCATCTCCCACCAAGGCAGTGTAACCTCGTTCTTTTAATACAGACTTCAAATTATGATAGATTTCTGCACTCCAGCGTAAGCCTTCGGCAAAACTGGGGGCTCCTAGGGGCATGACCATAAATTCCTGGGCATCTGTCGATTGCCAACCCGTATGGGCTCCGCCGTTCAAGATGTTCATCATCGGAACGGGTAACACATGCGCATATACTCCACCAATATAGCGGTATAAAGGCATCCCTAAGGAGTTAGCTGCCGCCTTTGCCACCGCCAGACTGGTTCCAAGCATGGCATTTGCCCCCAACTTTGATTTGTTGGGAGTTCCATCCAATTCTAGCATTATGGTGTCAATCAGTTTTTGTTCGGTGGCATCCCATCCGCTTAGCTCTTCGGTGATAGGCCCATTTACGTTTTCTACTGCTTTTAGCACGCCCTTGCCCAGATAGCGTTGTTTGTCACCATCACGCAGCTCAAGTGCTTCGTGTACGCCTGTGGATGCTCCGGAAGGCACCGCTGCCCTGCCTATCGACCCATCCAGCAGGATCACTTCGACTTCCACCGTGGGATTACCCCGCGAATCAAGAATTTCACGTCCTAATACCAATTCTATTAATGTTTCCATTCTTAACCTCAATTCTTTCGTAGACTACATCCCCTTCTGGGATGAAGGAAATATTGTGAAAACAGCCACTATTTTACTCCATTCCAACAATAAATGACCTTTATATTTATCTGCTAGCGTATATTCGATGACTCCACAATCTCATTCAGAAGTAAAGTGATTTACGCAATCTCTGCCTTTCGCTTGACCGCCTGCAAAAAAGCGACGAATAAAGGGTGCGGCCGGTTCGGGCGAGATAGGAATTCGGGGTGGAATTGGGTGCCCACCATAAAAGGATGATCCACCAGCTCCGCAATCTCAACCAACCGCCCATCTGGTGAGATCCCGGAGAAGCGCATACCATTTTGTTGTAATATGTCGCGAAAAGTGTTGTTCAGCTCAAAGCGGTGGCGGTGGCGTTCCTGAACCATCGGTTTCTGATAGGCACTGGCAGCGATTGACTCTTTTTGAAGCTCGCACGGATACAGTCCCAACCTCATCGTGCCACCCATATCAATCACACCACGTTGGTCAGGCATCAGGTCGATCACCGGGTAAGGAGTCGAGCGATCAAATTCAGTCGAATTGGGTGCCTCACTCTTATAGATCATGCGCGCAAAATCGACCACCATCAGCTGCATTCCTAGGCATAATCCCAAATAGGGCACCTTGTGCTCACGGGCATAACGCGCCGCTTGCAGTTTACCTTCAATACCCCGAGAACCAAAACCACCAGGAACAAGGATGCCGTCTGCGTTTTGAACCTCCTCCCAACCTCGTCCTTTTTCCAGATCTGATGAATGCACCCACAGAATATCCACTTCGACGTCTAATGCCAATCCGGCATGCTTTAGCGCTTCACGTACACTCATATAAGCATCATGCAGTTCAACGTATTTCCCCACCAGCGCAACTTTTACCTTCGGTTTCGGTAAGTTGACTTTTTTTACCAGGTCCTCCCAGGCTGACCAATCAGGATGGCTGCGAGCATCCAGGCCAGCACGTTTGAGCAGGTAATCTCCCACCCCCTCCCTTTCCAGGATTAAGGGCACTTCGTATAATACCGGCGTTGTAACCATGGGGATCACCGCTTTCTTCTCAACATCGCAGAAGAGGGCAATTTTGTCACACAATTCCTCCGCCACAGGGTAATCTGACCGGGCGACGATCATGTCGGGTGCAATACCAATGGAACGCAGCTCTGCCACCGAGTGTTGGGTGGGTTTGGTTTTCAATTCATCGGTCGCCCCAATATGGGGTAGCCAGGTCACGTGAATATAGATGGTGTTCTCACGCCCGATATCCGAGCGCATTTGCCGCAATGCCTCGAGGAAAGGCAACGATTCGATGTCACCAACCGTGCCACCAATTTCCACGAGTACGATTTCTGCCCCGGTTGCTTTGGATACAAGTAAAATTCGGCGCTTTATTTCATTAGTTATGTGTGGGATCACCTGAATGGTACCGCCCAGGTAATCTCCCCGCCTCTCTTTAGCGATTACCTCTGCATAAACCTGCCCGCTGGTAAAATTGCACACCTTGCTCATCGATGAGTCGATAAATCGCTCATAATGACCCAGGTCAAGATCCGTCTCAGCACCATCATCCAATACGAACACTTCGCCGTGTTGATAAGAACTCATCGTGCCAGGATCGACGTTAATATATGGATCGAGTTTTAATGCAGCCACACTAAAACCACGTTCTTTAAGTAATCTGCCAATGGCTGCCGCAGTCACCCCCTTCCCGACCGAGCTGACCACACCACCGGTGAAAAAGATATATTTCGTCGTCATGCTTGCCTCCGTCCCTAATTAATCCTGTTTATCTAACACAATTACATCGATGTGCGTGATCCGATAAAAAAGGCAGTGGGGAGGGCCGTTTGACGGCAACCTCCCCACCGCATTGCTGAAAGTTTCAGTTTATCAAACTGCATCATACGAAAGCTCGTTCCAAATCGGTTGCTGCCCGGCGCATTTCAAGAAAAACTAACCCGAGCTTGGCATGCGGTCCTGCCAGTGCAGTCAGTACAGCCTCAGAACCTATGGAAGTCAGGATTACGAAACCTTCTCTACCTTTGATGTATACCTGCTCGAGACTACCACGACCCAGTTCGGTAGAGATGCGCTCGCCCAGGCTGAGCATGGCAGCAGACATGGCCGACACACGGTCTTCTTCTACTTCATTCGGTAGTGCTGAAGCAATGATCAGGCCATCCACCGATACCACCGCAGAGGCTTCAATATCTGGTGAGGCTACCTGCATCTGGCGTAATCGAGCCACCATCTGTTCTGTAGGGGTCAAATCCATGCTTTCCTCGGCTTACCTCGATTTTTTAATCGTACCAATTCATGAGTTTACCATAATTTTATCAATGTCTGGGCAGATAGACCTGATAGTGTTAAAGAAGAAGCACCCGGATGAATTATCCGGGTGCTTTGTATTACATTTTATTTTCCAACTCTATGGTACCTATTTAACAGAAACAGAAGGTAGGAAGAAGTTGATGATTGAAAGAAAGTTCAATCGTCCTTCGATAGCGGGTGAGACTATGCCCTCTGCAGTTATGTAGTCGATCACAGCATCTCGCACATAGTATTGGGTGTCGTGGACGATTTGATTGAGCGGCCAAAGACTGACGCCACCATCGTTGAAGTTACACGAACCGGCGGCTAGGTAGTTCACTGTAGATACATTGTAATACTTGACGGCATCAGTGAAGTCCACCGGAACATCATCAATGAGTAGGGCTGCAACATTATGGCCGTTAGGTAGAGATGGGTAAGTATCCTTGTAGACAATTTTACCTATCGAGTTGGTATCCAACATACAGGTGGTATAGTGTGAGTAGCCACCCCAGGGGTCAGGAACATACTTGTAGTAATAGTAGTTACGGTAACCGCGCTCCAGCACAGCCTTAATCTGTGGTCCATTCATGCTCAATACCACCAGTGAGTTCTCGTAAGGCATGAGCGTGAACATATCACTGATTTTAAGCGTGACCGGCCACGGGCCGACGGTAGCAACTGCCTTGTTGGTCATGGCGCCGGAGATATGGATATCAACATCTGTAATCCCATGCAGGCCTAGCTCGTATACCGAGGCGTCTGCCTGAAGGTTGGCTGCATTGGTCTCCTGGGTGAAAGCTTGCAGTGCATCGATCGCCACTGTAGTCTGGCCAATGACCTGGTTGTTATAAGAGGCAAGCTGGGTAACATAAGGTGCAACCAGCGCTACAGTAGCGGGATCTTCAGGTGTGCTGCTGGTTACAGTGAGATATTGACCAACCTGGCTGACCACATCGAAACGATTACTCTGGATAATTGACCGGCGCATACCAAGGATGACCTCGCCCAGGGTATTGTTATAGCGATAAGCCTGATTGATGATTACCGGGCTGTTGGTTGGACTGCTGACATAGGTAGGCAGCTGCTTATAAGGCGCTTCCGGATTGCCCGGGTTGGTGTGGCTGTGGGAACCAATGATGGCATCAATACCAGGGACTTGCGCTGCAAGATTGGTATCCACATTGTCATCCACCTCCACACTCTTGGGGTTCGTGGTGAAGCCGATATGGGTTAGTGCGATCACTACATCGTTGTTTTCCCGTAGTGCAGGCACATCAGCTGCGGCTGTTTCGATCGGATTACTGAAAGTTAGTCCGAGGATATTACTGGGCAGCTCATA
This sequence comes from uncultured Chloroflexia bacterium, assembly GCA_963743215.1. Lineage (GTDB taxonomy): Bacteria > Chloroflexota > Anaerolineae > Anaerolineales > UBA4823 > FEB-25. Next base: position 48,307 of record CAVUOY010000003.1, read on the forward strand.
GTTGGGCACACGGTGATTGGTAATACCCAGTATAGCGATACTCACTCCGCCGAGGTCCTTTATGATATACGGCTGGACGCCCTCACCGCCCTGTGCCTCTGCGAGGCCATAGCTGCCATCGTCAGCGACATTGGCACCCAGGATGGGGAACTCAGCCTGTGCCATGATACCCTTGAAAACATCACTGCCGAAGTTAAACTCATGGTTGCCAAGATCCACAGCATCGTAATTCATGGAATTGAATGCCAAGATTAAAGGCTGCGTTTCCAGGCCTGGGATTGCGGTGCCATCACTGGCGAAGCCTGAGTATGACGTCTTGAAGTAATACATCATAGCATCGCCCTGGATATTATCGCCACCACTCAGTAGTAATGTACGGGTCGGGTTATGCAGCCGTTCCTGTTTGATCAATGTGACCAACTGGGTATACCCGACAAAGGTTCCCTTGACCAGATTGCCGTGTGAGTCATTATGATGTAGGATCGTAATAGGAATTATGCTGCCACTATCAGGAGCATCCGTTCCGTCACGTATGATGCGGAAGTCTAGAGAGCCATCACCGTTTGGACCTTTGTATGCAGTTCCAGCGAGTGCCATAATTCTCGGAAACATACGCATCGACAGCATTGAGCATATCTCCCCAATAGGTGACATTGGTCATGTACTTGAATCCACCATAGCCATCCCCACCGCCAGGCGCCAGGAACTCATTGGTGCCCACCCGATAGGTTTTACTCAGGTCTAGTGCCTCGCACTCTTTGGTGACCTTATTCACCACACAGTAATCGAAGGCTCCCCATGCATACGGCTGCGGGCCAGGATTGCTATCCTTATAGGCATAATAGGAATAATTTATACCTGCAGGCTGGATCACACCAGCAATTTGTGGGCCTTTGTTGAGCACTTCAAGGATCTGAGCGCCGGTCATATCACCCACGACGGTTGCATTGCCAAAGGGTAGGATGGTGAACATATCACCATAGGTCAGCAATCCGGGGTCATGCAGTGTCCCACTAACACAACCGGTGTTAACCCAATCGCTGCCATTCCAGCACCAATCCGTGCGGATGCCACCGGAATTGTTGAAGAAAATGTCAATATCATTTTCAGGTACAGAATCTGTGTTCAGGTAGTTGTAAATAGCATCATCGACGAATGTGCCCATCATATTGTCTAATTTACCATCCCTGCGTGGCAGGTCAACCGCTGAGTAACCAATCGGCTGGTTGATCAAGTTTAGGTAGGTAGGATCATTAGCATATGTCTGAATGACGCTCTTAACGGTCGCATCTTCGGTGGGACCAGCAGGGTCACCAGGATTTACTGCAGGCACCGAAACGGCAATTCTTTGCCATGCTACGGTAGCATTACCTGTAGATGTATCCAGAGAAAGATCTGCACGGCCAAGTGCTCGGCCGTTGTAATATGCTTGGACAACCGTGGTGCTGCCAACTACTGCGATCTTGGTATGGGTTGGATCAACATCCGAAAGCGGCCATAGATTTGAGTGGCTGTGGCCTCCAATGATCAAAGGCACCGGCTTGCCAGCGTCGTTCAACCTCTTCGCCAGCTCTTTATCGCCATAAACCGGGATGCCGTAACCATAACCGCCGTCATTGAAGCCAATGTGGCTAAGGACTACGATCACATCTGCCTCTAATTTCAAGGCATCATAATAGTGAAGGATCGAACTAGCCGGGTCCTTAAAGCACAATCCTTGTGTCGCTGAGGCGACCGTGATAATTGGCGTCTCCGTAGTGGACACACCAATGAACCCCACATCGACCGTACCACTTGTCGTGTTGAGTGTCTTGACCACATAGGGCACTACCTTGAACGTGTCTGGAACGACCCAGCCGGCGGTAGCGCAGTCACCAGTATCATTTTTAACGATGTTAGCTGAGACAAAGCTGTAGGTCGCCTGGGTAGTTCGCTCATTCAGGGTACTCTGACCCCAGTCAAACTCATGGTTGCCAAAGGTGGCGACGGCGTAACCCATCGTATTAAAGGCACCAATGGTCGATTCACCATGGTACAGATTTGAAAGCAGTGAGCCTTGCATCTCGTCACCGCCGTCAACTAATATGGTATTTTGTGCGCCGCCCACTGCAGCTTGCTGCTGTGTGACCTGATAAGCCACACTCGCCAGGCCTGGGTTGCTGCCTGATTTCTCCAGTTGACCATGAAAATCATTTGTATGTAGGATGGTGAAGTTTACTACAGCATTGGTGCCATTTGGATTCTCCCCTTGCGCAGCACCGTTGATCCCTGGTGGGATCATGATCGCGAATACCGCGATCAATATCAGAATTGAAAATAATCCTCTATTTCGCATGACACTTCCTCCTCAATTTTTCTTCCGATAATTTATATTGCTTTTTGGTTTATTGCATAGGCTTGGGAAAAACAAGCTAAACACATGACAATGACTAAATAGCTCACCTCCTTTATCATCATCACTGAATGAGTGCCTCTGTAATTCAAAATTTTCGTTTCGGATAAGATAATCTTACCAGATTCTAGCATATAAACCAATATATTTTACCGGATTTCGGTAAGTAATTACGTTTCCTAATGAATATTATATATTTGAATTTTATTTCTTCAAAATTGCTTCCAGAATGATTTTATGTTATTATAAACGGTTGCCATGCGCATCATCTCTTTACTGCTCTCGGTAACCTTTCTTCTTCTAGCCCGCCTCACAGGCGTGAAGCAGGAATTATCGTTTATTTTTCAACAGGATAACCCAGGTCACGGGGAAATCAGTATGCCTATCTCAGGCCAGCTAGTTCAAGGTGCGGTGATTATTAGAGGAAATACCAGTGTCGCTGGATTCCTGTCCTATGAAATCGATTTTGCTTATGCCTCAGATCCCGCCAAATCCTGGTTTTTGGTGCAAGAGAGCACTTCACCCGTCTTAGAAAGTATTCTGGCAGTTTGGGACACTTCCGTTATCACAGATGGTGATTACAACCTGCGTTTTTTGATTAACCAGGCAGGCAATGGTCAGGAGATCATCGAAATCACTCATCTGCATGTGCGCAATTACACGCCTATCGAAACCCAAATAGCCGCACCAACCAAGGCTTATGCCACTTCAATTATCGCGATATCAACCATGACTGCATGACCACCGGTCCTCATCACAGCTATGTTAACCTTTGTTCCTCCCAGTCAGACAGCCTTGCCCGCAAATCCAGCGGAGATTCCCGCTGCACAGGTCGGGCTGATCTTTGTTAAAGGGGCTGCTGTCGCCCTCGGGATTTTTTCCATTCTCGGCGCATACCTTGGTATTCGTATGTTCATTAATAACCATAACTAACGCTGGAGTCGCATGATCGATCAGAATTTGGAAACACAGCTTCAACTTTATAAACGCCAGGGACCATTCCTCGTTGCAGGCTTGGGGAATCCGGGTAGGAAGTTCGAGCATAACCGGCACAATGTTGGTTTCATGCTGCTCAATCGACTGTCGCTTAATTTAAATGTGACTTTCGGACAGGTTGAATCAAAAGCGCTGGTTGCCAAAACCATAGTTCAAGGGGAGCGGGTCATACTTATCAAACCCCAAACATATATGAACAACTCTGGGTCTGCAGTGAATTCGTTGGTTAATTTTTATAAAATACCATTGGATAACCTTCTGGTTGCATACGATGATGTTGACCTGCCACTCGGATCACTCCGCCTGCGTCCTTCGGGTGGATCAGCCGGTCAAAAGGGCATGCAGTCGATCATTGAGCGCTTGGGCACGGACCAATTTCCCCGCCTGCGCATCGGCACAGGCCGGCCTCCCGGTAGGATGGAAGCAGCCGATTATGTTTTAGAAGACTTTCCCAATGCTGATTCTGACATGCTATCAGAGACTTTAGATCGGGGAGTCGAAGCTGTATTGACCTACCTCAAAGATGGGCTGGACCGCGCCATGAATTTGTATAATGGCGAATTAGTAAAGCCTTAGTTTTTATCCTTAAAGTTACCCAAATACTACGCTTATGGAACTTGAATCGATCGTATCTTCTATTGCTTCTTCTTCATCTGACCTATTTCGAATCATTGAGCAGGGGCATACTATCCCTGCGCTTGGTTTACGCCGTGCCGCCAGGCTTCCATGGCTGTCTGCCTTGCGCCTGTCAATAGATCAACCTGTCCTGCTGATTACCGACCGTAATGATCATGCCTTGATGCTTGCAGATGAGCTTGGTCTTTGGGCACCCCAATTACCCCGTTTATTCTTCCCCGAGCCCAATCCATTATTCTATGAAAATGCTCCTTGGGGATTAACCACTCGCCGTGATCGTCTGATGGTCTTGACCAGCCTGGCAAGCTATCATATCCCTGGTGCCACCAAGCCTGCACCTCCCATCATCATTGCCCCCGTCAGGGCGGTGATGGCGCGCACCCTACCCAGGCGGGATTTCCTGAAAGCCTTACGCACCGTTAAAATCGGTGATGTCATCCAGCCTGACGAGCTATTGCATGCCTGGGTAAGCATGGGTTATGAACACAGCAATATTGTAGTCAGTCCAGGTCAATTCTCTAGGCGAGGTGGTATCCTGGATATATGGACACCTGCGTCTGAACAGCCAGTCAGGATCGAGTTCTTCGGAGATGAGATCGACACATTACGTCTCTTCGATCCCACCACTCAGCGCACTATCAACACCATCGAACGGCTGGCGATCTCACCGGCGCGGGAGTTCATTTCACCTGACCCAGAACGTTTACAAAAATTGAAAATAGATATTTCCAGCCTGTCGGAATTTCACATTCCTTTGCTGCATCCCAATCCTTCTAGCCTGATTGATTACCTGCCCACCAAAGGATTGGTCCTGATCGATGACTTGCAGGCTGTTCAGGATTGCGTTCAGGAAGTCGAAGAGCAGGCGGTAGGTTTACGCAAGGATTACATCAAGGATGGTGAGCTACCAGAAGATTTTCCCGTCCCATTTCTGACGTGGGGTGAGATTGAAGATACCCTGTCAGGGAAACGAGCCATCGATTTGGGTCAACCTGTAGACCTTGAATCCTATATCAAAGGCACAACCAATATCTCCGATAATTTCCTCCCGGGGGTGAGATTTGCAGGTCAGCTCAAACCGCTGATGGAACACCTGGACAAATTAACTGCTCAAAGTGAACCTGTCACCATCGTGTCACGCCAATCATCTCGCTTGCAAGAGCTGTGGAAGGAACATCGTCCTTTCCCATCCCCGGATCGCTTCGTGAATTTCTATGATGCCAGCTTGTCAGAGGGCTTTACTTTTGCACCTCCAGGTGGACAAACGCTTCACCTGCTCACCGATGGCGAAATTTTTGGGTGGCGTCGTCCTGAATTGCGTCAACGCCCACGTCCGGTTGCTGAAGCACCTGAGGCAGCCTATGCAGATCTGGAGCCTGGTGATTGGGTGGTACATGTGGATCATGGGATTGGGCGCTTCAATGGGTTGGTTCAACGCCCGGTAGATGGGATAGAGCGTGAATATCTGTCCATTGAATATGCTGAGGGTGACCAGTTATTCGTCCCTGTATACCAGGCTGACCGTCTGACACGCTATATTGGTCCAGATGCCCACCCACCTTCTCCCACGCGTTTGGGCAGCCCTGAATGGCGAACGACGAAGTCAAAAGTCAAGGAAGCGGTAGAAGAAGTAGCTCAAGACTTATTGGATTTGTACGCCCGCCGAAATGTAGTGGAAGGGCATGCCTTCGGAAAAGATGCTCCCTGGCAAAAGGAATTGGAAGCCAGCTTTCCCTATATTGAAACCCAAGACCAGTTGCGAGTCATCGGTGAAGTGAAATCTGATATGGAAACCTCCAAACCAATGGACCGTCTCATCTGCGGTGATGTTGGGTATGGCAAGACCGAAGTAGCTCTCCGCGCGGCTTTCAAAGCTGTGATGGATGGTAAACAGGTGGCGATTCTGGTGCCTACCACCGTGCTTGCGCAACAGCATTTCCATACTTTCTGTCAACGCCTGGCACCCTTCCCGGTCGAAGTGGAGATGCTTTCACGCTTCCGCACTCCTCAGCAGCAGAAGGATATTCTGGACCGTCTCGAACGGGGCAAAGTGGATATTATCATCGGCACACACCGCTTGATCCAGGGTGATGTGCACTTCAAAGACATGGGACTCCTTATTATAGATGAAGAACAACGCTTCGGTGTGACGCATAAAGAGACCCTGAAGAAAATGCGTACTGAAGTGGATGTCTTGACGTTGACCGCCACTCCTATCCCGCGCACATTGTATATGACCCTTACCGGAGTGCGCGATATCTCAACCATCAATACACCACCCGAAGAGCGCCTGCCGATCATTACCCATGTCGGGCCATATTCACCATGGCTGGTACGCCAGGCGATTCTGCGAGAGTTGGAACGTGGCGGGCAGGTGTTCTTTGTCCACAATCGGGTACAAACCATCGGAGCAATGCGTGTGCATCTTGAAAAACTTATTCCCGAGGCGCGTGTGGTGGTGGCGCATGGACAGATGCAGGAGGATCAGCTCTCCCAGCGAATGGAACAGTTCTCCGCCGGAGAGGTGGATATCCTGCTGAGCACTTCGATTATCGAGTCAGGGTTGGACATCCCCAATGCCAATACCTTAATTGTGGATCGAGCCGACACATTTGGGCTTGCCCAGCTGTACCAGCTAAGGGGTCGTGTAGGGCGCGGTGCCCAACGCGCCTATGCATATTTCTTCCGTCATAAACACCTGGCTCCAACCCTTGAAGGTCGCCAGCGTCTGGAGACTATCGCTGAGAACACCCAGCTGGGCGCGGGTTACTCCATCGCTATGCGTGACCTCGAAATACGTGGTGCAGGTGATATTTTGGGCACACGTCAGCATGGCTATATTGCCTCGGTCGGGTTTCACCTGTACACCCGCCTACTGGCTGATTCAGTACAGCGTTTGCGAACTGGAAAAGACCTGCCAGTCTTGGCGGAAGCGTTACGACAGGAACAGGCTCCAGGTCTGCCAGTTTCAGTGGATTTACCCATCCCGGTAAGTCTGCCCGCCAGCTATATCCCCGACCGGCAGACGCGAACACGTTTGTATAGACGTTTGGCAGACCTGCGCTCACAGGATGAAATTGATGCCCTATCGGAAGAATTCGCTGACCGCTTCGGACCCTTACCAGAGGAAACCAGGAACCTGTTCTACCAGCTCAAGTTAAAATTGTTAGCTGAAAAAGCTGGGCTGGCATCCATTAGTGGTGAAGGTGGCCAGATCATCCTGCGTTACCCACCTTTACCAGATGGCGAAGCCACTCGTACGTTGCCAGAACTGGGTGAGGATATCCGCACCGGAAAAAATGCCATCTGGATTCCAATATCAGAAACAAACGGTTGGTCAGAAAAATTGTTAATAGTTTTGCAAGAATTGAGCACAAACTTGTCTTGAAAATGTAACTTTTTTTGGTATGTTAGGTTAAAATATATATGTAGATAATACGGGCATCCATTGGTAATTAATTCTATCTGTAACCCTTGAAGTGACAGACGTTGTGAGAGCCTGGGGAGGGAGCCAATGAACTATAAAGATTTCCAAAATCGTGTCGATCATGGCACCCAAATGTTCGATTCCGGCAATTTACAGGCTGCACTAGAGATTTTTACCGCATTAGTCTCCAGCGATATATCCGATCTCGACAAATCAGCAATGTGCCTGAATATTGCTGTGGTCTATGATAAATTGGGTAATTACCAGCAGTGCCTTGAATGGTATACCAGAGCCGTTCAGTATGAAAAACCGCACTGCCGCTTTGAAGCCCAGGAATATCTGGCCGCGTACCTGAAGCAAATTAACCGGCCACGTGAGAGTCTCAAAATCCTTGAAAGCCTCCTTTCTTCTACTCATTTAATGGAAAGCGATAAAGTCCGTGTTCATGAAGGGATCGAGGGGTTAAAGGTTGAGATCAACAAACCGGTATATCGCCGCCCAGGTACACCTGAAGAAGGTTCAGCCTAGCTCTATTCTGTCCATCCATCTCCAGGATCAAACCTCACTTCCTGCCTGAGCCGAAAATACCCTCATGCCATCCGTCTTGGAATCACTTAATTCAGCTCTGCACCGAGCCTTTGCGGATAATAAAAACGTATATTTGTTGGGCGAGGATGTGCTTGATCCATATGGCGGTGCATTCAAGGTTACCCGTGGCTTATCAACGAGCTATCCCGATCGTGTGATAACCACCCCCATCTCGGAAGCAGGTTTTGTTGGTGTGGCTACCGGGATGGCATTACGTGGTTTACGACCTGTTGTGGAGATCATGTTTGGTGATTTCACCACCTTGATTGCCGACCAGCTGATCAATCACCTGACAAAATTCCGCTGGATGTACAACGACCAGGTTCGGGTTCCTCTGGTTATCCGCACCCCGATGGGAGGTCGACGCGGGTATGGCCCCACCCACAGTCAAAGCCTCGAAAAACTTTACCTGGGAGTACCAGGATTACGTGTGGTTTCACCAGCTGCATTAAGCCAGTCAGATGGAACCGGTGGTCCAGGCGATTTGCTGTATCATCTCATCCTCGAGAGTGAAGATCCTACCCTCTTCATTGAGAATAAGCTTCAGTATCTTCTGCCCGTCCAGGATCAAGACGATTTAAAGGAGCTTTCACTCTCTGATGATCATTCCAACCAGGGGTTATTCTTTCCCACCTACACACTCACGGTTCGAGGTACGCCTCCAGCTACGCTGACCATTGCTGCCTATGGGTACATGGTAGAGCTTGTCAAACAAGCCCTTATGCGATTAGCATATGAGCAAGAGATTTTTGCAGAATTAGTAATTCCTACACAGCTTTCACCATTTAAAGTCGAGCCTATTATCACCTCCACCAACCGTACTGGTGCGCTGTTAACGGTGGAAGAAGGAACCTGTTCCCTCGGCTGGGGGGCGGAGGTGGTTGCCAGGGTTGCTGAAGCTTCAGGTAATCAGTCAGCCAAATTCAAACGGCTGGCTACCAAAGACGTACCCATCCCGGCTTCTGGACCCCTCGAAGCAGCTAGTATTACCAGGTGTGGAGCATATCATTCAGGCAGCAATCAACATGAGGAATGATTCAACTTTTAACATGACTGGATGAAGATAATCATCCGATTACACACAAAATAAACCTTGATTATGAATTATCATTACCTATATGACTGAACCTACCCCGATTACCATTCCCTTGATTAACCCCAACGAGCCTGGTGCATTATTGGCAGAATTGCATGTCATTCCCGGCAACCATGTTGCGTTTGGTGATAAGTTATGCACCCTTGAAACAACCAAATCCACAGTCGAGCTTACCGCAGAAGCCAATGGCTACGTCGTTGGATTAGCCTTCCAGGCAGGTCAGACTGTTCAGGCAGGAGAGATCCTGGGGTACCTTGCAGATTCACCGAATTGGATCCCTCCAGCGATCCCGGCGAAGCATAGTTGGATTACTACCCGCACCCTCATCAGGTTTGCGTATCAGCCAGCCGGCCCTGAGCCTGGCACAAAAGTACAACTTGGATCTGTCCCACATATCTACGGAAGTATTTATCACTGAGAAAATGGTCCAGGAAATGGTTGATTTATCCACCATGCCTGAACCTGATCTGGAAGCCGATCACTTCAGCCCCACTGCCATCATTATCTATGGGGGAGGTGGGCATGGAAAAGCACTGATCGACCTGGTCAGGATACTTGACATCTATCCCATCGCTGGGATTGTGGATGATGGCATCCCGGTCGGTTCTCTCATCATGGGTGTCCCGGTTTTAGGTGGGTCACCCATCCTGGAGCAGCTGGTAAAGCAAGGGGTGCATCTGGCTGCGAACGCGGTTGGAGGGATTGGAAATATCACCAGCCGGATTAATGTATTCGAGCGCCTGTCCAGGGCTGGCTTCTCCTGCCCCACCCTGGTACATCCAACTGCTTTTGTTGAGCCTGGTGCCTTCTTGGCGGAAGGCGTACAGGTGATGCCGCATGCCTATGTGGGCAGTGAAGCTCAGGTGGGCTATGGTGCGATCGTGAACACAGGCGCCATTGTCTCCCACGATTGCACTCTGGGTGATTATGCCAACCTGTCACCTGGTTCCATCCTGGCAGGTGAAGTGACTGTTGGGAGGGCTGCCTTAATCGGGATGGGTGTGACGGTTAATCTGCGTGTCAGGATTGGCGAACGTGCCCGCATCGGTAATGGTGCCACCGTCAAGCAGGATGTGCCCGAGAACGGTATCGTCCATGCTGGCACAATTTGGCCGAATTAGTGAAATTTACCTATAAGAAACTTTATGCGAAAATAAAATGAAGCTCAGTAAACCAATTAAAATCATCATTGGGTTGCTCACTGCGTATGTGATGATTTCTCCATTTATTTACATTGGAATTTGGTTTTACGCCATCTTTTCGATGAATACAATGGATTACAACTATTTCCCTGATGTAAGTACATTATCTACGGGAATCTTGCCTATATTTTTCCTGATCACGTGTTCAGCGTTCCTCCATATTGGTATTCAAATATTCTACATCGCCCATGTCATATTAAATAAAGCCGGTGGGGATATTATTCGTGTGATTCTTGGTATTGGAATGTTTTTATTCGCCTTTCTGGCAATGCCAGTTTATTTCTTTATATTTATCCTGCCTGAAAATCCACCAACTTGGGCTTTAGCATCTTATGCGGGGCAGGTAAAATCACCAAATCCGATCGGATCCAATCCGATCCAACCGAATGAATAAGATTATTATAAAAACTTTATGACAGAAGCTAACAATATTCTCTCTTCTCAAGCAATCTCGATGTCCTCACCCGACCTGACCGATGAAGAGCGCCAGGCAGTATCCAGGGTTTTACTTACTCCCAATCTATCTATGGGCGAGCAGATCACAGCCTTTGAGGCAATCGTTAAGGCATATACGGGCAGTCAGTTTGCCATCGGGGTCAGCTCAGGCACAGGTGGCTTACATCTGTGTGTCAGGGCAGCGGATATCCAGGCAGGTGATCTGGTCATCACCACACCTTTCTCATTTGTCGCTTCTGCTAATGTTCTTTTATATGAAGGAGCAGTGCCCGTATTCGTGGATGTGGAACCATATACCGGCAATATCGACCCCTACCTCGTCTTCGCAGCTGCGCAAGACATCCTCCAGGGCGGTAAGAATGCCCAGGCTTGGTTACCCCCCAAAGGTGCCAGTCCAGATGCAAAACTAAAAGCCATCCTGCCTGTAGACGTATTCGGGCAGCCTGCGGACCTTGAACCGATTTTGAATACCGCCTGGAAGTATCAGCTGAAGGTGATCGAAAACTCGTGCGAAGCATTAGGCGCAGCTTACAAAGGGCACCTGGCAGGTACGCTGGGAGATTTTGGTGTTTTTGGTTTTTACCCCAACAAACAGATCACCACCGGTGAAGGTGGCATGATCATCACCGATGACGAGCAAGCTGCAAATCTGATGCGTGCCTTGCGTAACCAGGGTCGCGCCCCCGGAGATACCTGGCTTCAGCACACTCATCTTGGCTATAACTACCGCTTGGATGAGATGAGCGCCGCACTTGGCGTAGCTCAGATGCAGCGCCTGGATGAGCTAATTTCAAAACGAGACCTGGTGGCAGATTGGTACAATCAACGTCTGCCTGAAATCCCCGGTATAGAGATACCTGCCATCGCAAAATATACCTCACGCGTAAGCTGGTTCGTATATGTGGTCCGTTTTGCTCCTGGGCTGAACCGCGATCTGATCGCCAAAAAGCTGGGCAAATTGGGTATCCCTGCCCGACCTTATTTTCTCCCCATTCACCTACAGCCTTACATGGTGGAACGCTTTGGATACCAGGAAGGCACGTTCCCCGTCACGGAAGACCTTGGGCGGCGTGGGTTGGCATTGCCCTTCTCTGGCGTGATGGAAGAAGGTCAGGTGGAGCGTGTGTGCCAGGCTCTGCGTGAAGTGGTCCAGTGAGATTTGGTTGTGATCCGTCTACTCCGCAGATACTTTCTAAATAACTACTAATCCAGTTATGTATTTTATAGGCTAGAATTTACCCTTTCAATGACACCTTGCGGTGTCATTATGTGTGTCATGTAACCGAAAAACTAAAATTGAAAAGATCGATGGTAAATCTATCATTTTCCAATATGCATTACGGTTATACTTGGTCGTCATTAAAATCCTAGGAGTCATCTATGAACATATCAATGTGGCGAAAAGCCCTGCAAGTCATCCCCCATGTATCTTCTGATGAGTGGCGTAAGTTGGATGTAGTATCAAAATGGTTGATATCCACCCGCGCGGCAGTCTTGATCATGACCTTTCTCAGTGGTGCTTTTGCTGGTATTTTTGCATTTCGAGATGGGAAGTTCGACCTGATTAAATGGTTACTTTTGACTCTAGGATTGATCTTTTCGCATGCCACCAATAATCTGCTGAATGATTACACTGACTATAACCGGGGCGTAGACCAGGATAATTATTACCGAGCTCAATATGGTCCCCAACCATTGGTGCACGGGCTGATGACCAAACGCCAGCACCTGACCTATGCCGCTGTTACGGGTACCATTGCTCTGGTATTCGGGTTGATCCTGGTGCTTTTAACCCATAATTGGTGGACGTTGCTACTTCTCGGACTGGGTGTCTTTTTCGTCCTGTTCTACACCTGGCCGCTTAAATATATCGCCCTGGGTGAGCTTTCAGTATTATTAGTATGGGGACCGCTGATGATCGGTGGTGGATATTTCGTCCTTACCGGCAGCTGGAGCTGGCCGGTCGTTCTCGCCAGCCTGCCATATGCTCTGGGAGTTACGGGGGTTATCTTCGGGAAACATATCGACAAGTATGAGATGGACAAGGAACGCAAGATCCACACGCTGCCGGTAGTAATTGGTGAGCGCACCGCCCGTTATACGCTGGTTGGAATGCTGATTCTCCAATATGTCCTCACCCTCGTGCTGGTTCTGACGGGCTATTACACCCTGGTGATGGCAGTTGTGGTCTTGGCAATCCCAACTTTTCGGAAAATTTGGCCCATGTTCGCTGCCCCCAAACCAGCCGAAAAACCAGCCGATTACCCCGACGTGTGGCCGAATTATTTCGTAGCTGCGGCGTTTATCCACAACCGCAGTTTCGGGGTCTGGTTCATGCTGGCTTTAATCGTTGATTCACTATTGACTGTGTATTACCCGACAATACTGAAGCTCAGTCTCCTGAAATAACCTTTCAGCCGGCCGGAAATTCCAGCTCTTCCTTACCAGCCAGGCGGTCTTGGATGCGCTCAACGACGACGTCCAGATGTTGTGGTTGATGGACGAAGTCCAGGTCATCCGAGCTAATCGTCAGTACTGGGCACACATCATAGTTTTTTAGCCAATCATCATAAAAAGTTTCCAGCAGGGTTAGGTAGTCGCTGGTAATCCCCGTCTCGATGCTCCTTGCCCGGCTGTGAATGCGTTTCATTAACACCGAAACCGGTGCTTTCAAATAGATTAATAGGTCTGGGGGTGGTAATTGAGAAGTCACCAGATTAAATACCCGCTGGTATGACAAATAATCGCGTTCATCCACATTGCCCATGTGGTACAGTGCCCGGGCGAAGATATAAAAATCTTCGTATATAGTGCGATCGAAAATGACGGACTGGGTCTCATTTGCCAGCTCAAGGTACTGTTTGGCACGATGGCCCAGGAAAAATATCTGCAAATGGAATGACCATTCATGCATATCATTATAAAAATCAGCCAGATATGGGTTATCTGCCACCGATTCATATGCACAACGCCAGCCCATCCGTTCGCTGATCCTTTCTGCCAGTGAGGTCTTACCTACCCCGATGTTTCCTGCTACGATGACGAGACGTTTGGTCATTGATCTACCTCCCAAAGACATTATATCCGCAAGTATTTTACAACAAGCAAATAATTAGGAACAACTATCGTATAATTTACGTCATAATAAGCGTATCGATTGACTGATATCTGTTTTGCTTAATTATATGATTGAACCTTGATGAGGGAAAGAAAATGAAACTACCACTTCGCACGCTATCCATCTTAATTCTGATATCCATCTTGTCGGTTGGCTGTAATATGCCTAGCAACGATGGGGTCACACCTAACCCGACCATACCGAGTGCTTTGGAAACACAACAGGCTATCCCCACCAACACCCAGATGCCTGCTCAACCAACAGCAGAAGCCACCCAGGTGCCTGCCACGCCCACAGTCCATCGTACCAACAGCTACCAACACGCCTCGTACCTACGGCCACTTCGACCAATACACCATCACCCACTTCAGCATCCTGCACGAACCAGATCAAATTTGTGGATGATGTAACCATACCGGATAATACCGAAATACTCCCCGGGCAGGAATTCATTAAAACCTGGCGCTTACAAAATACTGGCACCTGCACCTGGACTGACAAATATGCCCTGATTTTTGTGAGTGGTGACCAGATGAACGGTAACAGCCCACTTCGCCTCTGACCGGTTCAACCGCACCCAAACAGCACGTTGGATGTCTCGGTCACATTGAAAGCTCCTGGCACAACTGGCACCTATCAGGGTAATTGGGAGCTGCGCGATCCGAATGGTGTCATCTTTGGTTCGGGAACTGCCTCACCTGAACCATTCTATGTACTGATCAAGGTTGTCGAAGGGGTATCCGACCTGAACCTGGGGGCAGCTACCTGGACGGATAATCTGGATAATGCCAATAACTGGTACTTGCTCGATACGGCCAACACGAAATTCACTGAAGGTGATGGCAAGCTGGACATGACTTCAATCACTCCTGGTGGTGGTGAAGAATGGGGCTTATCAGATAAACCGTCGATGGACGATTATTACCTCCAAGCAACCTTCATCACCGGTAGTTCCTGCTCAGGGCTCGATCGTTATGGCCTGCTGGCGCGTGCTCCCGATCCGGATAAAGGCTATGTATTCGAGTTTTCCTGCGATGGTCATTACCGTCTCTACACCTGGGATGGGCAGAACTACCATGCCATCCAAGAATGGCATAGCGCATCCTCGATTAAGACAGGCCCGAACCAGACCAATATCATGGGGATTTGGATGAAAGGTAGCGCCTTGCGCTTGTATGCTAATGGCTATAAGTTATCAGAATTCACCGACAACACTTTTGATCATGGTCAGTTTGGACTGGTCATTGGATCAATCGAAACCAATAATTTGAAAATTTATGTTGATCAGGTCTCCTATTCGGACTTGAACCCATAAATCATAAAACCGCTATTTGATAGCTTCAATAAACCCTGCGTGATTTTCCAGCGCAGGGTTTTGTTTTGTATCACTGGTGTAAATTGAACATAGTTGAAATGATTCCTTAATAATTTCTGAATAACCATTGGATATACTGATATTAAGATATTCAGAAAACGCTCTTATGCAACTATCAAAGATTCTCCTGATCAGCGCGGATGATTCCACTGCGAACTCCGTGATTGCCAGCCTTCCACAGGCTGAATATAAATTAATGCGGATTCGTCGGGGAATAGGCGCAGTTGAGCTGGTTAAGGCTGAAAAACCAGTGCTGATCATTATTGATAGAAACCTGCCCGACTTTAATAGCTTGGCTATCATCCGCGACTTACGTTCGGATGAAATCTACGATCGGTTACCGGTTATTTTAATGGGTTCTTCCATGCGCGAAGATGACGTTTTGATCGGATTGGAGGTGGGGGCGGATTTATGCCTGGTTGAGACCTTCCACCCCCAGGTTTTTGTCGCCCGCGTACGCTCCCTCCTGCGCCGGACAGAATCGTTAAAAGTCCCCTGATGTGATTAACGTAAAACTGGATTTATCCTGGACGATAAGCAGATAAACTAATCGTGAATTCAGCCCCTTCACCAGGTGTGCTTTCCACCCTGATTTTTCCACCGTGCGCTTCGATAATCGACTTGGCGATTGCCAACCCAAGTCCTGATTCGCCGTTATGCGGGCGCGATTTATCGCCACGATAAAAGCGGTCAAATATATGCGGTAGGTCCTTCGGAGAGATTCCTTCACCTGTATCCTTAACTTTGATTAGGACTTCTCCAATAGACGTCATTGCGCTCAGTAGAACCTTACCACCATCCGGTGTGTAGCGGAATGCATTTAAAATCAGGTTATCCAGTACCTGTGACATGCGCTCAACGTCAATATTCACCTCGGGTAGGTCATCAGCTTTCTCGATATGTAAATCGATATGATTTTGTTGGGCTGCCACGAGATGGCGTGCTACAACTCGCTCCAATAAGGCTTGCGGACGTGTGGGTTGTCGCGAAAGGGGCAGCTCACCTGTATCAGCCAGAGAGAGCAGTCGTAAATCGTCCACCAGGCGATCAAGGTGCTTGGTCTCCTGCAGAAGGATGTTATAAACCTCCTGATTACCTGGTAATTTATTATCGCTCAGGGCTTCAGCATAGCCGGTGATAACGCTCAACGGTGATCGCAGGTCGTGTGCAATATCAGCTGTCATTTGCCGGCGAGCTTTGGTGGCTTGGTCAAGGTCGAGGCTCATCTGGTTAAATGATTCTGCCAGCTTTCCAATCTCATCTCTGGACCGCACCTTCACTTGCTTGCCAAACCGACCCTTTGCAATATCAACCGTAGCTTCGGTTAAATCGCGTAAAGAAGAAGTCATGGTAAATGCCAGGAGTCCTCCCAACACCAGAGCCAACAGAATTGCTACCAGTGCGCTCAGTACGGTTGCTGTATTCACATTGCTAAGAAATTTCGCTTCTGGGGTGTTGGGTGTAAAATCGCGGCGGAATGGTGTTAATATCAACCATCCAATCGATTTATTATCGGACTGAAGGGCGATTGCTCCACTCAAAGTACTTTTACTCAGGGTTTGACCCACTTCATCCGGCTGGTTGCTGTATACCACAGTCCGGTCAGCACCGACTAGCGTGAAAGGGCTGCCTGTATTCGGTGTCCCAAAGCCAGCTGAAGGCTGCCCCGGGGGGTAGACATGCAGGAAGACGATATTGTTGCCTACTCCAGTCCAAGAGCCATTCGTCTGATAGTACAGTACCAGGTTATCAACCAGGGTTTGCTGTTCCTGATTGACAATGAAATTACTGAAGGCTGATCGTGTACGCGACTGGATGATCACCGTCACCAGGATTGATCCAGTCAGACCAACCAGGAGAAACGCCAGTGTAAGTTTAGCTGCCAGAGAGCGCATCACGAGCTTTTATCCTTGTTCGCGGGTTGCAAATCGATAACCCGCCCCATATACTGTCTCAATATAAATTGGATTAGCAGCCTCTGGTTCTATCTTGGACCTTAAATTACGGATATGTACATCGATCGTACGCTCGTAACCTTCATAGGCTGTACCTTGCAAACGCTCGAGCAACTCCAGGC
Source organism: uncultured Chloroflexia bacterium (assembly GCA_963743215.1). GTDB lineage: Bacteria > Chloroflexota > Anaerolineae > Anaerolineales > UBA4823 > FEB-25. The sequence goes on from CAVUOY010000003.1 coordinate 65,670, forward strand.
GGGAGAACACCCTTCCAGGAGTTGCCATCAATGTTGCAAGTAAGGAGAATTCGGATGGCGTGAGCTCGACCACCTGACTATTTACTGTGGTGGTACGTCCTGCCCAATCCAATTCGATTGCTCCTATCCTTAATATCTCTGAAACTGCAGCTTGCTTTTCGGCCCTGCGTAAAACAGCTCGTACACGTGCAGTCAGCTCCCGTGGGCTAAAGGGTTTGGTCACGTAGTCATCCGCCCCCAGCTCAAGCCCGAGCACTTTGTCATTTTCATCGATCTTGGCAGTCAGAATGACCACTGGCGTATCCGCTTCACGATTATACGCAGGCATGAACTCATACCCACCCATTTCAGGCATCATCAAATCCAGGATGATCAGGTTTGGTTTTTCATGCCTGGCGACGTATAAAGCTTCCTGCCCATCACTGGCGGTGAACACATCGAAACCTTCCTGAGTCAGGTAGGATTTTAATAATGTACGTAGTTCCAATTTATCGTCAACGACTAAAATTTTTTTTGCCATACTTGGATTTTATCATCACTCTTTAAAACTTGTATTTTTCCAAAGATTAATAGGAAGTATCCGGGGGGCTCATTCCCGGATACTTTTTGTTACCCTTAGGAGGAGGAGAAAAGAAGGGTTATCAAACTATATTTACGGTGTAGTGCTAGTTGTTGCATCGCTTTCCGGCACAAAACCTCCACCACCGTGCCCATGAGGACCACCATGACCGCCCATACCACCTCGACCTGACATGAACAGGTCACTGCTGTTGCTCAAGATCTGGTCAGCCTGGGCTTGGGTGATCACACCCGAGGCAACGGCTGCATTGACGGCTGATGTATAGGCAGAATGCATGCTGGATTGGAAGGTGCTGTCATTGTATAAAGCATACTTACCTTTCATCAGGTCAGCCTGCGCTTGTGTGATATTGCCATCCGTCACCATTTGATCGATGTTGGCGTTGAAGGCTGTTTGGTAGGCGGCTTTTAAAGTATCTACACTGATTCCCAGGGCATCCGCCAGGTAGGTATTGAAGTCAATTCCATTCTTGGCTAGCCAGCTATCCCAGCGATCACCAAATGGAAAAGCAGTTCCATTCGTAGTTAGCTCGTCAGCCTGCGCCTGGGTGATCAGACCCTGAGTCACTGCATCCTTCAATGCCGCTGAATACGCATTTTGGTATGCTGTACTCAGCGCATCTGTCGTGATCCCAAGCGCGTCAGCTAGCTGTTGGTTTGTATAGCCTCCATTGAAACCTTTACCTGTTGCCCAGCTTGTGCCTGTTGAAGAGCTTGTCATCGTCACACTGGGGGAGGTAGTGGGTGTGGCGGCAAAGACCGATTGGTAGGCTATGGCACCAAAGGTCATCGCGACCGCCAGAGCACCCAAGACAAGAAACGTAATTGCTTTTTTTTGTTGCATTTTTACTCACGTAACTCCTTTCGAATTTTGTTAACCAGTATGATCCTTTTTGGATCTAGCAGTAGGATAGCAGGCAGATATTCAGGAAATATTAAGAAGTTATTTTGATAGGATTAGGGATTTTCTGACTCAGTTTTTTCGATTATTTGTAAAAATATCTTTATGCAGTCAGAAAAATACTCGATTAATGTGAAATTCATAACAATTTCTAAATAATCTCTGAACCCCTTCTTTATACTCTTTACCTAAAATGTACTATGAACAAACCGTTCATATAAAGGAGGCATATGTTCAAAAAACCCTTGTTTTGGATTTTGATCGTTATTATCCTGGCTGGTGCCGGTGGAGGCTATTATTACTACCGCCAGTCAACCACCACTGCCGAAGCCGCCAGTGCCACCCCCTTGCAAACAGCTACAGTTAAGCGTGGCAACCTGGTAATCTCTGCCAGCGGGACTGGGTCAGTCATCAGCGAGAATGAAATCCAGCTGGGCTTTGAATATAGCGGGGTCCTTGCACAATTAAATGTAGCAGTTGGCGATGAGGTTAAGCAAGGCGACGTACTGGCAATCTCAGCGCCAAGTGATGATGCATGCTACCATCCAGTCCAAGCTGACTTCAGCCAGGCTATCAGTTTTACAAGCCCAGCAGAATTTGGACAACTTATCGACTTCTGCCAGCTACTGACGTAAGCCTGGCTCAATTACAATCGGATCTCGCTGCAAAGCAGGTGAGTGTTTACACCAACCAAAGCACTCTCACAGACTTGATCAATGAACGTGCCACCATGAACGGAAAACGGTGTGATTCGGATACGATTAAGAGCAAACTTGAAGCTTATGAAAAGGCTCTTGGATCGATGGAACCGCTCAGATCACCTGACGAATAGTACAGAATATCAACAGATGGTAGCGGCTTTATATAACTACAATTGGTGCAATTCCAATTATTCGCAGGAGGAACTTGATGCAGCCGATGCGGAGATTGCCTCCACCCAGGCAACGATAGCTTTACTCCAGTCACAGATCGCAGAAGACCAGGCAGAAATCCAAAATCTGCAGACTTCTTCCGGGACTGATTCATTGGATATCCAAATCGCCCAGGCACAATTGGATAATGCCGAAGCCCAATTGGAAGTGGTAGAGCAGGAATTGATCAGCACTACCATCACTGCCCCATTTGACGGTACGATCTTATCAATATCATGCTTCGGTTGGTGATACTGTCAGGCACCAATAAATTCATTACCATGGCTGACCTGAGCCAACCATACCTGGAAGTATTGCTGGATGAGACTGATCTGAATAACGTTGCAATTGGTTATCAAGTATCGGTTACTTTTGACGCCCTTCCAAACCAAACCTTTACCGGTCATGTGACCGCAATCAACCCCAGCCTGTCAAATGCGTTTAGTGTCACTGCGATACAAACGACGGTTCAATTAGATACTTCATCGTTCTCAAAACCTGAAAATCTGCCGATTGGATTAAGTGCTTCGGTCGAAGTGATTAGTTCCCAAGCTCAGAATGCTCTGCTTGTACCGGTCGAAGCCCTGCATGAGCTATCGGCAGGTAATTATGCTGTGTTCGTTATGGAAAATGGTACACCTACACTGAAGACGGTCGAAGTCGGACTGATGGACTACACCTATGCAGAGATCAAATCAGGCCTGAACGAAGGCGATGTGGTTACCACCGGAATTGTGGAGACAACCCCATGAGCGAATCATCCATCATTGAGATCAACCAGCTCACCAAGATCTATCGCATGGGTGAGATACAGGTGACAGCTTTGGATGGGATCAGCTTGAATGTCATGCAGGGTGAGTTTCTTGCTATCATGGGTCCATCCGGCTCGGGTAAGTCTACACTGATGAACATTCTTGGTTGTCTCGATCGCCCTACCAGTGGTACCTACTTATTAGCGGGTGAAGACGTCTCCCAGATGAGCCGTGAGCAATTGGCTCACATTCGCAACCAGAAGATCGGATTTATATTCCAATCCTATAACCTGCTTACCCAGGCAACTGCGCTTGCAGAATGTATTAATGCCGATCGTTTACCGCCGCAACGGGCATATTTCCAATAATGAACGGCTGGAGATGGCTCACAATACCCTCATTTCAGTAGGTCTGGTCGACCGGGATCACCATAAACCAACCGAGATGTCGGGTGGTCAGCAGCAACGTGTTGCCATCGCCCGGGCATTGATTAATTCCCCCGCCTTGATCCTGGCGGATGAGCCTACCGGTAACCTGGATTCTCACTCCGGCCAGGAGATCATGGAGATACTCCAGAACCTGCATGTGCAGGGAAGCACAATTGTCATGATCACCCATGATGCCAAGAATGCATTATATGCTGAAAGGATGATCCTCCTGCAGGATGGAAAGATTTAACGAGCACAAGGATCAGGTGGTCTTGCCATCCTTGGCAGCTCCCGGAGGGAAATCATGAAACTATCTGAAGTGTTTCGGATTGCCGCGGAAGGTATTTCCAGGAATAAACTGCGCGCTCTTCTGACCATGCTGGGTGTGATCATTGGTGTGGCCGCGGTGATCATCATGATCGCCATCAGCGCTGGAACTGAAGCAACCATCTCAGAAAATATCAAAAACCTGGGTACCAACTTACTATTTGTCACCCAAAGCATGGGTTCCCAACAGGGACCATCACGAACTTCAGGCATGAATGAAACATTTTTGACCTACGATGATGCTCAGGCGATCAACACCTCAATATCTGGCATCTCGGGTGTAGTGGTTGAACGTGACATCAGTGAGCTAGTGAAGTACGAAAGCACTTCCGTGGATAGTGTTTCTGTGATCGGTACCACCCCTTCATATCCACAGGTAAGAGACATCACCCAAGCCTCGGGACGCTTCATCACCCAAAATGATATCGATAATTCTGCCAAAGTAGTCGTATTGGGTAACAGCACTGCCCAGACTTTGTTTGGAGAAGCAGACCCAGTCGGTGAAAAAATATATGTTGGTGATGTGAGACTGACTGTGGTGGGTGTGATGGCGAAGAAAGGTGTCGTCGGTAATACTGATTATGATGCGCGCGTTTATATCCCTCTGACCCTGGTCTTTGAGAAGTTTACCTTTTCCCCTTTTGCACGTGTTCAAGGGGACCAGGTCGGTACCATCCTGGTGCAGGTATCTGACCTTAATACAATGGACAAAGTAATCACCCAGATCCAGATCCTGTTGGCAAAACGGCATGAAACAACCGTTGCTAATCTACCTTTTACAGTGCGTACACAGGAAGATATCATTGCCACCCAGGAATCCACGACGGCTGCTTTCAGATCTTTGCTTGCCTGGGTGGCAGCAGTCTCGCTAGTGGTAGGAGGGATTGGTATCATGAACATTATGTTGGTTAGCGTCACTGAGCGTACCCGTGAGATTGGTATTCGCCAGGCGACGGGTGCCACTCCAGGTGATATCCGAGGCCAATTCCTTACCGAAGCCTTGCTGTTAAGCCTGACGGGTGGTTTGATTGGTGTCCTTGCAGGTGTGGGAGGCTCATGGTTGTTCTACAAAATCGGAGATATGCGCACTGTCGTCCTGCCCAATTCGATTTTGTTGGCATTTGTTTCTGCCGCGATTGTGGGTATCTTCTTCGGTTTTTACCCTGCTAATAAAGCAGCCCAACTCGATCCGATTGAAGCTTTACGACATGAATGATCTAAAGGAGAAAAAATGAGGCTCAAGAATATTTTATTGATACTGGTGATCTCTATTTTTACTGTTGTGCTGGCTGCCTGCGCTGGATCGTCCAACCAGGGTAGCTCAACGGCCAATAGCACTGGGGCAGAGGCAGCCCAGGCAGGTACCAGCCTGTCACAGGTTAATATGCTGCTGGTTGGCACACTTAAGCTCGAGGATACTCCCCAGGCAGTTACCGCAGATGAGTCTGCAAATCTCCTCTTGCTATGGCAAGCCTATCGTTCCTTAAGTAACAGTCAGACCGCAGCTGAAGCTGAAGTAGATGCACTACTTAATCAAATTCAAAGCACGATGACCTCTGACCAGGTGCAAGCCATCCAGGCGATGAACCTTACATCCACCGATATGATGAGCCTGATGCAATCGTTGGGAGCCGGGATGGGTCCTCAAGGAACTCCTGGACCAAATAGTACGCCTGATTTTAATATGCCAGGCGGAGGTTTCTCTTCAGGAAATCCACCAAGTGGATCAGCTGGCTTTCCCCCCAATGGATTGGGTAGTGGTACCATGCGCAATCCCCCCTCTGGCGATGCCATGCCTGGTGGAGGTGGTGGCGTTGTTATCATGGGGGGTGGTGATGCTGGTAGCGCTGCAGGATTGGGTGGTGGACCCATGCTTCAGGGCACCCAAGATCCATCCATGCAGGCTACTGCCCAGGCCAGGTTCAGCACGCGTGCCAGTCAGGTGAATACCATCCTGTTGGACATGCTGATCACGAAATTAGAAGGCAAGACCACCGGATAAAAAGGGGATGTCGAAAAAGTTACAATATTACCGAAAATATGCTTAAGCGTAGTGGCGTAGGGTGGGATTAAAACAAAATATACTAAAAAATTGGTACCTCACCCTGCGCCCTCATAATGCATCTCCAGATAGAGCGCAGCGGTAATCAATACCTGTGCATACACAGAATTTATTACCCCATATTAGTCAGGTGTATTTCAGTATTACATGCCGAGATTATGAAATATCGGTAATCCCCATTCTTGTAAATCTTTGTGAACCTTTGAGCCCGTTGTGTCCGTTGTGGTGAGTATTTATCTTTTTATACCCTTAAATTAGCATTCTGAATAACCGCAGGAGTAGCATTTACGGCAGCCTTCCTCATTGACTACAGCTGCCTGACCGCACTCAGGGCATAAATCTCCTACCTTGAAAGCAGGTTGTACAGCCGAGAGTGGCTTTTCAGCAATGTCTGATGGGCGAATAGGTCGTTTATCATACTCACCATTGCCACTGACCGCAGCTGCTTCTTGATATTCTTCAGAATCATCCAGGTATTCTGCCAGGGTCTGGGCGACGCCATCCGGAAGTGATCGCACCCGGTTGGGACCGAACCCCAACGAGCGCCCGCCTCCAATACCTGAAAGCTGCTTGACGATCTCTTTAAGCCGTTCCCTGGGTAGGACGGGTGAAGCTAAACGCAACAAATAAGAAATCAGGCGACCAATTGCTTCAGAGACTGCGGCTGTCTCTGAGCCTGCCTTGGCTGTGCTCACGAATACTTCAAACGGGTGATCGCCCCCATTCTCATTGACAGTCACGAAAGCTTTACCCACCGGAGTGCTAATGCTATAAGTGTAACCTCTCAGTCGCCTGGGGCGAGGTTTTTTAGTAGCTGACCACTTATGTTCTTCATCAACGACATTCACCGCTTGTAAAGCCACCTGGCCTTGTTCTTCCTGCAACGCAAGTTCTTTCTCGCGCGAGGTGGCTTTTGTTTCCAAGACAACTTTCTTCCGCGAGCCAGTCACATAAACCGTTATTCCCTTACAGCCGAGCTTCCATGCTAGCATGTAGACTGTGGCAACGTCTTCTTCGGTGGCGTCGGGTGGAAAGTTGACTGTTTTACTCAGGCTGTTATCCACAAATGCCTGCATCGCAGCCTGCATACGCACGTGTTCTTCGGCACTGATATCCTGCGAGACTGCGAATATATGTTGGATTTGTTCAGGCACGTCTTCGTTTTGCTGGCAGGTGCCACTTTCCATTACCCGTTCGATGATCACCTGGCGTGTTTTTTCGTCTACTCCCGGCTTCAACCAGCGCACTTTCAAATTGCGGGCTGGTGTATGCCAGTGGTAGGTCATGACCATTGTCATTTACATGCCGGATGTATGCCAGGGCAAATACAGGTTCACAACCATAGCCTTCACATCCAGCCACTGTTGCAATTGTCCCTGTGGGAGCAATCGTGGTTTGGGCAGCATTCCTGATCCCGTGCTTTTTTATCCCCTCTAAGACGGTTTCCCAATCCAATATTGGTCGGTTGAAGTTACATGTAAATGGGGTGATAGGCTGAGGGGGCACCCAGGTTATGTTTTCAGGGTCATAAATCGAGCCTTTGATGGCAGGGAAAGCTCCACGTTTTTCAGCCAGCATGACACTGGTATGCATAGCATGGTATCGGATGAATTCCATCACCTGAGCGGCAAATTCCTGTCCCTCTTCGGAACCATACCGGATACCGCAATGATACATCAAGTCACCCAATCCCATCAAACCAAGGCCGATTCGCCGCGCCTGCTCGGCAGCTTTTTTCAGCTGTGGCACTGCTGGTACATAAGCATTGGCTTGAATGACATCGTCCAAAAAAATCGTGGAAAGCTCGACCGCTTTTTGTAACTTCTCCCAATCCACCTGGTCTGTTGCCCCGAACATCTCGGCTAAGTTGACTGAACCCAGGCAGCAATTCTCATATGGACCCAACCACTGCTCACCACAGGGATTGGTCGCCTCAAGCTGGTACAAATGGGGTACCGGGTTCGACCGGTTGGCTATATCCTGGAATAACATCCCAGGTTCGCCATTATGGTGCGCCTGGGTAACAATTTTATTGAATAAGTCACGTGCTTTAACTTGCCGGTAAGTGATGATAGGAATACCGGCTTTTTCTGCCATCTCTAAAGTCCCATGGAATTCGTGATACTTGGGGCTGACTACATCTGGAAAGCGTAAGTCCCACATATCATCATTTTCTACAGCTTCCATAAATGCATCGGTGATTCCAACCGAGATATTAAAGTTTGTTATCGCATTCTCGTCTGTCTTGCAGGTAATGAAATCTTCAATATCCGGGTGATCAACGCGTAATACCGCCATATTGGCACCCCGGCGTGTCCCTCCTTGGGCAATTTCACCAAATGCCTTATCGTACACCCTTAAAAAACCCACCGGACCGGTTGCCTGCCCAGCTGAAGATTTCACCAGTGTATTTTTAGGTCTTAAGCGTGAGAATGAAAATCCATTGCCACCGCCGGTTTGTTGGATCAGAGCAGCATCCCTTAAGGTTTGGAATATCCCGGCCTCATGCCGTCCCATATCATCCGAGACGGGTAACACAAAGCAGGCTGCCAGCTGGCCTAAAGGTGTTCCTGCCCCGGTGAAAGTGGGTGAATTCGGGAAGAATTGCTTGCTCGAAAGTAACTTATAAAAATCCACAGCCCGCTCGATCTCATTACCATTCCAGGTTTGCTCAACTTTGGCTACGTGATAGGCCACTCGCCAGAACATGTCTTCAATGCTTTCCGCTGGTTTCCCTTCCCGATCCCGCCGGACGTACCGCCGGATTAGAACCTGGCGGGCATTATCCGTGAGATGAACTTCCCCTACTCCGGAAGGCATCTCAGGGGTTGGTAGTAAACCGAACCGGTCAATTCGTTCGTGTATAGTTTGTGACATAATTAATCTCCAACCACCCCAGTGGTGCTTAACCCTCCAACAGGCGATCGATCTCTTTGCGGATCGAACGCAAATCATCCAACCCGAGATAAACTATCGCATAGCGAATATAAGCGATCTGATCCATCTCTTTGAGACCAGCGATAACCATATCTCCAACCACTCTGGAGGAGACTTCCGCTCGCCCCATGGCTTGTAGCGTAGCTTCAATCTCACCAACCAGCCTATCAACATCCGCGGCAGGTACTGGTCGTTTAGCACATGCGATGCGTATACCTCGGCTCAATTTCTCATGATCAAACTCTTCGCGGGTTCCATCTTGTTTGACGATCAGCGGGGTAGCCAAGATGGGGCGCTCATAGGTACTGAAGCGTTGACCACAACTCTCGCATTCCCTTCGGCGCCTTACCCCACCCCTGGTATCGTGTGAAGTATCAATTACTCTCGATTCATCATGTCGGCAATACGGACAGCGCATAATATCTACCTATGTTTCTAGAACATTTGTAATCGCTATAGACGGGGGTTCCACTTCCAATAACCCGCATAGGTGGGAGTGGAGATTGGGAAATTTTAGCACATGCTTCTTCCAAGTGCAAGAGAAATATGAGCAGTTTTTCTTAAAATATTGAGGATTATTTAATTTTTTAAGATTGCTTGTAGTTTGCAGTTTGTTAAATGAACAGCGCTTCCATACTATCAAATAATTTCCCACGCTATTTATACATTTTGAGGTGAAAAATGGTTTCCTCCAGTGGATACCTGCCTGACTCGTCCACCGCCTATTACATCCCTGGTCGGTGTAGACCGGGGGCATGGGCCGGCGGGGATTGCCGAGAGGAGGAGGCCGGCAATCCCCTACCAAGCTTACAACCTCACCCAGACGAACACGTTCAACCTCAAAACGGGAAAAATTCAGAGTGAAGGTTAACCACCATGTAGAACTGTAACCATTGGGATGGAGATATGTCTTCATTCCCAATCAGGAAAGACACCTATCCGTAAACCCGTCCGATCTGCTACGACTTCCTGCAGATCTTCAGGGATATTCCAGCTCAGCGTCCTAGAGACGCTATCACTGGAAGCTATGGGTAACGCGCGATCTGGGTCCACAAGCTTTGCTTGTTAATCGGTGCTTATTGGTGCGATGATGCAAGAAAGTAAAACTATCCTGTCCATCATTTACCCGATAGGTCTGTCATCGTGCTACACCAACACCAACATCAGCATTAGCTATGTGACTTCATGATCTGGTCACCGGAACGGGCAGCAGCACACATACCCGCCACAAATATGGCAATGTTAGCCCCAAAAAACGCTCCCACTATCAGCCCAACCAAGAACAATAACCAGTCCATCATTGTCCTCCGATCTAGTTGATCGTCATCATGTCCAGGTAAATCGAGTTATCCAGTCGAATGCTGGCGCTCGTCATTTTATTAATCCTTCTCCCGAACAAGACCACGGTCTGATCTAATTGCGAGTTCGGTTCCGCAAGAAGGTGGGGATGTCCAAGTCCTCAGTATTAAATGTGCGTGGTGCGAAGTCGGTCTTGGCAACCTCGACAGATTGCAGCTCACGTGCTGTCTCTTCCTGGACCGTGGCTGGTTTTTCCTGGCGTAAAGGGTTTTTCTGCGGCTCAGCTGCCCTCCTTACTGTAATGCCTGACCGCTCAAAACCGGTTGCAATCACGGTCACACGCACTTCATCGGACATGTTCTGGTCGATGACAGCCCCAAATATCAGGTTAACATCCGGATGTGCAGTCTCCTTAATGATGGCTGCTGCCTGATTAACCTCAAACAGAGTCAGGTCAGGACCACCTGTGACGTTGAACAGGATTCCGCGTGCACCATCAATTGTGATATCCAGTAGCTGGCTTGAAATTGCCTGCTCAGCTGCCATCTTTGCCCGTTCTTCACCCCGCCCGGTGCCTACCGCCATCAATGCTGCTCCGCCCTCAGACATGATCGTGCGGACGTCTGCAAAGTCCAGGTTGATCAATCCCGGGACGGTGATCAGCTCTGATATGCCCTGAACGCCCTGTCGTAATACGTCGTCAGCGATCCGGAATGCATCCTGCAGGTTGGCGTGCTTATCCACGATTTGAAGCAAGCGGTCGTTAGGAATAACGATCAATGTGTCCGCTTGCTCTTTGAGCTTTTCGATCCCCGCTTCAGCCACCTGAATGCGGCGTGAGCCTTCGAATGCAAATGGGCGTGTGACCACACCGATAGTGAGTGCGCCCAGCTCGCGGCCGATCTGCGCAATGATCGAAGCTGCTCCGGTCCCGGTTCCGCCGCCCATCCCACCGGTGACGAAAACCATGTCTGCTCCACGCAGTACGTTGTATAGGGCTTCCTGAGATTCCTCAGCAGCCTTGCGTCCTTGTTCGGGGTTCCCACCAGAACCAAGACCACGGGTGAGCTTTTCTCCGATCCGTACGCGTGTAGGGGCACTGGAAAGCATCAGTGCCTGCGCATCGGTGTTTATGGCGATGAATTCAACACCCTGAAGGCCTTCCTTGATCATCCTTTCCACGGCATTGCACCCACCGCCTCCTACACCCACAACTTTGATGTGGGCGAAGGATTCCAGCTGGCTTGAAAAACTTACATTATTGTTCATGATCACGTTCCTCCTCAAAAATTGGTTTGAAATGATTTGGTTTCCTGGTTCGCCTGTCTTGCGTAAGCAAATAATTGCTGATGATGGATAATGAATGATTTTTCGCTTATGGTAGCAACCTCCTCAGAAAAGCCTTGACCGTTTCCCAATCTATTCCGCCGGCTTTTGGTCCAATATGGATCCCTGCTTGATTAGATTGGACATAAATATCTGACATCAATAAAGCCCACTTGAGCAGGCCGACGCTCGTAGAATACGCAGGTGATAGAAGTTTGTCAGACATACCGATCAAATTTTCTGGCATCGCTATTCGCACCGGTAAGTTTAGTGTTTGGCTGGCTAATGATCTGATTCCCGGTAAAGCACTTGACCCACCCGTAAGCACCAACCCAGCTGGCAAAAGCCCATCATAGCCGGAGCGTTTGATTTCCTGTAATACCAGGCTGAATATCTCTTCGACCCGGGCTTCGATGATATGAGCCAGCTCCTGGCGGTTGATCTCCACAGGCTGTTCCTCGCCAAATGGTTTGATGCTGAAGGATTCGCCGGAAGGGACTTCGTCGCCCGTAGCATGACCGTGTTTGATTTTGATTTCCTCCGCCTGGGTGATTGGCAGGCGTAATCCATGGGCAATATCAGAAGTGATATGGTCCCCACCGACTGCCAGGACGTTGGTGTGCCACACATCGCCACCAATATAGATCGCCATGTCGCTGGTGCCACCACCAATATCGCAAATCACCACACCCATCTCGCGCTCGGTTTCAGTCAGAACGACTTCTGCCGATGCCAGTGGGTTTAACACGAATTGTGTAACTTCCACACCCGCCGCTGCCACGCATTGGCGCAGGTTTTCAACTGATGCTGCAGATGCGGTAATGATATGGGTCTCAACTTCCAGCCGGTAACCGTGCATCCCTAAGGGTTTTCGGATGCCTTCCTGCCCATCAATGTTGAAACCGCGCTGAATGATGTGGATAATTTCTCGGTTATGTGGAATATTAACAGCTTTGGCAGCATCGATCGCCCGGGCTATATCTCCTTCGTCGATGATCCGCCCAGCCACGCCTACAACTCCCCGGCTGTTCACGGAAGAGACTTGTGATCCTGCCAGGCTGACCAGGGCGCAGTCAATCTCTAATCCACAGGTACGCTCTGCTTTTTCCACAGATCGCACAACAGCCTGGGAGGCTGCCACCATATCCACTACCACACCTTTACGTACGCCTTGAGAAGGTTCAACGCCCACTCCAAGTATGCGTATCTGGTTAGGCGCTTCTTCCCGCCCAACCAGGGTGCAAATCTTGGTTGTGCCTATATCAATTGCGACAATAATTGGCTCGTCCATAATCACTTCTTTGCGGTTTGATCACCGCTCCATCCGATAATATGGTGCGTGGACGTATTCCACGCTGATCATTGCTGGTTGTATGCCTTCATTCTCCAATCGTTCAACCAATGCCTGATATACCGTTAATTTCATTTCCATATCCTGGTCCTCAGACCCGAAATACACTTCCCATCCTTTTGGGTCATTCCATCCCAGGCCATGCACACTGTCATATACCAGTAGTGTATCTGCAGGCATCTTGGCACCTAATGCCAGGATTGCCGAAACCAGCTCTGATGATAGTCGTAATGCGGGTGTTGTGATGGATGGAGATGCTGCCGCTCCCTCAACCATAGCTTGTGCTTCTATTTGTAATGTGGCTGGTGCAATGCTGGGTGGGTTGCCATGTCCCTCAACCTTTACCAATGTATTTGCAGGCGTGCCTCTCGGTGGGAATGAAACCCCTTCCGCATCCACCCAGGTCTCGTTTCCATCCTGAACCCAGGTGATAACTGGCTCACGTTCAGTCGCAACTACTTTTACGCTGGCTGGTAAGCCGATCTTGATCGATATTTTTGATAACTCAGGAAATGCCTGGTGTAGGTTTTCATCTAAAACAGCCGGGTTTAGAGTGAAGACTGACTTTCCAACGGCTCCCATCACGATATTCAAATCTCCTGCAGTCAAACGCTGAAGACCAGCAGCTTGTACTCTATTCACCTGGAAAACAGGCGCTTTCCAGATCAGGAATAAGCTGGCGACCATCATCAGTACCATTAAGAGTGACACAGCTCTCCAACCCAAACGGACAAAGGGAATTGAGGGCAGTCGTAACTCAGCCCCTGTGACATTGAGAGGCACATCAATTCGTCGCTTGGGCTGTCTGTGCTTGCTCACTCTTGATGTGGCAACCCTGCCAAATGCCATCCCACCCATTCCACCTCTCACCATAACAGGCGGTGGGGCTTCTGTCCGTGCATCAAATACCCGGCGATTCTTGCGTGGTATCGTTCCGCCTTCAGAACTCCCAGTACGCCGCGTTTCAGTATTCTGGGTTGCTTCGAATAGGCCATCACTATGCCATGTCTCAGCTTTTCTGCGTGGACTGCGGTTGATCACCCCGTGTGCAGAAGAGGTTGATTTTCGTGGAGACGGGTTGCCGGTAGCTGGACGAGAGATAGCCTCAAGGGTAGAGCTGAGCTTTTCCTGGAGTGAAGGTAGTGGTGTTTCTGGTAATTTGACTTTTGCTGCCACCAGCCGTTCACGTATGGAAGGTCCACTCCGGCTTGAAGCCCTGTGTTCGTTTCTCCGCTGGTTTGATCCTGCCCCTGGTTGACTGGAAATATCTGTGCCAACGTGCTTCAGTTTCCGCTTGCGGGCTCGTCCCGAGTCGTTGATCGAACTCTGTTGGTTGAAATTTCGCTCCAGCTTTGTCATAATCTATCTCATATACCGATGCATGGTTTTTTGGCTGTCTGCTTTGCGTTCCAAAGCCAGCTCAACTAAACGATCCACAAGCTTTGAGGAGGATAAACCGCTTGCTTCCCACAGCTTTGGGTACATACTAATGCCTGTAAAACCAGGGATCGTGTTCAATTCATTCAAATAAAGCTCACCAGTTTCACGCTCCAGTAAGAAATCAACCCGTGCCATACCCTGGCAATCTATCGCTTTAAACGCCTTCACCGCCAGCTCCCTGGCTCGGGTTGCAGTTGCTTCGGGGATGGGTGCCGGAATGCATAACTCTGAAGAGTTATCCAGATACTTGGCTTCATAGGAATAAAATTCACGGCTCGGGATGACCTCACCCGGAATGGACGCCTCAGGAGTATCATTCCCAAGCACGCTAATCTCGATCTCACGCGCATTCACTCCCCGCTGGATCAAAATTCTGCGATCATAACGGGCTGCCTCCAGGATACCTTCCATCAGGTCTGACCTGTTATTACATTTGCTCACACCGACGGATGATCCCAGGTTTGCGGGCTTAACAAACAATGGATAAGCTGCCACCCGCTCAGCCTGTGCGATAATTACATCCATGTGCCCTACCAGCTCACTTCGTAGCACCACCATTCCTTCAACCACGGGAATCTGATTGGCTAACATGACGTCTTGAAAAACGCCTTTATCCATACCCACTGACGAACCAAGCACCCCCGCCCCCACATAGGCGAGATCTGCCATCTCAAACAACCCTTGCAGCGTACCATCTTCGCCAAACGTCCCGTGCAACACCGGGAAAATGACGTCCAGCCTGGTGAGAAGCTTTATCCTGCAACCCGTGCTCGATTTTCTCGATGATATTAATCCCTTCAAAAGTGGGGTCGGGTAGTATGGCAGCTTGCTGAAGTGTCTCAATTTGACCTTTTTGCATCACGTCAAGTACATTTTCACCGGTCAGCCAGGCACCTTCGTGGGTGATGCCAATCTGTGTCACCTCATAACGCAGCGGGTCGAGCATGCTTAATACAAAACGCGCCGACATCAGCGAGATCTCATGCTCACCTGAGCGCCCGCCGAAAATCACACCCACTCGTAGCTTACGTTCCGTATCCATACCCATACCTTTACAAGTTCGTCCAATCACCCAACAATTCAATTTCTAATTCCAGGCTGGTACCAAATTTCTCACGGACTTCTTTCTGCACCAGTCTGATCAATCCCGCATAATCACTCGCCGTCGCATTACCTTGGTTGATAAAAAAATTTGCATGTTTCTGACTGACCTCAACCTTGCCCATTTTTTTGCCCTTCAAACCGGTAGCCTCAATCAACCTTCCCGCAAAATCACCATCCGGGTTCTTAAAAATCGAACCCATTGATGCCCCGGAAGGCTGTGTGTTTCGGCGGATAATCGAATATTCATCCATCTTCGCCTGGATAGTTTCAGGTGTGCTTCGGCCTAGTTTCAGCTGGGCTGACAAAACCACCACCTTTCCCGGTTGGCGTTTGATGCTGCTGCTCCGGTATTCATAGTCAAATTGCCTGACCGACCAATCCTCCTGCAAAATTTCCTGTTTCTGTGCTCCTTGTACCTGACTGAGATGCAAGATATTTGCCATCACCAGGTTACATGATATGTCACTACCATGTGCGCCTGCATTCCCATACACCGCACCGCCTAATGTACCTGGGATGCCAGCCGCCCATTCCAATCCCGACAACCCTCTCGAAGCAGCCTGGCGCGCCAGAGCA
Organism: uncultured Chloroflexia bacterium; assembly: GCA_963743215.1. Taxonomy (GTDB): domain Bacteria; phylum Chloroflexota; class Anaerolineae; order Anaerolineales; family UBA4823; genus FEB-25. The sequence continues at coordinate 81,663 of CAVUOY010000003.1, forward strand.
CCAAAATTAGCCCCCGATTCAGCCCACACGGTAGCAGGTTGAGAGTGAGGGTTGAAGATAATTTTCTTGGCACGATTTAGCACCACTACCTGCCTCACACCTGCCTCGGATACCAATACATTCGAGCCACTTCCCAATATGATGTACGGGACGTCTTGCTCCCAACAATATCTCGTGACCTGTGCTAGCTCAGCCGATGTCTCGACACTGATCAAAATATCCGCTTTTCCACCGATGCGCGCTGCAGTGTACCGCTTCATGGATACATTTTCCTGCACATGCGTGCCGAATGTGTTTCGCAACAACTTGAGCTGAGCTGTAGAAATCGTCACAATCTTCCTTCAATTACATATTCTTTATAAATTCGATCAGGTAAACAATCAGCCTGGGTGAATGCATTGGGTCTTTGCACATCACCTCGAGCTCTTTTCTTGAAAATGCGCACTTATTGTTACTTATCGGTTTTACAAATAATGAGGCGAAAGGCTCCAAATCTGGATCGTAATCGCGTTTGCTTTTTACCGATGGGTAATAACTTGTCCTTACGCTTGCAACAGAGTTAGTCATGTTTCTTACTCCTTTCCTTCAATAAAGCCTCCACCATTGTGCTGATCAGGTCAGCATCACCTGCAGATAGGACGATCAAAACATCACCTGGTACCATTCGCTGGCTCAGGTGGGAAGCGATGGACGAAAAATCTGAGAGATACTGTGCATCTGGATGAGTTATGGATGCCACGACTTGCTGGGAGGAAAATCCATCCTCGGGCTGCTTCTCTCGCGCCGCATATACTTCAGTTACGATCACATGATCTGCTTGCTCAAAAGCATTTACGAAAGCGTTGAATAACAAACGGGTGCGTGAGTATGTATGCGGCTGCCATACCACCCATAATCCACTATCAGGGTAGCGTAAGCGTGCTGCGGATAACGTCGCCCTGATCTCCGTGGGGTGGTGAGCATAATCATCGATCACAGTGATGCCATTGATCACTCCACGCACTTCGAACCTGCGTCCCGTTCCAAGATATTGGGAGAGTGCTTTGCTAGCCTGGTCGACTGAAAGCTGCATTTGGTGGGCTACCGCCAACGTTGCCAGCGCATTCTGAACATTATGTTCGCCCGGTACCTGCAGGTTCACTTGCGGATAATGCTCAAATTTATTTTTCGTCAGTGTACACATCATATCGAAGCTCATCCCACCCAATTGGTTGGGAGTAAGTGCCTCAGCTACATAATCGGCTGGAGGGTGAACATTACGGTCATTCGCATTATCTATCGCATATGAAAATACTCTTTGGCCACGCTTGCTAGCGATGCGTCCCAATCGCACTGCGTTTTGATCATTCGCACACACCATCAACGTCCCATCACTACCCACCTGCGATGCGAATTCATCGAAAGCATTAAAGAAATCATCTTCGCTGGGATAACAATCCGGGTGGTCATGCTCAATGTTGGTGATTACGGCTAATTTCGGCTTCAATCCGAGGAACATATGGTCGTATTCATCGGCCTCGATAACAAATGTCCGTCCCTTCCCTGCATGTGCATTCGTACCGGTATTTTTAAGCACACCCCCGGCAATATACGTTGGATCTTGCTTCAGGCAGGTAAGCATCCAGGCTATCATGGCTGTCGTGGTCGTCTTTCCATGCGTTCCTGCCACGGCTATCCCAAAATACCCTTCCATTAAGCTGGAGAGAAATTCACTTCGCTTGAGCACTGGGATGCCTTTTGTTTGAGCCGCCAGTACTTCCACATTTTCATCAGGAACTGCAGATGAACGGACTACCACCTGGGCACCTTCAATATTTTCTGCACGGTGGCCAATATCAACCCGCACGCCTTTTTCTTGAAGGCTTTTTGCCAGAGGAGACAATGTGCGGTCAGAACCAGTCACATGGTAGCCGCTTTCCAGCAGCACCCGTGCAATGGCTGACAGGCCTGTCCCTCCAATCCCGATGAAATGCACCGACTTTCCTTTTGTCATAAAAAGACCACAATCACAAAAATGAACGACAATGCGATGGCGAAATATATAAACGGCACTCCCAGCCAGGCGGGTGCCATCCATGCAAGCAGCTTGATAGCTGCCTGCCCTGGGATGGTGGTCGGGTCAGGAGGAATGATATAAGAGATCGCCTGGTAATTGGCTTGCGACAGGAAATACCAAATCGAGCCGACAATCAGATAGCCGTTCAATGCACCCAGGAAAATACCCAACATCGAATCTTGCAATCGCTCGCGTGCAAATCGCTCACCACCGATCCTGGGTAGATTTGGGGTTTGGTATCCGAAAAATGTCAGCAAGATGACGATTGTCACCCTCATCCAAAATTGAGCTGTTGACCCCGCTACAGCAAAGGTTTGGGATACGCCTTTTACGTAAGTCTCAAGCACAGTGATGATGAACAAGGCCAAGACCGCACTGGCTGTCACCATCATCTCCTTGGCCCAACCACGCATGGCACCAATGATTGCAAATAAGATCACAAAACAAATGAAAATAAAATTTAGATAGACCATTTGTTGCTCCTAATCAGCCGGATTGGGAACATTTACAGAGCCGGATTGAGTTGATTTTGCCAGGCTGATTACCAGGCTGGCAATGCTGGCAGCAGCATCGGGCTTCGCCAGTGATTTCATATTCTGTGACATTTTTTCACGTTTGGCATGATCTGCCATTAATTCGCGCACTTTCGGCACGATTTGTTCAACCAATTGAACATCTTCGATTACCACTGCTGCGCCTCGCTTCACCAAAAAACTGGCATTCACTCGTTGGTATCGCCAGGCATATGGATACGGCACCAGGATGGCCGGCAACCCAAATAATGGCAGCTCACCCAGGATGGAGGCTCCTGCACGTGTGATGGCTAAATCTGCCAGCTTCATCGCCGCTCCGATTTCATCATATAGGTACGGGTATGGTCGGTAGCGATTTAACTGTTCTGTGGGGAGACCTGCCCGGGTTTGTTCCATCATCTGCCAATCCAATTTGCCGGTAATATGGATCACCTGCATTTCTTGGAGCAATTCTGGTAATGCACTTACCAGCGCCTGGTTGATAGATCGTGCGCCTTTACTTCCGCCGAACACCAACAAGACCGGTAATTCTTCTTGGAGCGCAAAACAGCTGCGTGCCTGGCTGATCGTCCACTCGTCAAGACCCGGTCGCAGTGGATAGCCCGTGACCACTTTATTAGGCTGTTTTGGAAAGAAAGCACCTGATTCTTCCACCGTCATTGCGATGCAGTCACTGAATTTGGCAATCGTCTTCAATGCCAGGCTGGGCTCAATATCCGGAACATATAGCAGGCTCTTGCACTGTCCGGAAATGCGGGCTGCCAGTGCCATTGGCACTCCCACAAAACCACCTGTAAATAACAAAACCTCAGGTCGAAACTTGCGTAGGATGCGTCTGGACGAGAAAAATCCTTTGCCCAGCTTCCACAAATTTCCGGGCAAAGCCCGCGCACCTACCCCATGCAAACCTGCAGCCGGGATGGCCTCAAATCGAAGACCTTCCCGCTTTACAAGATCAGCCTCCATGCCTCCACTGCCCCCCACCCATAACACTTGCACCTCTCCTGGGGAAGTCGAGCTGGTCTCAGCCTGAGAATCTTGCTTCTCTTCAGGCTTCAGGTTCATCAGCTGCTTGAGGACCGACAGGGCTGGATACACGCCGCCGCCTGTCCCCCCTGCGCAAATTAACAACCGCATTGCTTCCCTTTTCCTCTCGTGGTTTTGGTTTTTCAGACATTCGAGATATGTTCAGGATGATCCCAATGGAAGCCAACACTACCATTAGGTTGGACCCACCTGAGCTGATAAATGGCAGGGCATTACCTGCAAATGGCAACAAACCCACCATCACCAGCATGTTTATCAGTGCTTCCAGTGCAATCCAAAAAGATAATCCTCCGCATAAAAGCATTCCCAATCCATCTGGTGCCTTACGCGCGATCACCCAACCACGCCACAAGAACACCATAAATAAGATGACCAGCAAGCCTGCTCCTAACACACCCGTCTCCTCTCCCACCACCGCAAAGACACTATCGGTATGCGGAAATGGGAGTCCGTTCAGCTTGGTTTGTGATTTACCAATACCCACTCCAACCCAACCGCCGCGCATGAATGCTTCCAATGATCGACGCACATGCTCTGAGTACTGTAGTGGATCTTTAAGCCCTGCCAGGTAGCTATTCATCCGGTCAGGTCCGGTTGGGAAAAATCCCGATTTCATGACGATTACACCAACCAGGATGCCGATCGCCATCATATAAAGGAAATGCTTAAGCGAGCCCCCCGCCAGGAAAAACATCAGTGTGCCTAATAAACCAATCGTGATCACAGCACTCAAATCCGGCTGCATAGCGATCAACCCCCCTACCACTCCCATGATCACAGCCAAAGGCAACAATGCCAGGTATATGGATTTAAGCATGTCACGCCGGTTATGCAGCCATACCGAAAGGTAAATAACAATTCCAAATTTCGCCAATTCCGAAGGCTGTATGGAACCACGGAACAAACTGCGCACCGACCCTAAGCGTGTATCTTGAATAATGAGCACTGCGACCAATGCAAATATTGTGACGCCCATCAGGAGCAAGGCGAGTTTCTTCCACAGGTGATAGTCAACGAAGGCAAGCACGATCATCGCAAAGCTGCCTAATCCCAACCAGCGCAGCTGGCGTAAAAAAATATAGGATGGCGATCCATATACCTGGTATGAATAATCTGCACTTGCTGAGTACACCATCAGCATTCCAAACAACATAAGCGAAATGACTACCAGTAATAATGGCACATCGATCCCCAGACGTGCTGGACGACGGGTCTTAACCTTCATCCGCGCCATCACCGGTTCACTGCCTTTCACATGCACGAAAGATTCAACACCCATCGTTTAAAAGCCTCCCCGCGATCCTCGAAATCGCGGAATTCATCAAAGCTCGTGCCGCCAGGTGAGAGTAGAACGATATCACCTGGTTCTACTACCCGTGCTGCAGCCTTAACTGCTTGTTCCAAACCTGGATAAATCTCAATCGAAACAGGTAGTGATCCGCTTTTCGTGCTACCAACCGAACTAGCGATCTTATTAGCCGCTTCACCGAATAAAATTAAATGCTCCACTCTTGTGTGGATCAATTCTGCCAGCCCATCCCAAGGCAAGTTTTTATCCCGTCCTCCAGCCAGAAGTACAATCGGTCGCCGATTATCTGCTGGTGTATCAAAGGATTCGATTGCCGCCATCACCCGTTCCGGAGCAGTGGCAATCGAATCGTTGTACCAATCGGAGCCCTTCCAGGATTGCACCCATTCCAGCCGGTGTGCTACACCAGTAAACGCGATGATCGCTTCTCGCATTGCTTTGGCTGGTAACCCGGTAGCCTGGCTCACTGCCAATGCTGCCAATACGTTTTCCACATTATGCCAACCTCGTAATGGGATTTCCGACTGTCTTATCACCCGTGTTGCAGCCTTTCCATCCCACAAACACACCCACCCATCTTCGATAAAAGTTCCCTGCATTCCAGAGGTTGGTACCTGTTTACCGAATGAACTTTTAACCCCTCGCACTTTCTCGAGCAGATTCCAGGCACCAGGGTCATCTCTCCCAAGTATCGCAACATCATTTTGGGTCTGGTAATCTAATAATCGGCTCTTAGCCGTTATATATGCCGCCATCGAGGCGTGCCGGTCCAGGTGGTTGGGAGTGATATTCAGTACACAGGCAATGTTGACCGACCTGGTCATAAGCTCCAATTGAAAACTGGAAATCTCGAGTACCGCCAGGTCATCCGAAGCCATCTGATCCACCACAGACAATAAAGGTGAACCGATATTGCCACCTAACCAGGCTTTTCGATACTTAACTGAGTTTTTACCAGACATTATTGCGGTTTCGGCGATCTTCCCTACTAGGCTGGTTGTGGTTGTCTTTCCGGCTGAGCCTGTGATCCCGATCGTTCGGCATGGACATTCCTCGAGAAATAACTGGGTATCATTGCTGAGCGGAATACCCCTTTGTTGTGCCTCTTGAATGAGTGGTAGGGTCAATGGCACACCGCCGGATACAAACACCATCTCAGCTTTGTTCAACAATGACATAGGGTGACTTCCTATCACCCATTCAATCTTAGAACCGCTTGCCTGATCAAGATCCTTCAAGGATGATCGAGCTGCCTCGAGCTGGTCGGATGTTTTCTGATCATTCATCACTACATGCGCACCGTGCAATGCCAGGAACCGCCCCAGGGCAATCCCCTGCCTGGCAGCTCCGATGACAACCACTTGCTTATCCTTCCAATCGATCATTCTGCTTCTCACAATCATCCAATCGCAATGGCCGCACCGATGATGGCGGCTAATAAACCAATCAGCCAAAATCTCTGTACAACTTGTGTCTCACTCCATCCAAGAAGCTCAAAATGGTGGTGCAGAGGCGACATTTTGAATAAACGCTTCCCATGGGTATATTTAAAATAAGATACCTGTACGATCACACTCACCATCTCACTCAATGGGATGACCGCGATGATCGGTAATAGGATCCATTGGCCAGTCATCAATGCCACCACTGCCAGGGTCGCACCCAGTGGCAAGGCGCCGATATCACCCATGATCAATTGAGCCGGGTGGACGTTGAACCACAAGAAACCGAACAAGGCGCCCACCAAGGTGAAACAGAAGCGCGCCAGGAACCATTGCCCCTGCAATAAGGCGATCATTCCAAACGCCGCAAAACAGGTGGCAGAGATCAAACCTGCCAATCCATCCAATCCGTCAGTGAAATTAACTGCATTGGAGAATCCGACGATGAGAATGGTCGCTATTGGTACATACCAAATTCCAAGCGAAAACTCGAGATTCATCCAGGGCAGGAATAATTCGGGCGCTTGCAATATATACTGAAGACCGAAGGCGATAATGACACCGAATATGACCTGGATCAGGAATTTTGTCCTTGCCCGCATTCCTCGCTCATCCGCACGCTTACCCCGCAGTTTCTTCCAGTCATCGATTGACCCCAATAAGCCAAAGACGATCATTGTTCCCATTGGTAGGAAGATTGATCGACCAAGGATGGTGAATCCAATGAGAGAAGCTGCATTGAATAACAATGTGATCAGCAAAACAGGTAGGATGAATAGCACGCCTCCTAATGTGGGTGTCCCGGATTTTGAAACGTGGCGTTGTGGGCCATCTACACGGATGGATTCACCAATTTTTAGGTGGCGTAAAATGCGCAGTAACGGTTCACCCCAGATGACAGTCAACATGAACGAAAAGCCTGCCAGAGCCAGGGCATACGCGCTCTCTCTCATAATTGGACCTCTACTGCTGTAACGATGCGATCCATTCTCATCAAATTCGAGCCTTTTACCAAAACCACGTCTTCGGACTTTAAATTCTGAAGCAGGTATCGGATAGCCTGCTCTGCATCATCCAGGATTACGACTTTTTCTCCGGACAACCCCGCTTCCAGGGCGGCATTCGCAATCATCCGTCCACGCTCACCCAATGTCACCAACACATCCGCCACTTCTGCAGCCCTGATACCCACCATCTGATGGCCGAATTGCTCATATTGACCCAGCTCGAGCATATCCCCGAGCACAGCCACCTTATGTCCTTCCAAATCGTTTAAAAGGTTGAGCGCTGCCAACATGGATTCGGGGGTTGCATTATAGGTATCATCCAGGACTAAAGCACCGCTGCTCGTCCTAACTGCAATCAAGCGCAGCTCAGTACTTGCAGACCGCAAGCCACTGACAATCTCTTGCCAGGTCAACCCATCCACCAAGCCTACTGCAGCTGCCCGTAGCACAGTTTGAACCGAGTGTCTTCCGATTAACGGCACCCGCAGTTGTAAGACTTCAGCCGGGCGGTTCTTTTCCTGCTGGTAATGCAGGAGAAATCGTATCCCTTCCAGTCCAAGGCTTTCAACATTGTCTGCCCACAAGTCTGCTGCACTGTCCATACCATAGAAAAAGACATGCGCATGGGTCTGATCCGCCATCTTTTTTACCAGTTGATCATCGTAATTTAGGATGGCATAGCCATCTTCGGGCAGTGCTTCCACCAACTCTGATTTTCCACGGGCAATTTCTGCCTGTGAGCCTGCTCGTGAAGCATGTACCGTGCCGATATTGGTTAACACACCAATATGGGGTGACGCTATGTCACAGAGAAATGCAATCTCGCCTGGAACATAAAATCCCATTTCCAGCACTGCCCGTTCATGTTGTTCGGTCAGGTTGAACATGGTAAGGGGAAGCCCAATTTCGTTATTCAGGTTGCCTTTATTTTTCAATGTACAATAGCGCTGGCTTAATACTTCAGCCACAACTTCTTTCGTGGTAGATTTGCCAACACTCCCGGTAATGCCGATCACTTTCACATCCAATTTGCTTCGCCAGAATTTCGCTACCTGCTGCAAGGCTTTGAGCGGATCATCCACTCGAATACAGACAGGTCCCTCGAGCTTGCCCAGGCGCTCGCCCAGTTCATCAGGTTGCATTACATCACGCAAATCCAAAGTATTAAATTGGCTGCTCAAATCACGCTGAACAAACGCATACCCAGCTCCAGCGTCAAATGCTTCACCGACGAAATCATGCCCATCATGGTGCTCTCCGGGTAGGGCAACAAATAAAGACCCCGCAATGATCTGGCGTGAATCAATCTCCGCCCCGGTGATCGCCATAGTCGCCAGCGAGAGGCGTATTCCTGTTAAAGCTTCAAGCACATCAGCCAGTAAAATCACAAGTAATTCCTCTAATGACCTTCAAGAACTCCATCTGGTGGGATATCCATTAACACCACCAGACGTTCTACCATTTGCCTGAACACTGGAGCAGCTACGACCGAACCCCAGGGAGAGCTCTCTGGCTTTTCAAGCCATACGTACACCAGGAAACGTGGATGGCTTACCGGTCCCCATCCAACGAAGGATGCATTTGTTTGTTCGCTTGAATATCCTGTTGGAGTGGCCACTTCTGCTGTACCGGTCTTGCCTGCCACTCGATACCCTTCAATCAGGGCATCCGATGATTCGGATTCTAGCGAAAGTGCTAACAGTTCAGTCAGATGGCGTGCAGTTTCTGCTGATATTGGTTGCCCAACAATTTGTGGGGTTGGAGTGTATTGGAACCCTTCCCGAACCATGGAGCGCATCACGTGCGGCATCATCATCTCCCCTTTTGCATTCGCGACAGATGAAATTGCCATGACCATTTGGATGGGAGTCACTGCAACACCTTGGCCGAAGGAATTTGTGCCCAGCTCAGCTTCGTACCAGTCCGTATCACCCGGTAGTTTTAATCTTCCTGCGGCTTCTCCCGCCAGATCAATCCCGGTCACACGTCCAAGGCCAAAATTCTGCATGTATTGGTAAAACGGCCCAGCCCCTATTTGGGTTGCGACCCAGGTCAGGCAGACGTTAAGCGAATGGGCCATGCAACCCTGCATATTCTGTGGACCCCAAGCACCCCAATCCCAGTTGTGGATCGTAATGCCACCAATCTGGATTGAGCCCGTATCCACGAATTGTGTATCCGGAGTAACTGCCCCAGTATCCAGGCCAGTCGCCATGGTTAATACTTTGAACACCGATCCAGGTTCGTAAGTCTGGCTGACAGCTCGATTGTAGGGTGTGCTATCGGTGAAAACATCGGCATATTTCCAATATTCATTCGGGTTCAAACGTGGTGTCGTGGCAATTGCCAGCATCTCACCCGTATTGGGATCCATCACCAGGATCACCCCACCGTCCGCCCCGCTCTCTTCTAACCCTGTGTTGAGAACTTCTTCGGCTGCAGCCTGGATTTCGCGGTCGATGGTCAGCACGATGTCTGCCCCAGCTTTCAGTTGGGGAATTTCGGTGACCTCATAAGGATCCAACGTCATCCACACCGATTGGGGAGCACCTGCAAGTAAATCATTAAATTCAGACTCCACTCCAAACATCCCGGTCCCTTCACGGTTAACGAAGCCGAGGATGTTTGATCCAAGCTCGTTCTCAGGGTAATAACGCTGCAATCGTGGGCGGTAAACCAATCCATTTAGGCTGGGTCGCCCGGTTTCCCCATAGTCCACATCCGGTAGGTTGGCATAATTCCGAGCCCAATCTTGTAGCTGGGTCAGCTCATCCGGAGTGACAAAATCAGCCACCTGGACATATGCAGTTTGGGAGATTTGTGCCTGGTGGATGACCGCGAAGATTTCATCCGAGTAGCCGGCATAGTTATATTCTTCATGGTTTGCCAGCACTTTGCTCAATGCAAACGCAATGGAGTCAGGATTATCAACGTTATCCACCTGCACACCGATTTCGTACACCAGCGTGCTGCCTGCTAGGAGACGGCCCCAGCGATCATAGATATCACCCCGTGGTGGGTAAAAAATGTGTAATGTTCGATTATAAAGATCCCCTTGGGTCACGAACTCAGCCCGCTCAGGGCTGAACTGCAATCTGAACAGCTGGATGATGATCATTACCCCAGCTAACAAAAACAGGATTCCCAATAAATTAAATCGCCAACCGGTCAGAGTCTGACCGGCCTTTTCACTGGATGTATATTTGGTTTCAGGGTTCTCCCGCACGGGTAGCTTCCGCCGTACACGCCCCGCCGGGACAGCCTGGTCTGCCATATATCGGCTCATGGCATCGCCTCACTGAATAAATTTGCAGTTTTCCGCACCTGGACTGTGATCCATTCGAATAATGATTCTTTGAATTGTGGGTCGATGACAGATGCGTTCACCACCACAGGCTTGGGTGGCGGTGCAAGTGACGTTGTTTGCCTATCAACATAACCAGGAACTTCGATATACTCGATATGGTCTGCTGCAATCGGGGTTAAATTAATCTCCTTTACCCGTTCCTGCATATTGGAATATGAAGTCAAATATGCCAACTGGCTGTTGAGGTTGGCTATTTTCTGCTCCAATTCTTCAATGGGCACGTACGCCTCTCCACCATCGCTGGTCAGGTAGTGGTAGCCGTAAACGCGCACCTGCATCTCTTGAATTTGTCTGCCGACGGCCGCTGCACGCGCCGTGACGTTTAGGTAGATCCCAGCGACTATGGCTGTACAGACTAAAAACAATAAAATCACCCCGATCATATACATCTGCTTTCGCCAGGGCGCTTGTGAGTAAGCATGAGTTAGTTGGTGTATGTCATTCATATCTTCTACCTATCTAAAAACCCGTCCACCTTTGATAATTTAACTTGTTACATTGTTAATTTATTCGTCCTTGGATCAACAACTATCATCAAAAGGAAACGGGTTTCTAGTGCAGGCTTGCAAGTCTTATGCCATTTTCACTAAGTTTTTTCTTCTATCCTTTCCGCCACCCGTAACCGGGCACTGCGGGACCGAGCATTACTCCGAATTTCTTCCTCCTGCGGGCGGATTGGCTTTCTGTTGATTTCCCGCAAGGTTGCCTTATGACCACATGTACAGGCAGGTTGGCGGGGTGGGCAGATACAATCCTTGCTTTCTCTGCGCATGAACTGCTTGACGATGCGGTCTTCCAGCGAATGGAACGAGATGATTGCCAACCGGCCTCCCGGTTTAAGAGCCTCAATCGTCTGGGGCAATACATTCTCCAGAGTTTCCAGCTCGCCGTTCACTGCGATGCGCAAGGCCTGGAAAGTGCGTGTGGCTGGGTGGATTCCACTCTTCCCACCACTCGTCACTTTCGCCACCACATTTGCCAGCTGGATAGTTGTGCGGATAGGTCTGGCATTTACAATGGCCCGCGCTACCTGTCTTGACCGGTGTTCCTCTCCATAGCGGTACACCAGGTTCGCCAGCTCGACCTCATCCAGCAGATTCACCAGATCTGCTGCACTTGTTTTTCCATCCGGGTCAAAACGCATATCCAGGGGTGCTTCCGTTTGGAAAGAAAAACCTCTATCTGGCGTGTCCAGCTGCATGGATGACAATCCAAGGTCTAACAGGATTCCATCCACTTGGCGCCACTTCAATGCTTCCAGCTGCTTTAGCAAGGCTGTGTAGGATGCTCGAACGAGGTTAACTCGGTCACCAAACTCCGCCAGCTTTTCTCTCGCCAGTTCGAGTGCCTCGGGATCTACATCCAGGCCCAGAAGCTGGCCATTTGGGTTGCTTGCCTGAAGCATTCCCCAGGCATGCCCTCCAGCGCCAACGGTGCCATCCACGAACAGCCCTCCCCGCTTAGGTTGCATCGCGTGTATAATTTCATTGTAAAGAACAGGTAGGTGTGTCATCACCTGGTAAATCAGTTGTTCAATTGTTTGGAGGCCAATTTTTTACGCACCAGTTAGCCAGAGCTGGTGGATAAATCCAGAACCTTAAAACGCTCGGTATTCGCCTCAGCTTCATCCAACGCTTTCTGCTGGTGAGCCCATTCATCGGTCGACCAGACCTCGAAATAACTGCCCTGGCCTACCAAGACCGCATCGTGGTCACAGGTTAAGCCAACTTTCTGGCACAGGAAATCTGGGATCAATATTCGTCCAACTTTATCGATCTCCAGACGTGAGGCAGAACCGAAAATCAACCTGCGTAAATCTCGCGCCAGTGGATCAGTTAAGCTCATCTGATCAAGGCGATGTGAGGCTGCTTCAAATGCTTTTGTAGTCAATACCATTAAGTTCCGGTCAAAACCGCGCAAGATATATGCACCTTCATCCATTAACTCGCGGTAACGAACCGGTACAGTTAGGCGGTCTTTGTTGTCAATGCTGTGTCGGTACTCACCCAAAAACATATGTTCTAGTTATCCCTTTTTTAGACGAAACGCCGGAATATCCGGCGCTCCCACTATTACCCACTTAACAACACAATTACCCACAGTATAGTATAGAATATTAAATAAATCAAGGATTTTTAATACCAATTTAATATGAATTTGCTATTTACAGGAAATCCTAATGTCCAATCCCCTTAACACGAATTATCGTCCCCTCTTCATCGGTTTAGAGGCTCTGATTCCATTATTAGATGGCACCCAACGCTGTTATACCAATCTCGATAACGCTGCCTCAACCCCTCCCATGAAAGCCGTCCAAAAAGCCGTGGACGACTTTTTAGTTTATTACAGCAGCGTCCACCGTGGCTCAGGTTACAAGAGCCAACTTTCCACCTACGCTTATGAACAATCTCGCCAGATAGTGATGGATTTCGTAGGTGCAAATACCGAAGATTACACCTGTATCTTCGGGAAGAACACCACTGAAGCCATCAATAAACTTGCCCGGCGTCTGCCCTTGGATGGCAAACGCAACCTCGTGCTCACTACTGGGATGGAACATCATTCCAATGACCTGCCCTGGCGGGCTGCCACGCAGGTGATTCACGTTCGTCTCACACCCGATGGATGCATGGATGAAGATGATTTTGATGCGCAACTGGCAAAGCATGCCGATCAGATTGCCCTGGTAACGCTCACCGGTGCCAGTAATGTAACCGGGTACATCACCCCCATTCATCGCCTGGCAGAGAAGGCTCATTCTGTTGGTGCAATGTTCATGGTGGACTGTGCTCAACTCGCCCCTCATCGCAAGATTGACATGCTCCCGCTGAATGATCCTGCCCACCTCGACTTCATCAGTATTTCTGCCCATAAAATGTATGCCCCCTTCGGCACCGGAGCCCTCATCGGGCGCAAGGACGTTTTCGAGCAAGGTGATCCTGATATGACCGGCGGTGGCACAGTAGAGATCGTCACGCTGGATAGTGTGCTCTGGACCACCCCACCCGAGCGGGATGAGGCTGGCAGCCCGAATGTCGTGGGAGCGGTTGCCTTGGCAGCTGCCATCCGCCAGTTGAATACTGTTGGAATGGAGAATGTAGCTCGGCATGAAGTCGACCTTACCCACTATACCCTTGAAAAGCTGGCATCCTTTGATGGCATCAAGGTATTTGGAGATACCGACCCATCAACTTCCATTGAACGTCTGGGGGTGATCCCTCTCCAGATTGAGCAGGTTAATCATTTCCTGGCTGCCGCAGTCTTGGGATATGAATACGGAATTGGAGTACGCAGCGGATGTTTCTGCGCTCATCCGTATATCCTTCATTTATTAGGTTTGAGTAATGAAGAAGCAATTGAAGTGCGCAGGCGCATGATGGACGGAGATAAATCCGAGATGCCGGGCTTGATCCGCCTCTCCTTTGGCTTGTACAACACCCGCCAGGAAGTGGATTTCTTGATCGACGCCTTGCAGCACATCTCGAGCGGTAAATTTCACGGAAAATACACTCAAGAAAAAGCCACTGGCGAATATACCCCCCTCGATTGGCAGCCCGGATTCACCAGGTATTTCAGCTTATAAATTTAGTCGTTCGGTATTCGTATTGAAGAAAAATATGTCATTACGATGTCCACATTGTTTTTCGGTGGAGCACTGATTCATTGCTCTATTCCTCCCCTAATTCCCATCCTGTAATCGGGGGAGGCCTTGCCCCCCTGGTTCTGGGGGGAAGGAAGGGGCCATTTTGGATATGATATTTTTTTCAGATCAAGGTAGATATGAATACTCACCATATTCGACTATCTCTCTGATCCTAAATAATAGCTAAAGGCTTTATATCTCTACCTTTACCTGCTGGCAGAATCCATCACCGCCACTGCGGCAATATTCACAATATTCTTAACATCATCCCCGGTCTGCAACACGTGTATCGGCGCACCAATCCCGAGTAAAATCGGTCCGATCGCCTGGGCGTTCCCCAGCCTTGCCAGCAGCTTATAGGCAATATTAGCTGCTTCGAGCGAAGGGAATACCAGCACGTTAGCATCCCGCACCTGGCTGAACGGGTAGCGTTGTTCGATCAGTTCAGGCACTACTGCAGTGTCTGCCTGCATTTCACCATCTACCGGGAAGTCTGCTCCTCGTGCCTTGATCAGTTCCACCGCTCGTTGAACCTTCTCCGATAATGGGTGCGGTGTGCTGCCGAAATTAGAAAATGAAAGCAAGGCTACCCGCGGTTCAATCTGCAGTTGTCGGGCAAAATCAGCCACCAAGAAAGCGATATCTGCCAGATCCTCCGCACTTGGGTCAATATTTACCGTTGCGTCCGTAAAGAGATATGTCCGCCTGCCTACAATCATGATATACACCCCGGCTGCGATGCGCTTGCCTGGTTGCGTGTGGTGAATACGCAGCGCCGGGCGGATCACATCTGGATAATCGAAGGTTAAACCTGATACCGAAGCATCCGCATCGCCCATTTTTACCATCATGGCAGTGAACACGTTGGGCTCTAATATTCTGCGCCGGGCATGCCAGATGGTAACACCTTTGCGATTGCGTAACTTGCTGTATTCCTCTGCATAGGTTTCAAAGCGAGGGTAGTTTTCAGGGTCCACAATCAGCATATCATCATCCAATCCAAGAGCCTGGAGTTTCTCACGGATCACCCATTCCCTCCCTACCAGGATCGGGATCCCAATTCCCTCATCCAGGATCTGTGCAGCTGCCCGGATGATCTTCGCTTCTTCTCCTTCTGCGAATACAATCCGCTTTTTCGGTGATGCTGCCTTGGCTTTATTCAGGATGTAATATCGAACTTGCTCTCCAAACCCTTGCCGGTATGCTAGTTGTTGTCGGTATTCCTGCAAATCGATCGACTTGCGAGCCACACCCGTCTCCATCGCAGCTCGGGCAACCGCAGGCGACTCCCATAGCAGCACACGTGGGTCTAGTGGTTTCGGAATGATGTAGTCTGGACCGAACTTTAAAGATTCCAACCCATATGCCCTCAAGACGCTATCCGGCACATCTTCCTTGGTAAGCGCGGCTAGCGATTGCGAGGCTGCTACCTTCATTTCTTCGTTGATCGCTTTTGCTCTAACGTCCAGCGCTCCGCGAAAGATATATGGGAAACCCAATACATTATTAATCTGGTTGGGATAATCCGAACGCCCGGTGGCAACAATGGCATCGGGACGAGCCTCCCTTGCCAGCTCATACTTGATTTCCGGGTCTGGGTTTGCCATCGCAAATATCAATGGACTCTCAGCCATAGTCCTTACCATTTCAGGAGTAAGGATATCCGCGATCGAGAGCCCATAAAAAACATCTGCCTCTCTCACAGCTTCAGCCAGGGTGCGTTTATCTGTGTCATTTGCCAATCGCTCCTTGTACTTATTCATCCCTTCCGTCCGACCTTTGAAGACTACACCCCGAGTATCCACTAACATGATGTTCTCCCGCCGCGCACCTAAGCGGATCATCAGCTCAGCGCAAGAAATAGCAGATGCTCCCGCACCAGATATGGTGATATGTACTTCAGCCAGTTTCTTGCCGATCACCTCTAATCCGTTTACCAGGGCTGCTCCCGAGATGATTGCCGTACCGTGCTGATCATCATGGAAAACCGGTATGTCCAGCATGTCTTTTAGAGTTTCTTCAATATAAAAGCATTCCGGTGCTTTGATATCCTCCAGGTTGATGCCACCGAAAGTAGGTGAAATCGCTGCCGCGGCTTGAATGATCACTTCAGGGTCGTGCGAATTAACTTCGATATCAAACACATCCACATCCGCAAAGCGCTTGAACAGCACTCCCTTCCCCTCCATGACCGGTTTCGAGGCTAACGCTCCCCGGTCACCCAGGCCAAGGATGGCTGTGCCGTTTGTGATCACCGCCACCAAATTACCTTTGGATGTATATTCGTAAGCCAGCTCCGGATCCTTTTCAATTTCCAGTACTGGCACAGCTACCCCTGGTGTATATGCCAGGCTGAGATCTCGCTGGGTTTCCATGGGTTTGGTGGGCACCACAGATATTTTGCCTGGTTTTCCCTCCAACCGGTGGTATTCTAGTGCTTCTTCGCGTGTGACATTGGCCATGCTCTTTCCTCCCGTAACTAAAATGCTTCCTCGTTGGTATTAATTGTACGCTTGCTACACTGCCAATTTTACCCTCCCCATAAATGGAGAAGGCATTCTTTAGAATAATGTTTGATTAAGGTTTATCGATGTTTTCTGTATTGGATCACTGCTTATTGCTGACTTTGCAATTCTAGCCGTCTAAGCACTGCCAGCAGAACCAGGGATACCACTAACAGCACCATGGATAGGATTAGTGCTATCCCAAGCCCTTGCTCAAACCCCACGTAGATTGCCAGTGGCATAGTTTGGGTCTTTCCTTCTAGGTTACCAGCGAAGAGTAAAGTTGCCCCGAATTCACCTAAAGCACGCGTCCAGCTCAGGATGATCCCGGTGAGCAATGCCTTGCCTGCCATTGGGAGCCCGATATGTCGAAACACATGCCAGTTACTTGCACCTTCCACCCTGGCCGCTTCCTCCAATTGGGGATCGATTGCCGCAAAACCCACCCGTGCTGAGCGCACTAAAAATGGTGCTGAGACAAAAACCTGTGCCATCACCACTGCTGAGGTTGTAAACGGCAGGCTGATGCCAATATTATTCAATACCGCGCCGAAAAGTCCCTCCCTTCCAAATGCCAGTAACAGCGCAATTCCCGCCACTGCTGGAGGTAAAACAACCGGTAGGTCCACCAACAAATCAAGGATTGCCTTACCGCGAAATTTCCAATGCACCTGGATATAGGCTAATGGGGCTCCAGTCACCAATGAGATAATCACGCTAATCACACTGGTGATCAAGCTTAATCTGAGCGCATTCAGTGCGCTCTCGGATAATGCAAAGGAAAAAGTTTTCAGGTTTGCCGAACGCCAAATGAGTGCCACGATCGGTAATCCAATCAAAGCAATGAGGATTACACTTGGGAAGATAAATTCCCAGCCGGGTAAACTATCCTTCGTGGTGCGGCGAAATATCCGTTGTAAGGGTATCATTATCTACTGATTAACCGTACTGAAACCCCAGCGGGATAAAACTTCCTGCCCGGCTGGTGATAGGATGTAAGCGATGAATGCTTTTGCTACTTCGGTCTCATGCGAATTTTTAAGTATGGCGATGGGGTATTGGGCAATAATATTGTAATTATCTGGGATCGAGATGGATCCCAGGTCTGGTGCAGCCATCGCATCGCTTACATAGACGATTCCTGCGTCCGCTTCACCCAACTCAACCTTGGTAACCACCTGTTTAACATCGGTCTCATTAGAGACCACGTTCGCTAGCACCTTTCGGCTGAAATCTGAGCCAAAATTGGGGTCATCGCTCATTTTTGTCAGAACCAGGCGGGCATAGTTCCCGGAAGGAACAGATAGGTCTGCTAGGACCAGTTTCAGGTGCTGATTGCCTAAATCTTTCAACGTTTGAACCTCAGCTGGATTCCCGGGTGGTAGGATGACTACCAGTTTATTGGTGGCAAAATCCTGATATGAGTTCGCTTCGATCAGATTATCCGCGACTAATTTATCCATATTGGCATGGTCTGCGGATGCGAATATATCTGTGTAAGCTCCGTGTTCTATTTGCATCCGTAATATTTGTGAGCCCGCGAAACTGAAGTGCACATTTACACCAGGATTTGCGTTTTCATATCCCTCACCAATTTCCTCAAACGCGCCGGTTAACGAAGCTGCTGCAAACACAGTCAGGTTATGTTCAGCTGGAATAGTTGATTGCACAGCTGATTGCAGCCACAGGAGGTTTCGACTGGTTGACCTCGGTGCCAGGTTGCAAACCCATACCCATCATGCTACAACCTGTCAGCGACAGAATAATGATCAAATTGAAAACTCCGAGCCGTTTACTCACGATTTACCCCAAGGGATTGCTCGGAAGCAAGTGATACCTGACATTCATTTAACCAGATTATGACTGAGTTCAGCAGCTTTATTCGCAAATCAAGTGCCAGTCGCTCGAAAATCTGGCTCTTTAGTAGTTTTGACGTATCTTCATGTAGCTTCACAAGTCCAATATTGACGGTATCTATTTGAAACTGGATTAATTCCTGTGTTTTTTCAGGGTAATATTTGCTGAGGAAGTACAAACGTGTTACGAACTCAACCCGGATAGCATGCACACTACTCTTGGTGGGTTCCATGAGCCAGGTAGTAAATCGGGTTCTTCCCAAATTGGTAATCTGCAAAAGTTGGCGTGCAGGAAGTTTGGCTTGTTCCACATTTGTGGAGCTGACATATCCTTGCGCTTCCAGCCTTTTTAAAATGCTATAAGTTTGGCTTTGACTTGCATGCCAGATATTCCCGAACTCTCGACTCAATTGCCTGTGGAGTTCATATCCATGGCTCGGAGTTGCATACAGAAAGCCAAGCAGTACATATTCCGGTGATAGACGACTGTTGCTTCGATGATTCATACTCACTAAGTGAGTATATACACAACCCATCGATTGCACAAGTACCAATTTTCAGTTTTATTTCAATTTTCATCAATAGCAAAAAGTCTTTTCTAAGATAAAGCCCACATGAAAACCAGAGTCGCCATTTCACCTAATTTATCCGATTTCATGTATAATATATGCATCGTTACCTGAATTATCTACTTTTTACCGCAGTTAAAACCACTGGTAAAAAGTAATTAACAACCGCTGGGCTCCAAATTAACATTGAAGATGAATGGAACACCCTTTCATAACTTCAACCATCTAGTCCCAGCAATATGCCTGAGGCTGCGCGGCTTTTTTATTCCTCATCTTCCTGACAGCTATGGCTTTGATTTGAAACTGACTTGAGAAACTTGAAACGTTCTGTGTCTGGATAACCTGGATTGCGTTCATACAACATAACTGTACTAGGCAAAACAGGTTGGTGATAAATCGGATAGTCTGGATATAACATGTGAAGGTTGAGATTATACAAATAAACCCTCTCAAAATAACTGTTATTTTTTTTATCGCCCTCTCCCTATCCGGATTCACCCTGATCGGGTGATTTGGGATGTATACCCATACAACGGATTGAGGAATAGTTCAATCCTATATTGACACTGAACACCAGATAAAACTCATCAGCGTATTATCATAGCCGTAGCCCGAGGTGGAAGGGCGCGGCTTTTGTATTTTGGAGTGTTATATGAATGATAGTGTCGCTGGTGGTAAAGTCACTGCTCTGAAAGTTCAAAAACATCACCCTAATCGGGTCAACGTTTACCTCGATAATGCGTTTTCCTTCGGGTTATCTCGCATCACTGCAGCCTGGCTGCAGGTAGGTCAAGAATTAAGCCCAACCAAGATTGCCAAATTACAAGCTGATGATGAACGTGAGGTGGCATATATTCAGGCGATTCGTTTCCTGGATTACCGTCCACGTTCCCGCGCTGAAGTGAAGCGTAACCTTGAAAAACACGCCGTACCTTCCGATGTCATCAATGATGTCTTCAAACGCTTGGAGCGTAGTGGGTTGGTAAATGATGAGCGCTTCGCTCAAGATTGGGTGGAAAACCGCAGTGAGTTTCGTCCTCGCAGCCGTAGGGCTTTAGCCTACGAATTGCATCAGCGTGGTATTGAACGATACTGCCATTCAGAAAGCTCTGGAAGGTATCAACGAAGAAGCCCTTGCCTACCAGGCAGCAATTAAACAATCCCGCCGTTATGAAGGCTTGGAGATGCGTGATTTTCGTAATAAACTCGGTAGCTATTTGGCTCGCAGAGGCTTCTCGTACGAGATCATCAAGCAAGTTGTAGACCGAGTCTGGGATGAGAAACAGGGACAAGCAGATGAGTAATTATCCAATGGGGTATATCTCTTTGACGAATATTAATCTTCGTGAGGTCAATCCATGAATCCAGGGACGGTCGTGATCATTGCAATAGTAACCCTGATCGCTGGGGTGGCTATCGGGTACGGGTTATATTATTTCATCGCCAGGCAGGCCAATGCCAGGCTTCAAATTAAAGTCAGAAAATATCATTACTGAGGCTGAGGAAAAAGCCAAAAATATAGATTTGCAAGCCAAGGATAAAGCTTTACAGATCCGCCAGCAAGCAGACGCAGAAGTGACTCGCCGCCGGACAGAGATCAACCGTGAAGAAGACCGGTTGAGCAAGCGCCGTCAGGAGCTTGATAACAATAGTGACCGCCAGGAAAAACGTGAAGCTGCTTTGAATAAACGCCAGAGTGCCATCGATAAAAAATCGAACGATATTGACAAAATGTATGAAGATGAAATGGCCGAGCTGCAACGCATATCCCAAATGACCCAGGTGGAAGCTCGTGAGGTTCTTATTGACCGAGGTCGAAAAAGACGCCCGCGGTGATATGGCGCGCATTATCCGCCAGGTGGAGGCTGAAGCTCAGGAAGATGGTGACCGCCGCGCACGAGAGATCATCACCACAGCCATTCAACGCGTGGCATCTGATCATGTCAGCGAAGTTACCACTTCCACGGTGACCATCCCATCCGATGAGATGAAAGGTCGCATTATTGGTCGTAACGGACGCAATATCCATGCATTTGAACAAGCTGCAGGGGTAGATGTGATCGTTGACGACACCCCTGAAGCAGTCACCATCTCATGTTTCGATCCCGTCCGGCGTGAAGTTGCCCGTCGCTCTCTGGCAAAGTTGGTTCTGGATGGTCGTATTCACCCTGCCCATGTTGAAAAGGTTCTGAAAAACGAACAAAAGGAAGTCGAACACATCATTGAAGAAGCCGGAGAACAGGCAGCTTTTGAAGCTGGTGTTCCTGGATTGCACCCTGAAATCACTAAAATGCTCGGGAGACTTAAATTCCGTACCTCCTACGGGCAAAACCAGCTTGATCACGCTGTCGAGGTTGCCCGTTTATCGGCCGTGATTGCTTCAGAATTGGGAGCTAACGTCGAGATTGCGAAAGCTGCCGGACTGTTACATGACCTTGGCAAGGCTATGGATCATAATATGGAAGGTACCCATGCCCAGCTCGGAGCTGATTTTGCCAAGCGTTACGGTGTCAGCCCCTATTGTGATCAATGCCATCGCTTCACACCACCACGAAGTTGAGCAGGAATCAGTCGAAGCCGCGATTGCCGAGGCTGCTGATGCCATCTCAGGTGCTCGTCCTGGAGCCCGCCGTGAAAGCCTTGAGCAATACATCCAGCGTGTGCGGGCACTGGAAGACCTGGCGAACTCATTCAAAGGTGTCAGCCAGAGTTTTGCCTTGCAAGCCGGGCGGGAAGTACGCATCTTCGTCAAGCCTGAAGACATCGACGACCTGGAATCGATCCGTCTGGCGCGTGATATCGCCAAGAATATCGAAGAAACCATGCACTATCCCGGTCAGATTAAAGTTACTGTCATCCGTGAGACCCGCGCCGTTGATTATGCCAAGTAAAAGATAACCACAAAGGACATTAAGCGAATGCTCCGAAGGTAAATTTATATAAAAAATCCTTTGTGACCTTTGTGTCCTTAGTGGTTAATTTTTTATCATCACAAGGATAAGAACGGGTTATCTTTGCGTTCTAGGCCGACTGTCGTCTCACCACCATGACCCGAAAGCAGGCGTGTCTCGTTTGGCAGGGTCAAAATTTGCGAGTTGATACTGTGTATGAGCGTGTCATAATCTCCACCCGGTAGGTCGGTCCTCCCGATGCTGCCCCAAAAGATTACATCCCCGCAAAACATTACCTTTTCTGTCGCACAGTAAAAGACCACATGCCCGGGCGTATGCCCGGGACAATGCCTTACTTCAAAAATATAATTTCCAAAACTCAGGCTTTGGCCGTGCTTCAAGTATATGCTTGGTTCTGGAGCTGCTTCGATCCGCATCCCAAATAAAGCTGCCCCACCCTGCACTGAGTATAGGGGCAAGTCTGCCGGGTGAAGGGCGATCGATGGCGCAGGTTGCGTGTTCTTCACGATTCCCGCGATTCCACCGATGTGGTCGAAGTGGGCATGGGTCAGCCAAAGTTGCTCAATCTGCCATCCGCGTCGCTTTGCTTCGTCGACGATGAGCTCCCCATCCCAGGCAGGGTCGATTACCACAGCACTGTGTCCGCCTTCCTCCCCCACCAGGTAGGCATTTGTTGCTACGGGTCCAAGTACCAATGGAACAATTTCTAGCATATTTTTTATACCAATTAGGAAAACTATTGGTTAACTTTTTATTGGTAGTCTGTTAGAAAGGGGTAAATTATGTTTTTACTAATTGTTCTTTGTGCCCTTTGCGTTCTTCTTGTTATTCTTTCAACCCTTCGTGTCCTTTGCGTCCTTTGTGGTTTTCTTTCTTTTCCACCTGATCATATCACCGTACTCGATGCCTAAGCTTATACCACCCCTGCTCCTCCCACGAAATATGCCATCGCTTCGTTCATCCCAAACAGGCTGCTAGTCTGCAGTCGCAGCTCTCGGATATAAATGGGCACCTCGCTGGCCTGGCTCCCATCCAACGGCAGCAGCCTCAGGGATAACCACACCTTCCCGTCGTAGCTCCCCACCTGATCTGTGCTGATCTGCCATTTGAATTTCACCGTTTGTCCGCTGGGCATCGACTCTCGAATTGAGTTAGCCGGGTTCACCGTTACCCCTGCCACTTCGAATCTGGCTTCAGCCATGATATTGTAGATGCTATAAATATCCATAGAGACTAATGATGGTGTTTGGGAAGATTTTTCACCTATAACCGGCTCAAGTATCAATGTGATCTCTTCGGTATCGCCTATGCGCATGGATCTAGGCCATTCAAACACTACTTGGTGCATATCCATTATGGTCGAAGTTATCCCCTGCGTGCTGGGTGGGACTATTGTCTCAGCATATGAGACGGGTTGGGTTAAAGTTTGATGCGGATTTCGAATCGACGCCCAAACGAACAGTACTATTGAAATCAGCAATAGTAACAATGAAACTACACGGCGAATAATTTTAAACATCAATTCCCGATTATACCCGTCATATCGAGGCAACCATCAAGCTGAGACGATTTCCTCATAGTTCTCACCTTCGGACAAAACATCGAACAATTAGTAAAAATAACTGTCATTGCGAAGGTCGGATGCTCCCTGGCAAGCGCCGCGAAGCAAGCGGCTTCCCGACCTCTAGTCCCGAGCAATGCGAGGGAGTGGCAATCTGCCTTTGCTTGTCCTTGTGTCCGATATATCCTTTAAAATCATCTTTTTTTCAGCAATCTCCGAACTTTTGTCCGAACCTAAACTCGTTGGTATTTGCTTACTTTCATGTTAAACTTGTCAGGCACCAGGAGGTCATCATGCCAACCTATCCCCCCGAGCCTTTCCGCATCAAGATGGTTGAACCCATCCGTTTAATTGGTAAAGTCCAACGCGAGCGGGCATTACAGTTAGCAGGCTTCAACATCTTTAGTCTCAGGGCAGAAGATATTTTCATCGACCTGCTCACCGACTCAGGCACGGGTGCCATGAGCCAGCAACAGTGGGCCTCGTTGATCACCGGAGACGAGTCGTATGCCGGGGCACGCTCTTTCTTCCGCTTGGAACGGGCAATAAAAAGCATTTTTGGCTATCATTATTTTGTGCCTACCCACCAGGGCAGAGCTGCTGAAAATATACTCTGCGCTTTGCTGGTGGGAAAAGGTCAATCTGTGCCGTCAAATATGCACTTCGATACCACCGCTGCCAATATCAGCGCTCGTGGCGGTTTACCCGTGAACCTGGTGATTGATGCCGCCGAAGATCCATCCGCAATTCTCCCTTTCAAGGGCAACCTGGATATCCATAAGCTACGCCAGTTTATCCTGCAAACTGGCGTTGAAAACATTCCCCTGGGGATGATCACCATCACCAACAACGCCGGGGGTGGTCAGCCGGTCTCCATGGAGAACCTGCGCCAGGTGTCTGAGGTCTATCATGAATTCGGTATCCCCTTTTTCATTGATGCCTGCCGTTACGCCGAAAATGCGTTTTTCATCAAGCAGCGCGAGCCCGGGTATGCGGATAAATCGACTTTGGAAATCGCCCGCGAGATGTTCACTCTGGCAGATGGCTGCACCATGAGTGCCAAAAAAGATGCCATCGTTAATATCGGCGGTTTCCTGTGCATGAATGATGAGCGCCTGTACCAGCGTGCTTGCAATGAGCTCATCCTGCGCGAGGGCTTTCCGACCTACGGCGGGCTGGCCGGGCGCGACCTGGATGCCATCGCTACGGGTCTGTGGGAAGGCCTGGACGAGGACTATCTTGCCTACCAGCTGGGTCAGACGGCCTATCTTGCGGAGAAGCTTCAAGCGGCAGGCGTTCCCATCGTTGAGCCTCCCGGCGGTCATGCCGTCTACATCGATGCCGGGCATTTCTTACCCCACATCCCACCCGCCCAATTCCCCGGGCAGGCGCTTGCCGTCGAGCTGTACCGTGAAGGCAGTATCCGGGCATGTGAGATCGGCTCGGTCATGTTTGCCCACCTCGATCCCCAATCTGGGGAAATGGTTTATCCGGCGTTGGAGCTGGTGCGCCTGGCCATCCCTCGTCGGGTTTATACCCAGGCGCACCTGGATTATGTCGCCGAGACCGTTTCGCGAATAGCCAGCCGAAAAGACAGCCTGCGCGGCTATAAATTCACCTACGCTCCTGAGTTCCTGCGCCACTTCACCGCTAAATTCGAGCCGGTGTGATCCGTGATCAGCAGGAAATTGCTGAATTGATATCTAGCGCTTAAATGGGGGCTGTAGACTTGCACGAACGCGGATTTCTCGTCTAGAACCAAGTTGATGACAAAAATTCTTTTCTCAATCAAGTAGGTCATATGGTGGTGTTATTGCTTACAAAGAGTCAAGAGTTATCCTAATCGCAATTCAGACAGTATGCTCTCAACGTTATGGAAGCAAATCAGGTTACCGATGATGGTATGCAATGATTAAGGATTAGTATTGAGTTGATACATTACCCTAATCACTACATATTTCAGGCAAAAGATACATTGGTAAAGAAACAATATGTTGATGGAGAGAAGTGGATTGGAATTCTTCAGATTAAGTGTATCTTGAGGTCATCCTGAGAAAGAACCAGTTATTCCACAAATTGCTAGGAATTCGAAATCGCGAAAAATTCAAAACTGAATTGAGCGAAGGTAAATGATCCGTATTGATAACAAGGCCAGAAATCCTAACCGTGGAAAGAACCACTAAAAAAGCTAAAAACTCGGAGTTTAATTGATATTACGAAATTATTGGATTTAGCTGAAGATTATATCAAGATATGCTACAGATGACATAGGTCTGTATCGGTGAACTGTCACAATTTATAAGCTTGTAGAAATAATGAGCATATCGAAAGCTAGAAGTAATTTGAGCTAAACGAAAACAATTCATCTCTTCTTGACTTTACTAGGAGGTTTGTTTTAATCTATAATGACGTGAAATGAAGAAGGTCTCGGGATATATTTTTTATAAAATTTGATGGTGAAGAGTTATATGATTTTCTATTTCGTGAAGAGTATGAAGCTTGGTTCTGTAATGCTGCAAGGCAAACACTCGCTGGTTATGATGTACGCCGGTTGCAAGATTTTATTATGAAGATTCATACTGGAGAAACACAATTTAATGCTACGCAGACATGGACTTGGGAACAAAGAATAAGGCTGGGGCAAACTTATTTACAAAATCTTGCGGAGGGTTGTTGATGTGGAGGATTATAGGAGTTTATTCCAAGGCTATTATTTCATCACTAAATCTAGCGAATCAAAATATTACAGTCCATTTTTTAGATTTATCGGAAGAACATTATATTGCTCACAGGTCGGGATGACTCAATTTCAAATTCACGTAAATTCCTCGAAAGTGTTTTACAAGAAATTGCGGCGTCTTATAATTTACATAAGAATGGAATACCCTTGCCTAAAACGGTATACGAATACCCAAAGGAAGTTCGCAATTACCTATTGAATGAAGGGTTAATTGAGCGGCAACAAAGATGGATTTGTGACACGAGCCTATTTTAGCACATATGTTCTATTTCCACAAGGGGTTTATCAATTCTTTAAGATTAGAGTTTTCGGCACATTAACGACATAGTTGCTTTTCGCTAATCCAAAGGAATATACTCAAACTGACCTTGAAATTACCCAATCAATCCTTCCGAGATTGACCAAGTACTACTGTTGGGCGTTTTGTTAATTTGGCATGTAGTTAAATTCCACTCGTAAGCTCTTAAGGCACTTCACCGCTAAATTCGAGCCGGTTTGATATTTAGCTAAAGAAAAAGAAGCGATTTATTCAATTTACGGTCTTTTAGGCCATACAGGTAGTCATATATGGCGAGAGATGACCAAGCGAGACTGCTTCGACTTTAGCTTTACACCCTCTCTTGGTACGATTACAAGGGGCAATAAAATAGGATAAGCAATTCAACAGTGAGTTAGCTTCTCCAGGTGAGTATTTGTCAACCAACCAATTAAGAATTGTGGGGGGTAAAAAATGATGATATACTCTGTTCCCAAACAGGTGTGACATCAATTCGTACTTTCTGTATCCCACCAGAATTTTCCTGACCTTCGGACAAAACATCAGACAATTAGTAAAAATTACTGTCAATGCGAAGGTCGGAAGCTCCTTCCCGACCTGTGGCAATCTGCCTTTGCTTGTTATTGTGTCCGACATATCCTTTACAATCGTCAAGATTAATCGAATTCTTTTTGTTTTTTTGGAACAATTCAATTCACGGCAATCCTGTCCCTTTTTGGTCCACCTACCCTTCCAATCTCGTACTTGGTGAGTAGTTACATAACAAGGGGCGATGTTCCGCCCACCCATAATTTGCTCTGATTATACAATCACACCCAACCATCCAGGCTAATCTCTAGGAAAATGAATTGAATGCTTTTGAATTCAAGGGTCGATTTTACCCGCAGTCGCGACTGGTCTGTGGAGCGATAAAGGTTCAATTCCCTACCTGATAATTTGTGACCATCGTGCCCTTTGTGTCTTTTTTCCTCATTACCCTGCCCCCAATTGGCTTGACGTTTCCCTTTCGTAACATCGTAATGTTATATGTTAGGCTGCACCGAGACGCCCCAGCGGGGCGTCTCTACAAACAACAATCCCATTCCCAACCCAATTGGCTTGACGTTTCCCCTGTTTACCCTTAATATTCACTCGAATACTCATCAATATGCACTCCCAAGTGCTCATTGCCAAACTACCTAAGTGACTAATTACCTGATTGACTAATTACCTAATTACCTGATTTACTAATTGACTAATTTCTATTTATTTGGGAGCCCCTATGGAAGTCGGTCTCGTCCGTTCAGTCGATATAGATCAAACCATGCAGCAAGCCTACCTGGACTACGCCATGAGCGTTATCGTGGCACGTGCCCTGCCAGATGCGCGCGATGGTCTCAAGCCAGTCCATCGGCGTATCCTGTATGCCATGTTCGACATGGGTCTGCGCCCCGATACTGCCTATAAGAAATCCGCCCGTATCGTCGGTGAGGTGCTGGGTAAATACCACCCGCATGGTGATATGGCGGTTTACGAATCGATGGCGCGCATGGCGCAGGATTTCTCCATGCGTTGTTTGCTGGTGGAGGGCCAGGGAAACTTTGGCAGCGTGGACGGCGACCCTCCGGCTGCCATGCGCTACACTGAAGCCCGATTGACTTCCCCCGCCATGGAGATGCTGGCTGATATCCGCAAAGAGACGGTCAATTTCACGGATAATTTCGATGCCTCCTTGCAGGAGCCGGATGTGCTCCCGGCTGCCCTGCCCAATCTGCTGGTAAACGGTGCCACAGGCATCGCCGTGGGTATGTCGACCAATATCCCACCCCACAACCTGGGTGAAGTGGTGGATGCCTTGATCTTCATGCTTGAAAATTGGGAGCGCCTGGATGACGTCAATATCTCGGACTTGATGAAATTCATCCAGGGACCCGACTTCCCCACCGGCGGCTTGATTGTGCAGGATACACATGAAGATGACCTCACTGCGGCATACGGTACCGGCCGTGGGCGGGTGACGGTGCAGGCGCGTTGCCACATCGAAGAGATCACACGCGGCCGGAATCGCATTATCGTTACTGAGCTGCCCTATATGACCAATAAATCCTCGCTGATCGAGCATATTGCCGATCTGGTTCGTGAGGGCCACCTGGAAGGTATTGCAGACCTGCGGGACGAATCAGACCGCCACGGGTTACGCATCGTGGTTGAGCTCTCCCGTACAGCTGAGCCTGAAAAAGTGCTGCAGGATCTCTATAAGCGTACCGCCATGCGCTCCACCTTTGGCATTATCATGCTCGCTCTTGTGGATGGCGAGCCGCGTATGCTCTCACTCAAACAGGCGCTGCGCGTCTACCTGGACCACCGCCTGGTAGTTATTCGGCGCCGGGGTGAATATGAGCTAAACAAAGCCCGCGCTCGTCTCCACATTCTCGAAGGTCTGCGTGTGGCGCTCAAACACCTGGATGAGATCATTGACCTGATCAAGAAAGCTCCTGACGCCGATGTGGCCCGTGATCGCTTAATGAAGCGCTATCGCCTTTCGGAGATTCAAGCCCAGGCTATCCTGGATATGCAGCTGCGCCGCCTGGCAGCCCTCGAACGCAAGAAGATCGAGGATGAATATAAAGAATTGTTGGCATTGATCAAGCAGCTGGAAGGCTTGCTGCGTTCTCCCCTGAAATTACGCCAGACAGTCTCAACCGAACTGCGCCAGGTGAAAGAATTGTATGCAGACCGCCGCCGGACGCAGATCACCCGACTGGGGATAGGTGCGAAATCTGTCTTGCCTGTGATGACCGCCACCGACCTGTTGCCCGAGCAGACTGTGTGGGTCTCCGCCACCAGTGATGGGCTGGTCTCACGCACATTAGACGAAAAACCACCCCGCATTAGCGGTACTGCTGCGCCACGCTTCCTGCTGCAAGTCAACACGCGCGACACCCTCTTTCTGGTTTCAGAAAAAGGTGAGGCTGCAGGCATCCCAGTACAAACCCTACCGGAAGCTGGCAGCCCCCAGGATGGTGCACCTGCTCACAAAGTCTCCGCCCTGTCTGAAGCAGACGTGCTGGTTGCATTGTTCACCCTGCCACCCAAGGAAGAGCGCCTGGAAGGTTGGTACGTCTTCACCGCCACACAGCAGGGTATGCTCAAGAAGACTGCATTGGAAGAGATGCCCGGTCCCACCGGGCACAGCTTCACGCTGGTAAAAGTCAATGAAGATGATAAGTTGGGGTGGGTTCGCCTCACGGATGGGAAGGCCGAGATCTTGCTCGTCACCGCGGATGGCATGGCAATTCGCTTCCACGAGGACGCTGTCCGATCCATGGGCCTGGTCGCCGCAGGAGTGAGTGGGATCAAGCTGGGTGCCCGCGATCTGGTCATTGGCATGGAGCTCATCCCCCGCCGGGGTGATATCCTGCTGCTCACCTCCGATGGCAAAGCCAAGCGCATCGCCACCGACCAATTCCCGCGCCAGGGGCGCTATGGTCAGGGTGTAATTGCATGGAAGTTGCCCCGTACCTCACAATTGGTGGGCGTTGCAGCCGGTAAGCCTTCCACGCGTGTCACCGTTCTCCTGGATAAACTCTCTCCCAAGGCAATGCGCCTGGATGAAGCTCCGTTACAAACCCGTGCAGCCTCTGGCAAAGCCATCATCGACTTGAAAGCTGGCTACCAGGTGCTCGGGTTGAGTATCCCCTGGGCAGTGCCGCGCGCCATCGCAGGTATAAAAGACACACCTGAAAAGGAAATCGAAGTCCCGGAAGAACCGGAAGAATCACAGGCACCTGATGTGGAGCAGTTGAGCTTTGGTATGATCGAGCCTACAGCCCCCGTCATCACAAAAGGAGAGAAACCACGGACCCGCAGGTTAGCCTCAGCATCGAAGCCCAAAGCTAAACCTGCAGCTCGTAAAACCAAATCGGTCAAGGTTGAACAAGCCTCACTCATCACCAAACCGCCAACTATCCCAGGTAAAGCTTCCTCAGCCAAACCAGGACGACACCAAGCCGCGAAAGCCTCTCCGGTAAAAAAAGGACCGACCGCTACCAAACGCGGTCGCCTGAAGGCGAATTCTATATCCAATACCAAACAACTGACCAGTAAAGTCGTTTCAATTAAGCAGATGACCCTTAATTCCAAACCCGACCGACCAAAGGTGAGTAATAAATCTTCTGCTATTAAAGAGAAGAAAACCCCGACGAAAACCGGTCAATCCAGCAAAATCAAGCCCGGTGCCTCCCAGAACAAGAAACCTTCAGTCAAAGTAAAAAGCCCTGGTTCAAAAAAAACTGCTGATAGCAGGCCGCAAAAGAGTTCTCGAAGTACCACGAAATCTGCGGTTAAGCCTGCATCTAAAAAAACGAGCTCACGTAAACCTCGTCAAACCGTCATGACCAAAAAATCGGCAGATGCATTAACCAAAGTGTTGATCCCCGCTGGCTGGAAACCGCCCACGAAAAAGACTCCCTCTCCCGGGAGGAAGGTGAAACCACCCAAACCAAAGCGATAAAGAAAAAAATCTAGGCCGAAGAAATAAGGATATAAATACTTTTGTGCCCTTTGAGCCCTTCGTGGTTAATTTTTTTACCACCCTCGGATAGGATAGCTAACGGTTGTTGCTGATCTCTCCCCCACAATAGGTACGGTACCACTCCACCTCTGCCTGGAAATTTTCCTCTGCAAATGCCGTAGCCTGCTCACTGATCCGCACCGCTTCATCTAGGTTGACGTTCACGGCGCTGCTCCAGGCGCGGGGAAGCACCATCAAGGGGTCGTTGACTGCCCGTTCTTCTGCACCCAGGGGCACCCAATTGAACAGCAATGGACCACGCGAGTAGGCACTGAATCCAAGCTCATAGCCTCCTGCGCGGGCTACCTGCACACTAAGTGGCGTGAAGTTTCCACCTGGCCAGATGAAAGCGATCGGGCGTATCCCGAAATGATCTACCAATACCTGGGTGGAGTTCCAAATTTCGTTCTGGATCTGATCTAGAGGCGTCTCAGGGATGATATATAGCTGGCCCGTATACCCATGTGACTGGACATCCAGCTTCCCGGTTATATACAGCTGGTCCATTAAATCCCACGCAAATTGAAAGCTATTCGGGTCAGCAATATATGCCGCAGTCACTGTCCAATCGAACTCCTCCAATACCGGCAGCAGCCATTCACGGATCGTCCCCGGGCGGCGATCATCCATGATGATCATCATCGAACGCGGCGGGATTGGTGCATTGCTGGTCAAGAAACCCAGCAGTTCTTGAGATGTAATGGTCTCAAATCCCAGCTGTCGAGCATACTCAACGAAATTATTGAACTGTTCGCCAGTGATGTCCTTGGGATCTGTCACGGATGATCCATCTTCGACGATACTATGGAACATGATCGGCAATACCACCGTGCCAGGTTGGCTCCCCTCCGGTGACCAGCGTAGACGCAGGTATGAGCAATTATCTTCGATATATGCTTGTGGGTATACGTCAGGTCGCAATAACCGGGATGCAAAATGGGCTAACGGTGCCAGGGTGGGCGTCAGTGTGGGAGTAGCAGTGCGGGTTGATGTCGTACTCGGGCTGGGCGTAACAGTCCGGGTTGAGGTCTGAGTCTGGGTAGGAGATGGGCTGGCGGGTTGCGTCTCACTGGGTGAGGGGGTCCATGCTGTCGTCGGGCTTGGCGTCGCTGACAGGCTACAGCCCGCCAGGAGGCAGGCTGTCAATATCAAGCATATCAATCGGTTAAGCTGTGGGCTATCTGGCAATGGTAGTCAGAGGTGAAACGGTGAAAAACGAATAATGATAGCTGATTTTACCTTTTAAAATTCCTAGCGTATCATTCCCGTTGCGAACAAGGCCTTTGGAAGATGTGGCGCTCCATGTTAAGTGGCGGGAGCTCCCCTTTCCATCATAATTTCCAAGCGTGAAATTACTATCGGGTAATATTTCATTGAACAACTTTTTATACCAGGCTCGCAGGTTCTCAAATCCCTGTGTTGTACGAATGTTGTTGATATGAACAGCTGGCAAGGTATACAAACCCATGATTTTGTCGATATCGTGCGAGTTCATCGCCTCAATCAAACTCACACAGATATCCTTGGGTTCGTCTTTTTGTCTCCACTTATAATTTTGGATGGTCTCCCAGACACCCGGGATATTGCCAGAGCGTGCGTCTGACCATTCCCAAAAGTTCACCGCGCTCCAGCACTTTAATTCTTTCGCTTTCTTGCAGAATTCGAGTACTTCAGCGTCTGTGGGTTTCCATCCAAATTCTCGGAACGCCGCACCAGTAGGTACGATCGGGCGTGAAGGAGTCTTCGCCCGCAACTCCATCACACTCCTGGCTAATTGATCACCAGGGTTGTGCGCTTTCATCCAATATACCTGCGGCATATTGAGATCACACTGTTCCAGGAATTCGGTCCACGGGATTTGCGGATGTAGGGATGGGTAACGGTACGAGCTGAGTGCAATAGTTAGATCCGGGCAGGCTGCTCTCACCTGGTTCATAAATTTTCTTGCTGCAGCTTTCTTGCCACTTTCTTTATACTCTTTTTCCACGTCGATCACATACCCATCCAGCTTATATTGACGAATGCGGGTAACAGCCACATTGGCTTCGCCGATGGGATTATCCCCATAAATATAGTGCCAGCCCCACACCTTAATCCCACGAGCGCGTAATGCGCTAACCACTGGAGAGGTATAGTCCTTCGGATCACCCCAGTTACCATTATAGATCATAGTGCCATCTGCAATTTTGAGCACCATATGCGATAATCCCGCTTCCTTGGCATGCGTCGCAATCTGTGCAGCATCACCGTGCTCACAATTTGGGATTTTCCAGGTAAAAAAACCTTTTCCCTCTAAAGTCATCAAAATATCTCCTCAACCGCTAAACACACCACTCCCGCTGTTATGGCTCGCTGATCACCTGGCGCATGACCTCAAGGACAGCCTCTCGCACTGGCACCAATACCATGGCTCCGCTGGTATTGGTCCAGCTATAGACTTGCCCCGCACCTATGGAATTACCGGCGACGTCGCGCGATTCAGCCAGTTGGATCGCTATCGGTAGAAAACCTGCTAAGAAATTAATATCAAGGTTTGTGGTTACATTATCCTTGTAAATTTCATACAGCTCCGGGGCACGCTGCAATCCGTTCAGGTTGATCAGCTGGTCAAACACTGCATTCAGCACTTCTTGTTGCCGTCGGCCTCGGTCCAGGTCACTCGTTGTATACCGGCTGCGTACATACCACAAGGCTGACTCGCCACTCATCCACATCGTCCCCTGAGACACGCAATACCATCCAAAGGCGTCCCGCTGGTCACACAGATCTCGCCCAATCTGCACCGTGACGCCACCAAGCGAGTCGATGACTTCTTTAAACGACCAAAAGTTGATCAGAACGTAATAGTCCGGCTTTACGCCAAAGTTATACTCCATGGTTGATGCCAGGGCGTCAAACCCACCCCAACCCCAGGCAGTATTAATCCGTTGAACAGTGTAACCGGGGATGTAAACATACAGGTCTCTGGGGAAGGCAGTTAGTTTGACCGTGCCTTCGTGTGGATTAATCGTCAGTAACTGGATCGTATCCGTTCGGAAACCCCCATCATCCGGTCGCTGGTCCGATCCCAACAACAGGATATTCACCTGGCCTTCCGGGTGTGAAAGTATTCCAATCGGGGCGGGTACATCAATATCTGGCCACACGCTCGGTCCGGGATAATCCTGCCAACCGCGTCCTTCGTCAGCAATAAATTCAAGCTCCGGCGCAGGCGTAGGTGCAAGTGGAGTCGCTGTTGCTTCTGGTGTAATCGAAGTTGGCAGGTAAACCGGAGTGGGAGGAATGGGTTGGAAAGGTGTTGGTGTTGGACTGGACCCAGGAGGCACAACCAATAAATAGCTACCTCGTCCAGAAAGGCTTGCCTGAGGAGGAAAAAGCTGACCCGGTAACGTGCAAGCACCGATGAACAGGAATATTATGGCCAGGATTATTATCCCGTATCTTTTCATATTTTGTCCCAAGATTGGACGATGGTAGCCATGATTATGTTCCAAGCTCTAATTTTCGAGATACTTACATCAACGATTATCAACCAGTAATTTCATTACCAATTAGGTGTTGCAATATTCATGCCCGCGGGTTATTTCAACGCAAGGACTATCAGAAGGAATAATTCAATTTTTAAGGACGAAACATCCTCCTGGTCTCAGAGCTATTATCGTAGTATTGATTAACCGGTGGAAATGGTTGGCTCTACCTGGGTGGATTGATCTTCTACCATTGGCAATAACACGCTAAAAGTGGACCCAACACCTGGCTCTGTATCCACCCACACTCGACCTTTATACAGCTCAACCAGTGACTTCACGATCGATAATCCTACGCCGGTATCCCCGATTCCCTGGATGGTCGGGTTTTCCATCTTATATCGTCGCAGGAACACGCGTGATAGATCACCCTTCTGGATCCCACCCCCTTGATCGGTAAGGGAAATCAAAATATGTGATTGCGTATCTTCCTTCGTTTCAACTTTAGCTAATAATTTGATCTCACCTTCCAGAGGGGTAACTAAACAAGCGTTTTGCAGCAAGTTAGCCAGGATTTGCTGCAAGGCATCCTTATTAATTCGGATTGTGGGCAGTATTTCTGGGAGATCCACTTTCATGGCGATATTTTTTTCGCTGATCTGTGCACTGATATTACCGATCGATTCGTCGATGATGGTTTTTAAATCCACACTCACCGAGGTTTGATCGACGATGCCACCATCAATCGACATCACCTGTACCAGCTCATTCAACAAAATTCCCAACCGCTCGGTGGAAGCTTTCACTCTCTCAACAAATTTTCGCTGCAGTGCTCCCAGAATGCCTACCGACTCTCCGAGTAATAGATCGGTGTACCCAACAATCGAAGATAGCGGCTGACGAAACTCTTGTGCGATAGAAGTGACCAGCTCGATCGGCTTCATTTCATCCAGGCGTTTAACTGCAGATAATTGCATTTCCAACATTTGTTGATCAGATTTTGATAATGTGGATGGGATGCGTGCAAGGTCGGTCAGGGCTGATCGTAGCTCCTGTCTGAGTTGCTCAACCTCATCGACAGAAGGCCTTCCCATGGATAACAAATTCTCCAAGTCTTGGTTTCGTTCTTCTAACTGCTTCACCGTGTCCTGCAGGTTTTTTTGGTTTGCCGCCAGGACTGCCAGGCTTTCTGTCTGATCAGCTGACCCATTAGCTTGTGTGGATATAGAGTCATACTTGGCCTTTAGCTGAGCATATTCTAGTCTCACCTGGTCTGCATACGCTTCAGCGCGTTGCAGTTTCCGCATCATTTCCACCTGGTCAGTTTGCCGGCTGCTTCCCTTTGAGTATTGTCCGGCTTTCGTAACCAATATCTCAGCGATTTCTCTTAGTTGACGAGCATGCTCTTCATTCCAAACCGTTATGGATGGTCTGGATAGCACGCCCAGCGACATAATCGCACTGATGCCTTGTAATTGAAAAGGAACCATTAAGAACTGGGCAACTTCTGTCATCCCAAGCTCACCGGCAAGTTTTTGCACCTCTGGATCTGATTTCGCGCCTACTTTTTGCATTGTCGTGCCACTTTTTATGGCTTCCTGGATCGAAGGCATCATCCCAGCCTCTGCTGAGAATCCATCCAACACCCGCTCTTGCACCCGGCTATATCCGACTGGAACGATGAGCTGCTCACCAGATTTTGGTTGCATCATCAATAGGCAGGTATCTGCGTTCATGATTTCTGCTACAACCTGGGTCAGTTCCTGGTAGTATTGTTGAGGCCGAGGTCTCGATGAGCAGGTTCATCACCGCCTGGAGCAATGCTGGCCCCCCACCGGAGGGCGTTAATTGAGCAGGAGCAGTTTTATCTACCAGCTCACCTGTTTGCTCAGGTTCGATAAGCCTGACTGGTAATGCAAGCAGGAACAGGAAACCAACCATCTCACCTATGTGCACAAACCAGGTATAGTCTGAATCTGCCTGGTTGACGAAGTACTGTGTGATATACCCCCCTAAAATAATGAGCAGCATCAAGAAACCGTACCCCCATGATCTCGGCCGACGTGCAAGCAATAATAATAAACCAATCGCCAATAAGCCAAAACCAAGATAATACGCGTACCCCCCCAACATGTCTGTGTTAAAGGAATCGGCTGAAGCCAATCTCAGCCAAAAAAACATTCCAAGTATACCGAGCGTGATAATAGCTATTTCTGCCAGGGTAACGATTACATCCGCGAAGGCTTGCGGTTTGGGAAATATCCACAACCAGATGATCAACACCAGGCTAAATAAAGCCATCATACGGTCGAGTGGCGGCAGGTAGAAGTGCCCCGAATTGTCCCCCAATAGGGCGAGCCAGGCAGTTGCAAATAACACTAACTGTGCTAAAACCAATAATAGCAGCCCCGATTGTATCCGCTTGCCAGCTGGAGTAACTTGCTTCCCAGCAGCATAAAAGCTGGAAATTAACGCACCCAATACGGTGAGTCCTAATACCAGGGAGTAAATTAAATTTCCCACTGGGGCAGTAAGCAAGCGCAAGAGCTGTTCAATAATCTGAGCCATTGGACTGAACCATAGAAATTATAGCATGCTACTCAAGGTTGACATAATGAAAAATATGGTAAAATTTCGTTCACCCTGTTCAGCAATGAGAAAGCCGAAGTGGCGGAATTGGCAGACGCGCTAGGTTCAGGGCTTAGTGGGCATTACGCTCGTGTGGGTTCAAGTCCCACCTTCGGCACTGGCACATTCCCTGCATCAAACCTGCAGGGTTTTTATTTCCCTTGCGGGATGGATGAGGCTGGAGTAAGATGGAGATATGAAAAGTCTGGGAAGAGGATGGAGACCTGTTGGAATGGTCGTCGGGTTCGCCGTGTTGGTGCTCCTGGTGATTGATTTTAATAACCGCATGGCAGAACTTCGCCACCTGACCGCAGAGAAAGAGGATGTAAGTGCACGTGTGACCAGCCTGGTGGAAACCCAAGTTTCCTTGGAGACCCAGGTCGCCTACGCCACATCTGAAGCCGCGGTCTACTATTGGGCTTACAATTTTGAACACCTCGGTAAGGAAGGCGACGTTCTGGTGGTACCCATCCAACCTGAGGGCAGCCTGCCTCAACCCACCCCTACCCCGGTGGTTACCCCTGAAATCATCCAGAATTGGCAGGTGTGGCTATCCCTGTTCGTCGATCAGCCGCGCAGCGCTCCTGTCAAGACAAAGTAGAAATGTCCTATTTTCTGCAAAGTAGAGATGTCCCCATTTTAAGGGATTGATAAACCATATCAATCAGCAGCATTGGTAATAACATCTTGAATGGGTTTGCCATTCAGGTGAGTGCCATAGTGACGCCAAGGGTGGTTAACAGGTGGAGGCTTAGGACTGTTGATCTGACGGTCAAGGGTTTTGGTATCCACGACTATTGCCTGGCGAGGGGATTTGTGAAAGATGGAGTAGGCTAAGGGATTGTTTTTGTAGAGGATGGTGACTTCTCCTCTGGTATTTTCACATACCGTGACTTGCGCATTACGCAGGGCGTAGTTAGGGCGATTGGATTGGATCTGATAGATCACTCCTTTGAACTGCACAGTCAGGTTCTTGGAGAGTGTGCTGGTTTTCTGATGGGTCAAGATGAGTTCTAGATTTTCGCTTGTGAGCAGGGGGCGATGGGCGTCGTGAGTGCTGCGCGGCAGCACAGCAAAACGGCGGTTGTAATCAGTACGGAACTCGGGTAAAAAGGCATTGGCGCGGTCGATATCTGATATTCCTCGCAGGCGCAGCTCCTTGACCAGGCGGTCCTGCAGGGTCTGGTTGGCGTGTTCGATGCGTCCTTTGGCTTGTGGGGTGTTGGCACAGATGATCTGGACGTCCAATTCCTGCATGGCCCGGCCAAACTGGGTCAAGCCACTCGTGGTTCCCAAGGGGCGGGGCTGATTGACCCGAAAGATGCCGTGTTTGTCGCTGTAAAAGGCTACCGGCTTGCCATAGCGTTCGAAATAGTGCCGGGAAGCTTCACAGTAGCCGAAGAAGGTCTCTTCGGGCACAAACCACAATTCCAAAAGCTGCCCGCTGGCATCGTCGATAAACACCAACAAAGTGCAACTCGAACCACGTCCTTCGAACCAGTCATGGTCAGAGCCATCGATCTGCACCAGCTCGCCAAAACAAGCCCGCCGTTCCCGCATTGGATGCACAGATGGCTTTTTCGCCCGTTTTGGCTTCCACCAGCCTTCCGCAATCATGATCCCGACGGACACTTTCGTCGCGAAAGCCGCAGATTGTGTATTCTCCGTCAGCTTCTCATGAGCTAATGTCGGTCCAAAGTCCCGGTAGTGCTCGTAAATCAGGTCGATGGCTTTCTGCACGATTCTGAGGATCCAGTTGGTTGTGGCTTGGTTTTCCGCGCCGTTGGCTAACCAAGCCTGCTAGCTCCATGAATTTTGTATGCCAGCAACAAGACGCCTGATTTGCCTGGTACTGATCCCTAACATCTGAGATGCTTCTTGCTGCCTGAAGACGTTTGTCTTTCAGCCGCTGCATGACTTCCAATCGTGGTGATTTCTCGGTTGCTCATTGTCAGTAGTTTGTCCATGTCATGTCCCTTTAAAGAGGACATTTTAACTTTGCATAAATAGGACTCTACTACTTTGGACTAACAAGCCGCGAGCGCTCCTTGACGCATTGGTCCGGGCATGCTATAATACCGCCCGCTCTAAAAAGGGCAGTAAATCGATGCGGGGTGGAGCAGTGGCAGCTCGTCGGGCTCATAACCCGGAGGTCCTTGGTTCGAATCCAAGCCCCGCTACTCATCAGAAACCATAGCTCGTCGGGCTATGGTTTTTTGATTGGCCCGATGGTGATAGGTTGGCAAAATCTGAAAAATGGAGGATTTTGACATGAACCAAAGACCGTCGGGCTCGTTATTGTTGAGCAAGGCCATTCCCGGCTTCATCAACTATAAAACTGCCGAAGGATTGTCCCTACGCACCATCGACTTCGCACGAACGGCTGCTCAACAAATGGCTGGAGCACATCGGCGATCAGGAGATTCGGAAAGATCACCTCCCAGGATGTGATCTCCTATATCAGCTGGCTGCGCAATGAGTACACCCCACACCGCTACAGCGGGAAAACCCACCCACTCTCACCGAAGTCATTGCGCAATGTGTGGGTCACTCTGTCCTCCTTCTACTCCTGGGCTGCCCAGGAATTGGGGATTAAGCATATCATGAAATCCGTCCCGGCGCCGCGGATCAAGAAAACTCCCATCGAACCGCTGACCCAGGACGAAGTGCAGCGCATGCTGAAGGCCTGCGTCTACTCGCGCGAGGTGCATCCCAGCAACCGCAGGAGCTTCACCATGCGCCTGCGTTTTAGCCATAGAGACCAGGCGATCATCCTGACGTTGATCGATACCGGCTTGCGGGCCATGGAATTGTGCAAACTGCTAATCGGGAATATCGACCTGAAGACCGGGCGAGTGGAGGTGAAGCACGGTGTGATCGGCGGGGCGAAGGGCGGTAAAGGACGCACGGTTTACCTGGGCAAGACTACCCGCAAAGCGCTGTGGCGTTACCTGGTTGACCGGGAGGATGCAGATGATCCCGATGCGCCGGTGTTCCTCGACCAGCATGACCGGCATTACAACCCGGGCTCACTGCGCCAATTGATCAAAGACATTGCCGATCGTGCTGAAGTCAAGGATGCCTATCCCCACAAATTCCGCCATACGTTTGCGATCACCTACCTGCGTTCCGGTGGCGATATCTTCACCTTGCAGTCCCTGCTCGGTCACAGCTCCCTGGAAATGGTGCGCCACTACGCCCAGATCGCTGAGATCGATGTTGCCCAAGCGCACCACAAAGCCAGCCCGGCGGATAATTGGAGGTTGTGAAAACCTTATTTCCAGTTAGATAGCCAGCGCTTCTCACGACCCACCCCCGGACTAAGGGGCAGCGGCCACCGCCTGCCAGGGCAGAGCGTTTCACGCAAAGAGGCTGTTTGTTAAGGTGCAGGCTGCTTTAAAAACAGCAAGGCCGATGCACTTCCCTCCTGGAGTTAGTACACCGGCCAACGTATGAGTCACAGAACTATTCAGTTGTTCTCCGTCCCCCCATACCTCTAGCAATTATGGCAAATTACTGTTATTAAAAGCTCGTTTTACTAAAAGATTAACGTTTAGTACCGTTTACCAGACTCATGATGCGCCGCGCAACCACTTCCGTCGTGCCACGTGGAGCCCGTAACTCGGATGGCTCCAGAAGTCTTTGATTACGCCGGAGCCAATCGACCTCCGAAAGCAATTAGTGATATGTTGTTAGCCTTGGGGAGTTTACCCGAGCCCGATGTTAATAATTTTGAGCAAGATTTCGACCAGTGGCTTACGACCTGGTTTCTGGCTCATGGGTTTAAAGCGCTGAAATAATAAGGGATATATCTGAATCCTTGTAATAGATATATTGGGGTCGGAAAATAAGGAGTAGGAATGTTTTATAAGGTAGTCCAGGCAGACAATATAATTAGATTGACTAAGCTAGTGGAGGATCTTCTTCACCACGGATGGGTCCTTGCTGGAGGAATAATTTTCGACGGTCAGAACTACCTCCAGGCTGTGACTAGATCTTAATAGCTCGCCTATTAAGTATTACATAATTATAGCTCCTCCGCTTTTAACGGGAAAATTACACCGACCTGATCACCATTTCTTTTTATGCGGTGGTAATATATATATATCCAATCGAAAGAAACTACTTCATCAATAGTTTCATAATAATCAAAAGTAGGCAATTTCGTAAAATATTTCCAATCTCTGACTGGCTATATATTTTTATGAAAACAAATGTTTGCATAAAATCCAGTCCTCACAGTCCATTCAGCTCTTTCCTTTTCAAGAATCAAAGACAAATTATCGGGGGGGTTATTTTTATCATCGGCTCGCTCTTCGGTTTTGGTTTCAACAGCCTGGCCGTGATCGCCGATCTGAATGGGGCAAGTTTTTGGGGAGATTTCCGAGATGCCATGAACTTTGACCGCGATCAGCCCGCCCAGGCAGATCTGGTCAAGATCCACTGTCCCATCCTGCTGGCTCCTGGAGAAGAAGGGACTATAACAGCCACTTTCCGGAATCCCAATCAAAAAAAGGCCGATATCCTGGTCAAGGTGGTTGTCAGTGAACGCGATTTTAAAAATTATCGGATCGTGACAAGTAGTCTGCCTATAGAGTCAGTGGATGAACAAGATTTCCGCTGGCAGATTACCCAGCAGGATATTATTGAGAGAAATTTCATCCTCACCAGGGTTTTCTTGATGTACTACGACACGCCTGCCCGCACAGATTCTTGTGGGATTTTTGTCTTGAGCCTCTTCGGTTTGAAGGGAGCCTCGATGGTGGTCCTGATGCTTGTTACCAGCCTTAGTTGCCTGGTAGTTGGTAGTGTTCTCCTTTATCATGACGACCCACCCATTCAGAACTCTTCACCCCGGATCGATTATGGGCTGTATTTATTGGCCGCCATCTTACTGATAGGTATGATTGCTAACCTGCTCGGTTGGTGGATCTTTGCTGGGCTTGTCCTGGTATTGGCTGTACTACTTACCATCGTATTAATTCCCAGTATGCTTAAACAAAGCGTATAGCAAATGATATGAAGACAAACGTTCCTCTAATATCCAGTCTTCGCAAGCCATTCAGCTCTTTACTTTTATTGATCCTGCTTGGGTTAATTTCATTTGGCTTCATTACCAAAGCCATTGGATTTATTTTGGTGCAGCGCGAAACAGGGGTTTTAGGCAGCTACTACCGCTCCATCGGCATCCTAGAAAATACTGCAAATCCCCAATCGGGTGATATATCGGCAGGGATTGATTTGATCAAAACCAGCCCCTATTTCGCTTATGGCGACCAGCGGGAGATCGTTTCAGGCGTCTGTACGACAATTTTATAATTCGGATGTTTCCTGATCCCCAGGCTAACTATCCTGTTTAATGACGGCACTTCCTGAAGAGTGGTGGCCTAATACCCATAATGCAGATATATGGTTTATAGGTGAGCTTATCAAGAAAGAGGAAGTAAAGGATGATAAACGCAAACAGCCGGAAGACAAGTTAACGATTGGCTATTATCTCAAATTTGAGCTTGACACCGCTTCTGGCCGGCTATCCCGAGGATGCCAGGCAAGGCTCATCGATAGGCGTCCTTTTTATGTTCGATGGAAATGAAGCCTCTATTCCCTTGATCGAGGACATGGAAATGGGCCATAGATATTTTGTCCGCGGTTTGAAAATTTATTTGGAGGATCTGGATTTATCTTGGAAACTGCACATGATGCCAATCTTAAACTCCTACCACTGGATGATCAACAGCATTGGTATACCCAGTTGGACAATGGGGCGAGTATTAATTTCAGTGATCCTGAAATGGCTTCTA
The DNA here is from genome assembly GCA_963743215.1 of uncultured Chloroflexia bacterium. Lineage (GTDB taxonomy): Bacteria > Chloroflexota > Anaerolineae > Anaerolineales > UBA4823 > FEB-25. The sequence goes on from CAVUOY010000003.1 coordinate 124,934, forward strand.
TCAAGAATAAGATCGATGTCTTGAACGAAAACCTGCATACGCTGAGCATTATCGCCACAGCAGATATGAGCGCCATGCCTGAAATGCAGGAAGCCTCCCGCGAGTTATTACCTGACCGAAGGACGCTGGCTGAACCACCAGGATGATCTCAACGGGAACAAGGTGATCGTGGTGCCCGAGGAATTTGCTGAGATGCGCGACTTAAAACTTGGGGATGAGATACCAGCTCACCTTCCGGCCGCTGACAGACACCTATTTTGGTTATATCCGGGATGGCGTCGATTACATTGGCCTGGAGAAGCTACCCCACCTACCAGGACACCTTCAAAATCGTTGGAATATATAACACAACCGAGTTTTCGCGCTTACTTTGGCCTATATTCCAACCTCCAGCCTGCGGCCCGGCTTTGCTTCATCGACTTCAAAACCAATTTCGATGCAATAACCGACTATAGTTTTGTTCTCGACACACCTCGTAACCAAACCCAGTTCATCCAGGAGTATAAAGTTCCCCTCCAGGCGCTGGGCATCAACCTGACGTTTCTCCCCAACAATGGACCGGCCTATTGGGCTGCAGTGGATCCCATCCGTCGCTCCTCCTCCGCCGATATCCTGGTCTTTGGCATGTTGATGGTCGTGGCGCTCAGCATGGCGGTTTTTATTTACCTGATGCAGCACAGGCGTGATTATGCGATTTTAAGAGCCTTAGGCGTCCCGGCAAAGCCAGGCTAGCCGCCAGCTCATCTTGCCCCTGCTTTTGTTAGGCGGGCTGGGGATCCTCGCCGGCGGGCTGCCATCCTGGAATTACGCATTAAATCAGGCCAAAGCCTCCATATCCACCATTCCGACGCCTGCCGGGGTAACTCCTTCTGCACATCTCAGTCCCTTCTTCCTGGCTGGCTTGTGCCTGGCGATTTTCCTGTTCCTGGCAGTTATTTTCCTGGCTGGGTGTGTTTATTCGTGGCACATAAACCCGTCCTTGAGATTCTTCAAGGCCAGACTTACCGGGCAAAGGAGCGCAAAAGCAGACCTTGCACCATTCCTCCGCAAGCCTGGCCGGTACGGCTGAAACACGACGGAAGCGGCTGCAAGAGCCCTCCAGCGAGCATAGCCGATTCTCACTGCAGCAGAGAAAATACCCGCCTTCCTCCTTGAGCCAGTATGTGATCCATCATGTGCTGCGTTCCAGGCTCAAATCCTTGCTGACCCTGGCCGTTGCCCTGGGCTTTATGCTCGCCTCGGGTTGGATCCGGCAGACCATGGAACGCAGTCGCATCGAAGTCGATCGGCTCTACGATACCACCGTGGTGCAAGCCGACATATTACTGGCCGATCCGACAAGATTATCAACCGAAGGAACACCCACCAAAGGAAGCGGCTTTATCTACCAGAAGACCATCGACAGCGTCTTGAACAGCGGCTTCGTGAAAAGCAGTGCTCTCGAGGCGGATATCACCTGGCCGGAAATCGGAAATTTCGATACCCCTGAAACCATTGTTGGATTCTTCCCGGTGTATGCCTATGACAGCCCGGAGGCGTTTTATTCCGGCCTGGCAGATCCCGGTTCACTCAGCTTTGCGACGGGCTGGGATATGGAGCGCTTCGCCCAACCACGGACGATGGAAGAAATCCAACAGGAGGGCGTCCCGGCGCTTTTCCCGACCAGCCTGCTCGAGCAGCTGCAGCTTGAAGGTCGGTGAGAAGGTTCGGATCACCGATCCATTCACGAATATCTTCCCCTGTGTCATCGTTGGACAGTACTCAGGGGGGAGATCATTCGCCGTTCAAGGGGGCAAAATTCCCTGGATATATTCAGCCAGGAATTCAATTCTAATCTCACTCTCCTGCCCTGGAATCCATCGAAGGCAGCCATATCAAATACACGGTGGCGCATTTCAGCCTCGATCCCACGAAAAATCGAGAGCTGCCGCAATTCCGCGTCGATATGGAAAAAGTCATGCAAGCTTCCGGCGCAGGGACTGGCGACTTACGCTTCATGATTTGGGACGAGGAATTGAAGGTCGTGGTAGGCCAGCTGGATAAGAACATCTCCTTGCTCAAGGTGCTCTACCCGGTGGTGATGGCCGTGTCGGTCTTGATCGGGGCCGGGTTGTGTTTCCTGCTCCTCCTGCAAGCGACCAGAGAGGCTGCCATTCTGCGCGTGCTGGGAACCACCAGGACTGCCGTCCGGCTGGCGTTGATCATTGAGCCCTTAATCCTTTCGATCATCGGGGTGATCATCGGCTGGGGATTTCTCGCCTTTTGTGGACGACATCGGGTCTTGTGCCAACCGTGGCCATTATTGATCAGTGCTGGGCTATACCTGGCAGGTGTTTTGGTCGGGTTGGTGATCGGCGCAATATCGGTCACCAATAAAAAACCGATTGAGCTCTTACAAGTCAAAGAATAAGGAGGAAATAATGCCTGAGCTCAAGCTAGAAAACGTGTCTTACCAGTACAAAGGCGGTGACCGGAAAGTGGTCAACGATGTTACCTGCCTGTTCGAAGGCGGCAAGCTGAACTCGGTCGTCGGACCTTCAGGCAGCGGCAAGACTACTCTGCTCTCGCTCATGGCTGGTCTTGACCAGCCCAATCAGGGACACATCTATATCGATGGTGAGTCCCTTGCCGATCTGGATTTGGACCAATACCGGCGCGAGCGAGTATCGATGATTTTTCAAGCTTTCCATCTTTTCCCCCTTCTGACCGCACTGGAAAATGTTTGCTTCCCCATGCAGCTCAATGGCGTTCCAAGGGAGGAAATTCCGGAAAAGGGAAAAAGCTATTTATCCTCAGTCGGGATCACGGAGGATAAATTCAAGCGCTTCCCTGCCAACCTCTCAGGTGGCGAGCAGCAGCGCGTGGCCATTGCCCGAACACTCGCCACAGGTGCCCACGTTCTGTTAGCCGATGAACCCACCGGAAATTTGGATAAGGCCAATGGCGATAAATTGATCGAAATTCTTAAACAGCTTGGCACATGAACAGGGTTATTGTGTCATTATCGTCACGCATGATCCCAGCATTGCAGAGCGTTCCGACAAAGTCTGGCGCATGACCGATGGGGTTTTAATAGAACAACAACTCGCTTCAGCATAGACTATCAGGATACCATTGTTTATCAAGATCATTATGGAATTGGTTTGCGTATATTTAAGTCCAACCAGGCAAGTATTGTAGAGGGTATTTCTCTAATTTTCCATGAAATAGCTATACTTGGTGAAGATGTGCCAGGGTCTGATGCTACTCCTACAACATCAATTCCCATTGTATGACAAATATATAATGCTCGAGGAAGGTGATATTCTTGGGTAACAATCATCGCGTTTGTGATTTTATAGATATTTTTTAGGTTGTAGCATGAATCGTAGGTTCGTAAACCTTCCTTATCGACTGTAATTACATCTTCTGGGATATCGTAATTTAATGCAAGGCTATACATTGCTGATGCACCTGACTCATCTCCACTCAATACAACTCTCTCAACTTTGCCTGAATGGAATAAATCTGCAGCTCGTTTAACACGATCGACGGTTACTTTCGAAGGAGTACCATTTGGCCATACACCAGCTCCGAGAACAAGTACTACCTGATGTTCAGTAACACTTGCAACTGAATAGATGTCTTTTGAGAAGTTGAATTGAACAAAAATAAAAGGTAAAGTAATCAATGTAACAATAACAACAAAACCTGACAAACTTAATTTGCTGATCTTTTTTACATTAGGGCTCGATGTTTCTATTGTCAAAAATATGGCTAGTCTGAAGATAAACCTCCAAAGGATAAATAGAACAGCTCCTTCAATGATAGCGATCAATGCAAAACTTAATGACATCGAACGTCTATTAAAAAGTAAAACTATCTCTCTAATTACTTGCGCTGATATCCCGGTAAAAAACCATGTTTTTATACTTTGCTTTATAAAGGTGTTAAAAGGGAGTTGACTATCATATGCATGAAAAATGAGATCGTATATGAGCCAACAAACGATAAATGGTACAAACGCAATGCAAAAATCAAAAATAGGCCGCGGTGGAGGGGAAGAAATATATACCCTAAGTAAGGTAAACAAAAATATTAGAAATATATCAACTACAAAGAGAAGAATAGATAATATTTTTTTCAAAATTAGTACTTTCTCCAACTCAAGGAAACCGAGAGGCTGTTCGAAAGGAGATCAAAATGAAAGACTTTTCCATCCAAAAAACGGAGAGGCATTCACATTATACCTAGCTATAAACGATCTCAATAATATCTTTTTCATAAATTAGTAGATCTGCCTCCAGATCAACTTGGATAACGATCTTGTAACACCTATTATTAATATTAATTCGGCTTGATTGGACATATACTAATAATAAGGTCCATAATCTGCAACTCAAAAAGAAGATAAAGGTTGCATGGGAGGGTAGAATGAATAACACGTATACACCAGATGACCATGACATTCTTTCTATTTTTATTAATAATGAAGAGCTCATTCAAGCATATATCATACGAAAAGCATAACGATGATCAGTCAAATCTTATCTAACTGTTATATGCCGGTCTCATAGTCGTGATACTCTTCTCAATACAATTTGGAGCAAGCTTGTTTAATTCTCTTATATGGACAGGTGTAATATTAAACTATAACATTGCTTACTTTGAGGTTTGCTAGAAAACATGATTCAATCCTGACTTGGATTGCTTAAAACAGGGCACAATTCTCCCAGGAAAACGGCCTCGATATGTTGACTTTAATCATCCACTTCCTTCAATCGCGGCGTGAGCGGGTCATTTTAGTTATTGCCAGCGCTACGATGATCGCTGCCGCTTTTGCCCTGTTCGTCTCGGCCTCCTCGGCCACTACGCTCACCACGGACAAATCCTTGAGCCAATACTGGCGAACCACCTACGATATCCTGGTCCGCGCTCCCGCTTCGGTGACCGATATCGAACAGCAGTACAGCCTGGTGCGGGCTAATCATCTGAGCGGCACGGCGGGCGGGATCACTCTGGCTCAATGGGAGCAGATCAAGGCTATTCCCAACGTGGAAGTAGCTGCCCCAATCGCTATGCTGGGCTATCTGCCCCGCAATCCGGTGCTGATAGGCATCCAGGATGACCTGCCTATGGGCATCTACGACGTGAGTGCCACGGTGACGATCACTGATGGCGAGCGAGTTTTAACCTACAGCCGACCTCCCTATTACACCAACTACGACTTTGATATCACTTCCCTATACTACACCGACCCGGAACTGGAAGCCCAGTTCAGCAAGCACGCATTGGATTTAGGTATCGTCCTCAGCGGGCAAAATGCCTCGACCGGTTGGTGGGGCTTTCCCATCGTTACACCCAGTTTCAATGACAAGCTCTTAATTGCGGCCATCGACCCAGAGCAAGAAGCTAAGCTGGTGCACTTGGACCAGATGGTGACCAGCGGAAATTATCTGAAGAGCGGGACTTCCTTTCATGTATCCGGAGCATCATTCCGACATTCCGCTCATCCCGGCGCTGCTCAACCGGGAAGATTACATCAAAGAGAGTATCTCCATCCACATTGACCAGGTAGGCGATCTGCCGCCGCAAAAGGGTTGGGTGGACTGGTTGCTGGCCATCCCCGACAAGCGGGCTTTGGATACCGCTATGCGAAAACCGGTGTGGGAGGCGAATTTCCCCTTGCACCGGGAATGGGTAGATAGCTCCAATTTCATCATTGTGAAGGATGGGCAGGAAAAGACGCGTTCCACAGGAATCTTCCCGGAAATTATCGGCCCGCTTTCGATGCCTGGTCCGGTTGCATACCGGGTGATGCCAGATCCGCCCGATGGACTGCCAGACGACCGCCTGGTGCTGGAGACCGTCCCGGTGGGGCTAACTTCTTCTCAGGTCGTACCAGAAACAAGCGGGTTCCTCAGTGAACAGGAATACGAGCAGATTGAGGCAGATCTTTGGAGGCAAACTCCCGAGGTGACTTCCGCGACCTGCAACCGCGGCTCAATGAAAATATTGAATTCTGGCCTGCCGTGCAGGGCGCATTTGAGATCGACCCGCTCAAAGCCTTGGGTGGCGCTTCCGTCAACCAGGTGCCATTAGAGACATACCTGGCGCCCCTCGCCAACTCCTTTATACAGAATCCGGCCAGGAGATCGATCCGCCGGTACAGCTCAGTCCTACATTCGAAGTCAAAGGCTGTGTCGCCTCGCCGCCTGATATGCTCATCCCCCTGGATCAGGTTCCCCATCTATTTGAAAACGGATGCTGGTTGCAAACTGGAGAGGCGACTTCCTTCACGATGAAGAAAACAAGCTGTGGTCCCATCGAGCCTGATCTCATCTCCGCTGTACGGGTGCGGGTGGGCGGGATCGATACACTGACCCCAGCTGCCCAGGCGAAGATCGAACTGGTGGCTCAGGCGATTGCCGAGCAGACCGGCCTGCACGTGGATATCATGGTCGGCTCTTCCCCTCAGCCTGTGCTGGTACATCTACCCGGTTTCGGCGATGTACCCGCTCGCGGTTATATCGAAGAACTCTGGATCAAAAAAGGCGTCAACACCCTGGTCAGCGTGGACTTGAACCGCGCCGACCGACTCCTTTTCGGGACCATGCTGTTCGTCTGCCTGCTATTCCTCTTCAATGCCAACCTGATCTCAAATCTGGGACGCCTGCCCGAGTTCGGGGTGATGAAGGCCCTGGGCTGGCGGCAAAGCACACTTTTCCGCCTGCTGTGCGGTAAATCTCTGCTGCTTGGCCTGGCCAGTGGCTTCCTCGCGGCCCTGGCAGCTGCCGCCATCGTTCGGGTCTTCTCGCTTTCGGTATCCTTGAACCGGATCGCCCTGTTGGTGCCCCTGGGCGCAGGCGCATTTCTGCTAGGGCGCGCTGCTTCCGGCCGTCTGGGCAGCCTGGGTCTCGCCCACCCTGGCTATCCAGGCAGGCGAGACAAGCCAAAAGGAAAGCTTCAGCCGGATCACCGGCGGCAGTTTATTCGGCTACGCTGCCGGTGGCTTGCTGCGCCGGCCAGCGAGACTGCTCATCACCTTTAAGTGGATTAGTCCTGGCCTCTGGGCTGCTCGTGCTGCTCAAGCTGGTCCAGGATGGGCAAGAAGGACAGCTTTACGGCACCTTGCTGGGCGCCTGGATCCGCACTCAGGTGCAGCCCTACCACCTGTTGATGGGCGGGGTGGCTCTTCTGGCGGCCGCCCTGGGCGTGGGTGAACTAATGGTGATGAACGTGATCGAGCGGCGTAAGGAGATCGGATTGTTGGTAGCCCTGGGCTGGCGGCGAGGAGACCTGCTCCGCGTCTTTCTCCTGCAAGGGGCATTTATTGGGCTGGTTGGGGGTATATTGGGCGTGCTCCTGGCCGGGGGGCTCTACAGAGTAGCTTACGGCACTTTGCCGGCAGCTGCTGCGACCTGGCTGGGGGTGGTCGGGGTGGGGATCGCCCTGCCGGTCGCAATAGTGATCCTTGCAGCGCTCTACCCGGCCCTCCCGCGCCGCTCGCTTGCTCCCGCTGGAAGCATTCCGCGGTGAGGAGCGCCTGGAAGCAAGCGGGTTGGTGAACAGCACGATGAGCGGGTTGGGTCTGGCCGGGGCGCTCTGCCTTGCGCTGATTGTGGGCGCTTTTATGGCTTACACTCACCAGCCTACTCCCGAAGCTCCACCGGTTGCCGTGCTGCCCGCCCCTTCACCTACCCCTACCCTACCGCTTCTCAAACCCTGGGTAGAACCGACACCCATATCAATTCAAGGTTTGCCCACCTATCAGCTAAATTTGGATGCAAATACGGATCAAAATTTAGTGGTGGGCAGCGGTGAGATTCGGCTGGAAAACGATACCGGTGAGACCCTCGACAGCCTTGCCCTACGCTTGTATCCAAACTACCCGGTGCTAGGCGAGAACAAGAAATTACTCGATCTTCCCGGCGAGATCCTTGTCAATACACAACCGGTGACCGTCTCTAAAACCCTATTCGACTCTCTGGCGTTGCTCCACCTTGATGAGCCATTACAACCGGGAGAACAAGCCAGGATTGAGTTCGGGTTAAAGCTGGAAATCCCATCTTTTGGCAACCTGCCTGAGGACGTTTGGGTGCTGCGTTCGCCCATCCCGCTGTTGGGAATCCGCGAAAATGGAGCTTGGCGTCAAGACGCTTGCAGTTACTGTCTGGATATCGTTTACAGCCAAGCAGCTAATTTCCAAATCTCGTTGACCTTGCCACCCGACTGGCTGGTCGCCTCAAATTTGGACCAGACCGGCATTCTGGGAACTGAAAATAAAAATGCTCCTTTCACTCATATTCTAAGCTCACGCAATGTGCCAGTGCGCGATATAGCCCTAGTGATAAGCCCTCGCTTGCAGGAAGATATCCGAACATTTGGCGAGGTTGAGGTAAAGATATATACACTTCAGATGGAAGCCGGGGTGGACGATGCGATGATCGAGCAGATATTCTCAACGGCCGAAGAGTCGCTGCACTTATTTTCTGAACGCTTCGGCCCTTACCCCTACCGAGCGCTCAGCCTGGTGATCTTCCCTGGTGTAGGCACTTCAGGAGAAGAGTACCCTGGCCTGGCCTTCCTTTACTTGAAAAAGGATGCCAAGAACCTGCCTTCCGTAGTCGCTCACGAGGTAGCCCATCAATGGTGGTATGGCGCAGTCGGCAGTGACATCTACCGAGAGCCCTGGCTGGATGAAAGCCTGGCAGAGTACTCGGCTATGCTCTATGTGGAAGAGGATGCTGGATTGAATGTAGCGCAAGCCCGTCTCGAAGAGTATCGTAATGATGTGCAGGTCTTATCCGTTTCTACCGGGAAGGATTGGAAGGTGGGCAGCTCCGTCCTCGATTTCCCTGACTTCGATACTTACGAAACAGTGATCTATCGCAAAGGTCCCCTGTTCCTGGACGCACTTCGCCAGGAGATTGGCGATGAAGCTTTCTTCTCCGGATTGCAACAGTACTACGAATGGTACAAGTTTGGTATTGGTACCGGGCAGGGTTTCCTGGAAGCCATGCAGCAGGCCAGCGGGAAAGACCTGCGGCCATTATTCGAAGAGTGGGTGGGGTTGGATAACCTGCGATGACCGCAAAGAAACGCCAATCTTGCTTGTAAGTGAGCTAATAACTAGCTTTGAGAGATGCGCGATGATCGAAAAAATCGACATTCTGATAGAGACGGTAAACCTGACAAAAATTTACGGAGACAGCACGAAGGTATCCGCGCTGGAAGGAATCAACCTGCAGGTGATGCACGGCGAATTTGTGGCCATCACTGGTCCTTCGGGCAGCGGCAAATCTACCTTGCTCAACCTGCTCGGCACCCTCGATAGCCCCACGTCCGGTCAAGTATGGATCGGTGGAGTCGATGTTAGCAAGCTGCGCGATAACGCCCTGGCGGATTTTCGCCGCGCCCACATCGGCTTCATCTTCCAGTTGTTCAACCTGGTGCCATCACTCACTGCCCGGGAGAATGTGATGCTACCCCTGCTGCCTTACCGCCAACAAGGTCTAGATCGTTAAAGCTCGAGCCGAAGAGCTTTTAGACTTGGTGGGGCTGGCCAGCCGGGTGAAACACCTGCCTTCGCAGCTTTCAGGCGGCGAGCAGCAGCGGGTGGCGATCGCCCGTGCGCTGATCAATGAGCCAGATTTAATCCTGGCTGATGAACCGACCGGCAACCTGGACAGCCAGGCGGGTGCCGAAATTGTGGCGTTGCTCAGACAAATAAATCGCGAACGAGGCGTGACAGTAGTGCTGGCAACTCATGACCAGACAATCGCCAATCAAGCAGACCAGTTAGTGAGATTGACGGATGGACAAATTCACCCAATCTGAATAACGAGCAAGGTGCAGACCTCTTCATCTGTACAAATCATCGGCCCTTCTCACTGGGATTTACCGTGAGCAGATTCTTAAGTTTGTGCGGATAATCGACTTGCGACGATCTTCAACACCTTTGATAGATCAGCATTGGATAATTGATCTAACAAGCCATCGATTTCTGTGTCTGGTACAGAGTCCTGGTCTGATGTTAACTTAGCAATGCGCTCTTTAACCTCTTCCGATAGGATGGGTGCATAGATGCTATCTGTGATCTTGATGTCGTTGTGCATCAAATTCATCGAGACCGCTTTATAATCCGCCATGGTCTGGGCTTTGAGGAGACCGTAGACCGCGTGACCATGGCGAAATTTGTGGGCTGATTTATAGGGCAGACCTGCCAGAGTGAATAGCCTGCGCAGGCGCTTGTCCAACGCCTGGTGGCGATTCTTTCCTGGTTCAGCATCTGCAAGGGATTGACAGCCCCAACGTGAAGAGATAGGCGCATACCAGGGGGCTGTCGGTGGAAGGTTTGAGCGGACCACATCATCCCAGATCTGAGCCACCGATAATAGCTCTGGAATGGGCAGCAAGTAGGTCGTAGCACGCTTTGCCATTCTTGGTAGCCACACCCAACTCAGGCCACTGGTGTAAGGTCCTGGCCGGCAGATCCACCGCTGATACAGGCAAGGTGGTGAAGGCGCTTGCTCGAGCACCGGAAAGAAAGAGCATCGCTGCAGCAGCTTTATCCCGTAAAAGCGCAAGATCTTCTTCATCATGGGGAATGGCAATCAATTGCTTGACTTCTTCCAAGGAGACATATTCGTGTTCATCGTTTGTATCTCTGACCCGGGGTGATCGCAGGCTCTCCAACCATGCGGTTGTCAGAGAACCAAATTCCTTGGGATGGTTCTGCTTACCCCAGGTGAAAAACCGCTTGCCTACCTCGATGATTTTCTTTTGGGTGACCGATGCGAGTGGCGCTATCTCCATTGCGACCAGGCAAATTGCTGACATAGCTTGGGAATGTCGGGCGCAATTTGGCTGCCTGCTGAAATGGCGTTTCACCAGCCCAAAGCAGCAAGTGGCGGAGATAAAAGCGGTAGCGACCCAGTGATCTACCTGACAACTGGTAGACCTCCCCCAGATCCTGGAGATACCGCCTGACCAGGAGATAGTTATTACGATGAATCACGCCGTGCTCCCCTGAGAGACTCTACCATTGCAATGTGGGCAAACACCTTGTATATAAACCAACTTGCCAGAGGATTGGCGACGGATGGGAAGAAGCATCATCACAATGCGGTTGCAGTTCATGCAATACCCCTCGCCAGGTTGGAGCCTGACACGCGGGTCTTTCTTCCGCTGGCTGGAAACCCAGGTCGTGAATGCTTGCCCATCTACCCAGATGTGCCCCAATCGATCGCGGGTATGTGGAGCACCGTGGTGCAGCCAATCCCGTAAAGTGCGTTCTGGCATACTTAGCTCATCCGCCAGTTCGCGGACTGTGTACAGCATGGGGAGCAGACCTGGGGATTTCACAATGACTGCGTGTGGAAGCTTGGTGCGGGGATTGGGTAGATATTGAGACATGGCGGTTACCTCCTGTAAAAATATGTAGCAATTACTGTTATCGCTACCTTTGTATCCGCAGGGATATCCCGTTGTCCATATCCCAGATTATCCCGATTTATCCCTTTTTTACCTTCGGCGCGGTACGAGCTCTTTACCGAGTGATTTGCGCAGAAGGGTCAGCTGGTTCAGGACCGTCTTTTCCGTCTTGGAAGTGCGCAGGGCAATCATCTTGGCAGTCTGGCCGGACTGCCACAAGCGCAGCAGTTCTTGCTGGTCGTCCCGTAAAACAAGATTATCCCGCGGGATATCCCGACCTTCCGTTTCATTCTCTTGTTTCTTATAACCAGGTGATGAAGTCACCGGCTCGAGAATTCGCTGCCTTTCAATGATCAGACCATACACGGGGATCAACCCCAGGGTGTTTTGCAGCACGGATTGGATCTCCTGCAGACATTGGATGCGAAATTGATGCAGATAGCGTGCAAGATATGCCAGCGCTCTAGCCCGGTCGCCTTCAGCATCCATGATGCGGACGACAGCCGCTGGTGGTGGAAGTGCTTCCCGGATAGCCTGTTCGTGGATTTCGACTTCTGCTTCACTGGGAAAGGTTGCCAAACAAAAGCGCAACAAAACCTGGCTGAGATCGACTCTTTCCAGCTCGATCCGACCCACAACCAACCAGCGGGGAGAATATAGCTGGAATACGTCAGCTGGATCCAGGCGAGCAGATTCACCATTGTTACCTTGAGAGTAGGGGATGGAATTCATCATCAGGCTTTTGATCAAGGAACTGCGGACCGATTCCAGATCTCCCCCCTTTACGTACTGGATAGACGACAAAGTAATGGTATCATCACTCATCTTATTGCATGGCTCCTTTTTCTCGCTCATCAGAGGATACATAGCTCTGGCGAGTCACATCGATCCGATTATGACCTAGCTTGTGGGAAGTTACCAACAACGCCTGGCGGTCATCCGCACCGTTCGATCTCGCCCGATGATATTCCTCCACGCTGAACGTCTTGCGAAAACCGTGGGTCCCCAGCTGTTGGATGCCTAATTCCCTGCAAGCCTGGCGCACCAACTTTCTCGCTCCGTCCGGCAATCCCAACCTGTCAGCGAAAAGGTGCCCTGTTGGCTGGATGTCGCGTGAGAGTCTTGATAGCGGCCATGAATTTCTGAGCCCAGGGTGCGTAAGTGAACTCACGTGGCTTGCCGCCTTTGGTACGGTTGACATTTCTTTCCTGGTTCAGAGAGATTGCCCCATTCACCAAGTCGATATCCTGGGCACGCAGATAGACAGCCTCGGTAATGCGCAGACCGCTTGCCCACATGAGTGTGAACAGCTTGGCAACGGTCGGGTCCTGCGTGGCTATTTGCTCAATGATCGCTTTAGCTTCCTTTTCGGTATAAGCGGTAGGTCTTGGTTTAGAATGGAAGCTACCCGGACCGCACCTGTCTTTGTAGGGTAGGAGCAGCGGTACATTTGGAGGGAAGACGCCAGATCTTATGGCAGGCGATATCCAGTTTCCGAATAGAAGCACAAACTCTGGCAATCCTTCCACCTGACCTTTCTCGCTCCTCTAGCTCTTCAATATAGGCGAGTGCCATATCTTGGGTAACTCTGGAGAGTTGTTTCACCTCGGGCCAGTTGACGCGGATAAACCGGGCGAACTGATGTACATCTGCCGACATGCAGCGCATGGTGCTGATGCCAGTAATTAGCTCTCCATCTCGGTGATATCGCTTGGCTTTATGTCGGCTGGCGCCAGGTTGAAAGATGCTCTGCAGAGCTTTCATCATCTGATAGCCCAGGCTACCTTGACCACCTTTACTCATCATTCACCTCCACATATCCGAGATCATTGGTTCTTGACCCGGTAACGCTTTTCCCTTAGTTTCCTATCTAGGCATTCTGCTTCGCCAACCTCGGTAAGACAACTTGCCGGCACACCGCCTTAGGGTTGCAACTCCCCGATCGGGGGAGAGCCTGCTAACTTCGCAGGTTGATCGCTTGAGTGAGGCCCACGCTGAAGTTGAGCGACCCAACAGCTTCGGCGCGCTGCCCAACCGCCCAGCGAAAGTGCGTTTGGGGATGAGATTATGGGAATAAGTATCGAGTCGGATCACCTCCTTTTGAATAACTAAATTCTGCCAATTGCTACTCTCGTGCATAGTTCAATCCCAGCTATCGTTGAAAATTCTCCTATTGGAATAGGTGTGGTTTTAAACAAAAAGCCACACGCTATACCATTAGGTAAATGCTGCTCACGTGTGGGGATTGGTTCTCTGACGTTCTATCGGGCGCTAAAGAGCGCTCGGTAATTATTCAATTGTTTATGTCTTACGATTTATATAATACCAACGAAATTCTCTTTGTCAAGCGTCTTTGAGATATTCGGGACATGTGCCCACCTATGACGGGACATATGTCCCGGTTCCAGGTGTAATCGGGGGTAGAAAGGTGTAAATAACTAATAGTGCTAATTACACCTTGGTTATAAAATGATAATTGATTACATCCAGATATGCAGGTTCTTTGTCATAGTTCCCGGCGATTTTTCGTCGCTGCTCTCTGCAGAACCGCCCATTTGACCTCTTGGAGTTTAAAGATGGCGACGACGCTAGCGCGCAGGGTGCGGATCGCACAATTCAAACAAGATTGAATTTATTGCTTGTTTACAGAATCTTAGGCCATTGTGACACCAGCGCAACAGCACCGAGACGCGAGACTTTCCCGCACCGTTCACCCTTGACCAACAAGGTAGCGCGGATCGCGTGAAGCGTCCTGCGCCACGAGAGGGCCTTCGACGTTCAAGAGGTAGGCATTTCCACTGCGTGCCGTCGCGGTTCGTGGCCCGCGGTCCAGGTCGCGCGGTGCTGGAAGGGCTTTGATCGCCAGTTCCCTTCACCCGCTCCATTCGTGATTTCAATGACTTAGCCAGAAATTTTGAGCTCCCATTCTGGTGCTATTCCGACAATTTTGACACGTCACGGCTGAAGGCTGACGCAAATTCGCGAGTGTTTCCGTACTCAACTTAAGAGTGTATAAATCTAGGATGATCGTCTCAAAGAAGTTTGGCTCGTGGCGAGCGCGGCGACGATTGTTGATGTCCTAGAACAGGAATGATCGCGACTTCTCAGATGAGATGCGAGCTTCGGGCGATGCGCGGCGGCGACTAGAGCATATCCCGCTCACGTTTACCCGTACCCCGCATGCCTGAAGAAATTTGTACATTCTTGAGTTTTGAAGGAGCGGGAAATCAGGCCGATTCTGCGACAAAGTCCTTTGACTGTGCGCTCGGCGGCCTTTCGCAGCTTCGATTTCACTTTGCTGAAGCCCTGTTCGATCGGATTGAAATCCGGCGAATACTGCGGCAGATATCGCAGGCGCGCGCCCACCGCTTCGATTGCCTGGCGCACGCCAACGACCTTGTGAGCTGCAAGATTGTCCATGATGACGGTATCGCGGCGAGCGAGCGTCGGAGCCAGACATTGTTGAATATATGTGACGAAGGTTGGCCCGTTCATCGGCCCATCGAAAACGAAGGGTGCGACCATTCCGTCGTTGCGTAGGCCGGCTACGAAGGTGATGGTTTTCCAATGACCGTGCGGTGCGTGACCAATCAATCGAACGCCCCGTGGACATCTACCGTTGAGCCGCACCATCTTGGTGCTGGCGGCAGTCTCGTCGATAAACACCAGTCGCGCAGGGTTAAGCGTGCCTTGCTCTCGAATCCAGCGTCTTCGCGCGCGGGCGACGTCGGGCCGAGCCTGCTCCGCGGCCCGCAGGCTTTTTTTTAAAGGTGATGTCGTGCCGGATGAAAAACCGCGACAAAGCGCTGCGGCTTCCGACGATCCGTCGCCTGCGCATCGACGTGACCGCTTCGTCCAACGTCAGATCCGGATGCGCGGTGATCAGCGCCAACAACCAGCCCGCGTGCTTCTCCAATGGCGAGACGCTTCCGCCACTCGGCTTCGCTGCAGAGCTGCCGTCATCGCTCCAGCGACGGAGCCAGTTGATCACCGAACTCGGGCTCACTTCAAGAAGCGCGGCCACCTCGTGCCGTGAGGCGCCACCTTCGACGATCGATATCGCTCGAACCCGCAGGTCGTCCGAATACGGCTTGGCCATCACCCTGTCCTTCCAAAAGGAATCAAGGGCGCCAAACTCGCTCATCCGCACACCTTTGGGAATCCCCCCGATTCGAGGCCGGCGGGATGTGCTCTAGACGTCCATCGCAGGGCCGCGGGGGGCGCGACGTGGACGCAACTGGGTCACCACGCTTGCTCCCTCAGTGCGAGGCTATAGAAAATCTCCAGATAGCTCAAAGCGACCGGCCACACCGTATGCCCAAAAAGTTTCGAAGGCGTTTTTGCGCGAGGCTCAATTCGCCTAAAGAGCGGGTATGGAATGGCCGTTTGTGGCGCGAAGCAGCCGTTTGGGAAGCGCCTCTACGGCTTTTCGAAATGCGCCGGATTTTCAATGACGCCCTTTTCGCAAAACCGCTGGAATGATCCCAATCGGGAGCCGATATCGGACAAGGCGATGGTGTAACTCTGGCCGGCCAGTGCCAATTCCAGATCGCTGGCGGTCTCGATCGAAGCCAGCAGCGCCGGATTGACCTCGGCATAGTGAATATCAGCATCCCAGTTCAAGCTGCGCGAAAGCAACGATTTCATCTTGTAGAGACTGCGGAATGGCAGCGTGATCGGCGCGGCAGCGTTCGATGCGCTTGCTGCGCGCACAGAGATCGCGCCGGGTTCGATATCGCGCAATTTGACCGACGGTTGGACCAGCAACACATAATAGGTCGAATTCAGGCAAACGAACTCGATCAGGCCGATGCCGGCCTCGAACCCGTTCTGCTCCTTCGGTAAAAGAGCAGGCAGGTCCTTGAACTGCTTGCTTGGCTTGTGGATGTACCAGCCCGACGTCGCAATCTTCGCCGTCTCGGCGGCGGCCGGATCGAACGCAACAAGGGCAGCTGCGAGCACAAGCAAGGCAATCGTTCGACTTCGGGTTTTGCCGTTTTTTATGGTCGACTTTCCGTCACCGGAGGCAAGTCCGGCGCAATCATGTCGCCGCATCATTTGGCCGCGGGTCTCATCATCGTGCAGGGGCCGGAGTCGCGCGGGGCCGTCTTAAAGATGAATGCGTCGCCCGGCAGCAAGTCGCCGCTTATCGTCAGCGTATGCCCCTCGAACGGGCGCAGATCGACATTGCGGCCATCGGGATACCTTGGACGGATGTCGTAGCCGTCGGATGAAACGAAGCCTCCGTTGAAGACGCAGCCGATGATGGTTTTGGGCACCGGTTTGGACGCTGCGGCCGGGGCGATTCCCGCCAGTCCGGATGCTATCGCGGAGATGACGAAGAGGACGTTGGAGAACTGGCGGCGGTCGACTGACATGCGGCTCTCTCGCAAATGACAACAATAACAAAACGCCGAATTGGGCGGCGATCCATTGATCTGGAACAAACCGGCTGAGCTTCGCTGCCGGTCAGTTTCTCAATGCGCTTCGGCTCCACATTCGCCGCAGAAGCGGTCGGCAGCAGCGACGGGATGGCCGCATTGCTTGCAGAAGCGCCGCGCCTCGGCGGTCTTCGGCGCTTGCGGCGGCGCCGAGGGCTCCTTCAGCGCCAGGGCGATGGCCTCGTGCACGAGGGCCCTCGCGTCGTCGGCGCTGACCGAGCTGAGGCGCACGCCGGTCGGCGCTGCAGCCGCGCCGCGCGGTTCGATCACCCAGAGGGCGGCGAAGCTGCGCAGAAATACCAGCGTCGCGGAATTGAATCCGCCCGCACGCCGACGGTCGACCGACAGCACCGCGGCGGCGAGCGGCAATTCGAGATGCGCGAACGCGGTGATGAATTCCGGCTGCGGCGACCACAACCCCGTCGGTCCCCGCGCGATCAGCCCGCCGCGCGCCAGCGCCGCGAGGCCTTCGACGAGCCGCGCCTCCGTGACGTCGCCCGGACCAAACACCTGCGACAGCATGCCCGACAGCCAGCGCGAATCGGGCAGCGTCGCGCCGTCCAGCGCGCGAAGATAGATGCTGTCCTCGTTGACCGCGATCTGGCGCACCGGGGTACGCGCCAGCAGGCTCTCCAACTCGGCTTGCCGGTGCGCATCCGCCATCGCCGCCAGCGCCCACAAGGCAGCGATGTCGAGTTCGCTGCGATGGTCGACAGGGGCGACCGGTTGATCGAGTCCGAGGGTTTCGACGATCAAGGCTTCCGTCAGCGCGCCGTCGACCGGGAATGACACCGCGGCGCCGCCCTCGGCGTCCGGCGTCACCGCCGCCAGCTGTTTGCCCGCGCCTGAGACCGTATAGCAATCCAGCCGCCGTCCGCCGTCGCGCGTCACCGTCGTCACCGAAATGCGCGCCTGGGGATCGGCGAGCCCGCCGCGCACCGCCGGCGGCAGTTGCGTAGCGTTGGCCGCGCGATCGAGCCGAAGCAGGTCCGGTGCGATTGTCGAAATAGTCATGGCAGTCCTCCTGGGCACGATTGCGCGCGTTCTATGGTGTCCATTTCAACCCCTCGAACTGGCTTG
>CAVUOY010000004.1:0-13435 GCA_963743215.1 uncultured Chloroflexia bacterium
GATGGTCGAGAACGTAGATCTGGAGATTCAAACCCCTCCTGACTTTCCTGAAAAATATCTACCGTCGTTAATCCGTTCAGCCGAATTATGTGCAGTGAAAAAGCACATTGAAACGCCGCCGGCGTTCAAGGTTTACACGCAGACGGTAATCCCGGTTGAAAATCCATAGGCTTCGAATTGAAGTATTATAAAAACCCACCCCAGGTTTATGACCACGGGGTGGGTTTTACGTTTCTTTGGTGCCGAAGGAGGGAATCGAACCCACATACCTTACGGAACACGATTTTGAGTCGTGCGCGTCTGCCTATTCCGCCACTTCGGCAATAAAAAACCATATATGCTGACATAAATATGAAAGAACTGCCCCCTAAATAATGATTGTGTAACCAAGCTGAATAGCCAGGATAGAATATGAACAAAATTTGTGGAGAGTAATTATAAATAGATATGATATATTATTGTCATGTTGACTCTTGGGGTAAAACGTTTGTTGGTTGCTGACGGTGAACTAACTGTTGAAGTGATTGTAGATGGGCATACAGAACGATGAGACGAAACGTACTCTACGTAATCGTTCTTTTAGAGCTCTGCACTCTCGGTGTTTTGGTCTATGTGCGCTATATTCTGCCAATATTGATTACTAATCCATTCGCGCAAGATATCGCCCAAGACTATATTGGTGGACAGTGCCCTGCTAAATCGAGCTGATGAATTATATCCAGTTTTGGGTCCCGCTTTTGCACAAATGGGTATCCAGTGGCCCGTGATGCACCGGTCGACGCATCCGCCTACCGCCTTCCTGCTGGCATTACCTTTCGCCCTGATTAACTATCGACTGTCACAGTTTCTGTGGATGACAGCCATGTTCGCTTGTATCGTACTAGCAGCGCACGTGCTCGGTCTCACCTGGCAAAAGAGCCTAATTGCAGGGGTATTGTCTATCGCTTGGCCACCCGCTATTTGGTCACTATTTAATTTTACGCCTATCTGGTTGTTAGGCTTGGTGCTTGCCTACCGCTTCCGAGGTCGTTCACTGGCGAGCGGTGTTTGGATTGCTATTGCATCGCTGCCCAAATACCTGGCTGCGTCTGCCCTACTATACCATCTAAAGTACCGAAAGTGGAAAGCTCTCCTTAGTTTTGGTGCTGTCTGGCTAGGAGCGCTGACTATGTTGCTCTTACTGCGCCCCGATGCCATTTCGGCTTATTTTACTAGTAACATCAACAATTCCTTTGACCAGATTTATCGCCCGGACAACGGCGCTTTATTGGTTGTGGCTTGGCGGCTAGGTAAAGGTATAGGCCTAGCTGCTGCCATAGCCTTGATTCTCTGGGTTCTTTGGTCTGGCCTTCAGCGGAACAATCGTGCCGGTTGGGCGTGTCTTGTTTGGGTTGGTATTGCCTTATTACCAATTGCTTGGGTCTACTCTCTCTTACCGTTACTACCATGGTTGCTGCTGGTTCTCCGAGATTCACGCATAAGTTCCCGTTTCCTTGCTAGAGCCGCCTTACTTGTACCCTATATGGGATCTGTGCCAACCCAAAACCCCTGGTCAGTGGCTTTGTGCATTGCCCTTGCAGGGGTGGCTTTTGCAATAACATCGATGGGAGACAAGCAAGAGACAAATACCAATTTTGAATCCAAATTACAAGTAACCGACATACAGTCCCATGGTCAATAAGAAACGCATTTTAGTATAGAGGTTTCCATCTAATGTAATTACTCACCACATCCCCAAATATATACCGATAATCACAGCTCAAGTGAGATTATCGTCATTACCCAGACGTTTAAAAAATTGTCTATTGTGTAAACCTCGTAGATGCGAGGGAGGATCCCAAATGCTACATTTCAAATCCTCCCCTGCGCTGCTATAAGTGATCTTTCTGGTTGGTGAGTAATTACCTAATAGTACAACTTCCTAACTTCCTGGAATTATCTATAGATAGGTATTTATATAATACAGCGATAAATTAGGAAGTTAGGAAGTACAAAATATAAAGAGCAGTGGTTGGAGAAAGCTTGAGTAATCATTAAGGAGGCTCAGGCCAAAATAATAGAAATTCAGATAAACATAGCTAATTATGAGCAATCGTTATCAGCTGAAGAACATCAACAATTAAGGAATATTTAACACACACGATTATTACAAATCGAATTAGGGCGATACCATCGTACCCCCTATATGCGGGAAACGGGAGTATCTCTACTCCCGTATCTGGCATGTGGTGCCGAAGGAGGGAATCGAACCCTCATTCCTTACGGAACACGATTTTGAGTCGTGCGCGTCTGCCTATTCCGCCACTTCGGCAAGTTGGTGCTGCAAATTATACTCGAAACCTATCCTAAAGTTTAGGGTCACAAACCTCTTTCACTCGAGCTTCGCTGAAGCTTCGGCGAACGAAGTATAATCGCGGGTGATGAATCGAGGCGACCCCAGAGTGTCGTCTGACGCGGGAGAAATCAAATGCGACTTGGAATTATAGGGTTACCCCAATCTGGCAAGACGACGGTTTTCAACGCCCTGACGCGCGGTCATCAACCGCTCACCACCAGTGGAGGTCGTTTTGACGTGCACACCGGTGTGGTGGATGTGCCAGACGGACGGATCGACCGATTATCAGCCATGTTCAAACCCAAGAAAACCATCTATGCCAAGGTGACCTATGCGGATATTGCCGGGTTGGAAGGTAGTCAGAGTGCGGTTTCCGGTCAATTGCTCAACCAGCTCACCCAGATGGATGGTTTTCTGCATGTAGTGCGCGGCTTTGATGATGCCAGCGTTCCTCACCCTGCCGGGAGCGTGAACCCGCAGCGGGATATTGCCACCATGGACGCTGAATTGATGTTGAACGACATGATCGCAGTTGAACGCAAGTTGGAACGGCTGGCTGAGGAACGCAAAAAAGGGGCTGGGCGCGAGCGGGCGGTGATTGAGCGCGAGGCGGTGCTCTTCGAGCGTTTTAGAGAGGTTCTCTCTAAAGAGATTCCCCTGCGTGAAATTGACCTGACAGCTGAAGAAGAAAAAACCCTCTCCGGTTTTGGCTTCCTGACCCGCAAACCCCTGTTGGTGCTGCTCAACCTGCACGAAGGGCAGGAAACACCCTCCATTGATTATCCCCACGCCCACACCAATCTGGTTGCCCTGCAAGGCAAGCTGGAAATGGAAATCGCCCAGCTTACCGCCGAAGATGCCGAAGTCTTTATGGGTGAATATGGCATTACCGAGCTTGGACTGGCGCGCGTAATTCGCCTGTCTTACGACCTGCTTAGTTTGATTTCATTTTTCACCGTGGGTGCCGACGAAGTACGCGCCTGGACGATCCAGCGTGGTTCTTCTGCCTATGATGCCGCTGGCGAGATCCACACCGATCTGCAAAAAGGTTTCATCCGCGCCGAGGTGATTCCCTATGATGAGCTGATTGCTCTGGGAGGGCTCACCGAAGCCAAGGCCAAGGGTCGCCTACGCCTGGAGGGAAAAGAATATATTGTGCACGATGGTGAAATTGTGCATATAAGGTTTAACGTCTAAGCCTGTTCGATGGGGGTAAAAGCAGGTTAGCAAAAAATATTATCATAATACGGAGACTAAGATGACATACACGCAATCCCCATGGAGTTTATCTGACCTATTTCCAGCGTATGACGGCCCTGAGATGAGGGCGGGATTTGATGAGCTGGATATAAAAGTGGTTAAATTTGAAGCACTGCGCCCAAGCCTTTCTGCAGACATGCCTCAGGAGGCGTTCCTGAATGTGATCCATTCGCTTGAGGCGATTTCACGCCTTGAAAGCCGGATCGGCTCTTTCGCCTCCCTCAGGTTTTCTGCCGATACCCAGGATCAGGTTGTCCAGGCTTTCCAATCAGATGTTGAGAACCGCCTGGCGGTCATCGGTAATCGCACGTTATTTTTTAGCCTGTGGTGGAAGAGCCTGGACGATCTTGCTGCTGAGCGTTTGATGGCAGGGTCAGGTGATTACCGTTATTGGCTGGAAGAAATGCGCCATTTCAAGCCGCATACGCTTACGGAACCTGAAGAGAAGATCATCAATATCAAGGACGTCACAGGTGCGAGTGCCATCGTTAACCTGTATAACATGATCACCAACCGCTATGTTTTCCACCTGGAGGTGGGCGGTGAGATGCAGGAGCTCACCCGCGGAGAATTAATGGTCTATGCGCGCAGTTATGACCCCAACCTGCGGGCGGCAGCCTATAAGGAGCTATATAAGATCTACGGTCAGGATGGCACCATCCTGGGACAGATGTACCAGACCCTGGTACGCAACTGGCGTAATGAATCGGTGGATATGAGGCATTTTTCCAGCCCGTTAGCGGTACGCAACCTGGCCAACGACATCCCGGATGACGTGGTTGAAACTTTATTGAAGGTTTGCCAGGATAATATTCCTGTCTTCCAACGTTTTTTCCAACTCAAAGCCCGCTGGCTGGGTATGGAGCGTTTACGGCGTTATGATATCTACGCCCCGGTGGTTAAATCCGATAAAATGTACACTTTCGACCAGGCAACTGAGACGGTCTTTGACGCATTTCACAATTTCGAGCCCAGAGTTGAAGAATTGGCGCGCAGGGTATTTGAACAAGACCACCTGGATAGCGAGGTGCGCCATGGGAAAATGGGTGGAGCCTTCTGTGCTACCGTCGCCCCCGACATCACTCCCTGGGTGCTGGTTAATTACCAGGGCAGACCGGACGATGTGGCCACCCTGGCGCATGAGCTGGGTCATGCCATCCACTCTCAACTTGCCGCTGAGCACAGCTTGTTTACCTTCCATTCATCCCTGCCGCTGGCTGAGACCGCTTCCACCTTTGGGGAGATGATGCTGGTGGACAGGCTTTTGGCAACAGACACGGATGCCTCAGTACGCCAGTCATTGCTCTTCCGCCAGGTGGATGACGCCTATGCCACGGTCATGCGTCAGTCAATGTTTGCCCTCTTTGAGATCCGTGCGCATGAAATGGTCCAGCAATGGGGCGACTGTGGACGAGCTATCTGAGGCTTATCTTGAAAACTTACACCAACAATTCGGCGATGCGGTTGAGGTCAGTGATGAATTCAAATGGGAGTGGGTTTCGATCCCCCATATATATCAAACCCCGTTTTATGTGTATGCCTACACCTTCGGGCAGCTTTTGGTTTTATCCTTGTATCAACAGTATAAGCTGGAAGGTGACGCATTTAAACCCAGGTATCTCAGCCTGCTAGCGGCAGGTGGCTCAAAGCCACCGGTAAAAATATTATCCGATGCAGGTATAGATATTCATAGTGCCAGCTTCTGGCAGGGTGGCTTTGATGTCATCCAGGGGCTTATCGACCAGCTTGAAACCATCCCGGTGGTGAAATAAAAACAGGGATTTGGAGAAATAAATACACTCCAAATCCCTGTTTGATTAATTATCCCTGGTCGACGTTTATGTCATCCTCGTCGGTCGGCTCTTCCGCATCAATGGTGGGTAATTCCTCTGCCTTGCGGTCGAGCATTTGCATTTGGGTTGCGATTACTTTGGTGTAATAACGCGTCTCACCTTCATGATCGTAGCGGTCGGTACGCAGCTGCCCTTCGAGAAAGATCAGACGACCTTTACGCAGATACTGTTTGCATATTTCACCCAGGTGACCCCAAGCTTCCACGTTGAACCAGTCGGTAGATTCCTTATCCTCACCAGCACTGCTCTTCCATCGGCGACTTACTGCCAGGCTGAAAGTGCTGACCTTTTTACCCTTGGGCGTGAAGCGTACCTCAGGATCCTTCCCCAGGTGACCAATCAATTGGATGCGATTAAGTGAAGGCATAATACCCTCCAAGGAATAAAAACCGATTTCTGGGTTCGATAGAAACCGATCTTTATTGCCGGGTTAATATGTGATTACGCGTGGCAGCTTCTTCGCCTGCTCGATCCAATCAGCAATCTGTTTCTCAACAGGCAGCTTGCGTACAAGCTTCTTTTCCGCGTTCACGGCGACAATTTTCTGGAAAAGGTTGGCAGCTTTCCTTTGTGCCAGCTCGGGGATGGTATCCACACCCGCAGCTTCCAGCAGGTCGGAATATTCAGAGCCTACGCCCTTGATGCGGTACAAATCCACATGGTTGACCCATTCAAGGATAAGTGCGTCACCGATGCCGGTCTTCTCAGCCAGTTCTTTGCGACCTTTGGGTGTCGCACCAGCCTTCAGCAATGCATTCGTTGAGCTCACACCAGCTTTACTGAGTTTGTCAGCATATTTGGTTCCAATTCCTTCAACATCCACAATCTTTGCCATGATTTTCTCCTTTTATTTGATTTTATATTTTTCCACCTGATAACCCCCAGACCTTTGGTCAGAATATCTGGGCGTTTCCACCCTTTAGCAACACATCAAGCTGCCCCGCAAGGCTGGGTGGTAATTTCCTTTGTTAAAGCCACCTTATCATACCAAAATGCCTATCAGATTAATTATAATCTCGATTGAAGTTTAACGTGTAAATCCTGGCATGAGAACAGTCTAATAAAATAAGTAACGCAAGTGATTAGCTTGCGTTACTAGGTATCAATTATAAATTAAGTGGTTTGCCCAGTTTCACACACTCGGCGCAGGGGGTATCACCACGTCATCTGGCATAAC
This sequence comes from uncultured Chloroflexia bacterium, assembly GCA_963743215.1. GTDB lineage: Bacteria > Chloroflexota > Anaerolineae > Anaerolineales > UBA4823 > FEB-25. Next base: position 6,626 of record CAVUOY010000004.1, read on the forward strand.
GGGCACCTCGAGCTGAGTCTGAATGGGTTTGTGGGTTAAGCGCATGTAGGTAAGCGTCCAGGCAGATGAGATATACCCGCGCAGGATCCCACTAAACAGTAGTAAAAACGGCAGGTAGACGATAAAGAGCACTCCAGAGGCGATCAACCCATTCCGGATTGCATCTGAGGTTCCAATCGCGGCACCACTGACTGCTGGGGCGACGACAACCAGCAACGGTAAACCGACGATTGCCCCACCGATCAGGCTGACTCCCAAGATCAGGATGAGAGACATTATGATCATATTGCCTATATTTTCCCAGACTACCTTCCAGCCACGTTGAATGGCTTCAGTTATGCTCAGATTCTCAACTACTAAAGCGATATTTGCCTGCTCAACGATCACCCCGACCGCCCACAGTACTGGTACGATCAAACAAATGAGGGGGATCAGGCAGAGCAGGAATATTCCCAGCGTTCCAACGGTGAGCACCACTGCAAGAATGGCAAGCAGCACGATGGCGATAAAAATTACCAAACCGATGATCAAGTTGAGTCCAAATACCCGCCAGAAATAGGTTAGTCCATCGCGCCATAGCTCGCTAAATGTCAGGCGTTCGGCACCCTGTTCGGCTTTCACGGTGCCTCGGATCAGCCCGACTCGACCAACCGTACCGAGCAGGATCGCTATGACAATTAAGGCCAGCACGACAAGGATGGCAATCACGATCAGCAACGCGATGGCCCCAGGGCTTAGTCTGGCGAACCACAGCTCGATCTGTGACGAGATGTTGGTATTCTCAATGGAATATCGATATCCTGAGTTGCTTCCTCCCGAATTACTGGCTTGCCCACAGCTTGCCAGGATGCCGAAAACCCACAAGATCTTGAATTTCCAGATGATTTGCCACGCTCTTTTAAGAATGTATCCGAAGTCCATAATAATCTCCTTCCTTAAGTATTATTACTGTATACGGAATAGTGGTTTTTTCGTTGCTCGCCAGATTCATTCTTGTAGCGATCTTGGATGGTACTTCATTCCCATTCAATCGTCGCAGGCGGTTTGCTGGTGATGTCATAGACCACGCGATTGACTCCGCTGACTTCATTGACAATCCGGTTGGCGATTCGCGCCAGCAGGTCATAGGGCAAACGCGCCCAATCCGCAGTCATAAAATCGTCCGTCGTGACGGCGCGCAGGGCAATCACTTCCTGATATGTGCGGTTATCACCCATCACCCCCACCGAGCGCACCGGTAATAGCACGGCAAATGACTGTGCAGTGCCTTGCTCCTCATCCATGTGCAACAGACCAGCTGCCTCCAGCTCACCCGTCAGAATGGCATCAGCTAAGCGTAAGCGTTCCAGGCGCTCGGGTGTAACTCCTCCCAGGCAGCGAACGGCTAATCCTGGTCCAGGGAAAGGTTGCCTCCAGACGAGATCATGGGGAAGACCGAGGGCTTCACCCACCTGACGCACTTCGTCTTTAAAGAGGTAGCGCAATGGTTCGACCAGCCTGAATTGCATGTCTTCTGGTAAACCGCCCACATTGTGATGGCTTTTGATCCTGGCAGCTTGTGCCCTGTCAGGACCGCTAGACTCGACTACATCCGGGTAGATCGTCCCCTGGACTAAAAAACGAGGCATACCAAGCTGACGCGCCTGGGCTTCAAACGTGCGGATAAATTTCTCTCCAATGATGCGCCTTTTCTGCTCTGGGTCAGTGATTGCATCCAGTGCAGTCATAAAATCATCTACAGCATCGACCGTAACCAGCTCAACCCCCATTGTCTCTTGAAAAACCTTTACCACACGCGCAGCTTCTCCCTGGCGAAGCAGCCCATTATTTACAAATACAGCCACCAGCTGATCTCCCACAGCTCGGTGAACCAGAGTGGTGGCTACACTAGAATCTACTCCACCACTCACGGCGGATAAAACCCGTTCATTACCCACTTGAGATCGGATATGTTGGATCGCTTCGCTAATAATGGATGCAGGTGTCCAATCGGGCTGAGCAGAACAGATTTCAACCGCAAAGCGACGCAGGATTTCACTTCCTCCCTGAGTGTGGCGTACCTCTGGGTGAAACTGAACGCCATAGTAGTGACGGCTTATATCTCCAATGGCGGCAAAAGGCGAGTTAGCGCTGTGTGCCAGGGTGACGAAGCCCTTTGGAGGTTGCTCGATGCGATCGCCATGCGACATCCAGGCTGAGCGCCTGCCTTCAGGCAGAAGCTGGTTGAAAAGAGTTGTTTCCACTTCAGCAAGCCCATACTCTCGCATATTCGATGGTGCCACAGAGCCACCCAACATATAAGTAAGAGCTTGCATCCCATAGCAAATTCCAAGGATAGGCAGCCGGCTTTCAATGACATAAGCCGGGATTCGAGGCGCCTCCCGATCATAGACTGATGCCGGTCCACCAGAGAGGATGAATCCGCTGGGTTTCAGCGACATCACCTTCTCCTCGGCTGCACCCCAAGGAAACAGCTCACAATAAACGTGCGCTTCACGCACCCGCCTGGCAATGAGCTGGGCATATTGAGAACCAAAATCAAGTACTGCAATGCTATCCATTACCCCTCATCCTGAGCGAAAATGATCTGGTCACCCTCCATGGCTACAATCTGTACCAGAGCTTCAATTGGAATACCCAGGCTGGATAATACTTCTCGCCCACCCTCGAAGGTTTTCTCAATCAAAGTTCCAATGCCCACGATGGTGGAACCTGCGGATTGGGCTAAACGGACCAACCCGAGGATGGTGGCACCAGTCGCCAGAAAGTCATCGATGATGACCACGCGCTCCCCTTCACCCAGGTATTCCGGTGAGATGATCAGCTCAACCATTTGCCCTTTCGTATGAGAAGGGCTGAGGGTAAGAAAGACTTGATCCGGCATGGTGATGGGCTTGTGTTTACGGGCATATACGACGGGTAGCTTCAGGTGAAGAGCAGTTGACACGGCTGGAGCGATGCCAGAGATTTCAGCCGTCAGGACTTTGGTCGCTCCAATGCCGGTGAAACGAAGCGCCAATTCCCTTCCACAGGCATCCATCAATATCGGATCCACTTGATGATTGATGAACCCGTCGACTTTCAGGATCCCATTACCGAGATTTTTTCCTTCCAGCAAAATTCTTTCCTTTAGTTCGCGCATGCGCATCTCCTGGCTGTTTAGATTGTCGTAAGGATGTTTCATTTTACAACTCCTTCGTGGAAAGAACCAGTGTGAGAGTGTGTTAGAATCGCCGGATATGATTCCCCAGAGAAGGGACGATTCTCAACTTTATCTGGCATCCAATTCCCCTCGACGAAAAGAGTTGCTCTCGCTCATTGGTTGGGAGTATTCCCTCCTGCCGTCTCAGGTGGATGAAACAGCCCTACCTGGTGAAGATGGCATGGTGTATGTAAAGCGCATCGCTAAAAGTAAGGCACTTAAGGCAGCTAGCCAGGCAAGTGGCAACGGCGTAATCATATCGGCAGATACGGCAGTGATTGACCGCAGTAAGAATGGCAAAAACGAAATTTTTGGGAAACCTGCAGACTCGGGCGATGCAGCGGAAATGCTACGAAGGTTACGTGGCCATACTCACCAGGTTCTCAGTGCAGTAACTCTCTTGCACGCCCGGGATGGGAAAATATTGGTCGATTCTTGTAGCACAGATGTACCCATGCGAAATTATGATAATGAAGAGATAAGCGCCTACATCGCAAGTGGCGACCCGATGGATAAAGCCGGTGCATATGCCATCCAACATGCTGGCTTTCATCCAGTGGAAAAAATGGAAGGCTGCTATGCCAACGTGATGGGATTACCATTATGCCATCTGACGCGGCAGCTTAATTCTATTTGGCCTTGCTCCTAAGACTGATGTCCCTCAAGCCTGCCAGGCTGCCCTTGGGTATAATTGCCCTGTCTATACAAAAATTCTAGAAGAAAAAACTCAGGATATAGCTCTTATCTGATTGATCAGATGTCTCCTTGGAACTATTTTATACATAAAATTATGAAAATTCGCCTCTTGTTCCTTGTTCTGTTGGCATTCTTTTTAATTGGATGCAGCCAGTCTACGTCTACCCCACAGGCGTCAACCGTTACTACATATCCTACACCTTCTCTGCCCGGACCGCAGGTTGAGACCACCAATGTGCCAGACCCTCGCGATGCGGCACAGGCATATCTTGACCACTGGAAGGTGGAAGAATATCCCGCCATGTATTCTTTGCTAACCAAACTCAGTCAAGATGCCATCAGCGAAGAAGATTTCACTGCTCATTACAAGGGCGTGGCGAATGAAGCTGCATTGAGCAGCTGGGATTATGAAATCCTTTCGTCATTGAAAAATCCTGAAAGTGGGCAGGTTGGGTATAAGGTCATTCTGCATAGTGTCTTGGTCGGGGATATTGAACGCGACACAATGATGAGCTTGAGCCTGGAAAATGGAGCATGGCGTATTCAGTGGGACGATTCACTGATTCTGCCTGAGCTGGTGGGAGGCAATCATCTATCGATGGACTATCGCATCCCATCACGGGGGAATATCTATTCCAGCGATGGTCGGGCGTTAGTGGCGCAAGCGGATGCAGTTGCAATTGGATTGGATACCGGCGCAGTTGACCCTGATCAAGAAGATGGGCTGCTGGGTGAAATATACCGGCTTACCGGCGTTCATCCACAGACATTATCTGGGATGATCGAAGCCTGGCGGCCATTTGGATATTACCTGCCGGTTGCAGATGTATCCGTAGATGCGCTTGCTCCGCGGGAGGCAGTCTTGGCGGGTTATGCAGGGGTAATCTTACAGCCATTCCGCACACGCTATTATTTTGATGATGGCATCGCTGCGCATGTTCTGGGTTATATGAGCCTGATCCAACCGGACGAAGTGGATTATTACAAGCGCCTGGGTTATCGAGTAGACGAGCGTGTGGGGCGCGATGGATTGGAATATTACGCCGAAAAGTCGCTTGCCGGCGTGCGGGGTGGTGTTTTATATGTAGTCGATCCGAATAAAAATATCATCACCCAGCTGGCAGCCAGGGAACCCCAGCCAGCTGAAGCGCTCTACACCACCATTGACTATGATTTACAGCTGGGTTTGCAGCGTAGCAATGCACTTAGTGCAGGTATGCAAGGGGCCATTGTGGTCATCGAACGGGATACCGGCAGGGTGCTGGCGATGCTCTCGTCACCCAGTTTTAACCCCAACTTATTTGAGCCAGCCAACTACAACTACAGTTATTTGATCAACGATCTGTACGCTTCGAGCACACCTCTGCTCAACCGTGCAACTCAGGGTCAATATCCACTTGGGTCTGTCTTTAAGATCGTGACCATGTCAGCTGCTTTGCAGAGCGGTCTGTTCACCAAGGACAGCGAATACGATTGTGGTTACTTTTTCACAGAGCTGGCGGGTATGGAACCCCACGACTGGACGTATGACCATTATCTGGAAGATGGAAAAACCCAGGCCAGCGGCAGGCTTACCCTGCCTGAGGGATTGATGCGTTCGTGCAACCCCTGGTTCTGGCATATCGGGTTGGATTTTTATAAGCAAGGGTTGTTTACTGCCATCTCGGATATGGCGCGTGGGTTTGGTCTGGGCAGCTCGACCGGGATCGAGATTGGCGATGTTCCGGGCGACATCCCCGACCCTACCAGTGAGGTGGATGCGATAAACCTGGCGATTGCGCAGGGCAATACCCTGATCACCCCACTCCAGGTAGCAGATTTTATTGCCGCGGTTGGTAATGGTGGGAATCTTTACACACCCAAGGTGATTGATCGCATTCTCCCGGTAGTTGGTGACCCAACTTATGTTTTCTCACCCACTTTACGCGGCACATTGCCCGTCTCTCCGGAAAACCTGGCGATTGTCCAGGAAGCGATGGTGAGTGTGGTGATGAACCCGCGCGGGACAGCCTATCGTACTAGCGCGTATGGATTAAACAGTTTTGTCAGTACTACGGGCATCCCGGTGGCAGCCAAGACCGGAACAGCAGAATCGGGCTACAGCGACCCACATGCCTGGTTTGCAGGCTATACTTTCGCAGGGCGTGAAGGTCGTCCCGATATTGCCGTTGCCGTCCTGGTGGAAAATGGGGGGGAGGGTTCGGTGGTGGCGGCTCCCATCTTCCGGCGTGTTTTGGAAATTTATTTCCTGGGAAATCCCCAAATGCGTTATCCTTGGGAAGCCCAGATCGGTGTGGTAGCCACACCTACACCTGAGGTGACAGAGACTGCCACTCCCGAAGTAACCGAAACTTCAACCCCCTAGAGATGTGTATTTAACTTGCGCGGCTTGATCATTCGCTCCCAGTCAGGATTTTATTCCGTTGAAACAGAAACGGGTAATCTCACCTGCCGTTTACGCGGACGGTTGAAACAAGGCAAGCGCCTGGGGGATATTGTCGCGGTGGGTGATTGGGTGCAGGTAACCCAACTGGTCGATGAAACGGGAATGATTGAAGCGGTGGAACCGCGCCAGCATATGCTCTCGCGCATGGCTCCCACCCCACACGGTGAATACCAGCAGATCATCATTGCCAACCCCGACCAGGCAGTTTTTGTTTTTGCTTGCGCCAAGCCCGAACCTCACCCTGGAATGCTCGACCGTTTCCTGGTTGTAGCTGAAAAGCAGGGTCTGCCGGTGTTGATCGTAGTGAACAAGGTGGATCTGATTGGGGTCTCTCAGGCACAAGGCGCATTTTCCCATTATGCAACTTTGGGATATCCGCTAATCTATACCTCAACCAAAAGCGGGCTTGGTATCATGGAATTGACGCAATGGTTGAGGGGAAAGATATCTGTCTTGGCTGGACCGT
>CAVUOY010000005.1:0-11665 GCA_963743215.1 uncultured Chloroflexia bacterium
TGCGCTGACCCCCGCTTATTTACGGTTATAATCTTCCTGATCATAACCAAAATCTCTACTATTAAAGAGCCGCCATGACTAGATCTCTCGACTTCCAATCCATCATCCTCACCCTGCAGCACTTCTGGGCTGATCACGGCTGCCTGATCTGGCAGCCTTATTACCAGCAGGTAGGCGCAGGGACGCTCAACCCTGCCACCGCCCTGCGCGTGCTAGGCCCAGAACCCTGGAATGTAGCTTATGTGGAACCCTCCATCCGCCCCGATGATGGCCGTTACGGTGAGAACCCCAACCGCATGCAAATGCACTACCAGTTCCAGGTGATCCTCAAACCCGACCCTGGTAATGCCCAGGAGCTCTATATCGCTTCCCTGGCTGCCCTGGGGATCGACCCGCGGCTGCATGACCTGCGCTTCGTGGAGGATAACTGGGAATCGCCCGCCTTGGGTGCGTGGGGATTGGGCTGGGAAGTTTGGCTGGATGGGCAGGAGATTACCCAATTTACCTATTTCCAGCAGGCGGGGGGACCTGTGTGCGACCCCGTTTCGGTGGAGATCACCTACGGGTTGGACCGCATCGCCATCTCGCTGCAGCGCGTGGATGGTTTCGCTGACATCCGTTGGAATGACACGCTCACCAGTGGGGATGTCAATCTGCAGGCTGAGCAGGAACAAAGTACCTACTACTTCGAAGTGGCGGATGTCGAACGCCTTAAAGCAATGTATGACCTGTACGAACAGGAAGCCAATGCCTGCCTGGCGAAGCATCTGGTCTTGCCGGCGCATGACTATGTGCTCAAGTGCTCGCATACCTTCAACGTGCTCGATTCGCGCGGTGCCATCGGCATCACCGAGCGCCAGGCTTACTTTGGACGCATGCGCGACATCTCACGCCGCGTGGCTGAGGCTTACCTGGCTCAACGCCAGCACCTGGAATATCCCTGGCTGGACGAAAACATCACCACTGGCTCGTCGACCTCACACCTGGCTGCTTCTGCGGGCACGCCAGCCCGAACGACCCCTGCTGACCTGTTGCTCGAAATAGGCACGGAAGAATTACCCGCTGGTGACCTGGACTCTGCCCTGGAGCAAATTAAAAGTAAATTACCTTACCTGCTGGATGAGCTGCGACTGGCCCATGAAAAGATCCAGGTATTCGGAACCCCTCGCCGACTGGTAGTGCACATCCAGGGAGTTGCGCCACGCCAGCCTGACCTGGAACAGCTGGTAAAAGGTCCGCCGGCTGAGCGCGCCTTCGACTCATTCGGTGCCCCCACCAAAGCCGGGGAAGGCTTTGCCCGCAGCAAAGGGATCAGCGTGCATGAATTACAGGTGGTGGAGATGGACGGGGGGCGCTATGTTGTTGCCACAGTCAGGCAAGTGGGTCGTGCAGCCGTGGAGGTACTCAGTGAGGCCCTGCCTGGACTGATTGCTTCCTTGCGATTTGATAAATCCATGCGCTGGAACCGTTCCAACATTTATTTCTCACGGCCCATCCGCTGGCTGGTAGCCCTGTTTGGCCACCTGGTGATCCCATTTGAATATGCTGGGGTGAAGTCTGGGAACCTTACCCGCGGCTTACGTACCAATCTACCCACCGAATTCATCGTCAGAGATGCAGCGGATTATTTCAGTCAGATGCATGCCCAGGGCATAATCCTTGAAAAAAGCCAGCGACTCTCGGTCATCCAGGCACAAATTAAAGCCCTGGTTGCATCGGTTGATGGTCGGGATTTACCCGACGAAACCTTGCTTTCAGAGGTCGCCAACCTGGTTGAAGCTCCCACGGCAGTGTTGGGATCGTTTGACTCTGCGTACCTGCACCTGCCGCGCCAGGTGCTCATTTCGGTGATGAAGAAACACCAGCGTTATTTTCCAATCTTTCAGCTGGAGTCCCATGTTGGGCGTAAACCGAAATTAGCTCAAAACGGAGCCATGGTTGATGAGACCGAGCTGCTGCCTTACTTCATCACCGTCGCCAATCACCCTTCCCAGGATGGAAAATCCATCCCCGGGGCAGAATTGATCACCGAAGGCAACCAGCACGTCATCCGGGCACGTTTCGCTGATGCTGATTTCTTTGTAAGAGATGATCGCAAGCACAAGCTAGCCGATTTCTTCCCGCCTGGGCACATTGGTGTTCCAAACCAGGTTAGGGTCCATGCTGGATAAAACCCACCGCATCACTGCCCTGGTGGATGAGCTTTCACCGGCCCTTACCTTTAATCCAGAGGAATCCTCAATCGCCCACCGGGCAGCTGAGCTGTGTAAAGCTGACCTGGCGACAAAAATGGTGATCGAGATGACTTCCCTACAGGGGGTGCTGGGAAGATACTACGCTATTGAATCAGGAGAGAATGAAGCGGTTGCGGAGGCAATTTTTGAGCACTACCTGCCGCGCTTTGCTGGTGACCTGCTCCCCAAGACATGCCCCGGTTTGCTGGTTGGTTTGGCTGACCGGTTAGATACTTTGACCGGCTTGTTTGCCGCAGGTATGGCTCCCACAGGAGCGCGCTGACCCATTTGCGCAGCGACGGGCTGCGCTTGGGCTGGTGCAAGCCCTGATTGCCTTGAATACGGGTTTTGACTTGCGCCATGGGTTGGAATCCGCCGCCAGACTCCTGCCCATTCCCATGGATCCTGCTACTTTATCAGCCTGCCTGGGATTTATCGTGGAGCGCTTGCGCAACTCGCTGCTCGAAAACGGATTCCACTTTGACGTGGTCGATGCTGTTGTGGCTGCACAGGGGTTCAACCCCGCCCGCGCCTATCAATCGGTTGAACAGCTTACTGCCTGGGTGAAACGGTCGGATTGGCATTCCATTTTGCCAGCCTATGCACGCTGCGTACGCATCACGCGCCCTGTGGGCGAATCCTACACAGTGAATCCGCAAAGCTTTGCGGAAAAAGCTGAAGAAAGCTTATATTCAGCCCTGCTCCTGGCAGAAAAATCACTGCATATGGCCCGGCATCGTTCGGCAGATAGCTTCCTGACTGCCTTCCTACCCATGATCCCGCAGGTTAATCACTTCTTTGATGAGGTGTTGGTGATGGCAGAGGATGCAACCTTACGGCAGAATCGCCTGGCACTGCTGCAGCGCATTGTTGCCCTTGGGAGTGGGATCGCCGATATGTCAAAGCTGGAGGGACTCTAAAGATAAAAGATCACCACAAAGCAACAAGTTGCTTTGTGGTGATCTTATTATTTACCAGCCTGAACAAGCCTGCCCACTAACCCCGACCCTAACAATGCCAGACCATCCGTAGTCATATAGTGGCTGGAGGCCGCATCGAACAGCACCGAGGCGCGCGCGGCGAACTCGTCGTCACCCGGGTAGAGGATGGCTGCCAATCGGATGCGTGGAAGAGGCTGGAAGGCATAAGCCAGCCCGGGCAATCCGGTCAGGGCGATCCCATCCAGGGCAGTAGCTGCCAGGGTGTATGCTTCGGGATGTTCACCATAAGTACGCGCCAGGCGGTCGCCCGCGTAGCCCTGAAAAGCCTGGCTGTAAAAACTCCCACCCGGCAGCTCACGGTAGCCGATCCAGCGCTCTGCCATGGGGGTGCCATCTGCTTCCCGCAGGTAGTACAGCAGCATGCCTGCATCGTACACGGAGCATTCTGATCCATTCGAAAGTTTCCATGCTTTCAGGTCAGGCCAAGAAATCCCAATCGCTTGCCCCCAATAAGTTAGATGGATTTGCTGGTTCTCAAGTGTGCCACCGCAATTAACTGCCAGCCTGCCGGGTAAGGTGGCTTGAATCTCTGCCCGCAAAACATCCAGCTGGCGCAGCATACTTTCCTGCCAAGCCTGGTGGGCTCGCTCGATCGCCTCACCGCCGGTTACTTTCATGCCCCCTGCCTGATCGGTCAAACTTGCCATAATGCTCCCAGCCTTCCTTGATTTCCTATCCCGCTTCCTGGATGCCTTCCATGTAGGCTTTAATCGTCGGCACGGCAGACAATTTGTCATAGAAGAAGTTATTGACCAGGTTGATCACCTCAGCCCGGGCTGCTTCAGCTGGACCACTCAATTCCTGTCCACAATCCTGTCTGCTCAAAGCATCCCTGAACCTTAGTAACAGCCGCACGATTTCCTCTTCTTGACCCCCTTCCAATACATGGATCACAGATATGATCAGCTGATCTGCTTGGGAGAGCAGTTGGTCTAAAGTAATTTGTGTGTCTGGTTTGTATGCATCATCGACCGTCCGGATCAATGACCATACCTGGTATAGCATGGTGGTAGGCTCATCAAATAAGTCGCGTAGAAAGGCTGCATCTTCGTAGCGCCCGGTGAGCCGGAAGATGTTGTACATGCGCTTGGCAACCTTCCCATAGTTCACGTCTTTCGTCAGGTACTTGCTGACTTCATGTTCCAGCTGCTTGATGTAATTATCCAAAGCATCCGCAGACACGTGTTTAGCCAGCTTGGAGAAGATTGGGATGGATTCAGCTTCCAAATAGACTTCCTGAAAATAGGGATCGAGATAGCCATCCAGTGGCGTGATCGAGCCATCTGGAGCTTCCCAGGTCACATCGAGCATGTTGCTGGCATTCGAAAGCTGCCCATGAGCGGGATCAGCAATGACCCAATCCAGCTTGCACCAACCAGGATTAGCCTCCACGTCATTCCATTTGACTGTAGCAGGTGTTCCATCTGGATATTTTGCTTCGATCAGTCCATTTTGGATCTCATCCGGTTTCCAGGAAACTGGTGAACCCGCCCGTGACAATCGCTCGCCTCTCAACACGTCGAAAGGATAATTACCATACTTTACTTCTATCAATTGGTAAGTTGGTCCTTTACGACTGCCGAGTGCCTTATCACGCATCAATCTGGAGAGGATCTGGCAGGCTAGCTCGCGTGTAGTAGCTCTAATGTTGATGCGCTCGAAGTAGTCGCAATCACCTGGATAGGTTTGGATCTTGGATTGAGCGGATGAGCCCGATAGAGCCAACGCAGTTTCCACTACCCCCGGTTCATCATAAAACTCAACCAGTCGTCCCACTTCCCTGAAATGTGCCAGCTCGCGCGGGCTGAAATCCAGCATGACGATCTTGTTGCCAAAGACGCCACTATCCGCGTCCACCGATATCTCCATCGATGAATCGAAGGAAGCGATGGCGGTCATCCACTGTAGGGCTTCCGCTTCATCGAGCTCAATACCCAGGCGGTGGGCTGATTCTACTATCCGCGCCAGGTCAGTAGCTGGTGTGGGTAAATTATCTTCGTTCATGGTTGATCATCTCCTGGTATACAAGTTTGGTAAATTCTCACTAAATTTCCGAATATTTTCCGATTAATCGCAGATCAAGAAAGATAGCCGTCATTACTCACATGTGAATAATCCTATCTGGAATATTCGAATGATCTCAATTGTCAATTGTGTAAACCTCGTAGATGCGCAGGGGAGGAATTCCAAATGTTACATTTCAAATCCCTCCCCTGCGCAGCTACAAAGTGGTATACCTCAGCAGGTGAATAATTACCAAGTTCATTCACGCATGCTGGCGAGTATCTTTTTAAATAGCTCTGCCTGATCGAGGGCGTCCTGCAGAGCATGATGGGTAAGCTGGGGTTTCTCGGTAGCGGTTGAGTCGATGTATCTCCACGAAGTCTGCAACCAGGGCACTCCAGCCTTCCCCATGTAGAGCGCCTTGATATCCAGGGCAGCGTGTCCAAATGGGTTGTGCCCGAGGAAATGCATAAAGTAATAGTTAACAAACATCCAATCAAAAGCCGCATTAAAAGCCACAAATACCGGCTCCTGGTTTGGAGCTATCTGAATATTCAGCCAATTCTCAAAATCTTTCAAAGCTTTTTCAGGGATAACCCCTTCGCGCATCAAGCGTGGTATCGAAAGCTTATGCACGTTTGCAGCCTCCGGGGTGTTCTTCTCGTTAATGGGCTTTAGCTCGACATAAAAAGTAGACTGCGGCCCGAATACTGTGCAAGCGCCGATGGATAATAACGAGTAATCTCCCGGGATGGGTCCGGCGGTTTCCACATCCACACAGATATAGGCTTCAGATGAGTGCGGGGAGGCTGTCATGGGGCGATTATAGCAGATCAGGTCAGATGGCAGATGTGCCAGCCACAACCGGCTCATCGCCGTTGTATTTGCGGATCTGTGGCCAGCGGCGGGCGATCCAGATGACTGCCAGGATGCAACCCACGCCACCGCTGATGACTGCAAAGGGTGCCCCAAGCAACTGGGCAGCCAATCCGGCTTCCACTTCACCTAATTGAGGCCCACCCTGGAAGAAAATCTGGTTGACGCTGGTCATGCGGCCGCGGATGTAATCGGGGGTCGCCAGCTGGCGGATGGTGTTGCGGATGATGGTGCTGACTGTATCAGCCGCCCCCACGATGATTAATGCAAACATTGCCAGGATAAAAATCCGCGCAGCCCCGAAGGCGATCGTGGCAAGCCCGAATGCCACCACTGCCAGCATGAACACCTTACCCTGACGGCGGATCTCACGCATCTGCGAGATGATCAACGCCGCCACCATCGCTCCAATCGCTTGGGCTGCTGAGAGCCAGCCATAAGCTACCGCACCCACGTGCAGCACATCAATGGCGATAATTGGCATGAGCGTATTCGCCGAGGCAAAGAATGTGGCGAAGAAATCCAGGATCATGGTGGAAATAATCAGTGGTTGCTTAAGAATGAAGCGTACCCCTTCGGAAATCGCTGAAATGCTGACGGCACCATTCCGGGAGGTGCTGCTCGTTGTTTGTTGATCCACCGGACCCATCATGAATAGCGCTACGATGACCGCCAGGAATGAGAAGGCATTGATGATGTAGACATAGGGTAAGCCACCCGCAGCGATGATAAACCCGCTCAAGGCTGGTCCGATGATGGCACCGACCTGGTTGGCAATGGAATTCAGGCTGAACGCATTCGGAAGGTCAGCAGTAGGAACCAGGTTAGGCACTAGTGCCTGACGAGCGGGTCCATCAAATGCCTGGGCAACGGCTTGCAAGGCCGTCAGCAGGTAGATATGCCACAGGTCAATCTGCCCGGCGAGCGTCAGCCACCCCAGGGCGAAGGCTACCAGCGCCATGCCAGTTTGGGTGAGGTACAGAATCCTTCGCCGGTTGAGGCTATCTGCTACTGCCCCACCGATCAGCGAGAAGACGATGACAGGCAGGATGCGCGCTAGCCCGACTGCCCCCAGGGCAATGGGTTGGTCGGTTATCGTGCGGATGTGCCAGAACAGTGCCCACAGCTGCATCTGTGAGCCGGCAATGGAAATCAATAAACCCAGCCACAACAATCTGAAGCGGCGGTGATGGAGCGACGGTGGAATGTGGATCATGAAGTGGCCAGTATTGCTTTAATTTTATTTGTTTGAATAATAGGAGACTGGTTGAAGTTAGTGTATGCCAGCGTGCCTATGGTCAGGTGCCCCAATCGCGTAAATATAAGAAATCGTACCCAACCGTACGGTTGGTTAGTTTGGCGATGGGTGGCAACACACGCTTGAACTGGTTGCGCCGAACCCGATCCATCACCAGGCGCACAAAATTTTCGGAGAAGCCTGCTTCTACACAATCTTCCGGCCTGTAACGCTGGTCCACCAGCAGGTAAAGCAATTGGTCCACTTCAGCATAGGTGAACCCGAGCTCACCTTCGTCAGTCTGCCCAAGCCAAAGGTCAGCGGTAGGTGGTTTATCGATGATCACTTGTGGGATACCCATGGCTTTCGCCAGCTGGCGCACCTGCGTCTTGTACAGGTCACCAATAGGGTTGATCGCACTGGCAGAATCACCATACAAGGTGGTATAGCCGAGCAGGATTTCTGTCTTATTCCCCGTGCCCACCGCCAGACCGTGAAATGCTTCCGATTGGTCGTATAAGACGATCATACGCACGCGTGCCATAATGTTGCCCTGGCGCACCCGGTTCATATCTGAGAACTGCCCAATCAGCGCATCTGCCATGCCGGTGATGGGGATGGTGAGCGATTGGACGCCTAATGCATCGATCACCAGCCTGGCATGCTCGCCTGAATCAGGATGTGAGGATTTATATGGCAGGTTTAAAGCCAGCACATTCTCAGCCCCCAGTGCTTCAGCGGCCAGGTAGCACGAGAGGGATGAGTCCAAACCGCCGGATAGGTTGACCACTGCGTGTGAGAAACCAGCCCGGGTGATCTCGGTGCGGATAAAACTGGTGAGAATCTGCCGGGCAGTAGCAGTATTAATTGAGAGATCAATCTTTTCGTGTTCCATACGCTCTATCGCTCGTGAAGATTTTTTTATGCGGTCATATTATACATCTTACAACCAGCCAGCCTATAAACGGCTTCACGATGATTGATCTCCTCCAAGGATTCGCTGTAGCTCGCGCATAGTCAGGGCGGTGCGCTCATCGCGTAACAATGGAAGGCGCGCACGCGTCCGGTGGAGCTGGTTCAAATCAATTTCTGAAATCAGGAGTGTTTCTTCGTGGTATGGGCATCTTGAAACGAGTATGCCATTGGGATCATAAATTGTTGAGCCACCCCAAAAGTTTAGACCATCTTCAAAACCTACCCGGTTGGAATGAACCACAAACGAAGTGAACAGGCTGGCATAAGCGCGATTAATATCTTCCACCCAGCGGGCTGATTCAAGGACCGGCTGCTTGCCAAGACCACGCCCAGGTGAGGCAGAAGTGAACAGGAACAGGTCGGCTCCATCCAGCCATAATAAGTAGGGTGGGCTGGCGTGCCAGAAATCTTCGCAGATCAAAATCCCAACCCGCCCAAATTTGGTATCAAATGCCTGGACTGAATCACCCCAGGCAAAGAAGCGGCCCTCATCGAACAAGCCGTACGTTGGCAAATATGCTTTGTGGTGAACATGGAGAGCCTGACCTGCAGATAAGTAGGCGGCGGAAATAAAGAAGCGGTGGCGTAGGTCTTCATCCACGAAACCAGCCACGATATCGATTTTTTGGCTGGCTTCCAAAAGCGGCCGGAATATCGGATCATCATCTGAGGGCTTATGCGAAACATTGGGAACGATATCCTGCAGGCTATAGCCAGTCAGCGATAACTCAGGGAAGATGATCAGTTCTGCCCCTTGTGCCTGGGCAGCATGAATTAACTCAAGGTGCTTTTCAAGATTGGCGCTGACATCCCCTAATTTTGTATTGATCTGCGCCAGTGCGATTTTTACCTTCATATTCACCTCCCCAGTTTGATGACCTTATCCCTGGGGAACACGATACTTTTTATATTGCCAATTAAACAATAATACCACTACCGTAAATGATGAAAAAATCATTATTCCCATTGCACCCCAGGCTTCCAGGCGCAGGCCATTCCAGATGGGGGTCGGATCGGCTCGCAAATAGGAGAGCAGGAACACAATTGCTGAGATTGTATATAGACCCAAGGCAGCACTCATCCCTTGTACAGGCATACGCCTGGCTGATCGATCCAATAACCAGATTAATAACAGGGTTAATAATGCCCCCATAAACTGAACTGGAATTCGATCCGCCAATATTCCCCATTCGTCGCGTGCCGGCAATGCCCACCAGGTGTTTACAGGCAATCCGTAGCTGCAACGCCCCACCCAGCAGCCCATCCAGGCAGTCACCGACAGAGTACCAGCCAAAGGCAGGAGTACATCTGCCAGCAAACCCAGATGGATTTTCCACCACAGAGCGATGATTATCACTGCCAATAAACCTCCAATCAGCGCCCCGATGCTTGATAGTCCACCCAGCCACACCTGAAGGATTTCGCTCAGATGGGTCTGATAATAACTAAAATTAACCGCAACCGCTAATGCTCGACTGCCAATCAGGGCACCCAGCAATGTCAAAACCCCTGCGTCTAGATATCGCAGTCGCTCTTTTTGAGGTGCCCGCCACCCAGATAACAGTAAGCCCGCGAACGCACCCAACCCAAGTAGAAGTGAAAATGGCTGCATGCCTATATGATACCAAATCCTGAGGTTATCTTAGCACTAGATGTGGATTTGGATGCATAATAGAGACTGATAGGCGATACCCTAATCTGATGTATAATCAAATCGCCCCTGGAGGACACAACCATGGAAATTTTAATTGATCCTAATGTTGCATATCTACTCTTAGTGGTAGGAATTGTCCTGGCAATTATGGCAGTTTTTGCCCCAGGCACTGGCGTATTGGAAATTGGCGCCTTATTTGTCTTGTTCCTGGCTGGTTGGGAGATAAGCCAGCTGCCCCAACCCATTAACCTGTGGGCACTGGTGATATTGATCATCGGCGTTATTCCATTTATCCTGGCAGTTCGAAAGTCGCGTAATCTGATCTTCCTGGTTATTGCGTTGATTGCATTTGTCATTGGCTCCACCTACCTGTTTCCAGGTTCAAGCTGGTGGCAGCCAGGCGTGAATCCCTTCCTGGCGATCATCGCCTCGCTGATTGCCAGCGGTTATCTCTGGATTGCTGCGACCAAAGTATTGGAAACTGAAAAAATTAAGCCCCGCCATGACCTGGCAAAAATCATCGGTGATGTGGGTGAAGCTAAAACCGATATCTTTGATGAAGGATCTGTGCAAATCGGATCAGAGCTGTGGAGCGCCCGCAGCGAAGAGCTTATCTCGGAAGGCAGCAGAGTCCGTGTAATAAAGCGTGAAGGATTTATCCTGGAGGTAGAAAGTGTGCCTCCAGATAAGAAGTAAAACAACTCAGTACAGCACAATATCCGTTCGGCCCATTCTCTGAGGAGGTAAATTATGCAAGGAACACAATTAACCATTGTCTTATGCCTGGCTGGAGGTGTCGTCGTTTTGGCGATCATTCTTCTCGCCAGTGCCATCCGGGTGGTGCCGGAGTATAACCGTTTGGTGGTCTTTCGCCTGGGTCGTTGCATTGGCGCTAAAGGTCCTGGCATTGTCTTTCTGATCCCCATCGTTGATCGACCTGTCTCCGTGGATCTGCGTGAGCAGGTGCGTGAGGTTCCACACCAGACTTCAATCACCAAGGATAACGCTCCGATCAGCATCGACTTCCTGTGGTTTTACAAGGTTTTAAATCCCACGGATAGTGTTGTGCAGGTTGGGAACTTTGAAGCAGCCGCGTTAGGCATGGCCACAACCACCTTACGTGCAGTCATTGGTGGAATCATGCTGGACGAGGTGCTCTCAGAGCGGGAGCATATTAACAATATGCTGCGTACCCGCCTGGACGAAGTGACCGAGCGTTGGGGTGTAAAAGTGACCAACGTGGAAATCCGCGAGATCATCCCGCCGCGCGAAGTGCAAGACGCGATGAACCGCCAGATGTCAGCCGAGCGTATCCGACGTGCCGTGGTGACCGAATCCACCGGTACGCGCGAAGCTGCTATCAACGTGGCTGATGGTGAGAAGCAAAGCGCCATCCTGCGAGCTGAAGGTCAGAAGCAGAGCAACATCCTGGTGGCAGAAGGTGAAAAGCAAGCCCAGGTACTGCGTGCTGAGGGCTTCTCGGTTGCCCTGGATAAGATCTTTGCTATAGCCCAGACGGTGGACCAGAAGACGATGACCCTGCAGTATTTCGAAGCGCTCAAATCGATTGGTGCGGGTGCATCCACCAAGTTCATCTTCCCGCTTGAATTCACCAGCATGATCAGCAACTTCATGAAGAGTGACCAAAAGGGCGAGCAAAAGTAAAGCATAAATCAAAGTAGAC
>CAVUOY010000006.1:0-34916 GCA_963743215.1 uncultured Chloroflexia bacterium
ATTCCTGAATAGTATCCTGCGCATTACCGTGGGCTACCATGAGTTCAATCAGGTTATTGCGCGCTTCCATATCAACAGGGTTTAATTCACACATGCGTTGATATAGACTGATTGCCCGTTCGGTTTCACCACGGGTATCATAACTTCGGGCGACGATTGAATATTTCAGCATTGCTTCAGGGACCAGATTTTCCTGGACTAACAAATCTCCTATGCAAATATGCAAGGGCAAGTAGGTGGGTGCGTATTTTAGCGCATAAAAGGCTTCTTCCATAGCGGCAAGCAGCTTATTGGAACGCGCCAGTTGGTTTACTTTTGCCAGCGATTCCACCAGCTGACCACTGGTTGCCTCGGTCAGCATTTCTGCCAGGGGTACCGGAGAGGATCCTTCCGGTTGAGGCGGTAGCTGTTGCCGTGCATTTTGGATCTGTGTGCGCCAATCAGGGCGGATCAGCATTTTGCTGATGTTCTCGCAGATTCTTTTTTGTAATTTCATGTCTGATTGGTGGGTATACGATTCGATCAACGGTTCATATAATTGGCTTAATACCTCCGACTGATCCGCAGACACGCTCTCAGAATCAGCAATCCGAAGGGCTTCCAGGTATTGTATTGAAGCATCTTTGATTGAATCCATTTTATATAAGGTTAATGCCAGCAACAGGCGTGCACCAAGGTTAAATAATTCATGCTGCACTGACTTGGTAATATTGATCACCGCATTATCCAGCTGATCACTCTTTGATTGCAGGAATCCCAGCAAAAAATAGGCAGCTGAACTATCCAGACCTGCCTCCATGGCACTCTCCAGCTCTGTGATTGCATTTTTTTCCTGTCCATGGGATTGCATATCAATCGCCTGGCTCAGGTGAAGGATGATTTTGGCTTGATCATATTCTGGCTGACTATAACTGCTCGTTCCTTTTACAATGGGGGAATATCCCTGACGGACCTGCAGGGTCCCTTGTGCCTCTTCCTGTTCGAAAAGTAACTCGGCGAGCAAAGTCAACGCTTTTTGTTTGGCATCTTGAATAGGGTCGAAGGCGCGGGCGATCTGGTTCTCCGCTTTTAGCTGAATCAGACTGGACGACCTGCGACATCATAAGAGGTCCAGTGCCACCATGAGGGCGACTTGGGCGGGTGAAGAGTTTCCCTGTCTCCAGGATTGCCAACGCCAGGGTGGCTTCCTTGTTATTGGGGTCGACTTCCAGAGCGTGCTTAATAGTTTGGATTGCTTTTTGAATACTTCCCTGGCTTTGAAGCAGGCTGGCGATGGAAATAAATTCAATGATGGCGAGGGGAGTGCGACCAAGGCGTTCATATACCAGGGCAAGACGAGTGTGAGCGGTCATGCTCCCAGGGTTTAATGCCACCACGTGTGACCAGCAGCGAATAGCTTTTTCCACATCTCTGTTACGGGCAAATAATTCAGCCACATCCATATAAGTTTTGGTGGCATTTGCCAAATCACCCAAACGTTCCTGGATTTCTGCAACTTTTTGCAATGGGATTGGGTCACTGGGAGATAGTAGAGCGGCACGCATATAAAAATTAAGCGCTTCAGGGTATTTCTGAAGCTCGAAGAGTGCCAACGCCAGACTGGTCAGCGCATTAAGATTCTCCGGGAATTCACTTATCGCCATCCGATAATACGTTGAGGCAGTCAGCCAATCCTGATCCCAGGCAGCAGAATGACCCTGAATTCATTGCATCCTGATACTTTTGTTGATCACCACTCATAATTGCATCCTATTCCTGAAGTACAGACAAATCTCCCCAATCGTAGCCTGAACGGGCTTCTGTTTTAAGGGGGATAACCAAATTATAGGCATTTTCCATCATTGTGCGTACTAATTGAGCCGTCTTTTTTAGCTCTTTTTGCGGGCATTCAAGCACTAGCTCATCATGTACCTGTAATAGCATGTGAGCATTTAATTCACTGTCTTTCAAGGCATGTGATACCCGAGTCATGGCGATTTTCATGATATCAGCAGCTGTTCCTTGAATGGGGGCATTGATCGCTTCGCGCTCTTCCCGGGCACGGGTAGCCTGATTGCCTCCAGATTTTAGCCCGGGGAAATAGCGTTTTCGACCAAGAAGCGTCTCTACATAACCTTGTTTGGCTGCCAGGCGACGCATATTATCCAGGTAACCCTTTACGCCAGGGAATTGCTGAAAATATGCTTCAACGAAATCTTCTGCCTCTGCGAGGGTGAGATCACTGCTGCGGGTGAGTCCAAATGGGCTCATCCCATAAAGCAAGCCAAAATTGATGGCTTTGGCGTTGCGCCTTTCATCCTTGGTGACCTGATCGAGCGTTTTACCCAAGATAGCTGCCGCTGTGGCAGTATGAATATCCTGATTGGCGCGGAATGCCGCCAGCATGGCTTGATCGTTGGACATGTGAGCTGCAATCCGCAGCTCCACTTGCGAATAATCCACAGAGAGTAAGGTGAGTCCGGGTGCAGCGATAAACGCCTGGCGGACCTGGCGCCCGAGTTCGGAGCGGATGGGGATGTTTTGAAGGTTCGGGTCGGATGAAGCAATCCGGCCGGTGACAGCACCGGCTTGATTATATGAAGTATGAACACGGCCTGTGTGAGGGTTAACTTGTTCAGGTAATGCATCCAGGTAGGTGGATTTCAACTTGGAAAGCTCACGGTACTCGAGTAAAAGATCGACGACAGGGTGTTTACCTTTCAATGTTTCCAGCACCTCAGCAGAGGTGGAGAAATTACCCGCTTCCGTCCGTTTAGTACGATCCGGAGGCACCAATTTCAGACGGTTAAAAATGGCATGAGATAACTGTTGGGTTGAGTTGATATTAAAACGCTCACCGACATATTCGTAGACCTTATTTTCCAAATCATCCATACGGGTCTGCAGCTCGCCTGACATACGCCGCAAGAAACTAGTATCCAACGCAATTCCTGTCATCTCCATATCTGCGAGAACAGGGATGAGTGGCATTTCGATCTCTTCAAACAATTTCAACTCAACGTTAGAGGTTAGCTCTTTTTGTAGACCTGGAAACAGGCGGATCACCGCAATGGCATCCATGGCTGCGTAGGAAGCTGCTTTTTCAATGGGTACCTGGTCCATGGTGATCTGTTTCTTACCCGTTCCAATCAATTCAGTGATCTCGGTCATGCGAAAATCCAACCGAACCCAAGCAAGGTTTTTTAGCCCCAAATTGTGGGAGGTGGGATTGGTCAGCCACTCGGCGATCATGGTATCGAATGTGAGGGGTGTTGGACGCAAACCATTTCTGACCAACATGACGAAATCGTACTTAAGGTTATGGCCAATTTTATGAATCTTGGGATTGGTGA
The DNA here is from genome assembly GCA_963743215.1 of uncultured Chloroflexia bacterium. GTDB lineage: Bacteria > Chloroflexota > Anaerolineae > Anaerolineales > UBA4823 > FEB-25. Next base: position 3,333 of record CAVUOY010000006.1, read on the forward strand.
GGGGTTCTGTTAATGCTTCGATGACTTGCTTGAGCGGAAGCTGTTGACCAGCCTCTACCTGGTGACCCACTGGAATATACCATCCCTCTCCTTCATCCACCGCCAGGGAAATTCCGACCAAGTCAGCCCGCATCTGGTCTGTGGAAGTGGTTTCTGTGTCAAAAGAGATGAATTTGGCACTATTCAGATGGGTTAATAATTCTTTCAGACTTTGCTCATCATTGACAACATGAACAGTTATCTGATTTTCTTGATTGAGAACGGGCTTAGATTCAGGTGTGGCCGTGGCAAATAATGAAAGCTGTTCCTGTTTTTTCGAGTAGGATTTTCCAAATGCCGGGTATAGCGAAGTCAGGCGACCCATCAAAGATCGAAATTCAAGCTCTCGAAATAATGCTTCCACCCGGGCTGGATCGAATTTCTCAGTACGCGCCATATCCAGGTCTAATTTAACGTCGAGGTTGGTGACAATGGTGGCAAGTTTCTGGCTTAGATAGGCATTATCCTTATTTATTTCGAGTTTCTTGCGCGTACTATCAGAGACTTCACTCAGATGGGAGTAAATGCCATCCAAAGTTTCATAGGAGTTTAGCAATGAGGCTGCGGTTTTCTCACCAATGCCAGCCACACCTGGGATATTGTCTGATTTATCTCCTACCAGGGCTTTAAAATCAACCACCTGGTTAGGTCTAACTCCAAAATATTCGATCACATCTTTGGTGAAAAAATCCCTGGCGTCGGCAATGGTTTTACCAGGCAAATTCACCAGGATACGGTCATCCACTAACTGAAGCAGATCGCGATCTCCTGTGATGATTTTCACTCCAAAACCTTCGGCTGCCAGGTGATGTGCCAGGCTACCTAAGACGTCATCCGCCTCATAACCTTCCAGCTCAAGGCGGGGAATATTGAAAGCATCCACGATTTGCCGAATGCGCTCCATTTGAGGGCGCAGGTCTTCAGGCATTTTGGCACGCGTTCCTTTATATTCAGGGAAGAGCTTGTCGCGAAACGTTTTACCGGTATCAAAAGTCACTGCCAGATAATCTGGATGATCCTGTTCAAGTAAACGCAACAGGATGGAGGTGAAACCGAATACACCCGCGGTGGGTTCCCCCCCATGGGTGGTAAAAGCGGTAGAAGAACCACGCGTAAGAGCAAAATAAGCCCTGTATGCCAGAGCATGTCCATCAAGCAGATAAATAATAGGAGGCATAGCTGTCTATTCTATTTGTAGTAAGAAATACGCCTTGCTGTTTGCAAGTTTTACACCTGTTAAGCCGGTGTGGTTGATTGTTATTGTATCCACATGAAATCGGGATTTCAGGTGGTCTTAATTCTCCAAAGGAAATATTATAAATCTCTTTACACTCTTCAGGATATCAGTTTATCATGCGCTAATCTTTGCAACAATGCCCTTTCGATAACATCATCTGTTAACTTGACAGGGCAATATTGACACCGCCGAATATACATGATAATGTATAAACGGATGGAAAGGCTGAGACGACTTTTCCGCTTGGTTTTGGTTTGCCTGTTCCTGATTATTAATCTGCTTGGAACAGGAAGTGTTCAGGCCGCGGGAGATACCAGTGGGGAAATTGCTCGCAAGTCAACCATTGTGATCACATATACAAGATATGAATGGTGGTTGCTACAATGGTCCAATAATAACCTTTTATGCCATGTGTACATTGATCATGAAGGCTGGCCAACCGCAGAAGAAGTATTAACGGATTGCGGTGGCACAATATATAAGCAATGGATCAATACTCAAGCGTGTTCCGGCTTGGGTGAAGGTGATATCTCACCATCAGGTTGCGTTGGTTTGTATTTATATCTTATTGGCAGTGCGCCTGCAGAGAAGACGATCGAGGTAGATTTACCCCCCTCACAAATATCTGTAGCTTTAGGCGGGTGTATACCTGTTCCGCCAGAAAATCTGTGCCAAACCATACCCAGCCTGCACTTTGAGGGTACTGAGCCCCTTCCTAATGAGCAAATTACAGCTATTCACGTAAAACTGGATGGAGTCGAAACAACCTGCCTGGGAAGCACGTGTGATGTTCTTTTACATCCCACTCGCGTATCAGGCACGACGGTTGAATTCTGGGCTGATTCGAGTTTCGGGGATTCCAGCGCCACATTCACCGCTATGGTGCGGGTGATTGATAGTGGCGTGGCCCCATCTCCGACAACTGGGGGTTGGTATATAGACGTGATATCCGACCAATGGCAGGGGAACGAGCTGGCAACATGCTCGCAGGTATGGCAGGCTTTCCCACCGGTGGGGGGTGTGCCCGATTGGTTATCAACCCCTGAAGATTCAGCTTTCCTGGCGACAGAACAACCGTATTCTTACCTGGCCGGACGCTTGATTGCCCAGGGTGCAGTGGATGCATCTTCTTGTTCAACAGGGGGTTTGCTCTCGAATGGTTACGCGGATAACTGTGGTATGGATGTGGCGATGCCAGAGGTCATTATCTGGCAAAACCAATTCGACGACCAGATCATGCAAGTTGCTAATGAGGTCAAAGTACCTGCACAGTTGTTGAAGAATATATTCGCTCAGGAAAGTCAGTTTTGGCCGGGTGTATTCCGACAGCCCAAGGAATTTGGATTGGGGCAAATTACTGATAACGGAGCGGATGCGCTCTTGCTTTGGAATCCCTCATTTTTCAATCAATTCTGTCCGCTGGTGCTCGATCGAGAGACATGCACCCTCGGTTATCTCAAGCTGGATGCTGAGAATCAAGCCATCCTGCGGGGTGCATTGGCGACCAGCGCGGCTGCTGAATGTGAGACCTGTGAATTTGGGATTGACTTAAACAGTATAACTAGCAGTATTAACCTGGTGGCGCACACTATGCTGGCGAATTGTGAGCAAGTGGCCCAAATTGTTTATAATGCCACCAGTAAAATTGCTGGCGAAGTATCCAGATATGAAGAGTTATGGAAATTTACAATTGCGGATTATCACGTGGGCTCAGGCTGCCTGTCCTACGCCATGTACACTACCTGGGCAGCAAGATTGCCGATGGATTGGGAGAACGTTTCCACACATCTCACTCAACCTTGTGAGACGGTGATCCCTTACGTGACCCAGGTGATTTCTATCCCCTGAATAGCAATCTGATCCGAATTAATTCTTCGTGAGACTTACTTTTTCCCCAACAATCGAATCAGCTGTAAGAATTCCTCCCATTCTTCAGTGAAGAAATGGACCGTAACATTATTTAATTCCAGGTGGAATGTGGTTTCTCCATCCGGTTCATCGGCTTTCCAAACCTGATAATGCAGATTATCAGTCTCTGCAAGAACTTGTGTATTAAAATCCATGTCGTGTTCTGGCATCGTATTCCCTTTCGTTATTCCTTTGAGCGTATGTTAATTGTTTCAAAAGACGGAAAATATTTTTTACGGTAAAACGTACCAGGGATTGATAAACCCACCCAGATATCGTACTTCAAAATGGAGATGCGCCCCAGTTGAATTGCCTGTGCTTCCTACCGCACCAATATAGGAACCCGTATAAACACTTTGACCACACCCAGAACTGACCGTACTCAAGTGGGCGTATAAAGTCTGATATCCATTCCCATGGTCAATCATCACCATATACCCGTAACCACCGTTCGCCCAACCTGCGAAAACGATCACTCCGGCATCGGAGGCAAAAACTCCATCTCCGAGTGAGCCTGCGATATCTATACCAAGGTGACCTGACCAATAATCATTACCTGAAAGGGTATGAGAAGCTGTTGGCCAGGCAAATGCACCAGAACCATACGCACCGTCATAATTACCCTCACAGGCACCTGGACCGAGTACTGATTTGGAAACACCTGAGTTAGCCCGCGCAATGGTTGGGACCACCCACTGGCGAAATTCACGGTGACCTTTCGGGACCATGATCCATTGATCTGGTTCAACCTGGGGATTGGTCAGGTCAAAATTGTTGCCTTCCCAGCTGAGGATATCCGGCACTGTGGCCTCGAATTTCGCAGCTACTGAATCCAGGGTATCACCTACTTGCCACTGGTAATATACCCCATCGACAGGAGGTACATTTAGTGTCATCCCGGGATCGAGCATGTCGGGTGAGTCATTCAGCTGATCATAGTTTGCCCACAGGATGGTTTCGGGATGAAGGTTAAAGCTCTGAGCAATGCCAAATACCGAATCACCGGTGGTCACCGAATATTCAATCACCTCGGTGCGCGAGCGGGAAGGGATATTTGTATGCAGCGTGGTCCGCCGGAAGACCCCTTCTGCAGGGATACCTCGAAAATAACCGGGTAGATCTGCGGTTACAGGGAGAGAGGATACAACCACTCTAGCATTCTCGGAGGTCCCAATGGGGGTTGATTCAAGGGATGCAGCCTGGCTGGATTGAGTGTGCCAGGCTAAATAACCTGCTAATAATACCAGGCTCATCGCCAGCATCCAAATGCCAGCCAGCATTATGCCATTAGGTTCGCGCTGTGCTTTTGTTACAGCGGGTTTGGGAGCAGGTGTTAACCCCATAGAGGCTTTACTTGGCTTCTCATCCATAAGCAATACCAATTTTAGGCGCGTTTATTATAACTGGATTGGAACTAAACGCGGCTGATAACAATAAGCAGGTTAATCCTGGTCTTCGTTAAGGGTTTCGAGGAAGGTAAGATTATGATCAGTTTTAGAGAGCCGCTGGAGGATGGCTTCTGTAGCGGTAGCAGGATCCATCCCAGCACCAAACGGAGGGCAGCGATCATCTGGTCATACATGCGTCGCATGAGCCAGACCCGAGGGGTTAAATCGGGACCCAACAGCAGCTCTTCACGCCGGGTGGATGAGCGCTCGATATCGATAGCAGGGAACACGCGACGTTCTTGCAAGCGGCGAGAAAGCAGCAGCTCCATGTTACCGGTACCCTTGAACTCTTCGTAAACGACGTCATCCATGCGCGAGCCGGTATCAACCAGGCAGGTGGCGATGATGGTTAGTGAGCCCCCTTCTTCGATGTTACGGGCAGCGCCAAAGAATCGCTTGGGTGGGTAAAGTGCCGATGGATCAATACCACCAGACAGTGTTCGCCCGGAGGGTGTGACCACCAGGTTATATGCGCGGGCCAGGCGGGTGATTGAGTCCATCAGGATAACTACATCCCGACCAGTTTCGACAATACGTTTCGCACGTTCCAGGGCCATTTCTGCCACGCGCACGTGGGAAGTGACTGGCTCATCGAATGTAGAGGAGATCACTTCTGCATCCACTGAGCGGTCCATATCGGTTACTTCTTCAGGGCGCTCACCAATCAGGGCAACCATCAGGTAAACATCCGGATGATTGGTGGAGATCGCATTCGCCAGCTGTTTCAAAATTGTGGTTTTACCTGCCTTCGGAGGTGACACAATCAGCCCACGCTGTCCACGCCCAATAGGTGTTACCATGTCGATCAAGCGTGTCGCCAGGGTGTGTCGATCGGTTTCCAGATTAAACCGTTTGTCTGGGAATATTGGGGTCAGGCTTTCAAAGGCAGGGCGATTACGCACCTCTTCGGGGTCAAAACCATTAACGGTCTCTACTTTGAGTAACCCATAATGCTTTTCAGATTCACGTGGAGGGCGGACATGACCAATGATCAGGTCTCCATCCCGCAGGTTATACCTTCGGATTTGAGATTGGGAGACATAGACATCGAAAGCCCCAGGCTGGTAGTGACCTGAACGCAGGAATCCCATCCCGTCGCTCATGATCTCCAAGATGCCTCCGCGCAGCTCAAGACCGTCCCGCTCGGCTTCAGCTTGCTGTATTTTTAGAATTAAATCATCTTTTTTAAGGCGGTTGGCATTTTGAACATTCAGATCTCTGGCAATTTGACGCAGATTATCCAAGGGTGTAGTTTGTAATTCAATCACTTTCATCTTTTATCTTCCCTGATGTAAGAATTTTATTATTTACGAGAATTTTTTTATTTTCAGTATCCCCGCCGAATTCAGCATTAACAACAATAAATTGGCGGGAAGCCTGGAAAATATTTTGGCTAGTTACTGGTAAGGGGGGAGTTTACTACCTGTTCATTATAGCATGTATATTAGATTTAGGCAATCAAACCGCAATGCTTTTTGCTAATGTGTTTGTGTATTTTATCTCAAATAGCAGCTTAGGCTGTTTGGAGGATTTAAAACGCTGTGATACGTTTGGTGATGCCCCTTTGAATTCCAGGCTAAATATATTTGGAGAGATTTATATTTATTGTGGTGATTTTTTTACACGAAGTAACCGGAACAGACTGGATTCACTAGCTTACTTTTATGATTTTGCCCCACGCATTTGATTATTGAGTACTACATGCCTTGTATATCGATACTATATCACAAAGCTGGTTTTTTTGTTATACCCGGATAATTGATGAGCAGGCGTTATTTTGGTAATCGACATTTATCAATGTCTCACTATGGTTTACGGTGCATCTTTAATTGTATATTTAAGCTCAATTGTACTGGCCTTACTCAGCATGGCTTGTACCGGGCAGTATTTTGCGGATGATAGTTCAATGCAACGCTCCACCGCTGTAGGCTCGACATGGTGCCCTTCGATGAGATATTCAATGATGATATTGGTATACACTTTAGGGAATTCTGTTGCTCGGTCTGCATGCACCTGTACTTCAAAAGCAGTCACATCCTGACGTTTCTTTTGCAGGAGTGAAATCACATCCATCCCTGTGCAGCCTGCCAGGGCGATGGCAATCAGCTCCATGGGTTCAAAACCTTCCTGGTCACCTCCAGCAACAGTTTCGGCACTTAAAGGGATGGTAATACCATTTAACCCGGTGCTGGTGAATGATAGTTTATTCTTCCAAATTACTTTTGCTTCCATAAGTTTTTATTGCTCCAAAAGCGGGGTCAGATATTTTTCCAACATTTTCATGCTGATTGGACCCGTCCAGGCCAGGACCACATTTCCGTCATGATCGATCACATATGAACTGGGCAAGCCGTCATTATGAAAAGAGATCAATGACTTATTGTTGGGGTCTAATAGAATTGGAAAGGTGAGTCTATATTCATCAACGAATTTGGCCACCTCCCTGGCAGGATCACCTGCATCAATTCCGAACAAAATAAAACCTTGATCCAAATGGGCCTGGTAGTATTTCAGCAATGTTGGCATCTCAGCTTTGCAAGGTGGGCACCATGTAGCCCAGTTGTTGATCAGGACGATTTGTTGGCGGTAATCGGAAATGTTGATTACATTACCATTCAGGTCGTTCAGTTCTAGCTCGGGTGCCGGGAAATTTACGACGGACGGTACGACCGAAATCTCATTGGTTGAGTTCCCGTTTGTAATCACCTTTGCCGAGACTAATCCAAGGATGATCAATCCCAAACCGATGATAAACAATGGGATTAATTTGTGAGCATTTACCTTTTGTGGCCTGCTGGGTTGATCCATCTGAGTTAGTTAACTGAATGTACCTGTACTGCACGCGCTAATTCTTTTAACATGTATGCCTCAGGTACAGCACCTAAAATTACACCTTCACCATCATTAATATTTGTCTGAGGGACGCTGCTGACATTATATCGCAATGACAGTTCGTAAAACTCGTTTGCCTCGACCATTTCTGCCTGGATTAATGGATTCTCCATGGCCATCTGATGTGCAAGCACCACGGCTTGTGGACAGTAGGGTCAGGTGGGGGTGACAAAGACCCGTAAAAGGACTGGGGTTTGTATTTCCTTTACGTTGAGACGAGTATCAGGTTTCAAGCCCGAGTCGCGTTTGGAAACCAGCTCAATCGTGTGGATCAGCGATCCGAATTCGTATCCCGAAGGGATACCCGCAAATCGTATACCATAATCCAATAATTCGTTCCCTTCACGGCTAGCAATGACCAACCCAGGGGTGAGACTCACATTGAATTTTTTAGCGAGCTGCGGGTGGTTGCGAATTTCATAATGCTGGGAACTTACCTTATCAGATAAAGCGCACAGCTCAAGCAATAATTGCCTGGTCTCAGCATTTGATTCACATTCATCATCGTCTGTAAAAAATATAATTTCAACTGGATATATTAATTGGGTTTCAAATAAATTCTTGATCTGTTTTATCAGCTCAGCATCGAGCAGATTTTCAGGCATAGTATCTCCTCACTTTATGACAATCTATAACATTCTGCAATTCTATTGGATGCTGCGACCATAAAACGGTTGCATAGTTTTTTTAATCGAAGACTCATCTGTCATGTTATAATATTTAACAAGCGTGCATTCGATCTTTTTTCTTAATTCTATGTAGATGAAGTCGTCGCGAACAAGGCGTGGGATTTACTTTAAGGGTGTCACCAGGGTGTGCATATTCACACTGGGTATTTTGGTATTTCTGGGATTGATCCTGCTCCCAATGGCGCAATCCATTGCTCAGGTGAGTCTAAATCGCTATCTACCGGTGGTTTTAAAAAATGCCAACATTGGACCGAATGGTACCTTCACACCAACTGGTACATTGCCGTCACCAACTGTAACGAACACAGCTGGACCATCTCCTACCTACACATTAACCCCATCTCCCACATTTACAGGCACAATCACCCCAGTACCTTCCATCACCATTTCAGTCTCTCCCGCTGCAGGGGCGAAAGTAGACGAGATCTTAACCTTTACGATTACTGTAAAAAATTCCGGCACCAGTCCATCCCACAATAACGTGGTGGTTGACAGTTTCACCGTCTCGTATATCGATGTGACTGACGTAACGACCACAAAAGGCACGGTAGTCAAACAAACGCGTCAATTCATCGTTACAATTGGGGATGTATTTCCTGGTGAGATCGTCACGATCATTGCCAAAGTAAAGGTCAATGCATCGCTTCCAACCACAACAACAACCAACACCAATACCGTAACTTTGACTTACGATACTGGAGCATCGAAACAAGGCAGCGTTACATATAAAGTAATCGCCTCGACCTTACCGGGTACAGGCGAGCTGCCACTGAATTGGCGTGAGGAAAAGGTAAAACCGCTGGCTTTACTGCCGGGGATCATCTTAATGGCTCTGGGTAGCGTCTCATTACTTCTGGTGGTATGGTGGGCGAAAGCACGCGATCCGAAAATAAAACTGTGGATGACCGTAGGAGGCGCCTTATTGATTTTGATTGGCTTCGCGGTTGGTTTGACAGGTTCTGGTTTGATTAGTCCACTCCAGCAGGCTCAAGAATTTATAATGACACCGACTGTGAATGGAAGCATTGCACAGGGACTACCTTCTGCTACCGTGCTACCTCATCGCCCAGCCTCTGCATTTTCAACACCCGATAATGTTGTGCCCATTGAGCCCTTCGTTACCCTTCCGAATTATCCGATTCCCACACCTGAGATCACGATGACACCACAACCTGGCGAACTTGGACCGGATACGAGTGCAATCATGCGGATCGTCATTCCAGCCATTCAGCTGGATACTGAAGTCAAGTATGTGCCATTTGATGGCTTTACCTGGTTGATCACTGGACTGAGACAGGAAGTGGCCTGGATGGGAAATACTTCCTGGCCAGGATTGGGAAGTAATACCGGGCTGGCGGGTCACGTCACCGTCGCGGGGATGGGCGATGGACCATTCCGCCATCTAGACGAGCTGCCAAACGGTGAGCTGGTGTTGTTATACACGGAGAAAAATATATACACCTATCAGGTGCGCGAGAACAAGGTGACGGATGATGGAGATCTGTCAGTCACACTTCCATCCGATATTCCCCAGATTTCGATGATCACGTGTGTAGATTGGGACGAGGATACACGTACCTATTTGAACCGGCTGGTGGTAATTGCTGATCTGGTGCGGACAGATCCGATCACCCTCGGTCTTGCACCATAACTTGATAGGCTTCATAATCCTATGAGCGCTGGAAACCGATTCCAGCGCTTTTTTTATTCCAGCTCAGAATAGACCCATTCACCGCCGACCATCGTTGCCACTGGATGGATATCCAATAGTGCCTCGGGAACGCAAGAAAATGGATCACTGCTTAAAACCAGCAAATCGGCAAAATAGCCAGGAGAAAGCTTGCCAAGCTGATCTTCTATTCCAGCGGCATAGGCTGGGCCAGTTATATAAGCCTGGAGGGCTTCCTCAATATGCAAGCATTGCTCTGGGTACCATCCCTTAACAGAAGGTGTACCATCGGCTCGCCTGCGGGTGACAGCGGCATGAATCCCCCAAAAGGGGTTGGGAGACTCCACCGGTGCATCCGAGCCAAATATCAGGCATGAACGGTGTGCTAATTGACTGCGCCATGCATAGGCATACGCTGACCTGTCGCCCCAACAACGGTCAGACATCAGCATATCCGAGGTTGCATGAATGGGCTGCATGGAGGCAATGATATGCAGTTCCGAGAAGCGGCGGATATCGTCCGGGTGGATGACCTGGACGTGCTCGATGCGGTGGCGTAAGTAATCTGGGTGAGGGGCTAGTACTGAGCGTTCGAAATCCCTCAATTTCGCATAGGCATTCAGGACTTCGCGATTAGCCCGGTCGCCAATCGCATGCACTGCTATACTCAGTCCATTACTGACGGCTAGCTTTCCATGTTCAAGGATTGTCTCAGTATCCATCATCAACATGCCCTGGTTTAGGGTTTCATCAGAGTATGGCTGAAGCATAGCCGCAGTATGCGGACCCAGTGCACCATCAGCAAACATTTTCACCGGGCCGATTCGTAGCAAGTCATCGCCAAAACCTGAGTGCAACCCTATTTCCACAGCATGAGGTAAATCTTCCAAATGGAGGCTCTTTTGCACCCTGAGTTTTAGCGTGTGCTGCCGATGAAGGACTTGTAAGGCAGAGAAACAACGGCGATGATCGAAGTCATGGACACCGGTTAGACCCATCTGCCAGAGTGCGGGTAAAGAATGCTGTATGGCATGGACAACCTGTTCCACGGTTGGTTCGGGGATCACCGCCTCAAGTAATCCCATCGCTGATTCGAATAATACACCATCCGGATCTCCGTTTGAGAGACGCCCAATCCGCCCGTCTTGCGGATCTGAGGCATTAGGGGTGATTCCTGCCATGTGGAGGGCGCTGGAGTTCGCCCAACCGCAATGGAGCGATTTGTGGGTCAGGTAGACAGGATTGTTGGGAGCAATCGCGTCAAGGAGAATAGCAGTTCCGTAGCCTTCAGTCCAATTATTTTGGTTCCAACCATGACCAAGGACCCATACGCCGGGAGGGGTGAGCTTCACCCGATCTGCGATACGCTGCAGGCACTCCTGACGGGTTGAGGTTTCACAATCAATTTTTTGCAGGCTAAGGGCATATTCTTCCAAATGGATATGGGCATCCGTCAGACCTGGAATGACCGTCCGACCACCAGCATTTAAAATATTGGGCGTGGAGAATGAAGAAAGGATTTCAACATCAGTACCAAGCGCGATGACATTGCCATGATCGATGGCAAGAGCTGTTGTTAGAGGATGATTGGAATCGAAGGTATGGAGGTTAGCATTATGGATTAGACGCATATGCGGCGAGTCACTCACTTTGACCAAGGATGCGTAAGATCAATGCATCCAACTCCTCATCCGAATAATAATGGATGACGAGGGTGCCGCCTTTTTTTCGAGGGCGCAGATAAACCTTCGTCCCGAGGCGTTCGCGCAGTCGTTCTTCAAGGAACGTCACGTCAGGCTTTGGAGCAGGTTTCTCGGGGGAGGCTGGTCGTTGGCCGAGAAATTTCCGCACCAGATCTTCTGTTTTACGGACGTTCAGCTCGTGTTTGAGGAGTGTTTGAAGCACAGCTGATTGCGCATGTGGGTTTGGCAGGCTGAGCAATAGCCCGGGCGTGCCCTTCGCTAATCTTACCACTGGTTAGTGCCTGGCGTACGTCATCCGGCAGCTTGAGCAGGCGTAAAGTATTGGTGATGGCGACACGACTCTTCCCCAGCTGTTGTGCGATTTGCTCATGGGAGAGGCTAAAATCATCCACCAGCTGGCGGTATGCTTCAGCTGCCTCCAATGGGGTGAGGTCTGCTCGCTGAACGTTCTCGATGAGTGCCAGCTCAAGGCGTTGTTGGTCTGAGGCTTCACGCACAATAACTGGCACAGTATCAAGCCCGGCCATACCGGCTGCTAAAAGACGCCGTTCGCCTGCAATCAAAATATATGTATTTGGCTCATCAGTCGGGCTGACAATGAGAGGTTGAAGAATGCCGTTCTCGCGGATGGAAGCTGCCAGCTCAGCCAATTCTTCCTGATCCATTTGGGAGCGTGGTTGACGTGGGTTGCGGCTGATATTTGCAATGGGTAGGTTCTCGAAGCCGCTTGATGCCGTGGTTGTGGGAGATTCTGGAGCGAATTCTCCTGCGGGAATAAGGGCGTCGAGCCCTCTACCTAGACCAGTTTTTTTTGTCATTCTGTGCTCACCAGGGCTTGAATCGGTTCAGGAAGCAATACACCGTCACCCAACAGGATCTCACGTGCCAGGTTTGAATATGCAATTGCACCATTTGAGCCGGGAGCGTATACCGAGATAGGCTGCCCATAAGAAGGTGCTTCTGCCAGGCGAACTGAGCGCGGTATGATGGTTGAAAAAACCTGGCTGGGAAAGTGACGGTTGATTTCACGAACGACATCTGAACTCAACTTGGTTCGGACATCGAACATGGTCAAGATGACACCCCGCACATGAAGTGAGGGGAAAAGTGCAGAGCGAATGCGTGATAGCGTTTGATTGAGCTGGCCAATGCCTTCCAGCGCTAAATATTCACATTGAACTGGGATTAATACACCATCCTTGGCAGCAACGACACCATTCAGGGTGAGTAATCCGAGGGAAGGCGGGCAATCGATAAGAATATAGTCATAGCGGTCGACGACCGGTTGCAGGGCTTCTTTTAATCTAGTTTCGCGGGCGATGACCGGAACGAGCTCAACTTCAGCACCTGCCAGGGCAGGGGATGAAGGCAGGAGGGATAATTTCAGGCGTTGGTTAAATAGAATATTTTTAATCGCAGGAGTTGCGCCGATGATGACATCATAAATACTATTTTTTACCGTTCGTTTATCTATACCCAAACAAGAAGAAGCATTTGCTTGTGGATCCAGGTCAACCAGGAGGATGCGCTGACCAAGGCTTGCCATAAAAGCACCCAGATTGACAGCCGTGGTGGTTTTTCCTACGCCACCTTTCTGGTTTGCAATCGTATAGATCCGCCCCATTAAAGTACCTCGATCAAATATTCCTGGATTTCCTCTGGTGTTGGTATCCCATCCAAGCCTCCCCGGGTGACCGAAGCCGCAGCGATTTGGTTGGCAAACCGGGCAGATTCCCAGGGGTCGCGGGTGAGGTAAAGGCGGGTGAAGAAGGCGGCTGCAAATATATCGCCTGCGCCGGTCGAATTTAACTCAACTTCCTGAGGCGGCCTGAAGCGTCGGACATCGCCATTCCAGTAGACCCTCGCGCCCGCAGCGCCTTCGGTAACCACCAAAATGCGGGAGGCAGCAGCCATTTCTTCGATGCGTGATTCGTCATTTTGCACATCTTCAATGCTTAATATTGCTGCACCTGATTGCTGCAGGGTGAAGGCAGCCTCTGGCCATTCTGTTGGTTTGACATGGCCATTCCTATCCCAAGCACGTAACCACCCCTGGGGGGTAACCCCTACCAAAGCGTTGGGAAAATGCCTTACCAATCCCGGCTCAACCTCCTGGGCGACCGGACCAAGATGTACAATTGGGGCTTGCCTCCAAGGTTCGGGGATGAGGTGATAATCCAGGCGTGGTGCGACAGTATGGACGACTTGAATACGTCCCTTATCTGTGTAAATATTTTCAAAAGTGGTCGAATGCTCAGCCGGGTAACTGATGATTGGAATATGCTTTAAATTACCAAGGGGTAATTCTCCTCCCCAGGAGGTTACAATCCCCACCCGCAAGCCCAGTGCATGGGCAGTTAGTCCAGCATACGCAGCAGTCCCACCGATGCGCGGGCCTGCAGGCGTCAGGTCATACGTCAGATGACCGATGAGCAGGTAGTTAATAGGTTCAAGTGGGGCAAGGCTGAACATGGATAAATTATACCTGAAATAAAAAGGATGCTGTCTGATCTATCAAAACAGCATCCTTTACTCAATATTTACTCTTTGGGTATGATCGTTACTTTCCGATGGGGTTCTTCCCCAAAACTCTCGGTGGTCACATGAGACTCATCCCGCAGCTCCATGTGTATGATTCGACGTTCATTCGGAGGCATGGGTTCGAGAGTTTGTTTACGCCCCGTTTTAATAGCCTGTTCGGCGATGCGATGGGCCAGCTGACGCAGTTGGCGCTCACGCCGTGAACGATAACCTTCCACATCTATCACCAGGGTGATATTTTCTCCAAGTTCTTTGCTGACGATCAGACGGGCAATATACTGCAATGCATTCAAGGTTTCGGAACGTTTACCGATCAGGATGCTTAAATCTTTGCCTGAAATATCGACTAATATTGCACGTGTTCCCCGCACATCATCTACCTCACCGTAGGAAGCCTCAACCTGTGCGTCGATGTGCATCTTTACCAGCAGTTCACTCACTGTCTCCTGAGCTACATGTAAAGGAATCTGCTCCTTCGCATTTGCGGCGGGGATCCGAACGGGTTTAACAGTCGGCTCTTCCTCGGCTTCTTCCGTGTATACTGACTCACTTGGAGTGGAAGTTACAACTGTTTCGGTGGAATCTGGCATGTTTTTCTTGACGATCAAGCGAACGTGTGCCTGATGAGAGCCTATCCCGAATAATCCACGGCCACCTTCATCTAGAATTTCTATATCAACAGCATCCCGGTGTAACTCCAACTCGGCTAAACCTTTCTCGATAGCCTCATTGATGGTAGGGGCGATGATTTCAAGGGTCGCATGTTGTGAATTCATAGTATTTTCTCAGTATTAGTTAACGACTTATTTTGTTGATTTCGCAGCAGCGATTTTTTTCTTGGGTAAAAGGTTACCCCAATGGATTTTACCCATCGCAGCGTACTGGGCAATCCCCAAGACATTACTAACGATAAAGTAGAGAGCTAACCCAGAGGATAGGGTAAGAGAAATCCAGCCCATGATGAGGGGCATATACAAATTCATCATCTTTGACATCTGTGCACCCTGATCTGAAGGATTGGCTGGTGGTGGGGTCATCAATTTCGATTGCAGGTAGGTGGTGACGACGACAATGATAGTGAGGATAGGTATTGATGCTCCGATTAGTGGGAGTGAAAATGGGAGCGGAATCAACGGTGTAGCTGTCTCTGGAAGACCCAGGTTCAGCCATAAGAACTTGCTGTTTAATGGTATGAGCTGGGCGGCAGGAATGAAGGAATATAGAGATCGACTGAGGTTAAGCAATTGGATCGGTGCGGCTGCCATAGCCAATGAGATGGATTGGTAGAGACCGATCATGATGGGAAATTGGATGATTAATGGTAAACAAGAGCCAAGCGGGTTGATCCCCATCTCCTTGTATATGTTCATCTGTTCCTGAGACAACTTCTGTTTGTCATCCTTATACTTCTTTTGGATCTCCTGCCACTTCTTCGACCCTTGAAGTTCCTGCATCTTAGACTGGCTCTTCAGCTGTTGGGCAGTGAGAGGGTATGTAATCAGGCGGATGACGATTGTAAAAATAATGATCGCAAGTCCAAAATTATGGAAGAGCAAATTATAAATCCATATCAGGACGTTGACCATCGGTTCGAGAATGATTGTATTCCACATGTGGGATTTTCTCCGTATTTACTAACTTATACCATTATTTGGCAGGTGTGAACGGCCACTTCTGTGTGCCATTCAGATCCAGGGCAACCAGCAGTGAATCAAATCCGGTAGGCGCTAACAGGATTGTATCTCCAACGATAACTGGAGATGAATATATCACTCCACCAATTATCGGGCTGCTTATGATATCTCCTGCTGTGCTTACAATGGCCAGGGCATCCGTCTCGGTTGTAAAGTATAGATTATCTCCTGCCACTGCGGGTGTATTAACGATCGTGTTCGGGCGTTGGATTCTCCATAAAGAGGTGCCGTTCGTAGCATCCAGGCCATAGAAATACCCGGATAGGTCTCCAAAAAATAAAGAATTATTGACTAATACTGGTCCGGACCAGACCCAATCCTGGGTACCAAAGCGCCATTTAATGGATCCATCGTTCGTACTCAGGGCGATCATCTCTTTACCGAACGTGCCTGCATAGAGAGTTCCATCCGTACTTATTACGGGCGTGCCCACCAAAGCCCCGCCCAAATCACTCTCCCATTTCTTGACCCCGGTCAGCGCATCGAGAGAATATACTTTATGATCCATCGAAACAACATAAACGCAACCACAATTCGGGTCTGTAGCTGGCTGAGCCCAGATTGGTCCTCCGGTTGTAAAATCCCAAACCAGCTCGCCTGCCATATTGATCGCGTAAACCTTCCAATCTGAGGATGGTTGGTAGATCATATTTTTCATAGCCAGAGGGCTTGCTACCAGGCGATTGGTTGATCCACTGAAGAGTGCTTTACCTGCACCGGTCGCAGGGTCGATGGAATAAAGTTTGTGATCATAACTTGGGACGAGCAATTGCCCATCCTCAGTAAGAACTGGATTGGCATAAAAAGCAATTTTGGCGTCTGGTTTGAGGGGATAGCGCCACTTTTCAGTTCCAGTTTTCAAATCCACTGCATACACCTGGCTCCCCGCCGCAAGGTAGGCAACATCAGTGCTGGCAGCCAGTCCATGCCAACCGGTGGAAGCATATATTGTGCTGCTGCATGAGGAGATAAATAAGCTTAATAATATCAATGTGCTGATCAGGATTATTTTTTTTGATTTCATCGGTTATCTTTTCTAGGGTACAGGATCAAATCCGCCATGGTTAAATGGATTGCAGCGTAATACACGCCAGGCTGCCATCAGGCTGCCTTTAAAAGCACCAAATTTATAGATCGCCTGGTAGCCGTAATGCGAACAGGATGGATAAAAACGGCAAGTTCCTTCAGGCAGGGTGGGTGAGATGGTCATTTGATAAAGACGTATCAGTGCCAATAATGGTATACGTGGCAGGTTCCAAAAAGTTATGGGCAGATCGCGTAATCGGGGTTCGATCGGGCTTTCTGTTTCATGAGAAGTATCGTTATTCATTGCTCTTATTAATCAAATTTGCTTTTAAAAAGAGCTGGTGCAGGGCTGCATTGATTTCTGTCAGATTTGCGGTGCGGATTGGATTCCGTGATATCAGAATGACCTTCCAGCCTGGACGTACCAGAGGAAGAAGAGGTCGCAGGGCTTCTCGAATCAACCGCTTCGCTCGATTCCTCTGAACTGCATTACCCACTGACCTGCCAGCTGTCACTCCGAAACGAGTGGGCATTCCATCTGCGGGTAGAACAACCAACACAATTAGCGGGTGAGCATAAGACTTTCCAGAACGCCTCACCCGCTTGAAGTCTGTTGATTGTGTCAGACGGAAATTGCGGTTCACCCACGCCAGTTGATCTTCTTAACGTGATTATTCTTTACGACAGATAGACGATAGCGGCCTTTAAGTCGACGGGCTTGTAAAACCTTTCTCCCATCAGCAGTTGACATTCGTTGCCGGAACCCATGCACGCGGCAGTCGGCGACGAATTTTTGGTTGATAAGTTCGCTTTGGCATTCTATGTTACCTAAATCCTTTGAATATTTTTACCGGTTGATTAAACGATTGTGGATTATACCCGATGGATGAGGTTTGGTCAAACATCAATTTCGGTGGGGTTATTATTTGGGGTGGGCTTAATACCCACTTTTTCAAGCACCCGGAGTGAGATCATCCCGGACAGCAAAGGGATCCAAAATGTGATCCCACGATAACTGAGGGTAATTAATGCTGCATCTTCGAGGGATATATACATGCGGGTGAGCGCCAGGGTAAGTGCGCCTTCCACCACCCCGATGCCTGCCGGAGTGGGGGAGATGATTACAAACAGGTAGCCAATACTAAAACAGGCAATGATCGTGCCGATGGAGATTGGTACTTTAAAAGCCAGGAAAACGAGCGTTAGTATGAGGATCAGAGCGGTTTTATTTGTCAGCGCCAGGAATATCGGAATGAGCATACTTTTAGGCTCACTGCGCAATTTGATCAATCCTTCAGCTGCGTCACGTGCAAACTCATGCGCACGGGCTTCGGATAAGTAGTCCCGGTGAATGAATGGGCGCATCAGACGATTGACAATATGCGCAATTTTTGCCAGGGCATTTCCCAAAGCCAATGCAGATTGAGATCCGAGGTTAAGCAAAAAAGCGAACAACATTGCCAACCCCACCAGAGCGCATGAAGCAAGGATCACGATCAGCGTCAGGTCATTTCTCCTGATCAAGACGATCAAGCCGACCAGTAAAATCCCGATCAGTCCTAAATAATCGAAAAACAGGAAAAGCACACCTCCAATTGCCGCCCGGGCAGGGGAGTAATTCCGGCGACGTGCTTCACTCATAAATATAGCCAGGCCACTTACCCCCCCGGAAGGTGCGACGATATTCATGAAATTGGCTGCAGAAACGATCAGGGATAACGTCCCCAGCTGTTCTTCAATCCCCAAGGCGCGGTAAATTGCCCGGAAGGAAGCTCCGCAATTTATGACCCAAAGGAACTCGACGATGAGTGCGAGCCCAATGAACCACCAGATACCGGTTTGTAACGTCTCGGCGATGTTTTGTAGTTCAGCGAGTTTCGCTACGACAAAAATAAACCCCAGGAATAATGCGATGGCAATGACGAATTTCCGCATAAGGTGGATTATACCAACCTTCACAGGTGATTTTCGTCAGGTTCTCTTGCAAAGGTTGGTATCCTAGCAAAGCTTAGCGCCTGCGACCACCTAGACCCCCAACCATGGAAATAAAATAGAGCAGCTGCATCACAGCAGTTACAAGACCTGCTACATAGGTCAAGGCGGCAGCATTTAATACATGATTAACACCGCGCCTTTCATCTTCTCCGATAATCATGCCAGTATTGGTCAAGAGCGCTTTGGCGCGTGCAGAGGCATTGATTTCAACCGGGAGGGTTGCCAGTGCGAATACGGCACCACCTGAAAATACCAGCACACCTAACCAGGCAAGGCCCGTCTGTCGCAGCAGTAATCCGATGAAAATCAGGATCCAGCCTAGATAAGATCCGATATTAACCGCTGGAACCATAGCAGCTCGTAAACGCAAGGGAAAGTAACCGTCCCGATCTTGCATCGCATGACCGAGCTCATGCGCAGCTATGGCAAGCGAAGCCACTGAAGAGCCGTTGTACACACCTTCGGAGAGGTGAAGTACTTTTTGACGGGGATCATAGTTGTCGGTGAGATTGCCACGGATTGCATCGACGTTCACATTTAATCCACCTGCTGAAATCAGGCGTTCTGCTGCCTGTGAGCCGGTAAAATGGCTGGTTGCCATCACCTGCCCCCATTTTTTATACGCACCATTAACATATCCCTGAGCAATCAACATTAATATAAATGCTGGGATCATAAACAGCATGTAAGTTGGATCATAGAATAACATAACCTACCTCCTACAATATTTATCCTCTCTATTTAACGAAAATTCCAGACACAGGTTGCATCATTCAGATTAAGGTTGGGAGAGAATCTCGATGGCTCGATTTAATTGGCTGTCTACACCAGCTTGAGTATCTGCATCGGTAATCTCCACCTCGATATCAGGTGTTAAACCCGTGCCGGTGACGTTTCGGCCATTGGGAGTCAGCCAGCGGGCAATCGTCACCCGAATTGCGCCTTCATCATCCAACAAACCGATCCAATTTTGAACGGTACCCTTTCCATACGTAGTCACACCCACCAGCTGAGCACGTCCACGGTCTTGAAGTGCTCCAGCTACCAGCTCTGAAGCTGAGGCTGACCATTCATTTACCAGGACCACGATCGGAATCTCGTGTAGCAATCCCCTTACCGGAAGCATTAAAAGTATCACGGGTGCCATCTGCATATTCCTCAAATGCCACCACACCATTCGGCAGGAATTCTGATCCCACATCGATGGCAGCATCCAGGTATCCGCCAGAGTTAAACCGCAGGTCGAGGATCAGACCGGAAGGATTTTGAGCAAGCAGCTCGTCCAGGCCAGCACGCAGCTCCATACCTGAAGTGTTACTGAATGCATTCAAGCGTACATACGCGTGATGATTATCCAGCATTTTGTATTCTGTGCTCGGGATGGATATCTGGGCGCTCTTCACGGTCACATCAAAGGGTTGTTCAACCCCTTCCCGCAGGATCGTTAATACCACCTGGGTATCTACTGGACCTAACACCTTTTGGCGGGCAAGCTCAGCCAGCGTTCCGGTCATATCCACACCATCGATGGCAATGATCTGGTCACCTTTTTTTAACCCAGCTGCCTCAGCGGGGGAGTCTTTCATGGGTTCAGTGATGGTCAGATATTGACCCTCGGTATTAACCCAGGCACCGATGCCAGAATAACCTTCAAGAGGTGCTGTTGCATCACTGTACTCGACTGGATCCATATATCCTGAGTGGGGGTCACCGAGTGAATCCATCATCCCTCGGATGGCTCCCTGCATCATTTTCTCATCATCCACAGGCTGCACCAGGTATTCATCATGGACGATCTGCCAGGCCTCCCAAAACGGCTTGAAAAGCTCGTCCGTGCTAATCGTTGTGGTGATACCATCCGAAGGAGTCGTATTCGCAATGATTGGTAACTTAACGGATAAGCCATGGGATAAATAGCCTCCTACAAATCCAAGCGCCAAAAAGCACACCAGTAGAATGGCAAACCCACAGCCAATGAGGATTTTGTTATTTTTTTGATTCGATTCCATCGGATCTCCTGACAAAAACCAGTATATTCTATTCGTGTCTAAAGATTATCATAATTGGGTGAGAAGGGGTTAATCCAGGCTTGCAAGGTATCTGTTGAACGATTCCTGGTCGCTTACCCGTTCGGCATAATCAAGGATTGCTTCGGTATCCAGGGGATAGATTGGATGGCAAGAGCTGGGTAGTGCCCCTTGAGGGGCATGCACCACCGCGTGAATACATGGTGCCACCAGATCGGCTTTTTCCAGTTCAGGTACCAGCACTTCTGCAGTAACGATCACCAGCTTAGATGCCAGGCATAATTCAATATCGACCCCCTTGTTATCCCCAATCAGAGCATTTCCATCTAAATCGGCAGTCAATGCGTGGATCACAGCAACATCAGGTCGTATGGCGGGGAAAGCCATCAACTCTTCACCAGTATAAGGATCGACCACAGTGCGTACATCTGGTCGAAGGCGGGGTAGGTCAGTCCCTATCCAACCATGGCCTGGCATGAACCCTATGGATGCCATCTGGGCACGCAAGCCCATGGAAATGCTGGTTTCTGTCTCCTCGATAATATCGATCTGACCCTGGTTAGCCAGGGAAGTGAACATAGGTGCGAACCCGAATATTTCCAGGCCAAAATAACACGTGCGGATGTGAGAAACCAGACCGGCTCCAAGCAGAAGGTCACTTTCATAGCCAGCTGTAAAAGCCAGTAATGTAAGCTCGTTGGGTTGGCTGGATATTTGATATTTTTTGATCAATGCGCGCACAAACGCGACCGGACGCCGGTAGAGTGTCATACCACCCAATGCCAGCATGTCGCCAGGATGGACGAGCTCAGCCGCGGCTTCCATTGAAATTTGTTTACTTTTCATATTCTCACTGATTGGCGATCCTTCTCCCACAGTTCTGGCATGCTGTCTTTCAGGTCATGCAAGCTGGAAATTGATCGATCCACCTTTGGGTCGGTGCCATTTTTACCCACCAGGATGGTGTAAAAACCAAGCTCGCGGGCAGGGGCCAGGTTGCGGACAGAAGTCATCAAAGATGGCACATTGGGTTGGATCATCATCTCCAGCGATTTTCATCGCTCTTTGGTAGGCTGTAACATCAGGTTTACAGGCGAAATCGATTGCCCGAATGTCGATTATCCCCTCGAAACATCCTTCCAGGCCGATTATCTTAAGCACCCGGTTGGCATGATGATGATCTGAGTTGGTGAAAATCCAGCATCGCTGAGGCAAGCTGAGAATCAGTGTGCGCAAATTTGGATCCGGCTGAATATACTTTTCAAGCGGTAGATCGTGAACAAAGGCCAGATACTCGTCCACATCTACTTCATAATGAGCCTGTAAACCACGCAATGTAGTGCCATACTGTTCGAGATACTTCTGGCGGAGACTGACGATATCTGCAAGAGGAAGGTCGATAAATTTTCGCATGTAGATATTCATGCGATCGCGGATTGCATCCCATAAGCCACTGCTGGCAGGGTAGAGGGTGTCATCGAGGTCAAAGTACAGGCTGTTAAAGCGCATGGGAGTTATTATACGAGATATTGAACGAAAAGCGTAACCCTTTGTTATATAATATCCGTGTGCCCATTCATCTGTTATCTCCCGAAGTAGCCTCACAAATCGCAGCTGGTGAAGTGGTTGAAAGACCCGCCTCAGTGGTCAAAGAGCTTTTGGAAAATGCGATCGATGCGGGAGCTAAACAAATCACCATCCAAGTACGTGAGGCGGGTACGCGGTTGGTGGAAGTCTCAGATGATGGGTGTGGGATCCCCGCAGATGAGATTCTCCTATCGGTGGAACGCCATGCCACCAGCAAGCTGAGCTCTGCAGATGACCTGTTCAAGATTGAAACCCTGGGTTTCAGGGGTGAAGCCCTGGCCTCGATTGGATCGGTGGCACACCTGACGATTACATCCCGCGTCGCAGGGTCATCCACTGGAAGGCGTCTGCGAGTGGAGGCAGGACAAGCTGGCAGGCTTGAAATGTTAGGTACACCGGTGGGAACTGTGGTTTCGGTTAGAGGATCTGTTTTATAATGTCCCTGCCCGCCTGAAATTCCTTAAACATGCCACTACTGAACGCCGGCACATTGACGAATTAGTCACAAGATATGCGCTCGCTTATCCGCATGTGCATTTTCGCCTGATCCAGGATGAGCGACCTGCCTTGATGACCAGTGGAAATGGGAACCGACGCGAAATCCTGGCGACGCTGTACGGGGTGGAAGTTGCCCGGCAGATGTTGGAAGTCTTAGCCGAGGAAGAAGAATTATCGGTGGCAGGTTATATCAGCCCAATCAGCCTCACCCGCTCAAATCGACGGGAGATCACCTTTTTTGTTAATGGCAGACCCGTCCAAGATCCGGCACTCGGGACTGCATTAATCCAGGCATACCATACCCTGCTCATGGTGGGCAGATATCCATTAGCCATCCTGTTCCTGCAGTTACCACCCGAGATGGTGGATGTAAACGTCCATCCGACCAAGGCGGAGGTGCGTTTTAAAAATGTGGACCTCGTTTTCAGAGGCGTTCAACGTGCAGCACGAAGGGCATTGCTAGCACATACACCCATCCCATCGTTGGGCGGAAGCCTCCATTGGGCTGGGCAACAAGCGCATCAGAATTTTGAGCGCCAGATGGACCCCGCCTGGAAAATTTCTTCCGATTTAAAAGAACATCCTGCCGGTGAAAGCGTTTCTCAATCAGACTCTGCCAGCTCAACGACACTGAAACAACCCGGATTGGCAGGCGCAGGTGTTCCCCTTTTACGCTTGGTCGGTCAGATTGCCTCCGCTTACCTGGTGGCTGAAGGACCGGATGGGCTTTACCTGATTGATCAGCATGCCGCCCACGAAAGGGTGTTGTTCGAGAGTTTTATGGCCATGTGGGTTGGGACCAACCAATCTCCAGATGGTTCAGGGCAGAGTAATATCCCCGCACAGGTCTTGCTGCAACCGGTAACCGTTGATTTGCCATCCAGCAGTGCACGCTTGATTGAAGAACAGCTTCCCATCCTGAATCGATTGGGATTTCAGGTGGAACTTTTTGGGAAAGGCAGTTTCCTGGTGCGTTCCATCCCATCCCTATTGGTGGGTATGGATCCGAGTGCTGCCCTGGCTGTCATTGTGGAAGATTTCGAGGAAGACGAGACCCCACTGCAAGCCGAAACTGAAGCCAGGATCATCGCCCGGGTTTGTAAAAGAGCAGCCGTCAAAGCTGGCCAGGCACTCTCCGCGGAGGAACAGAAGGCATTATTGAATGATCTTGAAGCCTGCCAATCTCCACGCACCTGCCCGCATGGCCGGCCGACAATGATCCATCTCTCGGTAGATCTGCTTGAGCGCCAGTTCGGGCGAAGGGGAGCAAGGTGATCGGGGATTGAATTCAATGCGCGCATTATGGCTTGAAAATCAAATACTTGAATATAGAAACGATGTACCTATCCCTCATCCGACTAAAAATGAAGCCTTGATACGGGTTAGATTAGCAGGAGTGTGCAGCACCGATCTTGAGCTGGTGAAAGGATATTATCCATTTTCAGGCATCCCCGGGCACGAGTTCGTCGGAGATGTGGCAGAGTCACCCGGAGCTCTATCCTGGGTGGGAAAAAGGGTAGTCGGAGAGATCAATATCTCCTGTGGTGAGTGTGAAACCTGCAGGTCAGGCCTTACCCGCCATTGCCAAAGGCGTAGGACCCTTGGAATCCATGATTGGAATGGGGTTTTCGCTGAATTCCTGGTATTACCCCTGGATAATCTTCACCAGGTTCCTGAACAAATCCCCGATCGGTCGGCCGTTTTTACCGAACCCCTGGCAGCATCTTGTGAAATTCTTGAGCAAATCCAGCTGACTTCTGAAGATAAAGTGCTGGTCATTGGGGTAGGGCGGTTGGGACAGCTGGTAGCGCAGGTATTGCAATCAACAGGTTGCCAGCTTGAGGTGCTGGCACGCCACGAGAAAACGCGTAAGTTACTGGCGACTCGGAATATCCAGGCAATCACCGACCAGGAGCTGGGGAATAAAAAATATGATATGGTGGTCGAAGCAACTGGCTCAGCGGAGGGATATACTTTAGCCAGGCAATGTATTCGCCCACGCGGGACGATCATACTGAAAAGCACCTATAAAGGAAACCTGGAGGTGAACTTTTCAGCGCTTGTGGTGGATGAAGTTACCCTGATTGGATCGCGCTGCGGACCCTTCGAGCCAGCCCTGAGATTGCTGGCAGAAGGCAAAGTGAACCCTGAGCTGTTGATCGAGGCGATCTATCCATTAGAACAGGGTCTGGTGGCTTTTGAGAAAGCCAGGATGCCAGGGGTTCTAAAAGTTCTCCTTCAGCCCTGATGATTTCTTCCCCAGTATTTACAGGCGACAATTGATTACGCCTTTAGGTACTTCATCCGTAATCTGCGGTAATATTTCGGTCACATCAGACTGGATGACTACATCTGCTCTTACGTCCATAAAAGTATCGGCAGTATTGAGGATGATCAGACGAGCCCCATGATCCATTGCCTGGATGGGTAGTTTTGCCGATGGCATGACCTCAAGCGATGTTCCAATCACCAACAGCAATTCACAATTCTTGCAGGCTTCTTCAGCTTTGATCCAGGTTTTCACCGGTAGTTGTTCCTCGTAAAGAATCACATCCGGTTTGAGGATACCCCCACACACCTGGCAGTGAGGTATGGTGCAATGGTTAATATATTCATCCATGATGATTGAGGCTGATATTTGGCGATAACAATTGGTGCAGCTCAGCGTATCCATTGTACCGTGCACTTCGAGCACATTGGCTGCACCTGCCCTTGAATGCAATCCGTCAATATTTTGGGTAATAATGGTGGATAAGTATCCAGCTGTTTGAAGTCTTACCAGAGCCAGGTGGGCAGGATTTGGTTTGGCATTCACCACCTTGACTGCCATTGGGTGGAACCAATTGTAGAATTGCTCAGGATTATGCCGAAATGCAGTTAGGGATGCCACCTGCATGGGTTCTACTTGCGTCCAGATACCTGTACCTGGGCTGCGGAAATCTGGGATCCCGGAATTTGTTGAGATACCCGCGCCTGTGAGCGCGATAGTGTTATGCGATTGTTTGATTAAGTCTGAGGCAAGATGAATAGTATGGATGATCTCGGCAGAATGACTGCTCATTCTTTCACCCGCACGCGTTTGACGATATTATCAGCCAGCTTGGCGAATTGTTGGGAGGTTAAATTATCGGGATGCTGCATCACTAGAGGAACATTCGCTTTTGAACACTGATAAGTCAGCTCAGGCGCGGCGGTAAAAACGATACTGATCGGATGCCGGTATTCCATTTGGACCTGTGCCAGGGTGTATTGCATTTCGGTACGCTGGCGATTATATAGGACTGAATTGACCCTGCCTTCTCCGAAACCTTTTTTGGCCAATTCATCGACTAATGCTAAAGTGCGTACGATGGTATTTGGAATGGGTTCCAGGACAACGATGACTTCATCGCATTGGGTCAGGATTCGATCTGTAACCGGGGGAATTCCAGGTCCCAAGTCAATCACAACGTGTGCTGCCATATAAGCCAGGTAGCGCGAAATGGCTTCAAAATGATCGACTGCAGTCAGATATTTGGCATCCGCAGGATTATACGAGGATACCAATAGCCTCACGCCTGATTTGTGGTGGTATAGCTCGCTGTCAATAAAAGTTTGATTGATGTCTTCAGGAGAAGCTGCTAACAAGCGGTTTAAACCTTCGGGATTGAGAAAACCGAGGTCTAGTCCCATGCTTCCAAAGCCGGGACGAAATTCTGTAATAATAACATTCTTTTTACTGCGGTCCTGCAGGCTAATCCCTAAATTCATTGCCAGAGTTGAGATACCCAGTCCACCTTTTACCCCCATTACACCGGTCACATAGCCTCGATTTCTGGAAGTCGGTGGAGGTGGAACGGGTATGGTGGGTTTTTTCCCGCGAGCAATTACAGCCTTGACATGTGCAAAAAGCTCACGCGGTTGGGTGGGTTTGGTGAGGTAGTCGTCTGCGCCTGCATCAAATCCTTCCACTTTATCGTCAACCTGGGTCTTGGCGGTGAACATGATAATGGGAATTGAGTTGGTAGCTGGATCAGACCGTAATTTGCGAGCTACTTCATAGCCATCCATGTCGGGCATCATGATATCGAGCAGGATTAAATCTGGTTTATCGGTCTGAGCCATTGCGATGGCCTGGATCCCACTATTGGCTGCGTTGATACGATACCCCTGGTGCTGTAACATCAACCCAACCAAGCGTAAAGTATCCAGATCATCATCGACGACGAGGATTTTTTCCGGCATGTGGCTTACTCCCTACGATTGAAATATTTTAAATGATATCCCAATAAAATGATCGTCCTGCATTACGAAGCAGTGATAATTCATTATACGCTATAATTTATTTTAAGATGCTTGACAAAATTGATAGTATTTTACAACGGGATTGTAGACTAACCAGGGATAATTTACTGCTGGTTGGTGTGTCAGGTGGCCCAGATAGCGTGTGCCTGCTCCACAGCGTGCACAAGCTGGGATTCCCAATCATTGCCGTGCATGTTAATCACACCTTACGTCCTGAAGCAGACCAGGAAGAGCAGATCGTTAAGCAATATGCAACCCAATTGGGGATTGATTTTATTGCCTGCGAGATGGATGTGAAGTCTTTTGCCTTAAATCATTCGATTTCCATCGAAGAAGCTGCCCGGACGATGCGTTATCGCTATCTCTTCGAGCAGGCTGAGAAAATGCAGGCAAGTTCTGTCCTGGTGGGTCATAATGCGGATGACCAGGTTGAGACCATTCTGATGCATCTATTACGTGGATCTGGGCTGAGTGGTTTACGAGGCATGGATTTCTATTTACTACCTAATGCATGGAGCGATCGTATCCCACTCGTCCGACCATTATTGTCCACCTCGCGGGAAGAAATCTTGAACTACCTGAATGCGAATGGGGTCAATTTTGTATCCGATAAAAGTAACCTGGATACTACATTCTTCCGTAACCGGTTGCGACATGAATTACTGCCCATCCTTGAAGGGTTCAGCCCCAATATTCGTGAGAACTTACTGCGGGCAGGAATAATCATGCGGGATGATTACTCAATTATCCAACAGCTGGTTAGCGACGCATGGGACAAAAACCTTATCAGGCAAGGACCGAGGTATCTAGAAATCGACCTGGCTGGTTTTTTGGAATTATCCCTCTCGATCCAGCGCCATCTATTGAGAAAAGCGATCGCTCGCTTTCTCCCCGGATTGAGGGACGTGGATTTTGATTGCATTGAACGGGGTTTGGGTTTTCTGTCGGAACCAAAACCGCACGGCCAGGTCGACCTGATGGCAGGATTATGTATCATCAAGGAGGGGGATTCATTCTGGGTGGTTGAAGGGAAAGATGCGCTGCCATTATCTGATTATCCTCTTGGTCAAGTGTGAGGTTCAATATACCCTCGATATTCCTTCGACCCTGTATTTAGATAACGGTTGGGAGCTACACGCCGAGGAAGTACCTAACCCGGAACAGGCAATTCAATTGAGCAATACTAATATGGATAATAACCAGGTCTGGTTGGATGCCAGTGAGATCCGTACGCCGATGATCGTTCGCTGCCGACAACCCGGTGAGCGAATTCAAACCGCTTGGGATGAACGGCCACTCTATAAAAGTCTCTGATTTGATGATCAATCTCAAGCTGCCCAAGAGGGTACGCCCGACGTGGCCTCTGGTCTGCTCTGGAGCAGATATATTATGGATCCCTGGTTATCGCCAAAGCCAGCTAGCACGGGCAAAGCCAGGCAGTCGGTTGGTGGTTCACTTATTCTTGAGCAAGGTCTCCAGCGCCTAATTTTTGCAGCTTCAGTCTCACTTCACGCCACTGGATTTTGGAGAGTCCCAATTTTTGGCGCACTTTGTTGGATTCCATTCCCGAGCGGAGGTCATTCAGGGCACAGGTCCAGCGGCACATTTCAAATGAGAGATGTTTGGATAAGCCTGCTTCCTCACCGAGATCTTCCAGGAGGTATTCCAGCCGGCGCTGTGACCATGGGAAAAGTCGGTCTCCGGGTTGGTACTGACCTTTATATTCATCATATGCTTGAATCCAATCCTCGGAGATCGAAATTTTGCGTTCTTTATAACGATGTTGTGGGCTGGCATAGCGCACAAACAGGAACGGACCTCCCGGTGCATCCAGATCGACGTGGTTTGCACTGAGCGCAAGGCATTCACTCTTCTTGATCCCGGTTTCCAGCAGCAAGTCTAGCAATGTGAAGTAGCGTGCATCCGGCTGCTGAGCGTGGCGATGTTTACTCGCCACTTCCAGCACAGATTGGGTTTCTTCTTCCGTGAGCACCTGGGGTAACGGGCTGATCACCGACTGCTGTAGTACTTTTTCTCCCGGGTCCACCAGGATCACTCCATACTGCGTCAGCCACCTGAAAAAGGCTTTTATAGAGGTGATGCGGCGGGCGAGGGTTTTGGGGCTGCACGGCACCCCGCGAGATTTCTGCATCCAATCCAGGAAGTTATTTAGCTCGTTGGTGGTAATGGCACCCAGCGGGCGGTCGGGGGGTAAGTAGCTAGCAAGCAGTAGCATATCCGCTACAAATGCCTTGACCGTGTGGGGTGATTTGCCCCCATCATTCAGATAAATCCGCCAGGAATTGATTGCCGGGATAAGGGAAGTGCGGGCGGTAATATGGGAAGGGATTTTGCTCTCAGGAGACATGCTTACCTCACATTCAGTTGCGCATAGTTTGTTCGTATAGCCAATTTCGCATAGTATAATATCCTCTAGTCAATTTGTCAATGGCTCATCGCTTACTTGTTAAGCCAAAGTAGAAAAGTCCTATTTTCTGCAAAGTAGAGATGTCCCTTTTATATGGGATTGATAACTCATATCAGTGTATGGCATTTATGAATGTCTCTTGAATGGGTATGCCATTGAGCTGGCTGCCATAATGGTGCCTGGAATGCTTAGGAACAGGTATCTTGGGGATTTTGGTTGGGCATACCACATGGATTTTTCATGCGAAACCCAGCGTTTGGCGATCCTGCCAACTTGTCAACTTGCGAACCTGCCAACTTGTCAACTTGTGAACGTGCCAAGGTGTCAACTTGTCAACGTTCCAACGTGTCAACGTTCTAATTTGCCAACGTGCTGGCCTTTAAGCGTCTGCTCCAGCTAGACCGAGTTCCGGCGCAACCGTGCGCATAGCCAGAATGACGTTACCCACATGCTCCCACAGCTCAAGGCCGAATTCCTGGGTGGCTTTGGCAATCTCCTCCCGGTTGGCACCCGCAGCAAATGTCTTGTCCTTCCACTTTTTCTTTAACCGATGAAGCTTCAAGATCATATAAATGAGCGCGAAGGACGGACCAGGGCGACGGCGGTAATCAAGCCGGTGACTTCATCACAAGCATAGAGTGCTTTTTCCATGGAGGTTAATCTGGGGATGCCGGTATGGTCGGCATGGCTCAATATCGCCCGCACAATTTCTTCGGGCACGCCTCGCTCACGCAGGATGGATGCACCTGCTGCGGGATGCTCCGCCAAAGTGGGGTGAATCTCCCAATCAAAATCATGCAGGATGCCGGTTATCCCCCAAATATCCTGGTCTTCTCCATATTTAGCTGCATAAAAACGCATGGCTGCTTCCACTGCCAGCATATGCCGAACCAGGTTCTCATTTTTCACATAATCATGCACAATTTGTAAGGCTTCTAGTCGGTCCATAACCTGTCCTTTTGTATATTTTGACTTTTACGTAATTCGTGCAGCTTAATTCACTGGCTATCATCGGGAAAGATGGGTTCAGCCTGACCTAAAATCGGTACTGGACGCAAAATATGTACATCCACGAGTGCGCTTAAGGTTGCGGGGAGCTCCCTCAGGTTCCAAAAGAGCAATGATCCCCGATTATAATCACGCAGATCTGAGGCAATACCAACTGCTTTCAAACCGAGCAGGTTGCAGGTGTAGAGAGCACGTGGCAGGTGAAAACTTTGCGTGACCAGTATCACTTCCTGTAAGCCAAAGATGGCACGCGCCCGATAACATGTGTCATAGGTGCGTCTACCGGCATAATCCAGAACGATGGCAGTCTCGGGTACTCCCAGGCTGAGAGCATACTCCCGCATGGCACCTGGTTCGTTATAATCCAAGTAGCTGTTATCACCACTCATCAGTATTTTTTGCACATTACCCGAGAAATATAGATCAGCTGCAGTGCTGATTCGATTTCTGTAACACCGTGGTGGGTGTTCCATCCCGCCATAGCCCAGCCCCAAAAACAATCGCCACAGGAGCAGCAGGGATGGTTTTCTTAGTATATGTGCGTTGGAATGCATACAAGCTAGTAACCAGGCGCGGCAAAATCAGTACCGCCAATCCCAATAAGATGGTGATTTTTATAATTTTAAATATTAATTTGATGGCTTTAAATAACACGCGGCTATTCTACCATGAACAGATTTCACGTAAATTTATAGGTACGCAAGATCCAGTCGTAATTTCCTCTTCCATATAGGCAACCTAAGGGTTACAATCCTTGAACTATGAAAAATGTAGAAGATGCTTATAAGGATGCGCTGGAATACCTGTATAGCTATGTAGATTTTAGCTTACAAAAAGCTGTCACTTACTCACCAGCCAGGTTCAAGCTGGAACGCATGGAAGAGCTGGTAGCCTCGCTTGGGAATCCCCAG
>CAVUOY010000007.1:0-895385 GCA_963743215.1 uncultured Chloroflexia bacterium
ACGAGAGATGATTATGCTTGAACTAAGCTTACCCCATCTTATCTAAATAAAATTTACTTCATCCACTGACCTAATCAGGCTATAATTCCGTTTGGTTAATTGGGAGAAAACAAACTATGCCAAACCAACCGGAAACAATTCCACAAATTACCCGCCAGGCTAAGCTCAACCATAACCTGAAGTCATCTCAACTGGACTGCCTGGTCCTGAATCCAGGACCCAGCTTAATCTATCTGACGGGTCTACATTTTCACCTGTCTGAGCGACCGGTGTTGGTAATATTCATGCCCGATGCCGTCCCGATCATCGTTTTACCGGAACTAGAACAGGAAAAGCTCAAGCAACTACCATTTGATATCCAGGCTTTCCCCTACGGAGAAGATCCCTCACAATGGGGACCAATATTCAAGCATGCTGTTCAGGCTGCTCGGTTGGATAATAAGCGCATTGGTGTGGAGCCAAGGCAATTACGATTTCTGGAATTCCGCTTATTATCAAATGCTGCTCCAAATGCAGAGCTTCTCTCTGGTGAGGATATCATTTCCAGGATGCGCATGTACAAGGATGATAATGAATTGTCTGCCATGCGAAAGGCTGCTACTATCGCTCAAAAAGCCCTGAATGCCACCCTGCCACTGGTGAAAATCGGACTGACCGAGCGTGAGCTCGCAGCGGAGCTGACCTTACAACTATTTCGGTCTGGATGTGACCCCGAAGTACCATTCGCACCCATCATATCTTCAGGGCTTAACGCAGCTAACCCACATGCCACCCCAAGCGACCGGAAACTCACTGCCGGTGATTTACTGGTCATCGATTGGGGGGCGAGTAGTGAGGGTTACTTCTCAGATATCACCCGCACTTTCGCCATCGGAGACCTTGAACCAGAGTATGTAAAAATATGCAAAGTGGTGCTGGAAGCAAATATTGCTGGTCGAGAAGCCGCCCGACCCGGGATCCCAGCCGAAGCAATAGATCAGGCTGCCCGAGCAGTGATCGAATTAGCTGGGTACGGGAAGTATTTCACCCATCGGACCGGTCATGGTCTGGGGATGGAAAGTCATGAAGATCCCTACATCAGAGCTGGCAATCTCATGCCTCTCGAACCTGGCATGACATTTACTGTAGAACCCGGCATCTATTTACCCAATAGAAACGGGGTGCGTATTGAAGACGATGTAGCCATCACGACAGATGGTGCTGAGTGTCTGACAAGCCTTCCAAGAGAAGTAAGGCAACTGGTCTAATTTTTTAAACCCAAAAATATCCGGCTAACCACACAGGAAAAGCAACCAATGATCATTCCAACCGCTGAACCCTTCTTCTTCCCCGGAAATCGAATTGGATGTCTGCTTGTTCATGGATTTACCGGAGCACCCAAGGAAATGCGTTGGATGGGTGAGTTTCTAGCAGCTCAAGGCTACACCGTGCTTGGGGTCAGGTTGGCAGGTCACGCTACCCAACCGGAGCACATGGCACACATGTGCTGGCAAGATTGGTTTGCATCGGTTGAGGATGGCTACCAGCTGCTCAAAGGCTGTGTGGACCAGGTTTTTGTGATGGGATTATCCATGGGAGGCATACTCTCCCTTCTGTTTGCATCTCAACACCCGGTTTCTGGTGTGGTTACCATGTCAACTCCCTACGCTTTACCTGATGACCCCCGTCTAGCCTTCATCCGGATCATATCTGTTTTCATGCCTAAAATGAGCAAAGCTCCCGCCGATTGGCACAATCCGGAAGCCGCACTCGACCATGTAGAATATCCATACATTCCCACCCCTGCTATTATCCAGCTGCGCGATTTATTAGCCGAAATGCGTACTTCGCTCCCGAATATACGCGTACCGGTTCTATTGATTCATTCAAAACAAGATTGTGGTGTTCCACCTCAAAACGCTGAACGGATCCTTGCTGCCTTAGGAAGCACTGATAAACAAATCTTGTGGGTTGAGAACTGTGGGCACGTAATCCCACGTGAACCTGACCGGCACATCGCATTTCAAGCCGCAGACGAGTTTGTCCGCAGACTGCAATTACCTGTGAAAGTCATATGAGTAGTGATCTTCTCTTGCTTGGCCTTTCCATGATGACCTGGGGGATCGGGGAGGCCATGTTCTTTATCTTTCAACCACTCTATTTACAGCAGCTGGGAGCAAATCCAGTCACCATCGGGGCTATTTATGGGGTGGCAGGGATCGCTATGGCAGTTGCCCATATCCCAGCCGGGCATCTGGCAGATCGGATTGGGCGCAAACCGTTATTATTAGCAGCCTGGACCCTGGCTTTGGCGTCCACATGGGTAATGGCGCTTGCACCATCGCTACCCCTTTTTGTCATGGGTATGTTGTTTTATAACCTGACGGCATTTGTCTCATCACCGTTAAGTAGTTACGTGACAGCTGCACGCGGGAAGCTAAGCGTGGAAAGAGCCCTCACCTTAATTTCAGCGCTTTACAACACCGGAGCGATCCTTGGTCCGTGGTTGGGAGGCCAGGTAGGAGAAAGGTTCGGTCTTCGCAGCATTTATCTGATTTCCGGAGTTTCGTTTATTATTTCACTGATCATCCTCCTATTTATTAAGCCTCAACCCATTGAAAAATTGGACCCAAGTGATAATGGAAATTACAAATTCGTCGACAGGCGTTTCGTTGTCTATATGTCGATTCTATTCCTGGCAGTTTTCTCAATGTACCTCGCCCAACCCCTATCCTCAAATTATCTGCAAAATCAAAAACACCTGGACCTGAATGTAATTGGCTTGTTGGGTTCGATCTCAAGTTTGGGGATTGTTGCCCTAAACCTGGGTTTAGGACATTTAAAAGCCCAAATAGGGTTTCTTTTAGGCCAGCTTTCCGTAGCATTATTTGCATTGATCCTATGGCGAGGCACAAGCTTACCCTGGTTCTATTTGGGATATTTCCTGGTTGGAGGTTATCGCTTATTTCGATCGTTTGCCACTGCCCTTACCAAAAACCTTGTCCACCAATCCCACATGGGATTAGCCTACGGTATCACTGAAACAGTATCCGCTTCAGCGATCATCCTTGCTCCTCCCATGGCAGGGTTCCTATACGAGTCTAGCCCATCTTTGATGTATATCGTAGGGTTCTTCCTGATCATTATTTCCATGGCCATCAGTGCCCGCTTTATTCCGCGTCCTGAAAAAACAGCGTAATCGGATTTTTCAATCTATAATTATCCTCAAACAAATTTGCGACTACAATATTTAGTATGGCTTTAAGGAGGACAAATGGATAATTTATTGAATTCCGGACTCCAGATCATCCAATGGATACAAAGCCTGGGTACATGGCTTACCCTCGTTATGAAATTCTTTTCTTTTTTGGGTAACACTGAGTTCTATTTGTTAGTTGCACCAGCTATCCTGTGGTGTATTGATGCCCAGCTTGGACTCCGGATGGGATTATTCCTGATGATTAATGGCATGGTAAACACGGCGTTAAAGGTCGCCTTTCATGGACCACGCCCCTACTGGTATTCAAATAAAGTGAGCGTATTCGGTGATGCAGAGAACTCGTTTGGAGTGCCTTCAGGCCACGCCCAAAATGGAGTAGTCGTTTGGGGAACCCTGGCTGAGCATTTAAAACATCGCTTAGCATGGATCATAGCAATCCTGTTGATGTTTTTGATCGGAATTTCACGCATTTATCTGGCGGTTCACTTCCCACATGACGTCCTGCTGGGCTGGTTGCTCGGAGCTATCATGCTCTGGCTTTTTCTACGCTTGGAGAAACCGGTGATACGCTGGCTAAAGCAATATCAGATTGGA
Organism: uncultured Chloroflexia bacterium; assembly: GCA_963743215.1. Lineage (GTDB taxonomy): Bacteria > Chloroflexota > Anaerolineae > Anaerolineales > UBA4823 > FEB-25. The sequence goes on from CAVUOY010000007.1 coordinate 3,794, forward strand.
ATACAACTCTTTTTGATTTTCCTGTTTTCGCTGTTCCTCATCTTGATTGTAAGTCTCTCACAATTGACCTTGAGTGGCTGGAGCATACCCGTCGAATGGGTTAATAATGCACATCTGGCATTTCCGAATGAAGCTCCAATCAATCCTCTCTCCTATCATAACTTCCTTTCCAGTACTGGGGCTTTCTTCGGCCTGGCAGCAGGATGGATTTGGATCTCAAAGCTGGGTGGTTTTTCAACCAAAGACCCCTGGTTGAAGTTACTACTCCGCTATATCCTCGGCGTAATAGGAGTTTTAATTCTCTACATTGGCTTAGGGAAGATTTTCCCAAAAACAGAAACGTTTATTGCCTACATATTACAGTATATTCGCTATGCGCTAATTGGATTCTGGATTGCCGGCATTGCTCCTTGGCTTTTTGTTAAGCTGAAACTTGCTTCACACTTGAAATAACTCTCTATGATAAGAACAGGCTGGTATCTTCGATTGACCCCATCTAGATGCCAGCCTGTTTGATTGGTAAAATGTTTACTCTTCTTTCTTCTCTTGTAGGTCTTTCAAACGGGCAGCGATTACATCTGCTGCAATATGTGAAGGGACCACCTCATAATGATCAAAATCCAGAGTGAAGATGCCTCTGCCGCCCGTCATGGAGCGTAAATCAGTCGTGTAACGCTGCATTTCCGCCAACGGCACCTGGGCAGTCACCACTGAATGGCCTTTTTCAGTGTCCATGCCTTGTACTCGTGCCCGACGGGTATTCAAATCTCCCAGGATGTCGCCCATATTCGCTTCAGGAACGACAATCCGTACATTCATAATCGGTTCACGCAGCACAGGACCAGCGTCCTTAAAAGCTAATTTAAACGCCTCCCGGCCAGCAGTCTCAAAGGCGATTGGTTTCGAATCTACCGGGTGTTCCTTGCCATCGTACACTGACACATGTACATTCAAGACCGGATATCCGGCAATCACACCTTCTTTCATCACACTGCGTACACCTTTTTCAATTGCTGGCATGAAGCTGTTGGAAATGGCTCCACCGAAGACATCGTTTGTGAACGAGAATTCCTCTTCCTGATAGGGTTCAACTCGCATGAACACTTCAGCAAATTGGCCCGCCCCACCGGTCTGTTTCTTGTGCCGGTATTGTGACGAGGCAAGCCTGGTGATGGTTTCCTGATACGGCACCTTGGGGATCACCACCGATAACCCGGTTTGGAATTTACTCTCCGCTTTGCGCACTGCAACGTCGATATGCTGGTCTCCCATTCCTTGGAGGATGGTTTGATTGGTGCTCGGTTCCTGCCTCCAGCTGAGCGTCATGTCTTCTTCACATAAACGGGTTAAAGTCGGGCTGAGTTTGGCAGAATCTGCCTGTGTTTTTGGGAAAACTGCCACACTAAATAATGCATGCGGATAAACCGGCATTGAAAGGGTCAGGGAATGGCTTTTTTCGCAGAAGGTATTACCAGTCGAGGTCGCATTTAGTTTTGGCACCGAGGCAATATCTCCGGCATGGATTAGCTTCATCGGGATTTGTTCTTTACCGCGCAACAGATGAACGGTACCAAAACGTTCTTCCACAGATTTGGTTTGGTTCCACACGCGTGAGTCAGAGCTGAGCGTTCCTGAATAGATGCGGAAATAAGTAATTCGCCCAACAAATGGATCAGCAGTAGTTTTCCAAACATATGCAGCCAGCGGCTCGGAATCGACTGGTTTTAACTTCTCTTCAGCCACTCTACCCTGTGCAATTGCCGCTGGGGCTTCCGCTGGGGATGGCATCAGGTTGATGATTGCGTCCAGCAATGGCGCCAGCCCAATCTCCGCTGAGCCAGCTGCAACAAAAACTGGAACCCACTCACCAGTCAGTACAGCTTTTTTGAAGCCTCGCAAGATCTCATCAGCGCTCAGTTCTTCACCTTCGAGATATTTCTCCAGCAGGGCGTCCTCACCCTCTGCGGCCGCCTCAATCAATTGCATTCTTGCCGTATCAACCTCGTCTTTATATTCTGCTGGGATTTCTTGGGATGTTTCACCTGCAGCTGGATACGCTTTCAAAGTGAATAGGTCCAGGACGCCTTTAAAATCAGCTTTTTCACCCCAGGGTAACTCCACCGGGATCAAGCGCTTGTCTGAAATTGCCTGAACAGACTCGAGTGCCTTTTGAAAATTGGCATTGTCCCGGTTCATCTTGTTGATGATGACCATGCGTGGTAATTTGAAAGTATCACAATAGGAAAAAGCGATTTCCGTGCCAACTTCTGCACCTGCGACTGAATCAACGATAATAGCAGCACTATCTGCGATCCTCAATGCTGAAATCACCTCACCGACAAAATCGGTATAGCCAGGCGTATCCAACACATTGAGTTTGCAACCTTTGTATTCAACCGGCAAAACCGAGGTGGATAAAGATATCCCACGCCGGATCTCCTCCGCTTCGAAATCGGAGACGGTAGTCCCATCTTCGATCCTGCCCAGGCGAGTGGTCGCGCCTGTAAAGTGTAAAAATGCTTCCGCCAGCATTGTTTTGCCCGCGCTGCCATGTGAGACGAGTGCAATATTACGTATAGACTCAGTCGAGTACTCTTTCATTATGAAACCTTCCTTTATGATATTTTAGCTAGATTCATGCAAACCTTGATTGTAAAGGAAAGGGGGAAAGTTGTCAAAGCATTCGCTTATCTTCGGATAAAACATCGGACAATTATCATAAACCTCTGTCATCGCGGAATCCCACCAAGTTCTGGTGGGACCTGTCCCCGCTGATTCCTGGTTTGTTGGGGGGAGAATCCCTCCTGGTTCTGGGGGGACCTGTCCCCGCTGATTCCTGGTTTCTTGGGGGGAGAATCCCCGCTGGTCCCTGGTTTGTTGGGGGGAAAGTCGATGTACTACCGGCTTTGGCAATCTAATCTTAATTTACCGTCATTGCGGAATCCCCACTAGTATTCGGGGAAAGTGACGCTCTTTGCTGAAGCAATCTGCTCAACTCTGCGTTATATATTCCCGCTGGTTTATGTGGAAAACCAGAGCGCTCCTGCAGCGTCTTCAGGTTCTCGCTGCTATGCTGGCTGTGGTTATCTGCACGATGATGGATTATCGTACAATTCCCCCTTACAAATAACACTTTTGAGCCGATGTCCAAGCGATCGTCTGAACTTCAGATTCATTGAAAAGCACCTGTCTACAATCTGGAGTAAAATTGTCCGCATGGTACCAGGCATGCTACGGAAGTTATTTTTTAATCTCATCTACTACCAAAAACCGGTCTGGGATACCGGTGTCTCGCCGCCCGAACTACTGGATTTCATTGCTGACCATGTACCAGGCAGGGCGCTGGATTTGGGCTGTGGGACTGGCACGAATGTGATCACCTTGGCAAAGCATGGTTGGGACGTCACTGGCATCGATTTTGCTAAACGCGCCATAAGCCTGGCAAAAAAGAAGGCGAAATTCTATGGCGTAAATGTCGATTTGCATCTCGAAGACGTGACGAACTTGGTTTCTATCAAGGGTAAGTTTGACCTGATCCTGGATTTGGGATGTTTTCACAGCTTACCTCCCAGTAAACGGGACTCGCTTATCCTAAAAGTTGACCAACTGTTGGCAGATAATGGCACCTATCTGATTTACATGTTTATTCCAACCAACCCTGACGGCTTCGGTCCAGGTGCCACCGAAGAGGATATCCGTTTCATCACCCAGAATCTCCGCTTGGTAGACCGAAAAGACAGCTCTGACCGAGGAATAAGGCCTTCAGTCTGGCTCACTCTGCAAAAAAAACAATCCATTCTGATCTTTGGAACTCTTAAAAGTGAAGCTATTATTTATTTTCCTGGATGGGGTAGGCCTGGGTAGCGATAACCCTGAGATCAACCCATTCGCTCATAAGTATATGCCTAATCTGAACGAATTATTGGGTGGACACAACATGTCCGATATTGGATACTTTCCAGATGAAGAACCGGGCTATAGCCTGGTTAATACTACTCATGCTACACTGCTACCATTGGATGCCTGCTTGGGTATCGCTGGTCTGCCACAATCTGCCACCGGGCAGGCTTCGCTATTTACCGGAATTAACGCCGCAGCACATGTTGGCAATCATGAAGGACCAAAACCAACCCCTGCGATCGCTGAATTGATCAGTCAGAGGTCGCTTCTTACCCAATTGAAGGAGCAGGGTAGATCGGTTTCGTTTATCAATGCATTTCCTCCACGCTATTTTGACACCATCGATTCAGGTTATCGCATACCTGGCGTGATTTCCCTGGCCACACAAGCCGCATGCATCCAGTTAAAAACTTTAACGGATTTATACGCCGGAAATGCAATTTCAGCTGACTTCACCGCTGAAGGTTGGAGAGATCATTTGGGCTATCCCGAAGTCCCCATCATTAGTCCTTCCCAGGCAGGAGAACGCTTGAGGCATTTGGCAGATCAATCTAACCTGACGATTTTTGAGTATTGGTTAACTGATTATGCGGGTCATCACCAAGATATGCAGTCTGCCTACGCGTTGTTGGAAACATTGGATGCCGTTTTGGGCAGCCTGGTAAACAGCTGGGATGATAAAAATGGACTGATCCTCATTACTTCAGATCATGGCAACCTGGAAGATTTGAGCACCCGCCATCATACACGCAATGATGTCCCCCTGCTGCTGATTGGCTCAAGCGAGCTGAGAGCGTCATTCATCCAGCACATGAATAGTACTCGCCCCCCAAGGCATAAATTCGATTTGACTGATATTGCACCGGCTATCTTGAAATTTATCGGATAACTTCCTTTATCCTAGATAATCCCAACCTTTTTCCCCACTTCCGCAAAGATTTCCAGTACGCGATTAAGCTGCTCGTCAGTGTGAATCGCCATATAACTGGTACGAAGCAATTGTTTCCCTTCCGGCACTGCCGGAGAAACAACCATGTTAACATATACTCCCGCCTCGAACATCGCTTTCCAGATCATGGCAGCCCGGTAATCATCCCCAATGAATATTGGGATGATCGGAGAGACCGAATTTCCGGTATTAAAGCCCAGCTGGTGGTAGCCTTTACGCATATAGTCACCGATATCGTTAACTCGTTTTACCCTTTCAGGTTCATCCCGCATCACCTGTAATGCTGCCAGGGCTGTGGCTGCATTGGCGGGAGAAATGCTGGCACTAAATATCAACGAACGGGCATGATGTTTGATATAGTGGATGATATTCTCACTCCCTGCAATAAATCCACCCACCGATGCCAGTGATTTGCTGAAGGTTCCCATAATGAGGTCAACTTCATCCGTTAACCCAAAATGTGCTGCAGTACCTCTGCCTCCACCCAGAACTCCCAGGGCATGGGCATCATCGACCATTAAACGTGCTCCATACTTCTTACAAACTTTAACAATCTCCGGCAAAGGCGCGATATCACCTTCCATGCTGAATAAGCCATCAACAACAACCAGTTTCCCAAGACTATCATCGATCCCCGCCAAAACGCGTTCGAGCACTTCGACATTATTATGCTGGAAGCGCTTTACCTTACCCCAGCCCAATCGCGCTCCATCCACGATACTGGCGTGATCGTCTCGGTCCAGGATAACGACATCCGTCCTACACACGATTGAGCTGATCGTACCTAAATTTGCTTGCATCCCGGTTGAAAAGACCAGGGCAGCTTCCTTCCCCACCCACTCCGCCAGCTCACGCTCCAATTGTTCATGTAGCTCAAGCGTCCCGTTCAAAAAACGTGAGCCGGTGCAGCTGGTTCCATAACTCTCAATCGCATCGATCGCAGCCTGCCGTACTTTCGGATGAATTGTTAGTCCCAGGTAATTATTCGACCCACACATGATCAGGCGTCGACCCTGACAGATGGCTTCACTTCCCTCATTCCCCTGCATGGCTATGAAATATGGGTAATATCCAGACGCGATGAATTCCCTTGCATAAGTGAAGTCTTTGCATTTATCAAAAATATCCATGATCTACGCCTCTTTTGTGAGAACAGAATTTTTCTTTTTGACCGCACTATTGATGATTGAATCAAGGATCATATTAGATCCTGCGCTCCCTAGAAATCTACTCAAAAGATACCAAAAATTACCTTCAATGTTCGGAATAATCAGATATTGGCCTCGCTCAATCCCTTTTAGAGTTACTCTGGCTACATCATCAGCATTCATAGAACCACTAAGGCTACCAAGTGCTTTTGTCTCCGGAGGCTTGAATTTATTTTCGTATTCAAGCTGGGGAGTATCCGTATCAGATGGAAATAAAATCGAAACCCCGATTCCAAACAATTTCATTTCCTGCCTGAGTGCATCAGTGAACCCGCGCACTGCAAATTTCGATGCCCCATATGCAGTATAACCAAAGGCACCAATAATTCCCCCCATCGATGAAATATTTAAAATATAACCAGAGCCCCGTTTGATCATCGCTGGAAGAACTTCCTTGGTCATATAAACTGTGCCAAAGTAATTTACCTCCATCATCCAGCTAAAAATATTCAGGTCAAGTTTTTCGACATAACCTGGATGAACGACGCCCGCAGAATTTACCAACAGGTCAGGAGCACCAGACACCTCGTATATCTTGCGAACTGCTTTACGCACTTGATCCGGCTCGGAGACGTCGGCGGGTACGTTTGCAATGATCTGGTTTTGGTTGATCCGGTGAGGTTCAACTTCTCTACAGGCAGATTCCAGCAGCTCATTCCGTTGCGCTACCAGCCACACATGCATGCCACGTTCAGCTAAATTGCATGCAATCGCTTTACCAATCCCGCTCGACCCGCCCGTCACCAGAGCAACCTTGCCAGGTTCCAGTTTAGCTTTGATCTTCATATATTAGTTAACCCATGTATAGCCAAAAGGATATTACCAGTAATAAGATAGGAATGGTCTTAACACGCTATCATGATTGGGAAAACGTGATTATAACTGTTTTGCGGTGAAAAATAAAATGTATTCTCAGACTAATCTTGGATTTCGGGGTATCATTATATGTTTTACGAAGGTTAACTATGCCAACATTATCTGACCGTCTCAAATCACTGGGAGTCAAGGTTGGTGCAAAAGATTTGCCGGCACCCCGTCCCTTGAAATCGTATCCTGTCGAAGAAGTTGTCGCCGGTCGGTTTCTTGAGACAAAGAATGGCAGCACCTATATCATCGAGGAAGATTTTCCAGTTGATTATATTCATGGACAGGTAGGATTACGCGTATCATCCGCCCTTCATACCATAGCGAAGTGGGCTGGCGAAGTGAAGATTGCCGATCGAGACACCGAGAGCATCGTATTTCTCGACACTGAAACCTCCGGGTTGGCTGGCGGGACCGGTACATTCGCCTTCCTGGTGGGTGTCGGTCGCTATACTCCTGATGGCTTTCACCTGGCTCAATATTTCATGCGTGATCCCTTGGAAGAACCTGCTTTATTACTGGCTCTGGAGGAGTTTATTGCTCCCTGCCAGACGATTGTAAGTTTCAATGGGAAAGCATTTGATATACCTTTACTGGATACCCGTTACACGCTCCAGGGTTGGAAATCCCCGTTCAAAAGCTTTGCCCATGTAGACTTGTTGCACCTTGCCCGCCGGTTGTGGCGCGATCGCCTTCCCAGCCGTACCCTTGCAAATATTGAAATCCAGATCCTGCATGCCAGCCGCACAGAAGACGAAATTCCAGGCTGGATGATCCCCGAGATTTATTTTGATTATTTACGCACTGGAGATGCCAGACCACTGCAACGCGTGTTTTATCACAATGCCATGGATGTAGTTTCTCTGGCAGCATTATTAAATCACACTTCGTCACTTTTAGAGAATCCAAAACAAACCACCGAATATATTGATCTGGCAGCTGTCGCCAGGTTGCTAGAAGATTTAGGTCAGACTGATCGAGCCATGGAAATATATGAAACCTGCTTGAAAGCTGAGCTCCCTGAAGATATTTATAACGATACCTTGATCCGTTTATCCCTGGTACATAAGCGTAATAACGATTACACCTCCGCGCTGCCGCTTTGGGAACAGGCAGCCTCTCGAAAGAAGTTATTCGCCTATGAGGAACTGGCTAAATACTACGAGCATCACGCCTTGGATCTTGAAAGTGCACTGAAATGGACGAATCAGGGGTTGGAATACATAAAAACCGAAGGCATGCCTGGTGCTGAAATGTCGCAATGGAAGCGGGAGTTTCAACACCGCCTGCGCCGTTTAAAGAAGAAGATTTCCGCCAAACAAGTGGATCCTTAGCAACCGAACCCTGTAGGGGCGCAGCGTAAAATTCTCCCATCCAAGAACTGAAATCCACCCCTGCGCCCAAAAACATTTGTCTTTGCGAGGGCGATCGTCGGTTTTTGACGCCCAAAGCAATCTGCTCTTGACATTTCATGCAGATATTAGCTCTAGTTTATGATAGTTACCAGCACTGATCAATCCAGGTTTTTCAGCTGTTTATTTAAGTTCTCTACCGTCTCCTGATAACTTGCCAGTTTTTCCTTTTCTTTCAGGACGATCTCCGCGGGTGCGCGTTCTGCAAATGAGCTCGATAACAGTTTTTCAAGCCGCGCAGCCTGATTTTCAGCCTCACTCAAGGCTTTGGTGAGCCTCTCACGTTCTTCGCTTGTATCTACTAACCCTTCCATCGGCAGGTATAATTCCACTGCTCCGATGGCGATCGCAATCTGGTTTTCTTCTTTGGGAGGTAGAGTATTGGTAATTTCAAACTTGTTCAGATCAAGCTGCGCCAGGGCTGCGATGATACTCTTCTGTTGTCGGAACAATTCCGTTTTCTCACCCGCAGCTAGCAATGCAGGAATACGCTTGCCTGCCTTGACGTTCTTCTCTGCACGCATATTCCTGATCGAGCGAATGGTTTCCTGGATCAGGCTGAAATCGGCAATGCATCCATCTTCCCAACCTTCTGGCTGACTTTGTTCCGGCCAGGAGGCAACGATCAATCCATCTGCCCAATTGGCGGTCAGATTTGAAAGTGTAGTGTCCATCACAGCTTTCCGTAAATTACCCCAGATTTCTTCGGTAATAAAGGGGGTATATGGGTGGAGCAGGCGTAAGCATTGATCTAAAACACGTACCAGGGTGTAGGCAGTATAGTATGCTCGGTCACCCCCTTCAAGGGACTGGAGCTTTGCGATTTCGATATACCAATCTGCAAACTCGCTCCAAAAGAAATCATAAATCTGCCGGCCGGCTTCACCAAATTGGTAAGATTGGAATAATCGCTCCACGTCTCGGATCAGCTGCTGTAAGCGTGCCCAAATCCATGAATCTGCCAGGGTCCAATCAGGCTTTGAAGAAGGAGAGTTATCAATCTTTTCCAACCCAGTAATGATAAAGCGGCTGGCATTCCATACCTTATTGATGAAATTACGGCTTGGTTCCACCTGTTTTGTATTCACATGCATATCTTTACCAGGAGTATTGCCTACCAGCAACGAAAACCGTAATGCATCCGTCCCCATTTTGTCCATAATAGTGAGCGGATCGATGACATTATTATTCGATTTACCCATCTTCTTTCCATGCTCATCTCGGATGATACCGTGCAAGTAGATCTGGCTGAACGGAATCTCACCGGTGAATTCCAAACCGAACATGATCATCCTTGCTACCCAGAAGAAGAGGATATCGTATCCCGTCTCCATCATGGTGGTGGGATAGAAGTATTTTAAATCTGGTGTTTCGTCCGGCCAACCAAGCGTTGAGAATGGCCATAAGGCTGATGAGAACCAGGTATCCAACACGTCTGGATCCTGCTCGATATTTGCGCTGCCGCAATGTGCGCATACAGTGGGATCCGTCAGCGCTACTGTATATTCCTTACATTGCATGCAATGCCAAACCGGTATGCGGTGACCCCACCAAAGCTGCCTGGAGATACACCAATCCTGGATATTTTCCAGCCAGTTGTAATACACCTTGGTGAAGAATTCAGGCACAATGTGTATCCTGCCTGATCTGACAGCTTCCAGAGCTGGTTCTGCCAGGGTTTCCATCTTTAAGAACCATTGGTCGGAGATCATCGGCTCGATGATCTCACCGCCCCTTTGTGAGCGCGGGACATTGAGCATATAGTCTTCCTCTTTGATCACCAATCCGGCAGACTGCATATCGTTCCATAGATTCTTACGGCACTCGAAACGATCCTGCCCCTGGTATGGCCCACCGTGCTCATTCACACGTGCATCTGTGTCCAGGACGGAAATGATTTCCAGGCCATACTTTTGACCGATTTGATAATCGTTCGGGTCGTGCCCAGGAGTTATCTTTAATGCTCCTGTGCCAAATTCACGGTCCACATACGCGTCTGCGATCACCGGAATCACCCTTCCAAGGATAGGTACAATTACATTGCGGCTGATATATTTCTGATAGCGTGTATCCTCCGGGTGTACAGCCACGGCCGTATCTCCCAGGATGGTTTCGGGCCGCGTGGTGGCGACTGGGATGTACTCATTGTCTGAATCAGCCAACATGTACTTGAAGTAATAAAGCTTGCCCAGCTCTTCCGTGTATTCCACTTCCAAATCGGAGACTGCAGTTTTAAGACCGGGTGACCAATTGATCAAGCGTGGTCCGCGATAGATCAAGCCTTTTTCGTACATGCGAACAAATGCCTCACGCACTGCGCGCGAAAGCCCGGCATCCAGTGTGAAGCGCTCACGAGTCCAATCACAGGAGGCTCCCAGGCGTCGGATTTGACTGGTAATGATGCCGCCATACTTCTCTTTCCAGGCCCAGGCGCGTTTTAGAAACTCCTCCCGCCCGATCTTTTCCCGGCTAGTGCCCTCGCTGTGCAAAGCCTTCTCAATTTGTAAATGGGTCGCAATGGAGGCATGATCAGATCCAGGCACCCAAAGTGTGGGATCACCTTTCATGCGGTGATAACGGATCATAAGGTCTTCGAGGGAAACGAATAATGCTGAACCCAAATGCAGCTCGCCGGTAATATTGGGTGGTGGGATCGAGATGACATAGGGCTTCCTATCAGGGTCAAAGCCAGGTTTATTGGGATCGTTGATTGGCTGAAAATAGCCATTCTTTTCCCACCATCGGTAAATTCTATCCTCGGCAGACTCAAAATCAAACGTTTTCGGTAAATCAATTGCAGCCATAAATGCCTCCTTACAAATCTAGTTATTAAAACAAAAATCCCTTCGCCACATGAGGACGAAAGGAATACCTTTCGCGGTACCACCTCATTTCACCAGGATATCCTGGTGCACTCAACCCTGACGAACATCAGGGTTTCGCTGTAACGGGCTCACCCGTGTCGGTCTACTCGAGCCTTTCTGGCTATTTTCTTCGACATCTAAACCAGGCGACGTTCGATGGGATTTGCCGAGGGAGGTTTCCAGCCATTGACCTCACCTTCTCTGACAGCACACCAACCACCTACTCCTCCTGGTGATGCATCCGATGATTAATTTTCCCGATTATACTCATATTTCCATATGTGGTCAATCAACATCATCGAATTTGGACCAGGACTCATGACAAATGGACTTGACTTTTAGGTTAAATTTGTGCTATCCTACAGCACTTGTGGATGGAATAGTGAGAGTTTGCAATCCTTCACTATCCAGGTTTGGTAGAAAATTCTTTGTACTCAGGATAGGTAACTATGCAACGTGAGCGAGTTGCTGATAATGTTTATTATTTTCAGAGTGATGTGTATGCTCAAGTGACGGCAGGGGCGGTGATTGGACCCAATTGGGCAGTGGTGATCGACACACTGGCTATCCCGGAGGAGACCATACAGATCAGGGATTTCATCGAGCAAGAATTAAATTTACCTGTGCGCTATGTCGTAGACACACATTATCATGCTGACCATGCGTGGGGAAATTGCTTTTTTCCAGGCGCGACAATTATCGCCCATACATTGAGCCGTAAACAACTGGCTTCTAAAGGGCAACAGTCTCTCCAGGAAGCGCGCAAGCAAAATCCATCTTTTCGAAGGGTAAAAATAGTCCTTCCTCAACTTACCTTTGACGAAAGCTACCTGATCTTGCGAGTAGGCAAGAAGACACTATCGATGTTCCCGCTGCCCGGTCCATGCGCGGATAATATCGGCGTATTGGTTGAGGAAGACCGAGTCCTGTTTGCGGGCGATGCATTTATGCCCCTTCCATATATCGTGGATGGAGATATTGATGATACTGTGGCTTCCCTGAAGAAAATCAGCAAGATGGGACTGGAAAATGTCGTTCCAGGTCATGGGGATATCGTCCTGCGAGGTGAGATCGATGGAGTGGTAAAAGAAAACCTGGCTTATCTATCAGCCCTGCGAAAAGCAGTACACAAGGCAGCTCGTCGGAAATATCCCCAGGAGATATTATCGGAGATTGGGGTTGAGGATTGTGGTAAAAGTCGGGTTCTTATTGGAGGCTTAGCGGAAGAGTTACATCGCCGAAACTTACGTGCTTTGTATTTTCAAATGTATGGCGAATTACCGAAATCCGGCCCGAATGATGACGAGCCCGAGGCTTCAGGCGGAGAAGGAGATTAACCCGACCTCAATTAGTCACTTTGAACTTTTTTGCGCGCAAACCTACAACCCGTTCGTTTCCTTCAAGTAACCGCTTAATATTGGGTTTAAGTGACCAGCCCAACGCCACAAATGCCAATAATCCATAAATGGCATATTGCCACGGGTTGAGTCCAAGCCAGGCTCGATATGCAAATACCAAGGTAGATAATAGGGCCACACTCATGGTAGTGATCGAGGCATACCCACCAAAGTAATAGATCAAGCCGCCCAGTGGAACAATTACAAATAGACTGGGCAACCATAATCCAATCGCCCCTCCAAGGCAAGGAGCTCCACCCGCGCCGCCTCGAAAGCGTAACTTCCCTTTCTCATTACGCTCAATCATGAAGGCTGAATAATTATGACCGATAATCGACAGGAAAGGTGCGAGCACGTCAATCCATACATGGCTGCCAGCCACTAACAGATGACAAAAGAACACTGCCCCCACCCCCTTTTAATACGTCAAAAACTGCGGTTGCTAAACCTGCCCAGACCCCTGCTGCCCGCATCGCATTGGTGCCTCCGGTGCGACCACTCTCCACCGAGCGAATGTCCTTCCCAGTAGTTAGTTTTACAATGATCAATCCAAATGGAATTGAACCAATTAAATACGCTAATAACAGTACACCTATACTGGAAAGCACCAACATCATGAGTTATTCCTCCTTCAGCACCCTTGGCAACTGTAATAACACCTAAAACTTAGTAGGGTTACTTATCGGCTGAAATTATCACTGGCACCTCACCTGCGCCAGCATGAACTTCCATTACATATCCACGACAACGCCATTGATTAGGATCTTGATACCAAATTAGATATATTATACCTGGAAAGGTCAGTTCGTGATAATCAGTTATGGATGGTTCGCTTATCCCATTGGGATGAGAATGGTAGACGGCGATAATATCCAATCCCTTTTCTTCAGCCAGCAAAAATGCTTTAAGCTCTTCCTCTGGATCCATGCGAAACCGGAAGCCATCATGCAAGATGTTAGTGACCGGGATGATCGTCCTGGAATGATGCCCTGCTCCAATTACAAAACCACAGGCTTCTTCGGGTGCTTTGGAAGCGACATCGGCTTCCATCTGCGCCCAATGCTGGTGGGTCAAATAAATTCCGGGAGGCAAGGTATTCATCGGAGGATCAACGCTGCTCCCCAGGCGATGAAAATGCTAACCATGGGTTCAACGATCAGCTTGCGAAAAGGTTTTTCGTCAATCAGGTTACAAAAGAGGCTGATAAGAGCATAAGCTGGTCCCAATAGTACCAACCCAAAGGCAATCGGTGTGAGTGGCCAATAATTAAATGCTGCCGTAATTTGCCCAATCACAAAGGCAATGATTGCCGATTCATAGATTGTCCACTCACCACGTAATCTCAAGTTTGTAACTCGCAGGCTGACCAGCCAGGCAGCAACTACCAGCGCAGGAGTGTTATAAAGCAGACGCACACCATTAGCCCTTAATGCTCCCGCTAGAATGAGGAATAACGCAAAAGACACCGCCGATAGGGCTGCAGTTGCGAAGGGTAAACGAATATCATCGAGGTCTACGGCGATATATTCAGCAATCAATACCAGTACAAGGATAATTGCACCACTGATCAGACCCATCCACCAGCCCAAGCCCACCGGAACGCTACTTAATGGGATCCCAATGACCAAAGCTGTTAGCGCCGGAAGGATTGCATGCTCCAGGCTATGCTTTCCCCTTGCCTCCGGATGATTGTGCATGAGCCAGTTTGCACCTGCCACAGTCATCGCTGCGACCAGCAGCGATGTGATCATATTAACATCGATCGTAAACTCGATATATAACCCGGGCAGCTGACTTGATATCTGCCAGCTCGGAAGGTCGATAAATCTCCCAAGGGTGTAAGCTAATACGATCATGGCAGCCAGCACACTTAAGTGGTTGATATCGGGAAGGTATTTTCCTTTTGCTTGGCTTTCCATATCCTCATTTTACCCTCCCCACCATAAATCACCAAGAAGTTTTATTCGCTTGACGTTTTTTGATCAATCGCTTAGGATTACTAAATCGAGGGCGTTATGAGAATCGGCATGATGGCTGATATATATAAAACCCAGGTAAGCGGGGTGACCAAGTCCATCGCATTAACCAAGCGTTGGCTTGAAAAGGCGGGTCACGAGGTTTATATTTTCACCTTTGGGGATGCTGATGTTGTTGATACCGAAAAAAACATTATTCGCACCACTGGTGTGCCTGTCGTAGATACCGGAATCTATCTAAATCTCTCCTATAACCGCAAGGCTAGGCATCTGCTCTATACGATGGATATCACCCATGTCCACCATCCATTCGTCAGCGGTTCGCTGGCGATGCGTCATTGTGTTCCCCGGAATATCCCTGTGGTTTTTACCAACCATAGCCGTTATGATCTGATGACTCAGGCTTACCTACCCATTTTACCGGATAGCATCGGGGAGGCTGCTCTAAAAGCCTATTTGTCTCCCTTCTACCGTGCGTGCGATCTGGTGATCATTCCAACACCGAGTATGCGAGAAATTCTGGAGCAACATTTTGGCCTGATCTCCCCAGTTGAAGTGATCCCCAATGGGCTTGACTTGATGCCCTATCGCAAGGAAATCCAACCTAAAGACCGTTCCGGGTTTGGATTTACCTCGAGTGATGTTGTCTCCATTTATGTTGGCCGATTATCCCCTGAGAAGAATTTATCATTGCTCATTCGGGCATTTAACGGGGTGGCGGCAACATACGAGCATGTGCGCTTGCTCGTGGTCGGTGACGGACCTGAAAGGGAAAATTTGGAAGCACAGGTCAAGCTTATGAACATTGAGAGCAAGGTGTTTTTTACAGGTATGATCGACTATAAAGAGATACCTTCTTATTTAGCTGCTTCGGATATTTTTGTTACCCCATCTAGCTCTGAGACGTTTGGCCTATCTACTGTCGAGGGGATGGCTGCTGGACTTCCAGCACTGGGGATTGATGCGCCGGGCACTCGAGACATCATTCAAGACGGAGTCACGGGTTTGATATCCTCAGAAGACCTGGCTATTTTTACTGCCAAGCTTGTGTTACTCTCAACCAACCATCAGCTGCGGCAGGTGATGGGCAAGCAAGCTATCGAATCCTCAAAGCAATATGATATTCAAACCACAACGAACACTCTTTTACAACATTACCAACGGCTTACTGATGAGGCAAAAAGACGGAAGAAAGGCTCCCGTTATAAAATCACGCGGTTTCTTGACAGGTTTCAATGAAACCTGCATACCGCCAATCATTAGGTCATTTGGGTGAATCGATTGCTGCCGCTTACCTGGAAAAAAAAGGTTATACCATCCTGGATAGAAATTTACGCACTCCTTATGGGGAAATTGATTTAGTTGCCAGGCATGCTGAGTCGATCATTTTTATAGAGGTTAAAACTAGAGCGAGTAAATCCTTGGGGCCTCCTGAAATATCGATCACCCCTCGAAAAGCTGAGCACATGCGTAGCGCGGCAGAATATTATATCCAGCAGCACCCAGAGCTGATTAATGATTGGCGCGTCGATTTGCTTACGATCCAATTACGTAAAGATAACATTCGCCCATTGATTGACCATTTTGAAAATGTCATCACTTGAAAGTCATATTGGAGTATCTTCCAATAGCCAAGAACCATACAAAATTCCTCTAGTAGTGATTCTTGGTCCAACAGCAGCCGGTAAAACCGAGCTTGCCATCCAGTTAGCCGAGCGATTTGATGGTGAAATCGTTTCCGCTGATTCTCGCCTGTTCTATCGGGGGATGGATATAGGCACTGCCAAACCGACCATCGATGAACGGAAGCTTGTGCCTCACCATTTAATCGATGTGGCTGATCCGGATGAGACCTGGAGCCTGGCAGTATTTCAACAGGAGGCAAATAAGGTAATTCACAAGATATATGAGGATCACCATCTGCCTTTCATCGTCGGAGGGACTGGCCAATTTGTGCGCTCGGTGATCGAAGGCTGGAAGGTTCCCTCGGTCAGACCAGATTCACGCATGCGTGAAGTGCTTACCGAACTGTCACATAAAGTGGGACCGATCGAGCTGCACGCAAAGCTTGCTATACTAGACCCTCAAGCAGCAAACTCGATCGACCCCACGAATATCCGTCGCACCATTCGAGCATTAGAAGTTATCCTTTGCACCGGTAAACGCTTCTCAGCTCAAAAAATGAGCGGCTTCAGGTTATATGAACCCCTAATAGTGGGACTAACTCGTCCGAGAGTCGAGCTTTATCAAAGAATTGACGACCGTATTACTTTCATGATTGAAAATGGCTTTATAGATGAAGTCCAAAGATTATTGGATATGGGATATTCGCCAGATTTACCGACCATGTCGGCTATTGGTTATGCTGAAATCGTTGCAACCATTCATGCCAAGATTACACTTGATGAGGCCATCGTGCTGATCAAACGCCGAACAAGGAAATTCGTCCGCCGCCAGGCAAATTGGTTTAAAGAAAATGATCCTGCTATTCATTGGTATCAAGTTAACGCGGGCACTTTGGACGAGGTGGGGAAATTGATCAGCGCCTGGCTTTAACCAAACAAATAAGAAAAATCTGAACGAATTAGCCCTAATTTTATTTTTCATCATATTCCCGATTGACTTTCGTCCCAGAAAATTCTATACTAATATTATCGATTTAATCAACTGTTCACTCTAAGGAGGAGGAGAAAAATGGAGGATCGTCCGTGGTTTAAGTTCTACGATAAAGGTGTACCCCAGCACATCGATTACCCACCCATTCCACTACATGGATTGCTGGAAGAAGCTGCCAGGAAATACCCGGATAGCCCCTGCACGATATTTAAGGGAGCAGTGTTAAGTTATCGGGAGATGGATAAGCTAACCGATCAATTGGCAGCTGGCATTGCTTCTCTTGGAGTCAAAAAAGGTGACCGGGTGGGTATTGACATGCTCAATTCACCCCAGTTTGTGGCTACATTCTTCGCGATCTTAAAGGTTGGCGGTGTAGTCGTTGCGATCAACCCTCTTTATAAAGCCCAGGAAATCATACACCAGGTGAATGATGCTGGAATTGAAGTCATGTTTGTAATGAGTAATGTTTACAAACAGATAAAAGAAGCTCAGCCAAGCACAAAAATCAAGAAAATTGTTGTCACCAATATCAAAGATTTTTTCCCGCCTCTCCTGGCAATCTTGTTCGGCCTTGCCAAAGAGAAGAAAATGGGATTTCGGATCGAGTTAGCCTCGGGTGATATGTGGCTCAAGGAATTGATTTCCGCCCACAAACCTGAAGAACGCCCAAAAGTTGCTATCGGTCCGGAAGATACCGCTATTTTCCAATACAGCGGCGGCACTACAGGTATTTCCAAAGGGGCAATCGCACTGCATCGCAACCTGGTCGCCAATGCATTGCAAATTCGTAGTTGTCTGACCGACTGCCGTGGATGGTAAAGAGGCAGTATTAATGGCAATCCCCCTCTTTCATGTGTATGGGATGGTTGCAGGAATGTTATTTGCTATTCGAACTGGGGCTTCGATGGTATTGATCCCGAATCCTCGTGATATTGTAGACGTGCTGACCAGTATTCAAAAATATAAAACATCTATATTCCCAGGCGTGCCCACGCAGTACAACGCTATAAATAACAATCCGGATGTCATTGCTGGTAAATATAACCTGAGCTCAATTAAAGGGTGTATCTCCGGTTCTGCTCCATTAATGGTTGAGACAAAGAAGAAATTCGAAGCTTTAACTGGAGGGAAGCTGGTGGAAGGTTATGGATTATCTGAGGCGCCTACTGCCACCCATTGCAATCCTCTAAATGGAGATATCCGCGCTGGATCTATCGGCTTACCACTGCCCGATGTAGACTGCCGTATCATCAGCCTGGACGATGGGGTAACAATTCTTAAGCCAGGCGAAGTCGGTGAGTTATGCATCCAGGGTCCGCAGGTGATGAAAGGTTATCACAATATGCCCACCGAAACTGCCAACACTCTGCGTGATGGGTGGCTTTACACCGGTGATATTGCCAAGATGGATGACGACGGCTATTTTTACATCGTCGATCGCAAGAAGGAATTGATCAAACCGGGTGGTTACCAGGTGTGGCCACGTGAAGTGGAGGAAGTGATTTCCAAGTATCCGAAGGTGCTCGAAGTCGGAGTTGCCGGAGTGGTAGATGCCTATCGCGGCGAAACCGTTAAAGCCTGGGTGGTACTCAAACCTGGTGAAACCGCCACAGAGGAAGAAATCCGCGACTTTTGTAAGCAGAACATGGCAGCCTTTAAAGTACCCACTCAGGTTGAATTTAGAACCGAGCTCCCTAAAACTACCGTGGGGAAAGTTTTACGCCGCGAATTGGTGAGGGAACACAAGGAGAATCTGGAAAAACAGGCCGTCAATAAATAATTCGAAGTATGCAAAACAAGAATCCGCCGGAGAGCGAAAATTTGTCCTCTGGCGGATTCTAATTTAACTACTGCTTAGTGAATCAATTTTTCTACCAATATTTTAAGGTATTCAGTATTGGACAGGTGGATGCGCAAGACGCGCCGACCTCGCGCCTGCAACGCTTCCATATCACCCAGGAATTGACCATGCTCCAAAGCACCAAAACTTAGCCCCTCTTCTGGGATTTGGGCATCTTTCAGCGGATCAGCGGTAACCACCAGGAATAGACCGTTGTTCTTCCCACCTTTGTGCAGCTGACCTGTTGAGTGCTGGAAGCGGGGACCAAACCCGAGCGTTGTTGCCAGTTTGGTTTTTACCATGATCCATGAGCGCAAGGCTTGTAGATTTCCAGCATTTTTCTTGTCTCGGTCCAGGTAGGCATTGATGGCAATATAGTCGCCTGGTTTACCAGTTTCGAGGAACTTCTCCACACGCCCTTTTATACCCTTACCATCCATGAGATTACCATATAATGAAATCCCGTGATCTTCATAAAAGGGCTGGTTTTCATTAAACCCATGATGCTCCAAGTAATAAGAAATTTTCGCCACAGTGCGATTCTTACTATCCTGGACATCCGGTTGATCGAAGGCATTTACCCCCAATATCGAACAAGCCAAAGCAACAGCAAGCTCCCACTTGTAGAACTCAGCGCCCAGGGCATAATTCTCGGTAAAATCCTGCTTTATGACCGGATGCCCGGCCTTACGCAGTGATTTTACTTTAGCATCATATTTACCCGATCGTCTTATGTAGATGAAAAGCCGGTCAGTTCCATACAGCTCGGGATTTGCTAATATCTCTCCATTGACTGGAAGAATCCCCTTACCTTGCTTGCCACTGCTTTCAGCGATGAGCTGTTCCAACCAGGCACCCAAAGAAGCTACTTCTGGATCGGCAATGATGGTTAGTTTATCTCGTCCAAGTAAAGCCGCCTCTCCTATGATAGTGCCCAAAACAAAACCCGGAATACGACCCAATGGCTGGTTAACATTACTCTCGGATGCCATCCAAGAGGCGCAATCGAGTAATTGAGATACATCAATGCCCATTAAAGCTGCAGGGACTAGTCCAAAAGCTGTGAGAGCAGAATATCGCCCACCAACATTCGGTTCCGCCAGGAATATCTTGCGGAATTTCCGCTCATAGGCAAGCTTTTCAAGGGAGGTGCCTGGATCAGTGATAGCAATAAAATGCTCAGAGGCTTTCTTGCCTACTGAACGCTGGGCGCGCATCCAAAAATACTCGAACATTGCCTTGATCTCTGCAGTACCACCTGACTTGCTTGAGACGATAAACAGTGTCTTGGCGACGGGATTGTTGTGCGCAGACGCGCAACACCTGAGCGGGATCGGTCGAATCCAGGATAGTCAATTTCAATCCAGACGCTTCATCACCATATATGAGGCTCATAACCTCCGGAGCCAAGGAAGAACCACCCATACCAAAAAGCAATGCGCGTGTATAGCCAGCTTTTTTAATCTCAGCGACAAATTTATCTAAGTCTGGAAGCAACGCCTTGCTGGCACTCGGCAGGTTCACCCAACCCATCCGTACGCGCACCTCTTCTTGACCTTTCGGGTCATGAGTCCAAAGAGACGCATCGACGGAATAAAATCGACTTAGAAAATGGTCTGCTTCCAGCTGAGCGATGCGGGTGGAAACAGGTTTCGCCAAAGGTCCAAGCTCGACCAAAGCGGCTTCCCGACGATTTTTCACAGATGTAATTAACGAATTGTACGATTCTGTAAAAGTCTGAACGCCTTCCTCTTCCAGCTCCTGGGTTATTTTCTGCATTGAAATACCCACCGTTGCAAGGTCAGAGAACGCTTTCCTGGCCTGATTGAGGTCTTTTTCAATCGTCAATTGTACTTTCCCATGGTCTCGAAAAGCATCCAACGTCTGCGGTGGGACGGTATTGATGGTGTGATTGCCAATGAGCTCATCCACATACATCGTATCTTGATAGGCTGGGTTCTTTGTGCTCGTGGAAGCCCAGAGTGGACGTTGTAATCGCGCTCCTTTTGCCTGTAATCTCTTGAATCGCTCACTTTCGAATACCTTACGAAATTCTTCATATGCCAGGCGTGCATTGGCGATGGCGATCTTCCCTAGCAATAATTTGGCGATTTGCGCATTCGGTCCACCTGTCTGGATGATCGGCTCGAGATACTTGTCCACTTTCGAATCGATGCGCGAGACGAAGAAAGATGCAACCGAGTTGATGTTTTCAATTGGTTTCCCGGCTTTAATCCTTTCTTCCAGTCCAGATAGATAGGCTTCCATCACTTCTTTATATCTTTCAATGGAGAAGATCAGGGTGATATTAATGTTGATTCCTGCTGCAATGGATTCGCGTATAGCAGCTAAACCAGGCTGTGTAGCTGGAATCTTGATCATCACATTGGGTCGATTGACGATTTCCCACAAGCGTTGTGCTTCTGCGATTGTTTTTGGGGTTTCATATGCCATATCTGGTCTGACCTCAATGCTTACGAAACCATCTCCGCCATGAGTCTGATCAAATAACGGTCTCAACAAATCTGCTACATGCTTGATATCTTCGATCATCAATTGTTCGAGGATATATTTATCGGAATATCCCGCCCATGACATCGGGATCAATGCAGAGTCATAATCCTTCGATTTGGCAATTGCATGATTAAATATGCTCGGATTGGAGGTCAGCCCTCTGATATCGCCTTGATTGATCAAGGCGGCCAACTCGCCGTTTTCAAGGATACGGCGCTCCATATAATCGTACCAGAGCGACTGACCGAGTTCAGTTAATTTTGATATTTTTGAAGCCATTTTTTCACCTTTATTACTAAAATCCCGCTTTTTCAATCTTATAAATTTTATTTACCCGACGAACATGACGTTCTCCATTGGAGAATTGTGCGCTCAGAAATGCATCCACTAATTCCTTAGCTAGCTCAGGTCCGATGACACGTGCTCCAAGGCATAAAACATTCATATTATCGTGTTCAACTCCCTGGTGGGCTGAATAAGTATCATGGCAAACCGCTGCGTAGATTCCTTTTATCTTATTGGCCGCAATACTTGCACCAACACCAGAACCACAAATCAATATTCCTCGTTCAGCATCACCCTTTGTAATAGACACACCTAACTTCTCGGCATAATCAGGGTAATCCACGCTTTCTGTGTTATATGTGCCAAGGTCAATCACAGAATGACCCGCAGCGATCACACAATCTTTAATGCTATTTTTCAACGGATAGCCACCATGATCACAAGCGAGGGCGATTTTCATAATATCTCCATCTTCGGTCTGGTATTATTATTTCTACGATAATTGTCCATTATTCCTGGCAATCAGCTGGCGAGCTCGCTGGAAGACATTTTCAACCGTCAATCCATAATTTTCAAAGATAATCTTATAAGGTGCAGAAGCGCCAAAACGCTCAACCGAGATGCAATCTCCCTGGTCACCCACCCATTTCTCCCAACCCTGCGACACGGCTGCTTCAACGGACAGGCGGGTTTTTATGTCAGGCGGCAAGACCAGGTCCCGATAGGCTTCATCTTGAGCCTCGAATAATTCCCAGCTTGGGAAAGAAACCAACCTAACATTCACACCTTCACTGGCCAGGCGTGCGCCTGCATCTATAATCAAGCACACCTCAGAACCTGTAGCCATTAGGACAATCTCGGGCTTGGTATCGCCCATATCTGCTAGTACATATGCACCTTGTTGCAACCCCTCCGCAGGGGCATAGATAGTCCGGTCTAAAACAGGGATTGCTTGCCTGGTCAGGATCAACGCAGTTGGTCCATGGCGGCGGGAAATGGCGACCTTCCAGGCTTCAGTCACCTCGTTGGCATCTCCGGGGCGGATGACCATCATGTTAGGGATAGCCCTTAACGCTGCCAAATGCTCGATGGGCTGATGAGTAGGTCCATCCTCGCCTAAACCGATGCTATCATGCGTATACACCCAAATACTCGGGTAGTGAGACAAAGCCGAGAGGCGTAAAGCTGGGCGCATATAATCCGAAAAGACCAGGAAAGTACCACCGTATGGAATCACCCCTCCATGAACTGACATGCCATTAATGATTGACCCCATTGCATGCTCGCGGACCCCAAAGTGGAAATTACGCCCCTCGGGGGTAACTTTTTGAAAATCTGGGCTATCATTGATCCAAGTATTATTCGATGGTGCCAGGTCTGCGGATCCCCCGATTAATTCTGGCATGCGAGAGGCGAGGGCATTGATCACTTTACCGCTTGCGGCACGAGTTGCCATCCCCTTCACATCTGCCGGAAACTCAGGAAGGTCAGCATCCCAACCTTCAGGCAAATCACCTGCCAAGCGTCTTTCCAGCTCGGTATCCATTTGGGGATACTCTGCCAGATAGGCTTTAAGCTGCTTTCGCCACAGGTTCTCAATTTTTTCTCCCTGTTTGATTGATTTTCGATAAAACGAAAGCACATCATCGGGGACGTAAAACTTTGGCTCGAGAGGCCAACCGAGATTCCGCTTGGCTCCATCCAATTCTTCCTGTCCGGGAGCCTCGCCATGGGCTTTGGCAGTATCCTGGCGTGTAGGCAGTCCATAACCAATATGAGTCCTGCATGCAATTATCGATGGGCGTGGATCCTTTTTAGCCCGGTTTATTGCCCTATTTACAGCTGCAGTATCATTTCCGTCTTGAACTTTCTGGACGTGCCAACCATATGCTTCAAAGCGAGCCATTCGATCTTCAGTGAAAGCAAGCTCGGTGCTACCATCGATGGAGATATGATTGTCGTCATAAAGGTAGATGATTCTTCCTAAACCGAGGTGACCTGCAAGAGAAGCTGCTTCGGAAGAAACCCCCTCCATTAAATCTCCATCCGTGACAATGCCATAAATATAGTGATTGATCACCTCAAACCCAGGACGGTTAAATTCAGCAGCCAGATGGGTCTCAGCGATTGCCATGCCCACACCGTTGGCGAAACCTTGCCCAAGCGGACCTGTCGTCACTTCGACCCCGGGGGTTAATCCATATTCAGGATGACCAGGCGTTTGGCTACCCCATTGGCGAAAATTCATCAGTTGTTCCAATGGCAGATCATAACCAGTCAAGAACAGTAAAGCATAAAGTAATGCAGAGCCATGTCCACCTGAAAGGATAAAACGATCTCTACCAGGCCATTTGGGATTTTGAGGATTAAATCGTAGGTGACGCGTCCACAAAGTATATGCCATTGCAGCAGCACCCATCGGTAAACCAGGGTGACCTGAATTCGCCTTTTGGACCGCGTCTGCTGCCAGAAAACGAATGGCATTGATGGCGCGATTTTCCAGTTCCTTTGATAGTTTCATACTCATCTCCCACGCTAAATAATTGTTTATTTTACCGCATAAGCCTGTGAAACCTAAAAAAAACAATGCCTTTAATAAATACTTAAGCTTACAATTAAGAGTTGTACTGTGATTATTATCACTATATATGCATGTTATATTCCACTAGTGAAGTTGTCTTTACTATCCGATAATAGAATAATCATCTAATCCGGAGTATATTTATTGGGTTATTCTCCCTATTATCTAGGATGTTAAAACTATTTATATTTTGGGTATATTATGACTTTTTACTTGAAAGACCAGCAATAAGTTTTCTTACCTTACAATGAACGAATAATTGATATTTACCACAGATATGTTACATCCGATCTTCCCATAATATGTACTGGAGGTGAATTGATGGTAATGACCGAAATCACCCACGCACCATCTTTCAGCGAAACTTTTTTATCAAGTCTGTATAAAGTAGAAAATGGTGAAAGATTTCGAACTTGCTTACAATGTGGCTCTTGCAGTGGCGTGTGTCCTTTTGGTTACCTGATGGATTACCCTCCCGGAAGGATGATCGCAGGATTACGTGCTGACGAATTCGATCTTGTGATGGATACCGATACGGTTTGGATGTGCGTATCTTGCTATGCTTGTGTTCAAATCTGCCCCTCAAAAATCCCAATAACTGCTGCACTAATGACCCGCACTAAAGAAGAATTGCTTCTAGCAGGTAATGTTCCTTCAGAATTACAAAGTGCTTTGGAAAATTCCCAACGTTATGGCAATCCGATGGGTGAATCGCCTCGTAAACGGGCCGATTGGACCACAGGCATTCAACCACAAATTTCCATACTCGGCAGGGATAGACGCCCGGTTGATGTTTTGTGGTTTGTTGGTGATTATCCTTCTTATCATCCACGCGTTCAATTAGTCGCGAAAGCATTAGGAAAAATTCTAAATGCTCTTGGCATAAACTTCGGCATCCTCGGACCTGAAGAAAATAGCGACGGTGATACGCAGCGATTAGCAGGTGAGCGTGGGTTATTCGAAATGTTGGCTGAGAAAAACGGGAGAATCTTTAGCAAGTACCAGTTCAATAAAATAATTACTTCGGACCCTCATTCTTTCAATGCATTGAAGAATGAATATCCAAAACTAGGAATTTCATATCCTGTGCAGCATTTCACTCAATTCCTGGTCGAATATATCGATCAACTCAAACCAATGCTTGTGAAGGAAATATCTGCCACTGTCACATATCATGACCCGTGCTATCTAGGACGAGCAAACGGGGTATTTGATGAACCTCGTATGCTGCTTGAAGCCATACCAGGTCTAAAACTGGTTGAGATGTCACACAATCATGCCATCCAGCCTATGCTGTGGCGGTGGTGGAGGTGGAATGTGGTTAGACGGTTTTCAGTGGGAAAAAGCTCACGCCCGTTTATCCGAATGGCGCGTTCAAGAGGCTGTTGATGCAGGTGCTAATATTCTGGCAGTTGCTTGCCCTTATGAACCGCCACGCTTTGAAGATGCAGTCAAAATGACACAGCAAGCAGGACAGCTTGTCGTGAAAGACATCGTAGAGTTACTTGCTGAAGCATTAGGATAAAACTGGAGAGAATGACCATGAACATAATCGTTCCCGTAAAACTTGTACCTGATCTCGTTGAAGAACTGACGATAGATGCAGGTGGTACTGCACTAGATACTTCTTGGTTACGCCTGATCGTTAATGAGTTTGACGATCATGCTATCGAACAAGCCATTTTACTTAAAGAACGCACAGGTGCCCATGTTACAGTATTGTCAACAAACGTTGAAGGGGTCGATGATCTTCTATTTACTGCAGCTGCGAAAGGCGCTGACAGACTAATTAAACTTAACGGTGAATTAGAAAGTGGTGTAAACAATCACGCTTTGGCCCGAGCAATGGCGTCCATCCTGGAGCGATTTAAAACCAGATCTAATATTAACAGGTGTCCAAGCAAACAATGACTTAGATGGATCGATTGGGCCATTGCTGGCTGAATACCTTCGGAATGCCATATATTGGTTATGTATCCGGCGTGAATGTTACCGGCGATAATGTGACCCTACGAAAAGAATATCCAGGCGGTTTAATCGGTGAGATGCAGGCTTCCCTACCTGTCCTTTTGGGCATCCAGGCAGCCGAACAACCTCCACGCTACGTAGCCATCAGCAAAGTTCGCCAGATGATGAAAACTATGAGCATCGATGAACTGGATTTACCACCATTGGATACTAGCGGAGGTCCAATCGTTCATCGGATGTTCCAGCCAGAAGCAGTTGAACGAGCCACGATGCTTTCTGAGAATGCAGATGAAGCAGCCAGCCAACTGGTTACAATATTTAAAGAATTGGGTACCTTGTAAAAGGAGGAATCGATGAACCAAGACATTTTCGTCACCATCGAACATCTGCGTGGAAAAGTATCTGATATATCTTTTATCATGCTGGCTGCTGCACACGCTCTGGCTCTAAGTACCGGGGGAAAAGTCGTTGCGATAATTCTTGGCCACGATGCTTTGGGGCTTGCAGGTGATATGAATGCAGATCAGGTGCTATATGCAGATCACATCTTGCTAACTGACTTCAACCCTGAAGCTTACAAGAAAGTCCTGGCTGGAATTATTGACGAGTATAAACCTCGAGCTGTCTTTTTTGGCCATACAACCATTGGTATGGATGCTGTCGGCGGTATTTCTGCACAACTTGGACTCCCCCTGATTAGTTCCGTCCGATCAATAGAGACAGATGGTAAGTTAATCAGCCAAATATGTGGCGGCAAGATCATGGTTGAATGCGAATTCCCAGAGGCAACAACGTTAATCACCTTGGTACCCGGTGGATACAAACCAGAACTGGGGCATAGCGTACAATCACCCCCTGTATCCCCCATACCTGTCCAAGCCTTGGATGGTTTACAGACGACGCTGAAACAGTACATAGAACCAGAAACCGGTGATGTGGATATTACAAAAGAACCCCTCTTGAGTCGCAGTCGGGCGAGGAATTCAGAACCAGGATAATATTTCTCTCGCCGAAGAACTTGCTGTGGCGATAGGGGGCATAGTATGTGCGTCTCGACCTGTTATAGATCAGGGTTGGTTGCCAATCAGTCGCTTGGTAGGTAAGTCCGGCTCAACCGTTAAACCTAAAGTTTATTTAGCCCTTGGTATTAGCGGAGCACCAGAACACGTTGAGGCTATTACCGGCAGTGATGTCATCATTGCAATAAATACTGACTCTGCCGCACCTATTTTTAATATTGCTAAGTATGGCACAACAGCTGACCTCTTTGATCTTGTTCCAGCCCTGACCGAACAGATCAGGAATATTAAAGGCTAAGATGGACCTATGAAAGGATAATGCAGAAGTCCTATGCCAGAGCGAACTGATTATTGGGGTATCCCACTTACCTGGAGACCGGATTTAATCGTCTACTCCTTAATGTTCTTGTCTGCCATTATTCTATTGGTTCGATTTTATCAACAAGGCAGCTTGTGGTGGCGTGTCGGGCGAAATGAAATCCGTTGGAACAAAATACACCTTCGCATCGGCCGTCTTATCACATATTCTATCGTCCAAACGCGGTTGTTAAGTCAACGGTATCCAGGTTTAATGCATATTGGACTTGCCTGGGGTTTCTTTGTCTTCTTTCTTGGGACTGCTCTGGCGACCATCGACTCACACTTTATTAAATTCCTGATAGGTAATCCATACCTGATCTACAAATTTGTTCTGGATGTTTTCACGGTTTTCTTCTTGTTCGGCGCTATTCTGGCTGGCTACCGTCGTTTTATCATAAAACCACCCCGTCTGACTTTACATTCCAGGTTCACAATATCACTCGTCTTAATTACGGTGATTGTCCTGGCAGGACTAACAGCCGAATCCTTGCGATTGGCGGTTGAGCAACCAGCCTGGGCATTATGGTCACCATTCGGTTGGCTACTTGCTCAAGTCTGGATCGCTAGTGGAGCAACTGAGCAAGCCTTGACAAATTGGCATATAGGTATTTGGGGATTTCACCTTCTCTTAGCATCTATTACTGTAGCGACTCTACCGGTTGGTACTTTATGGCATACCTTGACTGGTCCGTTAAATACCTTTTTCTCCCAATTGGATCGCCCTCTTGGGCAGCTCAAACCTGTCGCTCAGAATACTCAAAATGAGCCAATTTATGTTAAGTCTATTCAAGACCTGACGTGGAAACAACTCTTGGATGGAGACGCTTGCACCGAATGTGGGCGCTGCCAGGATGCCTGCCCAGCCCACACGGCAGGGACACCTCTAAGTCCCAAACTATTTATTCTCAGCATCCGCCAGGCATTACATCGAGACGGGCCAATTTTAGCAGCTGGCAATATCAGCCAACACGATGGGAAGTTAAAACAACTCGTCGGAGACGAAATCTCACAAGAAATCTTATGGTCTTGCACCACTTGTGGGGCATGTGTTCATGAGTGCCCAGTGCTCATCGAACACGTGAATTCTATCGTGGATATGCGCCGCCATCTTGTTATCGAAGGGCTGATGGATGGAATGCTACAAGACGCTTTAGCCAACCTTGGAAGATATGGGAATTCATTCGGTCAATCTGACCGGATGCGTGCCAGATGGACCCAGCCCATTCAACCCAAAATCAAGGATGCACGGCGAGAACCAGTCGAGTATCTCTGGTTTGTTGGTGACTACGCCTCGTACAATGCAACCCTCACTGACATTACTCAAAAAACCGCGGATGTATTCCGACAGACAGGTCTGGACTACGGGATTTTATATGATGGTGAACGTAATGCAGGCAATGATGTGCGCAGGGTTGGTGAGGAAGGATTATTTGAAATGTTGGTCGAGAAAAATAAGGCAGTGATGGAAAAAAGCACGTATAAGGCAATCGTCACGACAGACCCACATTCCTACAACACATTAAAAAACGAGTACCAACTAGATGGCATCCAAATACTTCACTATACTGAATTGCTTGATCAACTCATATCTTCTGGCAATCTTAAATTTAGAAATAAATTAGAACTTAAAGTCACCTTCCATGATCCGTGTTACCTGGGTCGTTACAACGGAGTATATGATGCACCCCGCCGCATACTTACTGCTATGGGATGCGACCTAAGAGAGATGCCTCGCAACCGAGAACGGGCATTCTGCTGTGGTGCTGGCGGTGGGCGTATCTGGATGGATGAAGGCTCGGTTAAAGAACGCCCGAGTGAGGCTCGGATCGATGAGGCAATTGCTCTAGATGATGTAAAAATATTTGTAGTAGCCTGCCCAAAAGACTTAACCATGTTTCGAGATGCAGTAAAGACAACTGGTCAGGAAAATCGAATTGTTGTAAAGGATATTATTGAATTGGTTCATGAAGCCCTCTGATATGGCAGATATTAACACAGGGGTATCTCAAAGACTAAAGAGGAAGTTATATCAGCTTGCCAAAAAAGGCAGTGCTTTGCCTATTACCTATAAGCTGATTGCAAGTTTCTTGCTTATCAGCATATTCAGTAATATTTTCTTTACCATCGCTGGGATCACTTTTATTGGCAATAGAATAATTACGGAAGCACAAGAACGGGTGCGGAATGATCTCAATTCTGCTCGGGAAATCTATCTCGGAGAGCTGCGTCATATAACGGATGTCGTCCAGCTCACTGCACGACGCCCAATCATACAAGATATTTTTACTACCGGTGTGACTCAAAATATTCAATCTGATTTAGACTATGAAAAAAAATACGAGAAACTGGATATCCTTACTGTAATAGATAAGTCTGGCACAGTTTTATTAAGGACTAATTATCCATATAATACTGGCGATAATCTATATCAACAAGAAATCATCAAATCAGCTCTAGACAATGAAGTAACGATGGCTTCGTCTACAATCGTCCCAGGTGAATTTCTAGCAAAAGAATCTCCACGGCTTGCTGAAAATGCCCACATTGTTTTCGCCGAAACCCCAATGGCGCGACCGAGTCCAGAGACAGAAATCAGAACTGGCTTGCTGTTAGCTGTGGCAGCCCCAATATTCAGTGATGCGAACCTCCTCATTGGAACCTTGTTCGGGGCAGTTCTTATAAATAGAAATTACACCATAGTAGACACGATTAAGCAAACAGTCTTCCAGGGAATGATGTACAAAGGGAAGGATATTGGTACCGCCACAATATTCCAGGACGATGTAAGGATTTCTACCAATGTTCTAACCGAGCAAGGGACTAGAGCTATTGGCACCCGCGTAGCTGAGAATGTATATAACCTGGTTGTGGATAATGGTTTACCTTGGGTTGATCGTGCTTATGTAGTAAACAATTGGTACATCACCGCTTACGAGCCAATCAGGAATATTTCCAATGATGTAATCGGAATACTTTATGTTGGAATTCTGGAGCAAAGATATATCGACCTGAGGCAAAGTGCGGTCCTGACATTCATGCTCATATCCTTAGGCGGTATTCTAGCCTCAATTGCCATTTCTTACATGATCTCACGCAACATTCTGATCCCGGTTCAAAAACTCGCCTCCGCTTCAAAAGAGCTGGCAAAAGGAAATCTTGAAATTCGGGTGGAAAAAACTTCTGATGATGAGCTGGGTGAATTAGCAGATGGCTTCAATACCATGGCACGCGGATTAAAGGAACGTGATGAGAGGTTAAAAGACTTTACACGCAAGAAATTCATGGAGTCTGAGAGATTGGCTCTAGTAGGTCAACTAGCCGCAAATGTGGCTCATGAATTGAACAATCCGCTTACAGGTATTGTGACCTATTCTCACCTCATGCTTGAAAAAAATATCTGTGATGAAACGACCAATCAAAATATCCGAAAAATTGTAACCCAAGCCGATCGATGTCGAGACATTATTCGCGGGTTATTAGATTTTTCGCGGCAACGAAAACCAGACAAAACTCTATGTGACATCAACTCAATTTTGAATGAAGGTATCTCGTTTGTAGAAAACCAGGCATTATTCCACAACATTGAGATCGTGATGAACCTCGATGAAATCCTTACCAAAAGCTATCACAGATCCTTCTCAAATCGTCAGGGTTATTATCAACCTGATTGTCAATGCAGCTGAAGCAATGGAAGGCAACGGACGATTGACGATATCATCCAAGGTTGATTCGAATACAAAATGCATTGAGATCGAAGTTTCAGATACTGGCTCTGGAATTCCAGAAGAGAATTTAGACAAAATATTCGATCCTTTTTTTACTACGAAAGAAACAGGCCATGGAGTTGGTCTAGGTTTGGCGATTAGTTATGGCATTATAAAAGAACATAAAGGATCGATTTCTGTTGAGAGTAAGATTGATCAAGGAACAACTTTCACAGTCAGGCTACCTCTTGTATTAGAAAAGATTGGTAACGGTGATGAAACATAAAGATAAGATTATCATAATTGATGATGAGGAAGTGGTCTTAAATTCTTGCACACAGATCCTCGAAGGACGCAATTATGACGTTTTCACTGCGCCAGATGGCATGCAGGGACTAAAACTTGTTGAGGAAAACAAACCCGACATAGTATTTATTGATTTAAGAATGCCTGGCATACCCGGCCTGGATGTTTTGGAGCAAATCCACAATCAGGATAATACGATTGTAACCATTGTTATTACAGGCTACACGACTGTCGACTCAGCCGTTGAAGCCATGAAAAAAGGAGCTTATGATTTTCTCCCCAAGCCCTTTACCCCTGACGAATTCCGCTTGATCACAAAGCGAGGCCTTGAACGAAGAAAACTGGTAGTTGAAGCCATTACACTGCGTAGGGAAAAGGAAATGCTGCGAGAAAATTTTGCCGCCATCGTTTCCCATGAGCTTAAATCTCCTTTGGGTGCCATTCAACAGAATTTATTTGCTCTGACGAGTGAGCTTGCTGGAAAATTAACTGAAAGTCAAAATGCCAAATTTGAGCGAATGAAAATCCGTATGGATGACCTGCTCAAGTTGATTAACTCCTGGCTTCGGGTCTATTCTGTCGATATTTCGAAAATAAAGGATAACTTCTCAGCTATTGCAGTTCCAGCCTTGATCTCAAAAGCTTTAGAAACTGTTGAACCTCATGCAGTACGAAAAGATATTCATTTAATTTCCGGGTTGAACGAACAACTTCCTCACGTTGAAGGGGATGAGACAAGCCTTGTTGAAGCTTTAGTCAATATTATCGGAAATGCTGTGAAATATTCTTACGCAGGTAGTCAAGTGACTATTAATAGCACAGAAAAAGACGGGATGATTGAAATAGCCATTTCGGATACTGGTGTTGGAATTGAACAGGAAGAGCTGCCGAGTGTTTTATCAGATTTTTACCGTGGCAGTAGTGATAAAAGCGACGAAAGTAGTCACGGGATTGGTTTAACCATCAGTCGAAAAATAATAGAAGCGCATAATGGAACGATCGTAGTGACAAGCAAGCCGTCTATTGGCACAACATTTACCATACAAATCCCTGTAATGAAAGCTGAAGGCTAAATAGGGCAGTACTTGGCAATTACTTTGGACATGTGTGAAGAAAAAGTGTGAAAAGGAGAGATACAATGACTGAACAAAAAAAGCTTTTGATTATTGACGATGATCCCGACTTCGTCGATGGAATCAAGTCCATTCTCGATGCTGCGAATTATAGTGTAGAAGTAGCATATAACCCCAAAACTGGATTGCAAGCTCTTCAGTCCAAGACATACGACTTGTTATTACTAGATATCATGATGGGACGAGGCGCAGAAGGGATCATGATTGCCCGTAAGCTAAGAAAAGACCCCAAGCTTAGAGAGATGCCGGTATTGATCATAACTGGTATCCGAGAACAGATGGCATTTCTTTTCCCTGGCGAGCCAGTACATCCTCGCTTTGTCGCAGTCGATGAGTTGGTAGAAAAACCAGTGGAACCAACGATGCTCTTAGAGAAGGTAAGCGCACTCATCGAAATAGCTGAAGCAAGAAAAGCCAAAGCGGGATAGAAAGGAATTTTATGGCAACCAAACCAACTTTTAGTAATGAAGTTGCCAACCTCCTGCATGCCGCAGAAGGAAATCCACTTGAGACCTGTATCCAATGCGGAACCTGCTCAGGGTCCTGCCCTGTAGCAAGCTACATGGATCAAACTCCTCGACGCATCATTGCCATGATCAATGCCGGTCTAAAAGACGATGTTCTCAAGACCAACACTTTCTGGTATTGTGCCTCGTGTTACCAATGTACGGTGAGATGTCCAAGTGGAATTGATATCGCCGAAGCGATGTACGCCTTGAAACGATATACTATGTGGAAAAATCAATATAAAGAAGGATTGATTGGACCGACCTTCTCTGAAACTTTTGTTAAGACGATAGTGAGAAGTGGACGGTCTTACGAGCCCCTCTTGGCACCGACGTATATTTTTAGCTATGGCATACGGGAATTTTTAATGAAGCCTTAAACGCGACAAACCTGATGCTAAAAGGGAGAATTCCCATTCTACCTCCACGAATTAAACGACTTGAGAATTTCAGGCGGATGATTGCACATATCATCCCGATTGGAGGGATTGAATGAAAGAATATATTTATTTCCCAGGTTGCTCTCTTGAGAAAATAGCCCTCCCCTATCATCTCTCTGCCCTTGAGACTACTCAAAAACTTGGGATAAAGCTTACAGAGCTAGAGGATTGGAACTGTTGTGGAGCTACTGCATATTTTCATGTAGATGAGCTATTAGCATATACCCTGGTTGCTCGTAACCTCGCTATGGCGGAAAAAGTAGGAACTGAAGTAGTCGCCCCATGTAGTGCATGCTATAAAAATATGTATTTCACTAAGCTTCATCTGAGTGAAGATCCAGATCTGACTGATCATATTAATGAAGCTTTACAAGAGGATAATTTAACCTATTCAGGAAAAATTGGGGTAAAACATCTTATCGAAGTATTTTCAAACGATATCGGCCCCGAAGAGATCAAAAGCAAAGTCCTCTATCCACTGAGTGATTTACGGGTCGCGGCATATTACGGCTGTCAGATATTGCGCCCCAAAAAGGACCATGAAGATGTTGAGCAGCCCCAATTTTTTGAGGAGTTAATGTCAGCTATTGGAGCTACCCCTGTAGATTTTCCGCTGAAGTTAACCTGCTGTGGTGGATCATTATTAATATCCAGCCGTCCAGCAGCTTATTCGATGATCCACAATCTACTTTATAGTGCACAACGTGCACAAGCAGATGTAATCGCGACAGCTTGTCCGTTGTGTCAGGTAAATCTGGAGTGTTATCAACAGCAGATTAATCAAGAATTCGGAACACATTTCTCCATTCCTGTGGTGTATTTCACCCAACTTATTGGGTTAGCGATGGGAATCCCCCCGAAGAAACTAGGGTTCGGAAAGGAATTTCTAAGCCCAAAGAAAGCAATTGATGCGATTAAAAGCATCCAAAGTCAGGAGGAGGTAATAACACAATGAGTCGATATGTAAATTAGCTGACTATCAACTCCGTATTAAAAATCGTACCGTACTCTAAGGAGTAAATGTTATGACTGAAAAAATCGGAGTATATGTTTGTCATTGCGGTTCGAATATTGCCGGTGTGGTGGATGTGGCCGATGTATCCAAGTGGGCCGCAGACAACTCACCAAGGTGTGGTCGTTGCCCGCGATTATAAGTTCATGTGCTCCAGCCTCGGGCAGGAACTGATCGAAAAAGATATCAAAGAACTGGGGTTGACCCGTGTCGTTGTCGCTTCCTGTTCACCGCATCTGCATGAACCAACATTCCGCAATGCCTGCGCACGAGCCGGGTCTCAACCCGTACCTGTTCGAGATGGCGAACATCCGTGAGCAGGACTCATGGGTCACAACCGACAAGGTTGAAGCCACGAAGAAAGCCAAAGCGCTGATCGCTGCGGCTGTCGGCCGGGTTGCCCATCAGCAACCGCTGAACTCGCTGTTTGTCCCCATTGATCCAACTGTACTGGTGGTTGGTGGCGGTATCACCGGTATCCAGGCGGCGCTGGAAATTGCCGATAGCGGGCAATCATGTCTATCTGGTCGAACGCGAACCATCCATTGGCGGGCATATGGCTCAGTTCGACAAGACCTTCCCGACCCTGGACTGCTCGGCCTGCATCCTGACCCCCAAGATGTTCGATGTAGGCAATCACAAAAATATCACCTTGCTGACCTGGAGCGAGGTCGAGAAGGTGGAAGGTTACATCGGTAACTTTACGGTCACCATCCGCAAGCGTGCTCGCTACATCGACCAGAATTTATGTACTGGTTGCGGCGTGTGCCAGGAGAAATGTCCTAAGAAAGTGGTCGACGATGTCTTCGAGGCCGGTTTGGGTAATCGCAAAGCGATCTACACCCCCTTCCCGCAGGCTGTGCCCAAGTACCCGGTGATTGATCACGAAAACTGCACCTTTTTCCTGAAAGGGCACCTGCAAAGCCTGCGAGAAATTCTGTCCCACCGGCGCGATCAACTTTGACCAGCAGGATGAAATCATCACCGTCAAAGTGGGCAATATCATCCTGGCCACGGGCTATGACCTGTTCGACTCCACGGCGAATCCCGCAATACGGATACGGACGCTTGGCGAACGTCTTCACCAGCCTGGAGTTCGAGCGCCTGACCAATGCCGCTGGTCCCACAGGCGGCAAGGTTGTCTTGCGCGATGGCGTCACTGTTCCAAAGAGTGTGGGCATTGTCCACTGTGTGGGCAGCCGTGATAAGAACTACAACAATTACTGTTCAGCCATCTGCTGTATGCAGAGCCTGAAATTCGCCCACCTGGTACACGAAAAAACCGGCGCGGAAGTCTACAACTTCTATATCGACATCCGTACGCCGGCCAAAGGATACGATGAGTTCTACCAGCGCGTGCTGGAAGAAGGTACGCACTTTATCCGCGGCAAGGTGGCTGAGATCACCAATGCGGCCCGGAGCACCAGAAGAAGAAGGCAAACTGATCATCCAGGTGGAAGATACGCTGATCGGCAAGCAGCGACGTATCCCGGTGGATATGGTCATCCTCTCGCTGGCTTAGAGCCACGCCATGATCCAAGGAGGTGGCCAGCAAGTTTGGCATCTCGTGCAGCGCCGACCAGTGGTTTATCGAGAAACACCCCAAGCTGGATCCGGTTGCCACGATGACCGACGGTGTCTTCGTCGCCGGTGCCTGCCAGGGACCAAAGGATATTCCAGCCAGCGTGGCGCAGGGTGCAGCTGCGGCAGCGCACGCGTGCTGTCCATCATCGGTCAAGGCGAGATCGAGATCGAGGCTGCTACAGCCATTGTGGATGAAATGACCTGCGTGGGCTGCACAGCAGTGCGTTTCGTCATGTCCGTACCAGGCAATTGAGTTCATTGACCGATAAGGGAAAGCGCATGTCAACGAAGCCCTGTGCAAGGGCTGTGGCACCTGCGTGGGTACCTGCCTGCCCAAATCCATCAGCCTCAAGCACTTCACCGATGACCAACTGGTCTCTGAGATGATCGGAGCTATGCAAGTGATGAAATCCTTCGAAACGATGGAGGTGGCGTAATGTACGAACCGAAGAATCATCGGATTTCTGTGCAACTGGTGTTCCTACCGCGGCGCCGATACCGCCGGCATGGCCCGCATGAAATATCCGCCGAATGTCAAGATCATCCGGGTGCCTTGCAGCGGGCGCATCTCCCCCGAGCTGGTCCTGCGCACCTTCCGCGAAGGCGCGGACGGCGTCATGGTGCTGGGTTGCCACATCGGTGACTGCCACTACAGCACCGGCAATCACCGCACCGCCAAGCGCATGCCGGTCTTGAAGAAACTGCTGGAATATACCGGCATCGAACCGGAACGGCTGTTTATCAACTGGGTGTCAGCAGCAGAAGGTGAGAAATTCTCCACCGTGATCAAAGATTTCACCGAGAAAATCAGAGCCCTGCCGCCCTTTGTGGAGACGATGAAATGACCGATCGAATTTACCTCCCTACGTGAAGCGATTAAACAGGTTTTTCCTGCAGGTCGATGGCGTGCTTGCCTTGAAACGAGGTCCAGCAGGGATTGCTGCCCCTTACCTGTTCACCAGAGCATCCCGAAGAGCTGGACCGATTGGCAATCTGGCCCAAAGAGCCCGTGCCCGATACCCTCAAGATCATCCAGCACGCCCATCCGGACTCCAAGCTGGCCATCGTCTGCCGGGGCTGCGAGGAACGCGGCATCGTCGAGATGTTCAAGCATTCCCAGCTCAACTTGGATAACGTCACCCTGATCGGCTTGGAATGCACCCAGGACGAAGCCGAGTTCTGCCGCTGCGCCAAGCCATTCACCGTCCATGCACAACCACGGTGGGTGACCCGATCGAAGGTGTACCTGACCCATTGACGGAAAAGATCGCCGGCAATGAGCCTGGACGAAAAACTGGCCTTCTGGAAGGAGGAATTCCAACACTGCATCAAATGCTACGGCTGCCGCAACATCTGCCCGCAGTGCTTCTGCAACATCTGCACCCTGGAAGACGAGAAATGGGTCGCAACCGGTCGCTTGCCGATGTCTAACCCATCCATGTACCACCTGATCCGAGCCATGCACATGACCGCCAAATGTGTCGCCTGCCGTGAGTGCGAAGAGACCTGCCCGGCTGGTATCCCCATGGCGGTCCAGTTCCGCTTGATCGCCCGGGATGTCCAGGAAATGTTCAATTACGAGACTGGCGCAAAGCTGGATCAGAAACCGCCTCAATTGCTGGTACTTGAAGAAGGTGAGTACGAACGGACCGGGTTGCCACATTAAGGAGCGAAACAATGATCGAATATAAAAATGTTCTGACCACCTGTCCCTACTGCGGCACAGGCTGCGCCCTGCACCTCCAGGTACTGGATGGTGCATTGGTCGGTGTGCTGCCGGCAAAGGGGCACCCCATCAGCCAGGGCGGTCTGTGTATCAAAGGCTGGAACGCACATGCCTTTGTCAATCACCCGGATCGCCTGCGCACTCCGCTGATCCGCAAGAATGGCAAATTGGTTGAAGCCACCTGGGATGAAGCCCTGACGCTGGTCGCCGAGAAATTTGCTGCGATCAAAGCCGAGAGCGGTCCAGACAGCATCGGTATTCTGACCTCAGCCAAGTGCACCAACGAAGAAAATTATTTGGCCCAAAAGTTTACCCGCGCGGTGATCGGAACGAATAATATCGATCACTGCGCCCGTCTCTGACACGCTCCCACGGTGGCCGGTCTGGCCGCATCATTTGGTAGTGGAGCCATGACGAATTCGATCCCCGAATTCGAAGAATACAGCAATTGCTTCCTGATTATCGGCTCGAACACCTCCGAAGGTCACCCGCTGATCGCAACGCGCATCCTGAAAGGCCAAAAACGCGGCGCCAAGGTCATCGTGCTCGACCCGCGCAAGAATCAGATCGGCCATTGGGCGGATATCTTCTATACCTTCCGCCCCGGCAGCGATGTGGCCCTCTTCAACGGGTTGATGAATGTCATCATCAGCGAAGGATTGGCGGATGAGGCCTTCATCACCGAGCGCACCGAAGACTATGAAGCCTTAAAGACCCTGGTTGCTGAATACACTCCCGAGAAAGTCGCGGAGATCACCAGCGTACCCGCTGACGGAATCCGTGAAATCGCCCGCACCTATGCCAAGGGTAAACCAGCGGCCATCATCTATGCCATGGGGATTACCCAGCACACGACCGGCGTGGACAATGTCAAATCCACAGCCAACCTGGCCATGCTGTGCGGAAATATGGGCATTGCAGGTGGCGGCGTCAACCCCTTGCGCGGGCAGAACAATGTCCAGGGCGCCTGCGATATGGGCGGTCTACCCAATGTCTATTCAGGCTATCAGGCGGTCACCATCCCGGATGTACAGAAGAAATTCCAGGATGCCTGGGGTTCGACTGGCCCATTAACTGTTGGATTGACGGTCACCGAGATGGTCCATGCAGCTTCCGAGGGCAAGATACGCGCCCTGTTCGTGATCGCCGAAAATCCGATGATCTCCGATCCGGATCTCAACCACGTCCGCCACTGCCTGGAGCAGACGGAATTCCTGGTGGTTCAGGATATCTTCCTGACCGAGACTGCTCAAATGGCGCATGTGGTCCTCCCCGGCACCACCTTTGCCGAAAAAGATGGCACTTTCACGAACACCGAACGGCGCGTTCAGCGTGTGCGCAAGGCGATCGAGCCGATCGGCGATTCTAAGCCAGATTGGGTGATCATCTGCGAGCTGGCGAAGAAAATGGGTGCCCAGGGCTTTGATTTCAATTCTCCGTCAGAAGTCATGAACGAAATCAACCGACTGACCCCTTCGTATGGTGGTATCACCTACGAGCGCCTGGAGGAATTGGGGTCTATCCAGTGGCCATGCCCCAATGTGGATCATCCAGGCACAGTATTCCTTCACAAAGGCAAATTCGCCCGTGGCCAGGGTAAATTCTTCGCCCTACCATTCAAGGAACCTGCAGAAATGCCGGATGAGGAATATCCATTCACCCTCACCACAGGCCGTATCATGTTCCACTTCCACACTGGCTCAATGACCCGCCGGTCACCCAAACTGGAAAGCGAAGTACCTGAAGCCTACGTCGAAATGAATATTTACGACGCTCAAAAAATGGGCTTGAACGGTCACAAGACCGTAAGGGTCACCAGTCGACGGGGTGAAATTGAGCTTGGCGTTCGTGTTACCGATGATATCAAGCGCGGTGTGATATTCATTCCTTTTCACTTCGCTGAAGCAGCCGCTAATATGCTGACCAACTCAGCGATTGATCCCGTTGCCAAGATACCTGAATACAAAGTTTGTGCGGTAAAGGTTGAGATACCAGCGTAAGGTGTGAGATATCTGAGCTAATAAGTCGTTCAGCAGGATATTAAGGAGACAGTACATGGATGTTCGAAAAATCTTAGAATATGCTTTACAGCGTGAATATGAAGGCAAGCGCTTTTTTGAAGAAAACTCTGCCCGTCTTAATAATGCTGTGGCTGGCAGTGCCTTCAGAGAGTTAGCGGACGAAGAACAGAAACACATCCTGTTTATCCAGAGCCAGATTGACGCCTTTGATAAAGGTGCGCTTTCGGCTGATGGAGTTACAGAGCAGCTGGCAAAAGGAGATTTCTTTACGGCCCGAGCCCATGCTGAATTGCTGGACCAGACCGTGTTGGAAGCCATGGTTCCAGACTTGCCGGTACTCAGGACTGCGTACCTCATCGAAAGGGATTTCGCTGACTTCTACGAGAATTCTTCAAAGCAAGCCGATGGCGAAGCAAAGATTTTGCTGCAGAAGCTTGCCGATTGGGAACGGAAGCATGAAGCGTTGTTCAAGAGCTTGCATGATAAAGCTTACGCAATTTACAACGAAATGCCCTGGGGAGGTTAAAAGTAACGCATGAATCCCCGCACCCCTTTACCAAACTCAGTGCGCTACCATGCAGGGCAATGGGAAACACTGGGTAGTGGGGTAATTGTTGAAACACCTGTCACGTTAACAGTTAATGGACGTGTCTGGTTAACATTCATGTGCACGCCCACTGATATAGAAGCCCTGGCAGTAGGATTTATTTACAATGAGGGGATAATCAAAAGCAAAGAAGAGATTGAGCTGGTAAAAGTCTGCCCATCAGGTGACAATGTGGATATCTGGTTAAAAAGTGCGGTCGAACAACCCGTCCATTGGCGGCGGACATCCGGATGTACTGGGGGGATCACTGCTGCCGCACTGGATAAGATTCACCCTGAACTTAAAGATGGACTTTTATTAACCCCCCAGATGGTGCAAAGCTTGATCAAATCACTCACCGAAGAACAGGTATTGTATCGAGAAGTAGGTGGTGTACACACTTCAATATTAAGTGATGGAGAATCGCGTGGTAGTCTCAACGGAAGATATCGGCAGGCATAATTCACTTAGATAAAATTGCTGGTCGTTGCTTATTAGAAAATATTGAGTTGGAGCGCAAGATCCTGGTCACTACTGGTCGCATCAGCTCAGATATGATCCAGAAAGCTGCCCGAATTGGGGCTGCGATCGTTATCTCACGCACTTCGGCAAGTTCACTCTCCGTCACCCTGGCAGATCAATGGGGTATTACCTTAATTGGTTATGCACGTCATGACCAGTTTGTTATCTACACGCACATGGAACGGATCAAACAGCAAACTATGGTGATTGCATAGCATTTTCGCCTGAGGAGGAATGAAACTGAGAGATACTAATATAGATCTAACCCACATCGTCCTGCATAATATACAACCCTAAATCTAAGGAGATTATCTATGAGTGACCAAATTTCTTTTGATGCCCTTTTACCACCAGGAATGGCTGCCAAGGCAGAAGATCTTGGGGTGAAAAAGGCTAACCTGAAAGCTCTCAATATGTTTTTCCTGGCTATTCTGGCAGGTGCTTTCATTGGTATCGGCGCGATCTTTGCGACGACTACCGCAGCCGCCACCAGCACTTTACCATATGGCGTCGCCCGTTTGCTCATTGGCCTTACCTTTACCGTCGGCCTGATTCTGGTTGTCGTCGGTGGAGCAGAACTGTTCACCGGCAATACCTTGATCACCATGGCATTTGCCAGTGGGAAAGTTACCATTATGCAATTATTGCGTAACTGGGTGATCGTCTATATCGGCAACCTTGTCGGTGGGTCTCCTGACTGCTTATATCGTGTTTTTAGGCAAGCAGTATGCATTTGGTGGTGGCTCGATCGGTGCGGCTGCACTGAGCATTGGTAACGCAAAGACTGGCCTGGGATTTATTCAGGCAATCGCCTTAGGAATTATGTGTAATGCCCTGGTCTGCATGGCTGTTTGGATGTGCTACAGCGCGCGCACTGTGACAGATAAAATCATGGCGATCATCCCCCCCATTGCCTGCTTCGTAGCCGCTGGGTTCGAACACAGCATCGCCAACATGTATTTCATCCCAGTATCCCTTTTTATTAAGTACATGGGAGATGCATCATTCTTTACTGCGATAAGTAAAACTGCAGCAGATTTTCCCAACCTGACTTGGGGTAACTTCTTCATCAAAAACCTGTTGCCCGTTACCATCGGAAACATCATCGGTGGTGGCATTATGGTTGGACTGATGTATTGGTTTGTGTATAGCCGCAAGCCAAAGGCTTAGTATCTTCAAGATCTCATGTCTGCCAGATGTAAAAATATCTGGCAGACATGAATGCAGGATGTGAAGTTGAGTGATCAACGATTTTAGAATAATGAGGTAATTTGCCAGAATTTTATTATCCATAATAACGTATTGGTGAAGTACCAGGAGCAACGGTTCAATGAATGCAAGGTTGAAGCACGAACCGTTATCAGTTTTAATAATACTGGTTGAAGGTGTAAGGGTTTACTATGTTGAAAATTACCTTAGCGAGTGATGCAGGAGGAGAGGAACCACTCTTGATTTTAATGGATACCCGTGATCTGGCTTGGTGGATTCATAAAACCCACTGTTTAGCAACTGGATATCCTGCCCGCATCTGTGGTGATAATGATGCCTAGGCAATTTAATACCATGCTTCCTGTGGATACCGCTATAGGTTGTTTCACTTTTTATTGGTGCAGTAATTGTGATGGACAGATGCTAAATATTCGCTTCAATCGGTACCTGCTGAATAGTTTACTGGTAGAATCCTATTCATCTACGGCGCAAGTAATAAAAAAATACAAAGCTGAGGAGAAATTTCGATGATTTCACCTGAAATATTGAGGCGCTATCCTTTCTTTGGAAGCTTATCGGATACACAGATCAAAGCATTGGCAATGATTGCAGAGGAGAAGACGTTTGCTAAGGGGGCAGAAATCTTCAAGGAAGGTACACCTGCCGAAGCATTCTATTTGCTCGTAGATGGTGGGGTAAGCTTGTATTTTGAGGCAAATGTAGAATATCAGCCCAAAAAACGGAAGGATTTTCTAGTTGGCGAGATTAATCCGGGAGAAGTGTTTGCAATTAGTGCAATCTTGGAACCGCATATCTACTCAACGACCGTGCGGGCGGATAAAAATTGCCAGGTGGTAAAATTTGATTCTACCGCCTTAAACAAATTGATCGAGCAAGATCCAGGGTTAAACTGTGTATTGACGCGAAAAATCGCCATTGCTGCCATGGAACGGCTTGCCTATGCACGGGTTCAGCTGGCTGCCGCTTGGGCGAAATAAGGTTTATCAGCTATACAAGGAGCGCATGGTATGGTAACCAAAGAAGATCTAATCTACCGGCAGGTATTCACACTTAAGGATGGAGCAAGGATCTTACTTCGTCCACTGACCCAGGATGATCGTCAGGCATTGATCGATCTATTCGGACCGGTTTCAACGGAAGATTTAAAGTACATGCGCCATAATGTTAAGGACAGCAATGTCATCTGCCAATGGGTGGATTCATTGGACTACACCAAAATTTTCCCCCTGGTTGCGGTTTTTGGAAGCCGGATTGTTGGGTTGGCAAGCCTGCACCTCAACCTAGGACCAGCACGCCACCGAGCTGAAGTGCGGATATTTCTGCCCAAGGACTTCCGCCACCGAGGCGTGGGCAGCCGGCTATTGCAGGGATTGATTGAGCTGGCAAAACGCCATAACCTGTATCTTATTGAAGCTCAAATCCCCAGTGACCAGACCCCCATTATCCGGTCATTTCAAAATCTTGGGTTTGAGCCAAAAACGACATTTGATGATTACTTCATGCTTCCAGACGGTGATCTGCGAGATGTAACTCACCTGATTCTACGCTTACGAGCGTCGGACGACCAGTTCTAGTATGACGAATTAGACGAGACGACATTAATCCTGGAGGACGCCTTAATAAATAATTGCAATTATCAGCCATGATCTTTAGTCAAACACCTTATCAGTGCCAGTGGAGGAACCCATGCAAAAAGTGACTTACGAGACCCCCTCTCTATATGGGGATCACCATGTTACCGAAGTTAGACGGATTTTGTTGACGCTACCTGGAGTAGCTGATGTGTACGCAAGCAGTGCCTTCCAGGTCGTCGAAGTGACTTACGATCCTGAGAAGATCAACGATTTAGAGATAGCAATGAAGTTGGATGAAGCCGGTTATTTGGGTGAGTGGACAGTACCGATTGAAACAGGTGAATCCGCCTATCATGCTGAATCGGGTGCAAAACCATATTTTCGCCACACTGCTGCATATGAACAAACGCGTTTATCGGTTAATTTTGCACAGAATGTAGCCTACCTTGGGCGTCCTCTTTGGCCCTGCCCTGGGATGGGTA
Source organism: uncultured Chloroflexia bacterium (assembly GCA_963743215.1). GTDB lineage: Bacteria > Chloroflexota > Anaerolineae > Anaerolineales > UBA4823 > FEB-25. The sequence continues at coordinate 48,373 of CAVUOY010000007.1, forward strand.
TTATTTCCAAGCCAAAGGAGGATTAATCAATGGTGCTTAAAGGTAAACGGAGTCAAGAGGAAAGATCATCAGATCCCGCCGCCCAGGAAATGCTCATCCGGGCGGATGAGTTGGGCCTCAGCACAGCTTTTAGCCGCGCTGAAGAAATGGTGCCGTGCAATATCGGCGGAGCAGGAATGTGTTGCAAGCAATGCGGCATGGGACCATGCCGATTGACCAAAGAAGGTCAGGTGGGAGTTTGCGGTGCCACGATCGACACGATCCAGGCCCGAAACCTGGTTCGTGCAATCGCAGCCGGAACTGCCGCCCATTCAGACCACGGACGAGATCTGGCATTTACGCTGAAAGCGGTTGCCAATGGTGAGACGGAAGGTTATATTATCCGTGATGTGGCAAAACTACGCAACATTGCCTCATTGTACGCGATCAAAATTGAAGGGCGTTCTCCGAATGAAATCGCCAATGACCTGGCGGATTTGTACATATCACAGTACGGGCAGCAAAAAGGTGAGCTGGTATGTATCAAACGAGCACCTGCCAAACGCCAAAAATTATGGCGTGAGCAGGGGGTTGTACCACGGGGAGTCGATCGGGAAGTTGTAGAAGCATTACACCGCACCCATATCGGTGACGACCAGGATGCTGTGCACATTTTGAACCACGCCATTCGGACAGGTTTGGCGGATGGATGGGGTGGCAGCATGATGGCTACTGATATCTCCGATATCCTGTTTGGCACCCCTGCCCCTCTGCTTGGCCAGGCAAACTTAGGCGTTTTAAAAGATGACATGGTGAATATCGTCGTGCATGGTCATGAGCCGACATTGAGCAATATGATCGTGGCAGCATCCCAAGATCCGGAGATCATCGAATATGCCAAACAGGCAGGTGCCAAGGGCGTAAATCTCTCTGGGATTTGCTGCACTGCCAACGAAATCCTGATGCGCCAGGGAATTCCAGCCGCCGGGAACTTTCTTACACCAGGAGTTAGCCATCCTGACCGGTGCAGTAGAAGCCATGGTGGTAGACGTCCAGTGCATCATGCAGGCTCTGGTGGAGCCTGGCGGGTAACTTCCACACCAAGATCATCACCACCTCGCCAAGGTAAAGATCAAAGGTGCCACGCACATTGAATTTGATGAGCATAAAGCTCTCACAATCGCTAAGCAGATCTTACGCCTCGGGATTGACAATTATAAAAACCGCGGCAAGATCCACATCCCACAGGTGAAGGAAGATCTTGATCCCAGGTTTCTCACACGAGTACATCAACTACATGCTAGGTGGCAGCTACCGGGCTTCCTTCCGACCGCTAAATGATGCCATCATGGCAGGTCGGATCCGGGGAGTGGCAGCCATTGTAGGGTGCAACAATCCACGCAGCAAACAAGATTACCTGCACACTTATGTAACCCAGGAACTACTCAAGCAGGATGTGCTTGTGGTGGAAACCGGATGTGGTGCCATCGCGGCCGCTAAATTGGGATTACTGCTGGGTGAAGCTGGTCTGGATAAGGTTGGGCCAGGACTGCGTGAAATTTGTGAGACTATCGGGATACCACCCGTGCTACACATGGGTTCCTGTGTCGATAATACCCGCATCCTGACCGTACTGACCCAAATGGTAGCTGAGGGTGGACTAGGAGATGATATCGATCAGATTCCAGCTGTTGGTCTGGCACCTGAGTGGATGAGCGAAAAAGCACTGGCGATTGCCACGTATTGTGTGGCATCGGGTGCGTACGTCATCTTCGGAGGTTCCAGCCCGGTCAGTGGTATGCCCGACCGGGTCTCTGATAGTGACATCGTCCTTAAGTACATCAGCACGGAAGGATGGGAGAAGATCTACGGAGGCAAGTTGGAATTCATTAACGATATCAATGAGATGATCCGCAAATCTTTGGAGCATATCGACAAGAAACGCGCCGCCCTTGGATTGCCGGTGTACGACCCTGCACGCTTTGGCCGCAGTGGCGACGCTCGTATGCTCGAATATGAAAAACTGCCAATTGCTGAGCGCCGGCAGAAAATCTACGGCACTGCTGCCGACTAAGCAAGAGGAGACAATCCGGAGGACTTATGTCACGATACATCGCAACAAGAGCTATGCGGGGTGCCAACGCCCTGGTTACTGAAGCAGAATTAATGTTGAATAGAGCCTTAAAGGAAAAGGGACCCGAAACACCGGTCTCATTCCCAAATACAGCCTATTACATCCCGGTCATCGGTGGCATGACCGGTGCGACAGTTGAAAAGTTAGGCCAGCTTGAAGGTGTGCTAAAACACGCTCGAGGCTTGCTCCATCCTTCCCCGTCTGACCACAAATGGACGCCTTATCTCGGTGAAACCCTGGATAGCGGGATGGCAACTTTACTGGCTGCAGAAACGATTGAAGTGGTCCGGTTTGTTTATGGATTGCAACCTGAGCCAATGCCTGGGATCACCCTGGCAGGGGCAACTCAATATGGAGAACAAAATGGATCCGGGCACCTTAATGGCCCAATCGATGATATCCGCCTGCGCGCGTGGGGTATCCAGCTAGTGGATGGGCGTATGCCGGGATTTGCCGCTATCGTCGGAGCTGCTAAATCCAATGAAGTCGCGGTTAAGATCGTGCGGGAGCTCCAACGCCGTAATATCCTGTGCTTTTTATCTGGGAATGTCAATGGACGAAGTATTATCAACCAATTGATGGAAGAAGGCGTTGAGCTTGGGTACGACACATATACGGTACCCTTTGGTACGGACACAATAAGTGCTATATATGCACTCGGTTTCGCCACCCGCTCCGCATTGACTTTTGGCGGATTGAAGATGGGACAGGCACGCGAAATCCTGCTTTACAACCGGGCGCGTGTATTCGCCTTCGTGCTGGCATTGGGTGAAGTCGATGACTTAAAGTATGCCGCCGCGGCGGGTGCCATCAACTATGGTTTCCCCGTCATCGCTGATACAGTCATCCCCGAAATCTTACCGACTGGTGTGACTACATTTGAACATGTAGTCAGCATGCCTTTTGAAGAAATCGATGGCAAGGATGACCTGGAAAAAGCCGAACGGCTCGTCCAAAAATGCATCGAGGTACGTGGCGTCAAACTGAAATTAACCGAAGTGCCCATCCCAGTTCCGTATGGTTCGGCATTTGAAGGCGAAGTAGTGCGCCGCAACGATATGCGGGTTGAATTTGGCGGTAAGAATGCCCACTGCTTTGAATACCTTGAAATGGCTGACCTGGAAGACGTGGTGGATGGCAAAGTGGAGATTGTCGGACCTGACTTCTCGAATATTCCTCCTCAGGGGTATATGGATATGGGTATTGTCGCCAGGGTTGCCGGGCGTCAGATGCAAAAAGACTTTGAACCTGTGCTCGAGCGCCAGTTTCACTATTTCGTTAATGGCGCGTCTGGTATCCAGCATATCGGTCAGCGAGATATCACCTGGATCCGTATCTCGAACAACGCCGCGGATAAAGGATTTAACCTAGAGCATTTTGGCAAGATCCTGCATGCCCGTTTCCATGCTGATTTTGGTGCCATCGTGGATAAAGTGCAGGTGACGATTTACACGGATCCTGCAAAGGTAGAGGAATGGCTGGGAAAAGCCAGGGCAGCCTATGATTACCGTAATAAGCGACTGGCAGATCTAACGGATGATAAAGTCGAAGAGTTCTATTCATGCACCTTATGCCAGTCATTTGCACCCAACCATGTGTGTGTTGTCACACCACAACGCCTGGGCTTATGCGGGGCTTATAACTGGCTGGACTGTAAAGCATCGTTCAGTATCAATCCCACTGGTCCAAACCAACCCATCAAGCTAGGCAAGCTGATTGATCCGGTGAAAGGCTATTGGACTGGTACGAACGATTACGCGATGATCGGTTCACATGGGGTAGTCAGCGATGTCACCATGTATTCGATCATGGAAAACCCAATGACTGCCTGTGGATGTTTTGAATGTATTTGCATGCTCATCCCAGAGGCAAATGGAATTATGGTCGTCAGCCGTGAAGATCCCAGTATGACCCCTGCAGGTATGACCTTCAGCACTTTGGCAGGGATCGCCGGTGGTGGACTGCAAACCCCCGGGGTGATGGGTGTAGGTAAATTTTATCTGACCAGTCCCAAGTTCATTTCAGCCGATGGTGGTTTCAAGCGCATTGTCTGGATGAGCAGTTGTTTGAAAGAAATGATGGCTGATGAATTCAAAGTTGTAACGGCACGCGAAGGCGATCCTGATTTACTGGAGAAGATCGCGGATGAGCGCCATGTAACAACAGTTGATGAGCTCCTAACCTGGCTAACGGAACATGAACATCCTGCCTTGACAATGGAGCCTATGTTCTAAGGTCAAATCAGATATTAAAAAGGAGTGAAACATATGCCTGTAGAAATACCTAAGGATAACTGGCCCGGAACCGTGCGTACTGTAACCATTGGTGCAACTGCATCGGATGGCGGTACGCGCACTTCCACTGTGACGGTGGGAGGTGAAAAAAACCTACCTTTCCTTCATTTCGAAAATAAAGTACCCAACTACCCGGTAGTAGCCATTGAAATTAAAGACCACTATCCGGATGATTGGTCATCTTTGCTGATTAAGGCCTGGGGGGAGGATGTTAAAGATCCAGTAAAATGGGCAAAAGCAGCTGAAGCTGCGGGGGCGGATCTAATTCAGCTATCGCTATCTTTGACAGACAAAGACGGCAACCCCACAACGCCAGAAGCGGCCGTAAAAACAGTTAAAGACGTCCTATCTGCTACTGGCTTACCCCTCATGGTATTTGGTCCAGGGCAAGCTGAAGTAGATAACAGCCTGCTGGTTGCCGTTGCTGAAGCTACCAAGGGAGAACGCCTGGTCTTGGGGATCGCAGAGGATAAAAATTACCGCACCATCATCGCCACAGCCATGGCAAATGGACACCTGGTGAATGCACGCTCACCAATGGATGTCAACCTGGCCAAGCAACTGAATATTTTGATCAGCGACATGGGTATGCCCCTCGACCGGGTGCTGATGGACCCGACTACAGGTGCACTTGGGTATGGGATCGAGTATGGTTTCTCGGCTATGGAAAGGCTTCGCCAGGCGGCTTTACAAGGTGACGCTATGACCCAGCTCCCCATGCTAGTCACACCCGGTTTGGAGGCCTGGAAGACCAAGGAAGCAAAGGTTGAGACGGGTGTTCCAGCTGCGTGGGGTGACTGGTTGGAGCGCTCTATCAACTGGGAAACACTCACTGCGATGACATTGATCGAAGCAGGTGCAGATATCGTCGTCCTGCGCCATGCCGAAAGTGTCCGGCGAGTTAAAGCGGCTATCTCAGATTTGATGGCTGCTGCGTATACACTCGCTTGATCCAATGGAAGCAGAAAAATAAGATTACAACGGAGATGGAATATGGCTCTGACTGGCATTCAAATCTATAAATTACTACCCCAAACCAACTGTAAGGAGTGTGGTTATCCAACCTGCCTGGCATTTGCAATGAAATTGGCTGCCAAGCAAGTTGAATTATCTGCCTGCCCATATGTTACAGCTGCGGCTAAAGTGCAGCTAGCAGAATCGGCCGCGCCGCCCATCCGGCTTGTCGCCCTAAAATCCGATGGGTATGAGGCAAAAGCTGGCAATGAGGTCGTTCTCTTCAGGCACGAGAAAACGTTTTATAACAAGCCGGGAATATTTATCCGGGTTTATGATAACCAGCCGATTGACACAATTAAGGCGACGGTCACCGAAGCAAATGCTTATGCGGTCAACTATGTAGGCATGGACCTGACAGTGGACGGCTTTGCGGTTGCATCTGCATCAGGCAATCCGGATGCGTTTACAGCTGCTGTTCAGGCTGTTCGGTCGGTTAGCAAACGACCGGTCATGTTGTTGACTCGGGATGTGAACGTTGCCAAAGCCGGGTTGCGAGCCTTACAAGGTGAAACCCCTTTGATTTATGGCGCAGATGCTAAAAATTGGGAAGCATTTGCCGACCTGGCAAAAGAGAGCAAGGCTTCCCTCGGGATCATTGCTGGCTCACTTTCTGAAACGGCAGAGCTGACTGAAAAAATCAAAGCCAAGGGTGTCGAAGACCTGGTGATCGATCCAGGCGGACGCGACCTGGGAGCAGGTCTGGCGATTGGTACGACCATTCGGCGACTGGCTATCAAGAAGAATTTCCGCGCCCTCGGATTTCCTGTGATTGTCTTCCCGGGTGATGTGAGTGACCCGGGTTTGGAAGCCTTGCACGCGGCCCAGGCCATCACCAAATACGCGGGGTTCATCGTCCTGGACCATTTCAATCCAGCCATGATTTACCCGCTGCTCGTTTTGCGCCAGAATATCTATACCGACCCGCAAAAACCTATCCAGGTCCAACCTGGTATTTATGAAATCAATGCGCCTAAACCGGAAGATCCGGTGCTGGTGACTACCAACTTCAGCATCACGTACTTCAGCGTGGCGAATGAGGTGGAAGGATCAGGTTTACCTGCCTGGCTTTTGGTAACGGATGCGGAAGGCATGAGCGTTTTAACTGCCTGGGCTGCGGGTAAATTCGATGCGGAGAGAATTGCAAAAGCAATCAAAGGCTTCAATGTCGCTGATAAGGTTTCACGAAAACGCGTTGTCCTACCAGGTCATGTAGCAGTCTTGTCCGGTGAATTGGAAGGTGAATTGCCCGATTGGGAGATCCGTGTCGGTCCACGCGAAGCGGTTGACTTGCCGGCATTCATGAAACAGGTGTTATAAAAACATTCAGCGGTGTTTTTGAGGCCGGATTTCTAATCAATTATCTTGGAGGAACAGTCGTAAGTACCCTTCATGACTGAGCATACGGTGACATTTGATATTGCCAAACAGCCAGTGCGCGTTCCTACCGGCACTTTGCTGAGTGAGGCGGCGCGCCTGGCTGGTGTGGAGATCGGGCAGCCTTGTGGTGGGCAGGGTCGGTGTGGTCGTTGTGCCGTCCAGGTCACCCAAGGTGACGTTCGTCGGCGGAGCTCTCTGCGCTTGAACCCAGAAGATGTTGCGCAGGGATTTGCACTGGCATGCCAGTCGGTGGTTGAAGGTGACATCGTCGTAGTAGTCCCACCGCAAGAAAAAATCGAGCGGCGGCTCACAACCGATCGTACCGCCATCGAAGTCACTGTCCCACCCGATTATGACCCAGTCTATGCGCAATCTATTCGTCGTATCAGTCTCAGATTATCTCCTCCACGCATGGACGACCAGACCGATGATTGGAGTCGCTTAAAAACTGCCCTACGCCAAAAAGCTGGCGTTGAAGATATCCATATCTCGCTCGGTTTATTACAAAAATTAGGCGATATCCTACGTAAAAATGATTGGCAGGTCACCGTAATCTCCGACTCACGCTTTGATTTGGAAGGACAACGGACGGATGAACGCTTACTGGCACTAATCCCAGATATCGTGCCAATTGATGATCCTCTTTACGGGATTGCGATCGATATTGGCACAACCACGGTGACCGTGTGGCTGGTCGATTTGATCACTGGAAAAGTGGAAGCCCAGGCCTCTGAATATAATGGGCAGATCAGCCGTGGTGAAGATGTAATCTCACGCATTATCTTCTCCAGTAAAAATGGAGGGCGGGAAGAGTTACAGAATCGCGTGCTTGAAACCATCAACCAGCTTGTCACCCAGGTCTGTAAACGGGCTAAGTCAAATCCCCAGGATATCGTAAAAGCAACAGTGGCAGGAAACAGCACGATGATGCACCTGTTTCTGGGTATCCCAGCTTCAAGTATCCGCCTATCTCCATTTATAACTGCAGTAAATCAGCCCCCCATTGTATCCGCAGGCTGGATTGGCCTGGCGATTAACCCGGATGCAACCGTGGATTGCCTGCCCGGTGTTGCGAGTTATGTGGGAGCGGACATCAGCTCGGGAGTGTTAGCCTGCAAGATGGACGAAACTGATAAGCTGACCTTATTCCTGGATGTGGGTACCAATGGCGAGACTGTATTAGGTAGTCGTGAATGGCTGGTGACCTGTGCCTGTTCCGCTGGACCAGCCTTTGAAGGCGCAGGTGTGTTGGATGGAATGCGGGCGACTAAAGGCGCGATCGAGGAGTGCTGGATTTCTGGGGAGAGCTCACCAAATCCGTTCGAGCCCACCTATCGGGTGATTGGGAACAGCAAGCCACGCGGCATCTGCGGGAGTGGGCTGATTTCACTACTGGCTGAGATGTTCCTGACGGGTGTGGTCGATAAAGGCGGGATGATCAATCTTGCTCTAGCTGGGATCAATCCCCGCATCAGGGAAGGCGAGCATGGACCTGAATATGTAGTCGCCTGGGAAGCTGAAACTGAGAATAGAAAAGATATCGCCATTAACAATGTCGATATTGATAATCTGAAGCGCGCCAAAGCTGCAATTTATGCTGGTTTTACTGTATTAGCCCAAAGTGTTGGTGTTCCCCTTGAAATGGTTGAGCAAATCTTGATTGGTGGCTCATTTGGTAAATATATCAACGTGGAAAAAGCAGTGCAGATCGGACTATTACCCGATATGCCCTGGGATCGGTTCAAATTTCTGGGCAATACCTCAGTTCAAGGTGCTTACCTGGCGCTATTGGATTGGCGTAATCGCGATCGGGTTAGAGATATTGCCTCACAAATGACTTATATTGAGTTATCTGCTGACAATACCTTTTACGACGCATTTACGTCAGCGATGTTCTTACCACACACCAATTTAGCCAGTTTTCCAAGTGTTGCAGCAGCTGTCGAAACTAAAGCCACAACCCAAACAACCAAAGTCTAAGGAGGTTAGATATGTACATCATCGGTGAAAATATCCATATTCTTTCAGATAAGGTGAAAGAAGCTGTCAAAACGAAGGATGGAAAATTCTTTCAAGAGCTGGCAGTGAAGCAGGTAGAAGCCGGAGCCCAGGCGCTGGATCTTAATCTAGGTCCGCGTAAAGTTGACTGGATGGATATGTTCCCCTGGATTGTCAAGACTGTGGAGGCGGTCGTGGATGTGCCACTTTCCATAGATACGATCAATATCCTGGGGGTCGAAGCAGCCCTGAAGACCGTCACCAAAGCTCAGCCAATCATCAACTCCGTTTCTGATGAGCCAGAACGATTGGAAAAAGTGCCATTGCTGGCAAAGCAATATAACGCTCGCCTGGTTGCCCTGACAATGAGTACGAGTGGAGTTCCTGTTTCAGCGGATGAGCGCGTCAATATTGCCTTAGAGAAGCTCATCCCACGCATGGTGGAAATTGATTACCCCATAAAAGATTTGATCATCGATCCATTAGTTCTCACCGTCTCAGGTTGCCAGCAATATTGCCCTCATCTCATTGAGGCTATCCGCACGCTACAATTCGCCTGGGATCCGCCACCGCAAATATCAGTAGGACTATCCAATGTTTCCAATGCAGTCCCACGCGAAGGAAGACCGTTGATCAACCGGGTTTATTGTGCCATGCTGATGGGCGTTGGCATGAATATGATGATTGCGGATCCACTCGATAAAGAGCAAAATGAAGTCATCCGTATCATTGAACAACGAGATTCCAGCACAGCTGTCGGAAGACTATACCTGAAGATTGCTGATCGCGTCGCGGCCATGGAAGAACCTCAAATGGAAGACGTAGATATGTCTGACCCGGAACAGGCAGCGATCTGGAAGACCATACAAATCCTGCTTAACAAAGTCATCTATGCGGATGGCTATCTACAACAATAGGAGAATACTTATGACGAATCAGAAACAAGTGACGATCGAAGAACTTCTAGCCAAGGCGAAAAAGCCTGCAGCAGATGCGATGGTTTTGCATCCTTTCTATAAAGGGAAGGTTGAGACGGCGCTAAAATGCTGCGTGCGCGATTTTAATGATTTCGCCATCTGGTACACCCCAGGAGTTGCAGCTCCATGTAGGGCAATTGAGGCGGATCCAGAGAAGGTATATGAATATACCAACAAATGGAACACTGTGATCGTGGTCAGCGATGGCACACGCGTGCTCGGTTTGGGTGATATTGGCCCGAAAGCTGGATTGCCAGTGATGGAAGGCAAAGCCTTGCTGTACAAGTACCTCGGGGGTGTCGATGGTGTCGCCATCATGCTGGATACCAAAGATCCAGATGCCATCATCAACACAACCCTGATGCTCCAACCAGGCTTCGGTGGAGTAAACCTGGAAGATATCTCCAATCCTAAATGCTTCTACATCTTGGATACCCTGCGTGAAAAAGCCGAGATCCCCATTTGGCACGATGACCAGCAAGGTACAGCCACCGTTACACTGGCTGGATTGATCAATGCTCTCAAGGTAGTCGGTAAAGAAAAAGAAAAAGTAAAGGTTACATTCATTGGTGTTGGTGCCTCCAATGTAGCCATCTCGCGCTTGATCTTCAACTGGGGAGTTGTCCCGGCTAATTGCCTAATGGTGGATAGCAAAGGCATCCTCGGTAAGCATCGCAAAGATCTCGAGATGCGCAAGGCTGAATATGTGGATAAATGGAAGCTATGCCAGATCACCAATCAAGAAAATCGCATCGGTGAAATCCCTGATGCAATTAAGGGTGCCGATGTCGTCGTTGCCCTCTCCCGCTCTGGCCCAGGCGTAATCCTGCCTGAATGGATCGAAACAATGGCGAAAGATGCGGTTGTATTTGCATGTGCAAATCCGGTCCCAGAAATTTGGCCATGGGAAGCAAAAGCCGCCGGTGCTGTCGTCGTCGCAACGGGCCGCTCAGACTTTGATAACCAGGTTAATAACTCACTCGGTTTCCCAGGAATCTTCCGTGGAACGCTGGATGTGCGTGCTCGCACCATCACAGATGAGATGTGCTTTGCCGCTGCAAAAGCCCTGGCTGATCATGTCGGGTCAAATTTATCCAATGAACACATTTTGCCCAACATGGATGACTGGGAAGTATTCCCCCGGGAGGCTGCCGCTGTAGCTGTGAAAGCCCAGGAACAGGGGCTCGCACGCATACCGATGACCTACGATGAGGAATTCAAGAACGCAACCACCATCATCGGGCGATCTCGCAACCTGACCCAAATGATGATGAAAGATGGCTTCATTGATAAACCACCAGTATAACGTAGAGAGGATAACAACGAGGTGAATTATGTATGATCTAATTGTCGTCGGCGGTGGACCTGCTGGATTGACTGCAACAATTTATGCCATTCGAAAGCGCTTGAATGTACTGCTCATCACAAAGGACCTGGGTGGTAAGACGAATTTTCGCCTTGCCCTGCCGTGGGTAGAAGATTACCAGGTGATCAAAGGCCTGGAAATTGTGAATAAATTCAAGAGCGAGCTCGAGTATCTGGAATTTGCCCGCCATATGGAACCTGCGGATAAGATCATCCGCAAGGATAAGGGATTCATCGTCAAGACACGTGGCGGTGGTGACCTGGAGACTAAGGCTGTCATCGTTGCATCAGGCACCAGGCAGCAATTATTAAACGTTCCTGGTGAAAAAGAGTTTATCATGCGGGGATTGTGCTATTCTGCGCTTAGCTATGCCCCATTATTTATTGATAAGTCAACCGTCGTCATTGGAGATGGTGACCTGGCACAACGATCGACTGCAGAGCTAGCCACGGTTGCCAAGCATGTCACCCTGGTGTGTCCAGCCGATAAACTCAAGGTCACTAACGTTAATGAAAAATTGAAAGATGCCAAGAACGTGACCATCCTTGAAGGTCACCAGGTGGTGGAAGTAAAAGGCGATGATTACGCAAAAAGCGTGATCATTAAAGATAAAAAAGGCAAGACGAGTGAGCTTCTGGCAGATGGGACCTTTGTCGAAATGGCATTGGTGCCTAATTCACAGATCGTGGCTGATTTTGTAGCACTTGATGAGCAAAAACGCATCATCATTGACTGTGGCAACCACACCAGTGTGCCCGGTATTTTTGCTGCCGGTGATGTAACCAATACTTATGCAGAGCAGGTACTGGTTGCAGTGGGTGAGGGAGCCAAAGCAACCTTGAGCGCATATGAGTACTTGCTCCCATTGATCTAATTTAAGTTATGCAGGGGAGTGGTTTGTTCTCCACTCCCCTAGATAAATTCGTTCGCCATAACGGAGGTCAACTATGCCTGGATTTACCCCAGTAAGAAGATGGCAACCACCCTATTATCCATTTAAACGAGACCCCTTTGGCACACGTGTATTAGAGTCAGTCGAACGTGTCATCAAAGGACCCATGTTTGGATGCCGCATGTGCGGCAACTGCCTGTTACAGGAAACTGCCTTTATTTGCCCAATGGAGTGTCCAAAGGGTGAGCGTAACGGTCCGTGTGGAGGCTCAACCACTGAGTATTGTTATGTCGATAAAACCCGTCCATGCGTATGGTATAAAATCTACGACCGCGCATTCAGGATGGGTCGGCAGGAGATGCTGATGGAAGTGCTTCCACCTCTGGATTGGGATAAAACTGGTGGTGAAACCTGGGCTGACGTCTATCACCAGATCAAAAAAGTGGGAGGGAAATCCTTCTTCGGTGGCTTATTAGCTGGTGGTCAGAAGCGCACCGAAGCATGGAGCTCGGTGTTTCGCCCGATTCGCCAGCCCGAATGGTGGAATGGCGATGCTAATTACCATGCACCAGCTTACACTGAACCGGTTTCCAACCTTGAAAAGCGCCTTAAGGCTGGAGAGTTTGTTGTAACTGCCGAAGTAGCTCCACCAATGACGGTGGCTACCAATAAACTGCTTAAAAACATCGAAATCGTCAAGCCTTATGTAGCCGCAATCAACTTTACCGATTGCCCATCCGCATCCCCACGTATGTCATCCTGGGCATGCAGTTCGCTCACTGTACAAGCAGGGGCAGAACCCGTCATGCAGATCGCAGCCCGCGACCGGACGCGCATTGGTTTGCAAGCTGAGGTATTGGGCTCAAACGCATTGGGAGTTCGGAATATCCTATGCCTCTCGGGTGACAGCATGGAAATGTCTGCTGTTCCCAAGGGGAAAATGGATATTCTCGACCTGGACTCAATCCATATGCTCTGGATCCTTCGTCGTATGCGCGACGAGGCTGTCTACATGGATGGACGGCAGATCAAATTCCCACCGAAGTACTTCCTGGGTGCGGCTGGCTCTCCCTTTGCATCAGATCCACGCATTCAGGCTATCCGAGAACATAAGAAAGTTAACGCTGGAGCGCAATTCTTCCAAACCAATCTTGTATACGACCCGGATGGGTTGGATGATTGGCTCGAAGCGCTTGAGAAGCGCGGCATCCTGGATAAGGTTTACATTCTCATCGGAATAACGCCATTGAAGAGCTTAAAAGTGGCAAACTATATGAATGAGGAAGTCCCCGGGGTTACAATTCCAGAGAAGTTAGTCAAACGCATGGAAGCTGCAGGTGACAAGGCTGAAGAAGAAGGTGTGCAAATTGCGCTCGAGCTGATTGACGCCGTAAAGAATAAGAAAGGCGTCAATGGAATTCACCTGATGGCTGTTGGTTGGGAAGAAATCGTGCCTCGCATCATCACCGAGGCAGGCATCTTACCCCCCGACTTCACGCCTCCACCACCTCCACCGTCTTCGCCGTCTTCGCCGTCTTCGCCGTCTTCGCCGTCTTCGCCGTCTTCGCCGTCTTCGCCGTCTTCGCCGGCGAAAAATTAATCGGGATCAAAATCCCGGTTGGTGACGATTTATCGGTAAATTTTTGAATGTCTTTACGCAGGTTGATTTTATCGAAAACAGGGTTGGATGTAATGCGCTGCCGTGGCTGTCAGCTATGCAACGGTGAATATGGTCGCGATCAAGACATCCCCCTGGATAGCCTGATACAGCTCGTCATCATGAATGACGAGGAAGTACTAACGTCACGGACGCTTTGGTCAGATGAAGTGCTCCATGCATCTCGCGATGCCTGCGCGCGTGAGCTCAACCTGGAAAAAATTCTCCTCGTTTTGAGGGAAGAAGCGAAAAGAAGGGGGTTATCAAAGCCCGAGGTTAACCCATAGATGGGTTATAATTCTGGGCACTTAATTATAGAATGGTGATGATATGAAACTAGCAATCAGCGGTAAAGGAGGAGTTGGTAAAACAACCCTGGCAGCCTTACTGGCACAGGTTTATGCGGATGCAGGTCGTCAGGTACTGGTGGCAGATGCAGATCCATCGCCCTGCCTGGCTGGAGCGTTGGGATTTCCAAATGAACTGCGTGAGCAGCTCCATCCAATCGCAGAGATGGATGCATTGATCGAAGAGCGCACCGGTGCCAAACCTGGGACAATCGGAGGGTTTTTCACGCTCAATCCGCGTGTGGATGATATCCCGGAGCGATTCAGCGTAATCTACAAAGGAGTCCGCCTGCTGGAAATGGGTTCAGTAGATATGGGTGGCTCAGGTTGTATTTGCCCTGAAGCTGCCATGCTAAAAACGCTCTTTACCCACCTGCTCTTTCGCAAAGATGAAGTACTTATCCTCGATATGTACGCCGGGGTGGAGCATCTTGGAAGGGCAACCGTCGATTTTGTGGATGCCATGTTGATCGTGGCTGAACCCACACGCCGGAGCATCGGAACTGCCAGCCAGATCAAAAAGCTCGCAAATGATATTGGGTTGACTCGTTGCTGGCTGGTGGGTAACAAGGTCAGGAACGAGGATGAGAAGCTCTTCCTGGAGAATGAAACTCCTGGTATACCCGTTCTGGGCTTTTTGCCTGCAGACCTCGGTGTTCAGGAAGCTGATCGTTTGGGTATTCCGGTGTATGATCATGTGCCCGCTTTACGTCAGGCTGCCGAAGCAATGGCACAGGTGCTGGATGCCCAGCTGGTGAAAGACCCGATAGAATGACAATTGCAATTGCCCTGGCTGGAAAAGGCGGTGTAGGTAAAACCACGATCGCCGGAATGGTGATCAAATATCTGGTCCAAAATAAGCCTGGTCCAGTATTAGCCATCGACGCAGATCCAAGCAGTAATCTGAACATGGTTCTTGGTCTTGACCTGGATTGGACGGTGGGAGATATCCGTGAAGATATGCTCGCCCAGGTAAAAGCTTCATTGGTGGCAGGCGGTGCTGCTATGGGTGCTTTGCCAGGTGGAGTGTCTAAACACGATTATTTGGACCATAAGATTAGATCTACACTGGCCGAAGGAGAAGCATTTGATTTGATTGCCATGGGACGTTCTGAGGGAGCTGGGTGTTACTGCGCGGTTAACCACAACTTACGTGAAGTGATCGATTCCATCGGCAAAAATTACCGTTATCTTGTGATCGATAATGAAGCTGGAATGGAACACTTAAGCCGACGTACTACGCATGACGTGCAGCATTTGTTGATCGTCAGTGACCCCACTCAACGCGGCATTGTGGCAGCCCAGCGCATCGCATCTTTCCGCAATGAGCTGGATATTCGCATTGAGCATGCTTACCTGATTATCAATCGTCTATCTGGTCCCATGCCCGCTGCATTAACCGCTGAAATCGACAAGCTGGATATCCCATTGCTTGGTACCGTACCTGCAGATATGGAATTGAGTAATTTTGAATTCAGTGGAAAGCCACTGGTTGAGCTGGGAAATGATTCGCCTGTTTATCAAGCAGTGGCAGGTATGATGACCTCGATACTGTGAACCGGATTCACTCTGCTAGCAATTGACTTGCTGATAAAATGCTTCCAAACCACGGAAGCATTTTGCGCTTAATTTATGTCCAACATTGTCCTCGCAATAAGTGACCTTTGCTCCAGCCTTCTCGAGCAATCCAACGCTCATCCTGGCCTTGTCAATCGGAACTCTTTCATCTTCTGATCCATGGGCGATAAATATGGGTAAGCCGTTTACCCGCTCAGATCCCATCCAGGTGGAAGCGCCATCGGGTAAAAACCCGGATAAACCTGCCAGTGAGGCAATTCGTTCTGGATACATAATTGCTATCGAATAAGCCAGGGCTGCTCCCTGGCTGAAGCCCAGGAGGTGTAAATTTGAGAAATCTCCGTACGGGAAATTACTACTGGAAATCACCAATAATATTTTCTCTACCGAAGGTCTGAAATCATCAACCCAAGGCCAGGGTTTTGATAATTCTGGGTGCCAGCTGTAACCGATATCCTGGGTCTTATATAAGCCCCTTGGAGCAATAATCAGAGCATTCTTGGGTAAACGGGGGGTGAAAACCCACATCGAATTTTCATCGCCGGTCCAGCCATGCAATAATAACAAGACTGGAAAAGGGCCAACACCATCCGGGCGATGCAACCTCATCACCCAATGATCAATTACAATCTTCCCATCGCCTTGATTATCCACGTTTTTATTCCTGGTTATTTTTCTTCGCCACCCAATCAATGACCCATAATGCTGCCAGGATCAGCAAGATGGGAGATAGACCTCCGAGTAAGCAGACCAGACCCATGAGTGCTGCTCCCCGCCCGAAGACCAAGTAGATCAGACCATCACCGATGATAAATAACAATAATATAAAACCGGCTAGTAAACGGAAGTTTGTTTGCCTGGCATAATGGCGTAAATCACGAGTCATAATCTGTTTTCAATCAAGGAGCAATCCAGTGGGTTATCTTTTGTTGTAACCGATATTGCCAGCTTACAACTCTGCGGATTTCACCTAAAGCTTCGCGCGTCGCCTGCTCACCAGATTTGATGACTTCGGGGATATCTACACGATCAATAATACCGATCAGACCGAGCTTGGGTCGGATAATAACGTCTGGTTTCTCCAGCTTCAGTTGTTGATCTATCAACATCAAGCCACTCAAGTCCATGGAATGAATAAACAGGTTGAAGGCCTGTGCCAGGCGTAATCTTCCGGCCAAACGATATACCAACGGTAGATTGGTCATTAGCAGTGGCGTGTTTTCTGTCTGTTCATTATTCCTATCCACCTGCCAACCCAAAGGCGGTGAGAGCACAACAGCAACAACAGGTCCGCTTGGGTAAAGTGCCCGTGCTTCAGCCACTGGGATGGGATTCATGACCGCACCATCCACGAGCCTATGCCCGTTTATCACCCTGGCTGGAAATACACCCGGAATTGCACTGCTGGCTAAGACAGCATCGAGCAGCCGTCCTTGTTTGATCACAACCGGCAACCCGGTGTTTAGGTCGGTAGCCGTAAGCGCCAGGGGGATGCGTAGCTCGTCAAAATTCCGTTGACCAAGCAATTCCTCTAATATGGCGGTCACACCTGCCATTCCAAGCAGCGCTGGACCATCACCATGCATGCGGGAGAATAAATTCCCCTGGTCAATATCGCCTAAGCGTTTTGCCATCTCGTCGGGTGAGTAACCAGCTGCGTAGAGTGCGCCTACCAGACCACCCACGCTCGTCCCTGCCAGCCCTCGGATGTGAAACCCAGCTTCCTCCAATACTCGCAACGATCCAATGTGGGCGAACCCTTTAACTCCACCACCACTTAAAGCTAATGAAATATTCATCAATAACATTGTATCCAGCGAAGGGAAAGTGGTCAAGGAATGGTAAAATCTGTCCGTGAAATTAGAAGCAAAGTGGAAGGATGAATATCAGAAGGAAATCGAGCATGCCCTCCAGGCGCGATCCAATGGTAATGAAGGCATGGCGAGAGTATGTGCACGCCGGGCTGCAGGGGTTGTGATTGGTGAATATCTCAATCGCTGCGGTTACTCCAACCTGACACATAGTGCCTATGCTCGGCTTTCGATATTCATGAATCTTCCAAATGCCAACCAGAAGGATAAGGAAATCGCCAGTCACCTTCTACTAAAGGTGAATAAGGATCATCTATTACCAATGGAAGCAGACCTGCTTAGTGAAGTAATGTGGCTAAAAAAATCCCTGCTTAGCGGATACACGGAGTGACTATGCGCATACTCGCAGTCATCAACAGTGATTATGGCGTCAGGCACCTCTCCAATATTACCCAACATGCTCCGTCTGACTGGATCATTGATCAGTGGAGAGCCCCTGTTTTCTTCCCCGTGGTGATCGATTATCCCGAAGAATTTCTGCCCGCCAGCCTTCCACCTGCCGACCTCATACTTTCCTTTGCTGAACACAAGTCTGTAGCCGAGCTGCTTCCAGATATTGCGAAATTGACGGGTGCAAAAGCAGTTATCGCCGCGGTGGATAATGAAAACTGTTTACCACGTGGTCTGGCCCGGCAGCTGCGAGGTTGGTTGGAAAAGATGGATGTAGCCTGTGCCACACCTAAACCGCTCTGTTCTTTAACTGAAACGGATTATTGGGTGACCAGGCGTCAGCGACTGGAACACCACAGCACCATCATTGCCGAGTTTGCTCGCTATTTCGGTAAACCAGAATTCTCCATTATGGTGGACCCAGACAGCCGAAAAATTATCTCGGTGGATGTCAAGCGCGATGCTGTGTGCGGGTGTGCGCGCTATGTCGCTCAAAAATTGGTGGGAATAACAGCTGATGATGCTGAGTATGAAGCTGGTATGGCACATCATCATTTCCCATGTCTGGCAAGTATGGGGGTGGATATTGATTTTAGCGATACCTTGCTGCATGTATCCGGCAATATTATGAAGGATAATATCGCTGAGCAAGTGAAACCCTATAAGCATATTCAATACATTGCGCCTGGTTTCCGCTCCGAAGAATAGTCAACAAAAAGAGCCATAACCTTTCGGTGATGGCTCATTTGATTTGCCCAAAGGTTCATCCACCAGTGGTTCAGGAGGTTTCGCTGGCGCCCTTACCTCGCTTGGATGATTGAATCATCCCCAAGGCGCTCAAGATCACAAGAATCAACCGGATCCACAACGAAAATACGAATACCAGACTTGCAAAACCTACCAGCGCAAATATGATCGTCTTTTTTATATCATATTCAGACGATTCTGGAAGGGGGAACGAATATTCCATCAGCCCTTTATGCAAGGTCTGGATGAATTCTGGTCGAGGCGAAACTGGCTTGAGACTGGATTGTAAAATTGTCTCAATATCCATTAAATCCCGCTTGATTCGCTTTGGTTTCAGTCTGAAAATCTTGAGCATTTTCCCTCTTTATATTCATGCTACCGCATAAGCGATAATTCCAACTGTCCCCGGACCTAAATTTGCAGCAACTCCAATCGATAAATCTGAGATGATTAATTCATTCACATGCAAAGTTTCTTTTACTTTCTGCACGAGTTGCCTGGCCGCCTCAAGGGATTGCGAATGGACGACAGCTACATTGACCCGTTTATCATCCACGCGTTGATGGATAATTTCCAGCACCCGGTTAAGTGCACGCTGACGTGTGCGCACCTTCTCTTTCATATCCAAAGCGCCATCTTTTAATATGATGATGGGTTTAATTTTTATCAAAGCTGCTAGTGCTGCGGGTAATGCCTTTACCCGCCCACTTCGCCGGGCATACTCGAGCGTGTCCAACGTCAACACGACATTTACACTTTGACGGATCGCATTAAGCCGACTCAGAATTGCCTGTAAGGAAGCCCCTGCCCTATCCAGTTGGCGAACTTCTTTGCACATAAAACCTAAAGCTGCAGAACCTGATCCCGAATCGAAGGGTATGACGTTTAGCTTATTCTTTAATTCCTGGGCTGCCAGTACCGCGGAATTAAAAGTACCAGATAATTTCCCGGTTACATGTAAGGATAATATCGTGTCACCTGCCTGGGCGATCCGTTTATAAAAATCTATAAATTGTTGAGGGCTGGGTTGAGACGTCTTAGGGATGACCCCGGTTGAATTTGCCAGGCGGTAAAAATCGTCATTACTGAGATCTACTCCTTGCTGGTAGGTTTTATCTTCAAATTGAATGTTGACTGGAATTACCTCGACCTCATATTCCGATCGCCACTCATCAGGAATTTCGCCCGCACTATCCATTACTATTTTCAACATGTGATCATTCCTTCACTATCCAATGTCTCGTCTTTGGATATCGTTTCCATATCTATCCGCAGGGAGAGAAGCGTCCGATGATAGAGACTTTTGACTGCTCCCTCGGTTCTGCCCATGATTTGCCCAATTTCAGAGTTTGACATATGCTCGACAAACTTAAGAATGATCAATTGCTGGCGCTCAGGTGGCAGGTCACGGATAATTTTTAATAAATTATTCTGCTCCTCCAATTGCAGCAGGGTCACTTCAGGATGTTCTGAATGAGGAATAGAAGCATATCCTTCATCCAATGATATTTCAGGTCGTCTACCGCGATCACGATGCCAATTGGCAACCAGGTTATGCGCAATCCGGTAAAGCCAGGCTGATACAGGTAAGCCTCTTTCTTCATACTGCGGTATTCTTCGCATGGCTCGAAAGAACACCTTGGCGGTTAAATCTTCGGCATCGTGTTGATTACCCGTACGGTAATAGACGTAGTTAAAGATCCGTTCGACATATTGCTCGTAAAGCGAGCCGAATGCTTCATGATCTCCCTGTATTGCCCGGTCGAGGTTTATCTCATTTGCGATGTTTGGCCACCAATCACTCTTTACCGGAAGGAGTTCTACAAAAGAGAACCCCGATTCCAAAAAATAGTTGCTCCGAGTATATCATGCCTGATATGGAAAGATAAATTGGGGGTATGAAATTTATTCATCTCTATTTCCGATAGTTCCTACCCGATACTACCATTCAAACAGATTCTTCAGAGCAACTTTCGGATGAAATATTGCAGGATTGCGTTGTTAGTTCCTCTGCAATGTATGCATGGAGGAGCAGTGGATATTCACAATTCTTGCTGATGTATGAGCGCTAACTCGTAAATTTTATCAACGCCAGCCGTTAAAATATTTTCAAGCAGATAAGCTATCTGCTCATAATCAGCCAATCCGCCTCCAATCGGATCAGGAATATCAAACATATCCCCAACCATTTCACATAACCTGTAAATCTTATCAGCACATTCCGCATATTTATATGTCAGGTACTTTTTATGCTCATCTTCCATGGTAAGCACAAGGTCAAAACTATTTAATAATTCCAAGCTGGTTGGCTTGGAACGATGAGCACTTATGTCTATCCCCTTTTTTTCCATGACTGCACTGGATAGTACTGCAGCAGGATTACCCTCGTATGCCCAGGCACCGGCTGATTCAATATGCCACTCATCAGCATCAGCTCGCTCTGAGACAATTTTTTTTAATAATCCCTCTGCCATGGGTGAACGGCAGATATTCGCAGTACAGACAAATAATATCGCAATCATGATTCGAAATCTACACTTGTTTTTCTACCATTTCATATTGAAAAGCTTGTCCTATCTTTACATTCATTTACCGGCTCAGTTACATTATCAACGATGATTTACGAATGCTTTTTCGGTTCAAGATGGCTCGCATCCAATTCGATAGGCACATAACGATTGGTTAAAAACTCCAACAAAACGCGCACGCGTTCAGTTCCCGGAAGGCGTGCGTCAAAAATCGCTTCATACCCTTCGAAGGGACCAAAGCCAATCCGAACGACATCCCCCTTATGCAGGTCGTCGAATACCTCCCCGCCTGCTTCGGTAATTTCTTTGACTCTGCGCATGATGGCATTGACCAGGTTATCGGGTACCGGTGCAGGCTCACCTCCAAAACTTACTAAACCTATCGAATGGGGTAACCATTGAAAGGTAGATAATCCCGCAGTCTCGATATCCACCCGCACAAAGAGATAACCTGGAAAATATGGCTTGAATTTACGTGCCCGCGGGTTGATTGGATTGACACGCAAGCGAGGATAGAACGCCTCGAATCCACGATCGCGCACTTGTTTCCAAACCACATCCTCTTTTTGTGGCTTACTGCGTAATGCGTACCAATGATCTGCCATCTATAACAAAATTCTCCTAGGTTTTCTTACTTTATCATAAGCTAGCATATTCGTGGCTAACGATAACATACTATGCCGACCTAATTATATTAACGATATTATAAAACACTCCAACACTAAACCACGCGTAAACCGACCACGCGTGAGATTATTTTTCGTATCAACCACATCGGTGGCGAAAGGATCAGGTGGATGATTACCGTGATACCGAAAACCATGAATACCGCATCAATTGCAGCCATCAAAGTTGATCCAAACCTGGTCAGTAACCAGGGTCCAGCGCCGACCAACAGGATCAATCCCACTAAACCCAGGAATACGACCAAAAGCGGCACCCACGCTCTTCGGTCGGAGGCAGAAGGTAACATGGTGCTGCTGACTGCAAAGATCAGGTAGAACCATAACCAAAAATCAGGTCGGACTACAATAGACGTAATCGCCTGATTGATTGCATTTAATTGCCCTTGGGTCAGGTTAAGCCAGAGTGTGTTCAGTCCCAGGCGTGATACTCCCGCATAAGCAACAAATATTCCACCCGTGAGTAATGGCGCTACGCCAATCAATGCATCTCGCAAGAAATCTGTTTTCGCGGTTTCCACGAAACCAAGCTGAAGCCGACCACCTTCTAGCTTTTTAGGGATGATGGAAAATCTTCCCGTCCGGACGCCTAATAGACGTGCCATGAGAAAATGGCTAATTTCATGCAGGAGTACTCCCGGAAAGAATAGAAGTGAAAATAGTGCCACAGATATTTCTGGTTGGCGGGTGAGCAATAAAAAGATGGCTTGAATCTCGCGCTGCAGGAATCTTTGAAGATAGATCATGGGTACCAGTAAAAGCAACAAGTAAAGGAGAGTACCCCAGTCTACTATTTGCATTAATGGGCAGCGGCCTCGGCGATGGCGATGAATTCTGAAGCTTTCAAGCTTGCTCCCCCAACAAGGGCACCATCAATATCATTTTGTTGGAAAAATTCTACCGCATTATTTGCTTTTACCGAGCCACCATACAATACGCGTACAGTCTGAGCTAACCCTTCACCATACAATTGTTTCAACGTATCACGAATGAAATCTGCGATTACAGCATTAGCCCCTATTGCCGTCGCTGCGCGCCCGGTTCCAATCGCCCATACTGGCTCGTAAGCAATCACGAGTGATTCAATAGATTTTGCGTCCACCTCATCCAACCCAACTTTCACCTGCCTCCGCACGACTTCCGGTGTCCTTCCAGCTTCATTTTCTTCGAGGGTTTCACCAACACACAAGATGGGTACAAGATCATTTTCAAAAGCCGCTTTTACTTTCTGGTTCACAGTTTTATCCGTTTCACCAAAGTAGGCTCGCCGCTCGGAATGCCCGATGATTACATATTTACAGAACTCTGCCAGCATCGGAGGAGCGATTTCACCCGTATACGCACCGGATGCTTCCCAATGCATGTTTTGAGCGCCAACTCCGATTGAAGTTCCTTGTAATAAGGCTGCCATCGGTAATATAGATGTGAATGGAGGGCATAAAACAATCTCAACCCCCTGGATGGTAGTTAAACCTGGTAATAATTCAGCCAGCAAGAGCCGCGTTTCTGCTACCGTTTTATACATTTTCCAATTTCCTGCAACGAAAGGACGACGCATATTCACCTCAAGAAATACTCTCTAGATTGTTATTCTGGTCGATATCACCGACCCACACCTTGAATCATCCAATGAATCTCAGCAGAGTGCAGCATCATAAGCTGTAGCCTTTGTTATGGATGGAACAGGATTATCTCAGCTGCAACAACGCCTCCCCAGGTTAATTTAATTCTGGGGAGACGCTGATCAGTTCATTACTTATCTTGCAACGCAACCAAACCTGGCAAATCAATACCCTCCAGCATCTCAAGAGAAGCTCCACCGCCGGTTGAGATGTGTGTGATCTTATCTGCCAGACCTGCCTGATTGATGGCTGAGACTGAATCGCCCCCACCAATGATGGAGACTGCTTTACTCTCCGCAACAGCTTTAGCAATTCCAACCGTTCCTTCAGCAAAACGCGGGAACTCAAAGACACCCATAGGACCATTCCAAACAACCGTTGCAGCGGTAGAAATGGACTTACTAAACGCCGCGACCGTCGCTGGACCGATATCGAGAATACGCCAGCCGTCCGGTACAGGGCCCATTACAATGACCTTCTTCTCTGCCTCAGCATCAAACTTGTCGCCAATAACTACATCCACCGGTAGGCGTAAGTGAGTGGCACCAGATTTTAGTAGCTGACTAGCAGTCTCCAAGGCTTCATCTTCGCACAACGAATCTCCAATTGGATAGCCCTGTGCTTTGAAAAAGGTATTTGCCATTCCCCCACCGATCAAGATTAGATCCGCCTTGATTAACAAATTCCGAATGACTCCGATTTTGTCACTGATCTTTGCACCACCCAAGATGGCTATGAATGGACGTTTTGGGTTAGCGATTGCCTGACCAAGATATTGGATTTCCTTCTCCATAAGGAAACCTGCCACAGCAGGCAGGTAGTGTGCTACTCCCTCCGTGGAAGCATGTGCTCGGTGAGCAGACCCAAATGCATCATTGACATAGATATCTGCTAAAGCAGCTAAATTTTTGGCCATCTGGGGGTCATTTTTCTCTTCTTCTGGATGAAAGCGGGTGTTTTCCAGAACTAAAACATCGCCTGGTTTAAGTGCCTTGGCAGCTGCCTCTGCGACCGGTCCAACACAATCATTGGCAAATGCGACCGGTTTTCCAAGTAATCCGCTTAGATGAGCAGCAACGGGACGGAGGGAGAATTTTGGGTCAGGTCCACCTTTGGGTCGCCCAAGATGGGAGCATAAGATCACCGCTGCACCGTGTTCAAGCAAGTAGTTTAGTGTTGGCATGGCAGCTACGATACGCGTATCATCAACTACTTTATTATCTTTTATCGGGACGTTGTAATCCACTCGTACCAATACCCGTTTTCCCTTTACGTTAATATCAGTAATGGATTTCTTTTTGAACATATTTCCTCCATAATGAACAAAATACGGATGGCAGCATAGCCATCCGTATCCTTTTATCTGTTTACAAGTATTTTGCCAATAAGGCTGCTAAATCTGCAGTACGTACAGAATAACCCCATTCATTATCATACCAGGCTACGATCTTGGCAAAATTATTCTTTTCTTTGCCTAAGACCATGGTGAATGGTAAATCGACCGAGGAGCTATGCGGATCACCCTTAAAATCAGTGCTCACCAGGGGTTCATCTATTGCCTGTAAAATGCCCTTCAACGGACCGGCAGCAGCATCTCGGAACGCCTGGCGTAATTCCTCCGTTGTTGTGCTCGTTTCAAGCTCGACAGTTAGGTCAATAATCGACACCGTCGGTGTCGGCACGCGTAATGCATATCCATCCATCTTGCCTTTTAGATCGGGGATAACCAGGCTGATGGCTTTCGCAGCGCCGGTTGTCGTAGGTATGATGTTGAGCGCAGCAGCACGCGCCCGTCGTAAATCACTGTGGGGTAAATCCAAAATTTTCTGATCGTTGGTATAAGCATGGATAGTGGTCATAAACCCACGCACGATCTTGTACTTGTCATGGACGACTTTAACCGCCGGAGCAAGACCATTGGTCGTACAGGAGGCATTCGAGATGACATGATGAATCTTGGGATCATACATCTTCTCGTTTACACCCAAAACGATGGTTAAATCTTCTCCTTCGGCAGGCGCAGTAATAATCACCTTCTTCGCACCACCTTTGGTGATGTGATTCTCTGCGCCTTTTACCGTTTTACCTTTTTTATTGACCCCGTCACTCTTAATCGTGAACAGTCCAGTACTTTCTATGACGATATCAACCCCAAGTGAACCCCAGGGTATATTGGAGGGATCAGTTTCCTTGAAAACTTTTACAACTTTGCCATCAACGAACAATCCATCATCTTTGACTTCGACCGTGCCATCGAAACGACCATAGTTACTGTCGTATTTCAATAAATGTGCCATGGTCTTTAAGTCGCCGATATCATTGAATGCTATGACTTCCAGAGTATCAGGATAATAATCTCTGATCGCTTTTAGTACCTGTCTTCCAATCCGTCCAAATCCGTTAATTCCTACTTTTGTGGTCATATGTACCTCCGTACAAAGTTATTTTCAGCAGCTGAAATTTTTTATTCACGCTACTGTGATTGATATTGAGAATACAATATTTGTCCTATTCTATCAAAGGTCCTGTGCGTTCTTGAAATAAATTGATAAGCACCCGGGCTAATTTTGATAAATCATGTCTCCAGGGTTGTAATTCATCCACCAAATCTGCGCTATAAATGGGATATTCTGCCTCAGTCTCTGGAACTGTTTTTACCCATTCAGTCCCAGTAGCTAATTGTCCTTCATATTGACTATTAGTTACAACAATATCAAAAATTGAGCCACCAACATGATCATTCAGGACCTTAACATGGTCCTCACAGCTATACCCTTCCGTTTCCCCGGGCTGGGTTGCTACATTGCACACATAGATCTTTAATCCCCGGCTAGCCTGGATGGCTGCAGCAATATCAGGTACTAACAAGTTCGGAAGAATGCTGGTGAATAAACTGCCTGGTCCAATCACGATTAATTCTGCTGCCAGAATTGCCTGGATCACTTGAGGGTATGCGGCTGGGTTGTTCGGTTCAAGCCATACGCGCTGGACATCACCCGGGAATTTAGGAATGGTACTTTCACCTTCGATTCTAACCTCACCGATACTGTGAGGCAGCTGCATATCGGCTACCAAACGCACATCATGCAATGTTGCCGGTAGCACCCTCCCATGAACTGCCAGGACTTTACCAGATTCGACTACAGCTTCCTCGAAGCTGCCAGTAATTTCTGATAAAGCGCTGATGAACAAATTTCCAAAAGGATGACCATCCAGCTCTGGATTCCCTTCCGAAAACCTGTATTGGAAGAGCTGAGTCATCAGTGCTTCGTCGTTGGACAATGCAGCCAGACAGTTACGAATATCACCGGGAGGCGGTATGCCTTGTGTTCGTCTCAGCCTACCTGAAGATCCCCCATCATCAGCCACCGTCACAACCGCAGTGATATTATAGCTATAATTCTTCAAACCTCTCAGAAGGGTGGCTAGCCCATGCCCACCTCCGATCGTCACGATGCGTGGACCATGTTCTTTTCTGCGGTGGTCAGTAAGCTCATCCAGCACGCCCTTCCCAGTTCGGCGATAAGGAGCCAATAAGGAACGGTTAATCTTCCAAATCCCAAGCAGCACCAATCCAACGCCCAATCCACCAAAGATCAATGCCCTTAGTGGACGGCTTAGAACTCGTAGAGATGCGATGGATAATAACGGCAACCACCAGGTTTCAGGTGCAGTACGGTAAACCTCTAAAACTAATACTGCCAGACCAACACCGAGCAAGGTGGTTCCAAGAAGGATTACCACAATCCAACGTTTTACTCCCAGGCCAGGAACCAGCCACCGGAGTGGATTGAACAGGCGTTTCCATTCTTTTTTTGGGGTGTTCGAGTTATTCTTTCTCATTCCAACCCTTGATGATAGCAGCCTTTAGGTATCTCGTCAACAATAATTTATGCTATACTTTGCTGCATGGTCAGAAACTTCGTCGTCGCTGATGTTGGGGGAACCCATATACGCGCGGCTTGTTTCCCAATCGAAAGTCAAAAACCCACACTGGTAAAGCGCATCAATACGAAAGGACCTGATTCACCTCACGAGCGGCTTATCAACCTGATTGCTGAGATCCTTCCGAAGGGTGAAGAGCTGGTAGCGATAACCGTTGCGGCACCCGGTCCGCTTGATCCCTTTGAAGGTATAGTATATGAAGCACCAAACATCCCAAGCTGGACCAACCTGCCACTAAAAAAGCTAATTCAAGATCGCTTCAATGTTCCTGTGGCAATCGGAAATGATGCAAACCTGGCTGCTCTGGGTGAATGGCGGTTTGGTGCAGGGATCGGTCATCGACATTTAATGTATATTACCGTGAGCACAGGGATTGGTGGAGGGGTAATTATTGATAACCAATTGTTGCTGGGAGCCCATGGTCTTGCTGCAGAGCTGGGACACGTCACCGTGATCCCCGATGGACCATTGTGTAGTTGTGGTCAACGTGGCCATTTGGAATCTGTTGCGTCTGGTCCAGCCATTGCACGCTGGGTTGAACAAGAGCTGAGCCAGGGGATTCCGTCTTCATTACCGTCAAATCGACCTATAAGCGCAAAAGAAATTTCACTAGCAGCCAACCAGGGTGACAAGCTTGCTAAGGCTGCACTTGCGCGGGGTGGCACATTCCTGGGGATCGCAATTGCTGACTACTTGCATATTTTTAACCCCACCATGGTTATCATTGGAGGTGGTGTCTCTCGAAGTGGAGAGGCGTTACTCGGCCCACTCCGGATAGCCATGAGTGAGCATGTGATATCCAAAAAATACCTGGATAATCTAACGTTAACCACAGCTGCATTGGGGGATGATGTGGGACTGATGGGTGCATTGGCTCTGGCCCAAAAGCTGAACGAACCGCCACCATGCCCATAATGACCAAGCGATGGGAGGTGGCATCTGCACCTCCACCAGAAGCCATTCAAGAGCTGAGTGGTTATCCCCCTATCCTCCAACAAATTCTTTATAACCGCGGCTACCATACGCACGAACAAGCACGCATTTACTTGGAAGCTCAAACGCCACCGGGCTGTGAGCCAGTTAATATACTCAACCTACCCAAGGCTGTGGATCGTATCAGCCACGCCATTAAAAAGCATGAAAAGATTGTGGTATATGGCGACTACGATGCTGATGGTGTGACTGCAACAGCATTATTGGGGACAGCTTTGAAATCTCTTGGCGCAGAGGTAAGGGAATATATCCCCAATCGGTTTGATGAAGGGTATGGCTTGAATCTTGAAGCTTTGCACTTGCTGGCTGATGAAGGGACAAATCTGATCATAACCGTGGATTGCGGGATCCGCTCATGGGAAGAAGCAGATTATGTAAATAATGTCGGGATAGACTTGATTATCACTGACCACCATACTCCTCTTGACACGCTTCCAAACGCTTTCGCAGTGATTAACCCGAAACAACCTGGTGACCTTTACCCCGAAAAGAACCTGGCAGGTGTCGGGCTGGCATATAAATTGGTTGAAGCGTTAGCCCTATCAGGACAATATCCCAAGCTTGATTCGCGTGATTATTTGGATATGGTTGCACTTGGCACAGTTGCTGACATGGTCCCATTAACAGGTGAAAATCGCTCTCTGGTCCGTTCTGGTTTGGAATATATCCGCCAACCCATTCGCCAGGGTATGATGGCGCTGATTGGGGTCTCCGGGCTGAATCCTTCAAGGATCAATTCAACAGATATCGGCTTTACACTGGCACCAAGAATAAATGCTTCAGGCAGACTGGAATCTGCTTTAGCCTCATTAAGCCTGTTAACTTCGCTAGATCCCATGCAGGCAGGTCAGCTGGCACAATGGCTCGAAATTCAAAATCGCGAACGTCAGAGGATCACACGTGAAATTCTTGCCAAGGCTGAAAAACAGGTCATCATTGATGATCAAGTGCCACTTCTGTTATTTGCTGCAGATCCAGAGTACAACTCCGGCGTTGTTGGGTTAGCGGCTTCACGTCTGACCGAACAGTATTATCGACCGTCGATAATTGCCAGTATTGGTGATGTCTATACCCGGGCTTCTTGCAGAAGCATTCCAGAATTTCACATCACACATGCGTTAGACCAATGCAAAGATTTGTTAGACCATCATGGGGGTCATGCTGCTGCGGCAGGATTTACAGTCCGTAATGACCTGCTTCCTACTTTGATTGAACGTCTACGTGATATTGCAAACAAGCAATTGAAGGATTTGGACCTGCGCCAAAAAATCTTCGCCGAGATGGATGTTCCCCTATCGGAGCTCAAACCAGATTTATTGAAATATCTCAATTGGCTGCAGCCTACAGGTATGGGAAATCCTGCACCCATCTTTATGTCGAGTGGACTAAAAGTAACACGTCAGAAAGCTATTGGGGCAGATAGCTCCCATCTAAAACTTGCAGTAACCGATGGAAAGATTACTTATGATGCCATTGCTTTCCGGCAAGGGCATTGGATCGCGCAACTTCCTCCCCGGATTGATTTAATGTTTACATTCGAGCTCAATGAATTCAACGGTCAAGTCAATTTGCAATTAAATGTCAAAGATATCAGAGAATCCAACCACTAACTATTACCCCCACTTTAATCGACAAAGCGATATTTAACGATCGTCCACATTGCTATAAAGGCATCTTTCAGTTTGATCTTTTTCCCTTCTGAATAATCGCGTGGATTAAATGTTATCGGCACTTCATAAAGTCGGGCTTTGCGTTTAAGGATTTTGGCGGTAAATTCAGGCTCAAAATCAAATCCTCGAGCACGCAGAGGCATATCTTGAACCACCTGACGGCGAAACAGCTTATATCCTGTTTCCATATCGGTCAGGATATTATTGTAAAGTATATTGGTGGCCAGGGTTAATATCTTATTGGCTACCATATTCCAAAATAAAACTGGTCTCCGGCCAGCTCCCAGGAATCTGGATCCGTACACTACATCAGCAATTCCCTCCTGGATTGGTTTTAACAGTTTGGGATATTCACGTGGGTCATACTCCAAATCGGCATCCTGAATTAAGATTAAATCACCGCTTGAATTTTGAATCCCCGTCCTGACCGCTCTCCCCTTCCCCTGGTTATGATCATGGACAATGACCTTAATGCTCCCGTCTGAACTGAGGCTCTCCAATACTTCTCGACTACCATCGGTGGAGCCATCATCGATAGCGAGGATTTCATCCGCCAATCCGGTAGCTTGAACTCGACGGATGATCTCTCGGACGGTTTTAACTTCATTATATACGGGGATAATAATTGAAAATTTCATCAATGGAGTATATCCTTTGGATAATTTTATCCTATAATCTCGCAATATAAATTCAATAAATTTCGCCTGGCATGCTATAATCATCTAGATTACTTGTTGTACGCCCAATTACAAAGGAGGTTGCGTGATGGATGCATCTACACGTGCGAAGCCCATGATGGGAACCGGAAGTGGTATATTTACGCCTCCCATTCTGGAAAATATTGAAGATACTGGTCTGTCAACACTCTGGTTGCAAGACCTGGCTCTGAAAGTTCTTTATTTCCAGGGTTACCTCACAGGTTTTAAAATTGCAGAGGAAATGGCTCTCCCATTCACGGGTATTCTTGATCTGATCCTTGAAAATCTAAAACGCGATAAATTCGTGGAAGTAAAAGCCTCTCAAATGGGCCTTGGAGAAGGTGCATATTTATACGCCATAACCGGTGCAGGTAGTGACCGTGCCCGCGAAGCTATGGAACGCAGCCAATATGCTGGACCTGCTCCAGTACCAATCCAGGAATACAATGAATTGGTCATGCGCCAGGCCCAGGGTCGGCCAACGGTTTCCAGTCGTATGATCCATCAAGGGCTTTCTCACCTGGTGCTCCCCGAATCGACCTTTCAGCGCATTGGCCCGGCCGTCAATTCAGGTACCTCAATTTTTATGTATGGACCTCCTGGGAATGGCAAAACCAGTGTTGCCAGGGCAATCGGGAATATGATTCTGCATGAAAGCATGTATATTCCCTATGCCATCTATATCGATGGGCAAGTAATTAAGATATACGATTTAGTAAATCATCAATTATCAGCTGAGGAACCTTCCAACGCAGGTTCAGCTGCCAACCGTACGAACGGTAGGCGTGATTTGCGCTGGATCCGCATCAGACGACCTTTCATCGTCACCGGTGGTGAGTTGACCTTATCCGGTCTTGATTTGGTTTTCGACGATGTACACAAATTTTATGAAGCACCCTTTCAGATGAAAGCCAATGGTGGCATTCTTCTAATTGACGATTTTGGCAGGCAGCTTGTTCGTCCTCGAGATTTACTTAACCGTTGGATTGTGCCTCTTGAAAATCGCATCGATTTCATGACCCTGCATACAGGAAGAAAGATCGAGGTCCCGTTTGATGTTCTGGTCGTATTTTCAACCAATCTACCTCCACGCGACCTGGTGGATGAAGCGTTCTTAAGACGACTTCGCCATAAGATTGAGGTTGGCGACCCGAGTTTTGATGAATATCGCGAGATCTTTACCCGGGTTGCTTCAGCAAAAGGTGTTCAGTATAACGATGAAGGTCTGGCGTATCTGCTCCAGGAATGGTATATCAAACGAGCTCGTAAATTACGTGGTTCACACCCGCGCGATCTATGTGATCAGATTCTCGATATCGCCCGTTACCTGGGTGTTGAACCATCCATGACACGCGACCTGATCGATAGAGCGGCGAGTGCTTACTTCGTAGAGTTATAAATCGATCCCATGCCAGAAATAAATAACAATCTTTCATTTGTTGATCTTAATCGACCAACTATATTTGCACATCGGGGTTCCAGTACCTATGCACCTGAGAACACAATTGCAGCTTTCAAGACCGCAGTTTCCCAGCATGCAGATGGAATAGAGCTGGATGTCAAGCTGACCGCAGATGGCCAGGTGGTGGTGATCCATGACGACACCGTCGATCGAACCACATATGGCACAGGTAGAATAAAATCACTGACCCTGAAAGAAATAAAGGGGTTGGATGCAGGCTCAAAATTCCCTCCATTCTTCAAACCAGAAAAAATCCCCACATTGGATGAGGTGTTTGAAGTCGTGGGACGACAGACATTTATCAACGTGGAGTTTACCAATTACTCTTCTCCAACCGACGAATTACCGGATAAAGTTGTCGCATTGGTGAAGAAACATAACCTTGATTCGAGTGTATTGTTCTCCTCATTCAATATGATTGCTCTAATCAAGGCGCGTAATCTGCTTCCCAAGGTTCCCCTGGGTTTCTTGACCTTTCCTGGCTGTGCAGCATTGACTTTTCAATCAAAGCTGATCAAATTCGGTCCATTCTTCGCCATCCATCCATTTTACAAGGATGTCAGCCTCAACCTGGTCCAGATTGCTCATCAGGCAAAGTGCCGAATTCATGCATGGACAGTTGATGAACCCGATATAATGCGGAAGCTTTTTACTGCCGGTGTTGATGGAATTTTTTCAAATGACCCACTCCTGGCAAAGAAAGTGTTGGCTGCAGAAAACCCGATAATTCCATGATCCCTAATGCCTGGTTACAACAAGCATACGCACGAATTAGCCCATATGTTCACAAAACCCCATTAACCTATGATCCTATAAACAGTTTATACCTGAAGTGGGAAAATCATCAAGTGACGGGCTCGTTCAAAGCCCGTGGTGCACTGAACAAAATTCTATCTCTGCAAGATTGGGAGCTCGAACGCGGATTGGTGACTGCCTCTGCTGGTAATCATGGTCAGGGAGTTGCATTAGCTGCTAACATGAAACATGCGCGTGCCATTATTTTTGCGTCTGAACATGCCCTGCATAATAAACTCCAAGCCATGCGCGACCTGGGCGCCGAAATTCAACTCGTTCCAGGTGGATATGGTGAAGCAGAGCAAGCAGGAATATCTTATGCTAATGCCACCGGTGCTACGTGGGTATCGCCATATAATGACGGTTTGATCATTGCTGGACAGGGAACAATTGCCCTGGAAGTAATAAAAGAAATGCCCAATCCAGCCTCGACCTGCTGGATCATTCCCGCCGGGGGAGGCGGTCTTGTTTCAGGGATTGGCTGCGCGCTTCAGGAACTGAACCCTTCACCGAGGTTAGTCGCGGTTCAATCAGAAGCCTCATCTTTTCTGTATCAAATTTACCATCATGGCACTCAAAAAGGTGTGGTAGAGTTGCCCAGCCTCGCAGACGGCTTAGCCGGCCCTGTGGAAGAAGGATCGGTCACCATTCCTATCGTCAAGAACTTCGTGACCGACTTTATCCTGGTCACTGAGACTGAGATCCGTAAAGCGATCAAACATGCCTGGTTCACTTATCATGAACGTATCGAAGGATCAGCTGCAGTAGCCCTGGCAGCTGTAATTTCTGGGCGGATAACAGCCAGACCCGCTGTAGTAGTATTATCTGGTGGTAATATACCCACAGAGGACCATACCCAGATCATCAATGATCCGAATTTATAATTTCACAAAAAGAAGTAAATAAATGGATATATCTCCTGATGAATATATGGTTGTTTGCATGTCTCGCCAGGTGCGAGATGGAGAATTGGTCGCACAGGGGATTGCTACCCCGTTGGTCGCTGCAGCTTATTTACTTGCCCGCCGCACGCATGCACCCAACATTTATTTTTCTTCTGCAATTGGGCAGGGGATATGCCGGCAGCCCGCTCCGCTGAGCCTCAGCCAGGTTGAACGGTTGTGGTTAGATCGCTCTTTAGTTAATGTCGGCTTTGCCAGGGCTGTCTGTGATGTATTGCCCACATTGCGTCCGCTGGAATTTTTTCGTCCTGCCCAAATTGATCCTTACGGAAATTTCAATAACATCGCCTTTGGAAAAGATTTTCACCATCCCAGACTACGATTACCCGGTACAGGCGGAATACCGGATGTCACAACTTTTCTGAATGATGTCATGTTATATGTTCCCCGGCACTCCAGGGTCACCTTTGTTCCCCAGCTTGACTTTTGTGCCGGACTCGGGCATAATTCTGCGCGCAAGCATGGCAATGGACCTCGATATCTAATTACCGACCTGGGTCAATTTGATTTTGCCAATGGTCGTTTGCGTATAACCTCATTCCATCGTGGTGTGACGATTGAAAAAATCCAGGCCCATACAGGATTTCCGCTTGAGATATCTCCTGATGTAATGGAAACCTTGGCACCCTCAGATGATGAGCTGAAACTGCTTCGTACTGAGATCGACCCATTGAACATTCGCCAGCTTGAAACGTTGAGTGGCTCATCCCGGCGGGAGCAATTGCACAGAATTATTGAGGCTGAGAAGGTACTCTGGCTATAAATTGAGTAAAAGTAGATTGTGTATTATTTACCAGGAAGAAAATGCGCTCTGTTGTCCGGAAGATATTCTTTTTCGCCATAATATTATCCCTGCTCATCCCTCTTTCTATCGGGAATGCCGCACCCGCTGGACAGACTAGCTCAGGTGACGAACAAGCACAGGCATTGTTGGATCAGCTTACCCCTGAGGAACGGGTGGGTCAGCTTTTCCTGGTAACTTTTACTGGCCCAGAGGCGGCAATGGCCTCAACCACGGGTGCTCAAATATATAACCTGATCGTCAATTATCATCTAGGTGGTGTTATATTAAAATCCGATAATGATAATTTTGTTGGTGCAGACCAAACCCTGGTAATTGCCCAAAGCCTGACTGATCAGCTCCAAAGAGATGAGTATAGTGCTTCTCAAACCGAGCAACTCAGCCCTGAGACGAATGAACCGTATTTCCCAGTTTATGTCCCCTTGTTAATCGGCATTTCGCAGGAAGGTGATGGCTATCCTTACGATCAAATCCTCAGCGGAGTGACCTCTTTGCCGAGTCAGATGGCATTGGGGGCAACCTGGAGCATTGAATTAAGCCGGCAAGTGGGTAATGTGCTCGGGAAAGAGCTCGCTGGATTGGGATTTAACCTATTGCTAGGACCTTCACTGGATGTGCTAGAAGCCCCGAGCTCCGATAGTGGGGGTGATCTGGGTATAAGGACATTCGGGGGAGATCCATTTTGGGTAGGAGCGTTAGGTCAAGCTTATATCGCCGGCGTTCACGAAGGGAGCAATGGGAAGATGGTGGTGGCAGCCAAACATTTTCCTGGTTTTGGTGGCTCAGATCGATTGCCAGAGGAAGAGGTTGCAACTGTCCTCTCCTCCCTTGAACAGCTAAAACAAATTGATTTAGCACCTTTCTTTGCAGTCACCGGCAATGCTCCCGATTCTATTTCTACGACGGATGCATTGCTAGTTTCGCATATTCGTTATCAAGGATTTCAAGGTAACATACGCGCAACCACTCGGCCGGTCAGTTTTGATCCCCAGGCATTTTCACAATTGATGGCTTTGCCAGCTTTCGATACCTGGAGGCAAAGCGGTGGTGTAATGATCAGTGATAATCTCGGCAGCCGTGCAGTAAGGCGTTTTTACGATCCCAGTGGTCAAACCTTCAACGGGCCACTGGTTGCGCGCGATGCTTTCCTTGCTGGAAACGATTTACTTTACCTGGATAATTTCCTCTCCAGTGGCGATGAAGACGTCTATACGCTCGTACACGCGAACTCTGGCTTTTTTTGCCCAGAAATATCGCGAAGATCCAGCCTTTGCCCAGCGCGTAGACCAATCTGTGCTGCGTATTCTGAAACTTAAATTAAGAATATACAATAACTCATTTGCAGTTACGTCGACGCTACCGAGTGCAGACGTTTTGAATTCAATCGGCCTTTCTTCCAAAGTGACTTTCAATATTGCACAGCAGGCTGCCAGTCTGATCAGCCCATCCCCCGATGAGCTAAATATTGCCATCCCAGCCCCGCCTGCCAGGGATGATTCCATCGTTTTTATCAGTGATACGAGAGTGTACCAACAATGCAGTACATGCCGTCAACAATCATCATTAGATGTTGAGGCATTTAAAAATGCGGTGATACGATTGTATAGCGGTAGCAATCAAGTCATACCAGGTAACCTGACTTCGTATACCTTTCAAGATCTATCCGATATGCTTAATTCTGGCACGGGGATGTTGCAAATTGAAAATGATCTCCGTGCTGCGGATTGGATCGTATTCACAATGGATAACGTCACGAGTGATGTCCCAGTGTCCCTCGCCTTACGTCAATTCCTTGATTTACGCCCTGATCTCATTCAAGGGAAACGTTTGATCGTTTTTGCACTGAGTGAACCTTACGCACTCGACGCAACAGACATCTCGAAGTTATCTGCTTATTATGCCCTGTATAGTCGTTCCAGCTCATTTATAGAAATCGCAGCCAGAATCCTATTTCATGAAATCCAGCCTTCTGGTAACCTCCCGGTATCCGTTCCGGGGATCGGTTATGAGATTCTCGATGCGACCTCACCTGATCCCAATCAGGTGATCCATATATATCAGGATATACAAGTTACACCACCAGTTGAAGGCACCCAAACGCCATCGCCAGTTCCAGTCACCATGAAAATTGGAGACCCTATTGCAGTTGTATCAGGGATTATTCTCGATCACAATGGGAACCAGGTACCAGATGGGACAATAGTGCACTTCAATCTATATCATGATGGTGAAAATGTGCCTGCACAAATCGTTGAAGCACTAACCTCTCAGGGAATTGCCCGAGGGACACTCTTAATTGACCAATCTGGAGAGAATTCCATCCGTGCAGATAGTGGATCAGCGATCAATTCAGATGTCCTTATTTTCGAGGTCCCACCTGAAAGTATTACCTTAACACCCCAAGCGGCTACGCAATCGCCAACACCATCATCAACTCCTACCACCACGCCAACCATCACTTTAACGCCTACGCCGCAATCCACTACGATACCCGTCAATGTCCCTAATCAAGGTAATGTTAATTTCGGAGATTGGTTGGTCGCTTTGATTGTGACTACCCTGATCAGTGGAGCCAACTATTGGCTGATCAATCTAAAAAGCGGATTACGCTGGGGAGTGAGAGCCGCATTGCTTCCGTTGATTGGGGGTATGTTTACCTATGTCTACCTGGCGATCAATATGCCTGGAAGTAAGTCGATGATAGAGCAAATGGGAACCTGGGGTGTAATGTTATTTGTACTGATTGGAGCGGTGATTGGAGCAGGGGCTGTGTGGGTCTGGCAGATGATGGAGCTTCGTAGAGTCAAACCGGTATCAGGCTAACGAGCCAAAGTAATAATTAAACTGAATACGATAAGCGCTGCTGCTACCCAGAGCAAGACTCTGTTCACGCGTGGCAGAGAGGATCATCCTTAATGATGGGGCCTGTGGCTTTTTGGATGGACGAATGGGGGGAATCCAATTCCCGATTAATGCCTGACGTAAAGCCTCAATATCCTGTGGACGCTCATCTGGGTGAAGGTTCATTGCCCACAAGATTGCCTTTTCAGTTCGAACACTGATTTCTGGATTGATCTGCCGGGGAGGGGTCAGGTTCTCTGGGTGTAAAAACCGCTCACGTGCTTCCACAGGTGGTTGGTTGGTAAGTAAATGATAGAGCGTGGCTCCAAAGGCATAAATATCACTGCGCCTATCGGTATGACCGGTATCTCCCCCATATTGTTCCAAGGGAGTATAAAGTGCAGTACCGCGCCCCTGTAATATCGTGATCGTCATTTCCTCTGAAGCTAGAATCTTCACCAAACCGAAATCAACTAATTTAATCAATCCGCTGGGGGTAACCTTGAGATTGCTGGGTTTAATATCTCGATGCAAGATGGGTGGGGTTTGATTGTGCAGGTAGCTTAAAGCCTCTGCAATTTGATTTGCCCATGAAAGCACCTCCGTTTCGGTCAGGAAATTCCCCCGTTGGCGCGCTTCCATCATCAATGTTCTTAAATCTTTCCCTGGTACAAAATCCATTGCCAGGTAATCGCGTGGTCCAATTGAAAAGTAATCAGATACCTTGGGGAGGTTCGGATGATCTAGGCGCGCTAATACCGTCGCTTCTCGGAAGAATTGTTCACGGGCTTGTTGGACTATTTCCTGCGGTAATGTGCGGTCATGCTCAACCTCTTTAAGCGCACATTGTCGCCCTTCCAGGCGAAGATCATCCGCAAGATAGATACTGCCCATTCCGCCGTGCCCAATCGTCCTCCGAATTTTATAGCGACTTCTCAGGACTTCTCCAGTCTTCAAGGGCGTCGGCATGTTTTTTTTATCCGATGGCGTTTCGGATGGAGATATTATACCTTTGGTTGTCGAAAGATTGGGGTTCTTGAGAAACCCGTGGCAGCAAATCTATTAAACGATATAATATTTATATGCTTCCAGCCCATAATTTCCTTGATCGTCTTCATATCCCATATTCGATCGCCAGTTTCCCATCTTCTACCCCAAAGGGTGCCTCGAGCGTAGCTAATGCCTTAGGGTTGAGTGAACATCAGGCGATTAAAACCCTGGTCTTCGAGACGGACAAAGGTGAACAGGTACTCGTCATGGTGGGTGGTGACCAAAACGTAATCTCCGGTTATTTGAAAAAAGTTATCGGTTCCCGGAATATTCAGCTTGCCAGCCCTGAGAGAGTAATTGAGACCACGGGTTATAAGATCGGATCCATTCCTCCGTTTTCTTGGCAACCGGATGGGTTCAGGTCATTCCTGGATTCAGATATGATGAATCAGTCCATCCTGGCAGTTGGGGCTGGGGTTTGGGGGAACGAAATACTGATTACCCCGGGTAATTTAATAGCTGCCAGCAAGGCTATCGTGGTAAACTTAACCAAACGGGAATTACCGATTTTTCCTTAGCTATAATTGGTGATATATTATTTCATCGCAGTTCGTTCGCTGGTTTCCAGAGATATATATCGAGGATTAAGAAATGGCACTGGAGACTGAAGACTTTCCCTTATTAATCGCACAAACCGGACCATTAAACGGCCAACGTTGGATCATTAAAGGTGATGTCATCGTCGGGCGGGATGATTCCTGCAATGTGGTTATCCAAAATCGTCAGGTCTCCCGATATCATGCAAGGTTTATCACCCTACCTCAAGGCGTTCAATTGGAAGATCTTGGTAGCAAGAATGGCACCCATATCAATGGACTGGAGGTAATGGAACCGGTCATTCTCCAAGATGGGGATGTTATCCAGATAGCATTAGCCCAGCAGTTTATTTATATGAGCTCCGATTCCACGATGCCTTTAGAATTACCGCCTGAAAGGCCTGCCGAGATTGTTCCAGTCAACAGGTTGCTCCGGCTGGAAAAACGCTCGCGACGGGTTTGGATTGGGGATGATGAGCTTCTACCGCCGCTCTCGGTTTCGCAGTTTCAATTATTGGAATTACTGTATGACAACCCCGGACGTGTTGTCACACGTGCAGAATTAATCCAGGCAGTGTGGGGAAAAGAGGATGTCGTCGGCATATCTGAACAAGCCTTGGATGCGCTGGTTCGACGATTACGCGATCGCCTTTCGGCGATCAACTCGATGCATCAATTTTTGGTTACTGTACGTGGACATGGGTTGAGATTGGACAACCCAAACTATTAATAACCGGGTAAATCAAGGGGCTGTCTAAAAAGCCACAATTGTGGAATATATCCTAAAACGTAGCGGCGTAGGGGTGGAATTTGAATAAATTCCACCAAAAAAATCCCCTACGCTCACATGCTGCGTCTTCGGTCAGAGCGCAGGGGTAATCAATTATGATATCTGGTCGCGCATCTACTTTTGGGACAGCCCCGATTTCTTATTTAAACTTAGATTTTGAGACATCGTGATGCGTATAGCAGCACCGAATACTTTATTCATGCGGGATTTTAACTCAGCATCCTCACCCGACTCTGTTCTGACCAACAAATTGGATAATATATCCATAAACTCGGGGGTAATATCATTTTTATGCTCGTCAAGTTTTTTACTCAGCTCTTGGTCGGAGGTGGATACTTCCAATAACTCCTGGATCAATGTCACCTCAGGTGGAGGCGTGCTGGCTTGATCCACCACTTCCTCAACTTGTTTTAGCCTGCTGATCTTATCAAGATCTCCCGCTTTCCGGGCTGCTTCCATTTCTTCATTGAAAACTTGGACAAAAAATTCATCCACTAGAGCCAAATTTTGAGCCATCATCTCCTTGATATCTTTGGATTGCAGGATAGTATTTAGATTTTTCCTGGTTTGCAATATCCTCTCTTCCATTTGCTTATCGATGGCTTGTGTCATTTCCAGTAACTGATCACGCAGCTTGATCAGCCTGTCCCTGCCATCCGCACGGGCGCGATCGATACGCTCACTTAACAAACTGAAGAACTCATAGTCCATTCCAGGTCTACCCAGGCTCGCCATAACACTTAATTGGGTCTCATTAGGGGCCTTAATCACCATTTCAAGAAGTTTTTCACGCGTGAGAGATTTCCCCGCTGATTGTAAAGCCTGGATGGCAGCCTCAACGTCTTTTGACTGTTCCTGGATTTGCTTTCCGAAAGTAGTCTGAGATAACAATTTCTTTTGTAGCTCACCCAATCGTTTGGCAAATTCCTGATCGCCATTTACCGAAGATGCTTCAACGAGCCGGTTAAGCAGATTAAAGAAATCACTATCGAATAATGCATCATCCTTTGAAGTCATCTCCGCAATGCTCTCGTCAGATGCGTTGATTAATTTCTGCAATAAGTTCATTCGTTCCTGCTGAGCCTGAATCATCTCCTTCGTTATACCATCTGCAGCAAGGATGCGTTCCACCATAGTTTGCATGGTTAACATGGCCTGCGGTTGAAATAGATAAGCTTTCCTCTTTTCTTGGGGCAGGCTGTTCGTTACCCGCGTAATTAATGGACCAATAATTCGTTCCTGTTCATTGATGGGCAGGGCAAGCTCAGGTGGAAAATAGGTAAGCAAAAGATCCTTACCTGGATCATGATATACCAGGGGGGTGGCAATCATCCCTTTAAAACCACAATTCGGGCATGAGGCAATATTGAACGCCCCCGAAAGGATTTTTTGTTTTATAGTCGGATCCTGGCCGACATCGAATAATTGGTCAATATCAGCCATGAGTGGCTGGCGGCAATTTGGACAATTGATGCGCGTTTTTGGCATAAATTTCTCCTGATCATATACGCCCTCATGAATCCAACCAGGGCGGTAATATTTATAAAAAATACTATTTTGTAGTCGTTAACTCCGTGGTATTGAAAAACAGATGCGAGCACCTGTTGCACCAGGGCGCGGATCAACCCATATCCGACCACCATGTGCTTCAATGACCGCGCGTGCCAAGTATAAACCTAATCCGGCACCTTTCGTAGTTCGCTTGGCAATGGAAGACCTGTAAAATCGATCAAAAATATGAGGGATGTCTTCCGGTGCAACGCCAGACCCTTGATCACTGACACAAATGATCACTTGAGTGGGGCGAACCTGCCCACTGATGCGGATTTCCCCTCCATCGGGTGAATATTTAATTCCATTCGATATCAGGTTGGCTAACACCTGTTCCAGGCGCGTATCATCGCCGGTTACAATTGGGAAATTCTCAGGAAAATCCACCACGATGGTATGAAGCGAAGATTGCGTTTGTAACCGTTTGGCTACCCTTTCAGCCACCACATTCAAGGCAACATCTGAAGGACTGATTGAGAGCCCTCCGGCTTGAAGTCGCGATGCATCCAATAAATTCTCAATTAAACCAGTCAACCGATCTGCCTCTTCTTCAATCACCGCCAGACTATCCTTCACAATTTCCCGATCCCAATTTGCATCCTCCCGGCGTAACGTTCCAACATAACCTTTAATGAGTGCCACCGGGGTTTTCAGCTCATGGCTGATCACCGATATGAATGTACTTTTGATTTCCTCAGCCTCACGGAAGCGAGTGATATCACGCACAGTCGCGATAATATTAAGTAAGTTTCCATCGTGAGAAATCAATGGGGCATAAGTAATCCCAACTGGAAGAGATACTCCTGACAACCTCTGCAAATCACCTTCCACATATAATGTGGCATTAGGAGTAAGTGGCCATCCACCTGCTTCTGCCTGTTCGAGGGTTAGCATATCTTCATGGCAGGTTAGTTCGATCACGTCATCATGGCTTTCGCCAACGATTTGATTGATCGGCTGTTCAAGCATTCGGGCAAATGCCGGGTTGCAGCGCGTGATGGTATGGCCTGGTGAAAGGATCAAAATTCCATCAGCTGCAGAGTCAATCAATGCATCCATGCGCTGCTTATCCTGACTTACCTGCTGATAAAGCTGGGCGTTATCCACCGCAATGGCTGCCTGGTTTGCAAAACTTTGTAGTAAGGCGCGATCATTCGATGAAAATATTCCTGGATAATTTCGAAATACAAATATGACCCCAATCACTCGTTCCCGCGTGATCAACGGTAAACCTACACCGGTAAGCAGCCCAAGGCCTACCGTGTGGGCTAAATTCTGCAGTAAACGGTTTACTTCGGGCAGCTCGAACCGAGCAGGATCTTCGTTATCAGGGATTTCAGCCAGCAACGGCTCAAGATATCGCGCCAGGCTGGCTGAGATTCCCAGGCTGGTAGCAATCTTCCAGCCCTCTTTTTCGGATCTTAACGCAATCAACCCCGCCTGCCCTGCCAGCATTTCAGCAGAAATGTAAAGAATACGCCCCAGGAGCTTGTCAATATCAAGCTCCTGGGTTAATGCACGGC
The DNA here is from genome assembly GCA_963743215.1 of uncultured Chloroflexia bacterium. Classification (GTDB taxonomy): domain Bacteria; phylum Chloroflexota; class Anaerolineae; order Anaerolineales; family UBA4823; genus FEB-25. The sequence goes on from CAVUOY010000007.1 coordinate 91,448, forward strand.
TGATTTCTAATAGATAATCGCGTTGACGAACGCGAAAATCAGGCAACATGTGAAATTTGGAATTCCTTTTCTGCCAGGGTTATGGATTCTTCGAAGATTTCCAGACCGTCGGTGATTTCGCCCTTGGTAATATTCAGCGAGGGGGAGATCCGGATCGTATTTTTACCACAACCCAGGCTGATCAAACCGCGCTCGAAAGCTCGTTGGACGATTCGCTCACGAAGGTCGTGAGCAGGCTCTTTGCTCTGTTTGTTCTTGACGAACTCGACGCCAATCATCAAACCGATGCCACGCACCTCGCCAATACTCGGGTGCCGGGCCGCGATCTCATTCAAGGCATCAATGGCATAATCTCCTACATCTTTTGCGTTCTGCAAATATTCATCCCTTATCAGGTCCATGGTAGCGATTGCAGCTGCACATGCAATCGGATTTCCGCCATAGGTATTACCATGCGAGCCAAGAGGCCAGGAGACAATGCTCTTGCGGGCAATGATTGCACCCAATGGAATTCCTGATGCAATCCCTTTTCCCACACAAACGATATCTGGCTCAATCCCAAAATTCTCAATTGCCCACCACTTTCCAGTCCGCCCCATTCCAGATTGGACTTCATCTGCGATAAGCAAAATATCATGACGGTCGCATAAGTCACGCAAAGCCGGGTAGAACCCAGGCGGCGGGATAATATACCCACCTTCGCCCTGGATCGATTCGACCATCAGCCCCGCCACGTCTTCAGCAGGTAATAATTTTCCAAGCACCTGCTCTTCAATATATCTCACTACCGTCTCGCCATAATCCTCTCCAGGGCGTGTATTGAAAATCGGTCGGTATGGATCAGGATATGGAACATGTACTACTCCATTCATAAGTGGGTAAAAACCCTCATGGTATAAGGGTTTACTGGCAGTGAAGCTCAATGATCCCAGGGTTCGGCCATGGAATGCCCCCAGAAATCCAATGAATTGACTAGCGCCGGTATGATAACGCGCCAGCTTGATGGCAGCTTCCACACTTTCTGTGCCTGAATTGGTCATGAATGAAACAGCATCTTCTTTGAAAGGTGCTATCTGGTCCAAACGTTCACCCAAATTAACCCAGGCTTCGTGGTAAAAGTCAGCCGAGATGTGCAAGAACTTCTCGGATTGATCTTTGATCGCCTGGACGACTTTCGGATGGCTGTGACCTGTGGCCGTGACTGCAATCCCAGCAGCAAAATCCAAAAAATGGTTGCCATCCACATCCCATACGTCTGAACCCTTGCCGTGATCCATCACAAATGGATAGGCGCGCGCATAAGACGGTGAGATAACAGCTGAATCACGTTCAATAATAGCTTTAGCCTTCGGACCCGGTAGATCATAGATTTGCATATTTTTTCTCCTATTTTGTTCCTGTAAACCGCTGATTGAACAAACAAAATATCTTGCCACTGGTGAGCCGCCAGAGGTTCAATGTTTACAGGTTGATAAATGGATACTGTTTTGCCCGATATGAAAATTATAACACTACCGGATGGGTTATAATCAGGCTTCATTATGAGCAACCGCTTTATATATGAAATGACTGCCCGTGATGGACGCGCGCGGGCGGGTATTTTTCATACCCCCCATGGTGATCTTCTTACCCCTCTCTTCGCGCCAGTTGGCACTCAAGCTACGGTAAAGTCGGTCACACCAGCCCAATTGAAAGAGCTCAATGCTGGTTTGATCTTAGCCAACACCTACCACCTCTATTTGAGGCCGGGTGATGAATTAATTGCTAACCAGGGTGGGTTGCACACTTTCATGCATTGGGATCGTCCCATATTAACTGACTCAGGGGGGTTTCAGGTATTTTCACTGGCAGATAGCCGGAAAATCGATCCGGATGGGGTCACTTTCAAAAGTCATATCGACGGATCCACCCATCGCATTACCCCGGAAAAATCCATTGCCATTCAAGAAAATCTGGGTGCAGATATCATCATGGCATTTGATGAATGCGGCTCTCCGCTATGATTTCGCTAAAAATGAAGCTGCAATGGAGCGTACCCATGCCTGGGCAACACGCTGTGTGAACGCAAAAACCCGCTCAGACCAGGCTCTATTTGGGATTATCCAGGGAGGCATCTTTCCACAGCTGCGTCAACGATCGGCGGAATATTTGACCGCGTTGGATCTACCCGGATATGCTATCGGCGGATTATCCGTGGGTGAGACTAAAAATGAAACCCTCTCAACGTTGGAGCTGGTGGATGCTTGGTTGCCCGAAGACAAACCTCGTTACTTGATGGGAGTTGGCTCTCCTGATGACCTGATCACTGGTGTGCAACGTGGTGTAGACATTTTTGATTGCGTTTTACCTACCCGACTTGCCCGCCATCATGCTGCCATCACCCGCACCGGGCGCTTGAACCTCGCGAATGCCAAATATTCATCGGAGAAGGCACCCATTGATGCTAGCTGTGCCTGTTATACCTGCATGAACTTTTCCAGCGCTTACATCCGCCACCTGGTACTTGCTAAAGAGATCCTGGGAGCTACCTTACTGACCATCCACAACCTGTACGTCTTATTATCTCTGATGCAGGATATTCGCCATGTGATCATTGAAGGTCGCTTTGATCAATTTGCTTCTGATTTTATGAATCATTGGGAGAGCGCATCATGACCCTGCTACAATCCATCCTGTTGGGAATTATCCAGGGAATAACCGAATTCCTACCTATCTCCAGCTCAGCCCACCTGGTGATCACGCCGTACTTGTTAGGTTGGAATATCCCCGCACAAGATGGTTTTATATTTGATGTATTGGTGCAGTTGGGAACCTTATTAGCTGTGATCATCTACTTCAGGAAAGATCTGTGGAAGATCATAGTTGCAGTTATTAATGGGCTAATCCACCGTACACCATTCACTGATCCGATGTCTCGTTTAGGCTGGCTCCTGGTACTTGCCACGATCCCAGCAGTAATTGCTGGAGTTTTGTTCAAAGATTTGGTGAAGCAGGCCTTCGGAAGTCCACCTGCAGCAGCTATATTCCTTCTTGGCACAGGGTTATTTTTAGTCATCGCTGAATGGGTGGGGAAACGCACTCGGCAGCTAGATTCCGTCACCTGGCTGGATGCTTTAATCATTGGATTATTCCAGGCAATTTCTCTTTTGCCCGGCATTTCACGCTCAGGCTCTACCATTTCTGGTGGTATGATCCGCAACCTGGATCGGCCTGCAGCAGCACGCTTCTCTTTTTTGATGTCTGTCCCGGTGATGATTGGTGCGGGGGCTTTGGAAGTCATAGACTTGTTTAAATCCCCGAACCTTAGTACGCAACTTCCTTCGGTGATGGCGGGTGTCGTCATCGCGGCAATTGTTGGTTATCTATCCATCCGTTGGTTGTTATCTTTTCTGGTTAAGCGCCCGTTATATCTTTTCGCCATCTACTGCGCAGTGGTATCCATCTTCGTCCTGCTGATCAATTTTATTCGTAGGTGATCATGAAGCGACTGCTGCTGTTCGGGATGCTATTGATCCTTTCTGCGTGTGGAAGCGCGGGAGTATCCACCCCTGCCCCTACTCCACAAGCGATCAATGTTATTTATCCATCTGCTTTACAACCCTGGGCAGATGCTATCACCGGGTGTTCATCTGCTGATCCGCTGGTTGCGGTCTATTTTTTACCATCCGGGATAGTAGACCCGAATGTCGGACCAAACGATATTGTCTTGCAACTAGGCAGTCCTGACCTAAGCGGTGATGGAATTTACCTGTCCCAGGTCGGCTGGGAACAAGTGGTTGTAGTCATCAATTCAGAAAACCCTCTATCACAGCTCTCAAAAGATGAGCTAAAGTCAATCTTTTCTGGCGAGACAACCAGTTTCGACTTGAGTTCAGGTCAACCTTTCCAGGTGTGGGTGCTTCCAGAGGAAGAGCCGACCAGATTTATATTTGACCAGGTTGTGATGCAGAATCAGCTGACCAGCATGGAAGCCATGTTAGCCCCCGATCCTGGTGCTATGCTTGAAGCCGTCTCACAAAACAGTAACGCCATCGGTTACCTGCCTGGATCATTTTTAACTTCAGGTGAACCTTCCTTTACGAGTAAATTAAAAGTCGTCCAGCTCGAATCCTCACTGAAAGATTTGCTTCATCAACCCGTGATAGCGATTACCCAAGGTGAGCCTGAGGGTTTATTACGCAATTTATTGGTTTGCCTTGAAGCAAAATCCCCCTGAACCATCCTTACCCTTCTGGTTTTTACTAACGAATAATTCTCTACATTCCTATAATTGATTGGCTATGCGCATTATTTTTAACTGCCAAATAATAGCCTGGCTTATATATAACGACTATTTTACTGCTTGGGGTGATAAATTTCCGTACAAATACCAGTAAGGATCTAACGGAAATCCCTTCTGAACCTCAGCTTCCCAGATAAATCCGTCTTTCTTCAACACACTCTGTAAATATCCATCCAATCCTGCTAACAATGCCATCTCAGTTTGTGGTTGTTCTCCCACTTCTTGGAGCAACAGCTGTAGCATGACCCTTAATCGCACCTCATATGCATATCTATCGGCATTATCTTGAGCATTCATCCGGTATTCTTCAAGGTAATCCCCCCACATTCGCAGGCGGATACTGAAACATCTCCCCGCTTTCTTCTCCCATGCCGCTCTCCATTTGGACCGAACCTGATCCAGATCCGAACTGATCTGCTGTCTTTGAACCTCCTGAGGAGGTGTAGTTGGGTAAGACTGTAACCTTGCTTTCGATAGAAGCACGCCATCCAAAGTCAGGCGGGGGTATTCTGGCGCGCCCTCTGGTGGATGTGCACTCAAAGGCCAGAATACCTCATCTGAGAGCAGGTATTCCTCGATACTATCCAAACCTGCCTGGACATAGCGGAGGTCATATTCGAATGATTTCATTACCTACCCGGTCGTTTTTTTCCTGATCCCTAGTCGTTCTAGCTAATGCTGGTCTTTAACTCATTGATCTATATGAGTAAGCCAGCTCAAATCAACAAACGCAGAGGCTCCTCGATGTACTTGGCCAGGGCTTGCAGGAAGCGTGCCCCTTCGACACCATCACTGATGCGATGATCAATGGAAAGGGTTGCTTTCATGCGGCTGCCAATCTTAATCTCTCCATTCAATACTACTGCTACCTGCTTTGCTGAGCCAACAGCTAATATTGCTGCTTCGGGGGGGTTGATGATCGCCGTAAATTGGTCCACATCATACATCCCCATGTTGCTGACGGTGAAAGTGGAGCCTTGAATATCCTCGGTATGCACCTTACCCTCGCGTGCCCGGTTGACCGTAGTTTTAAGCTCAGAAGAGATCTGGTGGACGGTTTTCTGGTCGGTATTTCGATTTACCACGGTGAGCAAGCCATTCTCCACTGCCACAGCGACGCCAATATTAATCTCTCCATGATAGATAAGCGCGCTATTCTTCAAGTCAAGTGAGGCATTGAGATTGGGAAATTCCAATAATGTCAGAGCGACTGCTCGAACGATAAAATCATTCAACGAAAGCTTATCGTCCTCAGCCAATAGAGAATTGATCTCTTTTCGTCGTTCCAACAGTGCTCCCACATCGTACTCATGGGTCACATAGAAATGCGGTGATTGCTGCATCGATTCGGTCATCCGCCGACCAATTGCAGCTCGCAGTTTTGGTAAGGGCAGGCTGCGCGTCGCGTGGGTAAATTCTTTTACCAGTGCCCTCGGTGGAATGGCAGCGACAATTGGGGTTTTTACGACCGCTGGTTGAGGGGTCGTTGTTTGATAAGCTTCAATATCCTTTTTCGTGATCCGTCCACCTGGCCCTGTCCCACGAACACTGTTTAAGGCTATCCCCAATTCTGCTGCCATTAAACGGGCCAGGGGTGAGGCGTTTACCCCACCAGGTATACCTGTAGGCGTTTCAACCATGGGAGGTGATGCCGGTGAGATTGAGCTAGCTGGTACCGTTGCCGTACCCGATGGTTTTTGTTCGGCAGTGGTTTGTTTGCTGCCGGCTGGTTTCCCCAGTAATGCTTCGATATCCACGGATTCACCCGCATCACCGATCACCGCGATGGGTTCGTTGACCGGGACAACCGAACCCTGTTGAACCAGATGGCGAAGTAATACACCTGTAAATTCAGATTCAACCTCAACGGTAGCCTTATCGGTTTCGATCTCAGCCAGCACGGCGCCTTTAGTCACCTGCTCGCCCTCATTGATCACCCATCGCACGAGAGTTCCCTCTGCCATGTCAAACCCAAGTTTTGGCATGCCGATGATTTGCGCCATTAGAGCACCTCCTTGACTGCCTTGATCACATCGTCCACTTGCGGTAAAGCCAGCTGTTCCAACGTCCGGTTGTAAGGCAAAGGCACTTCCTTTTGCGCCACACGCTGGATAGGTGCATCCACATAGTCAAAAGCTTCTTCATAAATTCTTGCCGCCACCTCAGCACCAACCCCAAATGATCGCCAGCCTTCTTCCACGATCACAGCTCGGTTCGTCTTTTTGAACGATTCCAACACAGGTTCCATGTCAAGGGGACGTAATGTGCGTAGATCAACAATTTCTGCTTCGATTCCGTCTTGCGCAAGCTGGTCGGCGGCTTTCATAGATGTTTCCAGCATCTTGCTATAAGTCACAATGGTGACGTCTTTCCCAATGCGTTGAATTTTCGATTTTCCGATTGGGATCAGATTTTCACCATCTGCCACCTCCCCTCGTGATTGGTAAAGGGTGGCTGATTCTATGTAAAATACCGGGTCATCGCTGCGGATGGCTGATTTCAACAAGCCTTTCGCATCTTCTGGGGTACCCGGGGCGACCACCTTCAACCCGGGAAAGTGGGCGAATACCACATCTGGGGTCTGAGAGTGGGTGGCGGCTAGCTGCCGCCCGCCTCCGCTCACCGTGCGTATTACCAGCGGAACTGTCATTTGACCCGCAAACATGTAATGCATCTTGGCAGCCTGATTGACGATGTGCTCAAATGCGGAGAACGCAAAGTTGATCGTCATGAGCTCCGCTACAGGGCGCAACCCGGTCAGGGCTGCCCCGATCGCGGCCCCAACAATAGCCGCTTCAGAGATGGGTGTATCCTTCACCCGCTCTGCTCCAAAATGGTCATAGAAACCTTTGGTGACGGCGTAACTCCCCCCCCACACGCCAACCTCTTCGCCCAAGATGAAAACATTCGGGTCACGTTCCATCTCTTCCCAAAGTGCTTGTGATATCGCTTCTCGGATTGTGATTCTTGCCATGATTTCCTCTATCTATTCCATCTGGACGTATAAATGCTTATATAAATCTTCAGCTAATGGCTCGGGGCTGCTTTCAGCAAATTGCACTGCTGCCTGCACCTCTTGCTCAGCAGCTTTTTCCAATCCATCCAATTCTTCCGAGCTGGCTAGCTGGTTATCCACCAGATACTTATGGTATATCCCGATCGGGTCCTCTTCATTCTGCCAGCATTTCACTTCTTCAGACGTGCGGTAGCGTTCCGGATCCCCCATGGAATGCCCCCTGAATCGATAAGTTTCTACTTCTAAAAAGTATGGGGTTTTATTCGTACGCACTGTCTCGATAGCTTGTTCAGCTGCCTCTCGTACTTTCACCACATCCATCCCATCCACGCAGTTGTTCGGGATCAGATATCCTTCAGCTTTTTGACGGATCTCTGAGACCGCTGAAGCCCTTTCAACCGACGTGCCCATCCCGTAGTGGTTGTTTTCACACACCCAAAGCACCGATAAATTCCAAACCTTGGAAAGATTTAAGGCTTCATGGAAGTAACCAATATTGGTCGCACCATCACCAAACATGCAGATGGTGACTGCGTCGCTGCCCTGGTATCGATCTCCTAGAGCCAAACCCGCAGCAATGGGTAGGTGGGCTCCCACAATGGCATGCCCACCCCAAAAATTCTGGCTGACATCCGCCATGTGCATAGAACCTCCCCTACCTTCCGAGCAGCCCGTCTGCTTTCCAAGCAGCTCAGCCAACACTGTCTTGGCAGGGATGCCACAATTGATTGCCACACCATGATCGCGATAGGCGGTGATTACCCTGTCTTTGGCTTGCCGAGCTGAAATCAAACCGGTGCTGACGGCTTCCTGACCGATATACAGGTGCAAAAAGCCACCAATCTTCCCTTGCTGGTATAGAACCGATGCATTTTCTTCAACCAGTCTGATCAAAATCATCTGGTGAAATAAATCCAGGTACTCATTCTTTTCCATTACCAATATCCTCCCACTTGGGGTGCAATTATTTCTAAACGAACCATTGTGAACCTTTGCACTCGCAAAAATTATACCAATATTAGCGTGTTTATTCACGGGGCTTTGGGTGAGTATCCTATTAATTATGCCCATTGTCTGTACTTTAGGGATGAATTTACCAACTATTGTGCAGTATAATTTCTTGAGGCATGGATCTACTATCAATTACCCATTTTCTGAATGGGTTTTTAATGATTGCTTTGCCCATTCTCCTGGGCATATACCTGACCAATAAATTTCATATGGGATGGAAATTGTGGCTCATTGGTGGAGCCACATTTATCCTTTCCCAGGTCGGTCACCTTCCATTCAATTCTTACCTATCTAAATCCCCTTCTTGAATCCATCCAACGGACCATCCCAGGCTCTCCAGGGATTCTGGTTATCGCGGTCAGCGCGGGATTAAGTGCTGGTATTTTTGAAGAATGTGCGCGTTATGGGATGTTCCGCTGGTGGCTCAAGGATGCCCGCACCTGGCGGAGTTCCGTCCTGGCTGGAGCCGGGCATGGAGGAAGTGAAGCCATCCTCCTGGGTGGTCTGGTCATGTGGGGTTACATTAGCATGATGGCTTATCGCGATGCTGATCTGAGCAGTCTCACCCTCACACCTCAGAATCTTGCCATTCTTCAGCAACAACTTCAATCTTACTGGAGTATGCCCTGGTATACCAGCTTGCTGGGGGCCATAGAGCGTATTTTTACCATCCCATTCCACATCATGGCGTCTGTGCTCGTCCTGCAAGTGTTTACACGTCGTCCTGGTCACCAACAGCTTGGATGGTTGGGGTTAGCCATCCTATTTCATACCATTATGGATGCATCTGCTGTTTTCTTGTCTACTCAATTGAGCGTATACCTGGTTGAAGCCGTGCTGGGAGGTATGGCGCTCCTGGAGGTCATCATCATTTTCGTTCTACGCCAGCCCGAGCCTCTACCTCCAGAACTCTCCCCCATCCTGCCGACCGATATACCACCAGCTTTCACCCCAACTCAGGTTGAAGAAACCTCAGAGAATCTGGATCAAACGCGCTATCAATGAGTTAAAATAACTCGATCCTAACCACCCAAAATAAAAACCTGCTATATGATTACCTATGATCAAAACTGAAAACCTATCCAAAAAATTTAACACCACCCTGGCAGTTGATAATCTGAGTCTGGAAGTATCTGAAGGTGAAGTGTTTGGGTTTCTCGGTCCAAACGGAGCTGGGAAAACCACCACCGTCCGCATGCTCACCAGCCTGATCGGACCTACCACGGGTACAGCTACCGTCAACGGGTATCACATCGGTACACAGGATACCGAAATCCGCCGTTCAGTGGGCATCCTGACCGAGACTCCGGGCATGTATGATAACCTGAGTGCCGAATTCAACCTTGAGATCTATGCTAATCTATACGAGGTCAAAGATCCCAAGGGTCAGGTGGAAAAATACCTGCGAATGTTAGGCTTATGGGAACGCCGACAGGATGAAGCTGGAACATTTTCAAAAGGGATGAAGCAAAAACTGGCTATTGCCCGAGCATTACTTCATGAGCCGCGCATCCTCTTCCTGGATGAACCCACCGCTGCTCTTGATCCTGAAGCCTCTCACCTGGTGCACGATTTTATCTCGGATTTGCGCAAGGAAGGTCGTACCATTTTCCTTTGTACTCATAATCTGGATGAAGCTGATCGGCTGTGTGACCGGGTGGGTGTTTTCAAGACCCATTTACTGGTCGTTGATACTCCAACCAACCTGCGTTCGCAATTATTTGGTCGCCGGGTGGTCTTTCACCTGGCGAACAGTAATGAGACGATTGCATCGATGATAAGAGCACTGCCTTTTGTGCGTGAAGCGAATGTTGTGGAAAATAAGCTTCTGGTGAATCTCGATGATCCGGAGGCTCACAATCCCGAAATCATCCGGGTTCTGGTGAGTGCTGGCGTAGACGTTCGATTCGTCGGTGAGCTGCGCCACTCACTTGAAGACGTTTACCTGCAGCTGGTAAAAAATGCTTGATGAATATATACGATCTCAATTGGAAAAATTCCTATGAATAAAATTAAGACAATTGTCCGAAAAGAGTGGGCGGAAGTATTTAAAAAACGCATGGTGCTTTTCACCGTGATCTTCTTACCCTTGTTTTTGAGCGTCCTACCTTTGGTTATCCTATATTCCATGGGCAGTTCAGGTGCCAACAGTGCTAATACTGAGTTACCAGCTCAATTCCAACAGTTATGTAAAGCCAATCTAACTGCCGGTGAGTGCATGCAGTATTACATCGTCAGTGAGTTCCTGATCATGTTCATGCTGGTTCCTTTATTCGTTCCGGTCAATATCGCTTCGTATTCGATCGTGGGAGAAAAAACCACCCGCAGCCTGGAGCCTTTACTCGCCACCCCTATTACCACGGGTGAGCTCTTGATGGGAAAAAACCTGGCCTCTGTCATCCCAGCCATCGTCGCCACCTGGGCTGGTTTTGCCATATTTGCTATTGGATCAATAATCATCACAGGTGGTGGAGCGCTGGCTTCCGCTCTTCTTGACCCTATGTGGCTGATCGCTATTTTCCTGGCAGGTCCACTGATGGCTGTCCTGTCGGTCAACTTCAGCATCATGGTTTCTTCACGGGTCAATGATCCACGCGTGGCAGAACAGGTTTCTTCAGTCATCATCTTGCCCTTACTGGCGGTCTTCTTTGGTCAGATCGCTGGTTTATTCATTCTCAACAGCACTTTGATCTTACTGATGTGTGTAGTACTGGCTTTCCTGGATGTGCTGGTGATCTACCTGGCAGTCCGCCTCTTTCAGAGAGAGACCATACTTACCCGTTGGAAATAACACAGAAACTGCGTAAACTGCTCTAATTACGAGGATACCTGCTTATGAAAAAATTATTCGCAATTCTCCTGATCTCCTGCTTGCTGACGATAGCCGCCTCAGGCATTGCCTTCGCCCAAGCAACCGACCAGCTGCAGCTGGGATTAAGCCGCGACTTTGGATATGGGGGATTTGGGAATGACATCCAGGGATTATTTTCGATGAAGATCAAAAACCCACCTCAAAACCTGGTGAGCGTGGAATTTTTCATCGATACTACCTTGGTAGGAACAGATGCTGAATCACCCTTCGCGGTGCAGTTCAATACTGATTCTTATTCTCTCGGAGAACACTCTTTGCATGCGGTTGGGACGCTTTCTGATGGGAGTTCGATCGAATCCAATACGATCACATCTCAATTCGTTGCAGCCGGCGCTGGCACTCAATCAATCCTGAAATTCGTTTTACCAATTCTGGGATTGGTTGTAATCATGGTGGTTGTGTCTTTTGTCTTACCACTCATACTCTCGAAGGGAAAATTGTCCGCCATCCCCTTGGGGACGCCTCGAAAATATGGGATTGGGGGTGGGGCAATCTGCCCGAAATGCAACCGTCCCTTCCCGCTTCGTCTATGGTGGATTAAACTTAGGATTCAATAAGATTGATCGTTGCCCATACTGTGGAAAGTGGTCGTTCGTACGTCCCCGCTCATTGTCTGAATTGCGAACTGCTGAAGCAGCCGAATTATCTCAAGCTCAAACAGGTCCAACCATTGGTGGTGAAACCGAAGCTGAAAAAATGAAAAAGGAATTGGATGATTTGCGCTTTCAAAATCCGTGAGAAAAAAATCCCCTACACCCACATGGTACGCCTTCGGTCAGAGTGCGACTAGTCCGGTCAAAAGCTGACCAGACTGGTTGCGCATCTACTTTTAGGACAAGCCCTTTTTATTTTTCAACCGGTCGCTTCGGGTCAGTGATCCACTCGCTATAGGAGCCGGCATACAGGCGCGCTTCTCCCAACCCGGCCTTCATCATCGCCAGGATATCATGCGTTGCGGTGACTCCCGAGCCACAGTAACAGATCACATGATCGCCAGGTACACCATTGACCAGTTTTTTGTATCGGGAGGTGAGTATTTCATCGGATTGGAAGGTGCCATCCGGGTTTAAATTCCCCGCATAGGGTGCTGAAATTGCCCCAGGGATATGTCCTGGCAGCGGGTCAATCGTTTCGTTTTCGCCTCGGAAACGATCCGCTGAACGTGCATCCAATACCTTATACCCAGCATCTTGCCGCATCCCATCAATTTCATTAGCTGTAACAATGAGCTCATTACGAGGCTGCGGCACAAATATTCGCGGCTTTCGGGTTTCAGCCCCGTTTCTCACCGGTAATCCCATCTTTAGCCACTCCTGCCAACCCCCATCCAGCAATGCTACGCTCTCATGACCCAACCAGCGTAGCAGCCACCATACCCTGCCAGCTGCCAAAGCACCACCCACATCATCATAGGCAACCACCTGCACAGCTGAGTCGATACCGAACCTGGAGAATACCCTGGATAACATTTTGGATACTGGGTAGAGGATGCCTGCCTGTTACGCCCTTGATGATCGGTCCGGAAAGGTCTTCATCTAGGTGAGCATAAACGGCCCCAGGGATATGTGCTGTTTCATAATCCTCTCGGCCCTGAGCCGGTTTGGCTAACATAAATCGGCTATCAACAATGACCCAATCTGGATCATTTAGATGTTCAGCTAATTCTGCCGTGGATATGGTCGTGGTAAATGTCATGGTCACCTCTATGAAATCAGAGAAGATATCGGTTTATTTATATCGTATTACAATTAACTGGTCAATGACAATCTATCCAGAAAGCTTGTTCAACCCATCATTGGGTGGGATAATTCCAATTAAATCTAGTATCTTTGATTTCTGCTTCTAACATAAGTATGTGAGCTATCCGGTACGGGTGAAATTGAGCTCGACATACATTTTCAGACATATCTAAAATTCAGATGATCAGGAGACGCATGTTAACCAGCCCCTCACCGATTTTTGAATTCCACATTTCTCGCCAGGCACGCGACCATTATCAGTTTGATGAATTACTGTTCGGGCAGGCAGGAAATGTGATCTTTGCTGATTTCCACGCTTCCCGCCTGTTTGCCACCAGGATGAACCAGAAACGGGATGTAATCAATTTCCCTGAAAATGTGGTTCGTGCAGGACAGATCAATGCCATGGGATTGATCGATGAAATCCTGCATATGGTTGTTCAGCTGTACCGGCAGCAAATCAATCCCAAAGTAATGGAAGAAGCCCTGGATTGGGTCGGAGGCATGCTGGGAGAAGAAGCAATTGACCAGACCTTACTCCAATTTATACAGGAATTTCCTCCAATCGTCGTCTACCGTAAATCTCAAAATGCCCAGGAGTATCTACATTCTGCTACCAATGGGATCTCTAATCGACAGATCGCCCTGGAAGAACTGTTGCTTCTCTGGCTGGCGAATGCGAATCCAGCATTTTCACCCTTCCGTGAGCTGTTTGATGATAGTCACCTGACTAAAGATACTGCTTACGAAAAACTGATCCCGTTAATGCACGCTTTCTTCGAAACCCAGCCTCCTTTTGGTCCAGACAATCAGAACCTGATCGACATGCTGCGCAGCCCAGCGATCAATGCCCCCCAATCACTCACCGGCCAGCTCGAATTCATCCGCCAGCGCTGGGGCATGTTGTTGGGGAAGTACCTCTTCCGCCTCTTGGGCAGTCTTGATTTTATTAAGGAAGAAGAAAAAGCTTCTTTCTTGGGACCTGGTCCCGCGCGTGTGTATGAATTTACAGGCATGGAGTTTGAACCTGAAAGGTACAGTACGGATAAAGATTGGATGCCCAGCCTGGTTCTGATCGCGAAAAACGCCTACGTATGGCTGGACCAGCTATCCAAATCGTACCAGAGACCGATCACCAATTTGAGTCAAATTCCCGACGAAGAGCTGGATAGGCTGGCTCAGTGGGGTTTCACCGGTCTGTGGCTGATAGGTTTATGGGAGCGTAGCACAGCTTCCAGGCGGATAAAGCAGCTGCGCGGCAATCCAGAGGCGGTCGCTTCGGCCTACTCCTTGCTGGATTATCAAATTGCAGGTGACCTGGGGGGCGAAGAAGCTTATCAAGACCTGCGCCAACGTGCCTGGCGTAGGGGCATCAGACTGGCGTCGGATATGGTCCCCAACCACATGGGAATAGACTCGCGTTGGGTAATGGAGCACCCAGATTGGTTCATTGCACAAGACTATAGCCCGTTTCCTTCCTACTCATTCAATGGCGCAAATTTATCATGGGATGAGCGGGTTGGTATTTACGTCGAAGATCATTATTTTAATAATACGGATGCAGCAGTTGTGTTTAAGCGTGTTGACCATTGGTCCGGCCAGGAAAAATATATCTATCATGGTAATGATGGCACCTCAATGCCGTGGAATGATACCGCTCAGCTGAATTATCTTAATCCCGAGGTGCGTGAAGCCGTTATTCAAACCATCTTGCATGTAGCCCGCAAGTTCCCAGTGATCCGCTTTGACGCTGCCATGACCCTGGCAAAGAAGCATTTCCAACGCCTGTGGTTCCCCGAACCAGGGACAGGTGGGGCAATTCCTTCACGTGCTGAGCACGGACTCACCAAGGAACAGTTTGATGCTGCCATGCCGATCGAGTTTTGGCGTGAAGTGGTTGACCGGGTGGCTCAGGAAGTGCCGGACACCCTGCTACTGGCGGAAGCTTTTTGGCTGATGGAAGGCTATTTCGTCCGCACCCTTGGGATGCACCGAGTGTATAACAGCGCTTTTATGAATATGCTGCGAGATGAGAAAAACGCCGAATACCGCCTGGTGATGAAAAATACGCTCGAGTTCGATCCAGAAATACTCAAGCGTTATGTTAATTTCATGAACAACCCCGATGAACGCACTGCGGTAGATCAGTTCGGCAAGGAGGACAAGTACTTCGGCATCTGTACGATGATGGTTACCCTGCCAGGGTTACCCATGTTTGGTCATGGTCAGGTGGAAGGATTCACTGAAAAATATGGCATGGAATACCGGCGGGCGTATTGGGATGAAACACCGGATGAGAATTTAATCGAACGCCATAGACGGCAGATCTTCCCATTGCTCAAGAAACGCTACCTGTTTTCACAAGTACAAGACTTCTTACTGTATGATTTTTATAGCCCGGAAGGATATGTGAACGAAGACGTCTATGCATATTCCAATCGTTCTGGTGGTGAGCGTGGTCTGGTGGTCTATCACAATAGATTCGCCACTGCCAAAGGCTGGATCCGTAACTCAGCAGCATATTCAGTCAAATCGGAAAGTGGAGAGCATATGCTCATCCAAAAACGCTTGGGGGAGGGTCTTGGTTTAACAAATGATGGCAATACATACTGCATTTTCCGTGACCCGGTAAATAACCTCGAGTATATTCGTAATTCCAAGGAGCTCCACGATAAAGGGCTCTACATCGAGCTCGAGGCTTACAAGTGCCAGGTGTTTACCTCCTTCCGCGAAGTTCAGGATAACGAATGGCATCAGTACTCCAACCTGGCTTCCTACCTGAATGGGCGGGGTGTACCCAGCATGGAGGATGCCATGAAGGAGATTTTCCTGCAGCCCATTCACCAGGCCTATCGAGATCTGGTCAACGCGGGGTATTTCAGGTGGATCATCTCCAATCGTTTATTAGATATCCACGGCCTAGAGGATCCAACCCTTCCCACAAGCATCCTTGCCCAGCTATTGCATGAAGCTGATGAAAAAACAAGTCACCTGTTAGATGAGGTAAATCGCAGCACGCAATCAGCTGGAGATATTCAAGCGATTGTCGAATCAACCAGGCAGCAGCTGATCTCTATTTTATTTCTCCCAACTTTCCAGGAAAAATTCGGCATTCCGCATTCTCGAAAATATCAACAGGCAATGAAGTACCTGCATGCCGGAAACCTCAAAACTTCCCCCTGGAGAAACGGTGATGCATACGCCTGGAGTGTGATCCTTGGATGGTTATTCACCTCGCCACTTGGAAAAATCATCTCCAACACGGATTATGAAGAAATCAGCCGTAGCTGGATGGATGAATGGATGCTGAACAAGATCGGTGTCAGCACGCTGAATGACCTTGGCCTGGATGAGCGATCCAACTGGCGAGCGGTCACTTTAATCAAACTGCTCACTTCCCACCATGCCTGGTGGAAGATCGTCGGTTCCAAAAAGGATAAAAAAGGTCAGTCAACGGCGTACCAAATCCTGGCCAAAATTCTCTCGGACAGTGACGCCCTCAATTACCTGGGAGTGAACCGCTACCAGGATGTGCTGTGGTTCAATAAGGAAGCCTTTGAAGACTTGATGTGGTGGTTATTTATCATTGGAGCAGTGGAGATATCTTGCACAACCTTCGCAGATAGTCTATCTGATACGAATGGGAAATATCTCCTGGATTGCTACAATGAAATTACCGACATTCTGACGAACGCGCAGAGTTCAGGCTACAAGCTGGAGAAATTATTAATTTTATTGAAATAAACTGGCGGGAATGGTTTTCTGCATTTCTCTTTGGAAGACTTTATCCCCTCTGATACCAGTCCGTTGGCTGACGACGTACCGTAAATCAGCCTTGAACTGTTCCGACAGGTTCACACCCGTTGCCAGGTATGTCAAACGCACTGCCTGGGCAGCATAAGCTACATTATTCCTTGGCTCGATCCGGCTGAAATCGTCAAAAAACCAGCCACAGGAGGTGAATATCCGTTGTCTTTCCCGTTGAGCTTCCAGTAACAATCGAATCTGTCTAACTTGATTAGACTCAAGTTTCCTTCCAGCATATTGGTTGATCAATTCATCGACTGGTAGCTGCCCTAATATCACATGAATATATGAATTTCGCAGTTTAAATGGATCAATATTAAGGGCTGACATCGAATCCATATAAACTTTATCAAGCTGACGCGCCATTCGGTTGAATGCCTGCCTCAGGTAACCTTTCCAACGACCATCCGCAGGTGTACAACCGCAGTCACCTCGCCATCTTTCCACCCCATGATGGCATGACCATGACGTCCCTTCACGAATACTCATCCAAAACCTGGGAGGGTACTTTTTTAACCATAAGGCAGGGTAGCTCTTTTCCAACCCTACGCTTGAGCTGGCACCATTAACCAGGTGAGCTAAAAACCGATCTCTAAAATGCTGGTGGTGACCATATAGCTCGCCATCCGAGGCAATCAGCAATAATTGGGGCTCACCCCGCCGCTCCTTTTCCCATGAAAATGTGGGTAAGATTTCATTTTTAACAAATTCATCTGCATTGCTAGTCAGGCTTGGATTGAAACTGACTCCCGTACTCAGCCCCTGGTGATAAAAAAATACCGAGATGCTTTTTCCTGCTGATAAGGCAACTCGGTATGGTTCGGTCACGTCAAGCTGGTGTGATTCAGCCTGCCATGGTGCCAGGATGGTAAACTCAATCCCGTATTCAGCCAGGATATTCAACGTCTCCATATCAGCAGCAGTTTCAGGAAGCCACATCCCAATCGGTTTGCGCCCGAATTTGTCTTCAAAATCTGCAATCCCCCACGCCACCTGGGTAACCTTATCTTCGTGAGATGCTAAGGGTAATATGGTGTGGTTATATGCTTGAGCGATTGCATTCCCCACTCCATACTGCTTAAGGTTTGCCCCATCTTGTGCCACAATCAACCGGATGGCATTGGGATCATAAGTGTTCATCCAAGCTAATAGGGTGGGTCCTATATTAAAACTGATCTTCTCAAAATTACCTAGTTTTGCATTAGGCAGATAGCATTCCGCATGAATCCGCTCGTTCCAATTACGATATGGGGATGCCCCATGCTCTGGTGGGATTAAACCAGAAATAGGATCCTCACGCGGAGGTTGGTAGAAATGACCGTGGATTGATAAAGCACGTACTGACACTTATTTTGTATTCCCCCAGACGGCTACGATGAAACGACCTATCATGCCCTGAGTTTTATCCCAAATCTAGGAATTTAGCAAGGGGAGAATTATCTTATTAATATTAATAAATATCACCCATCCATATGAATCGAGCGATGGTTAATCGTGTAAAATTAGGGGGTACCAGGTATCAGCATGCCCAATCCCACCCAATTAAATGTGCTTTTTATGGCTTCTGAGGCCGATCCACTCATAAAGGTAGGCGGATTAGGTGACGTAGCAGGCTCGCTCCCACGTGCAATCAAGGCACTAAACTCCTTATCAGATAATTTATCCGTGGACATTCGGTTGGTGATTCCATATCATCCGAAAATCCGTAACGGCATCTATTCGCCTAAACAAGTGGCTGAGTTTGCAGTCCACTCGATTGAAGGAGATATTCTGGCAAAGGCCTTCTCCCTGGAGATCGATGGGCTTCCGGTTTACCTGATCGGAGGCACGCCTGTTGACCAAGAGCCTGCGGTCTACTCAGTAGACTTGATAGCGGATGGATATAAGTATGTCTTCTTTTCGCTGGCATGCCTCGCCCTGTTAAAAGAATTGGATTGGATACCTGATATCCTGCATGCCAACGATTGGCACACCGCGGCTGCGGTATATTCGTTGGGGTTGCAGCGCCTCTCAGATGCATTCTTTAGCCACACTGCCTCGCTTTTGACCATCCACAATCTGCCATATTTGGGATCAATGACTGCGCCTGCCCTGGAGGCTTTTGAGCTTCCACCTGCAGATAATTCTGACCTGCCTCCCTGGGCACAAAACATGGCTTTACCCTTGGGTTTGTTATCTGCTGATTCGGTTGTGGCTGTGTCACCGAGTTACGCCAAAGAGATTCTCACCGAAGATTTCGGTTCAGGTTTACATACATTCTTGAGAGCCCATCGAGATAAGATCACCGGTATCCTTAATGGGCTCGACATTGAGCATTGGGATCCGAGTAGTGATGCTGAAATCCAGTCTAATTTTACGCTTGATAACCTCGAGGCTCGCGTAGCCAATAAGCCCACTCTCCAACACAAGCTGGGGTTGGAAGTAGATCCCCAAATCCCACTCCTTGCCATGGTCACCCGAATGGATCCACAAAAGGGTGTTGATCTTGCGGTCAGTGCACTCCGGCAATTACTGGTATCGAATGATACGAATGACCGCCAATTTCAAGCCGTCTTCCTCGGCACTGGTAATCCTCGCTTGGAAGATTCGGTCAGGCAGCTTGAGCAAGATTATCCCAGGCAAATCTGTGCCCGCATCCTCTACGATGAACGGTTAAGCCGCCTCATCTATGCTGGGCGCGGATGCTTTATTAATGCCCTCACGTTATGAGCCATGTGGTCTTTCTCAAATGATTGCCATGCGTTATGGCTGTGTGCCCATCGCCCACGCCACTGGCGGTCTATCCGACACAATTCAGGATGCCTCAACTTCAAACCTGGGATCAGGTTTCCTCTTAAGCATCCTCAATTAAGTGGGTTAGTAGATGCAATCCATCGGGCAATCATCGTTTACACTCGATTTCCTCATGAATGGCAAAAAATCCAAATTCATGGGATGCAACAAGACTTTTCTTGGGATCGATCTGCCCAGGAATATCTTCAGCATTACCAGTTGCTTTCAGGGAAATAACCTTTGTATACTATATCTACATGCGAAAAGGAGGTAAGTATGAAAACCAGGGCTGTCATCCTTGCAGGTGGAGAAGGTTCCAGGTTAGGCACACTCACCGCGAAACGGACCAAACCCGCAGTGCCTTTCGCGGGCAAATACCGCATCATCGACTTCACCTTATCCAACTGCGTTAACTCCGGGATATTTGATGTGATGATCATCGCTCAATACCGGCCTCATTCGTTGATCGAGCATATCGGCGCTGGTGGTCCGTGGGATTTGAATCGTGATTTTACCGGCGGTGTGCGTATTTATACCCCCTATAAGGCACGCGGCGCCTCAGATTGGTTCCTGGGGACTGCGGATGCCGTCCAGCAGAATTTTCGTTTTATTAAAAATTCCAATCCCGAGCTGGTGCTAATTTTATCTGGTGACCACATCTATGAGATGAATTATGACAAGATGGTCGAAGCCCATGAAGCCAGACATGCCGATCTCACCCTGGCAACGATCTCAGTTCCGGTTGAAGAGGCCTCACGCTTCGGCGTAGTGGGTGTGGACGCTGAAAACCGGGTGATCTCCTTTGTCGAGAAACCTGCCGAACCTCCCTCGAATTTGGTCAATATGGGGGTTTATTTATTCACGACCGATATACTGAACGAATATTTATTAGAAGATCATAATCTTCCCAATTCATCGCATGACTTTGGCAAGGATATTCTCCCAAAAATGGTCATAAACGGAGCCAGGGTTTTTGCTTATCCATATACCGGTTACTGGATGGACGTAGGAACAGCAGCCTCCTATTGGAAAGCTCATATGGACCATCTGGAGGATAAACCTCCCTTTGACTTGAATGACCGCTCCTGGATCATCCATACCCGCACAGAAGAACGACCTCCGGTTTGGATTGCTCGTGGAGCAGTGATAGAAAATAGTTTAATCTGCGATGGGTGCGAAATTGCTGGTACTGCTAAGGTGATTCGCAGTGTATTATCACCCGGAGTAATGGTCCGCTCCGGAGCGGTGGTGCGTGAATCCATTCTCCTAACCGATACGGTCATCGAATCGGATGTGACGATCGAGCGTGCGATCATTGACAAACGCGTTCGAATTAACTCGCATGCCAAGGTCGGCGGGATGGTGGACGCCCCTGAGCCAGTGCTTACGATGATCGGTAAGAATAGCGAAGTACCTAGGGGTTTCACCGTCGAGCCTGGGGCAGTCATCGGCACGGATGTGATCGAAAGCGATTACCTTGCCCAGGTTGTACGGGGAGATGATTATATCCTTACCAAGAGGTTAGCTCATGAAGTTTAAACGTTCTTCTGGCATTTTACTCCATCCTACCAGCTTTCCTGGTCCATATGGGATTGGTGATATTGGTGCAAGAGCTCATCGTTGGATTGATTTTCTATCTGGCGCTGGTTGCGGACTATGGCAGGTGCTACCGATTGGTCCCACCGGGTATGGTGATTCACCTTATCAATGTTTTTCTTCCTTTGCTGGTAATCCGCTCCTGATCAGTCCTGATGCTTTACTGAGAGACGATCTGCTTCACCCTGACGACCTGAACGATCATCCTTGTTTTCCGGATGATCATGTAGATTTTGGCGAGGTAATCCCATGGAAGTCAGGGGTTCTTGACCGGTCTTTTATCCGCTTCCAGCACGCTGCCACACCCCAGCTGATCACAGAGATGGAAGAATTCCGGCAGAAACATTCTGCCTGGCTGGAAGATTATGCCCTTTTCATGGCTCTTAAAGAGGCACATGGTGGAGCGCCCTGGCCAACCTGGGAAAAACCTTTACGGCAAAGGCATCCGGAAGCATTAGTGAAAGCCCGTAAACAGCACGATGTTGCATTCCAGCGCCAAATCTACCGCCAGTTCCTTTTTAACCGCCAATGGTCAAATTTGCGCCAGCATGCCCATGAAAAAAACATCCAGATCATCGGTGATATCCCCATTTTTGTCGCCCATGATAGCTCCGATGTGTGGGTGAACCCACACCTATTCCATATGGATGACGCTGGAATGCCGACTGTAGTCGCCGGGGTTCCTCCCGATTATTTTGCACCGACTGGTCAGCTGTGGGGGAATCCGCTGTATCGTTGGGATGTTCATGCCAAGACTGGATATTCCTGGTGGCTGGAGCGCATTAAAACCACCCTGGAAATGGTTGATATTATCCGCATCGATCACTTCCGAGGTTTTGCTGGATATTGGGAAGTGCCAGGCAAAGCCAAGACGGCTGAGATCGGCTGTTGGACGCCCGGACCTGGAAAGGATTTCTTTCACAGCATCCGCAAATCCCTGGGTGATTTACCCATCATCGCCGAGGATTTGGGTGTGATCACCCCGGATGTGGAGGAATTACGCGACACTTTCGAGCTTCCGGGGATGAAAATCCTGCAGTTCGGATTTGATAGCACCCCGGAAGATCCTTTCCTTCCACACAATTTCCCTGTAAATTGTGTGGTCTATACTGGCACACATGATAACGATACCGCCCTGGGTTGGTACAATCGTGTTTCTGAAAAAGACAAAGCCGCTTATCGTAATTATCTGGATCGAGATGGTGGTAACGTCTCTTGGGATATGATCCGCAGCGTCTGGTCATCAGTAGCAGTCTTCGGCCTGGCGCCTATGCAGGATTTTCTTAAGCTCGGGAATGATGCCCGCATGAACTTCCCAGGGAACCCAAGTGGTAATTGGATGTGGAGAATGCCGGGCGATGCACAAAAACCTGAGCTGCAGGCAAAAATCAAGGAATTGAATTACTTGTACAGCCGGATGAGTTCCAGTTCATAAGACCCCTTCCAACACAAAATCCAATATACAGATCAATATGTCATCATCATCTACACCACTCTTACGTCGCATCCATCCCAATATATGGTTCCTGACGATTGGCTCATTTCTCACGGACGTTTCGTCCGAAATGCTGACCAATCTGGTCCCACTGTTTCTCTACAACGTGCTCGGAGTTCAAACGAGCATTATTGGCCTTATCGATGGCATCGCTGAGACTACTGCCAGCCTGGTTAAAATTTATTCTGGTGCCTTATCGGATTGGCTGGGAAAGCGGAAGTGGCTGACAGTAATTGGTTATGCATTGTCTACCATTGCAAAGCCATTTTTATATTTTGCAGTAACATGGGAATGGGTTTTGGGGGTCAGGTTTTCCGATCGTGTAGGGAAGGGCATCCGCACCGCTCCACGGGATGCCCTGTTGGCGGATAGCACGAAGGAGGATCAACGCGGGTTAGCTTTTGGGGTGCATCGTGCTGGAGATACTGCCGGCGCTTTTGTGGGATTGGGTATTGCGGCATTGATCATTTGGCTGACGCAAAAAGGTGCTGCAGAGTTAACCAGGCATACCTTCCAGATCGTCGTCCTGGCAAGCATAATCCCGGCTGTGCTTGCGGTGGCTGTTCTGGCTTTGGGAGTGAAAGAGGTTCGGGCTGCAAAGAAAGCTAATAGTAAACTTCCCTCTTTAAGTTGGAAGGCATTCGATAAACGCTTCCGTGCATTTCTGGTCGTGGTAATCGTATTTACATTGGGTAACTCTTCTGATTCATTCATTGTCCTAAGAGGACAGGATCGGGGTTTGAGTGTATTGCAAATTATGGGCATGTTGATGACCTTCAACGCGGTCTATGCCCTCCTGGCTGGTCCCTTAGGAAGCTTGTCTGACCGTATCGGCAGACGCAAGCTAATGTTGGCTGGCTGGACGATTTATGGCCTGGTGTATTTGGGATTTGCCCTTTCTCACACTGGAGCAGCCATCTGGGCACTCTTCGGTGTTTATGGCATCTATTATGCGCTCACCGAAGGAGTAGCAAAAGCCTTGGTGGCCGATATCGTACCGCCGGAACAGCGTGGTACCGCTTATGGATTGTTTAATGCTGCCATCGGGATTTCTGCTTTACCCGCCTCACTGATAGCAGGGATCCTATGGCAATATGTCAATCCTGCTGCGCCATTTGTATTTGGTGCCTCCCTTTCCATTATTGCTGGCGTTCTATTAGTCACCTGGGTAAAATAAACAATTCTGGCGGGCAATGCCCGCCAGAATTGTTTAAAGCTCGTAAAACGAACCCCACCGTGTCGTGTGATGCATAGTTCTGAACCTGCTTTCGCAGGTTGGGGTCCTTCCCGGAGGATCCGCCTTGGCTCTAGCCTATCGCGTCACCTTCATGAGATTGGACCCCCATTTATCAGTGTTGGCTCAGAACGCAAAAGCAACAACACGTGCACAGTAGGGTAACTATCTTATACCACAAAAAAAGTCGCGCGGATAGATAGATTTGATTAGACCACTTTTCAATTACGAAAGGTGGAAAATAAACGTCGATTAATTATGGATAAACCCGTTTGATCATACGTGGGAATGGGATAGCTTCGCGGATGTGTTCGATCCCACAGATCCAGGCCACCGTCCGTTCAACGCCCATCCCGAACCCGGAATGCGGTACGCTTCCATATCGCCTCAGCTCGAGGTACCACTTGTAAGCAGCCTCGGGTAATTTGTATTGTCTCAACCGTGCAAGAAGCAAGTCTGGGTTTGAAATCCGCTCACTGCCTCCGATGATTTCTCCATACCCTTCCGGAGCCAGTAAATCCACACTTTTGCACACTTCCGGTCTTCCAGGCCAGGGTTCCATATAAAACGCCTTGACCTCAGTCGGATATCCATAAACAAAGACCGGTTTATCATACAGCTTGGTCAGGGCAGTCTCGTGGGGGGAACCAAAATCCATGCCCCAATCGATTTTTAACAATTCCTTCTTCTCTGGATCATCCGCCTCAGCCCGTAATTGGTCGATCTTCTTAACCGCATCGTCATAGGAAATCCGCGGGAAAGGAGGCGTGATTTTTTCCAGTTTGGATGCATCGCGCTTCAGGGATTTCAGCTCGGGCTCACATTGCTCCAGCACCCGTTTGACGATGTGCGATGTAAACTGCTCTTCAATTTCCATCAGCTGGTCCAGGTCACAGAAAGCAGCTTCCGGTTCCACCATCCAAAACTCAGTTAAATGGCGTCGGGTTCTCGATTTTTCCGCTCTAAAGGTCGGACCAAAGCAATAAACCTTCTTAAAGGCAAAAATGTTGGCCTCGTTATACAGTTGGCCACTCTGTGCCAGATAAGCTACACCTTCATCAAAGTAGGCTGTTTCAAATAGCGTGGTTGTACCTTCAACGGCTGCGGGTGTCAGGATGGGTGTATCCATCCCAATAAAGCCGTTTGTATCCAGCCATTCGCGAATTGCACGGATGACGGTTGCCCTAACGCGCAGGATCGCCCATTGGCTTGGCATGCGGATCCACAGATGCCGGTTGTCAAGGGCGAAATCCGGTCCTTGCTCCTTGAGCGCCATGGGGTAGTCCAAGTCTGCTGCCTGCACGATTTCTACCCCCTTCACGCTAATTTCATATCCGCCGGGGATACCCGGTGCCCGCGTATCAGCTTTGACTAAACCGCTAATGACCACCGACGATTCCTGAGGCAAACGCGTCAGCTGGTCAAATACATCTGGTGCGAGATCGCCCTTAAAGGCCACGCATTGCACAAATCCATATCCATCCCGGACCAATAAAAAGACCAGTTTTCCTTTATCTGTCCGGTTATATACCCAACCCTGGATAGTCACTTCCTGGCTGACGTACTCTGCGATTTTATCCACTCGAATGATAGGTGCCATTTGCCTGCCTCCCTGCCTGAAAACTAGTCAATTTTTAAGTGTAATTCCTTCAGCTGACTTGGCTCTGCAGGCGATGGTGCACCTGCCATGAGATCACGTGCCGTCTGGCTCTTGGGGAAAGCGATTACTTCCCGGATATTCGGCTCATCTGCCAGGAGCATGCATATTCGGTCAATTCCCGGGGCGATCCCACCATGGGGTGGGGTTCCATATTCGAACGCTTCCAACATGTGCCCGAAGCGTTCGCGCGCCACTTCAGGGTCCAAACCGATCAGCTTGAATACTTTTTCCTGCAATGTGCGCTCATGAATTCTGATTGAGCCGCCTCCAACTTCATAATTGTTCAGCACCAGGTCATACTGCTGGCCGTGTGCCTTGCCTGGGTCAGTATCCAGTAACGGGATGTCCTCAACCATGGGTGAAGTGAATAAATGATGACTCGGGTCCCAGCGAGCTTCCTGCTCATTCCACACTACGAATGGGAAATCGACAATCCAACAGAAGGCCAGAACGTTCTTATCTGCCATTCCCAATCTCTCGGCCAGGAGCACGCGCAGCCTTCCCAAAACCTCAAAAACAACGGCTGGTTTATCAGCAACGAATAGGAGCAGGTCTCCCGGTTTGGCAGCCATAACCTTAAGCACGGATTCCAGGAATTCCGGCTGTGCAAATTTCGCGAATGAAGAGCGTTGCTCACCGCTGCTGGAGATTGCGATATACGCCAGACCTTTCGCACCCGCCTTCTTTGCAATCTCGGCCAATTCATCCAGCTGCTTACGGCTGTAATCACCCAATCCGGAAGCATTGATTGCTCGCACATGCCCGCCAGTGGATGCTGCGCTTTCAAATACCTGGAAACCAGATTTTCCAGCCAATTCGGTAACATCCTGCAATTCCATCCCAAAACGGATGTCGGGGTTGTCCTTGCCATAGCGCTTCATCGCTTCCTGATATGGAATCCTCGGCCATGGGCTGGCAAATAGCTTTTTGTCGGGTACTACTTGCGCCACCATCTTGGTGAACATCTCTTCAATCAGCTGCATGATGTCTTCGCGTTCAACAAAGGACATTTCAAGGTCCAGTTGGGTGAATTCAGGTTGGCGGTCACCGCGCTGGTCCTCGTCACGGAAGCAGCGTGCAATCTGGAAATAACGTTCCATGCCTGCCACCATTAGCAATTGCTTTAGCTGCTGAGGCGACTGGGGCAAGGCATAGAACTCTCCCGGATAAATCCTCGAAGGTACCAGATAGTCCCTTGCACCCTCAGGGGTGGTCTTGAATAGAATCGGGGTCTCAATTTCAAGGAAGCCCTTACCATCCAGATAATCACGAATGAATTTAATCACCTTATGCCGCAAGATCAGGTTGCCGCGCATCCGCTCGCGCCGTAAATCCAGGTAGCGGTACCGCAATCGGATTTCTTCGTTCTCGTCTTCCTCTTTGCTGATCATGATCGGCGTGGTCTTTGCCTGGTTCAGGACAACTACTTTTTTTGCCAGGATCTCCACTTCACCTGTCGGCATGTTCGGGTTTGCCAATCCTTCAGGGCGCAGCCTGACGGTCCCCTTCACTTGAATGACCCACTCCGGTCGTACTTCCTCAAGTGCCTGGTGGACCTCAGGATATGCGATCGGGTCAGTAACCACCTGGACCATGCCGAAGCGGTCCCTTAAATCCACAAAATTGATTCCACCAAATACCCTGCGACGGTTCACCCAGCCTGCCAGGGTGACTTCCATCCCAGAATGACTGGCACGAAGCTCCCCACATGTGTGCGTCTTATACATTCACGGCCTCCAAATTTCGACCCTTGGTCAGATGAGCAAAATAAATCGCCCTTCGCGGTTGCGTCGGGCGATTGATGTCGATCGTTTAGGCTTAACTTTCTTGCAGCCTGAAGCTTCTCGCCCGACGCAAGATTTGATTATCATTATCATTCAGTGCGAAGAAAGCCCAGGCAAATAGTATCACTGCTTAGCTCCAGATTTTCAGCATTATACTCGAGAAAAGGTTAGCAGGGAAGGAAAAGTAGTGTAAAATACCCACAGAAGATTAATATAACGTTAGTGAGGAGTAGGAGTATGTCACGGAAATGGATAATGTTTATTGGTATGATGCTAGTCCTGACTGGCCTACTGGTTGCCTGTGCAGGTTCACAAGGTGAGATCGGACCCGTAGGTCCAGCAGGTGTTGCTGGCCCTGAAGGTCCGGCTGGTCCAATTGGAGAAGCCGGACCGGCAGGTGAGCCCGGACCCACAGGGGCGGAATACATTGGCGACCAGGTATGCTCGGGATGTCATTTTGATATTGCGCAGACCTACATGAAATCAGGTCATCCTTGGAGCCTTAATGCAATCACCGATACCAAAACACCAACCTATCCATTCACTCAAATTTCCTCTTTTCCACAGGGTTATTCGGTCAAAAATATCAGCTACATCATTGGTGGGTATTTCTGGAAAGCGATATTTTTAAATTCGCAAGGTTATATCATCACTGATGCCCCCAGCACAACGGGCGACGCGGCTTATTTAAACCAATACAATTTTGGACATGTGAATTTAGGTTTGAACTCCAGCTGGGCAACTTTCCATTCTGGCGAAGCCGACTTGCCATTCACTTGTGGCTCATGCCACACCACCGGGTATAGCAATGGGGGCAATCAAGACGACCTGCCCGGCCTCACTGGAACGTGGGCTCAATCCGGTGTGCGTTGTGAAAGATGCCATGGACCTGGCAGTCTGCATGCGATTAACCCAAAAGGTACCCGCATGCTGGTCGAGCTGAATTCTGGTCTTTGTCGGGAATGCCATGAATATGTGCCCACCGCTGACCTTGAAATAAAGGACGGGTTCATTCAGCATAGTGATCAATTTGGCGATCTTTCGCAAAGTAAGCACCAGGTGCTAGATTGCCTGACCTGCCATGATCCCCATTCCGGTGTGGTACAGCTTCAACTTGAAGGCAAGCAAACCACCAGGCTGCTTTGCCAGGATTGCCATTGGCAAGAAGCACAGTTTCAGAACAACCCCACCCATGTCTCACTCAACCTGAGATGCACCGATTGCCACATGCCCAACCTGGTGCAAATCGGTTCAGCTAATGCAGGCGGCTTCACTGGAGATATGCCCACCCATGTGGTGGCGATTGACCCCAGGAAAATCAGCCAGTTCAACGAGGATGGTAGCCTGGCTTCCGGCCAAATCAGTTTGGATTATGCTTGCCGGCATTGTCATGGATCGACCAAATCAGATGCAGAGCTGTTGACAGCTGCTGCAGGATATCACGATATCCAGCTGACCTCACAGGTTCCCTAATTTCCGAATAACAATTTCACCATTTTTTCGATACTAACAGCAGACAAGTTTGTCTGCTGTTTTGTTTGTACCTCAATTACATTTGTCAATTATTAAAAATGACTTTCTTAACTAAACAATTACTTAGTATCACTTATCATAAATATAGGGTAAAATAGCCATATTCTCATGGAAAATTAATAGGGTGAATAGCCTATATATACGGAGAAGAATGCGATGATAAATCTCAAGACGATCCAGAAACACCGTAGCTGGCTGGTATTTGGCATTGTGTTTAGCATTTGTGCTGCCGTTGGAGCATTGTTGGCAGTCACCCAACCAGCGGTTGCTGCACCTGCGGCAGAACCAGCACACCAGGTTCCAGGCTATGCCGGGTCCCAATCCTGCGCTCAATGCCACCAAAACATCCATACCGAATGGCAGAATACACGCCATGCCCAGGCTTTTACTGCCCCAATCTTCCAGCGGGACTGGACCGAGTTAGGTAGTCAGGTTTCCTGTCTTGAGTGCCACACTACCGGTTTTGATTCGCAAACGGGGAAATATGCCGAAACCGGGGTTACTTGCGAAGCCTGCCATGGACCTTTCCAACCCACCCATCCCGATTCTCCCATGCCCATCACACCCAACGCTGACTTGTGCGGCTCCTGCCATAAAACCACCACCGATGAGTGGCGAGCCTCCATCCATGGGCAGCAAGGAATCCAGTGCCAGTCCTGCCATGACCCCCATTCCCAAAACCCCAAAGCTGATTCTGTCACCGAGCTGTGCACAACCTGCCACCAGGATCGCGGTAGTTCTTTCACGCATAGTACGCATTCAAATGCAGGTCTGGAATGCAGTAACTGCCATATGTTTACCAGCCCGCGCACCAATGATCCGATCCAGGGTCTGGTTCCAACAGGCCATACTTTTGCAGTAGGCTCGGATGCGTGTATCGCCTGTCACCAGGATACCGTTCACACCCGCAATGAAATTGTCAAGTTATCGGGTGAAGTCGCCCAGCTCGAGACGGTGGATACCGCTACGCTTGCACAACAAGTACAGACTCAAGAGCAGCAAATCAGTGACCTCAAAACCCAAAGTACAAATCGTCTTTATATCGGCCTGGTACAGGGAGCAATCGTCGGTTTGATGACCGGTGGTGCAGCTGCATGGGTGGTAAGTCGCGGCATTCGTGTCGTTGAGGTTAAAGAAGATGAGTAAGAAAAAGACCAAGATCAAGCTTAAGCTTACCCGGCGAGATTTTTTCATCGTTGGCGGTACAGCAGCCGGATCTGTGGTTGCTGCACAGCTGTTGACGACGGGTCCACTTTCGCCTTTTGCCAGTTTCAAGCAGGAACAGGTTGAAGGTATCGAAGAAGCGGGCACCAATGTCGCAGGGCATCACTGGGGGATGGTGATCAACCTGGATAAATGCATTGGCTGCGAATACTGCCTGCGAGCCTGTTCCGCCACCAATGACGTGTGGGTGGACCCAGCTACAAAACAACCCGAGAAACCCTGGAATATCGTTGTGAATGAAAAAACTTCCACGGGAACACCCTTCTTTTTCAGCCGTCCTTGTTTGCATTGCGGAGATGCACCTTGTGTTGAAGTCTGCCCGGTCCGCGCCACCTATCACCGTGAGGATGGGCTGGTGATAATGAATTATGACCGCTGCATCGGCTGCCGTTATTGTGAGATTGCCTGTCCTTATGATGCCCGAAAATTTAACTGGCAGGCACGCACAGATGTCAATCCATATATTCCAACTTGGGGGATTGCTGAAATCGACCGTCGCCCGCGAGGTGTGGTTGAAAAATGCACTTTTTGTATCCACCGGATCGATGCTGGGTTAAAAGGCGGTTTTATGCCAGGTGAAGATCGTGAAGCCACCCCAGCCTGCGTGAATATCTGCCCGGTCGGCGCCCGTCTATTTGGCGACCTGAATGACCCTGCCAGCCCAGTGTCTCAAGCCATCTCTACAGAAGCAACTATACGCTTGCGTGAAGAATTGGGCACAGAGCCAAGCGTTTATTACGTCATCCCCAAGGAGGGCTTGTAAAATGGCCACCCCTGTATTAGGTGAAAGAAAGTTATTCTCATTTAGCCCGGCCTTACTGGCCTGGTTCGGCTTGCTTGCTCTAAGCATTTTAATCGGCCTCGTTTCGGCATATCAAGTTTTTAGGAATGGCTTATATATCACCAGCATGTCTGATTCTGTCCCCTGGGGCTTATGGATTACCATCGATCTATCCTCCATTGCACTCGGGGCGGGTGCATTCACACTATCAGCAGTGGTATATCTTTTTGGATTGAAGCGTTTCCAGCCTATCGTTCGATTGGCAGTTTTTGTTGGTTTTATCGGCTATACAGCCGCATTACTAACTTTAATTATGGACATTGGTCGGCCGGATCGTTTTTGGCATCCATGGGTATATTGGAATATCCATTCGGTCTTGTGGGAAATTACCATGTGCATCACCATTTATTTAGTTGTGATGCTGGTTGAATTTGCCCCGGTCATTGCAGAATCGAAATTATTCAATCGCTACTCATGGATCCACACCGCAGCAAGATATCTTCATCGCGCCGCACCCGTGCTTGCCCTAATTGGTTTGGGTATCTCTCTTTTGCACCAGTCCTCTCTGGGAGCTACCTATGGCATAGTAAAATCCCGCCCGATCTGGTTCAAACCCAGCAT
This sequence comes from uncultured Chloroflexia bacterium, assembly GCA_963743215.1. Classification (GTDB taxonomy): domain Bacteria; phylum Chloroflexota; class Anaerolineae; order Anaerolineales; family UBA4823; genus FEB-25. The sequence continues at coordinate 122,875 of CAVUOY010000007.1, forward strand.
GCCGATCATGTTCATTCTCTCGGCTGTGGCGGTTGGACCTGCATTAACCATGGCAGTTGCTCATGTAACCGAATGGATAACAGGAAAGCTAACCGTGCCGCATGAAGTATTGCGCGCCATAGCCCGCTTCAGTGGTTTTGCAATCATGGTTTATGGCTATCTCCGCTTTTGGGATTTGGCAGCTGTCACATATTATGGTCGCACTCCTTCAGTCAGTGAGGCATTCAACCTGCTCAATCAGCAAACTCCCTACAATTTCTCTTTTTGGATCTTTGAGATCATTCTGGGGGTGATATTGCCAGCGATCCTCTTCCTGACCCCCCGCTTCAATCGCAATCCGGCTTACCTGGTTATCGGCACTTTTTTCGCAGTCATCGGTATCCTCATCAATCGCTGGAATGTCACCGTCGGAGGTCTGTTCGTCCCATTAAGCTATTCTCCAGGAACGCTCTATCAGCTTGCTCCGGGTAAATATTTCCCCGGTTTACCAGAATGGGGCATCGCTATCGGTATCATCGGATATGGATTCACTTTGCTCACCCTGGGCATTCGCTATCTGCCACTATTTGGTAAGGAAGATCATTCGTAATCTTCCCCGATGGATAGGTTATACTTAATAGTGAAAAATTTCCTTTATAGAACTCGCTTCTCCCTGCAAATTATCATCCAGACTTGCTTGGGTGGGTCTGCAAGACTATTTACACCAAGCGGAGGACAAAATAATGGGTGACGCAACAGCCAATCCAATATATATCGCAATGCTTTGTATTCCGCGTTGCCTGGTGCCTTTGTTGATCTTATTCGGGGTTTCTTATCTGCTACGTCGTTTCGGAGTAATCGCAAAACCTGCTCCTCCTTCAGACGAATTTCAAAAAAGTGATGAGAATAGTAATTAAGGAGGATCGGGAAATGTCAAAGTCTTCTATCGTCAATAAAATGCCCGGTATATTTCTACTATTGGGTTTCCTCGTCCTGCTTAGCTTGATTTGGGTTTCTCCTTCCCAGGCCAGCCAGCCGAAACAGCAAACCGAAGAATATTGTTTAAGCTGCCATTCCAATTCTGATCTTTCACTTACCCTCCCAAGTGGCGAGACCCTTTCGTTATACATCAATTCTGACGAGTTACAAACCTCCGTCCACAGTCCGAATGGGATTGAATGCGAAGCCTGCCATACCAACATTACCACCTACCCTCATCCGGCGATTAATTACCAGAACAAGCGCGAATTAACCAGAGTTTATTACACCGCCTGCCAGAAATGTCACCCCGATAACTATTCAAGGACTCAGGATAGCATGCACGCTCAGGTCGCTGAAGCAGGCAATCTCAACGCCCCCGTATGCACTGATTGCCATGGATCCCATTATATCCACCCACCCAGTGAACCGCGCACCTTGATCCCGGAGACGTGTGGCAACTGTCACACCCAGGAATTTTCCGTCTACCAGGCCAGCGTGCATGGGAATGCCTTGATTCAGGAATCAAATCCCGATGTTCCCGTCTGCACTACCTGCCATGGTGTGCACAATATTCACGACCCACGCACCCAGCAATTCAGGGTGCAGGAACCCGATTTATGCGCTAGCTGTCACGCAAATCAAGAAATGATGGCTAAATACGGCCTATCGGCCGACGTGTACAGCTTGTACAGCCTATCCTGGCATGGTGTGGATGTATCCATTTACCAGGCCCGCTGGCCAACAATCCAGCATACCTCTGCCGTATGTACCGATTGCCATGGCATCCATGACATCCTAAAGCCTGACGATCCGAGCTCATCAGTCAATCCGAAAAACCTGCTGGTCACCTGCCAGAAGTGTCACCCGGGTGTCAGCTCGAATTGGACCGGCGCGTGGACCGGACATTACAAAGTCAGCCTACAGCGAACCCCAATTCTATTCTACGTCGATTCTTTTTACTCGATTTTTACGCCTGCCATCCTGTGGATTTGTGGGATATACGTTGCCCTTCAATTCATAAGGTTTATGGTTGATCGAGTAAGGAGGAAGCTTATGACCAACCAACATCCACCCAGCTCTATCTCACCGAATCATCCCGTCAGGTTGGTACGCACTTTTCCGCGCTTCAGCGTCAGTCAGCGTTCGGAACATGCAGTTTTTCTCCTTTGCATTGCAATCCTCCTGCTTACCGGTTTACCCCAGAAATTTAACACCTCCACCTGGAGTCAGGCGATCATCTCTTCACCTGACAGGTTGAACCTGATCCAGCAAATACACCATATCACTGCATTGGTTCTATCCGCCCTGGTTTTATACCACCTGGGACGGGCGATTTACCTCATCGCCAGGCGGAAACTACCCGGTGATATGCTACCAACATTTCAGGATGTGAAAGATGCCTGGAATATGCTGCTCTACCTTATTTTCATAAAAAAACAGAAGCCTGCTTTTGGGAAATTCAATTTTGAGCAAAAGGTCACCTATTGGTTCCTGTTCTTTTCAGTCGGGATCATGATCGTCTCCGGTTTTATCATGTGGTTTCCAGACGTGGTCACCCGCCTCCTACCTGGTGGAGTTATCCCAGGTGCGATTATGGCTCACAGTACAGAAGCGATCGTCACGATCATTTTTGTGATCCTCTGGCATTTCTACCATGTGCATCTCGAGCGTCTCAACCTGAGCATATTTTCCGGCTGGCTAAATGATGAAGATATGCGCAGCTATCATTCCCTTGAATATGACCGGCTGATCAACAAGTCTCATACCGATCAGGATCCAGGAGAAATGAAGTCATGAGGGCTGTAAGAACACACCTGTTTTTATACTTTATTGGTGTAATCCTCATCGGCAGCATTACCATTTTGCACTTTGCAACGGAGGCGAATGCGGCACCAATCGAACAAGCCTCCCAAAACAACATTCAACAGCAGGGTTTGCCAAATGTGACTTCGGCTGAACCCATTGTGAGTAACGAAACCTGCTTGGAATGCCATGACCAGCCAGGGCTAACGATGACCCTTCTGAATGGGGATGTTCTGGATCTTTACGTCAATCCCGACGTTTATTCGGCCTCTATCCATGGTAAGGATGGGTATGCCTGTGTTCAATGTCATACCAACCTGGGAGAATATCCGCATCCCTTATTTACCGCAACCAGTCTTCGTGACGCTACGCTTCGCTTGACTAACTTGTGTGACCGCTGTCATTCGGGCGAATATAACCTGACCATGGATAGTGTCCATTATGATAAGCTGGCTATCGGCATTAAAGAAGCCGCCGTTTGCACAGATTGCCATGGGTCACATGATGTGCATCAGTGGATCGACCCCAAAACCCAGGAAATACTACCCGAAGCCCGGCTAAGTATTCCTGCCACGTGTTCCAAGTGCCATAATGCAATCTATCAAAAGTATCGTACCAGCGTACACGGTGCTGCGCTGACCGATGAAGCAAACACGGATGTCCCCACCTGCATCGACTGCCATGGGGTTCATAATATCGGGAATCCAACGACTGCAGAGTTCCGCCTAAAATCGCCTGAACTTTGTGCCGGTTGCCATACAAACCCCAATTTAATGGACAAATACGGGATTTCTACCAATGTCTTGAATACCTATGTGGCTGATTTCCATGGTACAACGGTCACATTATTCGAGAAGCAATCCCCCGACGCTCAAACGAATAAACCGGTTTGTTATGACTGCCATGGTGTGCACGACATCACCCGGGTGGACGACCCGAAAACCGGGATTGATATGCAGCAAAATCTCCTGGTGCGCTGTAAAGTCTGTCATCCCGATGCCACCAGCAATTTCCCTAGCGCCTGGATGTCTCATTACATCCCCTCGCCAGACCACTACTCCCTGGTTTATTACGTTGATCTATTTTATAAATTCTTTATTCCAGCAGTCCTTGGTTTTATGCTAGCCATGGTTGGACTGGATGTAGGTCATACCGCCTTTATTAAAACACGGCGTGGAAAACGTCATCTCGAACCCACCTCAACCCAGGCTCAAACAGATACAGCACCCGAATCATCCACGCTAGCTCCCTCGAGTGCAGAGGCTACCGACCAGCCAGTTCTATCTGAGAATGTTGAGATTAAGGGTGAACATAGTGAGCAAAGTGAGCTGAGTGCGCTCAACATGCCACTAGAAGAAGGCAACCAGGCTGATCAAAAAGAGGAAACCCAACCAGATAATCAGAGCGAAAATCCTGATGAGGAGGTGACCCATGAGTGACACCACTGTGGATACTCACTCAAGAGTCACCCCCTCCGATGACAAGATCACATATTCGCGTTTTGATATTTCGCAGCGTATCGAGCACATTGTCTTTTTATTATCATTTACGATATTAGGCTTTACTGGATTGATCCAAAAATTTTCCACCAGCCAGGTCAGCGATACCTTGATTTTTATTCTGGGTGGCATTGAACGGGTGCGCATTATTCACCATTACAGTGCCATCGTCATGATGATCGTGAGTGGATATCATGTGCTCGCGTTAGCTTATAAAATATTCGTCCTGCGGGTCAGATGGACCATGTTGCCCGTTATCGAGGACCTTCAACATCTCTTCCAGGATATTCTATTCTTCATCGGTATCCGAAAACATCGCGGCTATTACGGTCGTTATAACTACGCTGAAAAAGTCGAATACCTGGCTGTCGTATGGGGTACGATAATCATGGGTCTATCGGGCTTCATGATGTGGAACCCCCTCTCCACCACCCGCCTGTTACCCGGAGATTTCATCCCCGCGGCTAAAGCCGCCCATGGAGCAGAGGCCATCCTGGCTGTTCTGGCAATCATCATCTGGCATTTCTATCACGTCCATGTCAAGCATTTCAATAAGAGCATGTTCAACGGCAAGATTACTCGCACAGATATGATACACGAACACCCCGCTGAGCTTGCTCAGTTAGAATCAGGTCAGGGGAATAAACGGATCCCGGTGAAAGTTCTCAGGCGCAGGCAACAGGTTTTCTTCCCGGCTGCCCTGATTTTCACCCTTGCATTCGGTTTCGGTATTTATAAGTTCGCCAATTTTGAGGTAACTGCAATAACCACAATCCCTCAAGGGGAAACTGCCCAGGTCTATGTTCCGGTAACACCTACCCCCAGACCATCTCCTACACCTCCACCCACCCTCGAACCCGGTGCTGAAGTAAGTGCCATGACCTGGGAAGGCTATTTCTCCGGCTTATTCCGCAATCGATGCGGCTCTTGCCACGGGATAACCAATGTTGGAGGGTTGAGCCTTTCGACCTACCAGGATGCACTCGTTGGCGGTAATTCAGGTCCGGCTATCGTTCCTGGCGACTCCGATAACAGTGTTCTGGTCCTAAAGCAATCCGCGGGCAATCATCCCGGGCAGCTGACGATCGACGAGCTGGCTCAGGTCATTGCCTGGGTTAAGTCAGGTGCCCCAGAGAAATAATGGAGTACAACACATGAGAAATTTTTTCAAACGCCTGGGTAAAGCATTACGTACTTTCTTTTTCCCGCCCGCTGACTCCAAAATGTGGATTAGAGTGCTACCATACGCCATTTTAGGCGTTCTGACATTGATCGTCTTGATTGGGGCAGCATATGGATGGCAATACACCAATAGCCCACAATTTTGTGGGACCTCCTGCCATACCATGCCTCCTGAATACTCTGCTTATCTGGCATCACCGCATGCCCGGGTGGATTGTGTAGAGTGCCATATCGGTCGTGGTTTCATCGCCACGCAGATTACCCGCAAAGCTGGAGACCTTCGGCATGTTTTTGCGACTGTGCTGAAAAACTATGATTACCCGATTTTCGCCACGAACATGCGCCCTGCCAGAGACACTTGCGAGAAATGTCACAACCCGGATAAATTTTCAGATGACAGCCTGCGTGAAGACAAGCGTTACCAAAATGATCTCGATAATACCGCTTATTCTATTTTCCTCAGCCTCAAAACTGGTGGCGGTACCTCCCGCCAGGGACTTGGAAAGGGTATCCACTGGCATGTGGAAAATCGAGTGCTGTATTATGCCACCGACGAGCTGCAGGAGAATATTCCTTATATCCGTGTTTATAATGCGGATGGCACCTATACTGAATATACCGATATCGCTTCCAGTTATAACCCGGCAGAACTCAAGGAATCTGACTTGAAAGAGATGGATTGCGTAACCTGTCATAATCGCGTCACCCACCTCGTGCCTATGCCAGCAGATGAAGTCGATACCGCCCTGGCGCGCGGGCTCATCGATAAAACTATTCCAGATATCCGCTTGAAAGCAGTCGAGGTTCTCAGCGCTGCTTACACCTCCCAACAAGAAGGGTTGAATGGCATTGCCGGGTTGAATAATTATTACCAGGCCTATTACCCTGATTATTACGCTGCTAACACTGCTGCTATTCAAAACGCCATCGCGTATATCCAGAGTGTGTATTCCTCATCAGTCAACCTGGATCAAAAATCAGATTGGAATACACATCCTAATAACATCGGTCACATGGATTTCCCGGGTTGTTTTCGCTGCCATGATGGCAAACACCTGGATGCTTTGCAGCAGGCGGTTCGGTTGGAATGCAATCTTTGCCATACGGTGCCCACAGTCGCAGGGCCGTCAAAATTTGTCGCAGATATTGAAATCTCGCGTGGCCCTGAACCCGAAACTCATCTGAATGCCAACTGGATTGCGATCCACAACCAGGTATTTAACCAGACCTGCAGTGATTGCCACACCACTGAGAATCCCGGTGGAACCGATAACTCCTCTTTTTGCTCGAACAGTGCCTGCCATGGAATAACCTGGAAGTATGCGGGTCTTTCTGCTCCTGAGCTGCGCCAGACGATCCTGTCTTCACTTCCCCCTACCCCCACCCCATCTCCATTGGACCTGTCAGGAGCACTGACTTTTGATGCGTCCATCGGACCATTGTTCCAATCCCGCTGCGGGTCTTGCCATGGTGAGAATGGCATACAGGGGCTAAATCTAACCACCTACCAGACGGCAATCCAGGGTGGAACGAATGGCTCTGTGATCATCCCGGGTGACGCAAATGCGAGTCCGCTTATCCAGAAACAATCTGGTGCCCTGCCTCATTTTGGCCAGCTTAACGCCTGAAGAGTTGAACCTGGTCATTGAGTGGATCAATGCTGGAGCACCGGAAAAATAATTAATCACCACCATTGCCAAAGGAGGTGAAATATGGGTGAAACGAAAGAGCTCAGCCGGCGGAATTTTATGCAAGCCGCTATCTGGGGAATTGGGGGGTTAATTGGGATTGGGTTTGGGGTGCCGGCGGTTGCATATGTCGTCGGTCCTGCATTAAAAAGCTCACAAACACAAACCTGGATGCGTCTGGGTCCAACTTCCAAGGTGGAGCTAGGCACTCCGACATTGTTTACCTTCACCATCCAAACCCAGACGGGTTGGATCGTGAATGCACAAGAAGTATCGGTATATGTGCTTTCTACTGACGGACGCACCTATATTGCAATGTCGAATATCTGCACCCACCTTGGCTGTCACATCCGTTGGATTAGTGAGCAGAATCAATTCTTCTGCCCTTGCCATAATGGAGTATTTGACGTTTCCGGTAATGTCATTTCCGGACCACCTCCTCGCCCGCTGGCGCGCTACGATGTCAAAATTGAAAATGATCAATTGTATGTGTTGGTAGGAGGTTGAGATGGCATCAAAAATAAGCCAATGGCTGGATGAACGTACTTCGATCAGCAAGATTTGGGAAGTTATCTTCCTGCGGAAAATACCAAAGGTCAATTGGTTTTATACACTCGGGAGTGCCTCCTTATTCGTTGCCCTCAATCAGGCAATTACCGGCATCTTATTGACCATTTATTACGTCCCCACACCCGATCACGCCTACGACAGTGTTCAATATATTACCACCCAGGTTCCTTTAGGATGGCTGATCCGTGGGCTGCACCATTGGGGTGCCAGCGCCTTGATCATTCTGGTTGTCTTGCATATGCTCAGGGTGATCCTGTTCGGAGCTTATAAATTTCCCCGTGAAGTCACCTGGTTTACCGGCGTGATCTTGCTATTGGTGGTAATTGGTTTCGGCTTTACGGGCTATCTATTACCTTGGGATCAAAAAGCATTCTGGGCAACTACCGTCGGTACACAAATCGCGGGAACTCCACCGCTGATAGGGAATTATCTGCTGCGCATTATCCGCGGTGGCAGCGAGATATCTGCAGTCACATTGGTACGCTTCTTCGGTACCCATGTATGGGTACTCCCAGCCATCTTACTCCTGCTCATCGGGATCCACCTTTTCCTGGTCATCCGTAACGGCATCAGTGCAGTGCCAAAGAAAGGCGGCGACCAATGAACGAGAAAGAAAAGCAGGCTTACCTTGAGAAATATCACCAGGAAAAAGAGCACGGCGTCCCATTTTTCCCAGATATCATCTTCAAAGACGTCGTAATATCCTTTGTCATATTTTTAATCTTGATCGTGCTCGCATCCCGTCTCGGGGCTCCCCTGGAAGCCCGTGCAAATCCGGCGGATACGTCTTACACCCCACAACCCGAATGGTATTTCTTATTCCTATACCAACTATTAAAATACTTCCCCGGTAAGCTCGAGGTGGTGGGTATTGTGCTCATCCCTATGGTTGCGATCATTGTGCTATTTTTATTACCACTCCTGGACCGGTCCACGAAACGTCATTTTCTGGATCGTCCGATCGTCTCTGGCGTCACGCTGTTGGTTGTGGCAGGAATAATCACGCTCACCATCCTGTCAGTCCGTGAAGCTCCTCCTCCGGTTCAGGCGACCCAAGGAGATCCCGTCGCCCTGCTATATACCCAAAACTGCGCGCCCTGCCATGGTTCATCGATCAGTGTTCCAGCCGGGACAAACCTTCATAACCTGATTGCCCAAGGTTCACACGCAGGAATGCCCGCCTGGAGTGGAGATTTATCCTCCGATCAGATCGATGAGCTTGCCGGTTTCATTCTTTCACCGGGGGGAAGTCAGCTTTTCAATACGAATTGTGGATCCTGCCATAAAGTAGAAGATTTGGTCGGTGGAAATCCACTCGACCTAAAAAACGCTATTGATGAAGGTCTTAACTTTTCCCCGCATGCTCAACTCCAGGCTTCTGACTTGTCTGCAAATTTAACCTCCGACGAGAAAACCACATTACTTAATTTCTTGATTGCGCCGGATGGTCAGCGTTTATTCACCATCTATTGTTCAGCTTGCCATGGTCAATCCGTTGCCTATTCAGGTGAAGAAGCTCAGCTACGCCAGACAATTATCCAGGGGGGGCAGCATATTACCATGCCTGCCTGGCAAAACACACTCAGCACAGCTCAGATCGAGACACTGGCAAATTTCGTTGTGATTCCTTCTTCGGAACCTACTGGACCAACTTTATTCCGACAGTACTGCTCTACCTGCCATGGAACCCTCATCCCCACCGCCACAGACGTCGATCAAGCTCGTCAGGTTATCGCCACTGGAGGCGCACATCAAACCATGCCAGACTGGGGAAAGGTACTCACCCAGGCTCAGATCGATGCCCTGGTGAATTTCGTCATATCCTCAACTCAAGGAACTTCTGTTGAGCGGGGTCAAACCTTGTTTGCCCAGAACTGCGCCATTTGCCACGGTGATTTTGGAGAAGGCGGTCCCAATCCGGCTAATCAAAATCAGATCATTGCTCCCATAGGATCAGCAGAATTTCTGAATACCCGCGATGATACTACCTTGTTCCAGATCATCTCTCAAGGGCAACCCGACCAGGGTATGTCGCCATTCGGCTCTGCCAATGGGGGTAATTTAGATGATGATCAGATCAATTCAATCGTGGCGTACATTCGCTCATGGCAGGCAAACCCGCCTGTGACAGCACCACCGCAATATACCATTCCTATCCTGTCACTTTCTGCCAGCGATGTGTATAAAACCATCTGTACCCAATGCCATGGGCAAGAAGGTGCAGGAACCATATTGGGACCAACATTAAACGACTTGTCTGACGACACCGATGAGGAAATTTCCACGGTGATCGGTCAGGGTATATCGAATACCAACATGCTCTCGTTTGGTTCCTTCTTATCAGATAGTCAAATCCAGGGATTGGTGGCACTTATTCGCCAGTTCCCTCCATCAGAAACGTCCCCGCTGGGAACTCCCACTGTTGAGCCAATTTCATCCACTCCTACATTTGAAGCGGATATCTTGCCCATTTTCGAACAAGACTGTAAGGTGTGCCATGGAACATTAGGCGGCTGGGACAGCACTACTTATCAAGCGGTGATGACTACGGGTGATCATGCTCCGGTTGTGATCCCTGGAGACACGATCAATAGTCTCTTGGCTCAAAAACTGGTAGGAACTTCTACGACTGGCGGAATTATGCCTCCGGGTGGAGAGCTTCCCGATGCGATCATAAAAATTATCCTGGACTGGATCGCGGCAGGTGCACCTGAGAAATAGGCGTGATGGCTGAGTTTTTTACCAATAACATTATCCTTGTATACTTCTTTTATGGATTGTCCTTCTTTGTGATGGGATTGGCAGTCCTGCTCGAATTTGGACATGCCTCAAAGTTGGATTTTTCACGTGCCTTACGCCCATTAATTGGTTTCGGTTTAATCCATGGATGCCACGAGTGGTTCGAGATGTTTCTGCTTATTCGCGAGCGCGTTACCGGACCATTCGCTGCTCCTTGGATTTTGCCGGTTCGATTAATGGCTTTAGCAACATCATTTCTATTTTTAATCGCCTTTGGAGCTCGGCTGATCAGCGGGGTTGAAAAACGTCGCTTATACGTTGGAATGCTATCGATAATCACCGCAATCTGGGTGATTGGTCTGCTTGGGGTACTGTTCAACCCCTCCACAAGCCAAAGCCGCGCCATCGCTGCCGACGTCTATACCCGCTATGCTTTGGCAATTCCAGGCGCAGCTCTCACTGTTTGGGGATTGATCATTCAGCGCCGTAAATTCATCCAGATTGGCATGTCCAGTTTTGGGTTTGATGTCTTGTTGGCAGCCATTGCTTTTGGTTTGTATGGGGGTATTGGCCAATTATTTGTTAGCAAGAGTATCATCTTTCCTTCTCAATATTTAAACTCTGCAGAATTCCTAAGCTGGTTTGGGTTTCCGATTCAGGTCTTCCGGGCTGGCACAGCCACCATGGCTGCCATCTTCATCACCCGTTCACTACGCGCTTTTGAGGTCGAAAGCAACCGCCGCATCGAAGAGCTTCGTGACGCCCAGTTGGCTGAACAACAGCGACTGGATGACTTACGGGCAGAATTACTCCATCGGACCGTGATCGCCCAGGAATCTGAACGGCGACGCATCGCCCGTGAGTTACACGATGAAACCGGTCAGACTTTAACCGCTCTCGGAATGGGTTTACGAGGAATGTCTGAGACCATCTCCACCAATCGCGACCGGGCGATTGAACAGGCTAGTCAGCTCGAAAAATTAGCCATGGCTGGGGTTGAAGAGCTGCAGCATATGGTCTCTGGTCTTCATCCTCCTCAGCTGGATGATTTGGGCTTGTTGGCAGCATTGCGTTGGTATACATCTGATATTAGTAATCGCACCGGTTTGGTCATTAATATAGTCAACCAAGGTGGTAAGCCAAAATTAACTTCAGACATACGGGCTGTGGTATTCCGCATTGCACAGGAAGCGATCAACAATGTCGTCCGCCACGCCAATGCCAGTCGCATTGATATCCAATTGGTCTATACCCACAATAATATCTATCTTCGGGTTGAAGATAACGGTCAGGGTTTTAATACCGAACTGGTCTTGAAAAAAAAGCCAGGCAGACCAACCGCCTGGGGATTGCTTGGAATGGTTGAACGTGCCTCGTTGGTAGGTGGATCTTGTAATATTTTTTCTCATCCCGGGAAAGGCACACTTATAGAAGTCAATGTACCCATTATCGGAGAGACACAAAATGCATGATATTAATTTATTACTCGTTGATGATCATCAAGTGGTACGTACCGGATTAAGAATGCTTTTGGAAGGTCAGCCAGATATGAAAATTGTTGGTGAAGCTGATAGCGGTCTACAAGCACTCGAAAAAGCCAAAGAATTATCGCCCGATGTAATCGTGATGGATATTACCCTGCCAGATATCTCCGGGATTGAGGCTACAAAACGGATCAAGGAAGAGCTGCCAAATACGGCAGTGGTTGCTCTGACAATCCATGAGGATGAGCAATATTTCTTTGAGATGTTGCAAGCGGGTGCCTCAGGTTACGTTCCAAAACGTGCCGCTCCAGAAGACCTGATCACCTCTATTCGGGCTGCCTATGCAGGGGAAATTTATATATATCCTTCCTTGGCTAAAGCCCTGGTAGCTGACTTCCTGGGTCGTTCATCCCAAGGGAACGAGAAGTCATCCATCGATGGGTTGACGACCCGTGAACAAGAAGTGTTGGGCCTTTTAGCTGAGGGGTTGAGCAATGACGAAATTGGAGAATCATTACAAATCAGCAAACACACGGTTGCCCGCCATCGCGAAAACCTGATGCGCAAGCTGGAACTGCACTCACGCAGCGAATTGGTAAAATACGCCATACGGAAGGGATTAATCTCAGCTTGATTTAGGTTAGTTTCCCTATTCATAAATCGGGTGCCAACACTATTGACGTAAGCCTTCCAATTCTTTATGATATAACCAGATAAGAAAATTGTCGGTATTGTATTCTTGGGAGGTAGATATGCGTAAAGTACAATTTCATGCCACTTTTTGGACGTTTTTGATCGCCATCCCGTTCACCGCCCTGGCCTTGATTGGTGTGGCTTTTCTGACGGAAAATCTTACCCTTATTGTTAATGCCATCAGTAAATTCAGCCGTAGTATTTCTGTGGGCGGGCGTGGCTTGCTTTTGGAGTTTTCTGCCCGCTGGCCAGAGATTGCAGGCATGGTGATTGGCATGATCGTGATCCTTACTATCTACCTGTTTGCCCAGAATGCTAATAAAGCCGAAGAAAATAAAAAAGTAAATTAACTATCCTGATCAAAATAACCTACTCTAGCTTGCGTCAGGTCGAGTAACTCGGTTTCCCTGGCGCAAGTTGTATTTATATAACCTGCCGATCAAACTTTATTCATCCCAGAATTCGTTTGTAAATTTTCATACAAACTACTCATCTCACCCTAATTTTGTGGTAGAATTATATAGGGTGTTTAGCCTATGTTTAATGGTGCGTTCAACTATATTAATGTTTGAATAAACGAACCCCAATGTCATTGCTTTATGATCTTCGCCGAAGGAGGAACAATATCCAAAATATATACAATATCCAATACTCATCTGGTTCGTTGTAATGTTTTCTATTCCCTCATGAGGAGAGATCTATGAATTACAAGAAATATCTTATTGTCGGTTTGCTGCTGATTGGCCTGGCTCTGGCCATAGCGGCCTGTTCGAGTCCACCTGCAACTACCGCTGTGGTACCACCCACTCAGGCATGCCCGACATGCCCTGCAGCTCCAGCTTGCCCGACAGCAGAGCCTTGCCCTGTTCCTGTGGTCGCAGATGTGCCATTTCAAGAAGCCTGGGTGAATTCTCCCCACGCTGATGCGACCGCTGAGGCATTCCGCCATTGGGATGAGGATGATCCGAAAGAAGTCCCCACCAGTTGTGCCAAATGCCACACCCCCACCGGTTATATGGATTTCCTGGGTGCCGATGGTTCCGCAGCTGGTGTTGTGGATGCCGCCCAACCAGTCAGCAATGGTATCACCTGTGTTGCCTGCCATAACGATACTGCCGCTGCCCTTTCTGAAGTGACCTTCCCTTCCGGAGCAGTTGTCTCAGATCTGGGTCCTTCAGCACGCTGCATGGTTTGCCATCAGGGTCGTGCATCTGGTGCCGATATTAACGCCCAAATCGCTACCAATGTCCTGACTGACACGCTTGACACTGTCAGCACCGAGCTAAAATTCACCAACATCCACTATTTCGCAGCAGCCTCAACATTATATGGTAGTGTGGTGAGTGGTGGTTACCAATATGCCGGCAACGAATACGATGGCAAGTTCCAACATGCTGGTGGGTTAGATTCCTGCATAAATTGCCATAATCAGCATACACTGGAAATCAGAGTCGAAACTTGCCAGGAATGCCATACCAACGTCTCTTCTAAAGCAGATTTGGTAAACATCCGTATGAATGGCTCCCTTGAAGACTATAATGGAAACGGAGATGTCACCGAAGGGATTTCAGCTGAAGTTTCCGGTCTCCAGAGTATGCTTCTGCAGGCTATCCAGGCTTATGGAAAAGAGGTCGCCGGCACACCCATTGGATATGACGCAGCCACTAACCCGTACTTCTTCATCGATACCAATGACAATGGAACCATTGATGCTGACGAAGCCAACTCGGATAACCGCTATGCTTCCTGGACCGGTCGGCTGTTGAAGGCTGCATTTAACTACCAGCTTTCAATCAAAGACCCCGGCGCTTTCGCTCACAATGCCAAGTATGTCATTGAGCTGGTGTATGACTCAATCGCTGACCTGAACACTAAACTGGCTTCACCGGTCGATCTCACCAAGGCTCATCGCACAGATGCAGGGCACTTCGCAGCCACAGAGATGGCTTTCCGTGATTGGGATGGTGAAGGTGCTGTACCAGCCACCTGCTCCAAATGCCACTCGGCCACAGGATTGCCTCTATTCATACATGAAGCAGCTGCTTCCAGTGACGGCGTTACCGGTGTGACGATTAGCCAACCCGTCTCACAGGGTTTCGCCTGCACAACCTGCCATGATGGCTCCAACTTCCCCGCCACTTACGCGGTAGAAGCGGTGAAGTTCCCAAGTGGATCCATCCTTACCTTTGGAGATGAAGCTCCAGCTAACATATGTATTGAATGCCATCAGGGTCGCGAATCCACCGTTAGCGTCAATAAAGCGATTGGTGATAAACCTGCTGACACCGTCGATGCCACCTTGCGCTTCAGAAATCCGCACTATTTTGGTGCTGGTGCCACGTTATTTGGAACCGAAGCTCAAGGAGCCTATGAATATACTGGTAAAACATACCTGGGACATCATGCTCACGTAGATGCTGGTCAATCATGCGTAACCTGCCACAATGTACATGATTTATCAATCAACACTCAGCTTTGTGCAGGCTGCCATGGTGGTGCTACCGAACCGGAAAAAATCCGCATGGGAACCACCGACTATGACGGTGATGCCAATACCACCGAAGGCATGTACGATGAAGTTGCCACCGTGGAAGAACTGCTCCTGGCCGCAATTCAGAAGTATGCTACTGATAAAGCAGGCTCTCCGGTTGTATACGATGCCGCATCCTACCCGTATTTCTTCATCGATACGAATGCAAATGGTGTTGGCGATCCAGACGAATTAGTCAGAGCTAATGGTTATGCTTCCTGGACGCCTCGCATGCTCCGCGCATCCTACAATTACCAGTGGGTCCAGAAGGATCCGGGTGCCTTTACTCACAATGGCAAGTACATCTTGCAAGTCCTATATGACAGCCTCCAGGATGTCGGCGGTGATGTTACGAAGCTGACCCGCCCAGTAATCCCTGCTGTTACCCCATAAATCCTTAAAGGATCAGATAATAAAGACCGGATGCACGGTGCATCCGGTCTTTATTGTTTATTAATCACATGTGTTAGAATCCATTGGATTAATCGGAACAAATCAACCCGAATGCGTATTTACCCCTATGACTTCACATGAGTTCACTCCTGGCGTCTATATCACGCGTGTGATGAATACCTGGTGGCTGGTCCTGCTTGCCACCTTCCTGGGCGGTCTTTTCGGGTTCATCTTCTTTCACCTGCACCCGCCGGTCTATGAAGCCACTGCCTCTTATTTCGTCACGCTTGACTTAAGCCGGTTCCCCATCCAGGGTGTCAGGGAAGATTTGATTCAATACAACGAAGATATGGCTTTGAACACTACCGAGGGTGCCTTGGTTTCGATGGAAGTACTTAATCGTGTCATCCTCCAGGTAAAGGATATCGGGCAAACTCTAACCGTCAAGGATTTGCTGGATGACAGCACGATCGAGCGCAAACATGATATCTGGGAGCTTCGCTATCGCAACCAGGATCCAGTAATTGCCCAGTCGATCGTCAACATCTGGGCGCAGGTTGGCTATCAGGCGATGCTCTCCTGGCAAATCACAGGTTTGGCTCCTGAATATGTAGTCTTTCAATCCCCCACACTGGCACTCGTCCCACAACAACCCGTGCTATATGGGCGCAACAACCTGATGCTTGCAGGAGCATTGATTGGCTTCATCATTGGTATCATCTTCTCCAGCCTGATTCGCCGTAAAACAATAGAACCAGTTCAGTAGCAATCAATTGTAATTTGATGATAAGCGAACTCTCGGTAATGCGTTCTAGGATGGATATGTGATGTCTAGCACTTCAAGTAGATTCTCCATGCGCCTGGAACGGGTAGGCGAGATCATTTGGGCAATAGCTTTGATCTGCCTGCCATTAACCTCCTTTCCAATCTTTTCGTCAATTTCAGGGGCTATCGTTGCGCCTTTCTCCATTCTGCCTATCTTCATTCTGCTCATAATCTGGTCGATACCGCTGGTTATCCGCAAAGGTGAGCTCCCGAAGGAAACCATTCCTCTGGTTATCTTTACCTTTGCAATCATCATTTCATGCGCGTCTGCATATTTCTTCTTCATCCCTGGCTTTAAAGGCAAAACAGTCCCAGGGCAGGAATTGAGAGCCCTGTTCACCCTCGCAGTCGGACTCTCCTTTTATCTCACCACAATCACCTGGGTAAAAACAACCGGTAAATTACATAACACCTGGAAATACATCACCATTGGTGGCATCCTTTCGCTCCTCTGGACTGGCCTCCAGGTTTTTTATATCCTCAGAGGTGCGGAGCAATACCCCTCCTGGATGAACCTGATCCAATCCTGGTTGGCTGTCCTCTCGCCTCAATATTCTCCTCGCTATGGCAGAGTCAACGGGTTGACTTACGAAGCTTCATGGTTTGCCCACCAGATGGTCATGTTGTATCTGCCTCTGTGGCTGGCAGCCTCCTACCATAAAACCTCTGCCTTTGCGTTTAGGGTTTTCCATATCTCTGTTGAAAATATCTTGCTTGTTTTTGGTTTAACCGCTTTTTTCCTTAGTTCACCCCGCATCGGATTGGTTTCCTTGCTCTTGATGATCATTTTTCTCTTCTTCAGGTTAAACCTATCCATTCACCGCAAATTCGTGGAGTATGTGGCCAGAAAGCAAAGTGTCCTCCTACGCAGGTCATCGCCGGTACGCAAGACCTCTATTCGAGTATTTGCCAGCTTGTCCATTGGATTAATTTATGCCCTTGTGTTGGCAGGGGTATTCTTCTTCGCGGTTCAGCGTGATTGGCGCCTCAACATCCTGGTCAACGATCCTCCTACGCTGAAGGAAATCGTTGGCGTTCTGACCCTGGATCAAAACACCATTTTGACCCTCAGTCACCGCTTTATCTTTTTAGAGCGCACAGTCTATTGGTTCAGCGGGTGGAATGTCTTCAACCAATACCCCTGGCTGGGAGTTGGACTGGGAAATGCAGGATTTTTCTTCCCCAAACTGGCTCCTGCCATTGGTTGGGCAAGCTTCGAAATCCGTAATGTGCTTTTTTACCTCACCCAGCTACCTAATGTAAAAAGCTTTTGGTTTCGTCTACTGGCAGAGACGGGTCTGGTCGGTTTTTCAATTTTTATCACGTGGCTTTATGTCTTGTTTCAGTCTTCTAAGTTTTCACAGCATAATCCAAGTCGCACGATCAAGACCTTTGCGCTTGCTGGGCAGCTTGCATTGCTGGCGTTCATTGGGGAGGGTTTAAGTATCGACTCTTTTGCCATGCCGTATTTGTGGGTGATTACTGGCTTGATTGCTGCGATTGCCATGATTCATCGGCATGAAAATACCTCATTAATCGATTAAATATACTCCCTATTTTTATTCCCCAATCTAGCTCGCAGGTTTATTTATCATCTGCCCATCCTTCTTGACAATTTGAGAAAAATCTATATACTCTATGTAAGCGCTTTCATGCGATCCACAACGAATTTAATCCGCCAGACAAGAAATTATCGTCATCCAGCCACGATCTCAGATGTCGCCGCGTTGGCTGGTGTTTCGATTGCGACCGTCAGCCGAGTAATTAATGGCACCACGCCTGTCGCAGAAATTACCGCCAGCAAGGTCAGGCAGGCGGTTAAATCGCTTAACTTCACCCCTCATTCTGCTGCCCGCATCCTCGCCAGCCGAAAAACGAATACCATCGGTCTGATCCTTCCCGAAATCAGCGGTTTCTTTTTTACCCCTTTGCTGCGTGGAATCGAAGAAGGTCTCCGTCGGACTGGCTATGAGCTATTGGTCCATTCCGCTGTATTTCGTCATGAGCAAGGCGATCCTGTGACAATCAAGCTGGGCGAATACAACACCGATGGATTGCTTATATTTACTGACAGTCTTGAGGAATCTGAGATATCCCGCTTATATAACCTCGGCTTTCCAATGGTTCTTCTGCACCAAACCCCTCCCGATGGCTTTGATATCCCGTGTGTCACCATTGAAAATAAAGCGGGTGCAAAAAAACTGGTGGACCATCTTATTGAAGTCCACGGATTTCGAAAGATCGCTTTCCTTACCGGCCCATCGACAGAAGAGGATTCCAAATGGCGAGAGATGGGCTATCGTGAAGCATTATTCTCCCATAATATACCATTTGACCCTGGATTAATATCCTTGGGGGCTTTCGACGCTGAAATTGCACACAGTTCTATCGTCCAATGGCTGAAAAATGGCGTTAATTTCGAAGCATTATTTGCTGGCGATGATGAGGCCGCAACTGGGGCAATAACCGCTTTTACGCACGCAGGTATGCATATCCCCGAAGACATCGCCGTGGTCGGATTTGATGATATCTATATCGCCCAATACCTGTCTCCTCCGTTGACAACCATCCATGCACCCACCGAACAAGTGGGATTTGAGGCCGCCCAGCAATTGCTGCGTCTTATTCGTCAAGAACCAACAGAACCTTTGGTATTGTTACCCACTGAATTAATCATCCGCCGGTCATGTGGATGCGCATGATCTTAAGAGAAGGAGGTGCACGCGCTGAAGAAGACAAATCCCCAAATCGCCATTAAATCTTGCTGTTTTGGGAAATCGGATAAATACATAAAACTAACTTTAAAATCAAAGGAGAAATAGGATGAAACGATTGCTTCTTATAATCAATCTGGTATTGATAGGCTCGATGGTAATTGCTGCCTGTGGAACCCCGACTGCCGAAGTATCCAGCCCGGAAGCTCCAGTAACAACCGCGGAGGTTCCTGCTGCTCCTACAGAACCTGCTGCAGTGGTCACCGAAGCCCCGGTACCAACTGAGCCAGTGGTTGAATCAACTGCGTTACCAACAGACCTGCCGCCTGTTGCTGCCGGGAAGGTCCGTGTGACGATCTTCGTCGGAATGGGTACCGGCACCGACCCTGGACAAATTGATGCAGAGAAAGCTCTGGCAGAAAAATTCAATACAACCCATGAGAAAATCGAAGTCATTTTTCTCATCGTTCCGTATGAACAATCTCGAGAAAAACTTCTTGCCATGCTTTCTGGTGGGACTGCACCTCAATTGGTGGGTCCACTTGGAATCGAGAGCACCGGTCAGTTCCTGGATTCTTGGGAGGATCTTACCCCTTATATCCAACGCGACAGCTATGATACATCCGACTTCTATGGTCCAGCTGCATCCCTCAATACCTATGAGGGCAAGAATATCGGCCTGCCATTCGGCTTATACCCATCCTTTATTTATTACAACCAGGATGCCTTTGATGCAGCTGGGGTGGATTACCCAACCCATGACTACAATGATAAAACTTGGACGATAGACAAACTGCGCGAAATTGCCATGCAGGTGACACTTGATGCTGATGCAAATAATGCCACCTCGCCAGATTTCGACCCAACCAATATCACCCAATACGGTTTAGACAATTCATGGGATTCTCTCCGTGGATGGGAAGTCCTCTGGAGTCCTGTAAATATGGGTCGCCCGACTAATGCGGAGTACAAAACTGCTATTGTCAATGATGCAGATTGGGTCGCTGGTCTTCAATGGTATAGCGACGCCATCTGGAAAGATTACTTCATGCCAGATAACTCTGCCCTAGAAGCACAAGGGGGTGACCTGTTTGCAACTGTGATTGACGCCATGTGGATGAGCAATTCCTGGTACTTGGGACTGGTCCCACCGGATACTTTTAAATGGGATATCGCACCCGTGCCTTTCAATGCCAAGGGTGAACGTATCGCCCAGGTTGATGCAGACGTCTTCAGTATGCCAAAAGATGCAAAGAACAAAGACGAGGCCTGGGAGGTAATGAAGTGGCTGCTTGAGCCAGAAAACAACCTTGAGCTGTGCAAGGTATATGGATGTATGCCCGCCCGGAAATCCACTGAGACCGATTACAAGGCCTATCTGGCAGAAGCATACCCAAATCTCGACCTGGATGTCATGTTCAATGCTACCAATTACCTGGATATTCCCAATCATGAATCCTGGGTGCCTGAATATGGCAAGGTTAATGATGCCTTGTCTAACGCTCAACAACAAATCCTCACCATCGATCAAGATCACGATGCCGCCTCTGTTTTGAATGCAACCAACGCGGAGGTCCAGAAGATCCTGGATGAGTATTGGGCGAATCATTAAATACAAATCAATGTTGCAGGGGATAGGGTGTGAGTACCCTATCCCCGCTTTATATAAATATTCAGTAGGAGAACCCACATATGAAACCTAATCGCTTTAGCCTCCGCCGGCGGGAAGCACTGACTGGATATTTATTTATCAGCCCATGGATTCTAGGTTTTCTGATCTTTACCATCGGGCCAATGTTCGCCTCACTATATTATTCATTTACAGATTTTGACATCATAAACCCACCCGTATGGAACAATTTCGCAAATTATAAAAAGATTTTCTCCGGTATTTTCGAGGCGATAGTTACCCATGACTCAACGAAATTAGGGGATCCGATATTCTGGCAGTCATTAAAAGTAACCCTGACGTACGCAGTCATGGCCTTACCTCTTGGGTTGATTGTGGGTTTCTTCCTGGCAGTTTTACTTAACCAGAAAATTGCAGGTGTGAACTTATGGCGAACCATCTACTTTCTTCCTTCGGTAATCGCTGGTGTGGCCGTGGCATTATTATGGCAGCGTATCTTTAACCCGCGCACAGGAATTCTGAATGCTATTATTCTAGAAATTTTTCACGTCAAAGGGCCTGGATGGCTCTCAGATCCACAATGGGCTGTTCCTGCCCTGGTGATCATGGGACTGTGGGGCGTTGGCGGGGGCATGATCATCTACCTGGCCGGGTTACAAGGCGTCCCCACCGATTTCTATGATGCTGCCAAAGTGGACGGGGCTAATCTCTACCATAGGTTCATTCATATCACCTTACCCATGATGACTCCGGTCATTTTCTACAACCTGGTCTTGGGGATGATTGGGACATTCCAGTATTTTACCGAGGTATACGTCATCACCAGCGGAGAGGGTGGTCCTGTGCGCTCGACGCTGTTCTATAACTTATACCTTTATCAGAATGCCTTCAGATATAACCATATGGGTTACGCTGCCACCATGGCCTGGATTCTGTTCGTCATTGTCCTTGTTCTCACTCTTCTGGTATTTCGCTCCTCCGATTTATGGGTTTATTATGAAGGAGAATTGAGAGGCAGGGAATAATATGGCTGCCAGAACTCGATCCATATCTATCCGACCATTCGTCATCGGTAACCGGGCTGAAGAATTCGTGATGAAATTGTTTACCAATCTTCTCCTCGCTGTCGGTGCAATTGTGATCCTGATCCCCTTTATATCCATGTTATCCACAGCACTAAAAAGCACCAAACAGGCAACCAGTGATCCCCTCTATCTAATTCCACGGACACCAATTACCACGGATGTCGACGGGGAGAAATTGCCCCTGTATAAAGTAAATATCGATGGCACTGAACACCAAATGGCGTTATTCAAGAAAGCCCCAGGCAAGAAGGGCATCTTTATTGATCCTGCAGATCCCGCTCAATCTTACACTCTGCTCCTGGCAGATCAAAAACCCCTTTATAAAATAGAAATTCATTTGGAAAACTTTCGTGAAGCGCTTACCAGCCAGCCCTTCGGTACCTACTTCCTGAACACAATGATAATTACCCTCCTGGGTGGGTTTGGTATGCTATTATCCTGTACATTCGTGGCTTACGGCTTTTCACGTTTCCGTGCGCCCGGACTGAATGTGCTTTTCCTGTTACTGCTCTCTACGATCATGCTTCCCAGCCAGGTACGTTTGATCCCAATCTACGTCCTCTTCCAGAAAATTGGCTGGATCGACACCCTCCTACCGCTGATCGTGCCTGCCTTTTTTGCCAACGCTTATGATGTTTTCATGCTACGTCAGTTTTTTATGACCATCCCTTTTGAGCTTGATGATCAAGCAAAAATTGATGGGGCTAATCCACTTCAAACCATGTTTTATGTCATGCTGCCTCAGGCAAGGCCGGCCCTCATTGCTGTGGCAATTTTCCATTTCCTATATGCCTGGAATGATTTCTATGAGCCGCTCATCTTCCTGCATACGCAGGAACATTGGACGATGGCAGTCGGTTTGCAGACCTTCAACGCCCTTTACACGAATAACACAAACTTGATCATGGCTGCTTCCATTGTGATGATCATTCCACCCATCCTCCTGTTCTTCATGGCGCAAAAAGTATTCACCCAGGGTGTGGTATTTCGAGGGTTCAAAGGATAAACGGGCAAATAAATTGATCTGTTGGGCAAAAGCAATATAATATCATTGTCATAACCATGAAGTCCAAGCAATCTGGTAGCTTCTGGCCGCGATTGGTAAAACGACATATGGTTACACCAGAGGAAAAATGAAGATTGCGTTTACAGGTGCAGGCTATATTATCAACATCCATGCCCAGGCTGCTGCCCAGCAGCAGGATGTGGAGCTTTTTGCTATTGTTAACCGATCTTCAGAAAAAACTCGCGGTTTAATGCGAAAGTTCAACATCCAGCATCAGTTCGAGACCGTTGAACAGCTGCTTGCCGCAGGTGGGGTGGATGTGCTGGTGGTTGGCACGCCCAACTATTTACACGCTTCGCAGGCTATCACTGCGCTAAAAGCCGGTGTGCATGTGATGGTCGAGAAACCTATGGCGATGAATGCCCAAGAAGCCTGCCAAATGTTGGCAGCCAGCCGAGAGTCCGGATCTCTTTAATGGTCGCGCATTGCTGGCGCTTCGACCCGGAGGTCTTATGGTTACGCCAGCAAGTTGATACAGGCCGCCTGGGTAAGATTATCCGCACCAAAGGCTATGGCGTGCATACCCATTGGGGACCCTCGGGTTGGTTCACCGAGAAGAAATACGCCGGTGGTGGAGCCATGGCCGACGTGGGCATTCATGCATTGGATACCGCCCGGTTTCTGCTTGATGATCCCCAGCCGGAATCCGTATATGCGCGTATCGGCACATATTACACATCTCAGGATGTGGATGATACCGGCATATTGATCGTCAATTGGGATATTGGTGCGGTATCGTACATTGAGTCGGGCTGGTGGCAGCCTCACGCCGATGGTCCTGAAGCTGCTACCCAGCTGTATGGGACTGCAGGGTTTGGGCAGATATATCCCACCTATTTACAACAGCAGTCGGAAAAAATCGATCCTGGGTTTCCCTACCCTCGTACTGACCATGCTCCGCAAAGCCTATACAACGATCAGATGAATTACTTTATCCAATGCATACGCCAAAATCACCAGCCAAACCCAGGTGGACTTGAAGGGTGGATTAACATGAAGATCATTGATGCAGCCTATAAAAGCTCAACCACAGGTCAGGTCGTTACGGTGGAGTGAACTATGACACCTTTTTATCTGGGTGTTGATATTGGAGGTACAAAATCGCATGCACTGATTGCTGATGGTGAAGGGAATGCGGTCGGTTTCGGCACTTATGGTCCAGGTAACCACGAAGAAGTAGGGTATGAGGGATTGCGCATAGCTCTTCAAACCGTAACCAAAAAAGCCCTGGAGATGGCTGGACTTAATATCGAGCAAATCTCAGCCGCTGGGTTTGGAGTTGCTGGCTATGATTGGCCTTCCGAACGCCAACCCACGCTGGACGCGATCGAAACGATCGGTCTAAAAGCACCGGTGGAAGCGGTCAATGATACGATCATTGGATTATTAGCCGGAGCATCTGAGGATTGGGGAGTTGCCGTTGTGGCGGGCACCGGCACGAATTGTTGGGGCTGGGATAAGGAGCATAACGTCGGCCGGGTGACCGGGGTGGGCTATGGCGAACATGGGGGTGCAGGTTCCCTGATTGAGCGTGCATTGTGTTCCATTGCGTATGAATGGACCAAACGCGGGCCTCAAACGCTGCTCACACCAGAATTCCTCCGCTTGACGGGTGCAAAGGATATTCCGTCACTGATTGAAGGCCTCGAGATGGGCGAGTACCACCTCAATTCCGATTACGCTCCCGTGGTATTTAAAATCGCCTCTCAGGGAGACCCTGTGGCAATCTCCATCATCGAGTGGGCAGGCAATGAGCTCGGTTCCACCGCACTTGCGGTCATCCGTCAGCTCGGCATTGAACACTTGGAGTTTGAGGTTGTCCTCGTTGGCAGTCTCTACGAGATGGGTGAAATGCTCATCGCTCCCATGCGCCATGTCATTATGTCTGAAGCACCTAATGCCCGCCTGGTACGCCTCTCTTCCCCTCCCGTTGTGGGTGGTGTCTTGTTGGCCATGGAACAGGTTGGAGTAAACCCCTCCCATTTTCGTGAGCATTTGATCAAGTCAACCCGAGGGTATATCGACAAATTAATGTCCTAATTTATACCCATACTTTTTACACCCCGCTAATAACAACAGTCTCTTCGGGTGCATTTGGAACCAGGCAAGGGGGTGATGAAGCCATATTAAACAGCATTTCTGTGGCTAAATTGTACACAAGCTTAATTTTTGATGAACATATCGAATATCATAATTGACAAGCTTGAGTATTGTGAGTATATTAACAAGTGAATCCCTTGTCTCTCGGGGTGAATCATATTTAACCAGATTGCACAATAATGTAAGGAACAAGTCACCACTATTACGATCAAATCACAAGGGCATGTTTCACACAGACGTAAAGGTGTAATGGTGGTGGTCAATGATTCCTAGTTTTTTTAGTCTGGTCTGAATATCCATAATTAGAAGGTCTGCTACCTGGAGATTCATTGGTACCTTTGAAAGGAGGGAAGTTGAGGGAAATTGATAATCGTAGTAAAGTTGTAAAGAACCAAATAAAATCTACTAACAAGCTTGTATTAAGATACTAGGAGGAGTAATCGTGTTAAAGAATAGTAAGTTAAACGCCATATTATCCATCTTGTTTGTGGCTGCGATGGTCCTGTCAGCCTGTGCGACAGCAACTACAGCTCCCACCACTGCCCCGCAAGAAACCGCCGTTCCCCAGGCAACTCAGCCTCCTGCGGCTAAGTTGTCTGTCGGCGTAGTTCTCCCTACCAAGGATGAACCCCGCTGGATCCAGGACGAGACTCGCTTCAATGATGCCTTCAAGGCTGCCGGATACGACGTTCAGATCCTCTTCAGCCAGGGTGATTCCGCCAAGGAAAAAGCCAACGTTGAAGCGCTGATCGCTCAGGGTATCAAAGTCCTCATCATCTGCCCACAGGATGCCACTGCGGCTGCTGCTACTGCTGATGAAGCTAGAGCGGCAGGCGTCAAGGTCATCTCTTACGACCGCCTGATCCGCGACACTGAAGCCGTCGATTACTATGTCACCTTCGACAGCGTCTCGGTCGGCAAGGCACAGGGCCAGTACCTGATCGATAAGGCTACCGGTACCGGCAACCCACTCTACCTGTATGCTGGCGCTGCCTCTGACAACAATGCCTTCCTGTTCTTCCAGGGTGCCTGGGAAGTATTACAACCCAAGATCGTCGACGGCACCTTTGTCATCAAGAACTCCAGCGAAGCCATTGCACTGCAAGACAAGGCCACCCTTACCCGTGATGAGATGGGCAAGATCATCGGCCAGGTTACCACCGACTGGAAGTTCGATGTTGCCAAGAACCTCGCTGAAGCCAACCTGACCGCTGCTGCTGCTACCGACAAGGGCAATGTCTTCATCCTCGCCCCCAACGATGGCACAGCCCGCTCCATTGCCGATGTTTTTGCTGCTGACAAGGATGTCACCAGCTACGTCGTCACCGGGCAGGATGCTGAGGAACCTTCCGTCCAGTACATCATCGATGGCAAGCAATCCATGACCGTCCTGAAGGACGTCCGCACGCTCGTTAGTGATGCCATCGCCGCTGCGGTTGCTTACCTGAAGGGTGGTGCTCCTGAGCAGACCACAACCTACAACAACGGCAAGATCGATGTCCCTGCCAAGCCGTCTGTAGTAGTCAGCGTCGATCAGAGCAATGTCGTTGCTGCTGTGATCGACTCTGGTTATTGGCCAGCTGCTGACTTCAAAAACATAGATCAGATTGGCAAGATTGCTGTTGGCGTTATTCTCCCGACCAAGGATGAACCTCGCTGGATCCAGGACGAGACTCGCTTCAAGGCTGCCTTCAAGGCTGCCGGATACAGCGTCCAGATCCTCTTCAGCCAGGGTGATTCCGCCAAGGAAAAAGCCAACGTTGAAGCTCTGATCTCTCAGGGCGTCAAAGTCATCATCATCTGCCCACAGGATGCCACCGCGGCTGCTGCTACTGCTGATGAAGCTAGAGCGGCAGGCGTCAAGGTCATCTCTTACGACCGCCTGATCCGCGACACCGAAGCCGTCGATTACTATGTCACCTTCGACAGCGTCTCGGTTGGCAAGGCACAGGGCCAGTACCTGATCGACAAGGCTACCGGTACCGGCAACCCACTCTACCTGTATGCTGGCGCTGCCTCTGACAACAATGCCTTCCTGTTCTTCGAGGGTGCCTGGGATGTACTACAACCCAAGATCGTCGACGGCACCTTTGTCATCAAGAACTCCAGCGAAGCCATTGCACTGCAAGACAAGGCCACCCTGACCCGTGATGAGATGGGCAAGATCATCGGCCAGGTTACCACCGACTGGAAGTTCGATGTGGCCAAGAACCTCGCTGAAGCCAACCTGACCGCTGCTGCTGCTACCGACAAGGGCAATGTCTTCATCCTCGCCCCCAACGATGGCACAGCCCGCTCCATTGCCGATGTTTTTGCTGCTGACAAGGATGTCACCAGCTATGTCGTCACCGGGCAGGATGCTGAGGAACCTTCCGTCCAGTACATCATCGATGGCAAGCAGTCCATGACCGTCCTGAAGGACGTCCGCACGCTCGTTAGTGATGCCATCGCCGCTGCGGTTGCTTATCTGAAGGGTGGTACTCCTGAGCAGACCACAACCTACAACAACGGCAAGATCGATGTCCCTGCCAAGCCGTCTGTAGTAGTCACGGTTGACAAGTCCAATGTCAAAGCCGCTGTGATCGACTCCGGTTATTGGCCGGCTAGCGACTTTACTGGATTACCATAAGATTACTTTTTTCAACAACGCAGGAATAGTGGTGCATTTCCACCACTATTCCTGCAGTTATCCTGAAATTTGCACTTTGACATACGAAAAAGGTCAGGTTGATCAAATCTGACCTTTTTGTTAAACAAACAGCATGACACTGTTTTCCGAGTGTCGTCCTATCTTAGAAAACTTCAAAGAGAAAAATATGGAAACCACAAAAGATACCACACCAGTCGTGGAAATGCGGAACATCAAGAAGAACTTTCGGTGCCGTCCAGGCATTGAAGGGTATTGACCTGACCTTGCAGCACGGTGAAGTCTTGGGTCTGGTCGGCGACAACGCAGCTGGCAAGTCCACCTTGATGAAGGTGCTCAGTGGTGCCTACATCCCTGAAGAAGGAGAGATCCTTATCGAGGGTAAGAAGCAACATCTGACAGATCCCCTGCATGCGCGTCGCTTGGGCATTGAGATGGTATACCAGGATCTGGCGCTTGCCAACAACCTTGATGTCACCTCCAACGTTTTCCTTGGACGGGAATCGGTCAGCACCCAACTCGGATCATTTAGTGTTCTGAATACCCGGCGCATGGAGCAGGAGGCGAAACGCCTGCTCGATCGTCTCAAGATTGATATCCCTTCTGTGCGTTTGTTGGTGGAGAGGCTGTCCGGTGGTCAGCGCCAGGCCGTCGCCATTGCACGTGCCATGGCATTCAATTCCAAGGTGATCATTATGGACGAGCCCACTGCGGCTTTGAGTGTGGCAGCCATCAGCAAGGTCCTTGAACTGGTGCGCGAGCTCAAAGCGCAGGGTGCTTCCATCATTATCATCAGTCACCGCTTGGAAGATATCTATAGCGTGAGCGACCGCTTGATGGTGATGCGTAATGGCCGTAAGGTCCGCGACTGCCAGATCAATGAAAACATCGATGAATTTCGCGAGCGTGTAGTCGCCTATATGATTGGCGCTCGTGATGATTTTGCACGTGAAGCCGACGTCGCTGCTGTTTAACCTCTACTGGGAGGATCGAAATGTCTTTCAAAGATGTAATTAAAAAACAACAACATAATATCCGTGACTATGGCATGTATATCGCCTTTGTCGCCATCGTTATCTTCTTTGCCATTACGACGAAAGGCCTCTTTGTCTCATCCAGAAACATCGGTAATCTGGTGAATGCGATGAGCTACATTGCCGTATTAGCCGTTGGCATGACTCTGGTGATCGTTATTCGCCACATCGATCTCTCGGTTGGTTATTTGGCTGGTTTTCTTGGAGCGATCACAGCTATTGCTTTAAAGTATTGGCATCTGCCATTATTTTTGACCATGCTGCTCGTTCTGGTAGTCGGGCTTTGCGCAGGATTGTTGACCGCTTTTTTAGTAGCACAAATGAGGATTCCAGCCTTTGTTGCCACACTTGCAGGATGGTTGGGTTACCGGGGAGCTTTGCAGCTGGCAACCCGTAGCACGGGTACGATCATCATCGAGAACGATACTTTCAATAAGCTGGGCAATGGATTTATCCCCGACATTCAAGGCATCACTATATTGCCAGGCATACACAAGGTCACACTACTCCTGGGAATAATCGCAATTATTCTGTTTATCGTGGGCGAAATTAACAACCGCAGGAAGACCCAAGCCTACAACTTTGCTGTACCGCATATAAATATGTTCATTCTGAAGCTGGTATTTTTGTCGGCTATCATCGGGGTCATCACCTGGGTGTTGGCAGGTTACCAGGGTCTCTCCTGGGCTGCTGTTATCCTGATATTTATTGTTCTTTTATATGATTACATCACCACCAAAACCGTTGTAGGAAGGCATATTTACGCCGTCGGGGGAAATCCAGAGGCAGCTCAGCTGAATGGCATCAGTGTAAAGAGGATCACCTATATCGTTTTTGGCTCGATGGGTTTACTCACTGCCTTGTCGGGTATGTTGTATGCTTCCTGGTTGCGGTCTGCTACAACCATTGCAGGGCAAGGGATGGAATTCGATGCCATCGCAGCTGCCTTTGTGGGTGGTGTGGCTGTGGCGGGCGGCGTGGGCAAGGTTACTGGCTCGATCCTCGGTGCTCTCGTCATGGCCTCCCTGACCAACGGAATGAACCTGCTTGGCTGGGGTATCGAGATCCAGTATATCGTCAGAGCCCTGGTACTTGCCCTTGCAGTCATCTTTGATGTTCAAACCCGCAGAGCAGCCAAATAATCGAAGGATCTTTCACCAAAAATCCCTGTGCATTAATCATCACATCTAGAAATAATCACTCCCCCTGCTTAACCGCAGAGGGAGTGTTATTTAACTGCCTTGCAGTTTTTCCTGCACGCTTTTAATTTTATCTTCCATGGTTTGCACTCGATCCGTGCGTGTGCCGAATCTTAACGTAGAAGAAATGCGCGGCACTCCCATCTCATGCACTCGTTCATGGCAGCGTTTGATGGCCGCGAATACGTCCTCCCACTCTCCCTCAATATTAGTCCCGTATGCATGCATTTGAGATTTAAGACCTGCTTCGGTAATGATTTTTTCGCACTCCACGATGTATTTTGAAACCGAAACACCCACCCCAATGGGTACCAGGCAGAAATCTACGATTACTTTCATCCTTACACCTCAATCTTCAAGATTACTCATTGACCAGCTTGGTTGCGGCATCCACAATCCGCTCAACATTTGGTAGGGTTTGGTATTCCAGCGCCCGTGAAAATGGGATAGTATCGGTGGTACATACCCTTGCAAATTTCAGTGCAATACCAGCCTCCAGCGCAACGGCTGCCAGTTCCCCCGACAGACCAAACCCCTCATAATCCTCGTCCACAACCAGCATTCGTCCGGTTTTCGAAACACACCCGACAATAAGTTGCTTATCCAGTGGCGTTACAGTGCGTAGATCAACCACCTGAGTCGATATCCCCTTTTGCTCGAGTATCTGGGCAGCCTCGATTGCCCGGTGTACCGACACCCCCACAGAAAGTATTGTTAGGTCCTCCCCATCTCTGCGGATCACTCCCTGCCCTATGGGGATTGGTTCCCAAATTTTCGGCACCTCTCCCCGTGCACCATCAGCAGGCACGTCGAACTTCACATTTTTCCGGCTGCCCCCTCCCATCATATCCAACCAATATTCAGCCAGCATTTTATGCTCCAGATAAATGACCGGTCCATCCTGAGCTAACGCTGATGTCATCAGACCACCCGCATCCGAAGGTGTGGATGGAACAAGCACAATCAATCCCGGGATCTGGGACAACCAGCCCCAAAGGCTTTGCTCATGTTGACCCCCATCTCCATATCCCCCACCACAAGCCGCCCGGATCACAATGGGTACTTTCCATTTCCCATTAGAGAACCTTTCGATTTTTGCAGCATGGTTTAGGATGGCATCCATGGTCACGCCAATAAAATCTACCAGCATCACTTCGACCACCGGGTGCAAGCCACCCATGGCTGCTGCAACTGCCGCTCCCACAAATGCCGACTCGCTGATCGGAGTAGGCAGCACCCTATCGCGTCCAAAACGAACCCGCAGGTTCAGGCGCATTCCCTGGATATCCTCTCCCAAGATGATGATGCGGTCATCTTTGGACATGGCTTGCATCAATGCATCTTCGATTGCATCCGCAAAACTCATCGTTCTCATGCTCCCTGGTCTCCTATCTGCCCGAGGGGCTGGGTTGCTTGTTCGATGACATTCTCGATTTCATTTTGTACTTGGGACTCAATCTCCATCAGCCTTTCAGAGTCCTGGTTGACCAGTTTTTTACGCAATAGCGGGATTGGATCTCCTTCCTTTGATCGATGTTTACGGCCAGTCTCCCGAATAACCCCAAGCATTTCCTTCAATGCGGCAGTTCGTTCTCTCAATGGAGCTCCCTTGGATTGTGTATGGGCTTTTATCAATGGTAATGCCAGCTTAATCGTATCGCTTATGGATGGGTGGGCAAAACGCAGTAACTGGTCACCAAGGAAATGCCCTTCCAGGTGCTCACAATGCGCATTCAAAAATACTGGACCTTCACCATTACGTAAGCGCCTGATTTCTGTTTGCGCTACCTTCCAGACTGCTTCAACATCTCTTCCATCCACATCGATCCCACGCAATCCGAACCCTTTGGCTCGTTCGATAAGATTTCCACCGGTCACATTGGAGCTCTGGGTCACGATTGCCAAGTCATTGTTTTTACACACGAACATGACCGGTAGCTTCCATGCGGCTGCCAGGTTGAACGATTCCAGCATCATTCCCTCGTTGGTTGCTCCCTCCCCCAAAAATGCCACTGAGATTTTCCCAGGATGCAACCTCTGGTTCGCTAGTGCAAAACCTATCGCAGCTGGACCCGATGCTCCCACGATCCCGGACGAGGCTGCCATGTGCTCAGGTGAAAACAAATGCATATGCCCGCCCAACCCCCCATCCAATCCATCCGGTCTGCCCATAAATTCCTTCAATAATAAGATCGGGTCTACTCCCCTGACGAGCATTGGTGCAGTTGCTCGGTGATCTAGCGCTAGTGCATCCCCTTCCACGAGCTGGCTGACGATGCCAACCACGATAGCTTCCTCCCCCATGCTCAGATGCATCTCTCCTGGGATGGATCCTTCGTGCCAGAGACGTTTTACCCCTTCTTCAAACAAGCGACAGCGAAACATGAGTGCATAAAGGAGCCAATGATCTGCATTTGGTTGTTCTATAGGATTATCCACGACTACCTTCCTTCTACCCCATAATTGGCACAATCTATTTTAAACCAAAAAGACACAAAATACACTCTTAATTGTATATTTTATGTCTTTAATGGCGAGTTCGCTGATCTTATCTAGTCAAATTTACCGATAACTTTTTCCACCTCATCCAGAATTTCTCCTGATTTGATCAATTCCTTCATCCGGTTGTGGTCAGTATGCAAAGGTCTATCCACATCTAGATGGGCAACGTACTTTCTGATCACATCATGCGCAGCCTGTACTCCTCTCCCAGGAGTAAATTCCCGAAAGTCCAATGCCTGGGCAGCTGCCATAAATTCGATCCCCAGGATACCGTAGGCATTATCCAGGATTTGACCATTCTTAATCGCTGTATTCATACCCATCGAAACAAAATCCTCCTGGTCAGCCGCAGCCGGTATCGATTGAATGCTGGCTGGCATAGAAAGGATGCGTTGCTCGACGATCAACGTATCCGCCGTATATTGGCTGAGCATCATTCCCGAGAACATCCCCGCCCCTTTCGTCAGGAATTCGGGCAATCCCACACTGAGTGCTGAGTTGGTCAAGCGGTTCAACCTGCGCTCGGATAACACGCATACCATCGTGATGGCTGCGCCTGCCATGTCCATTGGCAGGCTCACCGGGGAACCTTGGAAATTCGCTCCGGTTAATGTCAGGCGGTAATCGGGCAGGAATATTGGGTTATCCCCCACACCGTTCAATTCAATCTCCACCTGGCTTTGGGCATAGTTGATCGCATCCAGGGCTGCTCCAATCACCTGGGGTGATGAGCGCATTGAATAGGCATCCTGCACCTTGGTTTTCATCTTACCGGTTGTAAGGTCGCTTCCTTCAACACACTTCAAGATCGCCTTTGCCGTCCAGATGGCTCCATTAAATCCTCTCGCCTGGTGTAAACGCACATCGTATGGTTTCAAGTTCGCCAGCAGTGCTTCAAGGCTCATCGCGCATGCAATTACCGCTTGTTTAAGCCAGCGATTCATGTCATAAAGGTGCAATGCGCTCATCGCAGTCAATAAGTTTGAGCCATTAATGGTTGCTAACCCATCGCGTGCCTGTAAACCAGGGATGGGAATTCCAGCTCTTTCCAAGGCTACCCGCCCGGGTAACCGCTCCCCCTGAAAATAAGCCTCTCCTTCACCCATCAGCAACAATGCAATCTGAGACATGGGAGCCAGGTCTCCACACGCGCCCACTGAGCCTTTCTGACACACGACCGGTGTCACGCCTTTATTCAACATCTCCACCAAAGTCATCGTGATCTCAGGCCGGCAGCCAGAATTGCCATGGGCATGCACATTCACCCTGCCTGCCATTGCACCTCGGATGTGTTCTATCGGACAGGGTTCCCCAATCCCGGCTGCATGGTTATAGATCAGGTATTTCTGAAATTGCTGCACCTGCTCATCGTTCAACACACGCTCAGAGAATTCACCGATCCCGGTATTCACCCCATACATGATCTCATGCGCTTTGAGCTTTTCTTCCACCATCGCCCGGCAGGCTTTGATTCTTTCAAGCGCTTCCGCGTGTAGCTCAACTTTCTCCCCATGACGGGCAATCTGCATCAATTTTTGTGTGGTTAAACCCGTTCCATCGATGGTGATCGTCATAAACTTCTCCTTTGCTGTGTTTCTGGTAACAAACCTGTTATACCGGATAGTGGAAATATGGACAAGTGATATTTGTCAGAATCTGACTGATAGAATCTGTCTGATGCTAGCTTATACGAAGATCAAGAATAGGAAACCTTTCCTATGACACATAGGACATCTGTCTCTACCAGCAATCCTTAACTTGATATAATCTATAGGCACTCGTTCGATCAGTTATCTTTTATCACACTTTTTGTTAACTCTATCCTAATTTCCGAATGGTTTTAATAGGAGGTTCGCTATGCGGCTATATGTCGATAGTGCCAAATGCTCTGGGTGCCGAGCGTGCATGGTAGCTTGTTCACTCAATCTGTTTCAAGAAAGTAATCCCAAAAAAGCTGCGCTAAATCTCATTCCTCATTTTCCCGCTCCTGGTGTGTATGAGATGAAAGTGTGCACACAATGCGGTGATTGCGCTGCAGTTTGTCCGACGGAGGCTATCAAACTAAATGACCGCGGCGCTTACTACGTCAAATTCGACGAGTGTGACTTGTGCGAAGCCTGTGTGCCCGAGTGCCCTGAAGATGTGATGTTCGTCCGCACTGAGCTGGCTAATAATGCCTGGAAATGTGACCTGTGCGGTGATTGCGTCAGCGTATGCGGTACCAGCGCACTGTGGATTGCAGATTAGGAGGTACATATGAATGGTTATGGTGGAACAATTCTACGCGTAAATCTTACTGAGGGGAAAGTCTCCAAAGAACCCACACCGGCTCAGCTGGCCCGCGATTTTATCGGTGGTCGTGGTTTTGGCATTTATTTCTTGTTCAAGGAAGTTCCCAAGAACGCTGATCCGCTCGGACCAGAAAACAAGCTGATCATTTCCACGGGTCCCCTGTCTGGCATGATGGTTCCTGGAGCCGGGAAATGCGACTGGACTACCAAGTCTCCCCTCACTGGGGGATATGCAGATGCCTCCATGGGCGGTCACTTTACCGCAGAGATGAAATATGCCGGTTTGGATACCATTATTCTCGAAGGGATTAGTCCGAAGCCAGTGTATTTGCTTATTAATGATGATAAGATCCAGCTCCTGGATGCCGCCTCAATCTGGGGAAAAGGTGCTATAGATCTGGAAGTTGAGCTTAAGCACAAATATGGCGAGGAGTATCAGATCGCAGCCATTGGGCCTGGAGGAGAAAATCAAGTCCTATATGCCAGCATTAACCATGACTTTGGACGCCAGGCTGGGCGAGGTGGCGTTGGAGCTGTCATGGGTAGTAAAAAAGTAAAAGCCATCGTTATTCACGGCACCAAGTCAGTTCCTGTGGCAGACGTGGAAGGCTACCGCAAGGCAGGTATGGCACTCTACAAAGCCTGCAAGGATGCCGAAGGATTGGCAGAATGGTCCAGGTATGGCACTACGGTGGTGACTAGCTGGTGCAATGAAGTTGGTGCTCTCCCTACGCGCAACTTCAGTGCTGGCTCATTCGAAGGGATCGACAAGATTAGTGGCCAGACGATGCGTAAGGAAATCGTTATCACCGACAAAGGCTGTTTCGGCTGCCCCTCCCCATGCGGCAAGTATTCAAATATGAAGCGCTATAACACCCAGGTGGAAGGTCCGGAATATGAGACCATCGGTTTGATGGGCTC
This sequence comes from uncultured Chloroflexia bacterium, assembly GCA_963743215.1. Classification (GTDB taxonomy): domain Bacteria; phylum Chloroflexota; class Anaerolineae; order Anaerolineales; family UBA4823; genus FEB-25. Next base: position 158,430 of record CAVUOY010000007.1, read on the forward strand.
CAACTTGGGCATTGCTGATATCCAGGCCGTGGCAGAGGCCAACCGCCTGGCAGACGACCTGGGGATTGACACGATCAGTGCTGGCAGCTGCATCGCCTGGGCAATGGAATGCTACGAGAAGGGTATTTTCACCAAAGCTGATACCGATGGTCTCGAGCTGAAATTTGGAAATATCGACGCCGTATTTGCCATGATTAAGAAGATTGCCTATCGTGAGGGCAAGATTGGTGATTTGCTGGCCTTGGGAGTAAAACAGGCAGCCCAAGAAGTTGGTAAAGGCAGCGAAAAATTCGCCATCCAGGTTAAGGGCATGGAGCAATCTGCTTATGCCACACACAACGCCACTGCCATGTTGCTGGCATACATGACCTGCGATGTGGGTGCTCATCACAACCGTTCCTGGGCTATTACCTATGACCTGCAGGTCGGTCGTGACAAGGTTGTCCCAGAAAAAGTTGCCCGGGTTATCTGGCTGCAAAACTTCCGCCCGATGTTTGATGTGATGGGTGGCTGCCGTCTCCAGTGGGTGGAGCTGGGTATCGACCGTGATTTATATTGCCCTGTGCTGGAAGCTATTACGGGTGTCAAGCGTTCCTGGGAAGACTTGGAAGCCGTCGGCAACCGTATTTGGAACCTCACCCGCATGTATTGGGTGCGCGAGAATGATGGGTTTGGTCGTGTGTGGGATCTGCCTGCCCAGCGTTTCTACACCGAGCCACCCAAAACAGGCGTAACGGCTGGTCAGATCACGAAGCTCGAAGATGTCCAACGCTTGTTGGATATGTATTATGAGCAGCGTGGCTGGGATGATAATGGTCTACCCACCCCGGATACCTTGGAATCTCTCAACCTGACCACCTTGGTCGCCTAGGCTGTTGATTTCGAAGAGGTTCGAGATTCATCCTGGATCTCGAACCTCATTTTTATCCTTATGAGCGCCACAATACGACCTCTCGGAATGCTGAAAGATTACCTCGGTGAGTTTAAAGAAGCCACGGTTGATTCCGGCGGCTCGGTTCTTGAGGCAATTCGTTTAATTGGCATTAATCCCGACCTGGTTGCAGGCGTGTTCGTCAACGGGGATCAGCAATCCAAGGACTATATTTTACAGGATGGGGATATTGTCAGGCTGTTGGCAGTCATTGGCGGTGGCTAAAGCATACCCAATCCCCGATCAACTTGCTTTCCCACAAAACTCAGTCACTACATCCCATAAAGCAGGTAGACCCGATTCGATAAATGATATTGGCATGCGCTCATCATGCCCATGCATCATTTTCATCAGTGGAAGCTCAGCTGGCAGAACACCCGGTGTAAATCCATACATCTTAATCCCGGCATTTTGATACTGGCAGGCATCCGTCGCGCCCGGCATCAGCATTGGGATGACCAGCCCTCCCGGATCCATTTGATGTGTCCTGCGTTCCATTAATTTGTATAATGGGGTTTCCGTTGAAAATTCTGCTCCACAGGTCGTATAAACTGGCTTCAGCTCAATCCCTGTCCCAACAATTTCATGGATTTCTCGGATCACATCCTGCGGAGTTTGCCCGGGTACCAGCCGGCAATCAATATCTAGCTCTGCTACCGAAGGGATGACATTTACCTTACTCCCGGCTTGCAGCATGGTGGGTGTAACGGTGTTTGTAACCAGCGCCCTGAGGAGATTATGGGTTTCCCCTTTTAACCGATCGAGAACAAAACTCATCAGCATGGGTGAATGCAACAACCTGGTAAGGGAGTTAAGCGGAAATCCCGCCTGCGCACCGGCTCCGTCCAGCATCTTCAGGAATGTGGGAGAGAGATGCACCGGCAAATGACCGGCTCTGCGCAACCTTTCGATCGCCTGCGCGAGATAAGCCACGGCATTGTCTGAATGCGGGATCGCTCCGTGACCCGGCATCCCTTTTGCTCGTGCGTGCAACCAGCATACCATTTTCTCCGCTACCTGGATTGGGTATACTCTCGCCTTGCCAAAATAAATCGTGGTCGCACCTCCCTCAGTGAACCCATACTCTGCATCAATCAGCTCACGATGCTGCTCAACCAGGAATTGCGAGCCGTGCGTGAAACCAGCCTCCTCATCTGCGATGGCTGCCAGGATGATATCCCTTTTGAGAGGTACTTTCTGCCGGTATACGTCCAGGAAGATTTGTAAGTACATCGCCAGGAAACCCTTCATATCCAGGGCACCCCGCCCCCACACGCTGCCATCAATCACTTCCCCACCAAATGGATCATGACTCCAATGTTCCCGCTCAACGGGTACCACATCCACATGCCCGCTCATTAAAAACGGTCGCTCCGTACCGTCCCCTTTGATGCGCGCTACTAAATTGACCCGCTTGGGTGCTGATTCGAGAATCTTGAAATCTGCCCCTGGGAAGCCTGCTCCTTCAAGGATATCTTTCACGATCATGATTGCGGGCAGCTCATTTCCGGGCGGGTTGGTCGTCTCAGCCTGGATCAGCCTCACCAGGTGCTTCACCGTTTCTTCTGTTTCTATCCGCCAGTTCAAGGGATCAGGCATGGGATTACCTCCAGTTCATGCATACTTTTCTATAAAACCATCAACAAGCTCATAATGCAGCTGTCTTTGCCCCAATCAATTTCAATTGGCTCACCACAACAGCAATCAGGATCATGCCACATCCTATCAGCTGTACCAGCTGCATGCCTTCGCCCAGAAAAATAGATCCCGTCAAAGCTGCAAACACTGCCTCCATGCTGAGCAAGATGGTCGCATCGGTGGGCGGGGCATACTTTTGCCCCAACACCTGTAAGGTATACCCCACAGCAGTCGAGAGCAGTCCGATATAAAGGATCGTCCACCAACCGGAGGCCAGTCCATTGATCGGCATCCCCGCTCCAAGGCTGACCAATAGATTAAGCACTCCCGCCACGATATATTGCCCTGCCGAAAAGGTCAGAACATCCATGTGTCTCACCGCCCGGCTGACTAGTATAACGTGGAGGGCCCATAACACCGACCCCGCCATCTCGAGTGCATCGCCAGAAGTGAGGTGAAGGCTGCCGCCTGTGCTCAGCAACAGGCTACCGATGATGGCGATGCCTGCCCCCAGCCAGGATAGCCAGTGGATTTTTTCCCTCCAAAATATAACCAGGATGATGGGTACCAGCACAACATACAGCGTGGTGATGAAACCGGCATTTCCCGCGGTCGTAGTTTCCAACCCCGCCTGTTGCAGCCCAGCCGCTCCAAACAATATGCCTCCTGCCAGGAGGATAAAAATCAGTGATTTGCGGTCTAAGCCTTGAGGCGATTTTGGATTTTGAAGGCTGGCTGCGAACCCTAGCTTGAGCGCGGTTGGTTTTCGTAAATAGATTCAGTTTAGTGAACGGCAACAGCACCAATCCACCCAGCAAAAACCTTAAACCGTTAAATGTGAACAGATCGAAATATTGGGCAGCCACACGCTGAACCGCAAACGCGCTCCCCCAGATCAGTGCCACCAGGAGCAAAATCAGGTCTGCTCTAAAGCGGTTCATGGTCTGTATAGCTCACAAAGAATTTCCCTACTCGAATTCATCCCCGGCTTTTCAGCCATTTCAATAACTTTGCGACGCTCCAGGTATTGATCACTTCATCTGCTTCCACCCATGCCCGGCGGGCTGTGGAAACCCCAAAATGCATCAGGTCCATATCGGTATCACTGTGGGCATCGGTATCGATGCTCAGTTTAATCCCCATCTCGATCGCCCGTCTGGCATGCACGTCATCCAGGTCTAGGCGCGCCGGGTGGGCATTGATTTCCAATACGACGCCCGTCTCAACGGCTGCCTTCAAGACTGCATCCATATCCAGGTCCGCCCCTTCCCGCTCTGGCATCAACCTGCCGGTTGGGTGCCCGATGATATCCACGTGCGGGTTATGCATGGCTTTGATCAACCGCTCGGTTACTTTCTCACGCGGCTGCCGCAGGCTGGAATGCAGGGAAGCGATTACGATATCCAGCTTTGCCAATACTTCATCCGAATAATCCAGGCTTCCGTCAGATTTTATCTCCACCTCCGCTCCCTGGATGATGTGAATGCTGTCTCCAAGCTCCTTGCTGACCTTGTCGATCTCTTTGCGCTGCTCGCTAACATCCTCCGGGCTCATTCCCTGCACGATACCCAGGCTGTTGGTATGGTCCGTGATCGCTAGCAGCTTGTACCCGTGCTTTTGGGCTGCCTCCGCCATCTCACGGATCGAAAGCTTGCCATCACTCCACGTGGAATGAGAATGCAACTCCGCTTTGATATCCTTGAGCTCGATTAAGTTGGGGAGTTCACCCTTAATGGCTGCCTGAACTTCCCCACGGTCTTCTCGAAGTTCCGGTGGGATCCAGGGTAATCCCAGTGTCCTATACACCTGCTCCTCGGTATCACAAAAGACCTCACTCCCATCTTTGCGCTGCAGTGAGTGCTCGGATAGCGAGAAACCTTTCTTCAGCGCATATTCACGCAAACGTACATTATGGTCTTTCGATCCGGTTGCGTACACCAGCGCTGTGCCCCAATGCTCGGGTGGGTGCACCCAAAGTTGGGCTTGCAATCCATGCGTGAATTCGACGCTTGACTTGGTCTCACCCTTTCCCAAAACCCTCGCCACGTCTTTGCGGCTCACGAATGCATCCATCACTGCCTGTGAATCATTCGCTGCAGCCAGGATATCTATGTCACCCACGGTTGCCCTCATCCGGCGTAAACTGCCGCCCAGCTCCACCGCCTCCACCCCAGAGGCTTTTCTCAAGAAAGCCATCAGCTCCTGAGCGAATGGCCAGGCTCTCCCGAGGGGAATACGGGTTGAACGCCTGCTAAGGGCTTCAATCCCGGCAATGATCTTCGCTTCCGATTTGTCCCCCATTCCTGGGAGCGTGCGTATTTTTCCTGATCTCGCTGCGCGCTCTAATTCATTCAAGCTGGTGATACCCAGCTCCTTCCAGAATAATGCCACTTTCTTAGGACCCAGGTCTGGCACCTTTAATTCCTCTGCCAGGCCGGGTGGCACCTCTGCTTCCAGCTTTTCCAGGAACCCCAGATGTCCCGTTGAGAGTAGCTCATCGATTTTTTCTGCGATCGCCTTACCTACCCCATCCACCTCGGTCAATTTTCCTTGTTTCCATATCTCATTCACATCCTGGCCCAGATTGCTCAAGCTATCTGCGGCTTTGCGATATGCCAGGATTTTGTAGATATTTTCTCCCTTGATCTCCAGTAAATCGGCGATCGTTCGGAAGATATTCGCCAGTTGTTGGTTTGTCATCGTCGCCATGGAAAAAGTTTACCACGAGATGGTGTGAATGTATTAATAAAATGGAACCCTGATGTAATTAATCGAGCCCCACTAGGATATATACATAATCCATCCCTTCTGTTAAAATCTTGGAGCATCAAAACAGCCTGGCTACGAAAAAATTCATCTATGGATATAACTTATTTATATAAAGGTCTGATCATTGGCTTCTCAATTGCTGCACCTGTCGGCCCGATCGGAATACTATGCATCAAACGGACTTTATCCTCCGGCAGAGTATTCGGCTTGTTCTCTGGCTTGGGTGCTGCCACTGCAGATTCCCTGTATGGCTTTGTCGCAGCATTTGGGCTGACCTTTATCTCCAACTTCCTGCTCCAGGAGCAAGATCTGGCTGCGCCTGATTGGGGGAATATTTCTATGTTTCCTCGGTATTAAAACATTCCTGTCTCACCCACCCACTTCACTTTCTTCAACCAAACAAAGTGGCTTACTCAATGCATATGGGTCAACCTTCTTCCTCACCCTTACCAATCCGCTGACGATCCTCTCTTTTACCGCCATATTTGCCGGGTTTGGCCTGGCCAACGCAAGTCGTGGCTATTCCTCCGCTGGGATGACCGTTCTGGGTGTTTTCCTGGGTTCTTCCTGCTGGTGGGTCATCTTGAGTGGGGTCACCAGCTTGGTACGCAATCGGATTAACCTCTCCGGGCTCACCTGGATAAACCGCATCTCTGGAGTGATCATCCTCGGGTTCGGAATTGTCGCCATTACCAGTGTTTTATTCCTATTACGTTAAAATATGTGATACCCCGGTGCTTACTCGATATATCCTTATGCCAATGAGAAAATAATGACCAAACCCCACCTCTCTCCTGACAAGGAAATCCGCAGTCTCTAGATGACGGTAGGTTTTAATGCCGTCATTATCATCATCAAGTTGATTGCTTATTTTTCATCCCACGTCATGGCACTCCTGGCAGAGTCTTTTCACACCTTGAGTGACTTATTCATCTCGGGCTTTCTCTTGATTGCTATATTGTGGTCACGCAAGAGTGCCGATAAGGAGCACATGTTCGGTCATGAGCGGGCTCAAAACGTCGCCGCGTTATCAAGGGTTGTGTGACCTTGGGCTGAGTATATCGGCCCCAATTCAATCCACGTGGATTTGCAAGTGAAGGTTGTTACCAGCATCAGCATCGATGATGCCAATACCATCGCCCGCACCGTCCGCCAGCGCGTCTAAAAGGAGTTGAACTGTCTCTACTGCTCAGTTCATCCCGAACCATAGATCAACAACAAGCAGGCTAACCCTGTAATAGATTTTCAGCGGTACCGATGATTTGCGGGCTTTTCAACGGTCCAAAAGAGACATTAACCATTCGTTCGTAGAATAACTTATTATCATCAAACCGACAGGTGATGGTGGTGATGAATGGCGTCTCGTACTGGCACAAAGTCAACCTAAAGGTATCCGTGCTTATCCACACCCCGCTCGTTACCACATGTTGAGGTGCGAGCACTCCCAGTACAGTGGTCCCTTCCCGCCAGGTCCCATAACCGCAAATCAGGCTGTGCTTTCCCCGGCGTAGGCCTCCCCCTAACAATTGGTAGGTGATTGTGCAAGTTTCTTCACCGAAATCGAAGTGCAAGCTTTTAAGGGATTCAAAATTTGTTTCAAAAATGTAAGTTTTACCCGAAAAATGTTCAACCCTCGGGGACGAAGTTGCTCCTTGGGGAGGGTTTATCGCCAGCTTCTTCAAAGAATGTGCCAGGTTTTTCGATGTTGTTTCATTGTTTGATAATTTCTCATTACCCATCGCTGGTAGCAGCTTTTCCCATACCAGGTTTAAAACCGCTTGCATATCATCCACGCCTGCCGTGATCGCCAGAACTGCATCTTGGTCTGGCATGACAATGCAAAATTGTCCGAAGGCCCCATCACCTCGGTAGATATTATATCGGCAGCGCCAAAACTGGTATCCATACCCCTGAGCCCAGTCGATTTTGAGGTCATTTTCATTCGATACTTGTTTCCGAGTAGCCGCATCCACCCATGCTTCTGGCAAGATTCGCCGGCCTTTCCATACGCCTTTTTGCAGGTAAAGCTGTCCAAAGCTGGCGATATCTTCAGTTTTGATATTCAATCCCCATCCGCCAAAATTGGTTCCGTTGGGATGGCTTTCCCATGTGGCCCCTTCAATTCCCAATGGGTTGAATAGTCGCGGGATCAGGTACTCGATCAGTGTCTGTTCGCTGAGTCTTTGCACGATGCCTGCCAGCATGAAGCTGGCAGCGGTATTGTAGACGAAGTGCGTGCCTGGGGCATGCTCCACCGGCAGTCCTAAAAATGCCTTGAATGGGTTCCGTTGTCTAAAGACGCGCTCCGTCGTATCCAGGTCATGCCCGGTGGACATCGAGAGCAGGTGATGCACTTTCATGGCTGCCAGGTTTTCGCTGACCCTTTTCGGCGCAACATCCGGGAAAAAGGAAAGCACCGTGTCGTCAACGCTCAGTCGTCCCTCGCCGATTGCCAATCCAACGGCTGTGGCGGTAAAGCTTTTACTAAGCGAGTAGAGCTCATGCGGTGTTTCCGGTCGCCACGGATACCACCAACCCTCAGCTAATACGTTTCCATGTCGCAGCAGCATAAAGCTGTGCAAATTGAAGATGGTTTTATCGGCCGCCTCAATAAATTCGGATATTGCCGCCGATGAGATGCCTTGCTTCTCAGGTGTGCTGCGTGGAAGATATACTGAAGCCCGCATGAAGATATACCCTTCTTTTACGATCGTACCAAAACCGGATTTTCTTCGTATCGTGCTGACCGACCTAGTTTACTATATTTACTTCGCTCCTGGGTATAATTTTTTCCGCACTTACCCTGATAAATTTTTCAGATGCCTCTGCATGAGTCATGCTGTGGCGGGAATCAACTCCCTAGGAGCCAGGTGGCTTACTTGATCCTGCGCCTTATTCATCCTTTTGTGATAAATGATTAATCTGTAGACAAAAAGTGATTCGCAATGAGTGAAATCTCCGAAAGGCTTGCTAAAAACCAAATGAGAAATCATTCTTTAGCCTGAACAATACCCTAAATTTTCGTTTATAATTCCGGAACTTATTTTCTGTTTACTGCGAAAAATATCATCAAAGATAAACCTATTCGGATGAACACCGGGATTTAGTTTTATGTCCATTCCCGGTTGAGATGAAGGAAAATGTTAATAGAAACAAACGAAGCCATCCAGGGGCAGCGGCAAAGCTGGAACCTGATTAAGAAATTAGGCGAAGGTGATGCCGGTGAAGTCTACCTGGTTCAGTCCTTTTCGGATAACCAGGCTGCAATCGTAAAGCGCCCCCGCAAAAGTTCCTTCTTCAGTGATATCCTGCGCCAGGCCAGCCAGATAAGGACAGAGGGTAGCATACTGCGAGGGCTGACAAGAGCTGTATTCCCAAATCAATATCTGCGTCTAAATATCCCTGCCCTGATAGATCAGAATAAATCGGATAAAGACCTGGGTGAGCAGACCTTTATCATCATTGAGCAAGCCAGAGGGCTAGACTTAAAGCAGCTTAGTCAGGTGATTCACTTCGGTCCAGCCAGCCTCCAATCTCTCCCTGAAAACCCGGAATCGGCATTATTGATCCAACAATGGTCTCAGTTTAATGAATTTCCAGAGCAGTTATTGGTTCGCATCTTGCTGGGTGTGCTTGATCTCCTTGAGACGATCCATACCACCGAAATCCGGAATGAAAAAGGCACCCAGTCCGGTGTGATCTGGAATGATGTCAAACCGGAACATCTCTACTGGGATCCCATCGGCGTCCGACTGACGGTCATAGATTGGGGCAACAGCCAACTTCTGGGGAGCGATCGTGTTACCAAGGACCGCCAGTACTCCCCCCTGGATGATTTCCGCCAGTTTATCCAGGAAATGGGCAGTTTTATTGCCGAAGCTAATCCGGCTTTGTATTCTCGCCTTGACTGGCCTGAATATACGGCCAACAGTGACATCCATGAGCTTGCGATCCAGCCGCTGAAAGAAAAATTAGCCGCCTTTTACGAGATTGATTCTGAACGACTTCGAATCTTGCGCCAGCAGGAAGAGGAGCTATACAGCCTGTCCAGGCCGGAGCTGGAGCAGATCACGCAATATGAAGATCTACGCCAGCAACTGGCAGCATACGGCGAAATGCCCGATCATTCTGGGGCCAGCAATTTTATGTTTAAAGCCGCCTATCAAATGGCAGCCGAGAATAGATTGGCTGATTTTCAAAAAGTTTGTGAAAATGCTTCCAGTTTGTCCGCCACTTCAGCCGATAAATGGAAACTATTGAATGAGCTTGCAGCCGTGGCCATTCGAACTACGGATACGAGCGAGCTGACGCAAACCATGTTCTCAAATGCCCTGGCGGCTGGTGTGGCTGGAGATTGGCCTGCGGCACTGTGGGAATTGTTTACCCACCTGGGTGACCTACCTCGACCAGATTGGTGGGAAAAAATCAGCCAGGAATTGCGGAAAGTATGCTTGGGGCTCGAGCCAGATGCCATATCTCCGTACACCATGTTTGCGCGTCTATATTACACGCTACAGGCTGAGGTCTCCAAAAAAGGTGACCAACGCTTGCGTGTGACTGCCGAAGGGAAGGGCAGCAAAGGTAAAGAGCTGGAAGGCTTTCACTGGCAGGCTAGCGAAGATCTGATTGTGAATGTCCGCGAAGAAATCATTAAAAAGTGGAAAGAGATCGAACCAAGCCCACCTAATTCCAGCCTCGGTTATACCGCGGTGGACAGCCTGATGGATCCAATCGAAGACCTGCTGCCTGGTACGCGTGAGAAACTTGAAAAATCATTGGCCCAACCAAAAGCGCAGGTCGATCTGGTTTTGAATGCCTGGGAGCAGAAGGATTTCGAGCTGGCTCGCCGTGGTCTGCGCTCTATCCTGGTGTGGGACCCTGACCGTCTCCGCCTGCTCACCGCAGAGAAAGCAATCGGGTCTGCACCGCAGTGGCTGGCACGTGTCCGCAGAGGCGCTGGCAAGGATGAGCCGTTCTATGATTATTTGACCTCGGTTGAGCTGGCTGGACGCACCTTACGCAACCAGGTTGGGCCATCAAAATGGTTGGATGGAACTTTAGAAGCATTCAAACGCTTACGCAAGGGCACACGTTCGGTCGATTTAATGATCGAGTATCCCGAGATCATGCAAGAGCTTCCCTGGTTGAACGAATACCAAACCCGCGAGATTTTGTCCCTACCCCACACACGCCCCCTCACCCTGGAACGAGATAATTCCAGCTATTTCCCAATCGCTACGACGGAAGGAGTCCTGGAAGGCAAGTTCGGCTCCAACCAGAGTATGATCCTGGCTGAACCACTCGATACCTGGATGCCCGAAGCGCGTGGCTCTTCTGCCCGTGTTTTTGCCGGAAATCTGCGTAACTCGACTAAAAAGCCACAGTCATTCGCCTTCAAGATCATGCGGCCGGATCAAATGGAATATGCCCTTCCATTATTCATTGAAGAAATCCAAATCCTCACCATGCTGCGCGACATCCCAGGTATTACACCCCTCGTGGAATGTGGCTACATCAAGATCGATGAGGGCAGGCACTACCAAGTGACGAAAGCCATGCTTCCGCGGCGCAGCTATCGGGGCAGGTCATCCATTATGGAGTCGAACAAGTCCAAAATTTCCTGGCATCTATGGATAGGCAGTTAGCGGTTGGCTGGCTGCCTTACCTGGTACTAGTGAGACGCAACCCGGAGTACAATTTGCTCCGTTATTGCGACGCCAGCTACACCCACGGCTGGTTTCTGTCGCTGCGAGATAGCCTGACCCTTTCATTGCAGATATGTGATATCTTGCAGTTTGCTCACGATCGAAATATTGTCTACCGCGACCATAAGATTTTGCATTATTACTGGGACCCTGATACCCACGGAGTCGTATTGATCGATTGGAACATCGCCAAGCGTCACCCACAAGGATTGTCAGATGCAGACAAACAGTTCGACCTTGTCCAATTGGGTGCCAGAGGGCTGCACCATATTTTCACCGGGCGTCCCGCCCAGGGCAGCTTACCGCTAGGACCCAACCGGCCAGAGGATATCGAGAAAGCTTCCACCCATTACCCCGTGAACTGGACCTATGATGACGAACGCTTGCCCAACCAGCTGCGTACTATTCTGGAGCAGTCATTGAATTAAGGGTATACTCAGGTTCGTGATATCCGGCAGGACTTGCTGGACATCTATCAACAGCTTCCTGTAACCGATAAGAATTAGAGAACATTCTGGGATATAAACTTTCAAAATTATATGAATTCATTTGATTTACTAGAAAAACAGTATCAAGAGCTCCAAGATTCTCCCTCAGTCAGTGTGGTTGATCTACGCCACCTTCTGCTCGATATTGAAGAGCTGGTCAGCTCAGACGAATACCAGAATCTAGCCCCGACCAACGCAGTACTCTCCAGGTGGCGCGTAAAGAATTACTGCGCCGTATCCAGGAGCAGGAGAATGGAGGCACGGATCAAGCTGATAAGCCAAATGGACAAGGCCAGGAATCTACCTTCCAGCCAGAAAAAATATCCGAGGCAACCGCAACCCGTCTGGAGCCAGAGCGAGAACACAACCCTGCCGCTGAATTGCAAATGGAAATGGCCGAAAAGCTTTTTTACAGCGGTCGTTATGCTGAAGCTGTGCAGATCTTTGACCGTATCTTACAGGTGGAGCCAAATTGGGAACGTGCCCGCCAGCATCGCACCGAAGCTGAAAACTACTTGCGCACCGGTTATATCCCGGTGGTAGCTCTACCAGCTGACGCGGCTTCAGCTTACGGTAAAGCCCAATCTGCTGCTCGGGTAGGGCGTTTCGCTGATGCATTAGCCCTCCTGGAGAGCGCTCAGAATTCCTTGCATGAATTAGGTATACAACGTTGGCAGGAAGGCCAGGACTTTGCCCAAAAGCTCCAGGAAAACATCGACGCTGAAAAAGCCTTTGAAGAAGGGCTCACTCTATTTCAGCAAGGCAATATTGACGATGCCATTGAAAGAATTCAAGCTGCAGTGGGTGCGACTGGCATGCCGAAATATTCAGAGCGTGCCCAAAGTCTTCGCAAAGTTAAAGACAGCTTACGTTCGATTTATGATAATTTAAACCAGGCTGAGCTTGAGCCACAAGCCGCCTCACAAGCGAAGGCCAACCTTGATGCCTTGGTGGTCGAATATGGAGAAAACCCTGCTTTCGAGCGCCTGATTGAGCGCTTTAAAGCCATCACGCCGCGCGTAGTTGAACCACTGAAAGAGCAAACACGCACACTTAAGAACCAGGCAGAACACGCTACCACGCTTGAGGAAGGGTTATACCTTAATAAGCAAGCTCGCCAGAGCCTGGCACAAATTCATAACCTGGAAGGTGTAGACGAAAGCCTCGATCGCTTGCAGAGTGAAATCGAGCGCCAGCAACGCGCATATCAAAAATTTGATAACGATTTATTGGCTGCAAACCAGGCTTACGAAAAGAATCCAACCTGGCCGGCTGAAGCATCGCGCCTGAGTGCCGAAGTGGTAAAGCGTTTTCCAGTCGACCCAGGCGTGAAAGAGCTAAGGCGAAAACTAAGCAACTTCCGATTAAAGGTGCTGGGGATCAAAGCTGGGCTCATTCTGATAGGGATTCTCATCCTGGTTGGCTTGATTGCATTTGGTAATAATAAATATAAAGCTTACTTGCTTGCCCAAACCCCCACCATGACCTCGACTGCCACTGCAACAGCCACATTCACCCCTTCACCAACCAACACACCCACGCAAACCTCCACCCCACTGCCCACCTTAACCCCCTCGCTGACTCCCACTCCAATCTTCGCTTTTATCCAAAGGGATGTGTTTGCTCGCAATGGGTGTTACGAGAAATTTACTGCTGTAGGCAGAATTCCTTCTGGGGTGAGTGTGCGTTTTCTGCCAACCGAACGGCGCTTCGATGAATTCAGCCGGGAGTGTGTGCTGGTGGAGTACCTGACTGCGGACGGCGGAGCAGTCAATGGCTGGGTGCTGACCTTGGATGTGGGCGTGGCACCCCCACCTACGGAGACCAGCTCACCATAAGATACGGATGGATAATAAATAAAATTCTATAGAAAGTACAGATGCGTTTATCAGAAGAAGGAGCCTTACTGAAGTTCCTTCTTGATCAAGTTATTATCGGCTTCGTCTTCACCTTGTTTAATAAACTGATAAGTTAACCCCCATAACCAATCTTGAAGGTACTGCTCAATATTTTCTAACAGCTGGATTTTTCCACTCAAAGTGTTGATCAGTTCTCGGCTGTCTTTCATCACCTGCAGGCTGCTCGAACGTGTTTCTGCTTCACTGATGTTCTGTGCATCCATCAAGACCACCAATTGGTCCTCAGTCATGGATTGGAGCACCTGATTGCCTCCGTATGCATCCAGATTGATCCCATATCCAACCAGGATAATGGAAAGCTGGTTTATCACCTGGTTCAAGTCATCATACACCTGCGTCTTCCTTTTCATGGCTTCGCCCAGTATTTCCCGCAATGCTTCCAGGCTTTGCGGACCTGCCACTACCATCTCCTGGATCATTTCATGGATTGGATCAGTCGTCCCGGCTTCCATACAGTGGGATAACACATCTCCAGCTTGCAGGTGGTAATATGCCTTCTCTACGATTGAGTAGATCGCTGAATTTGGTTTATTGACCATAGATCATCATCTCCTGGCAGATCGGGCACGGGCATAATGCCCTCAGGTAATGCCAGTTATAAATCCCGTCCTGGTGGCCATCCTCCCAATGGATAGTTATCCCGTAGGATCCAACCATTTCTACGGAAAGCAGGCGTGTCGCAGGTTTATCTTCGAGCGGTATGTAGAATACTTCGGGGGCAGGCACATTACCCATCTGGTCATGCCCTCCTCGGCAGCTTTCACATGGGCAGGCATTCCGTACTAGCGCCAACGGATACACGCTCGTGTGCCTGTCATTCCATGCGACGCTGAGCTCTTTGGTCTTTTTATTAACCGTGATTTCAACCGGAGATAGGTTGGTCATAATTAGCTTTTATGAGGATTACTATATACTGAAATTTCTAAACGTGCAAACCGGAGAGCTTAGATTTTGTTAATCATCTTTATGGGTTATTTACTATTACCAGGTAATTCCCCACTCCCCAGCCAACCGCATTTTCCGTATATGGATCCTCCAATCGCCACCAGGTATATCCGTCGGCTACAATGGGTCCATCTTTAACCAAAAAAACTTGAGCCTCAATGGCAATATATTGCACATCAGTCGATACTCCAGCTTTCAAGTGCAATCGCAAGCCATCTCCACCGGTCCCGCTGACTTGCACATAATCACCTATCGCAATATCGCCACTTGGCAATGGAACTTGTTCTGCTGAAGTTGGGGTTGGCACAAGTGTTTGGGTTGCGCTGGGGGCAAGCGGGGTTTCTGTAGGAGCCTCGATGACATGCAGAATTGCAGTGGCAGGAACCTGTGTTATACTTTCCGCCTTTGCCGACCATAAAATAATCACTAAAACAGCAAATATTCCCACGGCAAAGATGATTGCCCCAAGAATGACCTTGATGTTGAGCAAATTCCTTATAATTCTAAGCATGATTGACCTATACCGGCATTAAAAAGAATGTTAATCCCAGGATGATATAAATCGCCAGTAACTCAGCTCCTTCAAGCCAATTGGACTCTCCATCTGCAGATACCAGGGCTGCGATCAACACACCCGCAATCAAAGCAATCAGCTCCAGGGGGTTAAAAACCAGCGTCAATGGGTGGCCTATCACCAGGCTGATGAAAACCAGCAGAGGTGCAACGAACAATGCGATCTGCAGGCTAGAAGCGATAGCAATCTCTACACTTAATGTCATCTTGTTTTTCATCGCCACCTGGACGGCTACAATATGCTCAGCTACATTTCCAATGATCGGAATGAAAATCAGCCCAATGAAAAATTCAGATAATCCAAGCGTACTGACCACGGTCTCGACTGTGCCAACCAGCACTTCTGAAAGGTATGCCACACCCACGGTCGATAGCAGCAGTACGATGATGGCAATCTGCATGGACCAGCTCTTGGAAGTGGTTTTATCATTTTCTTCTTCTGCCACCACGGGTCCACCGATCACCTTGTAGCTATAGATCAAGTCCCAGGATATATAAAAGGATCATCACCGCTGCCACCCCGATGCTGAGTGATTCAACCCTCGGTTCAGGTGTCTCAATGTTGCCAATATAATGACTCAGCAGTGATGGGATTAATAAGATCACCACCGTCAAGACTAGCATGACGGAATTGTTACTGGCTTGTCTGCGATTAAAAGTCTGCGTGCCGTGCTTGATTCCTCCCAGCAAGAACGACATCCCTAGCACCAATAATAGATTACCGAGGATTGACCCAGTAATGGAAGCCTTCACCAGCTCGAGGTAACCAGCTCGAATGGCGGTGATTGTAATGATCAACTCAGCAGCATTTCCCAAAGTCGCATTCAGCAAGCCACCAATCCGCGGATTGGTATATGCGGCCAATACTTCGGTCGCTACGCCAATGAAACCAGCCAATGGAATGATCGCAATCGCTGATAGGCTAAATACAACGATTGGCGACCAATGCAGTATCTCTCCCAGAATAGCAAACGGGAGTACTACCAGGAGGATCCCAATTGGATTTTTTCGAGCAAAGGATATTATTTTCTTCATGCTATCATCCCATTAAAGAGTGTCTTTCTTGCTAAAAAGTTCCCTCGGGGTTTGACTGGGTACCAGTAATCGTAGACCCCGGGAGACAACATTGATTTCAATCGAATGAGCATCACAAGGTAGGGGTTCTGCATCCACCTGCACATACAGGGT
The DNA here is from genome assembly GCA_963743215.1 of uncultured Chloroflexia bacterium. Lineage (GTDB taxonomy): Bacteria > Chloroflexota > Anaerolineae > Anaerolineales > UBA4823 > FEB-25. The sequence goes on from CAVUOY010000007.1 coordinate 174,586, forward strand.
CGAATCTGATTCCAGCCTCAGGTGTTTGAAGGGTACATAGCGTACTCGATCTGAATCCACGTGCCTGCCGCCATACAAATCCCATGCCATCTGGATGGTATCTCCTAAAGTATCCCCTTCGAACAACCACAGGTCCATCGACCCATCATCTAATAACGCATATGGTGAGATCTGCGCTAGCCCTCCAGCATACAGGTGGATATTGCTGATCAAGGCTAATAAATAATGTCCGCTGATCTGTAAATTATCCGAGGTGAGCTTTAGATTGATCCCGTGCCATAGACTGGCTTGCCAGGCGGTTGATGCAGCATAAGCAACATTCGCAAACAGCTTCTCTCCCCTTGGTCGTGGCTCAATGTGATGAATAGCAAAAGCATCCAAGCCCACTCCAGCCCACATCAAAAAAGGGACGCCTCCACAATTCCCGATGTCGACATCTCGTGGGGTCGATTCTGCCAGCCTGCGTGCACTTTCTTCCAGTGCCATCCAGCGAGTCCAGGTTAACCCTGGTAAACCAAGCTCCTGAGCCAACACATTTGCCGTCCCCCCTGGTAGCACGCCCAGTGCAGTTGCGCTGCCGGCTAATCCTCGCACCGCAAGGTTGATCGTGCCATCCCCACCGACAACAAACAGGGCTTCTTTGCCAGCTTCTGCTGATCGACGTGCTAATTGGGTAACGTGTTCTGCGTCATGCGTCCTGATCAAACGGATGGACCAGCCGTTAGTTCGCAATACATCTGCAGCTCGTTCAGCCAGTATGCCAGATGGAAATCTTCCGGCATTTGGGTTATAGATCATATCGGCAGCACGCATTTAATCATTTTACTCGAATTTTCAAAACCTTCCATATTCGTGCTAGAATTATCGATAGTATGAGCAGCCCAGACCTTTTAAATAATCGCTATCGCATCGAAGGACGAATTGGTTCAGGCGGAATGGCAGATGTATACCGAGCCCGCGATCTGATGCTTGAGCGGACAGTGGCGATCAAGCTGCTCCGTGAAAACTTCTCTCAAGATCCAACGTTCCGCGAGCGTTTCAGACAGGAAGCAAAAGCCGCAGCTAATCTCTCCCATCCCAATATAGTCACCATCCATGATTTTGGATTTGATGACCAGCAGATATTTATCGTCATGGAGTATGTTCCTGGCACCGACCTGAAAACAATTTTGGAGAGTCGTGGCAGCTTGAATGTGGATGAAGCTCTTCCCCTTATCATTCAGGCTTGTGCTGGAGTAGGTTACGCCCATCGCGCCGGTCTTGTTCATTGTGATGTTAAACCCCACAACATGATCGTTACACCCGACCAGCACCTGAAAGTCACTGATTTCGGGATCGCCCGTGCTCTGGCTTCCATTCCTACTCAGGAAGTAAATAATGTGGTCTGGGGATCACCTCAATACTTCTCTCCTGAACAGGCCGCAGGTCACCCCCCTTCACCAGCCTCTGATGTTTATAGCTTAGGCGTTGTCTTGTACGAAATGCTAACTGGGAGGCTGCCTTTTATTGCCAGCACAGCCGCCGAGCTTTCGCACATGCATCGTTCTGTAGCGCCTACACCCCCATCCCAACAAAACCCGCTTATTCCTCCCGTCTTGGAACAGGCTTGCCTGAAGGTTCTTTCCAAGGAACCGTCCTCACGCTACCGCACTGCAGATCAATTCGGCCGGGTGCTGATATCATTGAGCCACTCACTCAAAGTCGCTCCAGCACCGGTTGCCTCCACCATCTCCCCCACCCGGGGTGTGCTCACTAAGCACCCCTCACCAGCTATCGGCAAACCTCCTCAGATCCAGCCGAGTATTTCGACGAATACTCGACCTGCTACTCCAGAGCCTGCCTCCGTGATCTCAACCAAACACACAACCCGGCTTAAACCCACCTCTCCACGCAGTAAAAATCCCTTGGATATCGATTGGGGTACCTGGGCGCTGGTCCTATTAATGGTGATCACCCTGGGTGGATTGATACCATTCTGGGTGTGGATTTACCTCCTTTACAATCCTCCAGGAAGGTGATTCCTATGACCGCTACTTATTTGCTATCTGTATCGATCCTGTCAGCAGATCTTACGCATCTCGGAGAACAAATCAGCATAGCTGAGCAGGCGGGTGCGGATTGGATCCATGTGGATGTGATGGATGGTCATTTTGTCCCTAATTTAACCTTTGGACCGGTAATTGTCAAAGCCTGCCGGCAGGTGACACAACTACCATTGGATGTACACCTGATGATTGAATCACCTGAGAACCTATTGGAAGCATTTGCTCAGGCAGGCTCAAGCATTATCAGTGTCCATGTAGAGACCTGTCCCAACCTGCACCGTACATTACAAACTATTCATGAATTGGGATGCAAAGCTGGTGTTGTGATTAACCCTGCCACGCCAGTAGATCTTGTGGAACCTGTGTTGCATATGGTGGACCTGGTTTTGGTCATGAGTGTCAACCCAGGTTTTTCAGGGCAGTCTTTTTTGCCTGAGGTGCTACCAAAATTGACCGTCCTTCGCAATCATCTGGAGAAAGTAAATCCTGCCGTCCACCTCGAAATTGACGGTGGCATCAATGCAAAAACCCTTCCTCTGGCTTTGAATGCAGGCGCCAACGTATTCGTCGCCTCCTCAGCCATCTTCGATTACTCCGCAGGCATCGCGGCAGGCATCCAACAATTACGTACTCATTTCCCGGTTAAATAAAAAGTCACGGGATGAACCGTGACTATATAAATCATTCCATTATTCGTTATCTAGGATGTCTTTACCATCGTACGTAAGCACTTTGCACATAATACCTTGCGAATTTTCCTGCCATTCTCATACACTGTTACAGCCTGTAAGTTTGGTCGAAAAGTCCGCCGGGTGCTTTTATTTGACCATGGACGGTTACGTCCAAAACTAGTTGTCTTACCGCAATGTGCACACTTAGCCATAATCCACATCCTTTTCCAATACTCCTGCTTCAGTTGTTTGCAAGAGTACTATGCTAAAAATCTGCTTTCAAATATATCAAAAATCAAGCTATAATTACGTCTCGATTACGTTGGGCTGCTATTCGATTAAGCCCGCCAATGTTACCACAGAATGGATTTGATTACAAGCCATCGTACATACGATGGACATAAATTATTATTGTGGAGACGTTATGAGCAATACTGAAAACACCCCGCTTGGCCGTGTCACAATTTCTCCCCGCGCCATTGCTACGATTGCCTATCAGGCAGCCCGACAATCTTATGGGGTTGTTGGTTTGACCTCCAAAAACCTGATGGAAGGGATTACGCAGGTCATTGTGAAAGACCCCACCCACGGGATTGAAGTCAAGTATGATGAACAAAAAATCGCCATTGATATCTATGTGATCATCGAATACGGCACACGCATCAAATCCGTCGCCTCCAGTGTCAGTAACACCATCAAATTCAACGTCCAAAAAGCCCTGGGGATGCCTGTTGAGCATGTAAATGTCCACGTCCGTGGACTGCGCGTCAGCAACCCTGACTAAGATCTTATCTCATTATTATTGGTGCCTTTCCCAGGAGTATTTTTTATGGATTTAGCAGAACAAGACGTTCAGGACCCGCATTCCCATTTTCCTAATCAAAAATACCCTGTCGATGGTCAGGTTTTTAAAACCCTAATAGAATCAAGTTTGACCTGGCTCCGAACCAATCAGCAAGCTGTAAACATCCTGAATGTCTTCCCAGTGCCAGATGGTGACACTGGGACGAATATGGTGCTCACGATGCAAGCTGCTTGGGATGAAATAGCCAATTCTGCTGAACATAACATCGGCAAGCTTACCCGTATGGTGGCTCATGGGGCACTGATGGGAGCACGCGGTAATTCAGGCGTGATCCTTTCACAGCTTTGGCGTGGTTTTGCGCGTGCATTGGATAATTACGAAACGATGGATGGTCAATTAATGGTTGATGCCCTCCATCAAGGTCGCAACACGGCTTACAAGGGGGTTGTTCGCCCGGTTGAGGGGACGATCCTTACCGTAGCCAAAGATATTACTACCGAAGGTGAAAGGTCATTAGCTGAGACACAAGACCCGTATGAAATCCTTGAGCGGATTGTCCTCGCTGCTGATGCTTCAGTCCAGAGAACTCCTGAGCTCTTGGCAGTGCTGAAGGAAGCTGGGGTTGTGGATGCCGGTGGCAAAGGACTGTTCATCATCCTCGAAGGGATGTCCCGTTATGTCAAGGGGCTGCCATTGGATGTCGCCTTAGCTACTGTCCAACCGCTGTCAGCCATGAAAATGGAAAACTCCCTGGACAGTATTGAGCCAGGTCAGGATTTTGAAGTTGTCGTAGATTTTCACCCCAATCAGGAGCTCAATCTTCCTCAATTTTTCGAAGATCTCCAGCAGATGGGTACCTCGATCCAGATTGGTGAGGGTGATGGAATCTACCGTATGCACATTCATGTCGCTGCCGAAAAAGTTTATGAGCCGATTCAATACACAAAATCTCTGGGCGTGGTCACCAAAGCAGCCATTGAGAACCTGAGAGAACAGGTGGAGAATATTCAGCATCAGCGCAGCAGTGCACTCCAGTTCACACCTGTCGAACCGGGGCAGATAGCCACAGTCGCCGTTGCCCCGGGTCCGGGTATCGCCCGGGTCTTTGCCAGCCTGGGAGTCTCCGCTATCGTCGAAGGTGGGCAGACTATGAATCCCTCCACCCAGGAAATTCTTAATGCCTTTGAAAATTTACCCACCGACCACGTCGTCATCCTGCCCAATAACAAGAATATCATTCTCACTGCTCAGGCTGCTTCCCAGCTGACCGTAAAACATGTCACTGTTATACCCAGCCGTTCTGTCCCCCAGGGGATGGCTGCCATGATGCGCCTGATCGCTACTGGAAAGGTGAGTGAAGTCGTTGCTGATATGAACTCTGCCATGAACGATGTGGAAACCGGTGAAATCACAACCGCAACACGCAGTGTGGAAATTGATGGTGTAAATGTCAAGGAAGGTCAGATTATTTGTCTATTGAATGGGAAATTAGTCATGGCTTGCGAGAACCTCAGGGATGCCATCATTGGATTGCTGAAGAAAGCCCACGCGGATCATTTTGAGCTGATCACCCTGTTTTATGGCGCTGATGTCTCCCGGATGGAAGTAGATGCGATCGCAGATCGTATTCGCAAGAAATTTCCCCAACAAGAGATCGAAGTTCAAGACGGGGGTCAACCGCATTATCAATTTATTATCTCAATTGAATAAGATCCAGCCATCAACCATTCTATGCCGAGAACTTGCATCATAACCGATAGCACCGCCTATTTCACCAAGCCTACATTTGCCGGTCAAGAAAATGTCACTATTCTCGCCCATCAAATCCAGGTCGATGATAAACTTCTCCCCGACAATAAAGATCTATCTATCTATTATTCCTCATTCCCATAATAATCATGCTCCACTAACCTTACCGCCATCCGTGGACGCGTTTCATTCCGCCTATATAACCCTCGGGATGAAGTATAAAGATATCGTTGTCATCCTGCTCACTTCTCACCTCAGTCAGGCGATCGCAAACGCCCTCCTTGCAACCCAAGCTGGAAAGTGTCCCGCGAATATCTTTATTATTGATTCACTTAATACCGCTATCGGTTTGGGTTTACTGGTCCAGGCAGCTGCTGAATTCTCTCACCGCGGTTATTCAGGTGTGGAAATCAATCGCCTCATCCGTGGAATGATCAATCATATCTACTCTGTCTTCTGTCTGCCTGATCTTTCTCACCTGTATCGCTCGGGTCAGATTGACCCCGCTCAGGCAATCGTCGGAGAAATGCTCGGTGTTATCCCCTTCTTCACCCTTGAAAATGGCCGGCTTGTTCACACTCAGAAGATCCGCAGCCCTCGCCACCTTGTGGATATCATGTACGAATTCGTAGCGGAGTTTGAAAATCTCAAGTATCTTGCCCTGCTTCAAGGGATTACCACCTATGAGCAGGAAAGCCGTAATCTACGCGACCGTATCAGCCAAAATGTGCGCACCACGCCCTTGTGTGAACATAGCCTGGGTTTGGCTCTGGCTACCATCCTGGGTCCGCACAGTATTGGCCTGGTTGCCATGGAGAATTCACCCAGGGAGGGCTGACTTGAACATAGCCATCGTGACCGATAGCACATCTGATATCACCCCCGACCTTGCTTGTGAGTATGGTATCCATGTCGTCCCAGCCATCCTGGTGGTGAACGGTCAGAGCCTTGAAGATGGGAATCAAATTTCCAGGGAGGAGTTATATCGTCAGTTACCCTCCATGAAAGTTTCTCCCACCACTGCAGCACCCTCCAGTGGTACTTTCCAGCGGGCATATGAAGCCTTGCTAAAAAAAGGCGCAGATCAAATTATCTCCATCCATGTCTCAAGTGTATTGAGCGGTATGTATAACAGCGCTGTGGTTGCCGCTAAGGCAATTGGCAAACAGGTCCATGTCATTGATTCTCACCACGTAACCCTTGGGTTGGGTTTTCAGGTCATCGCGGCTGCTCAAGCTGCCCAAGCTAGTAAGACTTTGGCGGAAGTTCAAAAGATTATTACTGACATTTACAGGCGGACTCACTTGGTTGCCATGCTTGACACCCTCGAATATGCTCATCGCAGTGGACGGATCTCTTGGGCGAAGTCAAACATCAGTGCATTTCTTCAGATCAAGCCGTTTCTCGGGATCGAGGATGGCAAAGTGATCCGCATGGGCGAGACCCGCATTCGCAAAAAAGGCATTGAACGGTTATATAAGATGCTTGCTGAGTTTGGTTCCCTCGAGCATCTGGCAGTTTTACATACCAATGCTGAAGCGGATGCTTCCCAGCTCGCAGAACACTTCAAGGCAATTGTCAAGAATAACCCACTTATTATTAATGTGACATCGATTATTGGAATCCATGTGGGACCGAACGGGCTTGGATTTGTCGCTGTAACTCAATAATTCAGCTCAACAAGATAATTTGCATGATTTTTCCCGCTCGTTGTTCGTGTTTCCGCGCTCGCTGATGGTAAAATAACCATCAATGAGACCATCTCTACAGAAATTAAAAAAATTCATTCAATTGGAAGCTCAGCATAACTACGATAACCGTTCGGTTATCGGGGGTTTTGAGCGCATGGTGGATCCTTGGTTGGCGGAGGCACAGGCGGATGCTTTACCTCCCGACTTTATTTCGGCTGTCCATAATCGTTTGCATGATTACGCCAGTCTTTCTCCCAAATCACGTTACGATACTTTAACTGGCCTTTGGAACCGTATCCAGCGGGAAACGGATGAGACTTTTCCTCCCCTATCCCTTCCGGCTGAAGCTGCTACGAAACCAGCAGAACCCGCACCGGTTTCCCAGCAGTCATCCACTTACCCTAGAAAGCCATCCCCTCCAGCCACTCAACCTTCAGAATATAAAGCTGCGCCTTCGAAGCCAGCCTCACAGCCTGCAGCGTTGGCAGCCCCAACCACGGTCTTGCCAGGAGTCGGTCCCAAGCATGCACAGACGTTAACCCGTTTGGGGTTGAATACCTTGGGAGATATGCTTTATAACTTCCCACGTCGGTACGATGACTACACCCAGCTAAAGCCAATCCGCCGTTTGGTATATGGTGAAGATGTAACAGTAATTGGGACCGTAGAATCTATCAACACTCGCCAGATTCGTGGTGGGCACCGTCAGATTACTGAAGCTATCCTGACGGATGGGTCGGGTACCTTACGCATTTCCTGGTTCAACCAACCATGGATCGGAAAACGACTGCTCGAAGGTACTCAAATCGTCCTGTCAGGCAAAATTGATCAGTATCTGGGTCGTTTGACCATGAATGGTCCTGAGTGGGAACCCTTGGAATCCCAGAATCTGCATACGAATCGCATTGTTCCTGTCTACCCGCTTACATCCAATATTACTCAGCGTTGGCTCCGCCGCTTGATGTTTGACGTGATTACCTACTGGTCCCCCCGCGTGGCAGATCCACTACCTGAATCCATGCGGCACTCCGCAGAGCTGATGGATCTCCCAACTGCCTTGTTCCAGGCCCATTTTCCGACCACTGCCGATCAGCTCAGGGCAGCCCGCCATCGCCTTGCATTTGATGAGATCCTTATGCTTCAGTTGGGTGTCATGAGCCAAAAACGCAATTGGCAGAATCGTTCTGCCAACGTCTATGACACTCCAGATGATTGGTTGGCATCTCAGGTAGCCCGGTTGCCATTCCAGCTAACTGCTGCCCAGCAAAACGCCCTCAAGGATGTGCAATCCGACCTTACCTCCGGGCGTCCGATGAACCGGTTGTTGCAAGGAGATGTCGGTTCAGGTAAAACAGTCATCGCTGCCCTGGCGATCGCTATGTTGGCGCGTCATGCTGCTCAATCAGCCTTGCTGGCTCCGACTGGCATCTTGGCCGAACAGCATTATCGCAGCATGCTCGCTTTGCTGGCAGGCAATGGATCAGATCACAATGATGGCACCGATAATGCCTACCCACTCAAGCCCGAACAGATTCGCTTGTTGGTCGGCTCGACTCCTGAATTTGAAAAACAGGAAATTCGACAGGCTCTGGCAAGTGGGTCAATTAAGCTGGTGGTTGGCACACATGCCCTCTTGGAAGATCCAGTGGTCTTTGCCAACCTGCAGCTGGCAGTGATTGATGAGCAGCATCGCTTTGGGGTTGATCAGCGCTCCATTTTACGGTCCAAGGGTGAAAATCCTCACCTGCTGATCATGACCGCCACGCCCATCCCGCGCTCTCTTGCTCTCACCGTTTATGGTGACCTTGACCTTTCCGTGATGGATGAAATGCCCCCCGGTCGCCAGCCAATCCAAACGCAGGTTTTCTATCCCCGCGAACGCGAACGGGCATATGTCTTTATTCGCAGCCAGGTCGAACAAGGCCGTCAATGCTTCATAATATATCCGTTAGTTGAAGAGAGTGAAACCAGCGAAGCGTTGGCGGCTGTTGAAGAGCAGTCGCGCTTGCAAAAAGAAGTATTTTCCAATTATTCAGTGGGCTTGCTTCATGGTCGCCTCAAACCAGACGAAAAGGATGCCACCATGGCAAAATTCTGTAATGGGGAGATCCAAATCCTGGTTTCCACTTCCGTCGTTGAAGTCGGTGTTGATGTGCCTAATGCCACCGTAATGTTGATTGAAGGTGCCAACCGCTTCGGATTGTCCCAATTACACCAGTTCCGTGGCCGTGTAGGACGCAGCCAATATCAATCCTACTGCATTCTCATCCCCGATACACCCGATGCAGCTGAAAATGAGCGTTTGGCTGCCATGGTTGAGACCAACAATGGATTTGTTCTCGCCCAGCGCGACCTTGAGCAGCGCGGTCCTGGAGAATTTCTGGGTACACGCCAATCCGGTTATTCTGAGTTGCGCCTGGCTAACCTGACTGATATCCACCTGATCGAAAAAGCCAGGCACCACGCTCAATCTATTTTTGAATCCGACCCTGATCTTACCTCCCCCGACCATCGGTTGCTTGCTGAATCCCTCCGTCACTTCTGGAGACTCGGACAGGGTGACATCAGTTAATCCAGGTGGGTAAATAACATATCAAGGAGAATGTATAACCAGATGACAGTCAAAGCATGTTTCCCTGGAACTTTCGACCCGATCCACTATGGCCATTTAGATATAGCCCGGCGTGCCGCTTGTCTTTTTGATGAAGTGGTCATTGCTGTCTACGATCGGCCAATGAAATCCCTTATTTTTCCTCCAGAAGATCGAATCAACCTGGCACGTGAAGCCATCGCAGATGACCCAAAGATTTCCGTGGTTGGATATAGTGGCTTGACCGTCGATTTTTGCCATCAGATCAGCGCTAAGGTGATTGTGCGTGGCTTGCGCGTATTTTCCGATTTTGAATATGAATTCCGCATGGCTTTGGCAAATCATCGCCTGGCACCAGATATTGAGGTTGTCTCACTGATCACGAATGAAGAGCATACCTTCCTGTCTTCATCGACTGTCCGTGAGATTGCCGCATTAAATGGCGATATCAGCAGCATGGTACCGCTACATGTAGAACTGGCACTTAAGCGCCGCTTCCAAGAATTAGGCGAAAGTCAACAGATTGTGCCACCTACTTCGATGCGCGATTAATGCCAAAAGCAATGCATGCGTGAAAGAGTTGACGTTTTTTTGATTTCGTTGTAATCTTGTGCATGAAACTTGCACCAAATGTATTACCAATGAGATATTATTTGTTATCGGCATTTATAATCGAAGTGCCTGATTAGTCGGGTAAACAGGAGCAAACCTATGGATATCTTACAAATGATTGACCGTCTCGAGGAACTTTTAAACGAAAGTCGCCCCCTCCCTTTTACCCACAACGTGATCGTCGATGAAGACCGTATGCTAGACTTGATCGACCAGATGCGGGTTTCAATTCCCGAAGAAGTAAAAAAAGCGCAACAATTATTAGCCCAACGCGATCGCTTGATCGCTCAAGCTCAAGAGGAAGCTAATCGGAAGGTCAACCTTGCGAGTGATCGAGCCAGTGAGCTTGTCGAAAGAGACCAGGTTGTCCAGGTAGCTTATGCCCAGGCAGAGCAGATCAAAGCTCAGGCTCACCTTGATGGCGATGCCATCCGTCGAGATGCCGACCAATACGTTCTCGAAACGTTACGCAATCTCGAGATGGAGATGGAACGCGCCATCAATCAAGTACGAAATGGCATCCGTACCCTTCAAGAAGAAAAACCAAAAGAAGGATAACCCTCAACTGCGTTGATTAAATAGCTAGTGAGTGGCCTGGTTTATGCCACTCACTAGTTTTTTGGACGTGTGTCAACCCCCATCCCTGCCTCTCCCATAAAGCCACCCTATATAGGAGAGGCAGAGATGTGTACCTGACCAGATCGTCCCCTCAAATACTGGTCCAGGGAATCTTCTTGTTTGTATTATAGCGAACCCTCGTTACAAGAACGTCACAGATTGCGTCACAGATATTGCCATTTTCATAATTATTAATTAAAATTAATCCAAGGTTAAGCTTATGACACAACTCACAATCTTCCTCCTTGGCTCACCCCAGATCACACTGGATGGTGTGCCTGTACGGATTCCCACCGCACGCGCCGTACCACTGATTGCATACCTGGCACTTAATGATCAGGCTCAATCGCGTGAGAACCTGGCAAATCTGCTCTGGACAGATAGCAATCAAAAGCAAGCCCTGGCTGCTCTACGCACCACCCTCTGGAGATTGAAAAGCGCCGGGTTGAGTGATTGGATTGATCTGGATCGAAATGAAATCGCCCTAAATCCTCAGAAAAACATCGAAGTTGATGTGCTGAGGTTCAAGGCCCTGCTCAACAAATGTAATATGCACGGTCATCCACCTTCCCAGATCTGTCTATACTGCACTCCCGCGTTAACTGGTGCCGTCGAGTTGTACCGTGGTGAATTCATGACCGGTTTCAATATCTCAAAAGCGCTCTCCTTTGACGATTGGCGGATGCAACAAAGTCAAAACCTTGCCTCCTTGCATCTCAATGCCTTGGAGCGTTTGGTGAGTTGTCACCGCACCTTTGGAGATTTTAACCTCGCCATCCAATATGCCAGGGTCTGGCTTGGCTATGACCACCTGAATGAAAATGCATATCATCAGCTCTTGCAGCTTTATTCCATCACCGGGCAGCGTACAGCGGGGATATCTTTATTTAAACATTATAAGGAGATTCTTTTGCATGAGCTTGAAATTGAACCTGGCGAAGAAATGGTTGCTTTATATAAGCAGATTATCACCGGGCACCTAACGCCTGTATCAAAGCAAAGTGTTAAGAATCCTGTGTTTCTTATCGCAGATATTGAAAAGGCACCCATTTATTGGGCCCGTGCTGGAGAGAAGAAGAATGAAATCCTCGCCACATACGACAACATCTTGAAAGAAACTGCTCGGCGGTTTGGAGGTATCGTCCTCCAAAAATCTGAGGATAATGTCACCTTGCTTTTTGAAAGCGGTCAGCCGTTACATTGCGCTGTCACAGTTCATCTGAAGTTAAAGAAAGCGGATTGGGGTGAGTTGGGACCTCCCAACATACGCATGGTTTTATATTCAACCTTCTTGGAAGGAGGAAATCCGGGTAATTTTGCCATGCTGACCCAGGCGGCATCATCATTGCTTTCGATCAGTTGGGGAGGTCAAATCGTCTTTACCGATCAAACTTTACGTTTGTTGGATGTACCGTCTGGATCCAATCTTAAAGATTTGGGATTCCATTTCCTCAATGATATCGAAGGGTCTATTCACGTTTTCGAATTACTCCATCCTCACCTCCCTTCGGCTGAACACCCTCCCTTACAATCCGGTATCGAGCAATTGGTGAATTTCCCAATCGTTAGCCCCCCGTTTATTGGTCGCGAACAGGAATTAGAACAGCTTTCCCACTTGTTGTTGTCAAATGAGGATCGGCTTATATCATTAATTGGTCCGGGAGGGATTGGTAAGACCCGGCTTGCGGTTCAATCTGCCTCACAAAATACAGAGTACTTTCCTGATGGCGTATATTTCATATCTTTAGCCTCAATACAAGAACCTGAATTCATTCCAATCCTTATCGCCGATACTTTGAAGTTTAGCTTTTTTGGGCCAACTGATCACATGGAACAGTTGGTAAAATACCTTCATCGCAGGTCGGTCCTGCTCGTGATCGATAATTTCGAGCACTTGCGGGTTGAAGGTGCGAAAATCCTGGCATTTTTACTTGCCCGGACTCATCAAATGAAAATATTGCTCACCTCCAGAGAACGATTAAACATGATCTCTGAGACCATCCTGGAGGTTCATGGATTGCCCGTTCCTGGTATCGCGGTTCAAGAAAATACTGAAAACTTCAGCTCAATAAGACTGTTTATCCATAATGCTAAAAAGACATTTCCGCGATTTTCCTATCAAAACAATATTGAAGCAATCATTCGTATCTGTCATCTCGTAGATGGCAATCCATTGGGAATCTTGTTAGCCTCTTCTTGGGTAAGGGTGTTCAATTCTTTTGAGATTGCAACAGAGATCCAAAAAAACATAGATTTTCTCACCACTTCTGCCTCGGATATTGATCCGCGCCATCGAAGTTTGAGAGCTGTATTTGATAATTCATGGAAGTTACTATCGCAAGAAGAACGTCTGATCCTGCGTAAGCTTTCAATATTTCAAGCCCCCTTCACTCCCAGTGCTGCATGGAATATTTGTGATGCCACCCCCCTATTTCTTTCAGATTTTACCGATAAATCCCTACTTAATCATCAACAGGAAGACCGCTATGATATGCTTGCCACATTCCATCAATATGCTCACGAAAAATTGGAAGAGGTCAGCGATGAACTGGTTGTAACAAAGGGTAAACTTTGTGAATTCTATGCAAATTTCTGTGCTCAAAAACTTCCCGAGCTTAATAGCCCTGTCCAGATCAAAGCAATGAGCGAGATGCAATCCGAATTGGAAAATATTCATACCGCCTGGAGTTGGATGGTGGAAGCTAATCGCTGGGATTTGATCGATAAGTGCAAAAACCCGCTGCTCATCTACCATACAATCAGGAGTACTTATCTTCAAAGTGGTGAGCTTTTTCGCAATGCACTTATAAAGCTAAATAAACTATATTCACCTGAATTTGATCTAATCCGGGCATCTATGCAACAGCTCGCTGCCTGGATGACTTTCAGAAATGGTTTTATTAGCGAGGGCATTCAAGGATTAACCGAATGCCTGGATATTTTCCGCACATATAAAGCAACCTGGGATATCGCAATGACCTTATATTACCTGGCAGAGATAAACCGTACCCAGGGCAAATATTCTCAGGCAAAAATTTTTATTGAAGAGTGCCTTACGTTGATGCGGGGAGATAATATCCCAAAATCAAATTTTCACATCGCTATTACCGCACATTGCGAATCTCTCCTGGGTATGATTTGGATGGCATTGGGCAATCTTGATCAGGCTCGCCTGAGCTTGAACAGCTGCCTGTCTACTCATAATAGAATCGGGACGTTTTACGGCACTATTCATCCACTTAAGGGACTGGCAAGATTAGCTTGTACCCTAGGAGATTACCTCCAGGCCAGGGATCTATATTTGCAAGCCTTGGATACGGCCACCAATATATACGATCATCGTGAAATGGCCCTTATCCATAATAACCTCAGCGCTGTTTACGAAGAGACGGCCGATATCCCCGAATCGCATCATCATGTTGTTACTGCGCTTAAACTTAGTAAGGAAACCGGTGATCGCCGTCTGACTGCTGTCATTTTAAATAACCTTGCTTTCCAGCAATTAAAATATCTCGACCAACCTGCAGAGGCTATCCGCACCTATCAGGAGTGCCTAGCAATCTTTTCGGAGATCGGTGATTTGCGTGGGATTACCTATTCATCTTACGATGTGAGTAAAGCTTATCTCAAAGTGGGATTATTCGATGAAGCCTGGAAGTATTGTCTACAATCTTTACATACCGCAATGACGTTGGACAGCACGCCTCTGATTCTGCACGCTTTGCACGGGTTTGCCAACCTGTTTGCCCACATCAAGGAACCCGAGCGTGGGCTACGCTTGTGTTATCTCATCGCTAACCATCCGCAGGTCGAATCCGATACCCAAAAACGGGCTAATGTCTCCAGAGTTGAACTCGAAACCAGCCTTACACCCGAGATAATCCAATCTGCCCAAGCCTGGGGGCAAACCGCACTCCTGCAAGATGTCATCCATCAGCTCCTGACGGAAAATCTCCGCCTTGAGCGTTTGACCCCCTAAATTCGTACAAGACGCCTTGCGTTATTGGTAGCTACCAGCTTTATGCCTTCCATTGACATATGATCAAATCTGGTTTAGAATCATACCGACCGGTCGGTATTAAGTGAATATTTAAGGAGTCTCAGTGCAGGATCGAAGTAAAGAAACCAGGAACCACATCCTCGAAGCCGCCACACACCTCTTTTCCAAGACTGGCTATGATGCCACGGGTGTGGCTGAAATTTGCCAGGCTGCTGGGGTGAGCAAGGGTGCTTTTTACCACCACTTCCCCTCCAAGCAAGCCGTTTTTATGGAGCTGTTAAACTCTTACCTGAATGGGATCGATACTGGGTTCAACCTGATGCGTCAGGAGAAGCAGGATATTCCCCAGGTCATAATCCAGATGGCCGCCCTGGCTGGCTCACTCTTCCAATCCGCAGATCTCCATTTGCCCATCTTCCTGGAATTCTGGACCCAGGCTAATCATGACCCGCATATTTGGGAAGCCGCCATTGCACCTTATCGTCGTTATCAGTCCTATTTCGCAGAAATGATCCAGGAAGGTATTGATCAGGGTTCCCTTCAGCCCGTGGATGCCAGGCTAGCCGGCCGCGTGCTTGTGTCTCTTGCGATGGGGATGCTTATGCAGTCTCTCTTCGATCCTCAGGTTACCGATTGGCAGATTGAAGCTACACAAAGTACGGAGTTATTGATGAATGGCATGACCAGGAGAAAAGAATGAATTTAGTCACCGGTGCCACCGGGCACATTGGAAATGTACTTGTCCGTCTTCTCAAAGAACGGGGCGAAATTGTGCGTGCTATGATCATGCCTGGGGAAGATCCCACCCCCTTGATGGGTCAGGATGTGGAGATCATCGAGGCGGATGTCCTTGACTACCAGTCATTGCTCGGGGCTTTCGATCATATCGATGTAGTCTATCACCTTGCAGGGATCATCTCCATCCTGCCTGGTAAGGACCATATGCTCCAGGCCGTGAATGTCATCGGCACTCGCAATGTCATTCAAGCCGCTCGAACGTGCGGCGTCCGTCGCCTGGTTTACACCAGCTCCATTCACGCCCTTAAGCGTGTCCCCGATGGAGTTTTAATTGATGAAACTGTGCCATTTGATATCGAACATGCTCTCAGCAGTTACGATTCTTCCAAGGCTAGTGCTTCATTGGATGTGCTGAATGCTGTTCAAACGGGTATGGATGCTGTCATTGTCTGCCCCACCGGCGTGATTGGTCCATATGACTTTCGCCGCTCTGAGCTGGGTCAGCTGATTCTGGATTGCGTCGAGCAGAAACCCATGTTCTATGTAGATGGTGCTTATGACTTCGTCGATGTGCGTGACGTGGCTCAAGGGCTTATCCTTGCTGGTGACAAAGGCCGACGAGGGGAAAGTTATATCCTGTCGGGTGAACGGATTACAGTCCTGGATATCATCAAGATTGTCCAGGAAATTCTCGGCCGGCGCTTATTTAAACTAAAAATACCCTTTTCGCTTGCGCGTTTCACGGCCAATCTCACCCCACTTTATTATCGCCTGTCGCATGTCAAACCACGCTTCACCTCATATTCGCTACAGACCATCTGCTCAAATTCCTTTATCAGCCATAGCAAAGCCCACCTGGAACTTGGTTATCTTCCCCGCCCACTGCGAGAGTCACTAACCGACACAGTCAAGTGGTTTATTAAAAACAAGCGTTTTAGCAAAAACCCCACCGGTTAAGCTAGTTTATATCTTAAAGAAGAGTTTTAAATTGCCCAAAAAAACATTAACCAAATGGATCAATAAAATTGCCGTCATCACCGGCGCCTCAAGCGGAATCGGTGCTGCCACGGCGCGTAATCTTGCTCAGCATGGTCTCAGGGTCATCCTGGTTGCACGCCGGCACGATCGCCTTGAGCAGCTCGCGGCTGAGATCCGTCTCTCTGGTGGGCAAGCTGAGATCATCTCGGCCGATTTATCTCAGGAAACCGAACGTGAACGCGTTTACACTCAGGTGGAGGCCGAATTTGGTCCAGTGGATGTGTTGATTAACAATGCAGGTCTGGGTTGGTATGGTTATGGTACTGAAATGCCCTGGAGAATTGCTTCTGAGATCTTGCAAGTCAATATCACTGCAGCCGTTCATTTTACTCTGCTCTTTTTGAAGAAGATGCGCTCCTTAGGCTCCGGTCATATCATTAACGTTGGTTCAATTTCTGGCAGCCTGCCCAGCCAGGGGATTGCTATCTATGGCGCTACCAAATCCTTTCTCGATAATTTCACCACCGCCCTATACCGCGAGCTGACGGGTACCCGTCTGCACGTCAGTGTGGTGCGCGCCGGGCCTGTCCTGACGGATTTTTCGGATACGGCTGCCGCCTTTGAAGCTGGTATGCACATCCCCACTGAGCGCATCGGTGTGACCGCTGAAACCATTGCTAATCGCATCTGGAGTCTGCTCGAGCATCCTCGCCGGGTGATATACGTCCCCTCCTGGCTCAGCATCACTCCGTTTATCGAAAATTCGTTCGGTTGGCTGATTGATCGCCTGGGGCCTCTCCTTTTGCGTGCCCAATCTCACCAAAAATAGCTTTTTCCAACAGACAGCATAATAATCTATTTCCCTCAATAATTCATTTTATATGATTGTGAAAATTTGGGCTATTAATCCCATTGACAACCCGAGCTATTACCCCGATAATTAAAAATAGATGAGAATATTGGTCGCTTAAATATTCTTATTTGTATGCACCTCGAATTAAGCCTGACATTACAACCAATCCACCAACAAAACAGTAAAGAGAGGATGCAATGAAAAAACATTTCTTCACGCTCATTGCCTTGACATTGGTATTTATATTCATCGCCATGGGCACCGTGCAAGCATCTCAATCCATCCAGGCAGATGACTCAGACGTATCTGGCATTTCTTCAGCCTACCCACTCAATCGCTGGGCTACCGATTACATATCTACTTATCTTGATGCCGGTAGCGACGTCTCGATCGCCTTCGATCCCGATCATGATCAAGCTGCTTGGGTTAGCTATTTTAACGCCACCTTTAATAGCCTCTGGGTAGCGCATTATGTCGGTGTCAGTGGTGGTAACTGTGGTCCCGAATCGACCTGGTACTGTGTTCAGGTGGATCAGGCACCCGGCGAAACAAAAGGCTTGTCCACCTCGATCGACGTGTTTCCTGATATCAATCCAAACCCGCTGATCAGTACCTGGAAAGTTGGTGTCAGCTATTATGACGCCACCCATAAATCGCTCAAATATGCGCAGTACCGCTGCCCACCCTTCAATCCCTGCTCTTGGACGACTTCCACTGTATTCGCCTCATCAAATCCCAATGATGAATATGGTCGTTTTAGCTCGCTGAAGTTCAATTCGACCGGTAGCCCCAATATTGCCTCATTCATAAATGTTTGATTTTTCGATTAATGATGCAGTGTTTCTCGTCTACCCTACGGCTAGTGGTGATGGAAATTGCGGGGATGCTTTCGCTTGGCAGTGTGATAAAGTCGACCAGTTTGCGGGTCTCGGTCCAAATATCTCAATGGATATTGATTGGAATGATAATGTTTATATAGCTTACTATGATGGAGTATACGATAAGCTCAAGTATGCATATTATGCCGGTATTGGCGATTGCTGGTTGGATAATGGCTGGATCTGCCAGCATATTGATGATA
The DNA here is from genome assembly GCA_963743215.1 of uncultured Chloroflexia bacterium. GTDB lineage: Bacteria > Chloroflexota > Anaerolineae > Anaerolineales > UBA4823 > FEB-25. The sequence continues at coordinate 193,017 of CAVUOY010000007.1, forward strand.
CCTCAGGAGCTAACGTGGGTCTGTTTCCCTCCCTGCACGCCCCTCAGAATGATAGCGATACCTTGCGCGTAGCCTATTACGATAGTACTCATGGTAAATTAAAGTATGCCTATGCCCGTAAAGACACTCTTGGAAACTGCAGTCCGGGACACAACTGGCAGTGTACCACCATCGACAATATGGGGATTGGCCTGACCTGGGCAAGTATCTCACTGGCGGTGGACGACAACAATAAGCCTATGATTGCTTATACCGATGCCCATGAAGACATGGCACCGCTCGGTCTCAAGATAGCCGAACCGGCTTATGGTATGCCGTATGCCAATTGTTCTGGTAGTATCCTGTACGACTGGTATTGTGGTAATTTAGACAACGGCAATGCATATGTAGATGATGGTAAGTTTATCTCACTGGGCATAAAACCAAACGGGCTTGCAATGGTCGTCTATTCAGAGCAGGAAAAAGATTTCCCCGGAAATTACGACCTGAAGTTTGCTTACCAAATGGCGTGGTTTTTCCTTCCATTGACCTTGAAATAGCCCTTAATTGACCATCGACCCCTGGTGGAGGTTCATCACTCGATTACCTTCGCCAGGGTCTCAAATAGCATTATAGAAAGTAAATCAAACCATTGCCACATGACCTGACTTTATTAGGTTATTGCGGAATCCCCCTGGTTTTGGAGGAGAATCCCCCCTGGCTCTGAGGAGGCCTGTCACCGCTAAATTTAAGCATAAGGTCAGGTAACCAACCCATATTATTTCTCCGTGTTACACGATATCTATAATAACTCCCGATAAAACCGGTATTTTTTAGTAGAGACGCCTCAGTGAGGCGTCTGGGTGTTGCCGGACTCACCCGTAAGATTGTAAGGTTATGAATTAACCGAATGTGATAGTATCATATCCTCAAGTTGTGCGGATATCCGCTCTCGTGACGCCTCAATTATCCCCTCCATTAGGGTATACTCTTCCTGTTTCCTTTCAAACATTCTGACCTGACAACCTGTAACCCGCCTTACCCATGCCCGTTTCCCTCTCTCTCAGCCTCTCCCCTTCCACTTCAGCATTCCTCTTGCTTGTCCTGGGTTTCCTCGCCTTGCTCGTCGTCGATGTTCTCATCGCCCTCATCGAAGGTGTTACCCTCACCCTGCTCAGATGGAATCCATTTCGCCAATCCCTGACCATATCCGTGATCATGAATCTCATCTCGGGCATCTTCAACGCTAGTCCTGCTGATCCTGCTCCAGCGCAACCCGATTTACTGGCTGCCTGCCTCCTTTCTTATCTCCCTGCTGATCGAGATATTCATCATGACCTACTTCAAGCGCCAGGCTATTCGCCAGAACAGCCTCTTCGTAGTGCTCGTTAATCTCACCAGTTACATCCTACTGATCCTGCCTGCCTATTATTTCGGCACCCATCCCTGATCAAAACCAATCATAGTCACCTCCTGTCGCGCAAAAAAATATCAGGGTACAATATTACTAGAATGTAAGCAAATGATCTCTTGCCATCGTTATTGGTGTCGTCTGGTTGATGATCTGGAATCTGACCGAACCCTGTTCAACCGCAAAGGAGATGCCAACCATGAACTTTGATCTAACCGACGAGCAGCGTATGTGGCGCGACGCTGTGCATGATTTTGTCGCCCGTGAAGTCAAGCCCAAAGCCCATGAAGTGGACGAAACCGCTGAATTCAACTGGCCAGCGGTGCGCAAGATGGGACCTTTAGGCTTGCTGGGTCTCAACATTCCCGAAGAATACGGTGGCTCCGGGGTGGATGCCATCAGTGCCGCGATTGCCATCGAAGAGCTTGGCTGGGGTTGTGGCAGCACTGCCCTTGCTATTGCCGCCCACAATGGCCTGGGAACGTCCCCGATTGTGCTCTTTGGGACTGAGGATCAGAAAAAACAGTATCTGCCCGGTGTAGCCTCTGGCAAGGGAAAGCTAGGCTCACTCGCTCTTACCGAAGCAGGTGCCGGTTCGGATATCCAAGGAGGTGTCCGTACTCGTGCCGAACACATCGGAAACGAGTGGGTCATCAACGGCTCTAAGGCCTGGTGCACCAATGCCAGTATCGCCGAGTACATCATCACCCTCGTACGCACCGACCCGTCTGGTGGACCTCATTCATTGAGTATGATCATTGTCCCTACCAGTACTCCCGGTCTTCACATTGCACCTGCGGAGAAGAAAATGGGACTCAAAGGGTCTCCCACCCATGCTGTCACATATGAGGATGTTCGCCTTCCTGACAATCACTTGCTGGGACCTGTAGGAAGTGGTCTCAAGCAGGCTCTCACCACTTTGGATGGTGGTCGTATCAGTATCGGTGCCCTGGCAGTGGGTCTTGCCCAGTCTGCCATGGAAGATGCCATTCGCTATGCCAAAGAGCGCCAGACCTTCGGAAAACCGATTGCGGAACACCAGGCTATTCAGTGGATGCTTGCCGATGCAGCCACAGAGATCCAGGCTGCCCGCCTGATGATCTACCTTGCAGCCTTCCGAAAGGACCAAAAACGTCCGTTCTCCAAGGAAGCTTCCATGGGTAAGTTGTTCGCCACTGAAATGGCTGAGCGTGTCTGTCGCAATGCCATCCAGATCCACGGCGGTTACGGCTACAGCCGTGAGTATCCGGTCGAGCTCACCTACCGCGATGCCCGTCTGATGACCATCGGCGAGGGTACCAGCGAAGTCCAACGCATGGTCATCGCGCGTAAAATTCTCGCCTGATATAGCCGTACGACTGGAAATAACTAACCTTTCAAATGTCTCTTTTGCATAAGTATCGCAGTAAGTTTCGCTACCCCGCCATCCTGCTGGTGTTGGTCCTCCTGGTTAGCTTGGGTCTCATCCTGGGACTACGCAAAACCGTCACATTGAGTGTGGATGGTCAGTCACTACGCTTCACTACCTATGCCATCAAAGTAGGAGATTTCCTCAAATCGCAGGAGATTTCCCTGTCTCCCGCCGATAAATTATCCCCATCCCAGTCTGACTGGCTAAAAAATGGGGTTACCATCTCCGTGGTCCGTGCTATCCCGGTCCAGATCTTCGCAGATGGAGTTATCTATTCTCTCAATAGCCCCAACCGCATCCCTTCCAGCCTCCTTGCTCAGGCTGGAGTGAATTTACTTTCTGGCGACCAGCTGCTCTCCAATGGTCAACTGATGGATCCTGGTCAATCCTTTCCCCTGGATTCTCAATCGATCTCATTACAGGTACTTCGCTCGGTAAGTTTCACTCTAAAAGTGGATGGCAAAACAGAAAACCTGAATTCAACCGCGGCAACCCTCGGTTCAGCCTTGTGGTCCGCTGGATATCCCATCTATGCATCCGATCAGTTAGTCCCATCCCCAGATACCCCTCTCACCTCTGGATTATCAGCCAGCCTAATCCGCTCCCGCCAGGTGACCATCCAAACCCAAACCGGTCTGGTTATGATCCGTACTGCTGCCAGCACGGTCGGCGCGGCTTTAGAAGCAGCTCGTCTTTCGCCACAAGGGCTGGATTACTCGCTTCCAGAACCTGCCGCCCCCATTCCATCCAGCGGAAAAATCCGACTGGTCCGTGTAACCGAGCAGGTCTTGGTGGAGCAAACCCCTCTGTCATTTAAGACGGAATTACAGCCGGTTTCAGACCTTGACCTCGATAGCCAATCCATCGTCCAGGCAGGTGAAGTTGGGTTGACTGCCCAGCGGGTGCGGGTGCGATATGAAGATGGGGTGGAAGTCTCTCGCCAGGTGGACAGTGAATGGATTGCCCGCCAGCCGCAATCGCGCATTATTGGCTATGGCACCAATCTCGTCATGCACACCACCACAGTCGATGGTGTAACCATCCAATATTGGCGTGAGCTGACGGTTTGGGTCACCTCTTACCATCCCTCTGAAACAGGCAGTAATCGCACGGCTACGGGTGCTCTGGTCGATAAGGGTGTCGTAGGTGTAAACCCCAACTACATCCCGTATTACACGGAAATGTATATTCCTGGCTATGGTTATGGTACCGCCTTGGATACCGGAAATATTGGCGCTCGCTGGATTGACCTGGGTTATCCTGATGATGAGTATATTCCCTGGCATCAGTATGTAACCATCTATTTCATCTGGCCGCCTCCAGACAACGTCGTGTGGATCATTCCATGAATCTAATGGAATTGGATGTCCCTCGATTGCTTCGCCAGTATGGGCTGCATCCACATAAATCGTTGGGGCAAAACTTCCTAATGGATGAGTCCGCCCTTCAGAAGGTGATAGAGGCTGCCGAATTAACTCCCCAGGATGTCGTCCTGGAGATAGGTTCTGGACTGGGTAGCCTCACTCGTCATTTGGCAAATATTGCCAATAAGGTGGTGGCTGTCGAGATCGATGCTAGCTTGATCCCTGCTCTGGAGCAAGTGGTCGGTCAATTCTCAAATGTCCAGGTGGTTAAAGGAGATATCCTGGCTCTAGACCCGGTTCAGCTGGTTTCAAACACCTCCTATCTGGTGGTGGCTAATATCCCTTACTACATTACCTCTGCTCTCATTCGTCATCTACTGGAATCCAGTCTACCACCCCGTCGATTGGTCCTCACCGTCCAGCAGGAAGTTGCCAAACGAATTTGTGCCATTCCCGGAGACATGAGCCTGCTAGCCCTCAGTGTACAGGTGTATGGGCACCCCAAAATACTCGCTCATATTCCTCCAGGTGCATTCTATCCTCCACCCAGGGTGGATTCCGCCATTATTCGCATTGATCTATTCCCGTCCCCACTTATCCCCTTTGCGCAGCTAGATACGTTTTTCCTGCTGATAAAGGCCGGCTTCAGCCAAAAACGCAAAACCTTGCGTAATGCCCTTGCCGCCGGGTTGCAGCGATCACCCTCAGCTGTTGAACTCATGCTAAAAGATGCCCAAATCGACCCCATGCGTCGTGCGGAAACCCTCAGCCTCCCTGAATGGAAATCGCTGGTCGAATATTACCTCAGGGGAAATTAATGCCAGGTACGAGATCTTCACAATGGATATATCCAATTGTCATTGTTATCTATGGGCTAATTTTGTCTGCGTGTTCCCTTAGCATTTCATCCACCGTCGAAAACACAAGTGAACCACCAGCTGAGCTTTCTGTGATCAGCTCCACTTCTCCGCTTCCTGCTCCACCGCTAACACCGTCTGCTACCAGCTCACTCCCACCCAAACCAATCCTGACCCCATCTGTCCTATTGCGCGTACCAACCATCACCATGCCCACTTTTACCTCAACGGTTGTCTTGACGCCCACACCAGATACCCGACTTGGTCCGCGTTATTGGCGAAACTGGCCTATTATTCCAACCCTCAGCGCGCGTGCATTCGAGGTATTTCAACATGGTCAGGAATTAGGCAATAATGTACACGCATTTTCTCGGATTGGTGATTGCCAGAGCGTACCCGCCATATTCCTGGGGATATACGACACCGATCGTTATTGGCTGGATACCGATCATGAGGATCTTCAATTGACAATTGATCACTTCACCGGTTCTTTTTCTCGATCAAATGTCACTGTGAAAGATGGTTTCGGTGTTGCATCAGTCCTCACTCCACTGATGGCTGATCCCCAATTTTGCCAGGCTAATGAAACTCCGTTGGAGTGTGAATATCGTCTTCATAAACCAATTATTGCTTTCATTGCAATGGGCACCAATTGGCAGCCGAATAGCTCGGCAACCTTCGAGCGCTATTTGCGTCAAATAGTCGACTTTTGCATTGAGCACGGGATTGTTCCGATTTTGGTCACAAAAGCTGATAATATCGAAGAAGACTTCTTGCTCAACCAGAGCATTGCCACAGTGGCATATGATTATGACATGCCGATACTTAATTCCTGGCTGGCGGTGCAATATCTGCCTAACCATGGTTTGGAAGAAGATAAGATTTATCTAACTCCAGAAGCCTGGGATATACGCAACTTCACCGCGCTGGAAGCACTTGATTCTATCTGGAATTCCTTAGGTCCTTTATTGCCTTAGTTACCCCCACAACCAGAAGAAACCTGCCGCTAGCAGGCGTAAACCCGCTCCTAAAAATAACGCTGGTTGCAGTCCGATCAAATTGGCTGAAACCGGTCCCAGAAATGATCCGATCAAGACACCTAAGTTGAGCGCCAGGTTGTGCCAGGCCATGTGTGCCGGTCGGTCCTTGGATGGCACCCTTTCCATCAGTCGATTGATGATCGCCCCCGTCAACATAGCATTGATCCCACCTCCAAACAGGCATGCCAGGTAATATAATTCTGGTCCCTTTGCCATCCCCAAGAGCAAAGGGAATATCGGGAACAAGGCTGCACTGACCATTAATACCTTGCGATGACCAAAGCGTGTGCTGAAGTAGCTCAGCCTCAACGAAGCCAACATCATGGCTCCATAAAATATCGCTGTCCCCAAACCAATCATCCCGTCTGTCATGTGCGCCAGGTCTATATAAGCAATTGGGAAAAGCGGCACTGGGAAAAACTGGAATGCGTAAAAAATCAGGTAAGACACCATAAAGATCCCAAAGGATCCCGAAAGTAAATCCACCCTCAGCCACGATCTCCGCTTTTCAGTGGAATTCTCTTCAGCACTAGCAGCTTTTCCCACGTTCGAGCTGAGATTCAACCGTTTCTTGCTTTCGGACCCTTCCGAGATGGTAGCTGCTCAGCATGGCCCCAGCTGCCCCGATCAGGAACACAATCTGGTAATTGTATGGGAATATCACACGATCCAGGATTTGCCCGCTTACCAAAGTTGCCACTGTAATGGTGATGGCTAACAGGATATTCCTTCGTCCAACCGCATGGGCTCGCCACTCGGGTGGTAACACTTCGGCAAACATAGCGTTGAACGAGATCGCCAGCACCGTGCCTGCGATTGACATCACCAGGGTTGTCCATATCAATCCCCATATCTGCCCTTCTGGGGAAGGGAACAACCAGGGCAATGCTATCAGGAACAGGTATCCCAGCCGTTGCCAGATTGCTGATTGGTAGGTTACCTTGATCAAGGATTTTCCTTCCATCCAGCTGCCGGATGGAAGCGTTAGGATCAAATTAACCACAGCCGGTCCGGCACTGATCAACCCTATCTGGAATCCCGATGCCCCCAGTCGGGCTGCATAAACAGCCTGGAAAGCCAATGTGCTTCCAGCCAGGATCCCATACCATAATACGTCCCAATATAGCTGGCGTAAGTTCCATTTCAGTATTGGGTCAGGTCTATGCAGAATTTCAGTAGTCATTCGCAGAAAAAAGCGGAGGCCAGCCAGGCACTCCGCAAAGGGCAAGATTTATGAACGCTATTATACTATTGTCCTTAAAGTAAGCCGGATAATCTGTCCACCACCCGCCGCATATCCAGTAGGAGTAAACCTAGTTTGGCATTTTCCCGAGCCAGCGCAGTCAATACAGCTTCACTACCCACCGACATGAGCACCACATATCCGCTGGCTCCCTTGATATAAACCTGTTCAAGCGCCCCGCGCCCTAATTCAGATGCGATCCGGTCTCCCAGAGAAAGCATTGCAGCCGACATGGCTGCTACCCGGTCTTCCTCCACACTTTGGGGTAAGGCCGTAGCAATCGTGAGTCCATCAACGCTGACTACCGCTGAGGCTTCAATATCCGGGGATGAGGCTTGCATATCCCTTAGAAGATCGATAATGAGTTGTGAGCGCGATTTTGTCAAGGTAAGCTCCTGAGCAACCATCAACGGTTGCAATTTGATCGAAAAGAGCAGGTTACAGCATAAACACTACATTCAAATGGATCACAGCGTAAAACATCACCATGTGCTTGAGGTTGCAACAATAATACCATCTAAGATGATCGGGCCTTTATCTTTATTCTACCTCCGAGCCATGATTTTTCTCACCTACTTTGTATCTTCCGGTTCCTTTTCCTTGGGAATGCTATCCGGGTCATAATCGCCCCACTTGCCGCTAAATGATGAAGCGAAAATCATCGCATTCGTAGCCTCAACTTCCTGCTGGGTTTTCTTCATCCTTGCCTTACGTTTTTCCGCCACATCCCGCGTGGGCTCATTAGTAGGTTTAGTCACCCTCAGGATTTCAATCCCCAGGATATCGTCCCTTAGGTATGGAATAGTGGTACCTTTTCTCTCACCTAATAACGCTTTTGCCAGGATTGTATTTTCGCTAAGATATCCCTGTGAGAAATCCGCTGATTTATCTTTTACGATTACAACTTTTAGGCGTTCGCGCTTACCCGCTCGATCTATAAGGTCGAGCACCACCTGACTGCCAATTACAATAAGGTCGGTTTCTTGTTCCATACTTATAGTATAAGTCTATAATCCAGGGCAGGAAAGGCTCATCAATTATTTATCCTTCAAAAATAGCTTATCCGGCCGACGCTGGTATAATCTTTTTCGGAATAGCTATGCTGCGATTAATGGTTTCTTTGCTGATAATACTAGAGGGATTTTCCGCCGTAATCCGCCCATTGTCAATTTCTCAACAGGTGGCGGATACGCAGTCATCCCCTGACTTGTTATGCATGCCTGGTATTTATATGACCGACCCTCAGGATTGTTTACCCCTTGGACCTTCTGGTTATATAACCCAGTTGGCAACCGAAGGGATGAGCCTTCCCCTGGTCTCACTACCTTCACATCCGATCGAAGACCAGTTAGGCGTGCTGCCATTTTCATATGCATTACTGGAAGAGGGCCGGACACCGGTTTACGCTTCATTACAGGATGCAGTCTCCGGGAAAAATGAGATTCGATTCATCGAGCCAGGTCGTTTACGTTATATATCCTACATTGACTATGCAGATACTGAAGCAGGACGTTTTTTTAAATTACACGATACCTCCTGGGTTCAGGTCTCCACACGTGTATCCGTCCCACACAGTTTCCCCGGTGGAATTGAGTTCTCTCGCACCCCCACTAATTCATTCGGATGGATTCTCCCATTTGCTCCCAGCATCGAGACAAAACGTACCCCAGGCTACAGCCAGGATGATTACACCGGCCATTCCCTGGCACAGTATCAAATAGTTCAGATTTATACAACCCGGGTAGTGAATAATGATGAATGGGTTTTAGTATCTCCTGATGAATGGGTCGATGGGCGTTATATCGGGAAAGTGACCCTTAACCCCACTCCACCTCCAGGCGTTGAAAATGGTCGCTGGATAGAAGTTAACCTTTTCGAGCAGACGCTGGCAGTCTATGAACAGGGTAAATTAATCTACGCCACGCTCATTGCTACTGGCATTGATCCATTTTTCACCAAGCCGGGTTTATTCCAAATTCAAACGAAATTGGATTCTACTGCCATGTCAGGGTCATTTGAAGCCGATCGCTCGGACTTCTATTACTTGGAAGACGTACCCTGGACGATGTATTATGACCATGCCCGCGCCTTGCATGGGGCTTACTGGCGCACAGCTTTTGGCTATCCCCAGTCGCATGGTTGCGTGAATCTCTCCCCCCCTGATTCTCACTGGCTATATGATTGGGCAAAAGTCGGTGATTGGGTGTACGTTTGGGATCCGTCTGGGGATACCCCAACTGATCCAGCGTATTATGGTGATGGTGGAGCTTAATTGGGTCATTCGGGTTGTAGGAATTTTTACCAACAAACGGGATTGTAGATAAGCAACCTAGACCGCGACACATGATTATGCCTGCTATACTCCGCTTCCTCGCTCTGCTCCTGATATCTTTCGTTTTGTTTGCCTGCCAGACGTTGATCCCCTCCATCAATCCAACGCCTACCAGTTCGCCGGTAGCAATCAGTCCGACGATAGCACCTACCTATTCACCAGTTCCAACTTTCACATCCGTACCCACCAATACACCTACTCCCTTACCTCCCACTCTGACACCAACCCCAGTAGCAACTTCAACTCCGACCGTAACTCCCATCTCCTTATTAACTCAACTCAGCATCTTTCAAAGTTTGTGGTCGGTGGTTAATGATACATACGTCTATCCGGATTTTAATGGCCTGGACTGGGATGCAATCAACCTTGAATATCGGGAGAAAATTACTGCTGGTCTGAGCAATCAGGATTTTTATCTGGCGATGGCTGAGGTGATATCCAGGCTGGGCGACGATCATTCGTTCTTTCTTGATCCTCTGCAAGTTGCTAAACAGGACTCAGAATATGAGGGTGACCATGATTATGTTGGCATAGGTATCCTGGTTGTTGCAGTCCCAACCAGGCAGCATGCCGTAATTTTATCGGTCTTTCCAAATAGTCCTGCTGAAGCTGCCGGGCTGCAGCCGCGCGATAGTATCATCTCGGTGGATGGAACACCGATACTGGATAAGCAGGGGTTCCTACAGGATATCGTACGAGGACCTGAAGGCACTTCAATCGACATTTCAGTGCAAACACCAGGTGAGAGACCTCGGGTTCTTCAGATTACCCGCCACCGCATAACGGGTGACATCCCCGTCCTTCATGCCATGATTACCACCTCCGAAGGTAAACGAATCGGCTATATCTTCTTGGTAACCTTCATGGATGGCACCGTGGATGACCAGGTTGCCCTGGCTTTAAAGGAAATGACTGCAGAAGCGCCATTGGATGGGTTGATCCTGGACAATCGGATGAATGATGGTGGTTCAAGTCTCGTTTTTGAGCCAATGCTCGGTTATTTTATTGGTGGAAACTTGGGTCATTTTATTAGGCATGATGAGCAAACCTCACTCAGCATTAAGCTCAATGACATTAATGGTTCGTCTCAATTACCCCTGGTTGTGCTGGTCGGATCGGGAACAGCCAGTTTTGGCGAGCTTTTCGCTGGCGTCCTTCAGGATAGCGGACGCGCATATTTGATTGGTACAACCACTGGCGGAAATGTAGAGGTCTTGTGGGGGTATGATTTCGAAGATGGGTCACAACTATGGTTGGCAAATGAAACCTTCCGTCCATTGAACCATCCCGAACAGGATTGGGAAAAATCAGGCGTCGTCCCCGATTTAACCGTACCTGGAGAATTTGACGAATATTCTCTGAATAGTGATCCAGCAGTAAAAGCTGCGCTTAAATACTTTTCTGACCAATAGGAGTTTACATCTATGCTTTCATTGCCGGAGAGAATCATTTTTGCACTGGCTGTACTGCTCTCCCTCTATTTAACTTATCGGGGTGCCATTCGTATCATCCGCATTGTCCTGCGTGGTCAGGGTAGACCTGATTGGAATGTGCTCTGGCAGCGCTTGTTAACGATTCCTCCACGCATCATCAGTTTCCAACCCCTCTTCCGTTTCCGATTTTTACCCAGCTTATTCCATGCCCTGATTGGATGGGGTTTTCTGTACTATGTGCTGGTTAATCTTGGTGATTTTTTTCAGGCATATATCCATGGGTTTCAATTCCTGGGTACCGGCATCGTTGCCAATCTATATCATTTGGGAGCCGATATCTTCAGTGTTGCCGTGGTAACGGGAATGATCGCCATGATCATTCGACGTTTCATTCTCAAATCAAAATCTCTCACTGCAAGATCTGATATATTGCTTCACCCTAAAGCCCGTGTTGGCATCTTACGTGATTCGGCCATCGTCGGTGCATTTGTATGCTTGCATGTCAGTTCCCGCCTGCTCGGTGAATCTTTCAAGCTCGCAGGATCCAGCTCCGATCCATGGCAGCCTATTGCTTCATTGATATCTCGCTTGTGGTTAAATTGGACCGCAACAGCACTGTTAATTGGTGAGCATGCCAGCTTTTGGGTATCCTTGGGACTGATCCTGGCCTTTTTGCCTTATTTTCTATATTCCAAGCACATCCACCTCTTTTTTGCTCCGCTGAACTTCATGCTGAAACCTGCTCGTAAGTCGATTGGTGAATTGAGCCGCCTCGACTTTGCCGATGAGAGTCTCGAAACCTTCGGCGTATCTCATCTGGAGGATCTTGGTTGGGAACAGCTCATGGATGCATATGCCTGCATCATGTGCAATCGCTGTCAGCAGGTTTGCCCGGCTTACAACACTGGCAAGGTCCTCTCGCCAGCAGCCCTTGAGATCAACAAACGCTATTTTCTGAATTATTATGGGGCGAAAATTGCCAATGGCGAAGCCAGCCCGCAGCCAATGGTTGATTTTGCTATCCCACCCGAAGCAATCTGGGCGTGCACTAGCTGTGGTGCCTGTATAGATATCTGCCCGGTCAACAATGAGCCCATGCGCGATATCCTGGATATCCGCCGCTCTTTGGTGCTTACGGAGAATGCTTTCCCCCTGCAGCTTCAGGCTGCCTTCCGTGGCATGGAGCGTAATGTCAATCCCTGGAATATTTCGCCTGCAGAGCGGATGAAATGGGCTGAAGGGATATCTGTACCCACAATCGATGAGAATCCCAACCCAGACATCCTCTGGTGGGTGGGTTGTGCACCTGCCACAGAAGAACGCGCTCAAAAAGTGGCTCGTGCATTCGCTCTCGTACTTAACCAAGCCGGTGTGAATTACGCAGTATTAGGTAAACACGAGCAGTGTAACGGCGATTCTGCACGTCGGGCTGGAAATGAGTATCTGTTCAACGAGCTGGCAACAGCCAATGTAGAATTACTCAATTCCGTGGCTCCCAAGCGCATGGTAACCACCTGCCCCCATTGCCTGCATACACTTAAGAACGAGTACCCGGCTTTCGGCGGTAATTACCAAATTATTCACCATACCCAATTTATCAGTGAGCTGTTTGCCAGTGGCAAGCTGATCCTTGCTGCCCAAAAATCAACCGATGGCGATCATAACAAAATCACTTACCATGATCCTTGCTACTTGAGTAGACATAATCACATAACCATTGAGCCACGCAGTGACTTTGGTAAATTGGGTCTTACATTGACAGAAATGCCCCGCCATGGACTCAAATCCTTCTGTTGTGGGGCGGGTGGTGCTCAGATGTGGAAAGAGGAAGAACATGGCACGGAACGTGTTAATGCCAATCGCTTCAGGGAAGCTCAATCGACTGGCGCTGATGTTTTAGCAGTGAGTTGCCCGTTCTGTATGATCATGCTTACCGATGCAAAGAAAGCTATCAATAGCAAGATGCAGGTGCTTGATATCGCAGAATTGGTTGCAGCTCGATTGGAGTAATCATCATGAAGGAAATGAATTACTTACCCGGCGTTGAGCAGATAATTCAGGATTATCGCCAGGCATTTTGTAGCCGTCAGGTAAGTTATATTGGCAGACGTGAGGTATTGAGCGGCAAAGCGAAATTCGGTATTTTCGGTGATGGCAAGGAGTTACCCCAGCTTGCCATGGCACACGTATTCAAGAACGGTGATTTTCGTTCCGGTTATTACCGGGATCAAACCATAATGTTTGCTACCGGGATGGCCTCCATTCAGGAATTTTTTGCCGAGCTTTATGCCAACCCAAGTCTTGAGGCTGAGCCTTCCAGTGGTGGACGCATGATGGATGCTCATTTTGCTTCTCGCAGCCTCAACCCCGATGGAACCTGGAAAAATCTTACTGCCCAACCTAACTCAAGCGGCGATATTTCACCTACAGGGGCTCACATGCCTCGGGTAGTCGGTCTGGCTTATGCTTCCAAGTTGTACCGTCAGCTCCCGGGTTTAGCCCAGTTCACTCAATTCTCAGATAATGGGAACGAAGTCGTCTTCGCTACCATTGGGAATGCCTCCTGTGCCGAAGGTCTTTTTTGGGAGACCGTGAACGCAATTGGGGTATTACGTTGCCCGGCAATCCTGACTATCTATGACGATGGTTATGGGATCTCGGTTACCAATGAATCCCAGATAGCCAAGGAAAACATCTCCGAGCTCCTGAATGGTTTCCGGCGCCCACCTGGCGAATGCTGTGATGGCTTTGATATCTACTCAGTGAAAGGCTGGGATTACCCTGCGCTGATCGAGACGTACCAGAAGGCTGTCAAGGTTGCCCGGGAAGAGCATATGCCATCCATCGTGCATATTAGCGAGCTCACCCAGCCGCAGGGACACTCCACCTCGGGCAGTCAGGAGCGCTATAAATCCAAGCAACGGCTGGAGTGGGAACATGAATTTGACTGCATCAAGAAATTCCGGGAATGGATATTAACCCAGGGTTACATCACCGCTGATCAGCTGGATCAGTTTGAAAAAGAAGATCAGCGCTCAGTGGAAGAAGAACGGAAACGAGCCTGGGATGCATATATCAATCCCATCCTCAGTGAACGATCAGAGGTGGCCTCTTTGATTGACCAGCTTGCCTCCAGCTCACAACATCAGGCAGCTTTGGAACAGATCAAGGAAAACCTGATCAATATCCCGGTTCCTTTCCGCCGCGATATCATGTCTGCCATCATGGATGTATTGACCGAAGTGCGCGACGAGCAATCACCGATAAAGCAGCAGCTGATCGACTGGAAAAATTCACAGGATAAACTTGGTCGAGACCGCTTCGATTCACATCTTTACAGTCAATCGAGAGAATCGGCTTTGCTTGTACCTGAAGTAAAACCCGTCTACTCGGATAAATCACCAACCCTGAATGGCTTTGAAGTGATCAATGCTTATTTTGATGCAGCATTGGCCCACGATCCTCGCTTGATCGTTTTTGGTGAGGATGTGGGACGGATAGGTGATGTCAATCAGGGTATGCGCGGCTTACAGGAAAAGTACTCTGAGTTGCGGGTTGCCGATACAGGTATCCGCGAGGCAACCATTCTGGGTCAGGCGATTGGAATGGCAATGCGCGGCTTACGCCCGATTGCTGAGATCCAGTATTTGGATTATGTCTTGATGGCATTAGAGGTTATGTCGGATGACCTGGCAACGCTGCAATGGCGCACTCACGGCGGGCAAAAAGCCCCTGTTATCATCCGCACCCGCGGTCATCGCCTGGAAGGAGTATGGCATTCCGGTTCGCTCATGGCAGGTCTGATCAATTTCCTTAGGGGTATGTATGTGTTGGTGCCGCGTAATTTTGTCCAGGCCGCCGGGTTATATAACACCATGTTACGTTCAGATGAACCCGCATTAATGGTGGAAGTACTCAACGGCTACCGCCTGAAGGAACGACTGCCAGATAACATTGGCGAAATCACCGTTCCCTTGGGTGTTCCGGAGGTGATCCGACCAGGAACCGATATCACCCTGGTTACCTATGGAGCTTGTTGCCGTATCGCCTTACAATCGGCGGAGAAGCTAAGTAATGTGGGTATTGAGACCGAAGTAATCGATGTGCAGACTTTGCTTCCATTCGACCTGCATGCTGTCATTCTCGAGTCACTCAAGAAGACCGGTCACATCATCTTCGTAGACGAAGATGTCCCTGGAGGCACTACGGCTTATATGCTACAGGAAGTCATCGAAAAACAAGCTGGGTACGCTTGGTTAGATTCTCCACCTCGAACTTTGCCAGGTGCAAATCATCGCCCACCCTATGGCTCGGATGGAGATTATTGGTCCAAGCCCAATGTAGAGACAGTTTTCAGAGCCGTATATGAGCTAATGCATGAGGTATCACCCGCAGATTATCCGTTATTTTATTGATCCCCTGGTTAATAGGCTATGAATAAGGAGGAGCCATGCCCACTAAATTGTTAATGCCCTTACTTGGTGAAGCCGTAACAGATGCCACAGTGACAAAGTGGTTAAAATCCACCGGTGATAAAGTTGAAGAATATGAGCCGGTCCTTGAAGTGAATACCGACAAGGTAGATACCGAAATCCCCAGTCCCATCTCCGGGGTAATCCTGGCTGAATATGCCAAAGAAGGTGATGTGATCAAAGTGGGAGCGCTGTTAGCCTGGATCGGTCAATCCGGAGAAGCCATTCCATCTGAGAGTGAGCCTGAGCAGCCTGAGGCTGTTTCAGCTCCTTCTCAAACTGCTGCTATTATTCCTCCTCAGCCGGATTCCGCAGTAGTTACGGCTGCAGTCCAGCCATCTGCACCTCGCGAGCTTGGTTTTATCTCGCCCGTAGTTGCAAAAATCGCAGCTGAACAAAATGTTGACCTCTCTAAAGTACCCGGCACGGGTATGGGCGGGCGCATTACCAAAAAAGACATCGAAAAATACCTCGAAGCAGCTAAACTTGCTCCGGCAGTAGCGTCTCCACCTGCTCAACCTGCTCCCGCACCCTCCGCTCCACCTACCGCAACTACAGCCGCGGTACCATCCCCGGCTCCATCCATGGCAGGCAGCTACACCATTATTCCTCAAACGCCCATCCGCAAGGCTATCGCTGAACATATGGTGATGAGTGAGCACATTGCCCCTCATGTATCCACTATTATGGAAGTGGATATGTCCTGTGTTGTCGACCACCGCAATGCCAACAAGGAGGCTTTTACTGCCCAGGGTGTCAATTTAACCTTTACGGCGTATTTTGTCTCTGCCTCCGTGACAGCATTAAAAGCTTACCCGCTGGTCAACTCATCCTGGTCTGATGAAGGCGTCAGAATATATAACGACATCAACATTGGCATGGCCACTGCATTAGGTGAAGAAGGCTTAATCGTCCCGGTGATCAAAAACGCCGATAATCTCTCTCTGCTCGGGATTGCCCGCATTGTCAATGACCTATCCAGTCGAGCGCGCCTCCATAAGCTCCAGCCAAACGAAGTGAAGGGCGGCACGTTCACCATCACCAACCACGGTGTCACCGGCTCATTATTTGCCACTCCCATTATCAACCAGCCACAATGTGCCATCCTCGGGGTGGGTGCGATCCAAAAACGCCCTGTTGTGATGACTGATCCTAACCAGGGTGACTTGTTGGCTATCCGTTCGATGATGTATCTATCGCTTACCTTTGACCACCGCATCATCGATGGTGCCATTGCCGATTACTTTCTCGCCAAGCTGGTAAATACGCTGCGGGATTGGTCGTGAATTAATGCGATAAGCAAAATGCGTATCAACCAATATAATTGCGATTATGTGAATACAATAAAGGGGAACTGGAGAATCTATGGAAAATTTTGATGTCATCGTCATCGGTGCAGGACCTGCAGGTTATGTGTGTGCCATCCGCTCTGCTCAATTGGGTCTAAAAACAGCTATCGTTGATAAGCAATGGATAGGAGGAGTGTGTTTGAACGTTGGTTGCATCCCCTCTAAAGCTTTGCTCAGGAATGCTGAGGTGGCTCACATCCTGCGCGAGCGCAGCAAGGAGTTTGGCTTCTCATTTGATAACCTCAGCCTGGATTACGGAGTTGCTGTCAAACGCAGCCGTCAGGTATCTGACCGCCTGACCAAGGGTGTAGGTTTCCTGATGAAGAAAAACAACATTACTGTGTTCATGGGTGCAGCAAAGCTTACCGCCCGTGATTCAATCACAATCACCGATGCCGAAGGCAAATCCACTCAGCTGCAGGCGAAAAATATCGTCATCGCCACTGGCGCCAGTACCATGGTTCCACCTGCCTGGAAAGTAGATGGCAATAAGATCGTCACATATTTGGAGGCGATCCTTCAGCCCACCTTACCCAAATCTGCCATCATTATTGGAGCAGGCGCAATCGGGGTCGAGTTTGCCACGATCTGGAGCTCTTATGGCGTCCCAGTCACCATCGTCGAGATGCTGCCCCGTTTGTTGCCCTTGGAAGACGAGGAAATCAGCTCTGAGCTGGCAAAAGCACTTGCCAAGCGCAAGATCAATATCCTGGTCGGTCACCGGGTGGAGTCCCTGGAAGCCACCGAATCTGGCGTTTCCTTGAAAGCATCAGGTGCTGATGCTCCGGTTACCTTAGAAGCTGAACAAGCCCTGATTGCAATAGGTTTCCGGCCCAATTCACGTGACCTCGGACTGGAACAGCTTGGAGTCAAGATAAGCGAAAAAGGTGCTATTGAGATTGACGAGCGCATGGCCACCAACATTCCCGGTATTTGGTCTATCGGTGATGTAACAGCCAAGCTGATGCTTGCCCACGTTGGTTCAGCCCAGGGGATCATTTGTGCAGAGAATATCGCCGGAGTCGAAACAATCCAGTTAAATTATGAGATGATGCCGCGCGCCACCTACTGCCAACCTCAGGTAGCTTCATTTGGATTGACTGAGGCCCAGGCGAAAGCGCGTGGGTTGCAGATAAAAGTGGGTAGATTCCCATTCCAGGCCAATGGAAAAGCTCTCGGATTGGGCGATTATACCGGTTGGGTGAAGATCATCACCGATGCCAAATATGGCGAGATTCTGGGTGCACATATGATCGGCCCGGAAGTGACCGAGCTGTTGCCCGAACTGACCATCGCCCAGATGATGGAGCTCACCACTGCTGAAATCGCCCGCAACGTCCACGCCCATCCCACGCTAAGCGAAACGTTGATGGAAGCTGCTCACTCAGCGGAAGGGCACGCCATACATATATAATCTGACCTTCGGATAACACATCGGACAATTATTATAAGTACCGGTCATTGCGCCTGCCCCCGCTGGCTTTGGGGAGAATCCCCGCTGGGTTTCGGGGAAAGGTCGGATGCCCCCTGGCAAGCGCCGCGTAGCAAGCGGCTTTCCGACCCGTGGCAATCCGCTCTTTGATTGTTTTGGTTCGTAATTATCCTTGACAATCCTCATTTCTTCGGTAATGTTCGAGCTTTCGTCCGAACCTAAGATATTGTACGTTTCAAATGACAGACAGGGTTGCTCATTTTAGCACCCCTGTCTGTTTATGATATACTTTTTTAATGTTCCAGCGGATTCAAACGCGTCTCAAACGAACTCCAATTTTCTACCGCATTGCTATCGGGAATGCTCTCATTATTATCCTCGGTGCCGTCATAGGCACAATCCTCACTCGCTACCTCACCAACATTACATCCACCCTGTGGCATTTCGTCCTTTTTGCTTCCGTTGGGATATTGATCAGTCTGGCATTAAATATATATATTCTGCAGGTAGCCTTACAACCACTGCGCGATTTGCGTCAAACAGTAAATCGCATTCAAGCTGATCGGGCCGCGATAGATCAATTGCTGATCAATGATACCGACCCAGATATTTATCAGCTAACTAGGGCCTTAAACTCGCTAATCACCCAGCTTGATACCAGTAATCAACAATTACGCCTGCTTTCTGAAAGGGCGATCAATGCCCAGGAAGAAGAACGGAAGCGCATTGCCCGCAGTTTGCACGACGACACCGGCCAATCGCTCTCTTCCATGATTATTAACTTGGAGAGAATGGAGAACCATCTCCCCGTAGATAAAAGTGAGATGATCGTCCAGCTGGGCACGTTACGTAAAATGGCTGCTGAAAGTCTGGATAGCTTGCGCAGCATCATATATGACCTGCGACCTGCCATCCTGGATGACCTGGGACTGCTTTCCGCCATCCGTTGGTTTGCGCGCACGAACCTGGAAGGAGCCGGAATCCAGGTCGATCTTGACTTTCCCGAAGAGCTCCCTTTTTCTCTGCCTCCAACCCTTACCACCACCCTGTTCAGGATCACCCAGGAAGGTGTGAATAATATCATCCGCCATTCGCAGGCTAAGAAGGTTTCCATCAAAGTTAGTTTGACAGAAAAAGAAGTATACTTAAAAATCTCCGACGATGGACATGGTTTCGATCCAACTCAGATCAATACTGAGGCAATTCATATGCAGCGATGGGGTCTTATCGGTATTCAGGAACGCATCGAGCTTGTCAGGGGCAGGATGAGCATCCAATCCGACCCACAACACGGTACGACTTTAATTATCAACTTGCCAGTGCAGTCGTCTTCAGGGTTGCAGGATGGATAAAG
The DNA here is from genome assembly GCA_963743215.1 of uncultured Chloroflexia bacterium. Classification (GTDB taxonomy): domain Bacteria; phylum Chloroflexota; class Anaerolineae; order Anaerolineales; family UBA4823; genus FEB-25. The sequence goes on from CAVUOY010000007.1 coordinate 212,694, forward strand.
TCCGCATTTTGCTTGCCGATGATCACACGATTTTGCGGGCTGGTATTCGAGCCTTGCTTGAAGATGAACCCGATATGGTTGTAGTTGGTGAAGCTGAGGATGGACGCACCGCGGTCAAGCTCGCCTGCCAGCTTAATCCCGATGTGGTCTTGATGGACATCGCCATGCCATTGCTCAATGGTTTGGAAGCCACTCGCCAGATCAAGCATAATTGCCCACAGGTAAAGGTTCTTATCCTGACGATGCATGAGAACGAAGAATATATTCGCCAGGTTCTAGCCTCGGGAGCCATGGGTTACATCCTCAAAGACGCTGCCGCACGTGAGCTCATGGATGCCATTCACGCTGTTCGCCGTGGAGAAGCTGTCCTTTCGCCTGCCATCACCCGCCTGGTGATAGAAAATTACCTGCGTTGGGGAGACCTTCAAAAAGATGATTCTTCCAATGGTTTGAGCCCGCGTGAGCGTGAAGTCCTGCAGTTGATTGCTGAGGGTTATTCAAACAAGCAAATTTCCGAAATCCTGTGCATTTCCATTAAAACTGTCCAGGCACACCGCATGAGCTTGATGTCTAAGTTGGACTTACATGACCGTGCCGACCTGATTAAATACGCTATCCAACGCAAAATCATCGATATCTGAGGAAAATTAAGGCGCGGAAGCACCCTAAATAAGGTCTTGAATTATTTACACAGGGGGAATTTTAGTATATCCTGTTAATATATCCTTAATCTTTATAAATAGAGCTCTATTTTCTTCAGCCGTTAACAAACCAGCAATAAACGAGGTGGCATTATGCGATTCAAGTCTCTGAAACGTTTTGGTTTGCTTGCGATGCTGGCTATTGCAGCTGGACTGTTCGTATTCATCACCACACATGCCCAGGCCAACACACCAGTGATTGCCGATTCGTCCAGCGCCCCTGCACCACCCAACTGGGCTTTGGCTGATGTCGCTTCTTCTTCACCAGAGCTGGTTGTCACGCCTCCACCACCCATGCAAGAGCCGTGTTTAAGCTGTCATATCTTGGGTCAGAATAAGGGTTTGTGGACCCCTCTTGCCCGTTGGATCCTCTTCGGTAGCCTGGGGCTGATGTTCGTGTTCGGCGTCTATCGTAGTGCCAACACCTGGGTAAGGCGTACTCCCATGCAGCCTTTCACCACTCGAGCGGTTGGTTGGGTCGATGACCGCTATCAGATATCCGCTCCACTCACAAAAATCCTAAAAAAACCAGTACCCAAGTATGCCCTCAACTGGTTTTATTGCTTGGGCGGTATCACAGCATTTCTTTTTGTGGTTCAAGGAATCACGGGCATATTATTGGCATTTTACTATAAGCCCACCGCCGAAGCAGCTTATGCCAGCATTCTGTACATAGAATCCCAGGTGTATTTCGGTTCTGCCATTCGCGCCATCCATCATTGGTGCGCCAACGGCATGATCATTATGTGTACCGCTCATATGATCAGGGTATTCATCATGGGGGCCTATAAAAGACCTAGAGAGCTGAACTGGGTCTCCGGGGTGCTGCTTCTGGTCCTCACCCTGGTCTTTGGCTTCACTGGTTATTTGCTCCCGTGGGATCAACGTGCCTTTTGGGCCACCACCGTCGGCTCCGAAATTGCCGGTGCCATCCCCTCCATTGGAAACCTTGCCATCGTATTCCTGCGTGTGGGTTGGAATGTAACCGGTCAGACCCTGAGCCGTTTCTACGGTCTGCACGTGATCGTCGTTCCTCTGGCGACGGTCGCCTTCATGGGGGCCCATTTCCTCATGATCCGCAAGCAAGGCATCGCCAAGCCTTTGTAAAAGAGGAGAATGAACATGTCTGCTATCGAACATCAAAACGAAGATACGATCCCCTTTTTCCCCGACCACGTAAAAACTGAGTTTTATGTCGTTCTCGGGGTTCTGGCAGTTGTCTTGATCATTGCTATCGCTGGTTTGATTAAACCAATCGGCCTGGGCGAACCTGCGGATCCCTTGAATACTCCATTGCATGTCAAACCCGAGTGGTATTTCCTGGCCTTATACCAGATCCTCAAGAAAATTCCTCCCATGCTCCTGGGAATTGAGGGGAAAATCATTGGTGTGGTCATCCCCATCGTCCTGGTAGGTTTGTTCCTTCTCTGGCCATTCTTGGATACGAAACCGGATAAATCCAAGCGGCTTTACTGGATTCGTATGGCCGTAGCATTTGTTGGCGTCATCGCACTGATTGCTCTGACCATTTGGGGAGAAGTGAGCTGATTATGTCAAAGATAACTCGTCGTGAATTTGTGAAACTGGTCAATAAGGGATTGGCCGTCACTGGTACCGCTGCCATTGTGGCACCCATCGTCGCCTATTTTTATCCCAGCAACCTGCAGGAAACCCCTTCCGAACCCGTCCGTGTCTGCACCGTCGATGAGCTACCCGTTGGAGAAAGTAAAACTATCGGTTACGGGCGCTACCCCGCATTGGTGATCAATACACCTTCCGGTCTGCGTGCTTTTTCCGCAGTTTGCACGCATTTCGCATGCATCGTCAAATGGGAAAAAGACAAGGATAGTATCTACTGCCCCTGCCACGATGGCTACTTTGACCCATTGGATGGTCATGTAGTTTCCGGGCCGCCTCCTTTAGCTCTCACCAGCATTCCGGTCAACGTGGTCAACAACGAGATCTTCATCGGAGGTGCCTCATGACCGCACAAGCTGCTACCCAACCTGGTGCAAAACCCACCTGGTCGCAATCCATCAGAGCGGCATTCGTAAAAGCTCTCCCCCGCATCCGCGACTTCTTCGTGCATGCTTTGATTCAAGTGCGTGTCTTGAAGATAGCCTATCCAGCTATCATGCACAAGCTTATTTATATAGGAGTCACCCTCCAGGTGGTGGGCACGGTCATCAATATTTTAAACATGCTGTTGTTCTTTCCCTGGGTGATCACTTTCCCGCGTGGCACAGCCTATCTGATCTACGAGCTAGTGATGGATATCGCAGGCGTGATGATCCTTGCGGGGGTCATCATGGCTCTCTTCCGCCGTCTCGTGCTGCGCCCCAAAACGCTCGAATCCCGCTGGGATGACTATTTTGCCCTCAGCCTGCTCGGCTTGATCCCACTCCTGGGTTTCTCCATGGAAGCCACCCGCTTACTGGCTACCAACCCAACTTGGGCTGCCTGGTCCCCCATCGGTAACCTGGGAGCCCGTTTATTCGCTAGCCTGGGTCTCACACCTCAAGCTGCAACCCAGGTACATGACATCCTGTTTTGGGTCCATGCCGCCGTGGCACTGATCCTGGTGGCCAGCCTCCCCTTTACCAAAATGCGTCACCTGGTAAATATCCCTCTGCACGTCATCTTCCGTCCGCTCCGTAAGACCGGTGCCTTAGAGAAAATCGAGAATATCGATACCGCCGAGGTTTTGGGTGTGGGTAAAATTTCGGAATTTACCTCCCAGCAGTTGCTGTCCTTTGATGCCTGCGTGAATTGTGGGCGTTGTGAAGAAGCTTGCCCCTCCAATATCAGCGGATCGAATTATTCTCCCCGCACATTGATCCAAACCCTCCGCAAGACCATGGTTGAATCCCTGCAATCACCCAATGGGAAAACCAGCCAGGAGCTTTTCGCTGAAACGTTTTCAGAGACCTACCCCTGGGAATGCACTACCTGTGGTGCCTGTACCTCCCGCTGCCCGGCTTTTGTCAATCCAGTAGATGAGATCATCGATATGCGTCGCTATCAGGCTCTTACCACGGGCAAAGTTCCCAAGTCGGTTGCGGATGCATCGCGTAACATTGAGCGCCAGGGCAATCCCTGGGGAATCCCTGCCCAGGACCGCCTGAACTGGTCTGAAGGCTTGAATTTACACGAGCTTTCCCCTGGGGATGAGACCGATGTGTTGTATTTTGTTGGCTGTGCTTCAGCCTTTGATGAACGCAATAAGAAAGTCGCCCGCTCATTCGTCCATTTGTTGCAAAAAGCCAACGTGAATTTCGGAGTACTGGGTTTTGATGAAACCTGCTGCGGTGAGACAGCCCGCCGTATGGGTAATGAATACCTCTTCCAGGTTTTCGCACAGCAGAATCTGGAGGCGATGGGTAAGATCAAGTTCAACCGAATTGTCACCCAATGCCCGCACTGTTTCAACACTCTGAAGAATGAGTACCCTCAATTTGGTAGCACCTATAAAGTTCAGCACTATACTGAATTCCTGTCCGAGTTATCCATCACCAAGGGTATCTCACCCAATGGCAACGGGATAAAAGGTCGCCTTGCCTTCCATGATTCCTGTTACTTGGGTCGTTATAACCAGATATATCAGGCTCCTCGCCAGTTGCTTAAAGATGTAAAACTAAACCCGCTTGAGTTTTCTCGGCGTCGAGAGAATAGCTTTTGTTGTGGTGGAGGCGGTGGTCAGATGTGGCAGGAGACCGACCCGAATACACGCATCAACCACCGCAGATTAGCGCAGGCTATCCAAATCAAAGCGGATATTGTTGCTACTGCTTGCCCTTACTGTTTGCTCATGTTCGACGATGCCATCCGCTCCAAAGGCCTTGGCGACCAGGTGCAGGTGATGGATATCGCAGAGTTAATGGAAAAACAATTATCAGGTTGAATCACGCTACTTTTAGGTGAGTTGGGAGTGGCATATTATGAATAATCAATGGTCTATTGAAACTCATGGTGACCCTCTGGGTAAGGTCCACGACCTGATTAAGCAAATCTGGTTGAACTCAAACCTGGAGGGCATGTTGGTGACCATGAATGGGAGTGATGAGGCAAATGCACTGCCTCGCTATGTCGTCGATGTTGAATCGATCGATGAGATCAATCCCTTTAAACCTCTTATGGAGATCAACATTGCCCGAATGGTCCCTGAATTACTTGCTGCGCACCCAGACGCCAGACTTGGTGCATTGCTCCGACCCTGCGAAATGCGAGCCCTAACTGAGATGACCAAGCACGCTTCATTTAAAGTAGATAACCTGCTGACAATAAGCGTGGATTGTTTGGGGACCCTCCCTGCAGATGAATATCAGTGGCGCCTGGAGCGTGCAGAAAAAGCTCATCCAACGCAACAGGAAAATCCATCCGAATCCTTTAGTGATCTGGCATATGAAGCCTTGAAATTTGCACATCAAGGTGGGATCATCCCTTATCGTTACCGTTCTGCCTGCCAGGTCTGCCTTTCACCAGCTGCCAAACAGGCTGATATTAATCTTCACATCCTTGGATTGCCCATTCGCCAACAAATGCTCATATCGGTGGGCAATCCCGAGATTGGTGATACCATCCGCATGGATAAGCTCACCGATGGAATCGCAGATCATAGCCTGATCGACCAGCACGAACGCATCTTATCGAAGATGTGCGAGCGCCACCAGCGAACCATGGATCGCATGAATGAAGGCTTGGGTGGATTATTGCCTGCGGATGTGGATGCTGTCATTCACCAGTTGGAAAGCTGTGGTGACTGTGAGAATTGCATGGATGTATGCCCCATCTGTTCCGTAGACCGGCCAGAACGCAACCCCGAAGGTCACTACGAACGCTCGAGTGTTACTCGCTGGCTGGTTTCCTGTGCAGGCTGCGGAATGTGCGAACAGTCCTGCCCGAATCATCTCCCCATCTCAACAGTATTTGCTCATATCCGCCAGCAGCTTGCTCAAGAATGGGAATATGTCCCCGGCAGGTCAATCGACGAACCTCTACCAATGATGTAGATGGGTTTTAAATAGTGGTATCTACAATTTGATAAGGGATGCTTTAATATATATACTCGTACTTGATAATATGCCTTGTTGACAACCTGTCTATAAAGACATAGAATAGAACTAGCCTCATGTCATTAATCAAAACCAGGTACTTAGAAGGGAGATGCCTCGAGAAAAATATACTTATGTATAGATAATACTGTCCGGCCTACGTAAAATATAAAACTGGCATATCGGTTATTAAACCAAAGGAGTATAAAATGTGGATTCTCCGCGTAAATATGAATGACCAGTCGTACAGGGTGGAGGAATTACCAGAAGCGTACAAATTCTTGGCCGGGCGAGCACTCACATCAACTATCGTCGCTGAAGAAGTCCCGCCGGCGCCAACGAGAGCGCTTTACCGTACTTGATAATCTTGCCATAAATATTTATCTGACTCATTCCATCCGATAGGTTATCAACCTCTCCAGCGGAATGCTTCAATCCCTGCTTTGTGAGAACCCTAACCAGACAAGAAACAATTGATTTTTGCTCCATATTCTGTTACACTACTTATATCAATCTTTCCCACTCCGAAGCCCGTACAACCCAAACCCCAATTTGTTGTAAAGCCCAAAGGAGGCAAAAATGACACTTGGAGGTTATGCAGATAGAATCGCTAAAATCAATCTGACGAAACACTCGGTGACTTATGAGGCTATCCCAGATGATTGGAAGCAGAAATACATTGGCGGTCGCGGTGTAGGCGTGAAGTACGTCTATGAAAATGGACCGTTAGTGGAGCCACTTTCCCCCGATAATATTCTATGCTTTATGAATGGACCGTTGACCGGCTCAGAAGTGAACCTGAGTGGTCGGATGGCGGTTGTGACGAAAAGCCCGTTGACTAACACAATCACCGACTCTCACCATGGTGGTTGGTCAGCCGCGCGCTTGCGATGGGCAGGATTTGACGGTCTGGTCTTCAAAGGCAAAGCACCGAAACCCGTGTATGCCCTGGTCACCCTGAACAAAGTCGAACTCCTAGACGCGTCTGAGATTTGGGGTAAAGGTGTTCATGAGACGGTCAAGTTTTTCCAGGAAAAGTACGGCGAGAAAGACCTGAGCGTGATCACGATTGGGCCGGCTGGAGAGAAGCTTAACCTCTTCGCCAATTGGATGAATGAGAACGACCGGTCTAGCGGGCGCGGCGGTACAGGCTGTGTGGGTGGCAGCAAACACCTCAAGGCTATCGTGATCAAGGCAGTAAAGAAAATGCCCAAGGCGGTCAATAAGGCCCTATGGAAGGAATCCCATATCAAAGCCCTAGCCGAATTGAGTGACACGCGCGTGGTGACTGCACCGCGCAAAGGTGGGCTATCCGTCTATGGTACCAATGTCTTGATGAATATGGTCAATGTGATTGGCGCCATGCCCACCAACAACTCGCAAACCACGTCATTCCCCAAGCATGAGGCGATCAGCGGTGAGCGGGTGAAAGAAACGATCCTGATTGAGGATCCCACTTGTCATGCCTGCCCTGTGGCGTGCAAGAAAGAGGTCGAGATAAAGGAGGGACCGTTTGCCGGTCTACGTATGGAGAGCTTCGAGTATGAACCGGCTTGGGCTGTAGGTGCTAACTGCGGCAATGACTATGCTCCCAGTGTTGCCAAGCTTATCGATCAATGTAACGAATATGGCATGGACGCAATCGAGACGGGTAATGTACTTTCAATGTATATGGAAGCCAGCCAGAAAGGTTATACGAAAGGTACAGGCAGCTTGGTATGGGGAGACTATATGGGTATGGTAACGCTGGTAGATAAGATTGGCAAGCGTGAGGGAGTGGGCGATATCCTGGCACAAGGCACCGAACGGGCTGCCAAATATTTCGGTCATCCAGAAATCTCTATGACTGTGAAAGGTCTTGCCATACCGGCTTATGACCCGCGCGGTATCAAGGGCATGGGCCTTGGTTACGCTACCAGCAACCGCGGTGCCTGCCACCTGCGTGCCTATACCCCGGCCGCCGAGGTGGTCGGCAATGTGCTCGGACCTTCGACCGTCACTGACCCACTGGAATGGAAGGGCAAAGGTAAGTTGGTAGTCATTTTCCAGAACGTGCATACTGTCACAGATTGTATGGACGTGTGCAAGTTTGCCACTTTTGCCGAGTCGATGGATACCTTTGCTGACCAATTCGCGGCTGTCACCGGTATGAAAGCCGACGCTGCATATTTGCTCAAGGTAGGTGAGCGTGTCTGGAACCTGGAGCGATACTACAATAACCTGAACGGTTTCCGCGAAGGCAGCGACTACTTGCCCGAGCGCTTCCTGAAAGAGCCTGCCACCGGTCCTGGGTCCACGGGACAAGTATGCGAGCTAGACCTGATGCTCGAAGAATATTATCAGGAACGCGGTTGGATCAACGGGGTTGTTCCGGAAAACAAGCTGATTGAATTAGAAATCATATAAAAATAAAAACGATCGGGCAGGCTGACTAGCTTGCCCGATCGTTTTGTTGACCTACCCCCCGCCAACTGGAGGGAAAATCGAGATAGTATTGTTTGGCTCCAGGATGGAGTCTAATGAACCCTCCAGGAAGGCACTGTCGCGTCCATTTACATAAATATGAATATGACTCTGAAGATTGCCACCTTGATCTAACATTTCTCTTTTCAAATCCGGGTAGCGTTTGACCATTATTTCGATCAGTTGGCGCAATGTGCCTCCCTGTGGTAGAGAAATTTCTACCTGACGGGCACCAACCACCTGGCGCAGGGTAGCATAGTAATTTACGATCATCTACTCCAACCCTCTGCTGTTCGCCCAACCTTTCCCGAATATCCATGAAAGTAGCTAAGGTTAAGTATACCCGAAATGGCTGATAGAATTATTAATCCTAAACAAACGCTCTTGTTAGGACGGAGCTTCATCCAGATGAATGGGATCACCTGTTTTCTCTGCAGGTCTGAAGATATCCATCGAAGTGAATAATGAAGGTTTTTCTATTGGGGAGCATCTAATCTATCAAGATGCCCAATGATGACGTTTACCAAATGACAGGCTTACACCATACAACACCGACTGAGGCAGCCGGGTTAGAGCAGATCGTCAACCAGTTGTTAAGGGAGTTTTATCCTTACATTCACCGCCTCGCTCTTTCAATCCTGGACGACTTGCATGAGGCTGATGATGTGGCGCAAGAAACATTCATCGCAGCCCATCATTCGCTGGCAGGCTTCCGCAACGAAGCCAGCGGCTTCCAGGCTCGTGGCAATCAACTCTCTGATTATTTTGATTCTTAATTTTCCTTGACAATCACCATTTTTGAGACAATGTCCGAACCTAACAATTGCCCCTTGACATTTAGAACAAATGTGCTATAATGCTATTGGGAATCTTTTTCCTTTGATTATTAATCCCCCATCCTTTACCCTAACACCCTTTTCCACCCCCTAGGATTTGTTTCTCTTCGATTTCATGTTTTTTGATTAACTAATGCCCATCACCCTCATACTCTCCATAATGAATCAATCCATACTACCTTGTTTTTAATTTTCCTAATTCCTAATCACAAATGACTAATCACTTTGGTCCATGAATTGAATGCTTTTGAATTAAGGAGTTTCCTGGCAAGCGCCGCGAAGCAAGCGGCTCGCGACCAGTATCGCTACTGTTTTGTGGGAGCGATATATCAATTCAATTCCCGCTTCTTCGAAATCATTCTCTCATAAAACTCTTCCGCTTGCTGCATGACCCAGCCATACTCCGCCCGTTGCTTCACCAACTGCAAGTTAAGCTCTCTTGCTTGCCTTCTTAATTCAGGTCGTGAAATTGCCGTCAATATCGCTTCAGCCAGTGCATTCGGGTCACCAGGGTCAACCAGTAACCCATTTTCTCCCTGTGTGATCCATTCATGCAATGACTCAATATCCCCCACAATCGGGAAGCTACCGCAAGCCATGGCTTCGAGCAGTGTATTGGGGGTTCCATCGTGTGTTGTGACAGATACTGTGATCTGCGACTGCCTGAACAGCTCAGCCATCTGCAGGCGCGATTGAGCGTGGCAGCAGCTCAACCTTTTCACCAATCTTCAGCTCCATGTACACCATTTCTCTGCTTGAGCCACACCTTGCATGCCAATACAGATAAAACACACATTCGGGAATTTTTCAATCACCAAAGGAATTGCATGAAAAAAGGTATCGTTCCTAACATAGGCGCGTATACCCCGTGGGTTAATGATCGTTATCGGCGCTACACCTTCACCCACCCGGGCAGCTTCCTCCTCAGGCTGGATGTCAGCTGGATAAAATGTGTCCACCTGAATACCCCCTCCACCGGGTAGAACGATGGCTGGTTTTTGAGCACTAAACCCAAGCTCCACTGCCAGGCGCTGATCACGCTGGCAATCGGTATGCAGGCCGTTCGCTACCAGCAGCGCTTGCTGGGTATAGCGAGCCATGCTCGGCGTCGCCCTGGCATGCAGGGTGAAATCATTCCCCCACACCGAGATCAGTAAAGGAGGTCTCCAGGAATTAGAATTTCCCTTGTGGATGGCTTCGATTGCCTTGGAGGCAATCATGCCCTCGAAAGGTATACGCATGGCATGCACGATATTAGGTTGGATCCGTTCGATCATCCGTTGCAATTTCATAGATGACCCGCGGAAGGAGAATGGAGCCACAAATTGCCTGAACAGGGTGCGAATCCGCACGGGTAGAAGCTTGCGAATCCAGGTCACCCTTCCAGCCTCCCGTGCCATTTTCGCTGCCGTATAGACCGCTCATTGCCACCGGGATGATCTCCAGCGATGATACACCTTCTATCGCTGGGCACGGAAAGGTAGATGCCAGGTGCACTTCATGACCTTCGCGGATAAAATAGCTCATCCAGTTCAGAGCAATTGGTGATCGACCATCGGCGACGTAGAGTATTTTCATGCGCTATAGGGTACAACACTTCTGCCAGAAATGCAATACTAAAGTAATAAGCCTGCTTATTACTTTATGCACCTGAGTGCTTGACATAAACCCTATAAATCCTTATTCTATTTACAGGTTGTTGATTAGTAGTCGTACATCTTTATCAATCCTGTATTAGAGGAGAAATACAATGAAATATCTTCCAGAAATCCAGGCCTCCATCAATTCTCCCGATCAATTGGAGAATTTATACCAGGTTGCGAAACAGGCAAATAACGAAGCAGAATTTCGATCCGATCTCCAGGAAATGTACCAAAAGAGCCCTGATAATTTGCTCCTATCTGCCTGGCATTCCCGCTTCGAGTTTCATCCGTTACCAAAAGCGAAACGCACAACGAATTGGGGCCTGGCCCTCATCGTGGGCATCATCACCGGGCTGATCCTATGGGCGGTCTCGAGCCCCGACTTCCTTTTTCGTCATCAGGTTCCTTTTTTCGTGCTGTTTTGGGCACCCATCGTCGCCATCCCGGCGATTATCTTTCTTACCGTTCTTTCAAAAAGAAATTATTTGTACGCAGGAATATCGACCATCGGCTTGATCCTTGCTTCGGTTTACGTCTTCCTGATAACACCAGATAGTCAATATCCAAATAGACCCGATTATATAATTCTTATGCTTTTCGTGCTACCATTGTTATGTTGGATTGCTTTGGGGATCGCGGTGATGAAATTCAAGTCTGCTACCACCACCCGCTTCGCATTCTTGACTAAATCCATCGAAGTCATGATCACCGCAGGGGTGTATCTGATCTTTGGAGTGGCATTCGGCATGATCACGATGGGTATGTTTGCTGCCTTGAATGTAACTCCCCCGGAGATCATCATTCGCCTGGCTGTGGCAGGCGGCTTCGGCTTGATCCCGATCATGGCGATAACAACCATGTATGACCCGCTGGTTTTACCTGAGGCTCAAGATTTTAGCCAGGGTTTAAGCAAATTCGTGTTTACCATGATGCGATTATTACTCCCATTAACCCTGGTAGTCTTGGTAATCTACCTGTTTGTGATCCCGTTTAACTTTACCGCCCCGTTTAAAAATCGAGACATTCTCATTGTTTACAACGTGATGCAGTTTGCCATTATTGGGCTATTGATTGGAGCCACACCCATAAAGCTGGATGAGCTATCCCCGAAAATGCAGACCTGGCTCCGCCGGGGGATCATCGCAATTTCCATCCTGGCGATTATCATCAGCCTGTATGCATTATCTGCTGTCGTCTACCGGACAGCAATCGACAACCTTACTCTCAATCGCACGACGATCATCGGCTGGAATATCATCAACATTGCCATCCTGGGTGTGATGATTTATACTCAATTAAAGAATGGGATCGCCGGTTGGCATGAACGATTGCAAAATGTTTTCAGCAAAGCCACCACCGCTTACCTGATTTGGTCAATTTTCCTGATCCTGGTATTGCCACTGATATTCAGATAATAAGATGCATGTACTTTTAGTCGAAGATAATCCCCACCTGCGCCCCGCCCTCAAGGCGGGGCTTGAGGCTATCGGAGGTGTGTCAGTTATTTTTGACTGCCCAAGTGGAGAGCAAGTGCTCGAATTTTGTCTCGAGTCGCAGCTAGATCAGGCCAAGTCGGCAATATTAATGGACGTACAACTGGCAGGTTCGATGAATGGCATCCAGGCAGCGGTTGCCATCCGGCGTGAATTCCCCCGCTTCCCGGTCATTTTCTACTCCATCCAGGATGATGACACTTATTATAGGGAATTCAGCAATTCAGGAATCTTGAGCCATTTTGCATATGTGCGGAAATCAAATTACCTGCTTCCAGAAATGCTAATTCCCTTGATGAAATTGGTCATTAATGGAGGCCAATTTATCGATCCTGAGATAGACGCCCGGGTTCGAGAAGTGCAGGATAAAGATGAGCATAATCCTTTGGATTTGCTTGAACCCAATGAGCGTGAGGTAGCGAAGATGCTTGCTGACGGGCTGACCAATGTACAAATAGCAAGCAGGATGGGCTTCAGAGATAAACGCACCATTAGCCGGATTAATGGGCAGATATATAGCGTTTGGGGGTTGAATCTCTCTACTACGGATGAAAAAATTGCCCGAACGCGTGCGGCTCTCATCTTACATGCTGGAAGATTGCTTACATGGGATGCAAATGGTGAAATCATCCAGGAACCCTAGTGCATGATCATCGACGGCACCAAGCAAATTCTGTTGGCTTCATTTTTACCTGCTGAGTTGACCTGTCCATGACCAGTGATTTGCTTCTAGGATGGGGAACACTCGCCCTATCGATTATTAATACAATCCTGCTCTTATGGCTGGGGTTAACCGTTTTATTGAATTCTGAGCGCCGGTCACCAGGGATCTGGATTGCAGGTGCTGGCTTGTTAATGGGCAGCTTGTTTTTCCTCAGTCACACCGCAATCCTGGGTTTAGGACCTCTTCAGCCAGAAGCAAGGATGAATTTATGGTGGAGGACAGGCTGGATCCCGATCGCAAGCATGCCTTACGCCTGGTATCTCGTCATGTTGTGGTATTCCAGCTATTGGGATGACCCACACAGTCCGATTCACCAACGCCACCAGATCCCAATAATCCTGGCATCCCTTTTAGCGATCAGCACAATCGGTCTGGTATTCCTTTTTAATGCTTTGCCCACTTACAATCAACTCATCCGGCTTGATCTGGGCGGGGTATTATCCGTCGGAGGGATTCCCGTCCTGATGGTCGTTTATCCGCTTTATTTGTTGATGTGTATCGGCTTTTCGCTGGATGTGTTGCTGCATCCAGGCAATCCCATCAGATTAATGGGTCAGCTTGCCCGGCAACGTGCACGTCCGTGGTTACTGGTTGCCACGATTTCCTTGTTAACGGTGAGCATATCGGTAGGCACGATCATCATTTGGGGTATCTATAATGCAAATCAGGTCATTAACCCAATTCAATTCGCACGCAGCATATCAATTTTTGATCTCGTGGTCGATCTTTTCATAGCCATAACCATCTTATCCATCGGTCAGGCGATTGTTTCATATGAGATATTCACTGGCAAAGTCTTACCCCGCCAGGGCTTGAAGCGCTACTGGAAATTGGCAATCTCCCTTTCCCTGATTTTTGGGATTCTTGTCTCCTGGATATTGATCGATCAACTTGAGCCCATCTACTTGCTTTTATTGAGTATCCTATTAATCACGGGCATCTATGCCATCCTGGGTTGGCGAATGTTCACCGAACAGGAACACTTTTTTAAATCACTGCATCCATTCATTACTAACCAGCATTTATACGATCAGCTGCTTTTACCAAATCCTACCTCGATCAATTTTGATTTATCCAGGCCATTTTATGCCTTGTGCAACGATATTTTGGGAGTCAGGCAGGCATTCCTGATCCCCCTGGGAATTTTTGGACCATTGGTCGGGAATCCCATTTCATATCCAGATAAGTTTGAGTCGGATGAATCGGAAGAACTCATCTCAGATGTCCGCCGAATCATCAGCACGAACGCCGGGTTTTCTCCCCTGCTGCTCCCAGAATCAAGACTGCTGGGAAGACACTCCATCGCGATACCATTATGGAGTGAGCGTGGATTGATTGGTGCGATTGCCCTGGGTGATAAGAAAAATACCAGCCTCTTCACACAGGAAGAGATTGAAATTGCACGGACGGTAGGTGAACGACTGATTGACACCAAAGCCAGCAATGAGCTGGCGCAGAAATTAATGGAGCTACAGCGACAACATCTAGCTGAGACCCAAGTACTCGATCAGCAAACCCGGCGCACGCTGCATGACGACATCCTGCCGCGCTTGCAATCAACGATGATCAAATTATCCACGGATGCAATGGATAAAGAGGCTGCAATCCAAGAATTGGGTGGCATCCACCACCAGCTGACGTCGGTAATGCGGGAGCTGCCCGCGATCCATGAACCTGAGCTGAAGCGGCGTGGGTTGGTTGAGGCTTTGCAAGTGACGATAGAAAATGAGTATCAATCCTGCTTTAACTCACTCACCTGGCAGATCGATGAAAACGCAATCGTTAATACAAAATCCATCCCTGTCTATTCGTCGGATGTACTTTATCATGCCAGCAGGGAAGCGGTTCGAAATGCTGCCAGGCATGCCCGGAACTGCGATACTAACCAGCTGGTAAATTTACACATCGCCATCAGCTGGAAAGATGGATTGGTAATCAGGATTCAGGACGATGGTATAGGTTTTGACTCGAGCGTAATAAATGGAAAAGATACCGGGCAAGGGTTGGCATTACACAGTGCCTTGATGGCAGTGGTGGGTGGGTCATTAGCGATAGAGAGTGTTCCAGGTAAGCATACCCATGTTATTTTGAGATATCCTGCATAATTCATGGATAAGCAAGCTCCACAAGAATTTGTATTAGCCGCTACTCCCCCAATGTTTAGTCGAAGAATTGCTTATTTGTTACTGAGCTGATTGGCCACATCGATGAATACTTTCACCATTTGATCAACATTAATTTCATCAGAGACAATGCGAAAGGAAGCCGCTCCCATATTGTGTAACCTTACAGGATCAGATAACGCAGTTTGAAGGGTGGCAGTCAGCATCAGCAGATCATCTGGTGGGATTTGCCAACCATTTTCGCTTCTCACCAGGTCATCCTGGGTACCATCACCGTGTGCGACTATCACTGGAAGCCCGTGTGCCATCGCCTGTTGTATGGCTAATCCACCGGTGCCCGGTAAGACGAAAAGGTGTGCCTGCGTGAAATATGGCTCGAGCTCGGCTCCATGTTTTGCCCCCATAAATTCAGCCTCTGGGTATACGCGTTGTGCCAGATTTTCAAGCTCATCCTTCGCCGGACCATCACCTACGATAATGAGGTGAGGTTGATGCCCAATCGGTAAAGCAGCACAGGCATTCAGAAGCAAATCCACCCGTTTACGGGGTTGTAACCGCCCGACGAATAGGATGGTCGCTCTTCCTTCAATTGGAGATTGTCTTGTCAATGGAGGGATTGTAGGGGCTAAATCTACCGCATTGGGAGCCACAAAAATCTTATTTAGGGATATTCCGAGCCCACGGTATTGCTCGGCTCCTTGGCAGCTATAAGCGATAATAGCGTCCAGGCTGTTCAGCAAACCAAGCCTCTCCCTTTGGCGAATAACAGCCAGGGGTCCATTTATCTGTGGAGCACCCAGTCCCCAACCAATCACTTTGCGTCCCTTCTCATGCATCCAAAGGATAGCTTTACGTGTCGTCGGATAGCGCGGATTAGCCTCTATGATAAGTGCATCTGGCTGCCATGCATTCAGCCAAGGGATCAAACCTGTCTGCCAGCAAACAAATAATGGTGAGCTGGGGTTGCTAAGATAGCGGTTATTTGCCTTAACCAATTGGGCAACCTGAAGTTTTCCAATCGGGTCAATTCCTTCTTTAGCCAGGGGCTCTCCTGCAAACACACTTAAACCACCCTGGCAAGCCCCGGCTAAAGTGTCTACAAATACCGCCCTGTACGAAGGCAGGACCCGTTGTTGCAATCCTAAGCGTCCTGGGTAAGTATTTCGCATCATAAACTCATTGCATTAAGATAGCTTTCTACCATCTGGTCCAATCCAAAGGCTTGCTCGGCTCTTTTCCTGGCAGCCTTCCGGTAATTTGCCTGATCATTCAAGATGTTTTTTACAGCTTTTACCAGACCTTCAATATCTGGAGGTATCTAATTTCCAAGGATCGCCGCCATATGGAACCACTTGCCCCGCCCCCCCGGTGATGATCTCAGGCAGGGCACCTGTATCAAAAGCTGCCACGGGGAGACCACACGCCAATGCTTCAATAACCGCATTGGGGCAGGCCGGATTCAAGTCTGCCGCATACAATACGTGGGCAGAACGATCAATCTCGGGGATCTTATGGCCTGGAACCTCACCTGTGAAGCTTATCTCAATCCGGGCTTTGCTTTTCCACTCCCTTTGCAACCGCTCAGCTACGCGACCGACCACCATGAGCTCGACTTTTTGGCTATTTACTGCAACCAATTGCTCTCCAACCTGGATGGCGATCTCCAATCCCATTTCATAGCCGCTGCCGAATGTGCCTTCCACCAACAATAAACGAACCCGGTCGCAGGGCATGCTGCTGGATCCATCTGGGGTATATCGTTGCAAATCCACTCCATTGTGTACTACTTTCCATGGAATATGGCTTTTCCCATAAATACGCTCCCACCATTGTTGGGAAAACTCGCTTTGATAGATGATCTGGTCTGCGAGCCGAGAGCGGATTGTCGATAAAATGAAATTTCCATATTCAGCTCTCGCATAATGTCGCCAACCAGTCTTCTTTTTACGATGGATCCAGTTCATTCCATCCAGGCGTTGGGCAATTCGCACACCACGCCGTTTGGCACGCCATATGCCTGCTAAATCGCGCGTGCCACCGATGACCAGGATAGCGGCATATGGTGTGTCGTCCAAGCCATACGACACGCCGATTCCCCGTTCGGCCAACCCATTGACCAGTTTTTCACGAAAAGAGACCATTCCCCCCAGGCCGCTAACATTGGGAATCAAGCAAAGTCTGTTTTTTCGGCTAGGCGTCACCATTCCGCATCCCCACACATTTGGCCGGCATTCCAGCCCAAATTTCGTTATCCCCGGTGGACTCAAGCAATACTGCGTTAGCACCCACCACGCTGCCCCGTCCAACTCGCAAGACACCTTGCTTGCACAGGATTTTCGCGCCAGGGCAAAGGATGGCATCATCTTCGACGACAATGCCTTCGAATTTCGACTGTTCAACAGGGCGGTAAATATCTGCTCTGCCCAAGGTCACTCCAGGATAGATCTTCACCCGCTTACCGATGATGGTATTGGGATGGATCACCACTCCAAACCCACCGTGGGCCAGCTCGAGGTTTTCTCCCACCCTGACCGGGCGCGGGATTTCGACACCTAAAAGTTTTAAAGTGAAATAAGCAATCCCACCGAAAAGAGGGTTTGTGCGCGCATAAACTAATCGAGAATAAATATCACGTCGCATAGAAATCAATTTTTGAGATCCAGCGCTATCCCATGGATCGGACCGCAAAGCAAATTTTATTGATCCTTCTTTCCAACTCCCAAGCGGATGAATTTAAAGCCTGCCGCTCTCCAGGATTGTTCTTCCCAACCTTTGACAGTGTCTATGGCCACCCGGGCAGGAGTTATTTGGTGTATTGCAAGTGGATCCAATTCTTTCAGCTCACGATGTCCGACGAGTAAGATGAGTAAATCTGCGTCGCGAACAGCTGCTTCGACACTGGCAGCTGATTTCACACCTGGAATGTTTACATCAAGTTTATAAGGCTCGTAACCACTCACGATTGCACCTGCTTCAGCCAATAATTTAGCCACTTCAATGGCTGGGCTTTCCCGAAGATCATCCACATCAGGCTTAAATGCCAATCCGAGGGCAGTTATGCGTTTCCCTATTAGATCATTGCCGAGCGCTTGTTTTATAAGATCGACCACAAAATGTGGCTGACGGTCGTTCACTTGTCTGGCCGCATTAATAAGACTGCTTAAATCTGGTGCAGCTTCAACCAGGAACCAAGGATCCACACTGATGCAGTGCCCTCCGACTCCAGGACCCGGATTCAAGATTTTCACCCTTGGATGGCGGTTGGCGATGCTGATTGCTTCCCAAATATCCACCCCGAAGCGCTCTGCCAGCCTCGAGAATTCAATTGCGATGGCGATGTTTATATCGCGGTAGGTATTTTCCATTAATTTGACCATCTCGGCAGTGGTGGCATCGGTCAGTACAATTTCACCCTTGACGAAATGGGCATATAAATCCCTGCCTGCTTCAGATGATGCACGATTGATCCCTCCTATCACGCGCGCATTCTCGATCAGCTCCTGGACGATTTTCCCCGGAAGAACCCTTTCCGGAGAGTATGCCAGAAGAAAATCTGACCCAGCCTTTAAACCAGACCGTTCCAATATGGGTCGCACTACATCTATGGTCGTTCGGGGAGGGGAGGTGGATTCGAGAACCACCAGGTTTCCCTTACGCAGGTGAGGCAGGATCGATTCTGTTGCAGAGATCACCGCCCGCATATCTGCCAAGCGATATGATTGACCCTCAAATGTTCCATTTTTATCTTCATAAAAGGGCGTAGGGACTGCGATAATGAATGCATCTGCCTCTTCGGGAGTATCACGAAAGGTTAAACGACCTGAACCAATCGCTTCATCAAACAGCAAACGCAGACCTGGCTCACTAATGTGAACGGCGCCATTGCGGAGGGTTGAAATCACTTGGGGATTGATATCCGCGCCCACCACCTGTAAACCATGAGTTGCAAATGTGCTGGATGTCGGTAAGCCTATATATCCCAGGCCTATCACACACACTTTAGTAAATTCCATAGCTGCTCCAGATGCGGATTATGGATTTTTTGATCGCATAAAGCTCAATTTTCGAGACGAAAGGTAGGTAATTATCCCACAAAATTTCAACGCATGTCAATCAAGCCTGCAGACCGCTGACATCACTCCTATCAGAAAGGCTCAGGTTCGGACGAAAGTTCGGACATTGCCTTTTAAGAGTAATATTGTAAGGTATTACCATATCACTATCGTCAAAAAGCAGATCGCCACGCCACAAGAAAACCGCTTGTGGCTCGCGATGACAAATGTCTTTAATAATTGTCTGATTTTTTGTCCGAAGGTCAGGAAAGGTACTTGACATCGAACGAATGTTCTGGTATTATATATTTATAGAACAACTGTACTGATTAATATTTTTGGAGGTGAACGATGACACCCAGACGTAGAAGCTCAACTTTAACAGACCCGCAGATTAAAGTGCTAAAGGTGATTGAAGAGTATCAAAATACCAATGGATTCCCCCCATCCATTCGTGACATCCAGGATATGGGGAAGTTTTCCTCGACATCCGTGGTCAATTATTATTTAGACCAATTGGAAACCATGGGGCATATCAAACGCTCAGGGCACGTTTCACGAGGGATCCGACTGGTACGGCCATTTTCAGACCTTGCACAGGCGGCCAATCGAACCATGCAAAATGTGCGCGAATCGGTACAACAGGTTCTGCGTATTCCAGTGATGGGTCGTATCTTCGCCAGTGAGCCAGTCCCAGTTCCATCATCCGACTTTGCCTACCTGGATGCAGAATCTGTGGTCAGTGTTGCCCGCAGTATGCTGCCGGCGCGTGAGAAAGTCGAAGAGCTATTTGCATTGGAAGTCAATGGCGATTCCATGATTGATGCCATGGTCAATGACGGGGATATCGTCATTATGAAACCAGCCAAGGACGTCCACAATGGAGACCTGGTTGCGATCTGGTTGCGTGATAAAGATGAGACTACGCTCAAGTATTTCTTCCTGGAAGACGGCAAAGTGCGATTGCAACCTGCTAACCCAACCATGAAGCCAATCTTTATTGATGATCCCGCGACGGTTGATATCCAGGGAAAAATCGTGATGATCATTCGCCCATGTGAGATGCCGCTGATATAAACTCGATATCATCAAAAATTAATTGCTGAAGCCCTTTCCCGGGTTTCAGCAATTTTTTATTCCTGTATTCGATAAGCTGATTTTTTATGATCCATAACTATTGAGAAAACAACCGGCGGATCAGGGTGACGGCGCAACATCTGGTAGAATTCTCTATATGCTCCGGGTAGACAAGAACTCATCAATTCCAAAATCGAAACGCGTCCTGGATATATTCCTGACGATCCTTGCGATTTTGATGCTGTCGCCATTATTCTTCATCCTTGCCATCCTTGTAGTTATAAAATTTGGCACTCCGATCATTTTTCGCCAACAGCGTCCGGGGTACAAAGGCGAACCATTTTGGGTCTATAAATTTCGCACAATGACCAATGCACGCGACGCTCAAGACAACTTACTACCTGATAGTCAGCGAATTACGCACCTGGGTAAATTTTTACGCTCCTATAGCCTGGATGAATTGCCAGAGTTATTCAACATCCTGCGGGGTGAGATGAGCCTGGTAGGTCCACGCCCGTTGCTCATGCAGTATCTGGAGCGTTATTCTCCAGAGCAGGCACGCAGGCACGACGTATTACCAGGGATGACGGGTTGGGCTCAAATTAACGGCCGAAATGCACTCACCTGGAAGGATAAATTTATACTTGACGTCTGGTATGTAGATCACTGGTCATTCTGGCTGGATATAAAAATCATATTTCTTACAATTGGTAAAGTTCTCCGGCGAGAGGGAATTAATCAGCCCGGTCAGGCGACAGCTGAGGAGTTCACGGGGAATCATGACTCCTAACATCGGAGAGATTGCGGCACTCCTGACTGCCTTGTGCTTTTCGGTCTCATCGATATTTTTCACCTTCGCGGGCAGGAAATTTGGTCCGCTGATTTCCAATCGTCTCAGGTTAATCATTGCTGTATTGTTGCTTGGCATCATTCATTGGATCATCTTTGGTTCACCCATCCCTATCGGTGCAGGCATTCAGCGTTGGTTTTGGTTGGGAATCTCCGGAATCATTGGTTTGGCTATTGGGGATTTATTTCTTTTCCAGGCATATATAACGATAGGACCACGGCTTGGTCTATTATTTCTGAGTTTAGCTCCCGCCCTGGCATCTGTCCTTGCATGGGTGATCCTGGGCGAGACGCTTAGTGGAGGAAATATATTGGGGATTGGGTTAACCCTGGCTGGCATTATATGGGTTGTTTTAGATAGTAACATCTCAATGAAATCGAATTTGCCGACTAAAGTCGAGCCATACTATAAAATAAGCTGGAAAGGTATCGTTGCGGGTTTACTCTCAGCTACAGGTCAGGCGTTTGGAGTCGTTTTGGCAAAACTGGGATTACAAGGTAATTTCCCAGCCCTGTCCGCAAACGTAATCCGCATGAGCGCGGCATTTGTGGCGCTTTGGATGGTAACGATCATCCAAAGGCAAGTAATATCAACGGTTAGAGCAGCAAGTCAGCACCGATCAGGAATTCTATACATCCTGGGAGGGGCAATCTTTGGCCCGATGATTGGAGTTTCCCTATCATTGTTCGCTATCCAGAATACTAATATCGGTATCGCCAGTACTCTCATCGCTTTACCCCCGATATTTTTACTTCCAATTGGATATTTTATTTTTAAGGAACGGCTATCCTGGAGGGCGATCACGGGAACACTGATCGCAGTAGCCGGAGTCGGATTACTTTTCTGGTTATAGACATATAATTAACCAAGCCATGGAAACCAATCACACCCTCTACCGCTCTCTTTATCGAATTCGAAAATTTGAGGAAACCGTCTTGGATAATTTCCCCAAAGGTATATTCTTTGGCACCACTCATACCTATCTGGGGCAGGAAGCGAACGCCGTCGGAGTGCTTGCCAACCTCCAGGAAAATGATATTGTATTTAGCAACCACCGCTGTCATGGTCACTATCTGGCATATGGCGGTGATGCGCATGCACTTTTCGCAGAATTAATGGGACGGGCAACAGGTGTGTGTGGTGGGCGAGGCGGCTCGCAACATCTGCATTGGCGTAATTTTTATTCAAATGGAGTACAAGGTGGGATCATCCCAATCGCTACGGGAATGGCTTTGGCAGAAAAGCATAAAAAATCTGGATGCACTACGGTTGCCTTCCTGGGTGACGGAACCTTAGGTGAAGGAGTTATATATGAGGCATTTAATATGGCTTCTTTGTGGAAGGTGCCCATTCTTTATGTACTCGAAAATAACCATATCGCCCAAACGACTGCTATAGATTTAGCCGTGGCTGGAACTATCGCTGCCCGGTTTGATGCTTTCGGGATTCCGTCGACATTGCTTAGCAGCTCAGACGTCAATGATATCTTACCTGTAGCAAGCGGCCTGCTTTCCCGAGTGCGCCAGGAACAATCACCTTTTGCGCTGATCCTGGACACCTATCGTTTTGGCCCGCATTCTAAAGGAGATGATTCGCGCAGCCTAGAATTAGTCAATAAGATGCGCCTGGAGCATGATCCGATCCAAATCCATGCTCATCGGTTGAATGAGGCTGACAAAACCTCTATCGAGGCTGAGGTGGACGATGAAATCAAGGATGCCTTTGAGAAGGCATCTACAGATCCATTCCCGAGGTGAATCAATCCTTGCCACCTGGATTGCTTCCTTCGGGTCGAGAATAGGTAGCAAATTACGAATATACACACGTTCCATGAATTTCTTGTTTTCGGTTACACTAAAAAAATAAACTGTATGCAGGTGCTATCCGGCTTAGGAGGAATATTATGAGACGTTGGAATGGATGGGGAGATGAAGCAATCACCTATCCTGTCTCATCATCCGTAATCTCCTTCCTTGAGCAACTGGTGGGTAAAGGTTCGCGGCCGAAAGACATAAGCCAGAATGAAGTGCTCGCCCATATCCCTAAATCACGGCTTCCGAAACATCCCCTGGTGTCTAGTGATCCACTCACCCGTTTGCTGCATGCGCGTGGACAAAGCTTCCCGAACTGGATCGACCTGCGAAGCGGATTGCTAAACGCCTTTCCCGATGGGGTCGCTTCCCCGATGTCAAATGAGGAGGTGCTTGATTTAATCCAATATGCCCGTCATTCTGATATCCACTTGATCCCTTACGGAGGCGGCACAAGTGTAGGCGGTCATATCGATCCGATTAAAAGTAGAACTCCGGTATTAACCATCGACATGAGTCGGATGAACCGCCTGATTGAGCTCGATTCACAAAGCCGATTAGCTACCTTTGAAGCCGGTGTATGCGGGCCAGACCTGGAAGCACAATTACGCGCCCAGGGCTTTACGCTCGGCCATTTTCCACAATCATTTGAGTACTCAACGTTGGGAGGCTGGATTTCAACCCGGTCAAGTGGCCAGCAATCCTTGCGCTACGGGAGAATTGAAAAATTGTTTGCAGGCGGAAGGTTGGAAACACCACTCGGTGAATTAAACCTGCCCACATTCCCTGCTTCAGCTGCGGGACCAGATATTCGCGAAATGGTGTTGGGATCTGAAGGCAGGCTTGGCATCCTCACTGAGGCTTGCATACGTATTAGCCCCATCCCAGAACGTGAGGATTTTCATGCTATATTCTTCCCCGACTTTCAGCACGGGATTGAGGCGATCAAGCAGATACTTTCCGCAGGGTTATCCTTATGTATGCTCCGTTTAAGTACTGCCAACGAGACAACCACCACATTAGCCCTGGCGGGCCACGAAAATCTTATTGGTGCACTGGAGAGATTACTCGCCCTCCGTGGTCTTGGAGAAGGGAAATGCATGCTCTTGCTCGGGTTTAATGGCAAATCAAATATCGTGCACACCAATCGAAGAGAAACTTTGAATATCACTTCCAAATTGGGTGGCGTGCATATTGGAAAAACCTTCGGTGAGCAATGGCATAAGAACCGATTCCGGACACCCTACTTGCGGAATACACTCTGGGAAGTGGGATACGGGGCTGAAATCTTTGGAAACTGCAATCGATTGGGGCAAAATTCCTCAGATGGTGGACCAGATTGAGGTCGCGATCCATAATTCGGTAGCAGAATTTGGTGAAAAAGTCCATATTTTCACGCATTTATCGCATGTATATCCTTACGGTTCTTCGGTATATACCACCTTCATATTTAGGCTGGCTGCAGAACCTGATGAAACCCTTGCCCGCTGGCGGGCAATGAAATCTGCTGCCAGCCAGGCGATCATAACCCTTGGCGGGACGATCAGTCACCATCATGGGGTTGGCATGGACCATATGCCATACCTTGAAGCCGAAAAGGGGAAATTGGGCATGGGAGTCATATCAGCGGTGTGCCGCCAGCTTGATCCGAAAGGAATGATAAATCCCGGCAAGTTAATCGAATAGAAAGCAGTGCAGCTTGTATCAAAATTGAGTTTTTTGGAGTGTTGCTCATGTGGGAGAATGATTGGCGCGATAAAATCTGGCAATCGATCGATAGCCCTTGGGATATCATCATCATTGGAGGCGGAATCACAGGTGCCGGGATCCTCCGTGAAGCCACGCGTCTTGGATTACATGCATTGCTGGTTGAACAACGAGATTTTGCCTGGGGAACCTCCAGCCGTTCTTCGAAGCTAGTTCATGGCGGGTTCCGGTATCTCAAGGAGGGCAAAATAATGCTCACCCGCGATTCCGTCCATGAAAGGGAGCAGCTGCTACATGAAGGCCCTGGATTGATCGACCCACTAGGGTTTCTGCTTACTGTTTATAAAGGTGATTTTCCTGGGAGATGGACATTTGAAATGGGTCTTACCGTATATGATCTGTTGGCTTTACGTTGGGATCACTCCTATTATTCACCCCAAGATTTCCGGATGTTAGCACCACATATCAATCAAGATGACTTGCAGGGTGGTTTTCGATTTGGGGACGCTCAAACCGATGATGCCCGATTGACTTTGCGAGTCATTCGAGAAGCTGTTGCTGACGGAGCTACAGCAATCAATTACGTCAAAGCAGAAAAGTTGCTCATTGAAAAAGGTGATGTAAAAGGCGTGGTCTTAATCGATACACAACTGGGGACTGAAGTGAAAGCCTATGGGCGGGTTGTGATCAATGCTACGGGCGTTTGGGCGGATGGATTGAGAGGACAGGCAGGCGGGATTGCACGTGTACGACCATTGCGAGGCAGCCATCTTCTATTTCCGAACTGGCGATTACCCGTCGCGCAAGCAGTAAGTTTTTTACATCCATTTGATCATCGCCCGGTTTTCATCTTCCCCTGGGAAAAAGTGACCCTGGTGGGGACAACGGACGTTGATCATGTCGAATCACTTGAAAAAGAACCAATGATCAGTCCAAACGAGGTGGCATATTTGATGGCAGCCGTGGAGCACCAATTTCCATCCCTGGGGATCACACTGGGAGATATTGTCTCCACTTATGCAGGTATCAGGCCGGTGATTGGCAGTAACAAGCACGACCCATCGGAGGAATCTCGAGGCCATGCCATCTGGGAAGAGAATGGATTATATACCGTGACAGGTGGCAAACTAACAACTTTCCGCCTTATCGCGTTGGATGTGCTTAAGACCATTCGACACCGGCTGCCTGAAATACCCGAACCAGAGCACGACATGCCAGTGCTTAATCAAATTGACCAGCGGTTACCTGGTTGTAATGATCTGCGGGAGACCTGTCGCAGGAGATTACTGGGGCGTTACGGCTCAGAAGCTCTTTCGGTAGTCAATTCTGCTCAATCGGGTGAAATGGATACCATCCCCGGGACGGATTACCTGTGGGCAGAGCTTCGTTGGGCGGCACGTTCTGAAGGGATCTGTCACCTCGAAGACCTGCTTCTACGCCGGACGCGACTCGGGCTCATTCTCCCCAATGGTGGAGAATTCATCTTACCAGTGGTCAAACAAATCTGTTCGGTAGAATTAAACTGGGGTGCCAGGCGGTGGCAGCAGGAATTGACTGACTATCGCTCTTTGATCGCCTGCTGCTATAGCTTACCACCGGTTGAAACTATTCCAGATTGGAGGGCACTGCTCTCCGAGGTGAGGATTAAACGGAAATTACGGGCGATTGACTATCGTCATAAAATGCTCCGTAATTCAAGCATCCTGGCAGGGGTAGGCCTCTTATGTGCTGCCATGATAGCGATCATCTTATGGCAGAATAATCGAGCAAAGAAAGTATAAAAGGCTAGCACGCAAGTTGTGAGAAACCATATACGCAAAATAATGGCCGAGTCGTTCGACGATGGGCAATTTGCTTACAAAAAATCCCTACGAGAAGTACTTTGTAGGATTTACATCATCGATGGAGTTCTATTTGGGGGAACGTGTTTTTAAAGTCCGTGAATAGATGGTCTCTAGTTCTTGATTAGTCTCCGAACTTTTACGTTTCTTTTTCTTCTCAGAAAGTAAAGCCACATTATCGACTCCTTTACGTTCCATTGCTTCACGCAAAGCGACTTCCATGGCAGTAGGTACAGGAACATCCTTCATCTCTTCGGAGGGTTCTTTCTCTTTTTCCTGTTCGCGTGCATGTTGCTCGCGTTTATCAATTTTTTCAATCACAGCTTTAACGGGCTCTTCGGGCTTTTCCTGGAGGGCTTTCATGCTTAGCTTAATTTGCTTCTTTTGCTTGATCACTTCCAATACTTTGACTTCTACGTCATCCCCTTCTTTGACCATATCGCCTGGGGTGCGAATAAAGTCATGCGTCATTTCACTGATATGAACCAATCCTGGTCGTTCAGCACCAATATCCACAAAGACACCAAATTTCTCGAGGCGGACGACTTTACCAGAAATGACCATATCCTTTTTAATCTCTCCCCATTCCAATCCCAATGGCTTGAGCATGGTCAACTCAATGCGACCTTTTTTAGGAGAAACTCTGCGCACCCAAACATCTACTTCATCGCCCTCGTGGATCACATCCTCAACCCTTTTTACGGGTAATTTCTGCAGCTGAGAAATATGCACCATGCCTGGTGTGTCTATACCAATATCCACCAATGCCCCTGCCAGAGTGGTCTTAACTACCTTGCCTCTGAAATACATTTTATTTTTTATGTCTTTAATATTGCCTGGAGCACCTGTTTCAGTAGAAGTATCGGTATCCATAGCCATCTCTCCAATTTTCCGAATTTCACGCAAACTTGGATTATACCAAGCGCATGATAAAAAGTCAAAAATATATATATATTGATGCAATAAACGAGGTTTCTAGCTTATTTTCAGGCTAGAAACCCCGTGATATTCTTATCCGTAGAGGAATAATTGATTAAGCCGGTCGAAGTGACGGCGTTCCTCCGCTTTTAGGTACCGGTGGAGGAAATAGCGCTTCGAATTCCTCCCGTGATAACGTTTCAACCTCAAGCAACTTATGGGCAATTGTATCCAACTTTTCACGATACTCTACCAGGATCTTCTTGGCTTTTTCATAAGCATCATTGACCAGGGATCGTACTTCCTTATCAATTTGCTCTGCAACCGCTTCTGAATAATCCCGTTGCTCGGAAATTTCTCGTCCAAGGAAGATGAGCTCTTCCTTTTGACCGTATACCATGGGACCAAGGTCACTGCTCATGCCAAGCCTGGTGACCATTGCGCGAGCCATCTTGGTGACACGCTCTAAATCGTTTGAGGCACCTGAAGTAACATCGCTGAAAACGATTTCTTCAGCTGCACGGCCGCCCATTAAGCCTGCCATCTCTGCGAGGAGCTTATTGCGGCCCATTAATGTGCGGTCTTCCTCTGGTAGAGCCAGGGTATACCCACCAGCCATACCTCGGGCTGTGATAGATACTTTATGCACCGGATCTGCTTCAGCAACTGCGTTCATTACCACTGCATGACCTGCCTCGTGATAAGCTACAATTCGCTTTTCATCTTCACTGATCAAACGGCTTTTACGCTCAGGACCTGCAATAACACGCTCGATGGCTTCTTCTAAATCCTCTTGTTCAATGGATTTCTTGTTCCGTCTGGCAGCCAGTATGGCTCCTTCATTAACAAGGTTCTCAAGGTCTGCACCTACGAAGCCAGGGGTCGAGCGGGCTAACACACCTAAATCTGCATTTGGAGCCAGGGGTTTCCCTTTAACATGCACTTTTAAGATCGCTTCCCGGCCGCGCATGTCAGGACGGTCGAGCACAACCCGCCGATCAAATCGTCCTGGACGAAGCAATGCTGGGTCTAGTATATCCGGGCGGTTGGTTGCAGCCATGATAATTACATTTGTATCTGTATCAAACCCATCCATCTCAACCAGCATCTGGTTTAATGTCTGTTCACGTTCATCATGACTCCCACCCAGTCCTGCACCGCGTCTGTCTGCCAACTGCGTCGATTTCATCAACAAAGACGATGCACGGTGAATGGCGTTTTGCCTGATCGAAAAGATCACGTACTCTGCTGGCACCCACACCGACGAACATTTCCACGAACTCAGAACCCGAAATTGAGAAGAATGGTACACCTGCTTCTCCTGAAACTGCTTTGGCCAATAAAGTCTTGCCTGTACCAGGAGGACCTACCAACAAAACCCCCTTGGGGATTCGCGCGCCCAGCGTGATGAATTTCTCGGGCTCGCGTAAAAACTCGACTACTTCCTGCAGCTCCTCCTTGGCTTCCTCAACACCTGCAACATCATTAAAGGTTACTGATGGTTGGTCTCCCGTAAACATACGCGCACGTGATTTACCAAACGACATGGCTGCGTTGTTACTGCCCTGCGCCTGGCGGAAAACGAACCAGAAAACACCCCCAAGGATAATGAATGGAAGAATGTATCCTAATGAAGAGGCAATTCCAATCCATGCACTAGGTGGCTTAAACTCGATATTTATACTGCTGGGAGATAGCTGCTCAGTAGTTACCCCAAAATCCTTGAGTTGTTGCACCAGGGTTCTACCAGGTTCTTGATGTGCCAGGCGCTCGATTGCTTGAGTACCTGTTCCATAAATAACTGTTAGCTTGTCTGCCTCTTCGATAATGCGCGTTATCTTACCCGCTTTAACATCTGCAGCCACCTGGTTGATTGATAGCGTTTCCTGAGCTGAAGAATTCTGATTAAAGCTAAAAAACAGCATGATGATGATGGCAGCAATAAGCAATACATAAATAATCGTCGAACGACTACGATTCGGATTCACTTAAACCTCCAAAATATATGCCAAAAACCAACAAGTCAACTGACCTAAAAGCCATATCAACCTGAGGTTCAGGGTGATTATACCAATCTCTTGTCTTGACAGATAGTACAATGCGATTATAAATCTATATTTCTAACGTCCCTCTAACAATCAGGGATCATTTCATCGTCAATCTCACGCTAATTATTGAGAAAGATGCGCTATATTCCTGCTGTAATTACTCACCACATCCACAAATATTCTCCTATTATTCACCGATCAAATGAGGTAGCCATCATAACCACATATCTAAAAATCCTGTCCGGAAAATTCGAATGATCTCAATCGTTAGTTGAGTCAACCTCGTAGAGGCGCGACAAGTCCGGTCACAAACAGACCAGACTTGTCGCGCTGCTACATATGTTATTACAAAACTGGTGAGTAATAAATTCCAGCTTGCTTCCTACATGGGATGATTATATTTTCCGTCCCCAGATCCAACCCTCGACGCGACGCACCATCTTTAGCAGCTGCGAACGGACAGCCACCCATAGGCGATAAGACGTGGGATAAATATGCCGGTGCGGCAGGAATGGGCCTGTCCATCGCACAAGAGACGCTCCCCATGTAAGCCCCGCGCCAAAGCCAACAAAGACTGTGTTATCTCCACTTTGCAACCGTCCCTGTTGGATTGCCTCACAGGCAGCGATGGGTATGGAAGCCGTCGAGGTATTACCATAACGCTCAATATTGATAAAGCATTGTTCTATGGGAATTTCAAGCCCGCGCATTGCGGCTTCAATGATGCGAAGGTTTGCCTGGTGAGGGATTACCAATTGAACATCATCAATTTTTAGTTGGGCTGCCGAAATAGCTTCGCGGGTGGCTTGTACGATAACTCGAGTGGCAAAACGGAATACTTCCCGTCCGTTCATATGGATTGTATGCTGCTTATTTAATATTGTGTCTGCACTGGCAGGCATATAACTACCGCCTGCGGGCACAGATAGCAAATCGCCGCCTGAGCCATCCGAGCGCATTACCGCTGAAAGCAAACCTCCAGGCTCATCACCCGCCTGAAGCACAAATGCACCTGCACCGTCTCCGAAAAGGATACAGGTATTACGGTCTTCCCAATCAACAAAACGAGAGAGCGTCTCTGCCCCAATCACGACTGCATTTTGGATCGATCCACTACGGATTGCCTGTGTGGCCATATTTAAGGCAAAAATAAATCCTGAGCACGCGGCCGATAAATCAAATGCACCGGCTTTTGATGCCCCAATCCGGTCTTGAACCAGACAGGCTGTTGCCGGGAATACGTGCTCTGGGGAGGAGGTCGAAACTATGATCAGATCAATATCGGCAGGGTTGAGGTTCGCAACCCTGAGTGCATTCAGAGCGGCATCTTTCGCCAGTGAAGCGGTCGATTCTTCATCACTTGCGATATGGCGCTGACGAATTCCGGTTCGAGATTGGATCCATTCATCATCCGTATCAACCATTTTCTCCAGGTCAGCATTGGTCAGCACCTTGGAGGGAACTGCCATCCCCCATCCAGTGATGTGGGCGTATGGACTCATAATCAAGCCTCGCTATACCGGCTCAGGATGATGCTGGCATTATGGCCGCCAAACCCAAATGAATTTGACATGATATTTTGTACCCTTGCCGGCCTTGGCTGATTTGGAACGTAATCAAGATCACATTCTGGATCGGGAGTTTCATAGTTGATCGTCGGAGGTAAAACCTGCTCCAATAAAACTTTGACACAAATCAATGCTTCCAATGCACCTGCAGCACCCAGGAGGTGTCCGGTCATGGATTTTGTTGATGACACCGGGATATTATAGGCATGGTTTCCATAAACAGTTTTAATAGCTGCAGTTTCGCTTTTATCATTAAGTTGGGTGCTGGTTCCATGTGCATTAATATAGCCAATATCATCCACGGAAAGACCGGCGTTATCCAAAGCAATTTGCATACATAAGGCAGCCCCCGCTCCGTTTTCTGATGGAGCGGAGATGTGATAGGCATCATTTGAGGTGCCATATCCGCATATTTCACCCAAGACCTGGGCTTTACGAGCCTTGGCATGATCCAAAGATTCTATGATCAGGATTGCCCCACCTTCTCCCATTACAAAACCATTCCTTCCCTTATCGAAGGGGCGAGAAGCCCTCTCGGGCTCACTATTTCGTGTGGATAATGCATTCATCACCCCCAGCCCGGCCATTGCGATCGGCGTAATCACTGCTTCACTTCCACCGGTAATAATGACGTCTGCATCACCGCGACGGATGACTTCAGCAGCTTCACCAATCGCATTGGTACCACTGGCACATGCAGATACGACAGCCATATTGGGACCACGCACTCCCAGTTGAATCGCCACCATACCCGCGGCAGTATCTGGTAGCATCATAGGCACCAAAAAGGGGCTAACACGGTCTGGACCACGCGAGAAATATACTTCCATTTGTTGAAACAGGGTGCCCATGCCCCCAATACCAGTCCCTAGTATTACTCCAATGCGATCGCGGTTTGCCTCGGATATCTCAAGGTTGGCATGCTTTACTGCCTGGATGGCAGCAGCCATGGCAAATTGAACAAAGCGATCCATCCGGCGCGCATCACGTGCACCGAATAACGCCACTGCATCAAAGTCAGTTACTTCTGCTCCAATTTTTACTTCGAACCGGCTGGTATCATAATGGGTAATAAGGCCTACACCAGATTTACCTGCCAGCATATTACTCCACAAGGTGGAAACATCATTTCCCAATGGAGATATACACCCCATGCCGGTAATAACGACACGTTTACGCATTGAAGCCTCCTATGGCAATTTGGAAGAGGTCAGCTCACCAGTGCTGACCGTTGGTAATTACAACACCGCCTCCGAATATTGGAGGCGAAAAACAAAAGTTACCAGAATGAATATATTATGAACTATAACGCTCTACGAACTTGCTGCACATGTAAAATGTCATGCCCGGCAATGATATTAACCAGCTCCCGAAGATTCGTTGGGCCAAAGATCGCGTGCCTTGCCTGACGATTCCAATCCTCCAGGGGAAGATTTTCGAGAAAGGCCAGTAGTTCCAACCTGACTTTCGTAAAATCAGCTAAAGCCTGCAAACCTGCCTGCAGATGATATTGGCGGGTTTCTGCCCAGGGGTCAGTATCCTGACCGGATAAAAACGGATTGGGTTCGTTAATGATCTTTTGAAGACGGGGTAAATTTACCTCTGCATCAACATCACGTAGGTGACAAAGAACTTCACCTGGGCTCCACTCTCCAGGCGCGGGTCGTTTGGATAATACCACGCCAGCCCGACCACAAAGGGTTGATAACGCGGCTGGAGTAGAGCGTAATACTGCCAGTAGAGCGGCTTGCGTGCTGAAGTTAGCTGGCAATGGCTTGATCAACGCTGTATCCATCCATGGAATCAAGTCGATAATGCTGCCATGGGGTGGAATTTCACTGGGTTCACTCCATGTGGAAGCACCATCGTTTGTTATCCAAAAAACCGGTAGTCCCAACTCGCCAGCTGCTTTGATGTCTGAATCGACGTCATTGCCTACCATAATGACCGGTAATTTCGGCCAACCTAGCTGTGCCAGGAATTCAGCAAAGTATGCTGGGTTTGGTTTGGCGAAATGGAAGGTCTCATAGGATGGGATCAATGAAAAAGGTATCTTATCTGCCGGTAAACCTGCCCAATTAAGGCGTTGAAGGATAGCGGTGCGCGGAAAAAGCGGGTTGGTGGCAACTGCAGCCTGGTCACCACGCTCGAGTAATTGCAGAACTACTTCGACGGCTAATGGTTTATATTGGGTAAGTCCTTTTAATTTTGGAAAATCTTCTGCATAAAAATCATCGATAATCCCTTGAACTTCCTGGCGTACCAATCCAAGAGGAGGGTAAAACGCGGCATCAAATTTCTCTTCCAGCGTCTTATCAGGCCGAACGTCTTCCACCATCTGTCGTGTGGCTGACATTAGTGTCTTAATCAAAACGCCCGGATCAGCCACCATTTGCATGCGCTTCGCCAGTGCCTGTACATAGGCTGGCACAAAGGAATTCATTTCATTGCCGAGCAGGGTGTCGTCCAGGTCAAATAGCAGGAGCGCCACTGGAACCTTCTTCAAACTCAGGGGGTAAGGTATGGCATTCCCCGCAACCAATATGCGGGTCAAATCCCGAACGATCGGTTTTCTTACAATAGGTTTGTACTCGCACTTCTTGCTTTCCAAATGGTAATTTGCGTACTAATTTAGGGATTAATACCATAAAAGGACATGTGTTGGCCAGCTGGATCCCGGGAACCGGGCAAGTATTACAAAACTCACGCTTCCAATGAATGGGTGGCGAAGCAGAATTTAATAAGCGACATACTTCATTAAACCTGCCCCGGTAATAGTCCCCGTAAAAATAACTACATTCTTTCCCGGCTGGTGTGCGCATGACAAATATTTATCGGATCACTTATACCCTGGTTACATAAGCTCCGGTGCGCGTATCAATCCGGATTCGGTCGCCAACATTTACAAATGCCGGTACCTGCACTTCAAGGCCAGTATTTGTCTTGACTTTCTTATTGACCCCTGTGGCTGTATCTCCGCGCACTGCAACCTCCGCTTCAACGATATCCATGTCTACCGTAATTGGAAGCTCTACGTCGATAGGCTCTCCCTGATAAAAAGTCAATTTGATTTCCATATTTTCTGTCAAATAAGGTGCACTATCACCAAGCACGTTCTTGGAAAGAGCTGGCTGATCATAGGTGTCCAGGTCCATGAAATGGAATAACTCTCCATCATTGTATAAATATTGAACGGTGTGGAAATCCAGTCTGGCTTCCTGGACACGCTCGCCACTCTGGAAGGTCTTTTCGAGGGTGGTTCCACTGCGAAGATCAACCGCTTTGATCCGGATGGTTGCATTCCCACGTCCTGGTTTATTGTGGTGATAGTCCAGCACTTTATAAAGTCTATTGTCAAACTCAAAGGTAACCCCTTTGCGCAGATCATTCACGTCGATCATATAATTGCCTCTTTTAACTAAATGTTTTTAACATGAGGATTATAGTTTAGGCTTATCTCTCTGGCAAGGTTGCTAGCCTGGTTACACTCTTCCAGATACCTAAATGGGATGGGGGTGATTTATTTTGTGGTAAACTTTATTCGATCCGTATCTCGGCAGGAGGCAAAATTGAATAAGCAATCCATACGGTTAGCTTATATAGAAGACGAAGCAGAGATGATCGATCTGGTTCGATTGATATTGAACCGTCGGGGTTTTACAGTCTTAGGTGCAAACGGAGGTCGCGAAGGTCTTGACCTCATCCGTAAGGAGCTGCCAGATCTGGTCTTATTGGACCTGATGATGCCGGATATGGATGGCTGGGATGTGTATCATCAAATCAAATCCGAAGCACTGACGCGTGACATCCCGGTAATCGTTATTACAGCTAAGGCCCAGGATATTGATAAAATCCTGGGCCTGCGAGTTGCGAAAGTTGAAGATTACATCGCAAAACCGTTCAGCCCACAAGAATTGATAGATCGGATTGAGCAAGTTTTATCCAACCGGCAAGAAACAGCGAGTCATGAAAGCTGACCACGCTGGGTGACAGATGTCACCCAGCTTTCAATTATTCTAATTTCACACGATACCCGAGAACCGAATTTCCAATGAAACAGATCAAGATCATCAACCAGACCCAGCCTAAGTCAGAGCCCATTGTGGCAAAGTATTGCCAGTCGTTTCTCTGCCAGCTGCGTGGCTTGATGTTTACAGCGAGCCTGCCAAAAAATAGCGGGTTGTTATTGGTCCAGGGTTCAGATAGTCGGGTAAACGCATCGATTCACATGATGTTCATGAAGATGGATCTGGCAGTGATCTGGATAAATAGTAATTATGAAGTGGCAGATTTGGTGTTAGCCCGACGTTGGAAGTTTGTGTATTTGCCCAAGAAGGCGGCAAAATACGTCCTCGAAACCAGTGTTTCCAACCTGAGCCATTTCAAAATCGGTGATAAAGTCAGATTCGAAGAAATATAACAAAATATTGATGAATAAATTTTGGTTAAAAGTAATCGCGATAACGCTGATATTTTCCATTTTGTTGCCGAACGGAAGGGTAATTGCCCAAACCCCGTCGACTTCTGGACCGGTTTATATCGTCAAGGAAGGTGATTACTTCGCAGATATCGCCTATCGTTTTCATGTATCCCAAGCAGATCTGGCAAATGCGAATGGGATCGTCAACACCAATCTGATCGCCTTAGGCCAGCCACTCGTTATCCCTGGTTTGGAAGGCATTCAAGGCATCCTGACTACCGAACAAGTTCCATTCGGTGAAACCCTACGCAGCCTCAGTTTGCGTTACCATCTCTCGATTGAAGTATTAGAGCGATTAAACCATCTTACCAGTCCGAACGAACTGTATGTGGGTTATTCTCTGGTAATTCTAGAGGAAAATGCTTCCCTCACAAGTGGAAAACGTAGTTTGCTTGGAACAAACCAATCCCTGCTTGAGCTGTCCATCCTCAACAACACAGATCCATGGACCATTCTTACAAATAATCGACTTAATAGCTCATCAGATATATTGCCCGGTGATGTGTTGCGCCTTCCAGGTGAAGAGGATGCCGGACCGGGTGGATTAACGCCTGTCATCACCGCGGTGAACGTTTCTACGCTCATCCAGGGTGAGACTGCGGAGATCGAAATCGATGCTGGTGAAGGGTTAGCACTCCATGGTAGTTTCCTGGAACACACGCTAGATTTTTCGATTAAACCAGATGGCAATTACGTCATATTGCAGGGAGTGAGTGCTATGGCGGAACCTGGTCTTTATCCTATAAAATTACAAGTTACCCTTCCAGATCAATCAAGTTTTGGGTTTTCACAGGATGTTTTAGTGTATGCCGGTGATTTTATATACGATGTACCTCTCAGCGTTGATCCAGCTACCCTCGATCCAGAGGTCACAGGTCCTGAGGATAGTGAATGGTATGGATTAGCCTCCCAATTGAGTCCGGATAAGCTATGGCAAGGGATTTTTACACTACCGGTTGAGCCTGTTTTTGCAGGGTGCTATGCCTCCCGTTTCGGCAGCCGGCGTTCCTATAATGGCAGTGATTATAAGTACTACCATACTGGAGTTGATTATTGCGGGCAAGTTGGCGACCCAATTTATGCCACTGCGAGTGGCGTGGTGGTATTTACCGGGCCACTGACCGTGCGTGGATATGCAACCATGATTGACCATGGATGGGGGGTCTATTCGGCCTATATGCACCAATCTGAGATTTTAGTCAATGTAGGAGATCATGTAGAACAGGGTCAGCTGATTGGCAGGGTTGGAAATACAGGCCGCGTGGAAGGTCCGCATCTCCATTTTGAGATCCTGGTCGGTGGAGTGCAAGTGGACCCACTTGAATGGCTAGATAGAGTTTTCCCGTAAAATAACAAGCATTGATTGCTGGTTATTCTTCTGGCGTTTCGTCAGAAATCTGTTGCTTTGAATTCCATATCTTCAAATTCCCCCCGATCATAGGCATCTAAAACTTGCCGTGCTTTTTCAACCTGGCTGGATGGAACCAGAATTTCAACCATCCCTAAAGTACCCACCGTCAAGGCATATCCATGCGCGGCTCCTTCCTGATTTAACCAAACCATAATCCCCTGGGCTTCCAACAGACCCTTCATTATCTCTGCCTGCAACTGCCCAGGCACCTTCTCCACCAGTACCCATTCTTCATCTGCCATAATTTTGCTCCACATTTACCTGATTTCTACAAGCAGGAAGATATAACCATCATGATGAGATATTCTCAGCTATTATAGTCCTTACTCTAAAATTGGTATTTATGGAATATACGTTCAAAATATATCTGGAATATTAATACATCGAGTATAATACGTTTGCTATTGATACTTAGTAAAGGGTGTCAATTTAGTAATATATTGGCATAGAAACGTGGAAATCCTTCTTATTTCGGGGCGATGGAACTACACCGCATCCAATTTATGGGTTAACGCAGTAAGGTTATAGCCGCAATGACGAGTCTGGCAACATTATCACTTCGTGAGGATTATTGGGAGACTTTCGAGCTTAAAGATGAAGACCGGGAATTTATTTATAATTATCTCCTGGAAGTGGAGACTCCACTAACCTCACCTGAATTGTTAGGCGCGCTGGTGAATGAGCGTATTCGCCAGGAAAAAATAACGATTGAGAAGCAACGTACTTCTGGGGGAGATATGTATATCCCCGCCCATGCTTTTCACGAAAAACAGGATCTTGTATTTCCAGCACTTGGCTGGCAGCATGCACGTGTGCTTGGAGTTCGACAGGGGCAAAATCCTGATCTGGGGGATTTCCAGGTAATCCAGGTGAAGTTTGATAGTCAAGAAGTTAAGGAATTTGCATCAAATATTCAGGATCATATCCTCAACCAGCCCCAGGAAATATCAATATCAGAATCCTCCCTGGATGCAGGTCTGGTTTTATCGAAATATGGTGAAAAACTACTGCAGATTATTGATTCTGATCTGACAAAAAATGATGAATTTGTACGCATTGCAGGGAAATGGTTCTCGCGGGCGCTGTTGGTTGATATCAATGTTGGTCATCTTAATCTCGCTGAAGCAATCCTGGATATGGCGGGAGGTGGACCACTACCCACCAAAGCGCTGCTTGAGCAAGTGGGTTTAGCGACCAACACAAACTCAAAGCTGGTGGAGTTCTCCCTGGATCATGCTTTACAGGAGGATCCCCGTTTTGATGAAGTAGGCCCTGCGGGAGAAATCCTATGGTTTCTCAATCGCCTGGAGCCTGAAGGCGTATTACAAGTACCGATTAATTTGCGCTATCTAGCAGTGGAATATGACCCAGCGCTGCTGACAGTTGAGATGCTCGAGCTTGAACGGAAATTGGATGATGAGCTCTCACCCCTGGTTGGTAAATACCCAACCCCAAATGAAGTGCAATTAACTTTAACCTTCCCGCACTGGAGGGCTGGCACTATACCACTCACTCCCAGGATCAACCACCTCTTCCCGACGGCATATGAAGCACCACGTATACGGTTTCAATTGGTGGACGGTGAAACCGGGCAGAAATTTCCAGGCTGGGTGGTACGAAAGAATCGCTATGTCTATGGGCTTCAGGAATGGTATAAATCCCACGCATTAATTCCGGGTAGCTTGATCCGAGTGAAACGCGGGAAGAATCCGGGCGAGGCGATTGTGCAGTGTGATTCTCAACGCGGTTCACGTGATTGGGTTCGCACAGTACTGGTTGGCTCGGATGGTGGAATCGTTTTTGCAATGCTCAAACAAATCGTCTCGGCTGCTTATGATGAACGGATGGCCATCGCGATCCCTGACCCGGATGGGCTGGATGTAGCCTGGAAACAAATGCAAAAAGAACGAATTCCGTTTGAAAAAATAGTAGTGAATACTGTACGCGATTTGGTGAAATTGAGCCCACAGAGCCACGTCCATGCAAGTGAGCTTTACGCAGCGGTGAACATCC
Source organism: uncultured Chloroflexia bacterium (assembly GCA_963743215.1). Classification (GTDB taxonomy): domain Bacteria; phylum Chloroflexota; class Anaerolineae; order Anaerolineales; family UBA4823; genus FEB-25. The sequence continues at coordinate 251,504 of CAVUOY010000007.1, forward strand.
TTCGTCGTTGCCCACCAGGTCCAATTCTCGCCTTGCTGGCTTCCAGACCCTGGTTTATCCATGTCGGCGACCTGCACTACCGCTTCGATGATTCGGAGAAAATTTAAATGGCTCCGTTACCCGATGTGAAGCGTGTTAACCGAGCAAGACCTACGATCCAAACACATTTCCACATTGATTTTAATTGGTGGCAGGATCGAGATCGAAATTGGCGAGTCTTTTTGCAAAGCCTGCTTTGCTTGGAGCACCAGCAGGCGTTGGCGGAATTACCCGATGATCATCTGGTCGATTTTATCGATCCAGTAACGGCCGAAGTGCAACGTGTAGATGGGCTTCAACATGTTCTGATAACCCATTGTGCGAAAATGGAAGGTTTTATATCACCGCATACTACTCTTGTGGATGCAATCTTCCGCATTTTCCTGGCCAATGGGAATACACCTATGACGCCAGCAGAATTGGCACAAATTTCAGGGCGGGCACCAGATCTAATCTTGCGGGTATTGACTGGTGAAACTATTTATCGAGGTCTACGTCCTCTATTGGAGGGGTAAGATCGTTGCCCCTGTAGCTCAAAGGATAGAGCAGCAGCCTTCTAAGCTGTTGGTTGTGGGTTCGAATCCCGCCAGGGGCGCAAATATACCGAATCTATCTTATTCATACTCAATGATAAGTAACAAGTGATTAGTGTTTGCATCTAAGTATAAATTGGAGTTTCTTATGGCAATCGAAAGAGTTGGATTGATAAAATTTTCAGGAAATGATGTCACAGTGATTGGTCCTGATATTAAAGTTGGTCAAAAAGCGCCAGAATTTAATGCGGTTACTCAAGCCTGGTTACCGTTCAATGCTCTCCAGGAAACCAAGGGGAAAGTACGCATTGTTGGCTCACTGCCATCGCTTAGCACTTCTGTTTGCGACCGCGAAACACGCCGTTTCAACCAGGAAGCCTCGGAATTAAATGATCAAATCGTGATTCTCACAGTCAGTATGGATCTGCCTTATACAATAAAAAACTGGTGTGCTGCTGCTGGAGTTGACCGTGTTATCACCCTTTCTGACCATAAAGATGCCGAATTTGGTCAGAAATATGGCGTTCTGATCAAAGAATATCGGGTTTTCCGTAGAGCTGCTTTCGTCATTGACCAAAATGACGTGGTTGTTTATGCTGCATATATGCCAGCAATTGGCGATGAACCCAATTATCCAGAAGTACTGAAGGCTGCCAAGCTCGTATTGGAGCATTGATTTTATCCGTACTTTCAACTTAGGAGCAATTATTATGGAAGAAATTACAGTCACATCAGATTCCATGCGACGCGTCTGGCATATTTCAGAAGATTTACAAGACCCGATCACCGAAACTTCGCGCTGGAGGATCATCTCACGCCCACATGCATGGCGTCCGCCTACCGATGTCTATGAAACCGATTCTGCTATCATCATCCGGGTGGAAGTCGCGGGGATGCGTGAATCAGACTTTACGATTTCTCTCGTGGAACGTAACCTGACAATTCGAGGTATCCGGCAGGATACATCTGAGCGGCGTGCATATCATCAATTGGAGATAGCTTTTGGTGAATTTAATTCAGAAGTTGAGCTGCCGTACACAATTATCTCTGATAAAGTAGAAGCAGTATATCGCGATGGGTTCTTACGCATCACTCTCCCGATCGCTCAACCAAAACATATCAAAGTGGAAGGTGATTAAGCTTATAAATGTCTGCAACCCGTTGGAATACGTTGAACATAATGCGCTGGCTTGAGGAACATGGCTGGCCAGATGAAGATCTGGAGCTGAAAGAGATGATCCTGGATAGTGAAAACCCTGGGCAGTCGCTTATCACCACACAACCAGCTACTAGTGCTGAGACAGTTAAAGATGGTGATCAGCCGCAAGTCAAGATCCCTGATATCCTGCCAATCCTGCCACTCCGAGGGTTGGTTGTCTACCCCGAGACGGCTGTCCCGCTGACAATTGGGCAGCCACGTTCGATCAGACTTGTGGATGACGTGGTCGCCGGAGAAGACCGCATGATCGGCCTGGTCACTTCGCGTGACCCTGAGCTTGAGATCCCTGAACCGAAAGACCTGTATGAAATTGGCACAGTCGCCATGATCCATCGGTTGTTCCGTGCACCGGATGGGACGATTCGCTTACTCGTCCAGGGCACAGCCCGGTTCAAATTGGGTGAGTTTAATCAACATGAACCTTATCTAAAAGCACAGGTCCACCTGATACCAGAAACCGAGGAGGAGGGGGTTGAAGTTGAAGCCCTCGCCCGGAATGCGCGTGACCAATTCTCTCATATTGGAGAGCTAATTACATCCATCCCCCGTGAGCTGGTTGCCTCGGTTCAGGCGATTGAAGATCCATTGCAGACTGTTTATACGATCGCAAATTTCCAACGCATGGATTTGTCTGCCGCTCAATCTCTGCTGGAATTGGACTCAGTTAAGGAAAAACTGCATAAACTGGTCGGCATCCTTACGCGTGAGATCGAAGTTTTGGAAATCGGCCAAAAAATTCAAAACGAGGCTCGCTCAGAGATCGAAAAAATGCAACGTGATTACTTCTTGCGCGAGCAGCTGAAAGCTATCCAGCGGGAACTTGGTGAAAGTGATGAGCAGGCCGCGGAAGTGGATGAGCTCCGCCAAAAAATTGACGCAGCTAAAATGTCTGAGGAAGCGGATAAACAAGCCCGACGTGAGCTGGACCGTCTCTCTCATTTACCGACCGCGGCAGCAGAATATGGCGTGATCCGTACTTATCTGGATTGGATGATATCTCTACCCTGGTCAATCAAGACCGAGGATAACCTGGATATCTCCCATGCTCGAGAAGTGCTTGACCAGGATCATTATGGTTTGGAAGATATCAAGGAGCGTATCCTCGAGTATCTAGCTGTACGTAAGCTGCGTTTTGAACGCAAGGATGAAGTCGAACCTGAAAACAAGGATGAAATCCGTCGCCTTCGAGAAGGTGTCATCCTGTGCTTTATCGGACCTCCCGGTGTAGGCAAAACGTCCCTGGGTCGTTCGATTGCACATGCAATGGGACGCAAGTTCATTCGCATTTCCCTCGGCGGTATGCGTGATGAGGCCGAAATCCGTGGGCACCGCCGGACATATATCGGAGCCATGCCTGGCCGTATCTTACAAGCCATCCGACGGATAGAATCACGTAACCCGGTATTTATGCTGGATGAGATCGATAAGCTGGGAATGGATTTCCATGGTGATCCAGCTTCCGCCCTGCTTGAAGTGCTTGACCCCGAGCAGAACTCAGAATTTCGCGACCACTATCTTGAGGTGGCCTATGACCTCTCGCAGGTGATGTTCATCACCACGGGCAACCTGCTCGAACCAATCCCTGATCCGCTGCGGGATAGAATGGAGATCATTAATCTCTCAGGTTATACCGAAAACGAGAAATGTGCAATTGCCAAGCAATATCTGATCCCTCGCCAGATCAAAGAAAATGGTTTACGCCCGGAAGAAATTCAATTTTCTGATGAAGCTTTGTTGAGCGTTATTCGCTCCTATACGCGTGAAGCCGGGGTACGCAATCTCGAACGTGAGATCGGCTCAGTTTGTCGGAAAGTGGTGACCATCATTGCGGAGAATAAAACCAAATCGGTTGCCATTACTCCTGAAAAAGTAGAAGAATTTCTCGGCCGCCCGCATTTCTTCGGAAATGAAGAGATCGCCATCCGGACCTCCATCCCTGGTGTGGCTACAGGCCTGGCTTATACACCGGTTGGTGGTGATGTCTTGTTCATTGAAGCCACCCGCATGCCCGGAAGTAAAGGCTTCCAAATCACTGGCTCGCTGGGGAATGTGATGCAGGAATCTGCGCACGCTGCCCTATCATTTGTAAGGTCCAGGGCAGAACCACTCAAACTCGATCAAGGATTCTTCGAGAAATCAGATATCCACCTGCACATTCCAGCCGGAGCACAACCCAAGGATGGTCCATCTGCAGGTGTAACAATGGCTACCGCGCTTGTGTCGCTAATTTCAGGGAGACCGGTTAAGGCAGACGTGGGCATGACAGGTGAAATCACATTGCGAGGCCAGGTTTTACCCGTGGGAGGGATTAAGGAAAAGGTCCTGGCTGCCCATCGAGCAGGTCTAAAAATCGTAATCCTACCCAAGCGTAACCAAAGTGACCTTGAAGATCTACCGGAAGAGGTTCGCAAATCGATGAAATTTATTTTCGTCGAAACGGTCGATGAAGTATTGAAAGCAGCACTCGAGCCTGCATCCCGCCATAAAAATCAGGCAAAATCGAAGGATGCAAATGGAAAGAAGGGTAAAGTTGGGGAAACAAAGTCGAAAAGTAATGATCATTGAAGATGATCCATCGATGGTTTCTTTGCTAACAACCTTGCTAATCATGGAAGGTTTTAAAGTGGAGACGCCAATAAATAATCATATGGAAGGTATGCTTAACGCGATCCGCGATAAACAGCCTCAAATTGCCCTGGTGGATGTCAATTTATCCCACGGAAGTGGTTTGGACCTGGTTCGCAAGATCCGGCGTGAACCTGAGCTAAAAGATACATCCATATTGATGGCATCAGGGTTAAATTTAAAAAAGGAATGTATCCAGGCCGGGGCGGATGGATTTATTATGAAGCCCTTTATGCCAGACGATTTGATTAAACTGATCCATAAAACAATTCAACAATCAACAAAACTAGAACTAATAGAAAAAGAGTAAAAGAAATTATTGTGACAAAGAAAAAAATACACACACAAATGCAATGGTATTCCATTGACTTGCACTTACACACACCGGCTTCGAGTGATTTCCAGCAACCGGATGTAAAATACCTTGAGATCCTACAACGTGCGGAAGCGCGTGGTCTGGATATCATCGCATTTACCGACCATAATACTGTAGCCGGTTATCGAAAATTACAGGATGAAATCCAGCAGCTTGAGCTATTGGAGCGGTTGAACCGCATCCTGCCTGAAGAACAGAATCGTCTTAGAGAATACCGGCGATTATTCGAAAAACTGTTGATCCTGCCAGCTTTCGAATTCACGGCAACATTTGGATTTCACATTATCGGATTGTTTCCCCCGGAAACACCTGTGCGTGAGATCGAACATTTATTGATCAATCTGAATATCCCTACAGAACAACTTGACCTGGGCTCAGCCACCGTCGGAGCCACAACGGACGTGCTCACCGCTTATCGAATGATTGATGAAGCGGGTGGCATTGTCATCGCCGCACACGCCAACTCTACCAATGGGGTTGCCATGCGTGGGTTCCCAATTGGAGGTCAAACGAAAATTGCTTACACCCAGGATCCACACTTGCACGCCCTGGAAGTTACCGATTTAGAGCAACGGGGAAGCCGAACTACCGCGACTATTCTTTAATGGCACCAAGCCTGAATATCCGCGCAGGATGCACAGTATCCAAGGCTCTGATGCTCACAGATTAAGTACTGACCCGGTGCGCAAAAAGAATCCTGGCATTGGTGACCGTGTGACCGAAGTATTGTTATCTGAAACCTCGTTTGAAGAGATTAGAGATCTATTTGCAAGTAATGATTTTGCACGGACCCGCCCACGTCTCCATAAAGAACAACCAGCTTTCGATTTCATCCTGGCTGCACGTGAAGAAGGTGCCAACATTATTCAAGATTTTCATGAGAATATGACCATCAGGGGTGGAAAATTGTACAACATCATTGCAGATGTGTGTGCATTTGCCAATACCAATGGAGGCACTCTTTACATTGGTTTACCAGCTGATCCCCAAAAGCCCGTAGCGGGGATCCCCAATCCTGAACAGGCAATCAGCCAGATGGATAAGGAAATCAGCACGCGGATCACTCCCCCGCTGCAATGCTCCATTGATGTACATGACACGAATGGCAAAAAGATTTTAAGGGTACTCATCCCGCGGGGAGATGATCCTCCATATGCAGTGGATGATAATAAAGTCTATGTACGTGATGAGGCAGAGACTGGTTTGGCAGTCAGGGATGAAATAGTCAGCCTTGTCTTGCGCAAGGATAGTAATAAACCAACACCACCAGCAAAAGCCGAAGTCGAAAAAATGGTCGCTGAAGAACCACCACAGAGTCAGATCACACCAGAGCGCGAGTTAGAGTCGCCGCCTCGGACTGGGGTGGAAGTGGTAAAGGTCGATGAACGAGACGGCATCGCCTATTACACGATGCGTGATCTGCGCAACGGGAATGAAGTGAAGAACGTTACACGCGTTTCTGCCCGGCGCCTGTGGCATTACGCAATCACTGAGTTCGATCAGCTCCCGACCGACCTGTCCAATGTTAAAATTCAATGGCAGGGCAAGGTTGGATTATTGGGTGTACAACGACAGGGTAAAAATATCCGTTATAACTTTGTTGAACGCACCCAGAAAGGCTATCGCCTCTATTTTGGTGTGACCGAGGATGGTATTCACGGCCGATGGAAAGCTTTGGTGGGTACCGATGAGGAGTGACTTATCCCTACCCGCTCATCTGATATTGCGTGAGTTTCAATTTCATACTGATTTCCCCCAGGTGACAAATTTATGGAAGAATGCTGGACCAGGCATTCATCTTCGCCGTTCTGATGAGAAGGACGAAATAGCCAAGAAGCTCGAACGTGATCCTGATCTCTTCCTGGTGGCTGAAATTGACGAGCAAATCATTGGTACGGTACTCGGTGGTTTTGACGGTCGCCGAGGGATGGTATACCATCTTGCTGTAGACATCCATTACCGTAAGCTGGGCATTGGGGCTGCTCTGATGAAAGAGCTCGAAACCCGGATGAAACAAAAAGGTTGCATCCGATCCTATCTGCTGGTGACGCAGGACAATCTAGAAGCAATTCGTTTCTATGAAAAAAGTGGATGGGAGTTGATGGATCTTTTTACTTATGGGAAAAACCTATAATTATATTTCGGTATAATAGGGCATGATGTCTATACGCATAGGAATCATCACGATTTCTGACCGTTCCTCACGTGGAGAACGTCCAGATGAATCAGGGCCTGCCTTGAGTAATGCGGTTACCCAACAAGGTTGGCAGGTTATCCAGACTGAAGTATTAGCGGATGACACGGAACAGATAAAAGCCACCCTGGCTGCATGGGCTGATGGTGGCAAAATGGATGTCATCCTGACAACCGGAGGGACTGGCTTCAGCTCCGCGTGATATCACTCCCGAAGCCACCCAGGCTGTTATCCAGCGTCCTACCCCTGGTTTATCTGAGGCGATGCGTAGCGCTGGTTTACATATCACTCCACATGCCATGCTTTCTCGGGCGATTGCAGGCATTCGTTCTCATACCTTGATTGTTAATTTGCCAGGGAGCCCTTCGGGTGCAATCGAAAATCTTGCCGTCCTGGTGCCGATACTTCCCCATGCCGTACAGCTACTCCGAGACGAACCCTCCTCTGAGGCCGGGCACCGGAAGGTTTGATTGGGGTATAATTTTACACGTTCAACTGCATCCTAGACTTTGGAGGTTTGAGTGGATTTTTGGCATGCTGAAGCTGTCCCAGATGTTCTGCCTGAAGATCAGAAGGAAGGCTGGCGACGAACTCTTCTTGATACCCTGGAGACAATATTATTGTCATTGGTCTTGTTTCTGGCAATCAATGCCGTCTCGGAACGGATCCGGGTGGAATCCATCAGCATGCAACCGACCCTCTTCCCAGGTGATTACGTAATCGTCAATAAATTGGTATTTCGATTCACTCACACACCCAGCCGGGGAGATGTGATCGTTTTTAAATTTCCTCCAAACCCTGAAGCTATCCCATATATCAAGCGGGTTATTGGTCTACCCGGAGACCAGGTCCATATCACGGATGGAAAGGTTTATATTAATGGTGAGCTGATGCTCGAACCCTATCTGAAGGTCACGACGAATCGCGGTGGCGATTGGAGCGTGCCTGCAGGACAGATATTTGTGATGGGTGATAACCGCAATAACTCTTCAGATTCCCGGTCGTGGGGCTTTGTACCCCTGGAGAATATAATCGGCCGAGCCGAGCTCATCTATTTGCCACCCCAACATTGGGCTTTTCTTCACCAGAATATAGCGGTTGCCTCACCAGAGCCATAACACACTGTCAAATAAGGGGAACATACACCTGGTTACATTATTGCAACCCATGTAACAAATAATGGATTTTAACGTTCAATAAGGTGAATGTATGCCAGGCAAGTCGGACAAAGATCACGAGCTGATCAAGCGAGCGCAACGAGGTGATCAACATGCATTCGGTGATTTATATGAAATACATGCACCGGCTATTTATCGCTACCTGCTCGCCCATGTAGATAATGTGATGGATGCCGAAGATCTGACCTGTGAAGTGTTCCTGAAAGCCTGGCAGTCTTTACCAAAATATATTGAGCGTGGTGTACCCTTCCTGGCATTCTTATTCCGGATTGCCCGCAACGCTTTGGTAGACCATTATCGCCAAAGTAATCGCCTGGATCATAAATCCCTGGATGATATGGATGGATACAAAGCTGAAGGGATGATGGAACTCGGTGAGATGGTTGGCAATCAGCTGGAACATCAACAGATCCTGCGGATACTAAAGAAATTGAAGGCTGATTACCAATCTGTGCTTATCTTACGCTTTATCAGTGAGCTATCACCCGAGGAAACTGCTCAGGTGATGAAGCGCTCAGTCGGTGCAATCCGGGTCTTACAACATCGAGCGCTGAATGCATTGCGGCAAGAAATTGACAGGTCTGACGAAAATGAAAAATGAACGTCGTGTTGACCAAATCATAAATAGCTCAAGCGCTGCTATTTCAAGCGGTATGGAGACGATCGATTCGATTCTGGAAAAATACCCCCAGTATGCGACAGAATTACGCCCCAGGCTTGAGGCTGTGCTGTGGTTGAATAAGGCGAGGATTTCTTGTGCAACCAGACCAGGGTTCATTATCGACTCACGCAAATACCTGGAAGCCAAAATCGGCTCTATGGAACCCATCAGTTTTTGGAAACGTATCTCCATGCGTTACACGCCTCAACGCTGGGCATTCAATGTCACTTCGTCAGTCATCTTGGTTGTGCTGCTCGCATTGATCGTCAATAGTCTGGTGCTAACATCACGCCTATCCATCCCCGGTGACCCCTTATACAGTACAAAACTACTATTAGAAGATATTCAACTGGCGATAACCTTTAGCCCAGTTGAAAAAACCGATCTTTATATCCACCTGTCGCGCGAGCGCACGACTGAATTTGTAGATTTAGTGCTTGAAGGTGACTATGAGGTTCTCCCCGCGGCAGCTGCACGCCTGGAGACTGAGATCATTGACTCTCTCCACTCGATTAATAATCTATCCAGTCAAGATGTTGCTCAAAAGCAGCCATTAACTTCAGAATTTAGGGAAACCCTCTCCAACGAAGTATCTATTCTCAATATTTTAAAGGGCTCGTCGCCTCCCTCAGCCCTTCCCGGGATTGAGCTGGCCATTCAGGTGGCTGAATCTGGATTAATGGTACTGCGTTAATGTATATGAAGGCTAAAGTTTTTTTCCATATATGCAGTACCTTACAACTCTGATAAGGTATATTAAGTGGTTTGATTGTATGATTAGGGTGGGTGATTGTAACAAATATCATTCTATGTCGTTCTATTAGGTAGAATATCAAATATTATTTGCGTAATCATCTAAATAATCTAAAATTAATTGCCAACCCAAAAGCACTGGTGGTATAGAAGATGATCAAACTCATAAAAAAAATGTCCGGCTTAAAAATGGAAAAAGCACAAACCATGGTTGAGTTTGCGCTTGTATTTCCTGTTGTACTACTGATCACCTATGGCATTATAGAGCTCGGACGAGCGGTTTTTATCTATTCAGCTGTATCTAATTCAGCGCGCGAAGGGGCGAGATATGGGGCTGCGGCTGGTATTGGAGCTAACGGCATCGTCCAATACGCTGATTGCCAAGGAATCAAAGATGCCGTTCGTAGAACAGCATTTTTAATTTCTATTCCAGACAGTCAAATTGATATTCAATATGATCATGGAACGATCATAACTAACCCCCACTCATGTCCACCTTCTACGATTCCTAATGATCCGAACCGGATTAAATTGGGAGATAGAATCATCGTAACGGTAAATGCTCGATATGAGCCTGTGATTGGCAGGTTTCTTGGTATTAGAGGAGCCGATATTGTTAGAAAAAATTATCGCTCCATACTGCTTGGTATCATTCAATAAGTATAGGATAATGATTCTGTATGCAAACGAATGCACACCATATTAGAAACGACATATTGATCATGGAAAAAGTTATGAACAGAAATACTTACCGCCCCACCTTACCGTTCGAGAAGCTTAGTTACTTTACCAAGGACGATGAGAAGGAGTAATAAATGAACAAAACTATCGAGTCTAAGCCAAGAGAAGATGGTCAGAGTATGGTGGAGCTAGCATTAACCCTGACAATAATATTGATATTATTGGCAGGTACGATTGATTTCGGGCGTGCCTTCTTTACTTGGATTGAAATGCGCGATGCAGCTCAGGAAGGTGCTGTATTTGGCTCGTTTTGCCCAAACTCAGCGAAAATTGAGGCACGAGTACGGGACAATCTAAATCCAATTTACACTTATGTAGTAGCTATAGCCAAACCAAATCTATCCATAGGTAGCCCCATTACTGTAAACGTCACAACCCATATCCCTCTTACCATGCCTTTCTTGACCTCTGTAATCCAAACGGATACGATCGCTATCCATGCGACGATAATCGATTCAATAATCAAAACGAGTTGCGACCCTAACTATCCTTAGGAGGAGACTATGAACACAAAGCATCTTAATTCTGAAAAAGGCCAGGCGATTGTCTATCTTGTGCTTGGATTAGTGGTTTTCCTGGGTTTTGTTGCCCTGGCTATTGATGGCGGTATGGTGCTGGCTGACCGGCGTGACGCACAGAATGCCACTGACGCCTCCGCTCTGGCTGGCGCTTCAGCTGCGGCGCAGCAATTGGGAATCGAAATCGTGGGTACACCTATCAATCCCGACTGTAGTAATAATACAATGCTTACTCTTGCCAAGACGGCCGCTATTACCGCCGCAGAAGACCGCGCTGATAGCAACCACTACGACATATCAGCAGCTCCTAACTACGTTGAAGTGAAGTGTGGGGTTAACAATGGACCATTTATGGATGTAAGTGTGCAAATATCCAAACATACCCCGACCAGTTTTCTCCAGGTGCTGGTTCCAAACGCTAATCTGACCAATAAGATGACGTCAACTGCGCGCCTGCACACTGCTTGGACGCTTGGTGGAGGGAATGCTATTGTTGCTTTGAATACAGGTAGTAGCCTTTACGCCCGTGGGTCTTCCAAAATTTTTATTTTTGGCGGTGGTGTATTTGGCAATGGCCAATGTAATGAGGCTAACAGCAGGATCAAGGTTTATGTATGTAAGTCAACCATGGCGGCTCCACAGGAGGCGATAGATTATTGCATGGCACACCTTGGTGAAACAGACCCTCTTTATCAGATTATTGACAATAGTGTCAATATCCACCAGGAAAATTATTGCAGTGGTTCATTTGATCCGAATGTCGAAGGTGGCGCACCTTATATGGATCCTGCTCCATTCGAACTGCCTGCGCCTGATTGCACTGGTCATGATATCTATAGCGCCGCTGATTTGCGTCATGATCCACTACCCGGTCTCTATTGTGTGCATGGAAATCGAACTATGAAAGATTATCTTAAGCAAGATGTAAAGTGTCCTTTACAAGAGGGCGGAATATGTAATGGAGTAACTTTCTATTTGGTCGACAAACAGGATAATTTTGACTGGAATGGTAATAATACATACAAGCTAGCTGCCCCCGTTGTGGGTACGGCTCCTGAGACAACGAATGGCGCCATACCAGGAGTGCTTTTCTACGCGTCACTTACAAATAAATCTCAGATCTCACTAAACGGTGGTGGGGGCACTAGACTTTATGGTAGCTGGCTGCTGCCGGGAGCAGATATTTTGCAATTGAATGGAAATGCTGATATGGTGATGAAGGGGATGATTGCTGTCGGGACTTTTGATACGTCAGGAACATTCGATGGCGTTATCTATTATGATGCGCAATATGTACCTACCTTTTCAGCATTGATCGACCTGCTACATTAAAGTTTTAATAATCAAAAGCGAGCGTAAAATCGCTCGTTTTTGATTTAATGGATTGCCCCAACCAAGTTGTCCAGCAGTAGCTGGAATTTCTTCCTTACCACCATATATAGTCATGCCTGACTGGCAATATCAGTAAAAATCCCAAAAAATATTATAATATCATTGCTAAAATATTAAATCATGAAAATAAAAGAAGAGGAAGGATTTGCTGAACACACTGAACACAAAGAAGAGTGATCAGTAGATAAATTTTGCTTCGGTTGATTAAATGAAAAACCTACTTGCCAGGTGAATCCAACTTTAGGGTTTTGTCATTTACAATTGTGATATTTTCGGGTGGATAATTCGTAATATTGGAACTGTACTGGAATCCAACATGATCAATAAAGAGATTGCAAAAAGGGGTTGTATTACACTCTGCTCTAATTTGGATTATGACTGATTGTCCGGCGTAGGCACTCAAATCGATCACTTCCTGCACCCATCCGTTGGTATTATTGGCTTGACAAAGATCATACACATGGACTTCATTTGAATTTGCCAAGACCCGTCCAAAATCGTTGCCGCAAGCATCTTCAGAGTCGATCCAATACCAAAAGGTCAGATGATGCAAATTGGTCGGAACGGTGATCTGCTGCTCAATATACGAGATTTCAGGAAAATCACCGCCCAACCACGTTGCCCACGTACCTTCGTATGCATTAAATCCATAAGGAAATTCTTTAACTATCAACTCCCATCCATTGGTGGAAGATTCAGTCCAAATAAGTGGACCTTGTTCAAAATCCCCATTCGGAAATAATACGGGAGCAGGGGGGTATTCTTTAATAATTATAGGTAAATAAATATTTTTATTTTGAATAGGGAGTGCATTAGCAGAAGTAACATTAATAAACAATCCTAAGGTAATAATTAATATTAATCCTAGGTCTATACTTTTAAACCTATTTCCCATATTTTTATCCCTCGAAAATCAGTATATTTTAATATGTCTTTCATTTAGATTATACATAGAAATTACATGATTGTAAACGATGACCTAATAGCGTTCGAAGGATTCCTCCGCGCTGGACCCACTCAGAATGAATAGGCAAAATCCTGACATTAATGATAGGGTTTAAGATTGACAAACTCGCATATTTAGGACATGATATAGTAACCAAACCATGCGAGAGGTCGTATAACAAGGTGTTTCAGACTATGATGAGGATCGCTTTCCACGAGCGGAGATTAATGGAACCGGTAGTTTTAAGGATCGGAACAACAGGTCAATAAACAGGTTGCATTGATGAGTAAACATCCAAATAAGTTATATAAAAGTAAACCAAACGCACAGACCCTGGTGGAGTTTGCGCTGATTTTACCCCTGGCATTATTACTTACCCTGGGTCTGATTGAATTCGGACGCATGATATTTATGTACGCCGCCGTTACAAATTCTGCACGAGAAGGTGCCCGCTATGGCGCGGCTGCGGGTGTTGGTGATAATGGTATCGTGCAATATGCAGATTGTGTGGGAATCCGGGATGCAGTTCGTCGGACAGCCTTCTTGGTCACTATCCCTGATAGCAATATTTCCATCGGGTATGACCATGGTGGTGATGTTGATTACACCACCTGTAATCCACCTCTGAATGTCGCTAATCTCATCCAGTTTGCATCAGAAGACCGGATACATGTGCAAGTGTGGGTACAGTATACGCCCCTCATTCCTTTCCTGGGGTTGGATAAAGTAGGCTTCCACATCAACTCTGAAAACAGACGCACTATCATGATCGGTGTACAGCCTTAACAGACCCCTAATGGCACCATAACAAGGATTTTTAGTCATAAGCTAATGGCGCAAATTAATATTCACTCTCGCGAACTACCGATCCATTTATTTGGAGAGTAAATGCAAGGAGATTTTAATGAGATCTGCTATCCAATCTAGGCAAAAAGAAGGGGGTCAGAGCACAGTTGAGCTAGCTATCTCTATTACTCTTTTAATGACCCTGTTAGCGGGTACAGTCGAATTCGGACGGGCTCTCTACACCTGGCTGGCTATGCGGGACGCTGCCCAGGAAGGCGCTTATTATGGATCGATTTCTCCTCCCAGCATGGCACTTACGTGTGATGCTTCCACTCCCTCTCCCCCGCCCGATATATGTAAGCGGGTATGGGACAACCTGAAACAAGTTGCACCCAACCCCTCAAGCAAAATTGTGGTGACCGTCAGTTTTCCCGAAGGATCCTGTCGTCGGGGGAAAACCATCTCAGTGGACGTCGACTACCCCAATTTTAACAACACCTTGTCATTTTTGAACAAATTCCTTGGCGGGCAGCCCATCTCTATCCATGCCACGATTAATGACACTATTTTGACCGCAGCCTGTCCGTAACATTAATTAAGTACACTATTAGAAATCAATGGATCAATGGTTCACAATTCTGATTCTTATAAAAAATGTAAACTTAGAGCCAAAAATATATTGCGTCAGGTAGGGATTGGATTTTACGAGGAAATTCACTGATACAGGAGACACTGCTTTTGTACTCAGTGAAAATGTAACAATCGATACACATGTCCAACTTAGGTATAGATAGCAAAATAATCTTCGCACAATGAAAAAACAAGCGGTGTTTCCCACCGCTTGTTTTATTTTAAACCAATACTCCGGGCAAGCTACCCAGCGGCACCCGGAATATCCTCCTTACTGCTGCTTCTTCTCAGACCTGACAGGGTTCGAAGGGTTCCGCCGCGCTGGACCCACCCGGAGCGTAGCAAGCATACCTTATGAATTTAACCCTGTCAATGATTTCGCCTTCGCCGGGAGCCTAAAACGCCTCCAATAATGATCAACACGAGCACACTTGCTCCAATGACCAGTCCGGCATTGCTCCCTATTGGTGGCAGCAGGCGCGATTCAGGCGTCACGCTCGCGGTTGCTGATTGAGAATCGGTGGGAATGGGGGTCGATGCAGCCTGCAGGCCACTCTCAGATAGGCTGATCCCTTGAAATTGCTTGTCGAAATTTGCACTGGCATTTTCTGACCACAAAGCTATGCTGGCAAGCATTGCCAGGGAGAAGACAATTGATAATAGGTGAAGATTTTTCATTCAGCCAATCCCTTTTGATCTGAGACACACCGTTTCATTATTAGTTTATCACATCCTGTCCTGAACGATTATCAAAAACTCGTTACTGATCAAATACGGGTGATAGCATCCTGGTCTTAAGAGGAGATGAATTTCTACCTCCCTTTCTTGCAATAATGACCCTCTCCTTTTGGCAACATTACTTCGAGGCATAAAATATGGATAAATAATTACGCTGAAAGAATTCATTCTTATCAATCCCATTTATGCGGGTTTTTATTTTTTTCATCGAAACGCAAACCGCCCAGGCATATAAAAGCCTGAGCGGTTATGGTCAAGAATATCTAAAATTAACCGGGGTGGTGAAATTACTGGACGTCACCCAATAATATCAGGTGTCACCATATCAGCGAAGTTTTACCTAAGGAATAACCCTCCAGGTTATTTATTCCCAAGCTGTTTGTTGACCTCGACCAGAATTTGTTCAACTTTTTCCTTGGTCAATCCGAATTGTGCAGCTTGCGGGATTGCGAGCAGGTTCTTCAGTGACATGCCCTTCACCATTGCAATCATTGGGTTGCTGGAAATGCCAGGTACATACTGATCAAGTACTTTTACAGCTTGTGGGTCATCTAAAAGGGTACCCACGGTTGTGTCAAGCGTTACTTTCATTGTTAGCCTCCAATTATTGTCTGGATTAATATAATATTTTTACTAATATGTCAATTCTACTATAAGAAAGTTTATACTTTTGCTAATCACTGGTGCTTTCCATTCGGTCAGCTGTACCCTGATATAGCTCCCAGCCCTGACTCAGAATGACAATCTGAGTAGCCAGAAACCACAACAGGAGCAAGGTCATCACGATCGCTACGGCATTCAGGATGGTTGGTAAATTGGACTGGAAACTTGTGAGCATGGTGATCACGTTATCCATTGAGGATTCAGATTGAACGACCATCTTTTCATACTCACCCAGGCTGGATGAGATCAATCCGACGCTGTCAGACATGGTAGTCAGGTTTCCTTGGATTAATCCCAGATTATCGTCGGTAGAACTGAGTTTGACTGACATTTCGACAAATGTATCTGGAAGCCCTTCCAGGCTTTTGGCTAACTCACCCAAAGAATCCGCCAAAGGCACGTCTGGATTGTAAGAATCTCCAGTCGGACCCAAAAAACTACTCAGCAATGGATTGGCACTCAGCAAGAAACGAAAAGTATCCAATGACTTGATTGTACTTTCCAGGACTTTTGCTGCATCCTGGGCAGTTGAAAGCGAATCTGTGGCTGCCTGAAGCGTGGAAGGCAATGTATCAGACATGATCACATTGATATCCGTGATTACTGGAACGCTATCATCCACTGTAGCTGCCGTCGTGCTCAACATGGTCGATAGGGCATCCAGGCTATCAACGGTCGCTCCTAATGCCTGCCCGGTGACCTTCATGACATTCTGGCTTGTAGTGACACTCTCGTTGAGTGTGTCAATCGTGGTACTTGCGTAATCAGTCAAGGTAGGTTTAATTGCCCACACTCCTACTAAGCCGGCAATGCTGATCACCAAGCCCAATATTCCAGCAATCATAACGAAAACTCCAAGTATGCGGCGTAAGATCTTCATATTTCCTCCAATAATGTTGAATAAGAAAGTTTACTCGCTAATTAATTGTAGCATTTATCTGCTTTTCCATCATATTCCCTTGTTCAAGGATAAGCGAATAATTCACGCTTTACAACAATTTGATAAATATAGGTAGTCGTTCCAATCCCGCATAGGAGGGCATAGTCGGATAATTTCACCCTGTCGGAGGAAATGGAGAATTAACTCCCATATCCCATAATGGTGAAAATACTCTCCAGGCTTGCTAAAATTAGCATTTCCCTACTGGGGCACAGTAAACCGTAAACTCATCGATACCATCAACGCCAAGCAGGTGATCCATTTTTGTCTGGTTATAGGCACCCACTGCACACGTGCCAGCCTGGATGGCAGTGCAGGCGAGATAAAGGTTTTGGCAAACATGCCCCGAATCCTGGGCGATCAGTTTGGGTGAGAGAGGACCATAGCGCCATTCAGTCCGGTATGGAATCGCAGTCCAGATAAAGGTCACGGCACTTTCCAGGGCAAAATCCGCGCATCCTTCGGATATTTTTGCTCCAATTTCCGGATCTTCATTTAAAAGCAGAAGTTTATGCTCTATAGCCAGGTAGCGATATAAACCTGGAGCAAGGTTGTTAACTCTCTGAATCGCCAGGTAAGTCTCGAAGGGATGGCGAGACCCCCCAGAAGGCACAGTCCGCCGGGTTGCGTAGCCATCCATAATGATCTTTTTAACGCCCTGCGTTGCCCAAAGTAGGAAGGATAGTTCTTCTACGGTGAGCGGCGCAGGCTTGTAGGTGCGGCAGCTTTGCCGCTTTTGAATAGCTTCGATTAACGGCATGCTCCCAACGGTAATTTTTGCCGGAGCGACCAGATCGATGAGGCTGGATCCTGGTGAATAGGGCTTCTGCAATAGTGGTGTCGGGACACCCTGTTTTTGATCGAGCTCGAGAGAGTCCCATTCGTCCCATAAATCACCTTTGATCATTTGGCGAGAAGATTTATAGTCCATAACTAACTCCTGTGTAAATCTGCTAGATGAGATCTAATGGATTGTAATATAACACATCCACCACCAGCCCGTAAACAAGAATCAAATCCGAGATCAGATGGGTGGCTTCTCCCGGCTGACGCCTGTTAGCTGAGGGCTATTACTGACGGAAAGGAAGGGATTTGAACCCTCCTTCCCACGTGGGAAACATGCTTTGCAGGTACGAGCTGAACTTAGGCACTATGTTTAAACTTCCATATAAGGTGTTAAAGTCTGATTTTGTGAAATAACATCCCATGTGCCTTAGTAAAAGGAGATAAACAATTTCTTTAGGGCATCAATCCATGTTAGGTCCAATGTATTTCGTCGGGTTTTCGCCATCAATATTTTAAACGTATGTGTCTATGTGTCCTGCTTGCAGGAGTTGATGGGGCATACTGATCCCCAGGTCTTGGGAAGATGCCTTGCTCAAACTACGGTGGATATTGCTCAGGCACACGGGTCGGAAACATGGTGGATAATAATTGACTATAAGTTGGCGACAACTAACCCTTTTACTATCCCAGGAGACAGTTGCCCATGTCTGATGTCATTCCCCAGAATATGTAGAATTCTATGCATTGAATCGACGCTTTCTAGCTTAATTAGATACGCATGTGTACGAAACCTCAAACATCTATCATATAACTCTCATAGTATAAAATATGTTTATATGATAAATTATATCGTATTAGTTTAATTTGGGCGGGTTACCTTAGGGGGTAATCCTAATCACAAAGGAGATAATTATGTCTACAAAAACTTTAATAAAGTTCGTGGTTGCTTTCGGAGTTTTGGCTATTGTCTTGGTAATCCTGGGAGTTAATTTTGTTCCTGGTATAAAGGCATTTTCTACAGTTAATGTGAACGCTATTGATGCTTCGATTCGGGACGTAAGTGCAGCCCGCTGGCAGACACTGGGCGATTACTACTCAAAGTCTTCTATCTCTGTTCCTAATTTTGATGCTTCGATTCGGGACATAAGTGCAGCTCGCTGGCAGGCACTGGGCGATTACTACTCGAAGTATTCGGCCTCGGTTCTTAAATTTGATGCCTCAATACGGGACATAAGTGCATCCCGTTGGCAGGGTCTGGGTGAAGCTTACTTCACAGTCAACTCGAGGGCACGTCAGGCCGATGTAGCTCGCTGGCAAGCTATGGGGGAATATTACTCGAAGCTTTCAACCCCTTAATTATGATGCTGCCGAATATTAGCTCAGATTGGGTAGAGCACCGTTCGTCACAACCATGTACATAAAGCAAGAATGAGCCGTGCGACATTCCTCCTGTGGAAGTAAAAACCCAGGAGGAATGTCGCACTACGTTTCTTCCCCTTATCTGAAACCATAACCAAATCTATCTCTATAATTGCTTCCACAGACATTGAATGCGACCTAGCGCGGATATTATTTAGCATTCAAATGCTTGAGGGCAAGCTGATCTATTGCTAATAAATAACGCCTGCGCTATTGCTGCAGGCGTTTCCTGGCGGCAAAGAGGGAGGGATTTGAACCCTCGTTCCCTTGTGAGCTCTCCTTGCAGAGAACACGCCCTCCAGTTACAAGCTGAACATATCCTTGGTGTAAACTCCCATATTTGGCTGAGTGTGTTAGAAAAAGCAGCGCTCCACATATTGCACATTGAAAATGGTTGCAAAACTATGTCAGCTGTTTTTCAACCAATCTTAGTGCACACGATGATAAAGAAAGTGTACCAAGATTATCTCCTTGTTTGACCTCCAACACCTAACCATTCCGTTTGATTAGAATACTCTTACAAATTAGTATATAGGATAAATAAGGTAATAATAGGTGCTATAATATATTTAGGGTGGATATCAAAAATCTATCTAATATCACAACAAGGAGATATTATTATGACAACAGAAGAAAACAAAACCATAGTACGTCGTTTCATAACGGAAGTTCTGGAGCAAGGAAATGTCTCTTCGATAGACCAACTTTGCGCACCCAACTACGTTAACAGATTGACAGGTCAAGGCATTGAGTCACTCATACAATTTGGTGGAATGATGAGAATGGCTATCCCAGACCTTCATCTTGCTATCGATAACCTTGTGGCTGAAGGTGACCAGGTTGTGCTGCGCTATACAGCAACTGGAAAGTACACTGGTTCGATCATGGGTTCCAAGCCAACCGGGAAGGCCATTTCTATTCGAGGTTTGACCTACTACCGTCTATCTGATGGCAAGATTGTGGAAGATGACCCCATCTCAAACCAGGATATAATGCAATTACTTGGCGTAAAATTACCCGTAGCGGCTTAAATTTAATCACTTGTTTGAGTATGATAGTAAAATCTGACGACTAACCAGCCATGTTAGTTATTATTCGCTGAAGTCGATCCGTTATTCGTCAGGCGCGAGGTGATGGATGGAAACACCCATCACCTCTTTTATCATTATCAATTATTTCCCTGAAAGATCGTAACCGCACTCAAAGTGCAAATCATAGCGGTTTGATCTCACCGCATTGAGGAAGCATACCAACTTTTCAGTAAAATCGGTGGTTGTCAAGATTGAAAGTACACACGATTATTCTTAAAACAAAAAGGGGCAGCCGCCATACCCTCATATGTTGGGGTATAAATTGACGACTACCACCATATATACTGGCGGAGAGGGAGGGATTTGAACCCTCGTTCCCTTGCGGGAAACACGCTCTCCAGGCGTGCGCGCTAGGCCAAACTACGCGACCTCTCCGTGTTAAAATCGCTGCGGTTTTCTCTCCACAGCGAGGCGCATTATACCATAAAGGGTAATTTACCCTGCTTCCCCTGAAATTTTACAATCCCTAACGCTGTTCAACGATCAGAAGACCGGAGCTCATAGATGTAGAGCGATTTGTCCCAGCTGCGCGTGAAGCCAGCTTTTTCCATCAAAGGTAATAGCTCGGGCTGGTTTGGCGCGATCCAACCAGGGGAGGTGTATCCAATTTTGGTCATCAATCGGCGGTAATCCAGCAAAAGCTCTGGTAGCTCACTCATCTGGCAGGCGATCAGCTCAATCCCCGGTTGAGGCACGTCATCTTCTTCATCTTCCCAAATGGAAATGAAACCTGAACGGTCGCGCCACCACCAGGCGTGTTTGTGTCCAACCACTTCAACAAGATGCTTGAGCTGTAGGTCACCGTAAACCCATCCCAAATTGATCAAACCACTCGATAATGCATGTGTCTGACTGGGTAAAACAAATTCCAGCGCCTGGGGAGCCTCATTCATCTCCAACAGCGTAAAGTTCTCCGCCTCTTCCGGTAAAATTGGTGCACGGTAGGGGATAAACTCTGCGATGCGCTTGAATCCGGACTCTTCGCACATCCGATGCACTTTAACGTTCTCTGAATGGGTCACCAGGCGCACGAGACCACTCCCCATATACCGCCATGTCTCGACAACATATTCATGGATATGTGCTGCAATCCCCCTACCCTGGAATTCAGGGTGGACGCGCAATCCCTCCAGGTACCATTCGCCTTCCTGGAATTTGGTGAGCTTAAATACTCCTGCTACCCGCCCGCCCAGCTCAGCCACTCCCAACAATCCATCCGGGTCTGCCATCCACTCTTCCCACACCTGTGGAATGTAATCTCCACCATCCCAGATATGTGAGCACAATTCCAGTACACCTTCAGTGTCCTTTGCAAGTGCTGGTCTACAAACAACTCTTTCTAGATTATTTATATCGATCATATGTATTCACTATCACGTGCTAATCTGGAAACATCTGCGCCAGGACGGTGGGTGCATATCGCCTGACCATTTCATCGGATATGCCATTCTCGCGGCAAATTTCAGCATACAAATCGGCGCTCGGTCGTTTATGGCGCGCCTGGGTAGCAACATCGAGCTCCCATAAACCAAAACGATTTGTCCAACCTCGCTCCCATTCGAAGTTATCCACCAATGTCCAGTGAAAATAACCTTTGATTGGCCAGTTAAAATTGACCGCCCTCCATACTTGATGAATATGTTCCACCATATAACGAGGGCGTACCCGGTCTTCTGTGTCATCAAATCCATTTTCAGTGATGATGATGGGCAGTTTGTACTTCAGCCCCCATTTTAGCGCTTCAAACATCCCCAAAGGCTCATTGGCAAGAAAACCAGAGGAACTCAACTCAGCATCTTTACGGAAGCTACGCTCGCTAAACAATTCACTCGCTTTGAACAGATTGAAGCTGACATAATCACGCGTATAGTAATCAATCCCCAGAAAATCCTGTGTCCCTTTCGCTTCTGGAACTCGTTTACGCCAAGATATAAACCGTACCACACCATCCCTGGTTGCTGATGGGAAAATCTCATTTAGACTCTTCAAAAGGCTGGTCACTAATCTGTCCAAAGGAAGCCAAGGCCTGGAAGGTATCAAACTTCGGTAATAATTGACAATTCCAACCCGCGCCTCTGGCTGGATCTGGTGGATGACATGGTATGCAGCCGCGTGAGCGCGGACCATATTGACCATGACTTTAAATGCAAGCCCGTTATCTTTCTTCCCTGGTGGAAACGTCCCCAGGGCGAAACCGAGGAGTGCATAACCATTCGGTTCATTGAAGGTAAGCCATAGATTGACATAATCCTTTAATGCCTGCACCACTTTCCGCACATACTTTACAAAATACTCCGCAGCCGACTCATTTTCCCAGCCACCCTGCTCGACAAACCATTGTGGATCTGAGAAATGATGCAAAGTGATCAGGGGAGTCATGTTCAGCTCTGTGAGACCCCGAACCATCTCTATGTAGCGGTTGAGCGCATCCTCGTCCCAGCGATCTGGCGCCGGTTGGATCCGGCTCCATTCAATAGACATGCGGTGAGCGTTCTGCGCACCTTCTGCTGCACGACGAAAATCCTCCCTCCAGCGACCGTTCCACCAATCGCACGCCAGACCCGCTTTATCGCCATGAATAATCCGCCCCGCTTCCTGTTCCCAGGCGAACCAATTACTGTTCACATTAT
The DNA here is from genome assembly GCA_963743215.1 of uncultured Chloroflexia bacterium. Taxonomy (GTDB): domain Bacteria; phylum Chloroflexota; class Anaerolineae; order Anaerolineales; family UBA4823; genus FEB-25. The sequence goes on from CAVUOY010000007.1 coordinate 274,362, forward strand.
TACCTTCAACCTGATAGGCTGCAGTTGCTGTTCCCCAAAGGAAGCCGCGCGGAAAATGAAATGTTGCTTGTGCCATGAATTCTCCTTAATTCGACGAGACCCAGTCTGATAATTTTAGCTGCTTGAGGCCTTCTTGGCAAAGGGAAATTTATCGGTCTGAGTTAATTCTCATACAATAATTATGGTATGCTATAGCAATAACCCGAGGAGGTGTTGAAATGTCTGAAGCATTCATCATTTCCGCAGTACGCACCCCGATTGGCCTCGGTAGGCCTACCGGGGCGTTGGTTTCATTTTCACCGGTCGAATTGACCGCTTTGATCCTGCAGGAAGCTGTTAAACGGGCAGGGATTGATCCTGGATTAGTCGAAGACGTTGTTTGGGGATGTGTGACCCCGATCGGAGACCAGGGGGCTAACCTGGCACGTTTGGGTGTATTGAAAGCCGGTTTCCCGATGCAAGTGCCAGCGGTCACCCTCAGCAGGATGTGTGGCTCGAGCCAGCAGGCGATCCATTTCGCTGCTCAAGCCATCCTGGCGGGTGATATGGACATCGTGATTGCTGGGGGCACTGAGATGATGTCGCACCAACCTTTAGGGGCAGACTACCCAAAGGAATGGCCTGCAGAGATGCTATATAAACTGGTCCACCAGGGTATCAGCGCTGAAATGATGGCGGAAAAATACTCCCTCACTCGTGCAGAATTGGATGACTACGCTTATCAGTCACATATTCGAGCGATGCAGGCGATTCAGAATGGTTATTTCGAGGGCCAAATCCTCCCCATCACTTTATCTGATGGAAGGGTGATCAAGATCGATGAGGGGGTGCGCATGCCTCCCAATCGAGAGAAGATGGCATCACTCCAACCAGCTTTCAAACCTGATGGAGTAGTCACTGCAGCGAATGCCAGCCAGATCAGTGATGGTTCAGCAGGATTGGTATTGGCTTCTGCCAAAGCAGTTGGTACTTATAACCTCAATCCTCTGGCACGCATAAGTACCCGCTATGTGACTGGTTCTGATCCGGTTCTAATGCTGGATGGTCCAATCCATGCCACCAGGCAGGCTCTTAAGCGTTCTGGACTATCCTTGGATCAATTGGATGTGATTGAGATAAACGAGGCCTTTGCTTCAGTTATCCTGGCTTGGGTGAAGGAAATCAAGCCTGATTTATCCAAAGTGAACCCAAATGGAGGTGCAATTGCCTTGGGCCATCCATTGGGCGCCACAGGTGCAGTACTAATGACCAAGCTTGTGCACGAATTACAACGTACCCATGGCACTTTTGGGCTGCAAACGATGTGTATTGGTCACGGGATGGCGACAGCAACCATTATCGAGCGACTATAAGTCATAAATCCAAAAAAAGTAAGATCATGACCCACGCAATATATCTCTCCTTGGGGAGCAATCTTGGAGATAGACTCACGAATCTCCATAATGCGATCTCTTGCCTCCCACCAAAGGTCCAACCTATCATTCAGTCATCTGTTTATCAAACAGAGCCCTGGGGATATTCGGATCAACCTGCCTTCCTAAATCAAGTTATCAAAGCTGATACGTCCCTAGAACCAACAAACTTGTTGAAATTCTTGAAACAGATTGAGGTCATTCTTGGACGCAAGGAGACTTTTCGCTTCGGACCACGCTTGATCGACCTGGATATTCTTTTTTATGATGATCTTGTGCTAGAAACACCAAGATTAACTATTCCTCATCCACGCATTTCAGAACGTGCTTTCGTTCTCATCCCCCTGGCAGAGATTGCGCCTGACCTGTATCATCCGGTTCTTGGGAAAACAATACAACAGTTAAAACTCGGAGTGGATGCCGGTCGAATTGAATTATTCCGATCAACAAAATCCTAAGCTGGAGTTTAGATATGTCTTTACTCATCAAATCCGGCACCATTATTACAGATTCCGACACTTTCCAGGCCGATATTTTGGTGGACGGAGAAAAAATTATCTTGGTTGGTCAAAACTTGAAGTCAGACGGAGCAAATATAGTTGATGCAACAGATAAGCTGGTAATGCCAGGTGGAGTTGACCCGCATACCCATTTCAACCTGCCAATGTTTGGCACTGTTTCTTCTGATGATCACTACACTGGGCATAAAGCCGCGGCTTTTGGAGGTACGACCACAGCCCTGGATTTTATCTCACAGGATTATGAGTCGCTTCTGGTATGTGTCGAAGCCTGGCATGAACGTGCAGATCATCTGGCCGCCATAGACTTTGGCTTTCATATGAATATCACCCACTTTAACCAGCGCGTGGCAGATGAAATTCATGAATTACCTGGATTGGGAATCACCACCCTTAAAGTATTTACTGCTTACAATGATCGATTACGCCTTAATGACGGAGAAATATTTCAAGTATTACGACTGGCTAAAAAGCATAATCTGCTTACCATGTTGCATGCCGAGAATGGTGATGTAATCGATATCCTGGTCGCGGAAGCGCTCTCCGCAGGTCACACAACGCCTGAATGGCATGCTCTGACTCGCCCGGCATGGGGAGCCGTGGAAGCAGCTTTACGCGGTGCCGCCTTGTCGGGTCAGGCAGAGGCTGCTCTCTATCTTGTGCATATGAATGTCGCCGGGGAAGTAGATCAGCTTCATTACGCTCGCGAACATGGATTATCAGTCATGGGCGAAACCTGCCCTCAATATCTGTTCTTTTCTTCTGATAAACTGCGCCACCCCGATGGCTCCAAGTGGATCTGCTCGCCGCCATTGCGTTCGCCAATTGATAATAACCGCCTGTGGCAAGGATTAGCTGATGGCACCATTCAAACCATCGCCACCGACCACTGCGCATTCTTCTATGATGGCACAAAAGCGATAATCTATGAAGGTCAACCTGTGTCCATCCCTGGTAAAGAGCTTGGAAAGAATGATTTCACCAAAATTCCGAATGGTTTACCCGGAGTCGGTGATCGTCTGCCAATCTTGTGGACATACGCTGTCCGTTCAGGCAAGCTATCTCCAAACCAGTTTGTTGCACAGACGAGCACCAATGCTGCAAAAATATTCGGACTCTATCCACGCAAAGGAGCCCTCATGGCAGGCTCGGATGCGGATATTGTCATCTGGGATCCTGAAAAGCATGTTCGGTATGGGCTGGCTTTCGCTCATCACCGCACTGATTACAACCTGTATGAGGACTGGGAGCTGGTTGGTTTCCCTGAAAAAGTATTCCTGCGTGGCACTTTAATTGTTGATGGTAGCCAATGGCTTGGTAAGGCTGGGATGGGGCGTTACATTAACCGAAAATCTGGGATGATCTTGTAAAGAAAAGATCCAACCGATATGCTAATTCTCCTGACCATATTCCTCTTTGTATTAACTCCACTTAGCATACTAATCCTACACCTGGTTCGTCCCAAGTTAAGTATCCAGGGATTATTGGCTGTACTGACTGTCCTGGCAGGCTTGCCAATGGTTTTTCTCGCCAGGTCTGATATTCCACGCACAATTCCTCTGCTTCAATGGAAGCCTGCAACCCTGTTTCCGATTTCACCAACGCTGTTAATTGACGATGTCTCCTGGTATTTCGCCCTTGCACTGGTGTCTCTATCTTTTTGTGTAGTAATTGGATCTATCGCCCAGATCGGTCAGACTACCAGACTGGATTCGCTCCTAGCTAAGAATAGAGCTCAAGATATTGAACCAGATTTATTAAGTCCAGGATCCACCCCATCGGAACGAACAACAAATATCGAAATTGGGGTGATATCCAATTGGTCATTCTGGGCGGTTATATTAATTATGACTAGTGTAGGATTACTCGCGGTAACAGCTGGAAATCCACTAACCTTGTTACTCGCCTGGACTGCATTAGATATCATTGAGCTGGTTGTTTTGTTAGGTCAAGTATTGGATAGCAAAACACGCGAGCGGGTCATCATTGTTTTTTCTGCAAAAATTGCCGGCGTAGTTATATTATTAATCGCCGGGTTAACCCTTTGGGCGCATGGTGAATTGTTATCATTTGATTCAATCTCGCAAGCTACCAGCTTGTATCTCGTTTTGGCTGCTGGTTTACGCCTGGGTGTTCTACCGCTCCAATTACCATTTACTCAGGGATTACCAATCAGGCGAGGCTTAGGAACGGCCTTACGCCTGATTCCGGCAGCTTCAGGCTATATTCTATTGGTTAGAACGGCGAGTATTGGCGTAATAGGAGTGATTACCCCATTTCTCTTGGGGATAACAACGATGGCGGGTTTGTTTGCTGCCATCAATTGGATGTTTACAAAAGACGAGTTGGATGGAAGACCATATTGGCTGCTTGGAACAGCTTCACTTGCTATCACATCTGCGGTATTAAACCACCCCACCGCCTGCCTTGCCTGGAGCATTGCTTGTTTACTATCTGGTGGACTTATCTTTTCCATGTCGATACGCCACCGGAACCTTCTCCCTTTAATAATACTGGGTGTGGTCAATTTATCGACTCTGCCATTCAGCCCCACCTGGCAAGGAACGACCCTCTACCAGTACTCATCAAACTCTACTGTGAATATAACTCTCTTTTCAGTGGTTTCGTGGATATTTTTACTGATCCAATCATTCCTTTTGGCCGGATTCGTCCGCCATTCAATGCGGGGGCTTTACCCTGTGGATAAAAATCCATCCGAACATATCGAACGATGGGTCTGGTTCCTTTACCCTTTCTCCCTGGTCATAATTACCCTTACACATCTATTCATTGGTTGGAAGGTATACCCCAATTTGAGTGGATTACCATTATATGGATGGATTATCGGCCCCATCACGCTCTTAATTACCAGCGCGATTTTATATATTGCCTGGCGCCAGCCCCAGCGTTATCCCCTGGTAAATTATTCAACTAATTCTTCATTTTGGAATAATCTATTTTCTCTTCAATGGTTATATCGGTTTTTATGGAAATTATTCCGCTCGATAACCTGGCTATTTGGTCTGGTTTCTACGATATTGGAAGGCGATGCTGGTATCCTTTGGGCATTAGTCATATTTGCTCTGATTTTTGTCTTTTTGCAGAGATGATCAGGATTTATGGGCTCTGATTGGATCGTACTGGGAGCAGTTATATTAGTCAGCCTGACGTCGATTTATGTTTTAATCGGCCGAGATTGGCGTTACATTATTGGGGCTCTGGCAGTTCAGTACATCGGCGTGTTTTTATTGGTATATGCCTCCTGGCCTCTGGAAATGGCAGTTGCAAAAATGGTAGCCGGATGGATGGCTGGGGCGATCCTCGGAATGGCAATAACCAGTGTGCCTGATGCCTGGCGGGATTCTGAAAAATCGATAAAATTCGGACCAATCTTCCGCATACTGGCAGCCACAATACTATTGCTGACTATCTCATCATTGGTTCTTCACTCAGAATCCTGGCTTTCGATGATCAGCATTCCAATCCGTTGGGGAAGTTTCGTAATGATGGGCTTTGGGCTTTTACAAATAAGTCTGACAACCCATCCATTAAGAGTCATCATAGGACTGCTAACATTTTTATCTGGGTTTGAAATCATCTATGCTGCCATAGAGACATCGACCCTGGTAACCGGATTGCTCGCTGGAGTAAACCTGGGACTGGCATTGGTAGGGGCATATATATTGATCGCCCCGAGCATGGAGAGCAATCCATGAGTTCATCCCTCATCTGGATCATCATCCCAGGAGTTGTAGGAGCAATTTTATTTTTCTTCCGACACTGGTATCGCCTTACTGTGGTAATTGGCACAGCAATAATGATTTTGTTAGCTGGAATTGCTTGGAAGCTACCCATAAATGAATTGATCAAGATTGGTCCATGGTCTATCAAGATAAATGATACCCTAAACGTTCTCGGTCGCCAATTTATCCTCGATAAATCTGACCAACCATTACTGGTAACTATCTATCTGTTAGTTGGGTTTTGGTTCGCGGTAGTATATGTGACAAACTCTGGGCGAATGTTTGTCCCTTTAGGAATGGTCTTAGTAGCCTTGTTGACTGCTGCATTGGCAGTGGAACCTTTTCTGTATGCGGCCCTGTTACTTGAATTAGCTGCTCTGATCTGTGTACCAATCCTGGTACAACCAGGCAATCCTCCTGGCAGGGGTGTGTTGCGCTTTCTTTCCTTCCAAACCTTTGGTATGCCATTCATATTGTTTTCCGGCTGGATCCTTGCCGGGGTGGAAGCTAGTCCCGAGGAATTAACCCTGGTCGCACGTGCACTCCTTTTCCCTGGCATTTGGATTTCTCTTTTTACTGGCAATCTTTCCCTTTCACACCTGGATACCAATCCTGGCTGAAGAATCTCATCCTTATACCGTTGGTTTCATCCTGCTTATCCTCCCATGGATGGTCTCTCTCTTGGGTCTTGGGCTTTCTCGATCGTTATACTTGGCTGAGGAATTCAGATACTGTTATCAACCTGCTGCAGCTCTGCGGTGCGATGATGGTATTTGTTGGAGGAGTATGGTCAGGTTTTCAACGGCATTTGGGACGAATTTTCGGTTATGCATGTATGACTGAGATTGGAATTTCATTGTTGGCTATCACGGTAAACAATGGACTGTCATTATTCTTTACTTTATTGCTCCCCCATGCCCTGGCAACCGGAGTATGGGCATTGGCGCTCTCTGCAATATACAATGCAAGGTTAGCTCATGGCGCCGAGGCGCTGCAGTTTCGCACGGTTCAAGGGATAGCTCGCCGTATGCCCATAGCATCCATGGGCCTTATCATAGGTTGTTTTTCGGTAGCTGGAATGCCTCTACTGGCTGGCTTTCCGGTACGGTTATCCGTGTGGAGTGGATTGGCAAATCAATCATTTATCACCGCGATTTTTACATTACTTGGCAGTGTGGGTTTGTTGATCAGCGGGATTCGTTCAATGGCAGTACTCGTTATGGGTAAAGAGGATGTAGGTTGGAGTATTAAGGAAAGCAGGGGTCTGATATTCTTCATAAGCATAGGGGTGATCTTTATCTTTCTGGTAGGACTTTTTCCTCAATGGTTTTTACCATCTTTGACGAATGTCTCGCAGGTATTCTCTCATCTAATTTCCTGGCAAGTGCCATAAATCTACCTCATGCTATAATCGGTATGTCCCATCATCCACTCTGACGGGAAATTTTGTTTAGCTCATTAATGGAATAGGAGCTCGCATGGATATTGACCAGCTACAAAAGCGTATTCAATGGGTGGAGGAAGATCGGCGAAAAGAAAAAGACGCGATTGCCCTCCTAGAAAGCAAATTAATTTCTTTAGAGGGTAATCTGGCAGCATCATTAGAACAAAGCAAGGGCTTGAACAGCGAGATTACCCGTCTTTCAGCCATTATTACCCGAATGGATCAGTATGACCAGTCCCTCGTTCGTGCTCGCATGGAAAGCAAGCAATCCCTTGACGAGTTGGATAAGACGATTAAATTACGAATTGATGAATCCGAAAAAGTCTATCGAGTACAAATAAAATCCTTCGATGGCACATTCGCCGACCTGCAGAAACAGCTGGAAGTTATTCCCAAATTGGATAAAAATATACAGGCACGTATCGATGTTGAAATTGCGATACGGCGTACTTTGGATGAGCTGCGAGGAAAAATTGATGCGGTTCGAATTGAAGAAGAGGAATATACCCGCACGGTCCGGTTACTCGAAGATGGACGCCGTCAGGACGCGAAACGTATCGTAGACCTGCAGGGTGAGGTTAATGCCTTGAGGAAACGCATGGATGATCAGAGGGGTCAATCGGAAGTCATCAATACCAATTTGCGAAAATTGGATACTCGAATCAACGAATTGATCACAGTCGAAGACGAACGCCGTGAAGCGATGACAAGTTTTCTCAACAAGCAAGCTGTATCCCAGGTCGAGCGTGAACGCACGTGGAAAGAATGGCAATCACGCTTTGATACTATAGAGAACCAGGCGGTGGATATAGAATCACAATTAGTCGCCTTGGATACCACTCACCGGGAAGTGAAGCGCATCCAGGCAAATCTTGAAGAATTGACTCAACGTGTAGAAAGGCGGATTACTGAAATAACCGAAATCCAACGCCTATCAGAAGACCGATTTCGTCAGGAATGGGTTACATTTAAAGCTGATGATCAGAAACGTTGGACAAACTACACCCTGACCCAGGAAGAGCAACGTAATGAAAGCGTTCGCCAGTCTGGTAAACTCGCTGAACAGACCACACACATTGAAGATGAGTTGCAAGAAGTGAAGGATTTGCTGCAGCAAGCTAATGAGCTGGTTGAAAAACGGCTGCAATCCATCCTGGCAATTGCGCATGAATGGGTCACAACCTACGAACATACCATGGGACACTCACGCTAAGTATTATGCATGTTATTGGTACTGCCGGGCACGTTGACCACGGAAAATCTACCCTTGTGCAAGCACTAACTGGTACACATCCCGACCGCCTCAAAGAAGAGCGAGAGAGGGAGATGACCATTGATCTGGGTTTTGCCTGGCTCACTCTACCTTCTGGAGAGGATATTGGCATCGTAGATGTACCAGGGCATCGCGACTTTATCGAAAACATGCTTGCCGGCATCGGTGGTATTGATGCAGCCCTTTTTGTCATCGCGGCTGACGAAGGGATGATGCCGCAGTCCAATGAACACCTGGCAATTTTGAACCTTTTGCAGGTGAATGGTGGAGTGGTTGCTCTTACCAAGGTCGATCTTATTACTGATCCCGACTGGCTAGACCTGGTCGAAGATGATATCCATTCAGCATTAAAAAACACCGTACTGGAAAATGCACCGATTGTTCGTGTTTCGTCTCGAACACGTCAGGGTATACCTGAATTACTTGAACGCTTAAGTGAGTGCCTGGCTGACCGACCTGCTCGAGCTGACCTCGGACGCCCCCGCCTACCCATCGATCGCGTATTTACGATGCCAGGCTTTGGCACTGTTGTTACAGGTACACTCAGTGAGGGTAACCTGCAAACAGGTGACGAGGTGGAAATCCTTCCTACAGGATTACACACCCGCATACGTGGCCTCCAAACCCACCGGCGGAAAGAAGAAATAGCCGTCCCGGGCAGCCGTACCGCAGTTAATATCTCTGGGGTGACGGTAGATCAGATTAAACGGGGGGATGTGATCACACATCCAGGGACTTATCAACCTACCCGGCGTATTGATGTCCGTTTTCGATTATTACCTGATATATCCCAATCGTTGAAACATGACACCCAGGTTAAATTTTTCCTGGGGGCAGCAGAGATCCAATCAAGGATTCGCTTATTAGGAAGTGAAGAATTATTACCTGGAGATGAAGGTTGGCTGCAGCTTGAGCTTGATGAGCCAGTCGTCGCAATCCGGGGCGATCGATATATTCTGAGACGTCCCTCCCCAGGTGAAACATTGGGTGGAGGAACAGTCATTGATCCTCAACCAAAGGGACGCCACAAGAGATTTTCTTCACAAGAATTAGCTGGACTCGACACTCTGTCCAAAGGTACCCCGGCTGAGGTTTTACTCCAATCCATGTTCGCCCAGGGGATTGCTCCATTACAGAGTGTCATCACCCGTTCGAACCTTGATGCATCGGCTGCCAATCAAGCTATCCAGGAATTAGTCATCAACGGGGATATTATCGTATTGGAAAACGGAGACCAGTCTGTATTATCTCCCCAAACTTTGATCACATCCAAATCTTATTGGCTACAGCTAAATCGCCAGATCCTACAAGAGGTGGATGATTATCATAGAAATTTCCCTTTGCGGCGTGGCCTCCCGCGTGAAGAGCTAAAATCCCGCCTGAAGTTATCTCCGCGTTTATTTAATACTACCTTGCGAAGGATTGTAGCCGAAGGTGGGGTCGAAGAAATCGGTCCTTTCCTGCGCCAAGCTGGATTCAGCATTCATTTCAGCTCCCAACAACAGCAATCCGTGAATAAATTACTAGCCCGGTTCGCAGCTTCACCATTCTCTCCGCCAACAGTGAAAGAATGCCTGAGCGAGGTGGGTGAGGAGCTTTATAATGCCATGATTGAAGTGGGGTTATTGATACCCATCCCACCCGATGTGGTCTTCCGAAAACAAGACTATGATTTGATGCAATCTGAGATTATTATTCTGCTAAAAAAGAAGCAAACCATAACTGCAGCTGAAGTGCGTGACCACTTCAACACCAGTCGACGCTATGTTTTAGCTTTGCTTGAATATTTGGATGCCCAGGGGGTTACGGTCCGTGAAGGTGATAATCGCCGCCTCAAATGATACCTATTTGAGGCAAAATTTCCACTTAAAGGCATTACTTCTCTAAATATTCCTCGATATTCAATGACTTATACAAACGCTGGCGAATATCTCCAGGGATATCTTCTGCTTGAGCAGATTCATGGTACAGGTAAACAGTCTTTCGCAGTGTATCCACCACAATACGGCAATCTTCGCAATCTTCCAAATGCTGTTCTAAGACACTGCACAGCTCCTCATCCAATTCTCCATCTACATATTCTGAAAGTGATCCAAGCAGCCGCCGGCAATTTTTATGTTCGTGTCGTTTCTTAGTGTCCATGATCATCTATTTTCTTCTCTGGAGTGAAGAAGTGCGTTCTCCAGGCTCTTTATGGGAGGGTTGTAATAGCTTATCGACCTGAACCTTTTGTAAATCACTCGTCCGTTCTCCAAAATACATCGATAGTTCTTCCCTTAATCGTAGGCGTGCACGTGATAGTCGAGTCTTTACCGCAGTATCACTCAAACCAAGAACTTCAGCTGTTTCATGGGTTGACAGGTCATTAATATCTCTCAGCAGAAAAACCACTCTTAATCTCTCGGGCAGCTTCTGTACAGCTGCATCCAGTTTATGCCTGGTTTCTTCAGATAACAACTCTTCTTCTGGCAAACAACACCAATCAATGATTTGGACTGGTTCTTGTTCACCTGCTTCAGTTTCTACCGGTTCATCAATCGATATCATCTCCGGGTGCTTCCGCCTTATTACCATTAAGGCTTCATTGGTTGCGATCCGGAAAAGCCAGGTTGATATCTTTGATCGTCCGTCGAATAATTTTAAACCTCGATAAGCTTTTAAAAATGTCTCTTGTAAGACATCTTCAGCATCCTGCTGATGATTCAGCATTTTGATTGCCAGGCGATATATCTTGTTAGAGTATGCCTCTACGAGACGAGAAAATTCTCCCGGATCGCCTGCTTGTAAGGCTTTTAACGAAAAGCCTTCAGTTTCGACCTTATTTTCATCCATTATTTAGATGCACCTTGATCTGTATCGTTACAACAATCCTCTACTGCCGATAATCCCATCAAAAGTTCTCTATTATGAGCCATTAAAGTATAACCGATAAATAATTACCAGGAGATGAATTATATAAGGTGAGTCTAATAGGTGGACGAACTCATAAATCTTAAGCGGATACGTACGTCTGACATCAATCGATATACGCAGATTAAATAATTACAGGTAAAATTGTTCAAATAAGTTTCACGACTAAGGAATTGGAGGTAATCGTGGCTCAACTACAAACTAGATTTATACTGTCGTTGATTTTCCTCCTATTTGCCGTATCATGTAGCTCGAATTCGACCACTCAAGCAACTCCCACCCAGGTTAACATGCCCATCGCCTCATCGACCCCAACTGAGATCCCGACGATTGAGCCGACTCTTTCCCCATCTCCACTCCCAGCCGACACCCCTACGGCAACCCCCATCAGCATAAATCTTAATCTTCCCAACGGAATTACCACATTCTCATCTGGTAGCAGCAAAGTGTCTTATTTCGATTTAGGAGGTCAATTGCTGGGTGAGCTGCAATCGGTCAATCTGGGGATCGGTTCACTCCAACAAGCCGTTATCGCAGGCCGATTAACATATTCGCCGGGACCGATATTGCCTCCATTAGTCTATTTTACGTTTGAAAATGGGGGGGAGCTCTGGCAGAATGACAATAGTAATGTCACCCTGCTAAGAGCAGCATATAATCTGCTAAATATCATCAGCGCCCCGGGTGGAGGTATCTTCGCGTTTACCCTTCTCGAGTATCAGGATTACGGCTTAGGCTCAAATCTATATTTAGGAGATTTACAAACTATCACCACAATTGATCCGATCCTGCAGAGTTCCAGCACTGAAAGTACGGCTGTAAGGCCATTGGCAATTTCTGTTAATGATGGTCAACCTGCGGGTATATGGTACACTTCCGTCCCCTATGGAATTGGTGGTGATATCGTCTTTGAACCGCGCGCATCGCTCAGTTATCTCAACCTATCTGATTATCAAACTCAAACCCGCCTAGATGATACCAAAGATCCTATTGGTATCTCAGATGACCAGACCTGGATCGCTTATACACCTGCGAATGGAATCGGTCCAGTGAGTATTGTGCATAATTTTGATTTCTCGGCGGTTGTGACCATCCCATTAAGACCTGACAGCGACCGTGGGGCTGGCGAAGCTGTATTCTCACCTGATGATCAATTTGTTGCATGGAAAGAAGCCAGTGGAAGCATCGCAGACCAACCCTCCACGTTCCGAGAAACAGTCCGTGTTGCCTCAGTGGGATGGCAAAGTTATTACCGAAGTACCCGATCCAACCTTATTAAGTGTCTCTGGATACTCAGAAATAAGCTGGCTCGTTCCTATCGGATGGCTGGATCCTCAGACCTTAGTCCTGGAAGTCCAGGGGAGCAGCGTTGAAAATGTGAGTATCCTAACCGTTAAATTCGATGGCTCAGGTCTTACTTACCTCGCGCCCGGGTCTTTCATTGGATTTCTCTATCCATAATCATTCGATAACAGTCAAATCAAAAACTACAACCCATGGGAAATTTATCCACTTCTCTCACTCCTTATTTTGCACCGAAAGGCATCGCAGTTGTAGGTGCATCCACCGATCCATATAAGCTTGGTTATGGCCTGGCGCGTAACCTGGTTCAATGCAATTATCAAGGCGCAATCCATTTTGTAAATCCAAAAGGAGGCAACCTTTTCGGTCGACCAATTTATACCTCGGTCAAAGAAGTGCCAGACCCGGTCGATATGGCGATCATCTTGATCCCCGCAGAAGGAGTAGCTAAGGTTTTGAAAGAGTGCGCTGAGCGGGCCATCCATGCAGTAATTGTGGCTTCGGGAGGTTTTCGTGAGACCGGAGAAACTGGCGCAAAATTAGAGCACGAGCTGCTGGATATTGCCAGGCAAAGCAGCATCCGCATGATCGGGCCTAATTGTATCGGCTTACTCGATACACACCTGCCTCTAGACGCTACGTTTCTTCCCCCACCCGGCCCACCCCCCGGAGATGTTGCCTTTATATCTCACTCAGGGGCTATCTGCGCTGCGGTGATCGATTGGGCGCGCGGGCAGGGTTTTGGACTATCACGCCTGGTGAGCCTGGGAAATCAAGCAGATGTGAATGAAACGGATATGTTAGCTCCCGTCGCCGATGATCATTTCACGCGTGTCCTTACTTTGTATTTGGAAGGTGTTAGTGATGGGCGAAAATTCGTCCAGGAAGCATGCAAGATCACCCGTCGGAAACCTATCGTGGCACTGAAGGTAGGTCGCTATCCAGCCGGGCAGCGCGCAGCTGCCTCTCACACGGGTGCCCTGGCCGGTCAGGAAAATGCGTTCAATGCCGCGTTTCGCCGGGCGGGCGTGATTCGTGCAGATACAAGTGAAGAGCTTTTCGATTGGGCACGTGCATTAGCCTGGTGTCCACTTCCCAAAGGTCGTGCGATAGCAATTCTAACCAGTGCAGGTGGACCGGGAGTGACTGCGGCAGACGCGTTAGAAATGAATGGGATGTCTCTGGCTGTATTGGCACCCGAGACCCAAGCAAAACTTGCCCAGCTCCTGCCGCCTGCTGCCAGCTTAATTAATCCGGTGGATATGCTTGCTTCCGCCTCTCCCGAGCAATTTGCAGCTTGCCTGCAGGTATTGCTTGCCGATCAAGGTGTGAATGGCGTCATGGTGGTCACACCTCCTCCACCCATGCATACCGCGGGTGCGGTTGCCAAATCAATGATCCCCGTGATACAGAATTCAGATAAACCCGTCACGGTTGCTCTGATGGGGGAACGCTTGATCCAGGAGGCAGTCGAGCATTTTCGAGCTGCACGCGTGCCTGAATACCGCTTCCCGGAACGTGCCGCTTCTGCCCTAGCCGTCCTGGCTCAGCATGCAGAGTATCTTAAATATTCTCAGGAGAATCCACCCGCGAATTTTCCCGTTGATCAAGAAGCAGTCCAGAAGGTCTTGAATCTGCGCACAGGATTCCCAGGGAATTTAAACGCTACAGAAACAACCACGATTTTAAAAGCTTATCAGCTCCCTGCGCTGCCCATGCATTTGGCAACCACAGCAGATGAAGCGGTCATCAAAGCCCAGGAGCTAGGCTACCCTGTTGTGCTGAAAATTGCTTCTCCCGACGTCACTCACAAATCCGATGTGGGTGGTGTGATGCTCAACCTCATGGATGCAGACGCCGTTTCGACCGGATTTAGCCAAATAATCTCCAATACTCAAACAGCCTACCCAAATGCCGATATCCAGGGTGTTAATATACAGCGTATGCTCCCTGCAGGGCAGGAAGTGATCCTGGGGGCAATCCAGGATGCACAGTTTGGACCCATGGTCATGTTCGGTTCCGGTGGCGTGGAAGTGGAGGGGTTAAAGGATGTTGCATTTTCTCTGGCTCCCCTGACGATGCAAGATGCGGAGTGGATGTTGGAAAATACCTGGGCTGGGCGAAGGTTGCTCGGCTTTCGTAACCTGCCCCCGGCTGACCGACTAGCTGTGTTGAAAGCACTCGTTCTTCTCGGTCAGCTATCAGCTGATTTCCCCCAGCTTGCTGAGATTGAGATCAACCCTCTACGTGTGTTCCCTGACTCGCAAGGAACGGCAGCACTTGACGTTCGGATGCGGTTGGCTTGAGGACGATAAATTCAAGTGTTATTTATACCCCGCCGAAAAATCGTTTGAATGATATCGACCAACGTCTCCAATCCATGTTCCAGGGGTTTAATATCGATATACTCCCCCATGGTATGTGCACCTCCACCAGTGGTCAATCCAACACAAATAGCTGGTAGTCCTCGGCTGAGCGGTACATTGGCGTCAGTCGAGCCAATGTTTAATCTCACATTGGTTCCTCCCCGGGCATAACACCTCGCGGCTAACTTAACCAACGGATGGTCAGCTGGGATCTCTCCTGCTGGACGGTCTCCAATCACTTCAGCCTTGGAAATCAACACATCACCATATTTTCGGTTCGACTCTTCGACGATAGCCAAAACCTGACCAATAAGTACATTGAGTGCCTGTGTGTTTACCGAGCGGAGGTCGAGTTCCAGGCATGCCTCGGCTGCAATGGTATTGACGGATGTGCCGCCTGTGATCATCCCCACATTCAAGGAAGTTCTCGGTTCTACCGGTAAGGCGAGATTCTTTATCTTGACTACCATCTCCGCCAGCTCATGAATCGCGGATGGGTTCCCATAATCAACCCAGGAATGTCCTCCCTTGGTATGCACGCTGATGCGATATCTACGCACCCCCAGCCCACGGTGATAAATTTGCCCAAATGACATCCCTTCAAGGATTAAGTAGGCAGAGGCATCCTTCCCAATTCGGTCTACGACCGCTTTCATCCCTTTTAGATCGCCCAACCCTTCTTCTCCCACATCAGCCACCAACCACAGGTCTCCATCTAAGGTTGGCATACCTTGCATATTGCCAAGGTTTTCACCTAACGCCCAATACAATCCAAATAATCCTGCCAGGCCTAAAGAATTATCACCTATCCCAGGACCAGTAATTCTTTCTGCTGATCGACTCAAGGGTAAATCTTCATCTTGGGTAAACACAGTATCCAAATGAGCAGAAACCACAGTCGCAGGTTTTTTCCCGAGCCCCCTGAGCCTGGCGTAAACATTGCCACGATCATCCAAGCTGATATCGTTAAGCCCCAGATCATTGAAAGTGCGCTGGACGAATTCAGCACGTCGTTCTTCTTTGAACGTCGGTGCAGGAATTTGTTGAATCTGTACTGCCAGATCCAATACTCGCTCAATGATCGTCGGATTCATTTTCAGATTTAAACCTTTCGAATACCTTCTTTCAAAGCGTCTAATCTTGCCTGGGCTAACCCAGGCAGGGCGTCCAACGCATAAAATATGCCACTACCTTCGATGGTGAGCGAAGCCGAAATACTTCCAAACAAAGCAGCTTGGACAGGGTCGTATGTCTGCCTGTATCCAGCCAAAAAACCCCCGCAGAATGAATCACCTGCACCGGTAGGATCGACCAACCGAGCCGGGTAGGCCGGGATCTCCCATCGCCCCTTTGTAGCTCGATCATACAAGAATTGGCCGCGTTCACCTCGTTTAACCACTACAATTTCACACCCATAATCAGCAATAGCTTCCATCATCTGCCAAAGATCTGTGCTCCTACCATGGAATAACCTGGTCATCTCTTCCTCATTGGGTAGAAAAGCAGTCAAACCAGTGACCAGAGCCGGGATATCATCCCAAAATGTAGGTGACATCGTACCCACAGTTGGATCGAGCGTGACTGTCGAAAAACCATTCTGACGGAGGACTGCTGGGAGCAATGTATGGGTCAGGTAATCGATCGGACATAGATGAGCTGCAGTCGCGTCTAAATAATCCACCGGGATATCCGATTGGCGTAATGAAGTCGGTGTAAGGTGTGAGCGACTATCATAGCTTGTTCCAGGCCGCATATAATTGAGTAGTGCCTTGGGGAAAGGTTGCTTTAATCGGGTGAAATGTGCTGCAGGATCTTCAGTTAATCGTGTATACACATCCGTGTAAACGTAAAAGGACCTCAAATCGATAGCCTCAGGTAATATTCGTATCCCTCGAATATCAAATCCTCGATCACGGATCTCATTCAGCCATTCACGTGGGTAATCCTCCCCGACTCTTGCCACCAAACCAACCAGGTTTATGGGCTGCCACACTCCAAAACCAGCTGCAGCATAGATTAGATTCCCCCCGGAACATCAACCAGAGCTCTCCCACTGGGGACGAGTGCAAAATCCCTTTTTAATTGCCCGGCAATCACAAATCGTAAGGATGAAGCTGCCATCATTCAAATATATTCAAACACCCTAAAAGAGTCAAATTATAGATTATTGATTAATCACAATCACTGGCGGCTGAGAACTCACTTGTCTGCAGTAATTTGACTTGTTGCGTCTGCGCATGTACAGGCAACAATCGTCCGTCCCCCCTTAGTTAGTGTCCCATCGTACTCCGCCAAACCTTTATGCACCACCCAACCTCCAAGATTAAATGGAATTATGCTGTCTGCAGGCATCCATTCCCCATTATATTTCCGGGCAATATGCACATGGGTGCCGGTCGCCTCACCACCTTCGCAAGATGGATGACCAATAGGATCACCAACCTTTAGGACCTTACCTAAGGGGGCGCGATCTTTTGCCTCGATATGGAAGTAAAACACCACCCAGCCCGTCCGCTCATCACCATCCCCATCCAAGTCCAGCACAACCGCAGCTGCACTTGAGCGTACCACCACGCCTGGAGCGACTGCCGTTGTGAATTCTTCGGTGGTTACACAACCGCTGGATAATGCGCCTGGTGCGAAATCGATTGCTGCGAGAGGCTCACCGTCACCAAAGCCTGTATGCGGTCCACCGGTGAAAGCCCAGGTTAAGCCAGGCAGAAAAGGTAAAGTAAATGCCGGCTGTGACAGACTACCAGGGATGTGAGTTACAACCACCTGCCATGGATCACCAAATAATTCAAAATACGACTGTGCAAATCCATCCTGTGCGACTGCACGTGCATATTGATCGTCATCCACTAACCTTGAAAAATAATATTGTAAGGCTACGCTTGCAGCATTCTGCCATGGATCAGGACGTTCTTGGGTTCCATCCAGGTGATCAAACTCTACTAATACTCCATTTCTCCAATTGTAGTATGCATTATTCAATAAGTTCGCTGCCCATACCAGTTGCATGTATAAACCCTTATGCTGCCAGTCGTGATATCCCAGCGGATATTCGCCTAACTCTTCCGGCATGGTGGGTAAAGTTAATGCCCCATCTTGATATTCCAACAAGGTGAGCAGCAATCGTGGACTTACACTAAAATTTAAGGCAACATAGTCGATGATTTCAGCACCCGTACGATTGCCATCAAAGGCATATTCAGTATATCCACGCAACCAGCCCGGTTGCTTTGTTACGAACGAAGAGGAATCAAAGCCCACCTGTGCTGGACCATTGATAAACAAACTATCCGGAAGGATTTGATACTGTGAACCCCAGAAAGGCTGGTAGTAGATAGGTATTTTCATTGGCATTCCAGGGGGCATTGTCGATGCATCTGTTGGGATGAAGCTATTTGCAGCCAGGATTTCTTCTTCGGTGGTATTAAAATGGTTGGCTATGGCCGATAGCGAATCTCCTGTCTGGGCAATATAATCAACCAGCTCACCGGGCGAGTACGGAGGTCGAGTGGGCAATGGGGTAGTGGTGATATTAGGTTGGTTGATAAATAAAATCTGGGTCGGAGTTTGTATAGGCATCTCGCTGGACTGGGATGATTGGCCATGAGTGAAGGCTTCTTCGCATCCGCTTAAGATCATTGCTAATACAATTAGTAAGATTGCGATTCTATAAAGCTGGTTCATTTTCTGATAAGATATCCAGATAGTATCACTAACCCGGTCAAGAAGGGAAACTCCTTGCTAAGGGTTATCACGAGTCCGCATGATCAATGATTCGTATGAGCCATAAACACTTGACATTACCGTCTTATCCCCTTTAGACATTGTCCCATTATACGGCATACTTCCGGCGTGAACTGTCCATCCGCTTAATACAAACGGTAATGGGCCATCTGCCGATATCCACTCACCGTTATACTTGCGGGCGATATGCATATGTGTTCCTGTGGCGATGCCACCTTCACAAGAAGGATGGCCAATATAATCACTGGTTTCAACCCAATCTCCAGCTTCGATTGCCATATCACTGATGTGCATATAAAGAATGTCCCAGCCGGTTTGCTCATTTCCGTCTCCGTCCAGGTCTTCGACGACCGCGCCTCCCTCTGCTCTGACGATCAATCCTGGCGCCGTAGCGACAACCCAGGCAGTAGATTTAACACAGCCAGACTCAGTACTCCCGGGAGCAAAGTCGACAGCAGCTCGTGCACCATCTCGTTCCCATGCTCCGTGTGGCCCACCTGTATAACTCCACATTTGATCAAACAAGAAAGGCAGTATCAACACAGGCTGGCTTAAATTAGGAGGATAAAGCGGCTCAACCTGCATTGCTCTGATCCATGGATTGCCAAACATTTTATTGTAAAGCGCTGGTATACCAACATTGGTATCGAGTGCTGCCAACCATCCAGGGGTGTCATTCACCTGGGCAATATAATATTGGATTGCCACAGTGCCGCTATTCAAATCGGGTGCTAACCTTGCGGAGACTCCGTCAGAGAATTGGATATTAGTCACCCAGCCTTCGCGCCAGCCGTAATAACCAATCGACAATTGATTCACTGCCCAGGCAAGTTGCGAATATAACCCTTTTAATGATAAATCCACCTTCCCCAGCGGGTAATCCTCCTGCTTCGCGTTGGATGGTTGCCCTAATACCCAACCGCTCTGATACTCGATTAATCCTAATAGCAATCTTGGATTGATCGAATTTTCAATCGCAATCCGTTGCACAATTTCTGCACCCGTCGTCCATTGAGTAGATCCAAGCCATTCTTTATACCTGCTCAGATATCCACCTGCATCATTGACGAAGGCATCTACATCAAAATCGATCGCTGAAGGCGAATATACAAGCTCGCTGTCTGGTATGATTTTGATCGAGCTGGTGGTATTTACCAGCATATGTGGAATGATTAATAATGTATTGGGAGTTAATAATCCTGTAGTGGGAATTGTGCCATCAGGAGAATTAATAGCCTCAATGTCAACCCCAAATCGGGTGGCAATTACAGGCAAAGTATCCCCAGCTTGAGTGTAATAAAGCAGGGGTGCAGTATCAACGGGTACCGACGGGGGTGTAGGTACGTCAGTAGATGTCTGTTGGGTTTCTTCTGCTACCGGGCCATATGTTGTAGATACCATTACCCGATCGGTAGGGAAATTCAATGAAGGTGTAGGTGATTGCTTACCACTGCCGTTGGATGTGCTGAAGAGTGGGTCGTTCTGATCCAACACCCCAATGGCACAGGATAGGCTGACAAATGCCACCATTAATCCGCAGATCAACGCCACATATGCTGGCGATAATTGTCTGTGTTTATCTATGGATTGTGTTCTCAGGGTAAAAACCTTCCCAGGCTTCGACTGATTCTCCATCACGTTCCAAATACCCGTTATATTCTATGCCATCACCACTAGAAATCCAACCGTCCAGATTAAAAGGTATTCCAGTTTGTGTTTGATCGGCGGGAATCCATTCACCATTATACCGCCTCGCCAAATGGAAATGCGTCCCGGTGGAATACCCCCCTGTGCATGAGGGATGTCCAATCCTATCACCAGCTTTTAAAAACGCCCCCGGCTCTACCCGATCACGACCCTCGATGTGCATATACAAAACGGTCCAACCAGTGCCCTCATTTCCGTCATTATCCAGATCCTGGATCACCCTGCCCGAATCAGCCCGGCTGATCAAGCCGTCAGCAACTGCAACCACCCAATCATCGCTCTGAACACAACCCAATCCTTGCCTTCCAGGTGCAAAATCGAGTGCAGCCCATGCTGAGCCAGAACCCCAGCCTCCATGAGGTCCGCCAGTAAAAGCCCAATCCACATTCGATTCAAGCGGTAATTGCATCGAAGGTTGTTCGAGTCCATCAGGGATGATTGGCTCGAAAGCATAATCAAATGGATGACCAAAAAACCGGCTGAAGGTGGGAAACAATCCATTGACTGATACGGCAGTATCCCATCCTGAACGGTCGTATAACAGAGCAAATAATTGCTGTACACCGGCAGTTCCGGCATTAATGGACGGATCGATGGGGATGAGCATGCCATCGTTCAGCAACCATCCTCCGATCCCATCCACATTCCAGAGATAATATCCCCGATTAAGCATATCGGCTGCCCAGGCAAGCTGTAGATACAATCCCTTTCGCCAGTTATCTTTGTTACCGATTGGAAAATCCCGCGCCTCCTGGGTAGGATTAGCCTTCGTAACCCAACCACTCTGGTATTCCAAAACTGCTAATAATAACCTTGGGTTCACTGAGTAATCTTGAGCCACAAACTGCACAATTTCAGCACCGGTGAGTGTTTGTCCCTCCACGTCTTCAGTATATCGACTTAGATAGCTATCATAACGGCTTATGAACTCTTTAATATCAAAGCTTGCTGCATATGGACCATAAATAAGCTCCGAATCAGGGATTACTTTAAAACCTGCCCCCTCTTCACCTGGAATAGGAGCAGGTATGGTCAATAACTGCCCCACCTCAAGCAAATCGGGGTTGGTGATTTGATTCGCATTAATCAACATCTGTGCGGTAATACCGTATCTGGATGCAATACCACCCAGGGAATCTCCTACCTGTACGATGTATTGATCATCCTCGTTGCGGATGGCAGGCAACTCTTTTGGCACATCTGGGGTTGGAGATACTATCGTGACGTCATCAGGGTGCCTTATAACGGGTAGGAACGTAGCCGTCGAGGGAGTAGATTCGGCAGAGACTATCGGCTCGGGTGTAGAGGTGTTGTAAACGTAGGTTGGTAGATTGAGAGGTTGAATGGATTGGCGACAAGACAGGGTGATGACGAACACCAATAAAAGGAGCGCATATGGTAATAATCGTAAACGAGGCATTGGATCTTCCTTTTCATTCTACCGTGAACAGCTTTTCACGTCAACAACTCACATTGATACAGGCACATAAACTGTCTACTGCGGAACTGCTTACCCCAATCTCCGAGGGTATAATTACGCTATTCCACCAACCGAGGTGAGCCATGGCAAAAACCATACTAGAATGTATTCCTAATTACTCTGAAGCGCGCCGACCAGATGTGGTGGAGGCAATCATGAATTCGATCACTTCCGTGGAAGGTGTCACTTTGCTGGACCGTCATTCTGATCTGGATCACAACCGCACTGTGCTCACTTTCGTCGGTCCGCCTGAGGCTGTGGAAGAGGCTGCGTTTCGCTCCATTGGCAAGGCGGCGGAATTGATCGATCTAAACCATCATACTGGCGAACATCCACGCATCGGTGCCACGGATGTGGTGCCTTTTGTACCAATTTCTGGTCTGACGATGCAAGATGCTGTCCAAATCGCACGCCATCTGGGGCAGCGTGTAGGAAACGAACTTAGAATTCCAGTATATTTATACGAGGAAGCTGCCACACGTCCAGAACGCACAAATCTAGAAAACCTCCGCCGTGGGCAATATGAAACCTTGAAGGTCGAGATGGGTGCAAAACCTGAACGCACCCCCGATTTTGGTCCTGAACAAATAGGATCGGCTGGTGCCACCGTCATTGGTGCTCGCCAACCGCTGATCGCCTATAACATATACCTGACGACCGATGATCTATCCGTTGCGGAGAAAATTGCCAAGACTGTTCGTTTTTCATCAGGCGGGTTGCGCTTTGTAAAGGCATTGGGCATGCTTGTGGAAGGACGGGCGCAGATTTCGATGAATCTGACCAATTATCACAAAACCCCACTGGCTCTGGTTGTGGAGACAATCCGCCGTGAAGCTGCACGCTATGGCGTACTGATCCACCATGCCGAGCTGGTTGGATTAATCCCTCAAGCTGCCCTGGTGGATGCTGCGGTTTGGTACTTGCAGCTGGACCAATTTAAACCCGAGCAAATTTTAGAGCAAAAATTGTATGCGCTAGCTCAACCTTCTCAAAAAGCATCTCTTGAACAACCCGAATACGGGACAGAATTTCTGGATGCTCTAGCCTCAAAGGCAGTCACACCTGGAGGTGGTTCTGCTTCTGCATATTCTGGCGCTGCTGCTGCTGGTTTGGTATCCATGGTTGCACAGTTGACCATCGGCAAGAAAAAATATGCCGAGGTTGAGTTCAGGATGCAGGCAATACTCACCCAAAGCGAAGGTTTACGCAATGATCTCACCCAATCGATCCAGTTGGACGCATCTGCGTTCGAAAGCGTAATGGCAGCCTACAAGCTGCCCAAAGATACGGCTGAGCAGCAGGATATCCGCCGGAAATCCATTGAACAAGCTACCCTGCTCGCCACTCAGGTTCCAATGGCTGTAGCCAACAAGTCATTGCGTGTGCTCGAACTGGCTGAACAGGTTATCCAATTTGGGAACATCACCGCGTTAAGTGATGGCGCTACAGGAGCAGTATTGGCACAGGCAGCCATCAGAGGAGCAGGCTATAACATCCGTATCAATACAAAAGACTTATCTCAAAACCTGGCACATCCTTACCAAACTGAGCTTGCCGCGGTTGAGCAGCATGCTGTAAAAATAGAATCACGTATCCGCAGCCTATTGCTCGAGCGTGGAATGTAAGTGATGACCAAGCAATATCCAGGATTCGGGTGGAGCTCATCCAGACCGACCGCAAGAGCAATTAAAAGCGTCATTCTCATCCTTGTAATGGGATTCCTGTTCGTGAGCTGCTCTCAAGGAAATCCAACCATTTCACCCACATCAACTATTCCATTCGCTACAATTCCTTTCCCTACGCAATCGACCGCGCCACCAATCCTGTCTACCATCTCATCTCAGCCAAAACCATCTCTCCCTCCAACACAACCTGCGCTCCAGATTTGGCTTGCTCCCAACCTTCCAGAGGAAATGCGCACCTTATTAGTCATACCTGACGGATACGCTCAAGTGGATTCTCCAGATGGAGCAGATATAGTCCTGGATATTGCTGGAGCGGATATGCCTGCTACTAATATTTGGATCTATGCTCTAATTGCGCCTTTTCCGACCGTAACGGATGGGATAACCTCAAATGAATTGGTAGATGCCTGGCAAGGTAATTCTATTGCACCCTTTACTAATTCTCCGCTGTTGATAACCCAGAACACTCTGGATGTGTTGAGTGCCCGTTGGGGCACGCCCTCTGCCGGTGCAGTGCAGGTATTACCAGCAGATCAAATGATTGGAACTGCCTGGTCAAATCAACCCTCCTGGGGGATCGTTCCTTTCGAAGCCCTCAATCCCCAATGGAAAGTTTTAACCATTGATGACCAATCTCCAGTTCGTAAGGATTTTGACTCGGCCCACTATGAGCTTACAATACCAATTGCACTGGTTGGCAAAGGAAATCCTAAGCCAGAAATGTTTAGCCTTCCGTTCACCAACCGTGATCCTGCCAAACTCACTACTGTGGCATTGACTGGGGTGACGGCGATGGTACGCGCTACCGCCTTCACCATGGAGCTAGATGGCATTACTTACCCTGCCCAGGATATTGGGCCAATCCTAACCCAAGCTGATATCACTCATATCAGCAATGAGATCCCTTTCTCACCGGATTGCCCTTATCCGACTCCAACCATGGATGCACTTGTCTTCTGTTCAAGCCCGAAGTATATTGACTTGCTCAAAGCGGTTGGTACCGATATTATCGAGCTGACGGGCGATCATTTCATGGATTATGGGGCAGATGCCACGTTATTTACCTTGCAGATGTATAAAGACCTTGGCTGGCCTTATTATGGCGGCGGTGCCAATGCCGATGAGGCCCGCCAACCTGTGAAGATTGAGAATAATGGAAATAAAATCGCCTTCATGGGATGTAATGTCGGCTGCCAGGTGAAAAACGAAATCCCTTGCGATGCCATTGCTACAGATAGCCACCCGGGGGCAGCCCAGTGCGATTTCAATTGGATTGCTAGTGAAATTCCCGCCCTGCGTGATGAAGGCTATCAAGTGATTTTCACCTTTCAACACCGTGAATACTATACATATACTACCGAGACAATCCTGGCAGATGATTTTGGATTGGTGGCTGCTGCAGGCGCAGCGATTATCAGCGGGAGCCAGGCCCATCAACCGCATGGCTTCTCATTCGAAAATGGTGCTTACATCCATTATGGGTTGGGTAATTTGTTTTTTGACCAGTATCATTATTGCGTTGATAATGCCTGTGATGACGCGTTCATCGACCGCCATGTTTTTTACGACGGACGCTACATAAGCACTGAGCTCATCACGATCCGCTTTGTGGATTTTGCCCGTCCACGCTTAATGACCCCTGATGAAAGGCTGAAGTTCCTGGACATAATCTTTAATGCCAGCGGATGGTAATTATTTTTCAATCCGGCCAAAGGTTTTTTTGCGATCATTGGCCAGGTAAATAGCTTCAGCACTTTGACTTTTAAATAAGATAGGAGTAGGGTATGGGTTTAAAACCTGATCATTGGATTCGTAAAATGGCATTGGAGAAGAGCATGATTGAGCCGTTTGCAGACAGCCAGGTTCGGAATGGCGTGATTTCATACGGAGTCTCCTCTTATGGATATGACATCCGGGTGGCAGATGAGTTCAAAATCTTCACCAATGTCTATTCGGCACTGGTTGATCCGAAAAACTTCGACCCATGCTCCATGGTCGACCATAAAGGTGAGGTGTGCATCATCCCTCCGAACTCTTTCGCCCTGGGGCGCACCGTTGAATACTTCCGCATCCCCCGGGATGTGCTCACCATCTGCCTGGGAAAATCTACGTATGCCCGCTGTGGCATTATTGTCAATGTGACGCCTTTTGAGCCGGAGTGGGAGGGATATGTGACCCTGGAGATATCCAATACCACTCCCTTACCTGCGAAGATTTACGCCAACGAGGGAATTGCGCAGGTTATATTCTTTGTGGCGGATGAGCCTTGCGAAACTTCGTATGCCGATAAAAAGGGCAAATACCAGGCTCAGAAGACGATTGTATTGCCCAAGCTTTAAAACGCTTCGTGCACCGTTCGCGCGATAATCTCATCCTGCAGGGTTTTACTCAGGTCACAGAAGTAATCGCTATAGCCAGCAACGCGCACAATTAAACTGCGATACTGCTCGGGATGGAGTTGAGCAAGGCGTAGCGTCGATGCATCCACGACGTTGAACTGTATATGGTGCCCATCCAGGCGGAAATATGTCCGGATAAGCTGCACCAGCTTGTTCAAACCTTCGTCACTGTTAAGCACCTGTGGGGTAAATTTTTGGTTCAGCAGTGTTCCACCTGTGCGCACATGGTCCATTTTGGCCACTGAACGGAGCACAGCTGTTGGTCCCTTGTGGTCAGCACCTTGGACTGGTGAGACTCCCTCCGATAACGGTGCTCCTGCCATCCTTCCATCCGGGGTTGCTCCAGTCACCGAGCCAAAGTAGATATGTACCGTGGTAGGTAAAAGGTTGATATGATACTCACCACCTTTTGTATTTCGGCGCCCATCGACGGCATGAAAGTAAATCTCAAATATTCGTTGCATCACCCCATCCGCCTGGTCATCATCATTCCCATACTTAGGAGTTCGGTTCAGCAACCTCTGTCGTAACTGTTCATTGCCTGCGAAGTTCGCCTCCAGTGTATCGATGAAGTCTCCCAGCTTCAATGTCTGCTGCTCAAAAACATGATAGTTAATAGCCGTCAATGCATCCGTTATGGTGCCTAATCCAACACCCTGGATATAGCTTGTGTTATAGCGGGCACCTCCATTATGGTAATCCTTCCCGTTGCTGATGCAATCATCTACGAGCAGAGATAAGAATGGACATGGCATATATTGCGCATATAAGCGCTCGATCACGTTGTTCCCGCGCACTTTGACATCCACAAAGTACTGCACCTGTTTTTCGAAGGCGTTATACACATCTTCGATTTTCTGAAAAGCATGTGGATCACCGGTTATGATTCCGATTTGCTTTCCCGTGCGAGGGTCGATCCCATTATGCAAGGTGATTTCCAGTACTTTGGGCAGGTTAAAATATCCGGTCAGGTTGTAATTTTCCTTGCCAAATGCTCCCACTTCAACGCATCCACTCGACCCACCACAGCGCGCATCCAGGATAGTCTTACCCATGCGCATCAATTCTTGCCCGATCAAGTCAGCGTTGAATACTGAAGGCTGCCCAAACCCTGTCCGTATAATTTCGCTGGCGCGCTTGATGAAGCGGTCGGGGTTCTTCTTGCTTACCTGGATGGAGGTGGATGGTTGCAATAAGCGCATCTCCTCGATCACATCCAGCAGCAGGTAGGTCACCTCACTCACGCCATCCGACCCATCCGGACGTACCCCACCCAGGTTGATTTGGGCAAAATCAGTGTATGTACCACTTTCTTCGGCTGTTACCCCCACTTTGGGTGGTGCGGGTTGGTTATTAAACTTAATCCAGAAACATTGCAGTAATTCCTGGGCAAAATCTCGAGTCAGTCTTCCGTCTTCGAGCCCTTGTTGGTAGAACGGCAAAATATGCTGGTCTAGACGCCCGGGTGAAAATGCATCCCAGGTATTTAGTTCGTAGGTCACTCCCAGATGTACAAACCAGTAATACTGTAAGGCCTCCCAGAAATTTCGAGGTGCATAGCGGGGGACATGTTGACAAACTTCTGCAATCTTCAAAAATTCATTCTTTCGTTGTTCGTCTTGCTCCTCGCTGGCTAGTTTTAGGGCATTTTCCGCATATCGTTCTGCATAACTGATCATTGCAGCGGCGGCGATATGCATAGCGCGCAACTCTTCCTGTTTTTCGTATGCCTGTGAGTCGTTTAGAAAGTCCAGCCTGGCAAGGCTTGCATTGATCTCAGCCTGGAAATCGATCATCCCCTTTTTATAGATCTTGTCATCCAGAACAGTGTGACCGGGTGAGCGCTGCTCCATAAATTCTGTGAAGACACCAGCTTGATAAGCAGCTTTCCATTCTTCGGTCATCTCTGCAAAGATCAGCTCACGCATGGTCTTCCCTTTCCAATAAGGAATGAGCCGTTCTTGATAGACCCGCCTCGTCTCGGGGCTGACCTTGAACGAAGTTTTTTCACGGCGATTTAGGATGTCCAGGTCTTCCAGACTGTGGCAGCATAACTCAGGAAAAGTGGGGGCATGTTTTGGAGCGGGACCTTTTTCACCCACGATTAGCTCCCCCTTATTAATAGATATCGCTTTATGTTCCATAAGGTACTTGAATGTCAGCGCTCTTCGCATCGGTGCAGACACCAATTCAATATCCCGAGCTGAAAATTCCGTCAATAGTTCTGCCCGTTCCGGAGAAAGTATCTCAACCGCCTGCAGGCTTTGTTCTCGAAGTTTCTTAACCCGCTCAGTCATGCTCATAGAGCCCTCCCTGAATGTCTTGATTACTGGTAGATTGTAATTCGAGAATAATTCTTCCACATGATCGACTTGACCTGGTGTTGGAGATTCTAAATCGCCCAACTTATTTGTCATCCCCAATGCCAGGTATTTTCCTGCGCCGATATCGTGATAAGGCATGACCGCAACCCCATCAAGGGAGGTCAGTTTGCTGAGGAATGCCGCAAATTGATCCAGATTTTCATCATCATTGTTGATCCCCGGAATTAGTGGAATCCGCACAATAATATGCGCCCCGGTCTCCGAGAGCTTGTGGAGATTAGCTAAAATCAACCGGTTAGAGACGCCTGTATATTGGAGATGTTTATTCGCATGCATGAGTTTCAAGTCATATAAGAAAAGATCCACGAGTGGAAGGATCGATTTCATATTGTCCCAGGAGCAATGACCGCAGGTGTCCACAGCAGTATGGATATTGTTCTCCTTGCAGACCAATAATGTATCCATAAGGAATTCCATTTGATACAAAGGCTCTCCACCGGTAAAGGTCACCCCTCCACCCGATTGGTCATAATAGGGGATATCACGCTTAATCTCGTCCACCAGCACATTTACAGATACCTGCCTGCCTACTAATTCGCGTGCTCCTGCGTAGCATACATCAGCACATTTTCCACAATGATCACATTTTTCCCAATCGGTAACTGAACCATTTTTCCAGGTAATTGCATCCTGTGGGCAAATCTCCAGGCACGCCTGGGATGATTTACAGCGATTAACGCGGAACATCAGTTGCGGCTGCAGGGATTGACCTTCAGGATTATGGCACCACCAGCATGCGAGCGGACAGCCTTTGAAAAAGACCGCAGTTCGAATGCCCGGGCCGTCATTGATGGCATAACGCTTGATATCGAAGATCATTCCAGAGCTCATGGTTGGTTATGGTTAAATATAATCTCATCACGAAAGGGTGTCAATAGAAATATCCAAGTTGTATACAAAGCATATACTTGTTATTATTTATTTCGGTTTTATGGTTTAATTAATCCGAGGCACACCATGGACAATAGCAATAATTCACCAGTACGCGAAAGCGATCGAGTCGAAAAAGAGTTACGCCAGCAAATCCTGACTCTCCAAATTGAACCTGGATTGGCAATCAGCGAAGCCAGATTGATCAAGCGCTTTGGTTGGGGGAGAACGCCATTACGCGAAGCTTTTCAGCGCCTGGCAGAGCAATCCTTGCTGCAGATCATCCCCCACCATGGGGTGGTGGTCACCCCGCTAAGCGTGTTCGAATTTGTAGAAGTCATGGACGCCATGGCGATGGTAATTGGCCCGGCAGCCTCGCTTGCCTGCAAACACCTCACCGAAGAGCAGCTTACCCAGCTAGAACAAACCATTGAACAGAGTAAAGATGCTGCTTCCAGGTTAGATTTTGTTGCGATCGCTACTCAGGATTATGAATTTCACCGCGTCCTGGCGGCCGCGACAGGGAATCGGTACCTCTACCGCCATCTGTTACACCTCCATCAGGTGGCAACCCGTTTTAACCTGGCATCCTGGAAACGCGACCTTGGGGTTGAGTTTTCTTTAAACGAACATTATAGGATTCTAGAAAAGTTGCACCAGCGCGATGAAGTTGGAGCTCGTACGGTGATGCTTGAACACATTGAGAATGCCCGCAAGCGAATTATGGGGACGTTCCAACCGTTATTAAATCCTTGATCTTATCAAAAGTAACTTGTCCAATCTTGGGGACATCCACAATGTCTTCAATCTTCTTGAATGGACCATTGGCATCGCGATAGTCAATAATCGACTGGGCGGTAATCGGGCCAATTCCAGGCAAAGTGTCGAGCTCATTCAACAGTGCAGAATTAATATTCACCAAAATAGTTGGTGGGTTTACAGACCTTGTGATACTTTCAGTGCTCAAAGGTTTTTGTAAGCCTGGCACATCAACCTTCTCCCCATCCTCAAGGATTTCTGCCAAATTAAGTGCTTCGTTATTGGCATCTTCCGAAAACCCCCCGGCTGCCAGAATTGCATCATTCACCCTGCTACCTGCAGGTAGACTATACAAACCTGGCTGCATTATTTTCCCACTAATATAAATCGTGATGGGTGCAGTAGTAGGGGCAGGAATTAAAGTTATCGGGAACCCCCTCGGTGGACGCGTGATTAAGAATAACACACCCACCCCTAATAATATGCCAATAACAATAAATGCTGCCAACCAATACCAATTTTTATTCATGTTAATAATATCTACAGATCTAATTCAGTTAGGTACCAATACGTGTTACTTGCCTAAATTCAAGCTTAATCCCAGGCGTTGACGGGCGGCATTAACATTGAGTATCTTTACCTGTAATGCCTGGCCTTCATACAATCCTTCATCTGATCCATCTGGTGAAGCTTCGCCTGCATACTCGGATGAATGGATCAGTCCATCTAGCCCCTCTTCGAGACGGGCAAATGCCCCGAATGGGACAATGCTGGTGATGATTGCGCTCACCACATCTCCAGGGTGATAGCGTTCCTCGGCTGTTTCCCACGGATTTGGAATCAATCTCTTCAATGAAAGCGCAATCCGCGACCGGTCTTGGTCCACCTGGATTACATATGCCTGTACTGTTTCACCTACTATAGCAACCTCGGTTGGGTGGCGCACTCTGCCCCATGAAAGTTCTGAGACGTGGATCAATCCCTCTACCCCACCCAGATCGACAAAAACCCCGAACTCGGTGATATTGGTCACCACCCCACAAACCCGTTTTCCTGGAGAGATTTCGCTAAATAACAAGTTCCTCTTCCCGGATTCTGACAATGCCGCCCGCTCAGAGAAAACTACTCGCCCTCGTTCCGGGTCACATTCAATCACTTTAAATGCCAACTTCCTCCCCACATAACCAGATAAGATGGCCTCTTTTTCACTTTCGTTCGTCAGGCAATTGATCTCCAGCAAGTGAGATACCGGCACAAAGCCGTGAACCCCACTTCCACCCACCAACAATCCGCCCCGATTGAAACCGGTTATCTCGAGGCTAATCACCTGATCGGATGCAAATAAGTCGCGCACCATCTGCCAGTCAATTTCACTGGTTTTTAGTCCCCGCTTGATAGTATGGTTTTCCTGCTCGAAATATTCTTCTGGCTGCGTTGAGTCCTTAATCCTTGTATTTTTATATTTATCTTCATCAGCCAACAAAGCCGTCCACCAGGCTTCATCCATCTCAGGGGCTTTCGAATTATTCTGTTGTTTTATTACCATTAAGCCCTCCTCACTCATGAACCGTATGATAATTTTACCTGCTATCCCGATTTTGTATCTGCTCTGGCTTTCTGTTCCATGTCCAGGATCGCATCCGCTACCGCTTCAACTGCCACCCGTTGCTTGCGATATAAATCAGCTTCCGACATGGATAACCGGGCAGCTACTTCACGAACTTTTTTCCCCTCCATAAATTTCATCTCCAATATATTGTATAGAATCCACTCTCCTGTAAAGCGACGTTCCCCGCCTGGCCTGACCTGTTCAACTGCCTGGCGTAAAATCGCCCTTAATGCGTTAGCTGGGTTATCCTGGTGATCTTCAAGGTTTTTTTGCACCACCTTTAATCCCATCAATGGGCTGCCCGTCAATCTCGGGCCTCCCCAATAATGGGTCAGTGCCTCTTTCACCCATCTGGCTAGATTAAGCGATTCCAATGGAATATCAGGTGCCGCAAGCAACTCCGCTCCACCATACCTGGATGCGGCGCGTAATCTTTGAATCATATCAATTTGAGGGCTTAAATTTTCAATCGAGCTGAATATCTCTTGCTGCTGAACGTGATCTTCTAATGCAGTAGCCGCACGTTCAGCCAGGAATAAAACCGCTTCCTTTTGATCTTCGCCAATCACATCTTCGGGTCTTCGAGCAATCCCCAAAATTCCGAGTAATGCGCCTTCATTCACGCGTTGGCTATGGAGTGGAACTATCCAATAATTGTCCCAGGTATAGAACCCATTCCCATTCCCATTTTGGGCTACGACCTGGCTCAGACCATCTGACATTTCACCTAACACTGGTGCATCACCAATATTGACCATTAACTCCAAATCACCCGCGTCCATTGCCATGATGAATGCTCTAGGTGCTTGTATACGGTCGCATATTGCTGCCAGTACTGACTCTAGAAATTGACGCAAGTCACCGATGGTGAGTAATCGTTCATTCAGGGTCTGAACAAGGAGGAGATTCGTTTTGTCCCCACCAGAAAAAGACCAGCGTTCCCAAAGTGGAGCAGCTAAAGTAATTGCATACTCAAATAAAAGTAACGATCCGACCATGACAATTGGGACAGCAGCCGAATACTCAAAACCGAAATTTTCACCTGCCCGACGGACAAGTGTGGTGATCGCCAAGACTGTGGATGCCGTCACCGGACCACGCATCAACCATTTGAATAACCGGCGTTTTACCACCCGGTCAGGCCAGGATACTCCAAAGAAAGCCACCGCATAAGACATGATGACCAGGAGACCCAGGACAAAGATGTTATTCAAAACCGCCAACAACCAAAAGATGAGCGGATGACTGGTGGCAATGCTTGACCCGAATAACAGGAAAGGATAGGTACCAAGCACAGGCGCCAAGGCGCCAGTAATCAAGTATCGCATTCTTCGGCGGCTGGTGGGTGTAACTGTCCGTCGGTAAGCTCCCCGGAAGTTAAACCATGACCAGACCGTGGCCACCGCAAAATAAAGCGCAAATATCCAGGTGAACCAGGTTCGTTGTAAATGCGGTGCTGGACTGGCATTTGCAACCACAGGCCCAACAAGCAGCATAAAAGGCAGGGCGGCAAGAAACCCAATGCTGATCAAATAAAGCATTCTTATGAGCCACTTTTGGGAACCATCTGATTGGCTGCCCGTTGTAGCCATCAGCGCGCAAGAAAAATGGAAATAGGAAGCTGGTAATAAGGTGATCCCCAGCCATTCGGATTGCAGCCATAATTCTAATAATCCTTCTGAGTTGACGATGCTGCTTATTGCATCCCCCACAAAGACAATCACGATACAAATCAGGATGAGCGCAAACGTCCGAGCCACCCTATCGCGCAAGTTGAACGTCAGGGCATATAACAGTAATGAAAATGCAGTAATTGCAATTCCAGCTGTGAGCAGCTGGTTGAAAAATTTTAAGCTAGATAATAAAGCACCAATCATAATAAACCATCAAATAATTCTGAACCCACTCAATAATTACAACCGACGCTGGTAATTACATTTTCTTTTTAACTTATTGTGTGCTTACCTCAAACTCTTGGAAAAAAATAGAGCTATATCATGGTTGGGAAAATAATGATCGTTGTATCCGCAAAGATCATATCCCAGTTTTTGAGCCAGGCAAATTGCGGGGTAGTTTTTCGGCTGCATTTCCATAACCATTCGCAGACAGCGCTTGTGCCTTGCCCAATCTTGCCCTGCCAAAATCAATGCGCTGCCAATACCCTGGCGTCGTACTCTACGCATGATTACCAGGTCTGTCATCCAACTGGTATTGGGGGCAATGGTTAGCATCATACTCGTATACCCCACCACTTCGCCCTTCAGCAATGCCACCAACAAACATGAGCGATCTTTCCAATCGCTCGCTAATTCTTTCGGAAAACGCGGATATTCCACCTTGACTGATCTGGGTAATTTTAGCTGTCGGAATATGATCTCAACCCTTAAATCGGAAGGTTTCTGCCCACTTTCATGCTGCACTTCCATCTGCCAGACGTGATCACTCACATAATCGTGGTCAATCTCAACCATTTTGGGGATTTCTGCTGACGTCGGTGGACGAATTTCGATTTCTGGCATAACTTCTCCTAACAAGTTCTATTGCACTGGGTCTACGGTCACTTGTATGGCACATGGAGTTAACACATTGGCAACATTATCGGTGACGACTAGCTGAAGCATATATGCACCCGGAGCCAAACTGGATGTATCCCACGTACCTAGAGCCTCATTTTTAACCGCTTTTTGCCCCACCTGAATTGGTGACCAGATGGGATCACCTGGGTGTGCAATTTGAAGCGTATAAAACCCAAAATTAAGGATATCTGCGCTGCCCTTTACAATGATGCTTCCACTGATCCGGTCTCCATTCAGCGGAGATGTCAGGTTCACCTGACCAGGAGCGCACCCCTCTGCGGCAGCTACTTCACCCGGAGTTGGGGTGGCTCCAGGAGTTTCATTCGGATCTTGGGTTGGTGGAGGCAAAGTTATCGTCGGCGTCGCTAGCAAATCCAAAGTAGCAGTCGGCAAGGGATTGGCACCTGGAATGGTAGGAACAACGAAAGTGACCACAGTGAATTCAGCAACAGCCATAATGATCAGTATTACCACCATTGTCGCGGCTGAATTGACCCTTGATTGGGCAGCCTCGCGTTCCATCCCAAAAAACGCTCCCCGCAATTCTTCCCAGGCTAGGGCAAATTTTCGTATCTGCCATATAGCCAATATCCCCAGAATTATATAAATCCATATCTCATAGGCTTGGAAAAATTGGAATACTTGTTCCATTCGGCGTCTGTTGTCTCCGTTGTTAACACATCGAATCCGTGTTATCCATTTATGAGATTACAGGCGGCGTAACACCCCCCGAACGAGCGTCGTTAATACGGGCGCCAGCTTATCACCCGCTGCCAATACTTCTTCATGCGAGGTGATCGTATCTCCATCGAGGTTTGCTTTATTGCTAATACCTGAAATTCCTAAGACGCGTGTACCTCCATGACGAGCTGTGATAACTTCTGGAACGGTGGACATTCCGACTGCATCAGCACCGATAATGCGTAAAAAGCGTAGGTCTGCTGGGGTTTCGAATGATGGACCAGCCAGACTGATATATACTCCTTCATGAAGAGGAATATTTTCTTCCCGAGCCACTTTACGTGCAATTTCGCTCAACCCGGGATCATAAGCTCGGCTCATATCGGGGAAGCGTGTGCCTATCTCGTCCAGATTAGGCCCGCGCAACGGATTTAACCCTGCCATACCAAGCATATTGATATGGTCAGTAATAAGCATCAAATCACCCGGATCAAAGCCAGGGTTCACAGCTCCAGCCGCATTGGTTACGATCAGGATTTCTACACCCAGTCGTTGCATCACCCGTACAGGGAGGGCAACTTGGGCAATACTATAGCCTTCATAGTAATGCACACGTCCCTGCATGACAAAAACATCCTTGCCTTCCAATTTTCCGATGACAAGGTTCGCTTGATGTCCTATGACGGTCGAGACTGGCCACCCTGGGATTTCACTATATGGAATAACGGTCGCTAATTCCACACTGGCGGCCAAAGAACCTAAACCCGATCCAAGAATGATTCCTAACTGTGGGTGATAATTGGATTTAGAACGTATGAAATCTGCAATCCGATCAATTTGCTCCAATGAATAGAATTCACTCATGTTAATACTGCCTCTCCTTAAATGCAACGCTAAACGAAACCGCCCCTCCCCGATAAACAATCAAAAATATTATAACATGTGGAGCATGTTCCTTCATAATAATGCTATTTTTATATTGGGTTCAGCTTCGTTCCCACTTCTTGAAATGCCAGGATGGTGTTATCAATTGCGGAATCATCAATCCAATAATGCGTTACCAGGCGAAAACGCCGTTGACCCGTCACTCCCACTCTGACAGATAATTTAGTCAGCTCATCTGCCACTTGTCTGGCGTCCGCTGGGAATGAGCCAATTAATGACATAAATATCATATTGGTTTTAGGTGTTCCTTCGTCCATCATCAGCCATGGCAAAAATGATAAGCCGCGCGCCAGATAATTCGCCCGTTTATGGTCTTCAGCCAGCCGGTCCACCATGGTTTCTAATGCAACTACCCCGGCAGCTGCCAGGATACCTGCCTGGCGCATACCGCCTCCCAATTGCTTGCGGATACGATGTGCCCTTGAGATAAAGTCTTTATTTCCGCACAACACAGAGCCCACGGGAGCACACAACCCCTTGCTGAGGCAAAACGTAACAGAATCCGCTTCCTCAGCTAATTCTTTGACCGTCACGCCTTGTGCCGCTGCGGCATTAAATATACGTGCCCCATCCAGGTGCAGAGAAAGTCCATTCTGGTGGGCCAGCTCACCCACTGCTCGAGTATAGTCAGCGGTTAATGCTACTCCACCACACCGGTTGTGGGTGTTTTCAAGGCACACCAGACGCGAGATGGGTTGATGGGCATCCTTAGAGCGGATGGCAGTTTGAATATCCTGCAAGGCAAGCGTACCGTCTGACTGGTTAGGTAACTGGCAGGAATGCACACCACCTAATGCCGATATCCCACCTGCCTCATAAAGAAAAGTATGCGCTTTATTCCCCAATATCACCTCATCCCCCCGACCACAGTGAGCTAAAATTGCTGCCAGGTTGCCCATCGTACCAGAAGGAACAAACAATCCAGCTTCCTTACCTACTTTCTCAGCAGCTATTTCTTGCAGCTTATTGATGGTTGGGTCTTCCCCATAAACATCATCTCCAACTGCTGCATTCGCCATCGCCTGGCGCATTGCCTCAGTTGGCTGGGTGACGGTATCTGATCTCAAATCTATCCAATCCATAGTACCTCCAATCAATGTGCTTTTCTTATTTCGACGCGCTTTATCTCTCTGCGCGAAGCTTCTCCAAAACCTGTTCCAATTCGTCAGGCAGAGGAGCATCGAATGTGTGTAGCTTTGCCTCACCAGGCAAAAGGATGGTCAACCGGGTTGCATGGAGAAAATGCCGATTCACAGGGATGGTTGCATGTTTATGACCATACACAGTATCACCCGCGATTGGGCAGCCGAGGAATTTCATATGGACGCGGATTTGATGGGTCCGTCCAGTCAATGGATGTACTTCCAGTAAAGTATGCTCTCTAAAAGCTTCCAAGGTTCGATATTCGCTGACTGCCTCGCGACCCCTTTTAATCCCAGTGACCGCCATCATTTTCCGGTGCACGGTGTCCCTTCCTACCGGTGCCTCGATTCTCCCAGATGGGGTTGGTGGCTTGCCATCCACGAGCGCCAGATATATTTTTATCGTCTTGCGTAGGCGAAATTGTTCCTGCAGGAAGCGATGTGCCAGGTCATTTTTTGCTAGCATGATCAAACCCGAAGTGTTTTTATCCAGCCTGTGCACCACCCCTGGCCGTTTCTCACCTCCTATCCCTTCCATTTCAGGAGCGTGGGCCAGAGCTGCGTGTACCAGGGTGCCGATAATATGCCCTGCAGCAGGGTGTACTACCATTCCAGCAGATTTGTTCACCACCAAAAGGTCTTCATTCTCGAAGATGATATCCAGAGGGATGTTCTCAGGTATCAGCTGTGCAGGCGTAGATGCAGGTAGATGTATCTGGATCAGATTGCCGTGAGTGATCGCTTGACCACTTTTATGCGCCACAATCCCATCCACCAGAATGAAACCAGTTTCAATTAGGTTTTGCAAGCGTGATCTTGAAAATTCCGGCAGACACTTCACCAGGAATTTGTCCAGGCGCGATGCATCCTCATCATCAAACTGAAAACTCAGAAATCGCTCATTCAAGCGGATGATTCTCCGAATCAGGTGGCTCAGGCGGAGGCGACACCTGTTCCTGGCTGACTTTGGTCAATTTATTTTGTTTGCGTTCGCTGATCCATACAGCCAGTACCAAGATGGCCGTCCCAACCGAAATGCTTGCATCTGCAACATTAAACACAGCAAAAGTACCCAAAGAAACGAAATCGGTGACGGTCCCCTGTGTCAATCGATCAATCAAGTTTCCAACAGCTCCTGCGAGCTGTAAGGTCATTGCAAAACGAATTGCCCTTTCGCTACGTGGTACGCGCGGGAAATAATACAGGATCGCAATCGATACAATGAAAGCCAATATTGTAAAAACCCAACCAAATCCCTGCAGCATTCCAAATGCTGCCCCAGTATTTTGCCAATGCACAATCCGCGCGTACGGCTCGAGCCAGGGCCAGGGTGACCAGCTACCTCCAAAAGGTATTTGGGTGCGTACCAGGTTTTTAGTCCATTGGTCAATAACAACGATGACCGCGGCGATCCCTAATAGGAAAATATAATCTTGAAAATATTTCTTCAATCTATTACTCCGACGACGAAATTATTAGACCATCTCTCCTCTTCACCGTCTACCGAAATCATTTTACCTCACTATTAAATCTTAATCTGGCTATTCACGGCTGTCTTGTAAGCAAAAAACCTTCAGGAAATTATTTTTTATAAGATAGCAAGAATCGGGTGGATTAATATCTTTGTTTGCTTATAATCATGGCATGATTAAATATACTCAACTCTCCAATGATTATGCTCGCATCGAGCAAGTCATATATTATCTAGAAAAGAATGCTTATCGCCAACCGAGTTTGGGCGAGATTGCCAACAACATCCATTTGAGTGAATACCATTTCCAACGCCTGTTCACTCGTTGGGTCGGTATTAGCCCAAAACGGTTCTTGCAGTTCATCACCAAGGAGCATGCCAAACAATTACTTACAAAATCTGGCAGTGTTCTGGACGTTTCTTTTCAGGTCGGGCTTTCCAGTCCGGGCAGGTTGCATGATTTGTTCATCACCTGGGAAGCGGTTACACCTGGTGAATATAAATTGCGTGGCTCTGGCCTCATAATCCAATATGGTATCCATTCCACACCATTTGGCGAAATCCTGTTGGGCAGCACCGATCGAGGTATCTGCAATCTCTCATTCATCTCACCTAATGGGCAGACTGATGCACTGGATGGACTGCAAAAATATTGGCCTAAAGCAAGCCTGGTCGAGAATCCATCAGTCACGCAACCCCTGGTGGGCCACATTTTTCGCCCGACAGGTCAGGAAACTGATTCATTACGTCTTTACTTGAGTGGTTCAAATTTCCAACTTAAGGTTTGGGAAGCTTTGCTGCGGATCCCATCAGGCAATGTGGTATCATACCGCGATGTTGCCAGCTACCTAGGGGCACCTAACGCATCGCGAGCCGTGGGCAATGCACTGGCAAACAACCCGGTAGCAGTATTGATCCCGTGCCATCGTGTGATCAACTCATTGGGTGAATTTGGCCATTATCATTATGGTGATGCCCGTAAAGTTGCCCTGCTCGGCTGGGAAATGGCAAAGGCCGCTTACCCCAACCCCTAATATTTGGAGTTACCTTAATCTATGAAAGCTCGCATCTGGATTGCTCTACTTGCAGTCTATATCGTCTGGGGATCCACGTATCTTGCTATTCGTTTCACAATTGAAACTATTCCACCTTTCCTGTCTGCAGGCATCCGCTTCCTGGTTTCTGGTGGTATCCTTTACATATGGAGTCGTCTAAGGGGAGATGCTGCCCCCAGAAAAGCAGAATGGCGTTCAGCCGCCATCATTGGTCTGCTCCTGTTACTTAGCGGGAATGGTCTTTTGGTCTGGGCTGAGCAGCGCATTCCTTCCGGGATAGCATCCTTATTCATTGCCACCACACCACTGTGGATGGTTCTGATTGATGCCTTGCGACCAGGCGGCGTTAAAGCGGATTCGCTCACATGGCTGGGAGTGTTGGCCGGCCTTATCGGAACAGCACTTCTGGCTAACCCCTGGCAATCTCGAACCACCAACCCGGCATTAGATTCCATTGGGGTCGTTGTACTGCTCGTCGCAGCTTTGTCCTGGTCAATCGGATCGCTCTACAGCCGAAAAGCTACACTGCCAAAATCACCCCTGCTGGGTACCGGGATGGAAATGCTGGTCGGTTCCATAGGATTATTTGCTCTTAGTGGCGTGGTTGGTGAATGGAACCAATTCCACCTACTTACCATATCATCACGCTCATTGGGTGGACTGGCATACCTGATCATATTTGGATCTGGCATTGGGTTTGTGGCTTATACCTGGCTGTTGCGTAATGCCCCCACGCCACTCGTGTCTACTTACGCGTATGTGAACCCGATCGTGGCGATCTTGCTGGGTAGTGTCATTGCCAATGAGGCCCTTGAGGGAATCGAGATCATCTCTGCCTTGATCATCATCGGAGGTGTGATCCTGATCACTTCCGCAAAATCACTGGCTCAAAGAAAAGCTTCCGCTATCCCCCTTACACCGGGAGAGGATTGATCCTTTCATAAAATGCACTGGTTGTAATACAAGAACTTTAGACCGATATAACTAAACTTATTCGATATATTCAACAAGCTACCCCTCGTAAACATCGTCCGAGGGGTAGTTTAAGGTTTCAAAATAATGATGATTAGATATTCCGCTTCGGCTTCCTGATTGCGACCAGTAATAGTGGTAGGAAAATGAGTGGTGCCAACCCTACAGGACATAAGCTAGATGGCTTACTCGGCGGAACCTGGGTTGGTGTTTCAGCAGGCTGTGTCATTATCGGTGTAGTAGGAGTCGGGCTTACTGGGCTGGATTGCGTTGGCGTAACACCTACGGGTTGATTTGATGCCTCCCCTTGCACCACTTCATAAGCTGCGCCGTCCGCTAGCGCGATAACTTGCTCACCCAGGGCAAACGCATCTGCCAGCTCCGAATGAGCGGCGACCAATGTAAAGTAATCCGGTGAGAGAAATTCTATCTGTAAGGGCTTCATCGTATCAGGATCAAAAGCTGTATCAATCCACTTACCATCCGATAACACAAAAGTATGCGAGCCTAATATTCGCACTGTGGAAGAAGCTTCACCTGTCAGCTCAGGGGCACTAGCTGCTTCCTGCATTGCACCTGAATTCACAGCTGATTGGACTGCAGCCTGACCTGATGGTGTTGTTGTAGGCATCGCTAATAATTTCCCATATGCATCATCAGCCAGACGTTGTTGCTCAGCTGCTCCCAACGGCGCTTGCTCAGTCACCAAATATGAAGTGTAGGGTGTGACGATACCGTAGCGAATGCTCAGCCGCACAATTTGGTCAATGATCTCCTGGTTGGCACCTTTCAACCGGATTTCATTCAACAGATAGCCTACCTTACGCGTTGCCCATAACCGTGGAATTGAAGCATGCAGCGAGTTTTCGGGAGAGAGCTTATCAAATACCTGGTCAGAGAAGGTAAGTGTTTGCCGTGAACCATAAACCTCACCTGCCAGGTTAATGTCAGCTACACCACCCTCGCGGTAGCGCCCGAGTAAGATGACCTGCGAGCCAACAAAAAGATCGGGTAACGGATTTGGATATAGATCATAGGTGGATATATCCCCGAAATTTAAATCCAGGTTGGTCATGACCGGCGTGCTGATGCTGTTGTAAAAGGATGATAAGACCTCATCCAGTTTCATCCCAGGCTGGACGTAGGTACTGCGACCATGATGATCCTGGGTAAGTGTATCCAGCAAAACCGTATCCACATCGTATCCCACACCAAAGGCGAATAAGCGCAAGTTCTTTGGTGCATTGGAGGCAAAATTTGCCAGGATGGATTGGCTGTCTGTCACACCTTCTGTGGGTAAGCCATCCGTTAGGAAGATCAGGTAGGTTGAACGTTCCGGGTTGACCATTGCTGCAGCTTCGAGCAAAGCCCGATTGATATCTGTAGAACCTTCTGCCCGCAGGCCATCCACCCACGAACGAGCTTCAGGCGCTTCGGAAGCTGGACGTAATTCACTGGCATACATTTCAATACCTGTGCTGAAGGAAATGATGTTGAATCTGTCTTCACTGTTTAGATTATCCAAAATATATCCGGTAGCCTGCTGCGCCTGCTGAAACTTCTCTCCGTCCATGCTGCCAGAGCGATCCAGCACCAGCAACAAATCCTTGGGAATTATTTGATCGATCATATTGATCCTTGGAGCTAGCAAAACCAGGAAGAAACCATCCTGGTCAGTGCTATCAGACGGATCACGATAAGTCAATAAGTGAAACGCCTCAGATTTGCCCAAGGAATAGTATAGGGCAAAATCGATATTTGGTAGCACATCGGCTGCCTCGTACCCAACCACCACATGATTATCACTTTCGCGACTAACCCCTACGTCGTGACTGGAGGAATATACTGTCCGAATGGGTACACTGGATTGGATGTCAACGCTAATGGATACAGATTCAATTGGCAAAGCCGAGAATTTCTCAGTATTTAGTGGGTAAATATAGCTTACCAATCCACCTTCTGCGGGTAGTGCCTGTGTATATTCCAGCTCAATCCTGCGCTCGCCTTGAGGTGCGATGGGGAATATTCGTGCCTGGACTGCTCCTCGCCCGATATATTCGAGTAAAGCCGGGTCGCGCATGCTTGAAACAATCTGCTCATAGGTCTGGCGAGCCTGAGTAGCATCCAGCACCTGCCCCTTCACCGGTTGCCCATCCACCCATAAGGTAAAACCGGAAACAGCTGCATCATCTGGGATGGGAAAAATATATGTGCCTTCGATGGTCCAATCGTTAGGGTTGTAAAATATCTGATCTACATGCGTGACCGCCAGCTGATCCTGGATCGATACCGTCACATGATGGTAACGGATGACCAGCTGGTCCATAGGGAGGATTACAGGCGGGCATGGTTGCGGATCACATACGGGTGGATCAGGGATGATTATCCCATCAGCCAAAGCTGCGGTAGGTATGAGCAAGGCCGAAATCAGGACAATTAATATGCTGGTGGTGAACAAAACAGACCTGGGTTTCATAATCTCCTCCTAACGGTCAAGACAATGGTTATTCTGGCGCTGGCGAATTGCTTGCCCATAAGACGATGGGGAATTGTTAAAAGTTCCGGTGGTATAATCATTTTCTCGATTGGGAGACATACAGGATAAAAATGGCATTAGATTTACTGGATAAGCTGGTTGGTATCGAGCAGCGTTACGAAGAGCTCAACCGGTTGCTAATGGAAGTTGGTGACGATTATCAACGCGCCGCAGAGCTGAATAAAGAACGGATCGACCTGGAGCCAATCTACAATAAGGCTCATGAATACCACCAGGCCCTTGAAAGAATGGAAGAAGCTCA
The DNA here is from genome assembly GCA_963743215.1 of uncultured Chloroflexia bacterium. Lineage (GTDB taxonomy): Bacteria > Chloroflexota > Anaerolineae > Anaerolineales > UBA4823 > FEB-25. Next base: position 317,619 of record CAVUOY010000007.1, read on the forward strand.
TTCATTGTTGGATGGGGATGACATTGAGTTGGGCATGATGGCGGAAGCTGAAGTGCTGGAGCTGGAACCGCAGATCGAACAAATGGAACGTGAAATTAAGGCTATGCTTCTTCCCAAAGACCCACGCGATGAACGCAACGTTATTATGGAAATCCGGGCTGGAACAGGTGGTGATGAAGCTGCCATCTTCGCTGCCGACCTGTTCAGGCTTTATTCGCATTATGCTGAAGCTCGCAAATGGAATATCGAAGTCCTGTCGTCAAGTGATATCGGCATCGGTGGATATAAAGAGATCATTTTGCTGGTCAAAGGCAGAGGTGCATACTCACGCTTGAAGTATGAATCGGGGGTACATCGTGTCCAACGTGTGCCGGTGACTGAATCTCAGGGGCGTATCCATACCTCTACGGCTACTGTGGCCGTGCTTGCGGAAGTCGACGAAGTAGAGATCAATATCCCTGATGCGGATATTCATGTGGATGTATACAAGTCTGCTGGTGCTGGTGGTCAGAATGTGCAGAAAAACTCCACTGCCGTGCGAATCACTCACATCCCTACTGGCATCGTCATCGCCTGCCAGGATGAACGCTCACAGCTGCAGAACCGCTTGCGCGCCATGAGCATATTGCGCGCCCGTCTGTACGAAATCGAAGAGGAAAAACGGCGGGCCGAGATTGATGCCAACCGCCGTTCTCAGGTTGGAACAGGCGAGCGCTCAGAAAAAATCCGCACCTACAATTATCCTCAATCCCGCGTGACCGATCACCGCATCAACCTTTCCACCTATAACCTGACCGGCTTCATGACCGGAGGCCAGCTGGACGATTTTATCGATGAACTAGCCACTCGGGATGAATCCGAAAGATTGTCCAGCATCGGTGAAGAGACGGTTGTAGAGAGCGATGGCTAATTTATAGCCTGATTATCTATTTCTAAACTAATGCCTGGCCACCACCTGTTTTGCCTCTTCTTCAATATAACTGGATGAGGCATTTTTTATTATGAAGCTATCCATTCAGGAATGTTTACTTCATGTTAGCCAACAGCTACTTCGGGTAAGCGAGACAAGTTCGTTGGATGCGCAGGTATTGGTAGCCCATCATCTTGGAAAATCTCGCTCCTGGGTCCTGGCTCATCCAGAAGCACCGCTCACACCAGATCAGCAAAATGGGATTACCACCGCAACCGCTCGAATTATGGGTGGTGAACCATTGCCTTATGTCATCGGGCATTGGGAATTTTACGGGTTGGATTTTCACCTGACTCCGGCTGTGCTCATCCCTCGCCCTGAGACTGAGCTGTTAGTTGAACGCGCTATAAATTGGCTACGCGCTCACCCAACCCGACGGAAAGCGATTGATGTGGGGACAGGCTCTGGTTGCATCGGGATCGCACTGGCTATGAACATTCCGGATTTACATCTACTGCTGACGGATATATCTTCAAAAGCCATGAATGTCGCCTACATGAATGCCGAAGATTATGGACTTTTGGGTAGATTGGAATTCATACAGACAGATTTACTAGACGGAGTCAGTGGACCCTTTGATCTGATTTGCGCTAACCTGCCTTATATTCCCACCTCGTTAGTAAAGACATTGCCTGTGGGTGAGCGTGAACCTCGCCTGGCTTTGGATGGAGGTTTACATGGCACTATTGTCATCAACAGGTTACTCAAACAAGCCCCGAACCGATTGGCTCCAGGTGGCTTGATGTTGTTGGAAATTGAATCTTCCCAAGGACGGGCGTTCACTCCACTCACAAAAGCTGATTATCCAACCTCGAAGGTGCAGATCTTGAAAGATCTGGCGGGTATCGATCGATGCCTGGAAATTGAGCGACCCGACCTATTCATCCATATCTGCCCGCGTGATGAGTGGCAGCAGGCTCTTGAAGTGGGGATGTATCAGGATAAGTCCCTCTTGCAAGACGGATTCATCCACTGCTCTCAACCAGAACAGCTCCTTGGCGTGGCGAATCGGTTCTATCGGGGCATCCCCGACTTGGTCTTGTTATCGATCAATCCGGATAAATTGACTTCCGAAATACGCTGGGAAGCTGCTGACGGCACCTTGTTCCCCCATATCTACGGAGCCATCAACCTGGAGGCGGTTATTTCTGTGAATGACCTACGACCAGAATCAGATGGGTTTTACCACGCGGTTCAACAACTTGGTTAATCCAAACCAGGCAGGGTGATCCCTGCCAGGAATATTATTCAAATATTCGATTGGGTTTAAATTTTAATAACGCCTGTTTCCGCCCGGCTTTCGGAACTTACCGCTGTCCTCTTTGGGGCGGGCAAGATTCACTTTTAGCGACCGGTTTTCAAGCGGTGTGTTATTGAACAGGCTAACTGCTTTTTCAGCTTCAGCTTGAGTGCTTAGTTCAACAAATGCAAAGCCACGTGAACGCCCGGTATCTCGGTCTTTAATCAGGCTGACTGAGACAACGGTTCCTGCTTGGGCAAACATACTTCGCAGGTCTTCTTCGGTGGTGCTGAATGGCAAATTCCCAACGTACAGTTTATTATCCATCTCTCCTCCAAAAAATTACCGCACCGACACTATAGGTCGTCGCGGTTTTCTAACAGCAGTAAGCCTGTATCACAGGAGAATTATATCATTTTCCCCTTGATGGCAAGTGAATTTTGAGCCTAAATTTCATGGCTTTTTTATTGTATAAACCTCAGTAGAAATCATGACCTGCCTCACTCACTTTTTATACATAAGACATACAGCTCGCCCGGCCCATGTACCCCAATCGTCAATGTCATCTCGATATCCGCTGTCCGCGATGGACCTGTAATCAATATCGCAGCTTGTGCCTGCCTGACATCCACATGATTTAATGCTTGCATAAGATTTTCGACCACATCCCTTTCCTGGAGAATGGCGATGTGAACCTCGGGTAGCAACGAAGCAGTTAATGGTCGACCGTTTCCTCCTAACAATAACAAGGAACCGGTATCAGCTATTCCAGCTGAAGCACCTGTTAATCCTGCCATGACCAGGCTGTCGGCTACCTGAGTCTCCTTTGCAGGATGGATAATTTTTATACCCGCTTCTGATAGCTTTTCCAATATTCCACCAGGCAGGTATGGCTCATCCCAAACGAGGAGCTGATTAATATTGCGAGACCTTACTATCTCCAGGATCTTATCGACACCTTCCCCAAGAGTGCAGGAGGTAAAATTCGCACCTAATGCTTCCAGCTCTGATGCAAATTTATCCATTCTATTGAGTGGATTGGTTGTAGCCCTTGTGTCTGCCGAGGGGTGGGCAATATTAGTTTCTTCAAAAACTATTGGCAGAGCATTTTCTTCATGTGAGGCAAGCACGCGTTTTCGAAATCGAGACCGGAAAGACCTGGTCGCTGGTCGGGGAAAGTCCTTCGAATACCCCCAGCCGGAGAATTTGGGTAAGTGTATCCAGGGATCACCCTTGGAGAAACGAGTGACCAGTGAACCGTATAATCCTGCCAACCACTGAGCAACTTCAAATCGCCATGCTGAGCCCGTCGCCCAACTAAATATTTCCAACCCTGCCGCTAAAGCTGCGGGTGCATTCGGTTTCGGTTTTAATTTTCTTTGGTCAGTTTGAACCCCTGCACGCACCCGTAATAACAATCTGGGCAGGTCAATATCCACCGGGCAGGCTTCACGGCAAGCTCCACACAAGCTGGAGGCGTGTGCCAGGTGACCAAATTCGAGCTGACCAAACAATGCTGGTGATACCACACTTCCTACCGGTCCAGAGTAAGGGCTACCCATGCCATCCCGAGATACATAAGCATGCCCCCCAATTTCGCGGAAAACCGGGCAGGCATTCAAACACGATCCACAGCGGATACAGTATAGGATTTCACGCAAGTCTGAGGCTTGCAAAGCGCTCCGTTTATTATCCACCAGGATGATATGCCGTTCTTGAGGACCATCTGGATCACCTGGTTTGCGAGGTGAATTGATCAGGCTCGTGTAAACTGAGAGCTTTTGTCCGGTGGCTGAACGTGGCAGCAGGGATAACATCAGGGCTAAGTCATCCAGGCTGGGCACAAGCCTTTCAATGCCCATCAAGGCAATGTGAACGGGAGGTATGGTGGTCACCATGCGACCATTACCCTCATTAGTTACCAGGCAGAGTGTACCTGTTTCTGCCACTCCAAAATTTACCCCTGAGATGCCGATATCGGCATTCAGAAATACCTGGCGAAGTCTCTGACGGGCTGCATCAGTCATGATGCTGATGTCTTCCGTGTAAGGTAGATTCAGCTTTTCCTGAAATAATCTCCCGACATCCTGACGCCTTAAATGGACTGCCGGCGTGATGATATGAGAAGGAGCTTCACCGCGTAATTGGACGATGTACTCACCTAGGTCGGTTTCAATAATCTGTAAACCATGTTTTTCAAGGGCATGGTTCAATCCAATTTCTTCACTCACCATGGTCTTAGACTTGGCAATCAAGTTGGCATTGTGTTCTCGGGCGATATCAAGCACCAGTCCAATGGCCTGGTCAGCATTTTCTGCGCGATGAACCAGATATCCGTTCGCAGAGGCAAGGGTTGTGAATTGATCCAGGTATCTGCCCAGATGTTCGACCACATCTGCCCGAATCGCGTGGGCGCGCTGTCGAGCTGCCTGAGGGTCAGGTAGTGACTCAAAGGCAGTTTTTCGCACCTGGATGCGCCGTGAGGCGTTTGCATCCAGGGCAGATTGTAAATTTAAATTCGCCAGTGATTTACGAATATGATTGCGAAATGCATCGGCCATTTAGGATTTATCCAAGATATCCGCGATATGCACTGCGCGTTGGGTTTTATGCTGCCGATGCAACCCCCCATTGATATTGGTAACGCATCCCGCATCGCATGCCACTACCGTGGAAGCTCCACTGGACTCCAGGTTGGCGATTTTTCGGTTCAACATCGCCGTTGAAATCTCAGGGTGTTCCACCGAGAAGACACCCCCAAAACCACAACAGTCGCCTGTCTCTGGCAGCTCAACCAACTCTGCCCCACTTACGGCTGCCAGTAAAGCTCTTGGTTGCCTGTCCACGCCCAATCCTCTCAGCAAATGGCAGGAGGAATGATACGTCAACCGCCCATCATATCGAGCACCAAGATCAGTGACACCTAAACTATCCACCAGGAATTCACTGAATTCATATGTGCGTTCAGCCAGGCTCAGTGCTCTTGGCAACCATTTCGGATCATCTCTAAACAATTCAGCATACGAATGCCGGATCATAGCCGCACACGATCCTGAAGGCACAACGACGGGTCCAGGATATCCTTCAAAGGCTCGAATGGTCCGGATTGCCATCCTGCGTGCTGATGATCGTAATCCTGCATTGAAAGCAGGTTGACCACAACACGTCTGCCCGGGTGGAAAAGATACACTAACGCCTGCTTTTTCGAGCACTCGCACAACGGCTTCCCCGGTCTCCGGGTACAGAGTATCAATAATGCAAGTAACAAATAATTGGACGGTCTTCGTCATGGATTCTCCAAATCTAATTGTAGCCTATACTTCTCTTCCATGCTAATTCATACTGTGTACTAAATTAGATGAAATCACAGGCATTTCATCCTTGGTCGAGTATATAGTAAAGATTAGCGCAAATCCAATCTGACGTGGTAAGATTAACGGCGCTTTGCGGAGTTGACTTCGTAAACGCTGACAGGGAAAAATACTATGGATGATTTTAGAACCATCATACCGATTCAATTCACATTACCGCGCAGAATTAATCGTCTATGTGACCTGGCGTACAACCTTTGGTGGACCTGGACCCCGGATGCACAACGTCTTTTTGCCCGCATCGATAGCGTCCTGTGGGAAAAAACCAACCATAATGCGATCCAATTTCTACGCCTGGTGGAACAAAAGCGATTAAAAGATCTCATCAATGATCGCTATTCACTGGATTATTACGACCGTATCATCCGGGCATTTGACGAATACATGAAATCCAAGAATACCTGGTACTCTCGCGCTCATCCTGAGCTTGCAAACCAGCCCGTTGCTTATTTTTCGACCGAATTCGGCCTGCATGAGACCCTTCCAATCTACGCGGGTGGGTTAGGTGTGCTTTCAGGAGATTATCTGAAAGGAGCTTCCGACCTGGGTCTGCCCCTGGTCTCAATCGGTTTCCTGTATACTCAAGGCTATTTCTCACAGCATATTTCGGAAGATGGTTGGCAAGAAGCCCGTTACCAACGTTTAAAGTTCGAAGAGCTGCCTGTGTTGCCGTTTGTCAACGAAGATGGTCAGCCGACGACCATTTCGGTGGAGCTCCCCGGTCGGAGCATCTTAGCACGCTTGTGGGAGATCCGTATTGGGCGAGTGCCGCTGTATTTGCTGGATAGCGATGTTGAAGGAAATTCACCTTCAGATCGCGAACTCACTTCCAGGTTATACCTGAGTGATCTCGATTCACGCATTTCGCAAGAGATAATCCTCGGCATCGGCGGCGTCAGGGCGTTACGTGTATTGGGTTATAACCCCGCAGTTTGGCACATGAATGAGGGGCATTCAGCATTCATGATCCTGGAGAGACTACGTGAATTGGTCGCGGCTGGGAATTCCTATGAGCAGGCGGTCAAGATTGTTCAACCCTCCACAGTATTTACCACCCATACGTCCGTTCCGGCAGGGAGTGACGAATTTCCCCTTTGGTTGGTTGATAAATATTTCTCCAATCTTTGGCCGCAATTAAATTTATCGCGTGATCAATTTATCGCCCTGGCGCACCATATCCTGCCTTGGGGCGAGTCATTCAGCATGCCAATCCTGGCGTTGTCATTATCTTCCAAGCGCAATGGCGTCTCAGAACTGCATGGCAAGGTCGCCAGAAAGATGTGGAACTTCCTTTGGCCGGATCTTAAAGAAGATGACGTGCCAATTACTCACATCACCAATGGCGTGCATACCAGCACCTGGCTGGCTCGCCGCCTCAGCAGCCTATACGACCGGCATCTCGGTAATGGCTGGAAGGATCGGGTGGATGACCCGGAGACCTGGAAAAAAATTGAAGATATTCCGGATGCCGATTTGTGGACTGTCCGTCGCCACCTGAAACGTAAACTATCCTACTACATACGGGAACGAACGCGTGAGCAGTGGATGCTCACCACAGTTCATCCGGTTCAGATAATCGCATCCGGTGTGCTTCTTGACCCCTATGCTTTAACGATCGGATTCGCCCGACGTTTTGCCACGTATAAGCGTGCCAATCTGATATTACATGATATCGACCGCTTGCTTGACATCATTACCCGCCCGGATCAACCCGTGCAAATCATTTTTGCAGGTAAAGCCCACCCGGCAGATGAACCTGGCAAGCTGCTTATTCAGGAAGTCTATCGGTCCGTGAAAAAAGCTGAAAATGGTGGGCGGTTGGTATTTCTGGATGACTATGACCTGAACCTGGCGCGCTACCTGATCCAGGGTGTGGATGTGTGGATGAATACGCCACGCCGGCCGAATGAAGCCTCTGGCACCTCCGGGCAGAAAGCTGCCATGAACGGTGTTATTAATTTCTCGGTGCTGGATGGCTGGTGGCGTGAAGGCAATAATGGGTTAAACGGTTGGACGATTGGTAGTGAGCAGGATTATGAATCAAATGACCTGCAAGATGAGGCTGATGCTGAAAGTTTATACGATACCCTGGAAAACAAAATCGTTCCTCTATACTATCGAGAACGTTCGGCAGATGGTCTTCCCAGCGATTGGATCGCGGTGATGAAAGAGTCTATCCGTACACTTTCTCCGCGATTCAGCATCCATCGCATGGTTAAAGAATATACTGAACGGATGTACATACCAGTAGAAAGTTGATTATGGATTTATCATTTACCAGTCAAGCCTGGTTAGGCGCCGGATTAATCTTCATCCTGCGCGTGGCTGACATGTCGCTAGACACTTTACGTGTCTTGTTTGTTATGCGAGGGATAAAGAAAATTGCCTGGGTATTAGGTTTTTTTCAATCGGTGATTTTCGTGCTTGCCATTGGTAAGGTGCTCACACAAATGAGTAATCCTTTGAATATTATCGGTTATGCAGCCGGTTTCGCCACCGGCAATGTGGTTGGAATGATCATCGAGGAACGCATCGCCATTGGTCACATCATGGTAAATATTATCAGCCCGCGGCGGGGATCTGCAATTGTCACCCACCTGCGGCAAAATGGTTATGCGGTTACCGAATTATCTGGACGGGGAAAAGACGGCATGGTTTCATTAATCAACTGCTCAGTCTTACGCAAGCAGGTGGAAACTGTCCACCAGCTGGTGAATGAGATTGATCCAGACGCCTTTATCACTGCGGAGGACGTTCGCCCCATTCGGCATGGTTTTTGGAGGGCTTGATAGGTTAGGCGTAATAACACCGGAAGGCATCGTCCAGTGAGATACCAATCAGGGTTTAAAATTAATCGGGAAAAAATACCATTTGAACTAAGGGTTACCATAATAAGTGAGGAGTGCCAACATGGATGTGTTGCTGTTAGCCCGGCTTCAATTCGCAATCACAATCGTTTACCATTTCTTCTTTGTTCCGCTCACCTTGGGTCTTTCGCTGGTGGTAGCCATCCTCGAGACATTTTATGTTATCACCGGTAAAGATGTTTATAAGCGACTGACTAAATTTTGGGGAAAGTTATTCCTGATCAATTTCGCCATCGGAGTCGTAACCGGCATCGTCCAGGAATTTCAGTTTGGTATGTCTTGGTCGGAGTACTCGCGCTTTGTGGGTGATATTTTTGGGGCTCCACTGGCAATTGAAGCCTTGGTTGCCTTCTTCCTTGAGTCAACATTTTTGGGTGTCTGGATTTTCGGCTGGGATAGACTGTCTAAAGGTTTGCACCTCACCACTATGTGGCTGGTAGCCATCGGATCGAATGTCTCCGCTATCTGGATTTTGATCGCCAACGCCTTTATGCAGCATCCCGTTGGATACACAGTTGCCAACGGTCGGGCTGAGCTAACCGATTTTTCCAAGGTGATCTTCAACCTGCCTATTTTCAGCCATTACCCGCACGTATTCAGTGCCGGATTGGTGACGGTTGCCTTTTTCATGCTCGGAATTAGCGCTTATCACCTGGTTCGCCACAATGAGACAGATTTTTTTAGATTTTCCTTCCGCATGGCTGCCATAATCGGAGTGGTCGGGACCATCCTGGTTGGGGTGATCGGGCATACGCAGGGTCAGGAAATCAACACCACCCAACCCATGAAATTAGCTTCTCTGGAGGCTCTATTCAATACCGAAAATCCAGCTTCACTATCAATTATCACCATCAAAAATCCATTTAATGACGCTCTGATCCTCGATTGGCGCATACCAGGCGGGTTAAGTTTTATGGAATATAACCGCTTTACAGGTGAGGTTAAGGGCATTAATGAACTCCAGGCATTTTATCAAGCACAATATGGTCCGGGTGACTACGTCCCACCACCGGTTGTCCTTTATTGGAGTTTCCGAGCCATGGTTGGAGCCGGTCTGCTCATGATTCTGATCAGCCTGGTTGCCCTCATCATCGAGCTAAAAAATTATTACGGTAAATATCCCTGGTTCTTGAAATTGTTGCCATGGGCAATCATCTTACCCTACCTTGCCAATACCACCGGGTGGATCCTAACTGAAGTTGGCAGATATCCCTGGGTAGTCTATGGTCTGGTGAAGATGCAGGATGGCGTCTCGAAAGCCGTAACCGGCGGAATGCTCCTGACCAGTCTGATCGGATTTATCCTTGTCTACGGGTTAATCATCGCTGCTACGATCTCCCTGATGTTGAAATTTGCGAAACAGGGTCCGGCATTCAGTGTTGAGCCCCCTGCCGACTTTACTCCTTCTCTGGTTACACCCCCCGAATCGCAATAGGAGAGATTATTATGACACTCAATACACTCTGGTTTATTTTTATTGCGATCCTGTATACCGGTTTTTTCGTGCTGGAAGGATTTGATTTTGGGGTTGGAATCTTACTGCCCTTCCTGGGAAAAAATGATGCTCAGCGCCGGACAATTATCAACACCATTGGTCCGCACTGGGATGGGAATGAAGTCTGGTTGATTACTGCCGGCGGTGCAACTTTTGCGGCTTTTCCAAACTGGTATGCCACCTTGTTCAGCGGGTTTTACCTGCCTTTATTTCTAGTGCTTATTGGCTTGATCATACGCGGAGTAGCTTTCGAATTCCGCAGCAAGCTTGACAGTCCAAAATGGCGCCAGCTCTGGGATTGGTGCATTTTTACCGGCAGTTTGCTGCCCACCATCCTATTCCCCATCGCATTTTCCAACCTGGTGCGCGGGATTCGCATCGATGCGAATATGCAGTATGTGGGAGGGTTCTTCGAACTTTTGAATCCCTTTGCTTTACTGGCAGCCCTGGCAGTCACGATGCTGTTCATCCTGCATGGAGCCAGCTTCTTGAGCATCAAGACGAGTGGTGAAATTGAGCAAAAGGCAAAAGAAATCGTCCGTTGGCTATGGCTTTTGGTGACGCTTTTGCTGATCATATTTTTAGTCACCAGCTTTATCATCACAGATGTACGCCAGAAATTAACCGTCCCATCCATACTTTTCCCGGTGCTCGTACTCATTGCAGTCCTTTCAGCCGGGTATTTCCTACGCAAATCACAATTCGGGCGCGTTTTCATCATGGGATGCCTGACAATTGCGTTCGTCGTCCTGACGATATTCAGCATTCTTTACCCGCGTGTGATGGTGTCTAGCTTGAGTCCTGATTTGAGCCTGACCATACAAAATGCCGCCTCATCCCAAGCCACACTCCGGTTGATGACCATCGTAACAGTAATATTCCTGCCAATTGTCCTGCTATACCAGGCATGGACGTATTGGGTTTTCCGTAAACGCGTCTCGAATGATGTAGAAGAATTGACCTATTAACTTACGAACATTTAGCAATGCGGTCAGCGTTCTACTATCCATGCTGTTCTGGTAGCAGAATGCTGACCGCTGCCATTCTGCACACATGAAACTCAACCTCCGCCTGCTCAAAGAAGCCAGGCACGCCCAAAAACTACTCATCCTATCCATTTGCCTTGGGTTAACTGGGGGTATCCTGGGAATCCTGCAGGCGCGTCAGTTAAGCCTGGTGATCAGGCAGGTCTTCCTGGATGGGTACAAGCTCCCATCAGTTATCGCTTTAATAGTGGCAATTTTAGCCATAATCATTCTCCGGGCAGTTTTTCTATGGGTGAGTGAATTGTGTGCGGGAAAAGCAGCATGCAAGATCAAACAAGATTTACGGAGTAAGCTCTTTGCCCATATCCACCATCTAGGACCGGCTTATCTGCAGAGAAAACAGGAAGATGCTGGCACCCGGACAGGCGAGCTGGTGAATCTCGCCACTGAAGGGATAGACGCATTGGAAGTTTATTTCAGCCAGTACCTTCCCCAAGTTGCACTGGCTGCGCTAATCCCCCTATCCATCCTGATATTCGTATTTCCATCTGACACGCTTTCAGGGGTTATCCTGCTTCTGACTGCGCCATTGATGCCTTTGTTCATGGTATTGATAGGTAGCGCGGCTGAAACTCTCACCCGAAAACAGTGGCTGGGTTTGAGCCGAATGAGTGCGTATTTCCTGGATGTCCTGCAGGGATTAACCACCTTGAAATTCCTCGGCCGCAGTCGTGATCAAGTTAAGGAGATCAAAAAAGTAAGCGAGCAGTATCGCCAATCTACAATGAGTGTGTTAAAAGTCACCTTCCTCTCAGCCCTGGTATTGGAATTGATTGCCACACTGAGCACGGCGGTGGTGGCGGTTGAAATTGGTATTCGTTTGCTTTATGGCAGGTTGGCTTTCGAGCAGGCTTTCTTCATCCTGTTACTGGCACCCGAGTTTTATTTGCCACTGCGATTGTTGGGAACTCGTTTTCATGCCGGAATGGCAGGGGTTGAAGCTGCCAACCGCATTTTTGAAATCCTGGATCTACCCAGCGCTAACGAGACACCCGTTTCAAATTTGGTTGATTTACCCCTGACCAGGGATATAAAGTCTCCCACAATCTCCTTTAAAGAGGTAACTTTTTCTTATTCGAATAGAGCTCCTGCCCTGGATGAAATATCGCTTGAAATCCCCTCAGGGAAAATGACTGCCTTAATGGGTGAAAGCGGTGCTGGTAAGACCACACTCACATGGCTTCTGCTGGGCTTTTTACAACCCAAAAGCGGTCAGATCTTCGTGGATGGGATACCGCTTGATGAAATACCAGCCGTTCAGTGGCGCGAGAAACTGGCCTGGGTGCCTCAAAACCCTTATTTGTTCAACGACACACATGGCTGCCAATATCAGGCTGGCAAATCCGAATGCCAGCCTTGAGGCTATTCAACAAGCTGCACATCTGGCACATGCAGATGATTTCATCAGTGAATTCCAAAATGGATATGAGACATTGATCGGCGAGCGTGGAGTCAGGCTTAGTGCAGGTCAAGCCCAGCGGATTGCATTAGCGCGGGCCTTTCTCAAGGATGCCCCGCTGCTCATTCTGGATGAAGCCACATCTCAACTTGATCCTGAGACGGATGCACTTTTACAAGAATCCCTGTCCCGCCTGACCGAAGGGCGAACAGTGTTGGTGATTGCTCACCACCTGAGTACCCTCGCTAAAGCTGACCAGGTGATCAGATTGAGCCATGGAAAGGTTGATCACTCCCCGGCAGAAATATCAAAAGCATATCCAGGTCAAACCCTCCAGACCGACAATCTACCTGAAGCGAGGATTAAAACCCATCCACAAACCACATCCTTCCAGACTGTACCATCCATCTCTGAGATAAAACGAACCCAAAATAGGTCTGTCGAAAGTCGATTAGTCAAACTGCTCTCCCCATTTTGGGGTCGTATCCTATTATCCATCTTCTTGGGTTTTGCGACCATCGCCAGTGGGGTTGGATTAATGGCTACTGCAGCGTATATCATCTCGGCAGCTGCTTTGCACCCATCCATTGCTGAGCTGCAGGTGGCAATTGTTGGAGTGCGCTTTTTTGGTCTTTCTCGGGGTGTGTTTCGCTATCTTGAGCGCTTGGTCTCGCACGATGTGACTTTCCGCTTACTGGCACGTTGGCGGGTTTGGTTCTATCAGGCGCTCGAACCGCTCGCCCCAGCACGCCTCTTGCGTTACCACACTGGTGACCTGCTCACACGGGTGATCAGGGATATCGGGACCCTGGAAAATTTCTACGTCCGCACGGTTTCGCCCCCTCTGGTGGCATTATTAGTCAGCATCGCTACCATCCAATTTTTGGGAGGCTTTGGAGCAGGGTTATCCTGGGGATTGGCGGGTTTTCTGATTTTGGCAGGCATTGGTCTGCCCTGGTTGGTTTTCCTTCTATCTCGTAAGCTTGGACCTCAGATCATCCGAAAACGTGCACATTTAAGCACATTGCTGATCGACGGATTTCAGGGAATGCCCGACCTCTTGATTTACGACCAGGATAAGAAACAGGCTGATCGTGTGAATCAGGCAGGCGAACATTTAACCCGGCTTCAAGCTCGCATGGCTGGCTTGAATGCTTTTCAAACTGGCATTATGAGCCTGCTATCCAACCTGGCGATGCTGGCAATCTTGACGCTGGCGATCCAAAGGGTATCGAATGGTCAGCTTGAAGGTGTTTTCCTGGGAGTAGCGGCGTTGGTTGCACTCACCTGTTTTGAAGCAATGCAACCGCTGCCCCAGGTAGCCCAGAATTTTGAGCTTAACCGCACCGCTGCAAATCGCCTGTATACGCTTGTCGATACCCCACCGGTGGTGATCGACCCTGCATTGCCATTGGATCTACCTGCCCAATCCAACATTGAGGTGAATAATCTTTCCTTTCAATATCCACCCTGGAATGAAGAAGACATTCCAGCCGGAACTCCAATATTTGGATTAATGGATATCTCGTTTTCTCTACCCCAGGGCAAACATATAGCCTTGATCGGCCCAAGTGGTGCGGGTAAAACCACGCTTACCCGTCTATTATTACGCTTTTGGGAATACCAGCAGGGTTCTATCCGCCTGGGCAATCACGAGTTGCGCCAATATCGCCAGGAAGAACTCCGTAAACGTATTGCGATTATCTCGCAAAATACCTACCTGTTTAGCGCCAGTATCAGGGATAATCTGCGTATTGCCTGCCCAGTAGCTACCGAAGATGAAATCGCCCAGGCTGCCAGGCAAGCTCAGCTGGATGATTTCATCCAATCCTTACCCGCCGGATACGACACCTGGGTAGGTGAGCATGGGCTTCGTTTGAGTGCCGGTGAACGCCAGCGCCTGGCAATTGCCCGGGCATTCTTGAAAAATGCTCCACTACTTATTCTGGATGAGCCCACCGCCAACCTTGATCCCATCACAGAGAATGCCGTATTGAGCTCAATTCACAGACTGAGTCAGGGACGCAGCACTATCACTATCACCCAACGCATGATCGGGCTTGAAACCATGGATGAAATCCTCATCCTTCAAAAGGGTAAAATCGTTGAACGTGGCACGCATAATCAATTACTAGAAAGCCGGGGGGTGTATCGTCGGATGTGGGATCTATATCACCAGATCCTTGATTAACCTATCTTCATTATAAATTGATAAAAAACGAGCAGCGGTTGCGTCAGGGCAGTTTACGATACACCGTCCAATCGTAAATTCTTTGATCTAATTCATAATGGCTATAAAAAAACTGTTGCAGTCTGAGCCATTCCTGGCGTATTTGTGGAATCTCAAGGGCTTGTTCAAATTCAGGGTTACAGTAGACGTTACACAGTGTATCAAGCGGGTCGTCAACAAACGGCACCGACATCGAAGATGGTTTTTGAACCAAAATCAGCTCTGGAGGATGAACTTCCAAATCATTAACATATTCTTCGAGCTTGGTGTTCTCTTTATTAGGGGGAATAAAAAGATTGAGAGGAAATAAAAACCGCACAGGCGCTTTTCTGTCCGTAACAAAGTTGATTCCAAGGTGGATATGCCAGACCAACACATCATCATCCAACTGAGTCGTCTGAAGGATGTATTGCTCCACCTTGCTCAAATAATTTTGCCCTTTAAATATCCCTGCGAGATCATTACGATATACATCTGAGGGCAAATCCTGAATAAAGGAAACAGCTCCCCAGATCAGGACAAAAACCATCAACAAAGCATAGGCTGAATTCCGCAATAAACTTATCAGAGGTCGTTTTGCTTCGGTCATCGCAGACACCACCCGGTAGATGGGATAGGCAATGGCCAGTACAATGGAAGGTATCATTGTTATGAAATAATGCCCTGCATTTCCCCCCACCAGGGAAACCATTAAGAGCTCAAGCGGAAGTGCCACAACCGCGATTAACCAGACCCATTCCAATGAAGTAAAAACCGGCTGGAATTCAGGCCTGGGTCGTAAACGAGCAAACCTTACCCAAATATAGAGCCCGAATGAGAAAATGGAAATTATCCAGAATTTACCAAAATATGAGCTCGGCCAAATGAAATTACCTGCGAGAGGGATTACGGCCACCACTGCCAGCATACACCAATCTATAATCGAAAACCTTGTTTTCAGGATTTGCCTGAGCCAGACTCGATACAGCTTATCCAGCAGGAAAAATCCAGCAGAAACCATCGCGATCAGGTAAAGACTGCCAATTCGAAGGTTGGGGATGATGTGAATCAATATATAAAAGAAATTTTCCCTTAAGTGACTCTCTGAATCCCCGACAAATGAGATACCTTGAAAAATAGCTCCGCTTAAAAGCTCCTCCCATGCGCCGATCCATACCCAATACAGACTGATAAAGGCCATCAGGCTGACAACCCCCACCACAAACCCCAATATCGTCCTGGCAGCCTCCCGGAATTTGTTCTCGCTGATTGAGCTGACCGTCATCACAAAAATGGAGGCACAACCAAGAATAATGTTCGGTTGTTTGATCAAAAATGCGGCGGCGGTTAACACACCCGCCAGAACAGGCAGCCAGATATTCCGGTTCTTCGTAAAAAATAAATAGCTGATCCCGATGACGCCTATCTGGGGTACCAGGCCATATACCTCCATCAGGTTCCCACCCTGAAATATCTGCGGGCTCATCAATGCCAAGAGAAATATCGCGCTTGCAATCCCAGCTGTGATTCTCCCAAATAATTTCCGGATGATTAGAAATAGTAGCAGTGTGCAACCCAGTATCCAGGCAATACTCGACCACCAAACACCCCAGGGAGTCTGACCAAAAACCAATTGTGCCAATGCATTCAGGTAATAGCCCAGCGGAGGTTTATCATCCCACACATCACGGTAGAGAACCTGTCCATGCAGAATGGCTTTGCCAACATAAGCATAGAAGCCACTATCGGGAGGTAATGAGTTGATATCAGGTCGCCAGGATAAGTTTAGCCATACCACGATAACTGCGGTGAGAATGATTCCAATGATCGATAAAATAATAACGACCGGTTTCTTTTTGAAGAAAGAGGGGGTTGGTGAGTTATTTGGCTGAACCATAGACCTTTTTCAGCTCTACTTGAATCGAAGAACATCCTCGTGATTTTTGATAACTACGAAAGGATTTTAATATTGTAACATGAGCATCTGTGCTGATAACTTTACACCCTGTTTGACGAAAACTGCAAAAAATGTTTATGGACAACACACGTTCTCAGCCCGTGATAATATAAGGAATCGTAGGCTGTCCGAAAGTAGAATGCAGCGACCAGTCTGTTGGCTTTTGACCGGAGAGGTGCAATCCTCGACCAAACCTTGCCGGATTGTATTATCGCAAGATTTGCATTCTGACCGAAGGTTCGATCATATCCGGCGGTAGGGCGAATGGATTTGGCAGACCGGACTTTGTTCAAACCCTTACAGCTCCCTGAGAACCAGCGGAGACATGTGCGATATTAATTGGCGATCACCAAACTGTGACTTTACGACAGGCCAGGTGCTCAACCAAAGCTCAGCTCAAGGCTAGATGAACTTTCCGTTACGGTAAATTATCTCCACCATCCGCCTGCATCTCCGACTCCGAGCGCATATCACAGATCATATCCCAATGGATGGTGCTGGTGTTTTTGCTGCCTGTTTCTGGGTACCCAGCACCCAGGGCGATATGAAATGTCCCACCCAGCTTTTCATCAAATAAGATATTGCGTGTAAAGCGGTTAATCTCAAAATTGGTGCCAATCGCAAATTCACCCAGATAATGCGAACCCTCATCAGAGGCTACCATGGCGAGTAAGAGCTCTTCACCCACCTGCGCCTTCGCAGAGATTACCCGCCCCTTTTCGAAGATTTAATTCCACACCTTCCACCGCCTGCGCCTGATAGATTGCCGGATAGGTAAATTTCACCCAGCCATTCACGGAATCTTCTACCGGACCAGTATAAATTTCCCCATCCGGTAGATTATGTTTCCCGTAAGAATTATTGAACTTGCGCCCTTTAACCGATAGATTGAGATCTACATTGGGACCCAAAAGTTTGATCTCATCGTGACCTTCGATCCTGGAAATCATTTTGATTTGTTGCGTCCGGATGTTTTCCCAATGAGCAACTGGGTTGGGGGTGTTCTCATCCGCGTGGCAGGCAGCCAACAAAAAATCGGTATATTCTGTCAGGCTCATCCCTGCCTCTTTGGCATATCCTTCGGTTGGAAATTGGGTTAATACCCAGCGCAATGATTTATCGGCACCACGCTTTAGCATTGAATTGCGCACCTGGGCCATCCCTTTTTGGCGTAACGATTGCTTCTGGGCCGGCACATCGCGCAAGGCACGTGGATCGATATCTGCACGCACGCGAATGTAGACTTCAAACTGCTCTGTCACCAGCTTCTGAAACGCGGGTGTAAATGTTAGCTGCTCCTCATTGGCATTTTTGAAGAATATCTTTTCTTGGTCTGGGATGCTTAACAGCACGTGTGGGTGAGCGCCCCGCTGAAGTACCAGCTCATACATATGGCTCACAAGGTCGGAGGCATTGGTGGTAGTCTCGATGGCCACACGATCACCAGGTTTCACACTCGCTGAATGGTCTACCAGTATTTGGGCTAATTTATGCATACGAAGGATGGGTCATAATCATTCCTGGATGAAAAGTTGTCTGACATTTAATCGTCAGAAAATTATAACATGCGGATAAAATCCGCGCTATAATCTTCTTATCCATCCTTTGGTACCCGTCCACGAGGCAGGATATTGAATGAAACAGCTTTTACAGAATTTAAGCAATGGTGAAACTGTGATTGTTGATGTACCCACCCCGCAGGTTCAAGCCGGGATGGTATTGGTCCGCACGCAGGCGTCCCTGGTTTCAGCAGGCACGGAACGCATGCTGGTTGAGTTTGGGGGAAAATCGCTGGTGGGGAAAGCCCTCTCACGGCCCGACCTGGTGCGACAGGTGGTAGATAAAGCACGTCGCGAGGGTGTGTTGACCACGGTTGAGGCAGCCTTAAATCGCCTGGACCAACCCATGCCACTTGGTTACTCTTCTTCAGGCATTATCGAGATGCTCGGTGATGGTGTACAAGGTTTTAAGGTCGGTGACCGAGTGGCTTGTGCAGGAGGTGGATACGCAGTTCATGCTGAATATGCCCTCGTTCCGCACAACCTGTTGGCCATACTCCCAGACCAGGTGGATTATGAATCAGCAGCCTTCACCACCCTGGGGGCGATTGCATTGCATGGCTTTCGCCTATCCAGGGCGCAGCTGGGTGAGACTGTGGGTGTGATTGGGCTGGGATTACTCGGGCAATTAGCAATCTTGATAGCACGGGCAGCCGGCTGCCAGGTTTTCGGTGTGGATCTGGATGATACCCGAGTGAAGTTGGCCAACGGGCTGGGTGCAACTGCTGTCCTGCGCCTGCAAGCAGTGGAAGCTGCTCAGGCGTTAACCCATGGGCTGGGTTTGGATAATATCCTCATCTGTGCAGATACCCCTGCTGATGACCCGGTGGAGCTGGCAGGTGAGCTTGCCAGGGATCGTGGGCATGTGGTGGCGATCGGGGCAGTTGGGTTGACCCTACCACGTAAAGTATATTACACCAAGGAACTGTCATTCATCAATTCACGTTCCTACGGACCAGGTCGATACGACCCTGCCTATGAAGAAGCCGGGCAGGATTATCCAATCGGGTACGTCCGCTGGACCGAAGGACGGAACCTGGAAGCCTTTGTGAACCTGATAGCTGAAGGGAAAGTAGATGTAAAACCTCTTATCACTCACCGCTTCCCAATCGAAACTGCTCCCGCGGCTTATGAATTGATCACTGGAAAGACAAACCAGCCTTTCCTGGGGGTATTATTGACCTATCCTGAAGCTGCCTCAAGCCAGGTTTTACGGCAGGTAGCAAGTGTGCCACCGAAAAAGTCCATCCTGCCTTTATCTGGGGTGAATGCGGTTCGCCTGGGAGTGCTTGGTGCCGGGAACTTTGCCAATGCAGTCATGCTGCCGGCTCTGAAGAAAATACCTTCCATCGAGCTGGTATCGATCACCTCGGGCTCCGGTTTCCATGCCCAGTTTGCCACGAAGAAGTATGCTTTTAAATACACGGCTGTCAGCGAGAATGAAATCCTTCAAGACCCGCAGGTCAACACCATTTGCATACTCACACGCCATCACCTGCATGCTGAACAGGTTGTGCGGGCATTGCAGGCAGGCAAGCATGTTTTTTGCGAGAAACCACTGGCAACCAGTGCCGATCAATTAGCGCAAATCAAACAGCAGTTATTTGCAAATGAGAATTCACCCCGCCTGATGGTCGGATACAACCGCAGGTTTGCCCCTCTGGCTCGCCAGCTATATGAATTTCTACAACCTCGCCATGAACCACTTATGGCAACCTACCGTATAAATGCAGGCAGCATTCCCCTCACCCATTGGGTGCATGACCCCGTTCAGGGAGGCGGGCGGATCATTGGTGAAGGTTGTCATTTTGTTGATTTCCTGACCTTCCTGGTGGGTTCTGCTCCCACATCCGTCGCAGCTCAATCTCTTCCGGATGACAACCGCTACCGGGAAGATAACGTCGTGCTGACATTTACTTTTCCGGATGGCTCGTTGGGATCGGTGATCTATATGGCGAATGGTGATAAGGCATTTCCAAAAGAGCGCATCGAAGTCTTTGTAGGTGGAAAGGTGGCGGTACTGGATGACTTCCGTACACTCGAGCTTGTTGCTAAGGGCAGGCGCCAGGTGATTCGTTCACTGATCCGGCAGGATAAAGGTCATCAGCTGGAATGGGAAGCATTCTCACAGGCAATTATTACTGGAAATGCACCACCCATTCCCTACGAGCAATTGTTCGGTGTGAGTGAAGCCACTTTTGCTGCCTTGCAGGCTCTCCGCACTGGGCAGATCATCTCACCGTTTTCAGCTCAGGTCTAATCTCAACTGGTGATAAAACACCGATGAAGCTTGCCCCTCGTTTACCGATTGCCTGCAAAGCTTTGCGTGAGCTGGGTCTTAAGTCAGTGGGGTTATTTGCGTTGTATCAATTCGGACTCCAAAGCGGGCATTATCATCGGCAGCTAACTGCCTCGCTGTCCAGGCTGAAGGATCTAAACCAAGGTTCGAACCTGACCTTACACCTTTGCCTCCCCAACCTGCCGGATCGAGATGCCATATTCGATCTGCTGGATGATCAGGTGGTGCAGCTCTATACCCAGGCGGATGAGATTGTAGATGGAAAAGTACGGCTGTTTGGTAGCCAGCCAGTTCCGCTGATCCTGACCTTGCCAGGACCATTATTCGATTGGACGTATTACGCGGGTGGGAACGACAGGATCGATGGCCAGGATATCAAGCTTATCTGGGAACCTGGCAGATTCGGCTGGGCATGCACGCTTGCCATGGCTTACCATCTATCAGGTGACCCGCGCTACTCTGAGGCATTCTGGGACTACACGGATAAGTTTTTTTCTTCGAACCCAGCCTATATGGGACCTCACTGGTCATCGGCTCAAGAGGCAGCTATCCGCCTTATCGCGCTTGCCTTCTCGCTCCAGGTCTTCACCCAATCCGGTCAGGCAACCCCAGAGCAGCTAGAAAGCATCGCCAAAGCCATTGCTATACACGCAGAACGCATTCCTCCGACGCTGGTATATGCCCGCTCGCAAAATAATAACCACCTTATTACCGAAGCACTTGGACTATACACCGCTTCTGCCCTGCTGCCCGAACACCCGCTGGCAGCCAAATGGCACAGGCTCGGCTGGGCGTGGCTGCAATCTGCCATCCGAACTCAAATCGACCCAGATGGAACTTACATTCAGCACAGCACCAATTACCACCGCCTGATGCTGCAGGCTGCACTGTGGGCATTCGCAGTGCACGATCATTCTTTCGACAACGAGCCAATTCCTCCTGAGATTGCTTCACGCCTGGAAGCCGCCACGCATTGGCTGTGGAAATTAATCGACCCTGAGACAGGCCGAGTGCCAAACCTGGGCCATAACGATGGAGCATATATCCTTCCGCTCTCCATTTACCCATATCACGACTATCGCCCGGTGATCCAAGCTGCAGCGCAAAGGTTCCTAAATATCAACTTGACGCCTAAGGCTGGCTGGAGTGACATGAGCCAATGGTTAGGCGCCTCTCCAAATCCAACCCTGAAGGATGTCAGATTGGATTATTGGCATGATCGCGCAAATTTAAAGACCTTGACCAACCAATCCCCGTATATCCTCCAGAATCCCAAAAATGGCTCCTGGGCAACAATATGTGTGGCAAGGTTTCATTCCCGACCGGCGCATGCCGACCAGCTGCACCTGGATCTTTGGTGGCGGGGGACAAACCTGGCCCAAGATCCGGGTACTTATCTGTATAATTCCGCACCACCCTGGGAAAATTCGCTCACCAGTGCATTGGTGCATAACACAGTCACGGTTGATGGGCAGGAATTCATGCTGCGTGCCAGCCGGTTCTTATACCTGGATTGGGCTCAAGGAAAAGTCATCAAATCTGAAACCGATCCAGATAGAATCATAAGCATCACCGCTGCACACAATGGCTACCGAAATCTGGGTATCATACACGATCGTAAATTGATCATAGAGAACAATGGTGATTGGGAAATTATCGACCGGGTGACTGGTTCACCTCTTCGCATTCACACCATCCGCTTGCATTGGTTGCTACCGGACTGGGAATTTGAAATACAAGAGGCGACGGAGACCACGGATTACCCCAGGTACCGAATACGAATTCGCTCTCCATACGGATGGGTTTCATTAAACATTGACCAGGTATCTCCTATTGACAAATCTCAGGCATCTCAAATAGCAAAACTCCAGGTTGTTCGAGCGAGCAAGCTTATATATGGTTCTGGCGAGGTTTACCCAATTTACGGCTGGACATCTCCGACATATGGCGATAAAATCCCTGCTTTGGCGTGCATACTTGAGTTATCTCAATCTCTACCCATAGAATTGAAAAGTGTTTGGACCCTACCTAATGAAACCTAGAGCCGCAGTCATCCTTATCCTGAATGATAAAATTGCCCTGATTGAACGCCACCGTTCCGGCAAGCATTATTTCGTTTTTCCAGGTGGCAAAATCGAATCCGGTGAAACTCCTGAAACCGCCGCACAGCGTGAAATCATGGAAGAACTTGGGTTGCAAGTAAAAATCGGTCGCCTTGTGGCAGAAGTCTGGTACCAGGGTTCGCCCCAGTACTATTTCCTGGCAAATCGGACGGGTGGTCAGTTTGGTCATGGCAACGGTGCTGAGATGGGCAGCCAGGCTGATTCGGAGAAAGGCAGCCATCAGCCAGTCTGGCTGCGTGTAGACGATCTACACAAACATCAAATCCTGCCAAAATTAGTCGCAGACTTTGTATTTAAATCTCATCATTCCCGCTGGCCTGAGCAGCCTCTAGTCGTGACAGAGCGTCCACCCGATGAAGCGGTCTAAGCGTGCATTCCATATCAGCGCCAACCTTTTAGACAGAAAGAATTGAACCGTGCATATCCTGTTGATCCACCAGGCCTTCGTCGCTCTAGATGAACCGGGCGGGACTCGTCATCACGAGCTCGCCCGTTATCTTGCTTCCCAGGGTCACCAGGTAACTATCATTGCCAGCCCGATCAGCTACCTGACAGGTAAAGCCCATTCCACCAGCATAGCCTGGTGTGAAAAGCAGACGGATGGTGAGTTAATCACCATCTTACGGGCATACACCTTCCCTTCTTTGCACCGCAGCTTTGCGTTCCGCATGATCAGTTTCTTCAGCTTTATGCTTTCCTCCTTCCTAATCGGTCTGGGAGTAAAAAAGGTTGATTTGGTGTGGGGAACGTCGCCCCCAATTTTCCAGGGTGTGACTGCCTGGGCACTGGCAAGGATCAAAAACGTTCCTTTCCTCTTTGAAGTGCGTGACCTGTGGCCCGCTTTCGCAGTTGCGGTTGGGGTGCTGAAAAATCCCCTTTTGATCAAGCTTTCGGAAAGGCTTGAACGGTTTCTATACCATCGGGCAGACCAAATGATCGTTAATTCGCCTGGGTTTATCTCACATGTGACCGACCGCGGAGCAGCTCACGTCAACCTCGTACCCAATGGCACTGATACTGTTATGTTCACTCCGGAGCTGGATGGCACTTCCTTCCGACACTCGCATGGTCTGAATGCCAAATTCGTGGTGCTTTATGCCGGTGCCCACGGGTTATCCAATGACTTGGGAACTGTTCTCCAGGCAGCAAAAATACTGCTATCCCGAAAAGAGATTATCTTTGTCATGCTGGGTGATGGGAAGGACAAATCGGCATTGCAGGCACAAGCTACTCGAGAAGGTCTGGAGAATATCCTTTTCCTGCCCCCCATTCCTAAAGTGGATATGCCTGCAGCAGTTGCCGCTTCAGATGCCTGTATTGCCATTCTCAAGCCTATCGAGATGTACAAAACCACCTATCCTAATAAGGTTTTTGATTATATGGCTGCCGGCAAACCTGTCGTCCTGGCAATCGATGGGGTAATTCGCCAGGTGATCGAGAATGCCAGCGGAGGGATCCCTGTCCAACCTGGCAATCCGGAAGCCCTCTCACAGGCGATCTTGCGTTTGGCTGACGACCCCGAATTGGCACATCGCCTGGGTGTGCAGGCACGTAATTATGTCCAATCCCATTTCGACCGGGTCATCCTGGCATCAAGATTACTGAATATTATGCTCGGTATGGTAGCATGACTACTGAATTCCAACCGCCCGTCAGCGAGAAAACTGAACAGGTAGAAATTCAGAAACGTAACAAGCGTTATGTTCAGATTGACGCCATTGGTGTTGGAACAGCCAGCTCTGCAGCACCATTTTTGCCTGTGTTCCTCACCCGATTAGGTGCCTCACCAGTACAGGTGGGTCTGCTTACCTCCATGCCCGGCGTAACCGGACTGATCCTGGCGTTGTGGGTTGGGCGTTTCCTACAGCGGCAGCGCAATGTGGTCCCCTGGTTCAGTTTATCCAGGCTCTTGGTTATCTCAGCCTACGCCCTCACCGGATTAGCCCCTTTCTTCGTTCCTGATAACCTGCTTATCCCGGTTGTGCTGATCATTTGGGCAGCTGCGACTTTGCCCCAGACCATGGTTGCGGTGGGTTTTTCAGTCGTCATGAACGCCGTCTCCGGACCTGAGGGCCGCTACGAGCTGATGAGCCGCCGCTGGTCTATTTTGGGGATTACTACCGCCATAACCGTTGCCATCGCCGGGCAAATATTGGATGTGATCGATTTTCACCTTAATTACCAGATTGTTTTCCTTTCCCTGTCACTTGGCGGTTTGATCAGCTACTATTTTTCCAGCCGCATTCAAATCCCGGATGCTGAACCGGTCCAAAGGGCTACCAAAGGAACGGTTAAATCCAGCCTGATCGAGTATTACCAGCTGATCAAGGCATCACCTGATTTTGTATCCTTCACCCTCAAGCGCTTCGTATATCTCTTCGGATTTACCCTGGGCATACCGTTGTTCCCTTTATATTTTGTGCGCCAGCTGGATGCAACCGACGCCTGGATTGGTTTACTCTATACCGCCCAAACCGCGGTGCTGGTGGTGGGGTATTACTTTTGGTCCCGGTTATCCCGCCGCAAGGGATCTCGTTTTGTGTTGCTGATCACCACGCTCAGCATGTCTCTCTATCCAGCGCTGGTGGCATTATCCAATAACCAGACCATGATCTTTATCTTTTCGACCATCGCGGGTATTTTTCAGGCGGGTATCGACTTGGTCTTCTTCGATGAGTTGATGAAGACCATACCGCCTCGATATAGTCCAACTTTCGTCTCACTTGCCCAGAGTATCCAATATTTATCATCCATCCTTGCTCCACTTGTAGGTACCTTCCTTGCTGAGCGTTTCGGGCTCAGTACCGCTCTGATGGTCAGTGCTGGAATTCGCCTGTTAGGTTTTCTCTTATTTGCCAGGCAGGGTCATCGAAGTAAGGGATTAGACACAGCTCCCGGGATCGAATCTGACAGTGAAAGCCCGCAAAACTAATCAGGGTATAATCGCCTCGTGCGTAAAGTAAAATCACCCGAAGAGTTATCCATCGATGAGCTCCGGCAGCTTATGGTAGAAAAACGCCGGAAAATCCGCATGGACCATCTTAAGCGGTTCCGCGACACGGGTAGAGTAGTTACATTGACTTCTGATGCGCAAGGTACTCCCAGAGATTATCTGCACTCAGATACTGAAGCAGATACGGACTTTGAGGAGCGTCTCCCCTGGACAAAACGCCTGAAACCCGTACTGGATCGCGTTTTACTTGCCATTGAAATCGTTGCCGTTATCGGATTGATTTTTATCATTTATAACGGCATCCAGATCCTGCGCAGCTTGAATACACAATTTACAGAGTCATTAACCCCTGCCACGCTCACTCCCACACCCCTGATCGTCGCCGTTATTCTGCCTTCCGGGCACACACCTCCAACCTCAGAAAATGGTGCTCAACCCAATGAAGCTGAAATCCCGGCCCACCTTCTGCCGCTCTACCAATCGATGGCACAGATTCCCATCCCCACACCTGGACCAGAACAAGCTACACAGATCCAAATACCAATTATCGCTGTCGATGCCCCTATCGTCCAAGGGGATGGCTGGGAACAATTAAAGAAAGGTGTGGCTCAGCACGCCGGCTCAGCCAATCCAGGCGGGACGGGGAACGTGGTTTTATCCGCTCATAATGATGTATATGGAGAGATATTTCGCCACCTCGATAAATTGCAGCGAGGCGATGAAATAATCGTCTACACTGCGACTCAATCTTTCACCTACATTGTTACTGCTGTTCAAATCGTGTCACCGACGAAGGTAGAGGTGATGGCGCCTACACTCAACCCCACAGTCACCTTAATTTCCTGTTACCCGTATATGATCGATAATAAACGTATCATCGTACAGGCCAGTATGCAGACAGGCAACAAATAAGATATATAATATGGGTCACGAGAAAAAAGGGTGATGGGTGATTTCTACTGCCATCATACCTGATCAATTCATGGAGAGTTGTATGGCAAAAAAATCAAAACGTCAATACCGCCGGGAGATTAGCCCGGTTAGTGAAAAATCTGTGCCTGATGCGTTGGTGGGGAATTGACCAACCGGATTCAATCCTGATTATCATATCGTGATCCGTGATATCCGTCGAGTTGGTGTATTGGCCGGCTCTTTTATAATCATCCTGGTGATCCTGGCATTTTTCTTACATTAATTAAACAGCAACATTGTTGTTGACTTGGATGATGCTCAAAAGGTGGGGAGTGGAACGATCCCATTGGCCTTATGCAACCAAATTAACCATTAGCCTGCTTTTGCTGGCTTTTTTCATATACCTCTTATCGCGCTTCCATGAGATCATTCCCCCCATCATCATCGCAATAATCATCGCCTATATCCTCAACCCCATTGTAAATTTTTTCCAAAACCGAATCCATCTTCATAGAACGTTGATGATCTTGTTAACCTATCTGATTGTGCTGGCGGTCATCATCGGGATTCCCTTTGCCTTCATCACAATAATGGAAGGTAATTTAGAGTCTTTCCAAATCAATCCTCAGCAAATTATCAGCTCCATTGAGAATGCCCTGGCACAAAAATACACATTCGCAGGGATAACATTTCATCCCAGTGCATCGGCAACCCAGCTGATCGGCGCATTACAAGGATTACTCCAGCCAGTTGTCGGTCAGACGGTAAACCTGGTAAAAAACATCATCACCTCCCTGATTTGGATCATATTCATTATCCTGGTTTCCTTTTATCTGATCAAAGATGGAAAAAGGCTAGATGAATGGTTTACTGCCCATTTACCAGCTGCGTTCGTGGTAGATTACCATTGGATGCGAAATGAGATCAATCAGATTTGGGGTGCTTTTTTCCGCGGGCAGCTCCTATTGAGCACTATTGTAGCGGTCATATTTATCATCGGTGGACTGATCCTGGGATTACCCTTCGCATTGGCAATGGGTATCCTGGCGGGCATCCTTGAATTCCTACCCAGCATCGGGCATGGGATCTGGCTGGTCATTGCTGCAATATTGTCATTTTTCCTTGGCTCTACCTGGATTCCAATCCCCCATTGGGTATTCATGCTGATCATAATCGGGCTTCACTTGATCTTTGAACAATTCGACTTAAATTATTTAATCCCCCGGGTCGTAGGTCGCAGGGTTCATTTGCCTCCTTTGGTGGTTATTTTGGGGATTGTTTCTGGTGCCATCCTGGCGGGGATTTTGGGTATTCCTCTGGCAGCGCCTACGATCGCATCTTTTCGTGTGATTGGGCGTTATATCTTTGCTAATCTATTTGATATGGAATGGACACCTGTTAGTGTTGTCCAGCCACTTCCTCCACCAAAAACCTATTGGTGGAAACGGACTCAGAGAAGAGAGAAATTATTATGAGCGTGGATAAACCTAAGACATCCTCCCCAAAATGGAGCTCATCCCTCAAGATCATCGTTGGACTCACGATTGTGGTACTACTTCTTATTATGTTGTATAGATTCCGCTCAATCGTTGGTCCGCTGATTTTAGCCTTTATCCTTATCTATTTACTACACCCCCTGGCTGCCTTCCTC
Source organism: uncultured Chloroflexia bacterium (assembly GCA_963743215.1). Lineage (GTDB taxonomy): Bacteria > Chloroflexota > Anaerolineae > Anaerolineales > UBA4823 > FEB-25. The sequence continues at coordinate 345,670 of CAVUOY010000007.1, forward strand.
AGTAATCACACCCGCCTATCCTGGCGTGCTTCAGTAAACATTATCTACATCATCCTCCTGATCCTCTTGATTTCCTCATCGACCCTGGTTATTCTCGCGGCCGTACAACAAGGTCAAAGTGTTATTAAGACCATTGAAGGTTTTGTAAACGATCTACCCAATTTGATTACCCAATTATCGAGCCAGAAGATTACCATCGGCCCTTTCGGTCCATTTGATCTTAGCCAGTTCACCGATATCGGACAGCTTGGAAACCAGGTTATCAGCACATTACAATCTCTGATTGGAAGAGCAGGAACATTGGTTGGAACCGTAGCAACCGCGACAGCCAGCACCATCGGATGGGGCTTCTTTGTCATGATCATCTCGTACTTTGTATTAGCAGATGCGGGAAAAGTCCCCAGTGCACTCGATTACATTAACATTCCAGGCTATTCCTATGATATACAAAAGATGGGCACTGCACTTGGACGTATTTGGAACTCGTTCCTTCGAGGCCAGCTCACGATTGTGAGTATGGTCATCTTGAGCTATACCATCTTATTATCGATATTGAACGTCAATTACGCTTTTGCAATCGCCATCTTAGCTGGTCTGGCACGCTTTGTCCCCTATGTTGGTCCATTACTCACCTATATCGTAATGGCTTTGGTAATCTACTTCCAAAAAGTGAATTACTTCAACCTAAACCAGATGTTTTATTTATTACTCGCCATCGGTTTGTCAATGCTACTCGACCAAATTTATGATAACCTGGTGTCACCACGCATCATGGGAAAGAGCCTGGGTGTACATCCAGCAGCTGTTTTGGTGGTCGCCATCATTGCTGCAAATCTGATTGGTATTATCGGTCTGGTTTTAGCAGCACCGGTGCTGGCAAGCGTAAGCCTCTTGGGGCGTTACGCTGTTCATAAGATGCTCGATCGAGACCCTTGGGCTGATTTTCAGGAAGTGTATGAGCCGATGGGCCTACATTGGTTTGGTAGATTTATTAAATATATCTCGGTATGGTGGAATTCTAGAAAAAGAGACAGCGCGCTTAAATAAAAACAGCGTGGTCAGGGAAGGTAATCCATCCACGCTGTTCGACAAAGGTAGACCGACTAATCCTTTAAACTAAACAGCTAATTTCGATTGTCCGTAAATTTGTTCTCGAATTTTGATCACCTGCCGACGCAGCTTATCATCCCGCTCGAGTAAATCAGTAATTTTTTGGCAGGCATACATCACGGTCGTATGGTCTCGTCCGCCCATGGCCTCCCCAATCTTCGGTAGTGAATAGTTGGCTTCTTCACGCAGCAAATACATAGCAATTTGTCTTGGTAAAACCACTTCCTGCCTGCGGTCAGTACCGAGCATGTTTTGGATAGTTACACCGAAGGCTCCAGCCACCTGACTCATGATTTCACCTGGCTCGACAGTGCTGGGTTTGGGTAATAAATCTGCCAGAGCCACATCCACCAGCTTGGCATTGAGAGTCATATTGCTCAAATCACTCAGGGCCAAAACTCGCGTCATGCTGCCTTCAAGCTCGCGAATATTGGACTGTACACGCCGGGCGATGGTCTCAATAATTTCACCGGGGATGACCCGACCCATGCGTTCTGATTTCGATCGGAGAATCGCGACGCGGGTCTCAAAATCTGGCGGCTGAATATCTGCTGCCAACCCAGATTCAAAACGGGAGCGCAAGCGTTCTTCCAATGTCACCAATGCCTTGGGGGGTCGATCGGAGGTGATGACGATTTGCTTTTCCTGCCCATGCAGGGAATTAAACGTGTGAAAAAACTCTTCCTGGGTCGATTCTTTACCTGCGATAAATTGGATGTCGTCAATGAGCAAGACATCAATATGGCGATATTTATCTCGAAAGGTCTGGGTCGTATGAGCGTGGATTGCGTTGATCAGATCATTGGTGAATTCTTCGGATGTGACGTAGAGCACATTTTGCTTATGTTTTACGCAGTGGTTGCCGATGGCATGTAACAGGTGGGTTTTCCCCATTCCAACTCCGCCATACAGAAAAAGCGGGTTATAGGCCTTGGCTGGACGCTCAGCAACTGCTAGAGACGCAGCATGCGCCAACCGGTTGGAAGACCCGACCACAAAGTTTTCAAAGGTATAACGGTTGATTATGGCGCTGGTCTGGCCTTGTGCTGGAGCCTCATCGGGTTCTGCTTCAGGGAGGGGCATTTCGGGAGGCGTTTGCTCAACCCCAGCCTGCCAGACAATAAAACGCACGCTTACCGTCCGGTTCATGATTCCGCACAGCAAGCGCTTAACCTTACTGGTTAGCCGGCTCTCAAGCCAATCACGCGCATAGGCATTCGGTACACCAATAATAAAAACGTTGTCTTCATAGCTGACAATATCCGCATTCCGCACCCAAGTATCATAGGAAGCTTTGGGCATATCCATTTGTAGCTGGCCCAAGACAGCCTGCCATGCTTGTTCGGCTTTCATGCGATCCCTTCCTCCTCAAGATAAGGATGCAAAAATAGCGGAATATATTGCCCCGTCCAGGTGTTTGGCGGGGAATTTTACAAAATATTCACCTGCTATATTTTTTTACGGAAAAGCCAGCCGCGGTATTTCGATTTTTTAGGCTGGCTAACCATACCAACGTACCTCTATGATGCTATGATTTCTGTCTCATTCTAGCAGAAAATTGAGCTGAATGGCAATACCTTTACCCTACGCTATCTTTAAAAAAACCAATTATTTAAGATTCCGAATGTTAAAACAAACTCTTGGGGGATTGTGCATTATCAATCCTATTATTAATTATGGATGGAAATTTCTTCCCCGGAGATTGGGGAACATCTGTTCTTGCCCCTATATATGGCATGATTTGGAATAATTTGCAGAATTTGACTATATATGGCATATGCCTGTTGTAGGAATGGGATGCAGAATTATTGGCTGCGCGCAGATTATTCGCCAAATTTGGTACGTTTTTCGGGTCGATTCTCATATTCGTCCGAGCGTTATTACCATTTCTATTACCATTCCATGTACAGATTTTTGTATCAAAAGAGACTCAAGATATTGGGATGGACCTAAAATATTACCTGGTGAGTTTATATATTTATCCTACATCTTGTTAATGTGATTCTTGCATATAAGTTGTATCCTTCCACAATAGAAAGCTTATATTATTTAAAATAATCACAGTATTAAGTAAATTTACAGTGGAGAAAAAATGTCTAAAATCATAGGAATTGACCTGGGAACCACCAATAGCGTGGTGGCTGTTATGGAAGGTGGAGACCCTTCTGTTATTACAACTGCAGAGGGTTCTCGTTTGTTACCATCTGTGGTCGGCTTCAATAAAAATTCTGAGCGCCTGGTCGGTCAGACTGCCAAACGTCAGGCAGTCATCAATCCCGAGAATACCGTCTACTCGATCAAGCGTTTTATGGGTAGGCGATTCGATGAAGTGGAAGCTGAACGAAAAATGGTGTCTTATCAGGTCGTTCAAGGCCCTTCTAATGATGCGCGCGTTCGCATTCCGATGTTGAAAGTCGATTATACCCCCCAGGATATATCCGCCATGATCCTTGGAAAGCTCAAGCAGGATGCTGAAGCTTACCTGGGAGAACCAGTTAAACAGGCCGTCATTACTGTTCCAGCCTACTTCAATGATAGCCAGAGACAGGCAACCAAGGATGCTGGCAAAATTGCCGGGTTGGAAGTCATGCGCATTATCAATGAGCCAACCGCAGCTGCCCTCGCCTATGGCCTGGATAAAAAAGAAAATGAAACCATCCTGGTATTTGACCTGGGCGGAGGCACTTTTGATGTCTCTGTACTCGAGGTAGGTGGCGGCGTGATCGAAGTCCGTTCGACCAATGGTGATACACATCTGGGTGGTGATGACTGGGATGAACGCATCGTAAATTGGGTGGCGGATCAATTCAAATCAGAATCAGGCATCGATTTACGCAAGGATCGCCAGGCTTTGCAACGCTTGCGCGAAGCTTCCGAAAAAGCCAAGATTGAGCTTTCAAGTGTCCTTGAGACCGAGATCAACCTGCCCTACATCACTGCAGATGTCAACGGGCCTAAGCACTTGCAAATCAAATTGTCTCGTTCTCATTTCGAGCAACTGACTGAAGACCTGGTAGCCCGATGTCGACAACCTTTCCTGTCCGCTTTAAAAGATGCAAACCTGAATGCATCCGAAATTAATGAAGTCGTCCTGGTGGGTGGTGCTACGCGCATGCCGATGGTCCAGGATCTTGTCCGTTCTCTAACCAATAAAGAACCACATAAAGGGGTGAACCCAGATGAGGTGGTCGCGGTTGGGGCAGCTATCCAGGCCGGTGTGTTGAGTGGTGAGGTGAAGGACGTGTTGTTACTCGACGTAACGCCCCTTTCCCTGGGGTTGGAAACATTGGGGGGTGTGATGACGGTTCAAATTGAACGCAACACCACCATCCCGGTGAAGAAATCTGAGGTATTCTCAACCGCTGAAGATGGCCAAACCGCTGTGGATGTTCACATTTTGCAAGGTGAGCGACCGATGGCGGCTGATAATATGAGCCTGGGCCGTTTCCGGTTGGAGGGAATACCACCCGCTCAGCGCGGCACACCTCAGGTGGAAGTTACCTTTGATATTGATGCCAATGGCATTTTGAATGTGACCGCTCACGATAAAGCCACAGGCAAGGAGCAAAAAGTAACCGTCACTGCATCCACCAATCTGAGCAAAGACGAAATCGAGCGCAAGGTGCGTGAAGGGCGTGACCACGAAGCGGAAGACAAGCGCCAGCGCGAGCTGATCCAGGCGCGGAACAGTGCTGATAGTCTGGTTTACCAAACCGAAAAAACATTGCGCGATCTACAGGATAAAGTACCAGCCGGTGATCGCCAAAACATTGAATCTAAGCTTAGCCAATTGCGCGAAGTGATGAAGGGTAACGATGTTGCCCGAATCAGTACCCTCACCAACGAAGTCCAGAATGCATTCTATGCCCTCAGCCAACAGCTTTACGCCGCACAGGGATCTGGACAACCTGATAATGGTAATTCCAGTGGTCCTTCAATGGGAGGAAATGGGAAAAAGCCAAGGAATCCAGATGATGAAGGTGAAGTTTTGGAAGGTGAATTCAGGGAGATGTAATCGCTTCCAAACAGGCGAGTGGATGATCCACTCGCCTGTTTTTATTTTTATCGCCTGTGATAGAATTATCTCAATATGAAATCAAACCCCTCTCCGCGTGTTGCTAATTTTCTCCCTGCCTCCATTTTTCTGTTTATCATTGGTTGGGGTGGCTTGATTGCCCTCATCATCTCTTCCCTACCCACAGTTGGACCACGCTGGTTGTTTTTCTTCTTGTGCGTCCTGGCAATTACCGGAACTGCACTGCCAATCACGGCCTTCCTCAACCGCCGTTTCCCAAGTGTTCCTCCACCTACTTACCTTGTTGTGGTTCGGCAGGCCCTTTGGTTTGCGGTGTATGTCTCCACATTGGCCTGGCTACAGATTGGGCGGGTGCTTAATCCTGCATTGGCAATCCTGTTAGCCATTGGTTTGGGTTTAATAGAATTTCTGCTGAGATTGAGCGAGAAAAGCCAGTGGAAGGGGTAGGCACTGCACATTTGTACTCCCGTTATTTGATGAATTGGACCCTATGAGCAGTTTACGCGACCTGCCTTCTGTAGATCAATTGCTTCAGCAGCCAGTGATCCCTGCATGGATCGCGGAATATGGTCGGTTACAAACACTTGATGCCTTGCGTCTCTCGTTAGAGCACGCACGGCAAGAATTTTCCCGTTCCAGCATAATTCCAGCCACCGGGGTGTTGATGGATCATGCATTGCGTACATTACAAGCCTGGGCAACCCCTTCTTTACACCCGGTGATCAATGCCACCGGGGTGATCCTTCATACCAACCTGGGTCGAGCACCACTATGCAGGTCTGCCATCCAGGCGATCCAGGACGTCTCACAGGGCTATTCAAACCTTGAGTTCGATCTTATTCGGGGGCAGCGAGGTTCGCGGTTAGTGCATGCGGAAGAATTGTTAAAGCGCCTGACCCATGCAGAAGCCGCTCTGGTCGTCAATAATAATGCTGCTGCCGTTCTACTGGTCTTGTCAGCCTTTGCCCGAAGGCGGCGAGTGGTCATTTCACGCACGCAGCTGGTTGAGATAGGGGGAGGCTTCCGCATCCCGGATGTCTTGCAACAATCGAGCGCTCACCTGTATGAAGTGGGCACTACCAACCGGGTACATCTAGCTGATTACGCGGCTGCCATCGAACAAGCTTCTCCTGCCCTGATCCTGCATGTACACCGTTCTAATTTCCGTCTGTCTGGCTTCACCAGCGAGCCCACTCTTCTAGAGCTGGCTGAACTATCACATCAGGCTGGTATACCCCTTGTAGACGATTTGGGTTCGGGAGCTCTGTTGGACACCGCTCAATTTGGTCTGGGTCATGAGCCCATGGTGTCCGAGTCTCTTGAAGCAGGAGCAGATCTGATCTGTTTCTCTGGAGACAAATTATTGGGCGGCCCGCAGGCTGGCATCATCATCGGTAAGGCTGACCTGATCGCAAAACTCAAGCAACATCCCCTCGCCAGGGCGGTACGAGCGGATAAACTTTGCCTGGCAGCCTTGTCTGCCACTTTGTTGCATTACACAAAAGATGAAGCCTTGCGCACAATACCCATCTGGCAAATGATCGCTTCCCCAATCGACACGCTTCATCAACGTGCAGAGGAATGGATGAAAATATTAGGCCTGGGCGAAATCGTCTCCAGCCGATCCACGGTGGGGGGAGGCTCGCTGCCAGATGAATCACTGGCGACTTTCGCACTCGCTTTGTCGGTACCCTCGCCTAACCGCTTCCTTGAACGGCTTCGCACATGCCAGCCAGCTGTGATTGCCCGTTTGGAGGCTGATAAGATAATATTTGATCCACGCACCGTCCTGCCTGAACAGGAACATGATCTATTGGCTGCCATTCGTCTAGCTATCGAAAATCGTTAAAAGGATATTCTGCCCATGAAAAACGACCTGGATACATTGATGCAAGAGCATGATGTGGATGTAATTTTGATCACCGGACCTGCCCAACATAACCCTGCCATGGTCTACATGACCGGCGGCGGCCATGTGAGCTATGCTGATTTAATCAAAAAGAGAAATGAAGCACCAGTGCTGTTTTATAATCCCATGGAGCGGGATGAAGCTGCCAAATCGGGGTTGAAAACCATAAATTTGATGGATTACAACTTTTCCGAGCTGCTCCAACAGGCCAATGGAGATTACCCGCTGGCGATTGCCCGGCGCTACCAGATGATGCTTGGCGAGCTTGGAATTACTTCTGGGAAGGTAGCATTGTACGGTCGTTCTGAGATTGGAACAAACTATGCGATATTCTCCACCCTTCAACGTGAGATGCCCGAGATAAATCTAATCGGTGAGATCAATAATTCGATACTAATGCTCGCCCGTATGACCAAGGATGAAGCTGAGATCGAACGCATACGCAGGATGGGTAAAATCACAACTCAGGTCGTCGGTCTGGTGGCAGATTATATAACCTCCCATGCATCTCGGAGTGGTGTCATGGTCAAACCCAATGGAGATCCATTGACCATTGGGGATGTAAAACAGCGCATTAATCTATGGTTATCTGAACGGGGAGCAGAGAGCCCGGAAGATACCATTTTTGCCATTGGTCGTGATGCTGGCATACCCCATTCATCGGGCAATCCAAGCGATCCGCTCAGGCTGGGGCAAACCATCGTTTTTGATATCTACCCGTGTGAAGCCGGGGGCGGATATTTTTACGATTTTACCCGCACCTGGTGCCTGGGATATGCTCCGGATGAGGTGCAGGCACTGTATGAGACTGTTTTATCAGCCTATAATAAAATTGCCATCAAATTGAAAGTTGGCACACCCTTCAACAATTACCAGGACATGCTGTGTGAGCTGTTTTCAGCCCAGGGTCACCCTACGATCAAAGAAAATCCTCAAACTCAACAAGGATATGTGCACAGCCTGGGTCATGGAATTGGTCTGAACATACATGAACGACCTTGGAGCGGCATCAGCAGCGATGAAAAAGATTGCCTGGTGCCTGGGGCTGTCTTCACCCTCGAGCCCGGACTTTATTATCCCGACAAAGGAATGGGAGTGCGCCTCGAAAACAGCCTGTGGGTACGCCCTGATGGGAAGATGGAAATTTTAGCGGACTACCCAATGGACCTGGTCCTTCCTGTAAAGACTAGTTGAGCAGCGCTTGTATTATTTAAGGATAATTAGGTAACTAAAATGGCTAAAACTGCCTCCAAAACTGGTACTCAAGCGGATACCCCTCCCACTCGCATACTCGGCATCGAAACATCTTGTGACGAAACTGCTGCCGCTGTCGTGGAGGATGGTCGTGTAATCCTTTCCAGTGTAGTTGCGTCTCAAATAGACTTGCACGCCCAGTTTGGTGGAGTTTTTCCGGAGGTGGCTTCCAGACAACACATCAAAACCATTTACCCGGTCATCGATCAAGCCCTTCACCAGGCACACCTGACATTGAACGATTTGGATGCCATCGCAGTAACCCGTGGACCAGGCTTACCAGGTTCATTGGTTGTGGGTATGAATGCCGCCAAAGGTCTGGTGCTTGGGAGCGGTTTACCCATTATTGGTATCAGCCACCTTGAAGGGCATCTGTATTCTGCCTGGTTATTTAAACCCGACAGCACACCTACCCACGCACCAAAATTCCCTCTAATTGCCCTGATCGTATCGGGTGGTCACACTGAACTGGTACTGATGAAAGATCATCTGCAGTATCAACACCTGGGTGCCACCCTGGATGATGCCGCGGGAGAAGCTTTTGATAAAGTGGCGCGCTTGCTTGGCCTCGAATACCCCGGCGGACCGTCCATCCAAGCCGCTTCAGTTGACGGGAACCCACTGGCATATAACTTCCCGCGTGCCTGGCTGGAAGATAGCTGGGACTTCTCCTTCAGTGGCCTAAAAACCGCCGTAATGCGTGAGGTTCGCCAGGCAGACACGCATAAAGCCATGCCGGTGGCGGACCTGGCAGCCAGCTTTCAAGCTGCAGTTGTGGACGTTCTGGTCACTAAAACCATCAGAGCAACCAAGGAATTTAACGCCAAAAGCGTTGTCGTGGCGGGAGGTGTCTCTGCAAACCGGGCATTACGCCATACCGTCCAAGCGTGGGCTACCTGCCCATTGCTTATCCCCCCCATCTGGCTGTGTACCGATAACGCTGCCATGATCGCTGGGGCGGCATACTACCGCTTTATGCGCGGCCAGCGCGACCCGCTGGATATGGACGTGCTGCCCAACTGGCCATTATCCGAGGTACCCGCTCCGTCTCAAGCCTGATCGTTTCGTTTATCAAAGATATTAGGGGGAAAAGAGAATTGTCCTTTTAAACTCAAATCGCCCTCTGAGATGGCTCCAATCTCATCGGGCGAGTTTGAGTGAGGAGAATGCAACTATCATTATATCCATCCACCTAAAAATGGTATGAAAGAAGATTAATAAGTTCGTGAGAATTGAACGGTTTTACTGGAGAGCAGCTGTGATTGCTTGCATGCTGATCGGTCCTACCCGCAATAAGGTCAATGTCGCCGAGGTGCAATTCACCACCGTGGAAGGGATCCCTCCTGATGTATGACCTCCATCGAGGATCAGATGCACCCGTCCACTCAACTGCTGATTCACTTCTTCGGCGGTGTTGGTATTCGCCTGACCGGATATATTGGCGGAGGTCACCGCCAAAGGTCCAATTTTCCGCAGAAGTGCCAGGGCGATAGGATGATCAGGCATACGCACCCCAATTGTCTCATCAGGTGATATGGCTTGAGGTAATCCGATGTGCTTTTGGACGACCAGGGTCAATGGTCCGGGCCAAAAATGATGCGCCAGCTGGGAGGCAGTCTCACCTAAATTTTCGACCACGCGCGCTAAATCCTCATAATCTCCAACCAGGATCGCAATTGCCCGGGCATTATTACGCCCTTTGGCTGAGAATAACCCCTCCACGTACTCATCCTTGAAAGGCAAAGCCGCAAGTCCGTATACGGTATCGGTTGGAAAGGCAACCAAACCACCATGCTGGAGCACATCGACAGCATGATCTAGCGCACCTGGATATCCCGCTCTAAGGATTTCTGTGATCATGAAAAGTACCGTTAGAATTATACCCTAAGCAATTTCGGGTTTTATGCCAGCCCCCACGAGAACCGTCCAAAACCCGGCCCGATTTTTAATACGCTTCCCATATATTTCAGCCCGGCATTTTCAAATAGGGCACAGGTCTCTTCGTTGGTCCAGTGCTGATTCTCGACTGCCCGTCTGGCCCAATGGAGTAGAGTATCGCGTGCCACTCCATCCAAATCTTTTTCATTTATAAATGCCTTGGCCGCCTGTTCATCCAGAAATTCGGATGGATTGAGCAAAGCTAACTTTCCTCCCGGGCGGAGGCAATATTTCATTTTAGCCAATGCCAAAGCAGGATCCGATAACAGGAATAGCAGGTTGGAGGCGCTGATCAGGTCAAAAGTATGGGCTTGAAATGGCAAGTCGAATACATTCGCAACGGCTACCATCGAATGCAGCGGCGATGGATGGAACATGTCCGGATCCAGGTCGACGCCTATCGCTGTGCAGCCAAATTTAGCCAATATCGCCGGTAATAAACCCGGTCCACAGCCCACATCCAGGGTGAGCCACCCCGCTTGAGGCGCACACCAGGAGGCGAACCCATATAAAGTCCGTCCCCAGCCCGTTTGCGTCTGGAGCGCCTGAAAATAATCCGCCGCATTACCAAACATGGGGTTAATCAGCCGGCTGGTTCATTTGCCAAATCATCTGCAGGCCATCCAGGGTGAGCCAGGGGGCGGTAATCTGGATGACATCCGTCTCGTTGGCGACGATATCTGCCAGACCGCCCGTGGCGATCACTTTCATGTCTGCACCCAACTCCTGCCGAAAGCGTGCCACCATCCCCTCCACCAACCCGACGTAGCCGTATAATAATCCCGATTGAATCGAATGCACGGTATTACGACCAATCACCGAAGGAGGTTTTTGCAGATCGACACGGGGCAACTTGGCAGTACGCTGGTAGAGGGCATCGGCAGCGATGCTGATCCCGGGAGCAATCGCACCGCCGAGATAGTCTCCATTCTTTGAAATGGCGTCAAAAGTGGTGGCGGTACCAAAATCGACCACACAGGCTGGGACACCATAGAGATGCACGACTGCCACGGCATCCACGATCCGGTCAGCGCCCACGGCGCGCGGGTCTTCATAGCGCACGCGGATGCCTGTTTTCACGCCTGCATCCACTACCAAAGGATCGATATTGAGGTAGCGGCGACAGGCTTCGATAATCTTGCTGGTAATAGGGGGCACGACAGAAGCTAAACAGATGCCTTCGACCGCCTCAGGTGTGTGACCCGCATGCTGCAATAACCCGAGCAACTGCAGCCCATACTCGTCGGGCATGTGATCATAGGCGGTTGCCAGGCGCCAGCGCGGTCCAAGCTCCTTGCCTTCGTACAGGCCTAGTGTTATGTTGGTGTTCCCGATATCGATAGTCAGCAGCATGTCAGCCTCTTTTCCAGATCATTCACATCGTCTATGGTTCAGACGATCACGTTGTCAATCAAGCGTGTCTTTCCAATCGTCACCGCAAGCGAGAGCAAGGCATGTTCCACCGCACCATCCAGCTCTTGCAAGGTATCCGGATGAGCACAGGACACGTATTGGACCTTCACCAATGGTTCAGCAGCCAGGGTTTTCAGCACCACCTCTCGCAAGCGAGCTGCATCGTTCTCACCCGCTTCGAACGAAGCTTTAGCCTGTAATAACGCCCTTGACAGCACCACTGCCGCTTGACGCTCCGTTGGATTCAGATACACGTTCCGGCTGGATAAGGCCAAGCCATCAGGTTCGCGCATCGTTGGGCAGATCACGATCTCGATCGGAAAATTCAAGTCTCGGGTCATCTGGCGGATGACTACCGCTTGCTGAGCATCCTTCTGCCCAAAATAAGCTTTGTCTGGCTGAACGGAGTTGAACAACTTACTCACCACGGTGGCCACGCCCCGAAAGTGCCCGGCACGAATTGCCCCCTCCAGGGGTTGGGTAACACCCTCCACCAAGACCCAGGTCTGGTAACCAGGTGGATACATGACTTCATCTGTGGGTACCCAAACCAGGTCGACGCTTTCCATGCGTAAAAGCTCAAGGTCGCGGGATAAATCACGTGGGTATTTGGTTAGATCTTCATGCGGTCCAAATTGAGACGGATTCACATAGATACTGACGGCTACGCTGGTACATTCCTGGTGTGCGCGGCGAACCAGTGACAAATGCCCCTCGTGAAGGTAGCCCATGGTGGGCACCAATCCAAGCGGTCCTTTTAATCTACTCCGTGCCTGGCGTAATTCTTTCAAAGTCTCGACTACTTGCATACTTTGCCTCTTAATTACGATCCAAACCCCGGACCAGCCGCCACAATATACGGTTCACCGGAGCAAGCAAGCCAACTTTTTCACTCTCACGGATGATGGCACCATTGATGGCATCAATCTCCGTGGGAGTGCCGCGCAACACATCCTGCAGCATGGACGATATATTTGAGGCTGTGTTCTTCGCGACCGCTTCAACCGCATCCTCCGGATCGTCATAAGGCAGCCTGATCCCTTTGGCAGCAGCCACTAAGGCGGCTTCAGAGGCAGCCTCCTGCATGAGCTCACGGGCGGATGAGCGTGCCAGCAGCTCACCATTTGGAACTCGCAGTAAGGCAGTCAGGGGGTTGATAGCGGCATTGATCACCAGTTTTCCCCACAGCAGAGATTGGGTATCGGCGATCAACTCAACTTGAAATCCAGCCTTCTTCAACAGATCTCCAAAGCCAGTAACATTTTTATGCGATCCGAGGCTCACTTTTCCTTCACCGGTATGCTGAACGTAGCCGGGCTCAAGCATCCTGGCGCCGATGGTGGTGACGCCCAGCGCTACCCTTACAGACCCGAGAACAGCTTGCAGGGTCTCTACATTACCAAACCCATTTTGCAAGGTGAGGGCAATCCCAGAGCCGTCGAGGCAACTCTCCAGCTGCCTGGCAACGCGTTCCGTCTGCCAGGACTTAACCAACACCAATGCTTGGGCGAAATTTCCCTGGCAGTTTGAGGAATCCATCACCTCCACCGGGTATTGGTGGGTACTGCCGTCCATTTCAAGCAGGCGCACGCCATGCTGGCGCAGTGCAGACAGACCTTCCGGCCAGCTGCCCAACAGGGTGACAGAATTGCCGGATCCCGCCAGTCGGGCTGCAAACAGACAGGCCATTGCACCCGTCCCCACGATCAGCACCCCCATCGGCTCACCTCACGCTCGGGTCTTGGACGACAAACGTGGGGGCATCCCCGGCAAGTTTGCCCTCTAGGTCTTTCCACTCGTCCTCGCTCATTTCCACGGTATGCTCAGGACCCGGAAAAGCTTTTGCCTTGACCTCAGATTTGTAATCACTGAATGCTTTTCTCATCTCGGTAGATAAATTCGCATAGCGCTTGACGAACTTGGGGGTGAAGCGCTCGAAAATTCCCAGCAGGTCATGCGTCACCAGCACCTGGCCATCACAGCTTGCGCCAGCGCCAATCCCGATGGTGGGGATAACCAGACGCTGTGACACCAGCTCCGCCAGCCGCCCGGGGATGGATTCAAGCACCAGGCTGAAACAGCCTGCATCCTGCAGGATTTGGGCATTCTCCAAGAGCTTATAGGCCGCATCAGCATCCCGCCCCTGGGGGCGAAAACCGCCCAGCTGGTGAATACTTTGCGGGGTTAATCCCAGATGACCCATCACGGGGATACCGGCACCTACGATGAGCGCGTATAGTGTCGGCACGTTCACTGCCGCCCTCCAGCTTGACGGCGTTCATGCCGGCCTCCTGGAGGAAGCGCCCGGCATTCTTGACCGCCTTGTTGGTTGAAGCCTGGTAGGACATAAACGGCATGTCACCCACCAGGAGCGCATATTTTGCCCCACGCGCGACGGCTTTGCAATGGTGGATCATTTCATCCATGGTGACGGGCAAGGTGCTTTCGTATCCCAGCACGACCATCCCGAGCGAATCACCCACCAGGATGATGTCTATGCCTGCCTGGTCCATCACGAATGCAGTGGGATAATCGTACGCCGTCAGCATGCTGATGGGCTCATGGCGCGTTTTCATCGCCTGGACGAGGCGAGTGGTCACTTTTTTGCGTTCTTCGGCAAGATTTGGGGTTTGTGATTCTGACATGGTACCCTCCTTTCGTAATTATGGTAGGGGCCTGAGAAAAAGGTTGATTTTTTGCTTACAACATCCCAGTCGGTGAGGATCTGGGTGTGTAGTCTTATTATACTATTATTAAATCGCGAAAAAGCCAGCGTTGGGATTAGTTGATCAGGTAATTAGGTACTCCGGCAAACAAACAAACCGGACAGGTTGAGGCGATCAGGTGACAAATATCGAGATCCATTGCTTGTCAGACTGCCCTGAATTCTATTGCCATTCATCGGCGTTATAGGCGGGCAGCTCGCAGCGCAAAGGTGTATCTTCGCGCAGACCCAGAGCATAGCCAGCCTGCATCAGCTGGTGGATCTCACTGGTGCCTTCATAAATGATCGCCCCGCGTGAGTTGCGCAGATAACGCTCGACGTCGTATTCGTCGCTGTAGCCATAGGCCCCGTGGATCTGGATGGCTTCAGAGGCAGCATTGAACGACTCATCGGTGGCGAACCATTTCGCCAATGAGGTTTCTCGTAGTGTTACGCAGGCCCTCATTCTTCATCCAGCCGGCACGCAGGTAGAGCAAGCGTGCCATCTCATAGGACTGCACCATACGGGCAATCTTCTGCTGGACGAGCTGGTATTTGGCGATTTCCCTGCCAAAAGCCCGGCGCTCTTTGGAATATTTTATACTTGCCTCCAGGCTGGCACGGATCAAACCTGTAGCGCCTGAAGCCACGGTGTAGCGGCCATTATCCAGGCAAGACATGGCGATTTTAAAGCCCTCGCCCTCCAGACCTAACAGATGGTCAGCCGGGATGCGCACATCCTGGCAGTTGATCCACCCGGTGGATCCAGCGCGCATGCCCAATTTCCCGTGCAGATCGCCCGTGGTCACCCCAGGGCGGTCCAGCTCAACCAGGAAAGCTGACAGCCCCTCATGGGGATCCTTGGGTTTGGAGTCGGTCCGACCTACCCATAAGGCGTGATGGGCTTTGGTCGCCAGAGAGATCCACATCTTCTCGCCATTGAGGATATATTCATCACCTTCCTTGCGGGCAGTACTGGTGATGGCGGCGACATCCGAACCAGCCCCCGGCTCGGTGAGGGCAAAACAGGCGAATTTCTCACCCCGGGCTTGGGGCACCAGGAAGCGCTGTTTTTGTTCTTCGCTGCCCCACTGCAATAAACCCAGACTGTTCAGACCGATGTGTACCGACAGGACCACACGCAAGGTGCTATCCACCACTTCCAACTCCTCACAGGCCAGGCCGAGTGAAATGTAATCCATGCCCTGCCCGCCGTAACGCACTGGCAGGCAGATTCCCAAAATCCCCAATTGACCCATGCGCGGCAAAATGAAGGGGGCCATCTCCTGAGCCCGATCGAATTCCTTGATGATCGGAGCCACTTCCTTTTGGGCAAAATCACGCACCATCTGCTGAACCATTTTATGTTCACCGGTTAATGCGAAATCCATAAACGTCCTCCTGACCTAGTGTGATGCTCAATTATAAATCATGGATGAATAAAGCATGGTATTTGAGTTATAGATGAAAGTTCGACAACACCATATATATGAAACAGCTAAAGTAATTTAACGATGTAATCTAATCAATGAGGAGATTGTTATTGAAAAGAGAGAAATTTTAATTCTGTACCGACTATTTTTATCAGGCGAGTCAACAGACTTAATAATCAAATTATGCGGGAATGCATAGTAGATTTACCTTGGAAAAGGCAGATTGCTTCGTCGCAAAGAACGCTTCTCGCAATGACAATTGTTGATTTTTTCATCGGACCAGCAAAGACCGGAGAAATGCCCTCCTTTCTCGAGAAACAGCGAGGATTCTCCCCCCAGAACCAGGGGGGATTCCACAATGACAGCGACTAAAGAGGTTCAAAGCGAGCGGCTTTTGCACTATAATCAACCCTGGTGAAGACAGATTCGTCCGTCGGCTTTTACCTGCGTATCCTGGTGATATCCATTTTAATCGCCATTTTGGGGCTTGGTCCGACGCCGCACACCATCAGCACATTGATGGCGAATGCCAACCAGGCGGCGGCCAGTGGAGATTATCTTAATGCAGCCAATGACCTGGTGCAAGTGCAGCAGTATTATCCCTGGAGGAACGACCTTACAATAAAAGCAGCTCGCTATGCCATCCAGGTTGGCGATGCGGAAACCAGGATCCGCTATCTTGAGAGCCCGGAAATGGCTGCCGCACTGAGTGCGGATGACAAGATTTTATTGGGGGATGCCTATCAACAAATTGGAGACACTTCCAAGGCCGAGGCGATCTGGAAAGAAGCGGCAGCACACGGAGAGTCAAACCAGGCCTACCAGCGCCTGATAGACCTGTACCTTCAACAAAAAGATTATGCTGCTGCAGTGAGCAGCATGAAAGAACAGCTGACCCTCAACCCATCAGACAGCCAACAATATTACCAGCTGGGCTTGCTGTATGCGGCGACTGACCCGCTGCTAGCTTTACCATACCTGGCGCAAGCGGTTGAAATCGATCCGGTACATGCCACAGCTGCCAGTGAGCTGCACGATAAAATCCGCACCGCCAACCTGTTCGACCAGCCAGCATATATCCTGCTTGCCTCCGGGCGTCAGCTGGCAAATATGGGCGAGTGGGAATATGCGCGCGAGGCATTCCAACGAGCGGCTGATCTCGACCCAGAATATGCAGATGCCTGGGCGTTCCTGGGTGAGGCACTGCAACAGATCACCGGGCAAAAGACCAGCCCATACGCTGAGGTAGGATTATCCGAACTACAGCGAGCGTTGCAGGTGGATCCAAATTCAATCCTGGCCAATTTTTTTATGGGCTTGTACTGGGAGCGGCAGAAGGACTATTCTCAGGCACAGCATTCCCTCGCACGAGCCATTGCGCTTAATCCAAATGATCCGTATTTTTACACCGAGCTGGGAAATATCCTGTCCAAAGCAGGCGACCTGCCTGCTGCACAAGATGCCTATGAATCGGCCATCCAGCTCTCCCCACAAAACCCATTGTTTTACTGCCTGCTGGCGCAATTCGCCCTGGATAATCAAATTCAAATCCATGCATTGGCGCTGCCGGCTGCCCGGCAGGCGCTTCTGCTCGACCCACACAATGCCAATTCACTGGATGTGATGGCGCAGGTGATGTTGATGCTGGAGGATTATCATTCTGCCGAACGCTATGCGTCAGATGCGATTGGATCAGACCCCGAGTTTTCTCCCGCCTACCTGCACCTGGGTACAGCCTACCTCTATCTAAATCAACCCGACCTGGCCTATCAATGGTTGGACCAGGCCAAAAATGTGGATCCAGAATCATGGGTAGCAGCTCAAGCGACACGGATGCTCGATTATTACTTCCCATAAGTATTTAGACCACATCGGCACAAATAGAACAAGTGAAAATTTACTTGCATCATAGATAATGGTACAATCCATCGCAATTAAAAATCCTCATGAGCTCAGATGAAATCCATGCGCTTCTTTTTCATCCTCATCATTTTGGCCGTAGCCAGCCTGGCGTGTTTCGCCACTGATCTCCAAACGACAACGAGTGGGATTTTATTCTCCGACGATTTCTCCAACGCCGGGAAGAAATGGGATCAATATAGCGGCAGCTCCTACACGACAGATTACTACAATGCAGCCTTTCGAATCATCGTGAACGATGCCCGAACGGATGCATGGGCCAGACCAGGCCAGGAAAGCTTCACAGACACGCGCATTGAAGTGGATGCCACCAAAAATGGCGGGCCGGATGACAATGATTTTGGAATTATTTGCCGCTACACGGGTGCAGATAGCTTTTATTATGCGATTATCAGCAGTGATGGTTACTATTCAATCATGAAGATGACCAGTGAAAAAGGTAAATTTATCGGCCGTGATAGTATGCATGAAAGTAATCGAATTAACCAGGGAGCGGCCACCAACCACATCCGTTTCGACTGCTCAGGCTCGACCCTCACCCTGTATGCAAATGGCTTTCAGCTCGACCAGCAAACCGATTCGGAATATACAACCGGCAATGTCGGTTTAATCGGTGGTGCCCTTGAAACCGCCGGTACCGATATCCTGTTCGATAATTTCTATGTCTATAAACCGTAAATCGTTTAACGAAGCATTAAGCACACCGGTTGTTATCTTATTCACAGATGATTTCTCAAATAGTGATAATAAATGGGATCAATTTGATAACCTTATGGTTTACAAACCCTGAGTATTATTGTCTACGGATATTCCAGAATATTGGCCCATCGCTTCGATGTGAACCTTCAAAGAGGTATCCTCTTTCTTGCATCAATTTCATAGTATAGTGAGCTTTCTACCAAAGGAGATATACCTGGTGTCATGAAAGTCTTTTTGGATATGGTGGGCTGCCGCCTGAATCAAAGCGAGATCGAAAGCTATGCCCGTCAATTTCGTCTTGCCGGCCATACGTTGATCTCCTCAGCCGAATTGGCTGACCTGGTGGTGATCAACACCTGCACGGTTACGGCAGCCGCAGCGTCTGACTCACGTCAAAAAATCCGCCAGGCTGCCAGGTTGGGTGAGCATCAAATCATCGTCACCGGTTGCCTTGCCAGCCTCAATCCACGCGAGGTGATGTCTCTAACGGGAGTAACCCGGGTGATTGGGAATCTTGAAAAAGATAACCTGGTGCCCAGCGTGCTTAATCTGCCCCCTGCATCATTGGAGCATATTTCCATCCGCCGTGAGCCGATCCCCGGTTCGCGCCTGCGCACGCGGGCATTTATTAAAGTGCAGGACGGCTGCGATAATCATTGCACTTATTGTATTACCAGGCTGGCGCGGGGTGCGGGTAGGAGTCGAACGGTTAGTGATATCCTGGTGGATATCCGTTCTGCGCTGGAGGGTGGCTCGCAGGAAATTGTATTGACGGGTGTGCACCTTGGCTCATGGGGATATGACTTCGCTCCGCCTGCGCGTTTGGAGAATCTGGTATCGGCGATCCTGGATGAGACCGCAACCCCACGCTTACAGCTTTCATCGATTGAACCGTGGGACATCTCCCCGGGTTTCTTCGAGCTATGGCGTGATGCACGCCTCTGCCGCCACTTGCACCTGCCCCTACAATCGGGCTGTGAAGCCACATTGATACGCATGGGGCGGAAGATCACTCCCCAGGCTTATGCCGAGCTGATCCGCCAGGCGCGCGCTGTGATTCCAGATGTAGCCATTACCACCGATATCATTACCGGCTTCCCAGGTGAAACGGATAATGAATTTACGGAAAGCCACGAATTCGTGGGGGAAATGAACTTTGCTGGTGGACATGTCTTCACATTCTCCCCAAGACCTGGGACCGCGGCGGTCAATCTACCAAATAAGATCAATTCATCCGTAGCAAAGCAACGCAATGCCATGATGCGCCAGACCTTTCGACAATCGGCATCCCAATATCGCTCGAAGCACATCAACCAGGATTTACGGGTTCTATGGGAAAAAGCGACGCCCTTCCAGGAGCATGCATGGCAGTTGAGCGGTCTATCGGATACTTATTTACGGGTGGAGGCAATCTATTCATCACCCTGCCATAATCAGATCATGGAAGTACACATCACCGGTGTGACGCCGGATGGATTGATGGGTGAAATTCCTCCCCTGCAGACCCAAGACTCAATAAAATAAGATACGATATAATTTAGCTGTAAGCAACCTTTGCCATCCAATAGAAAGAAGTATTCGTACATGGACCTAAAATCTACTCTTCAATCCGATCTACAAGACGCCATGCGTCATGCGGAAGTAACCCGAAAAAGCACCCTCCGAATGGCATTAACCGCATTTAAACTGGCGGAGATCGAGAAGGGTAAGCCATTGGATGAGGCCGAGTCTCTCGCCATTATCCAAAAAGAGATAAAATCGCGCCATGAAGCTATTGCAGATGCAGAACGGGCGAATCGACCTGAATTGATCACTCAGGCTGAGCAGGAGATCAAAGTCTTACAAGTCTATATGCCGGCTTCATTTTCAGAAGACGAATTAGAGCTACTGGTGAAGGAAGCCATACAAGAATCTGGGGCGACATCGATGCAGGATATGCGCAAGGTAATGACAATCCTGATGCCGAGATTACAAGCCCGGGCGACCGGTGATCAAGCCAGTAAAATGGTCCGAAAGCTGTTACAGTAAAAAGTGCCCGCATTTAAATTTACCCGGCGTGTTTTTTTCCTGGGATTGATCTTCCTGCTGTTCTGCGGATTTATCCTGCTGGCATTATTACTTCCAATCCTGCGGGATTTATCTGAAGCACCGCTCAGCATCGGTGACGTTGCGCCTTATGATATCCATGCGCCAGCCTCCCTTAGCTATGAGAGCCAGATCCTCACCGCCCGCCAGCAAGACGCAGCTGCGGCAGCCGTTCCATTAGTTTATTCTCCAGCAGATACGAACATCGCCAGGCAACAGCTCGAGCAGCTGCGCAATACCCTTGGGTATATTAATAACGTACGCGCCGATAGCTTTGCCACTCAGGAGCAAAAAATCAGTGATTTGGCGGCATTGGAACACACCCAACTCAGCCGAGATACGATTATTGCGATCCTTTCTTTGAGCTCTTCACGCTGGCTGGGTGTCTCCCAGGAAGCCACCACGGTCTTAGATCAAGTCATGCGTGAGCCAATCCGTGAGGACCAGCTCGTCTCCGTGAATCAACGCATACCCACACTGGTCAGCTTGTCATTTCCAGAGGACCAATCCGCAATCATAACTTCACTGGTGCAGGCATTTGTTATCCCAAACAGTCTGTACGATGGGCAGTTGACAGACGCAGCCAGGCAGGAAGCCCGAAATAATGTCGCACCGGTCACCCGTTCGTTTATGACCGGTGAAATCATCATTCAGGCAGGTAAAGTCATCACTGTAACCGATTATGAAGCGCTTAACCAGTATGGTCTGGCACAACCGAATAATCGCTGGCAAGACATCCTTAGCTCAGCGGGATTGACTATCATTACTGCTGCCATTTTTATTTTTTATCTGCGGCGTAACCCGGTGCTTTTCTCAGGTAATATGGGGATCAGAAAACTAACCGTACTTGTTTCACTTTTCCTCCTTTTCCTGATCATTGCACGTCTATCCATTCCGGGTCATGCTGTGCTCCCATATGTATATCCGGTAATGGGTTTCGCACTGACCATCTCGGCGTTATTTTCGGCTGAGCTTGCCTTTATCTCTGTGGTTCCATTGGCATATCTGATCCCTTATGGTCTTGCGGATGCTCAAGTACTGACGATATATTATTTATTGGGCAGCTTGTTTGGTGTATTCGTGCTTCGCCGAGCACACCGGCTCACCTCATTCTTTTGGTCAGGGGCTGCCATTGCCATTTCTGGCTCCATGGTTGCCATTGCCTACCGGATTATCCAGCCAACGGCTGATTGGGTTGGGATGGCAACCCTGGCGTTGGCAGCGACAATCAACGGTATTGCCAGTGCGAGTATCGGGCTGATTTTCCATTACTATCTATCGCCACTATTAGGGAAGATTGCTCATTTACAGCTGATCGAGCTATCCCGACCAGACCACCCGCTGCAGCAGCTGTTGCTGAGGAATGCCCCGGGTACGTATCAACACAGCTTGCAGCTGGCAAATCTGGTCGAACAAGCCGCTGAGACCATCGGTGCAGACGCAACCCTGGCACGGGTGGGAGCTCTGTACCATGATATCGGAAAGCTGCTCAATCCATTTTTCTTCATCGAAAATCAGCCAGCTGGAGATATTAATCCCCATAATGACCTTGACCCTGAAACCAGCGCCGCGACTATTATCCGGCACGTTTCAGACGGATTAGATTTAGCCCGCAAGTACCACTTACCAAAGCAGCTGCTTGACTTCATCGCGCAACATCATGGCACCACCATCACCCGCTACCAATACAGCCGCGCCCTGGAGCTGGCTGGGATGGACAAAACCCTGGTGGATATGGACAAATTTCGTTATCCTGGACCACGTCCGGCCTCGCGTGAAGTTGCCTTATTGATGTTGGCTGATACCAGTGAAGCCCGCATGCGCGCAGAAAGGCCTAAGGATGAGGAAGAGCTGGAGGACCTGATCAAGAGTGTGATCAAGGATAAGCTCGAGCTTGGAGAACTGGATGAAACTCAGCTGACCCTGCACAATCTGGAAGAAATCACCGACTCCTTCACATCCACATTACGTGGTGTTTATCATCCTCGCATCCAATACCCCAAATCGGAGGCAGAAGTGCGTACTCGACCCGTGTCCTACAGGATCCCGGATGCAGACACGCCGCCCACATCTACGAACATTGAGTCAAACACCTCCAATGAAGAAACCAGACCAGTAAGTTAGGAAATATGGTTACCATCCAAGTAAAACGTAATATTAAGCTTCCCGTGGAAAAATCCATCTTGATCCAAGCTGCTCAAAAGGTGCTTGAATTCGCCAAAATTGTGGATAAATCAGACCTGGGCATTGTGATTGGTAGTGATACTCTCTTACACAGGCTCAATTTGAAGTACCGGCAGGTGGATTCACCCACCGATGTGCTTTCATTTCCATCCGGAGAGGTCGATCCAGACACCTCTGACCTTTACCTGGGGGATGTAGTCATTTCACTGCCTCGAGCACAATCTCAAGCTGCCATGGAGGGTCATCCATTAGTGGAAGAGTTGCAGTTATTGGTCGTCCATGGAACCCTGCACCTGCTGGGTTACGATCATGCGGAGGCTAAAGAAAAGAAATCGATGCAGATCGCTCAAGATAAAATCCTGGGCCAGCTTGGGCTCAAACCAGCGATCACACTATGACGATGTCGAACCAACCGGTAGGTTTTATTAGATCACGCCTCAAGGCATTCGGATACGCCTTTACAGGCTGGTGGTACGTCATTCGAACCCAACGCAATGCGTGGATCCACATGGTGGTCAGTATTGCCGTTATCCTGATGTCCTTCATTTTACACATCACTGCTTCCAATTGGGCATTAATCCTGCTGGCGATTGCCATGGTATGGATCGCAGAATTTCTCAACACCGCCCTGGAAGCAGTTGTGGACCTGGCCAGCAATCACCAGCAGCATGAGCTCGCCAGGTTAGGCAAGGATGTTGGAGCAGCGGCAGTATTAATTGCTGCGACTGCGAGTGCGGTCATTGGGCTCTTGATCCTGGGTCCACCTTTATGGGCGGCCATCCAAGGTTTGTTTTAATAACAAGAGTATTTTCACCAGGGGCATATTAAGTAGGTGTCATCAAAATCTCGATTCTACAACGGAGATCATTATGTCCACTTCCTTTCGCTTTGGAACAGTCGGTTCTCCCCTCTCTACGCCCAAGAAACCGGGTGGTAGTGTAGGCTCCATCCTGCGTCTAAAAGAGCTAGGCCTGGATGCGTTAGAGCTCGGTTGGGTTCGGGCTGTGCGGGTGAGTGAAGAAACCTGCGCTGCCATCCATGCGACGGCAAGTGAGCAGGATGTTTCGATCAGCATACATGCACCTTACTTCATTAATCTAAATGCAACCGATGAGGAGTGGGTTAACTCGCGTAAGCGCTTGATGGATGCCGCGCGGTATGGAAATTTGGCGGGAGCCACCGACATCATCTTTCATCCTGGTTCTTATTTTGGTAATCCGCCTGCAGATGTGCTCCCTATTGCCATTCAACGCCTGCGAGGATGCCTGGAAGAGCTGAGATCCGCTGGAAACCCGGTGACCTTACGCCCAGAAACCATGGGGAAATCGGCCATGCTGGGCTCGCTTGAGGATACCCTCAGCATGGCGAGCTCTTTACCGGGCGTTGAGCCGTGCATTGATTTTGCTCACCTGCATGCCCGCCCAGGGGATGGCTCAATTAATACTTATGACGAATTCGCAGCTATCCTTGAGCTGTATGCAAAGACACTCGGTGAAAAAGCTCTTTCCCGTTTACATATCCACTTATCCGGTATTCAATATGGAGAAAAGGGTGAGAAGGAACATCTCCCCCTGCAGGAATCGGACCTTAATCTGAAAGGTTTATTCAAAGCACTGGCTGCTTTCCACTGCCAGGGACGGATCCTGTGCGAAAGCCCGATTATGGAAGATGATGCTCTCTATATGAAGAACCTGTGGAATGAAAAATAAATCCAAAAACAGGGCGCTGGGGTTGACATATAAAGTGTGATATAAGATCCCACCCCTTCGGTCAAAAGCGGACCTCCGGTCAAAAGCAGACCGGACTTGCGCGCCCCTACAGATGATATTAGACAATCAGGGAACTTGATTGAAGTAAATGATGATCAGATTTTTCTGGCAATCATCATAGGTGTCGAAATATACCCGGTCTGATAAGGGTAAATTTTGCTGATCGAGTAGCTGGATCCATAGGGTGTTTTGAGATGCTTTGAGCTTGTCAGTTAATGTGATCTCGAATCCACCCAGGCCAAATTGAGGGGCCAATCCGGTCATGACCAAATTATCCACGCTTGCTGCATCGGGCATCGAGCCACCCAGCTGAACGAATAATCCTCTCACTGCTTCACCATTCAAGCTGGTGGCTTGCCCGGCAACTCCCATCCAGTTACACCCCGTACCAGGATGAAAATCTACCCCCGCGATTGCAGACGGACTCCCTTGCTGAACCTGGAAGGCATATTTAGTATTTATCCCGGCAACAACAGGCTCAACCGAAGGTGGATACTCAACCAGGCTTTGGGTGGGCACGGGTGTGCTGGTTGGACTGGGGGTGTCGGTAACCGGCATAAAGGCATTGGTAGGCGTCCATGAAGGAACGAGGGTAAAGCGGGGCGTCACGGTAATGGTAGCGGTATAATCCGCAGGGTTTATCGTCGGAGGGGGGAACGGATTAAGAGTGCTGTTCGGGTTAATGAATATCAGGATGAAGAATGAAATGACGCATAGTAGCATCACCAAGACCACCACGGTCAAGGTATTCCAAATCCTTGCGCTGCGCCTTTTTCTTTGTTGAGGTCCTTTCACCTCAGATATTTCATAAGAATCCATGCTGTATCTCCCCAATATCTGCGCTTACGGTAGCAGGATTTGGATCGCGCTTTGATTCCTTCTCGCGCTGATCCAATCCTGAAGGGCTTTAACCTGTAATGCCCTTCTTGCATCAGGTTGAAGCTCATGTTGTGGATCCCTTTCCACCAGGTAGAGGATGTGAAATCCAATTTTGGTTTGGACAATTCCACTGTATTGACCGGCTTGAAGCCCAAACGCCGTTTCTTCAATGAGTGAGTCACTTAGATATCCGCGCGGGAACCATCCCAGATCCCCTTTGGTAAAGGGATCATAAGTGGCAGCAACATCCAGGAAATCCTTCCCAGATTGTAATGAGGCATATAACTGGTCTGCTTCCGCTTTACCTGGCACCAAGATTTGCATTACATGCACCTGATCAGCTGTCTCTGGCACAGCAGCAATGATCTGATCCCGCATCCAGGCGGCCGCGATGGATCGTTTCAATGCGGATTCGAATTCACCTTCACTATAGCCATGTGCAGCCTGCCAGTTTTCCAGTGCCTGGAGGCCGCCTAGTTGGGTGGCGAGTGCATCTATTCTCGACTGTAATAAGGCATTATCCACGATATAACCGTTCTCGGTCGCAGCCTGAGCTAACAAGGTTTGATCGATCAGATCGTTCAGGACGATCGTTTGTGTATTGGTTGCGATATTCGTGCCAGTTATTGTGGCAGCGGCTTCGAAACGTGCCTGCTCTGCCTGATACTCAGCCAGGGTAATCCCCTCGCCGTTGATTACGGCTGCCAATGGAACCGGGGTGGCAGTAGGGGGGATTGGTGTAAGAGATGGTTGGGGTGAATTAACCGGCGTCTCACCTGTTTCCATCACCAATGCTGTTGCGGTGGAACTTGGAGGGTTTTTATTACAGGCTGATAATAGAACGGGAGTTAGGCAAGCAATAATAAGGATAGTAAGTAGTCGGCGTACGCTCATTGGATAGATTATACCCGCAAAGTAAATCATATCATCCGCGTGAAACCCTTCCACTCGACAAGCATAATACTTGGCTTCTGATTGCATCCCAAAGGATAATTCTCATAACGAAACTTAGGTTCGGACTAAAGTTCGAACATTTCTGTTTTGAAATATTTTTAAGAGGTCCATTACTTAAAAAACCATCAAGTGCGGATTGCTTCGCACCCAGAAAATCACTGGGTTCTCGCAATGACTAGATTCTCTAAGACATGTCCGATGTTTTGTTCGAAGGTCAGACCACAGCCTTGACAGAAAATGACATTTGTCGATAATAGGGTGAACAAGATTAAAGGCTTTGAAAGAGGAAAGTAACTGGATCAGAACCAACAGGGAGGTGTTGGGCATAGACTGAAACCCAACCCAGGCAGAAATCCAGCGAAGTTCCCTCCGGAGCCGTCTGCGTGAATGTGGTTTCACTAGTAGCGCGGAACGCAACCCAGGCGTTATCCAGGGAGCCGATCGCCATCAAGCCGTCGGATGAAGAGGGTCGCACAAGCGACCAACAAGGGTGGTACCGCGGGAAACGCCTCCCGTCCCTTGATGGGCGGGAGTTTTGATTTAATCATGACGAACAAGGATTATGAATCCATCTTAGGTTAATGCTGGGTGTTAACGGAGGCAAGCATGTTGATAGATTTGGATCAAATTGAACAAAAAGCCCTACAGGCTTTAGAGTCCATCCAGGACGAAGCCAGCCTGGAGAGCTGGCGGGTTGCGCACCTGGGGCGATCGGCACCCCTGATGCAGGTCTTTGACCAGCTGGGTAAGCTCTCCAAAGAGGAGCGGCCAGTTATTGGAAGGCGGGCGAATGAAGTAAAGCAGGCCCTGGAAGGGGCTTACTCCACACGCTTTGAGGCATTGCGCCAATCAGCTTTGCAGAACTCGCTGCAATCCGAGCGCCTGGATGTGACCCTGCCAGGACGAAAATTCCCGGTCGGAAGGCTGCACCCGGCGACTATCTCGATGCGTGAGATCGTGCGGACTTTTGCGGATATGGGCTTCCAGGTTTACCGCTCACCGGAGGCAGAGACCGACGAATACAACTTTGGCCTGCTGAACATGCCTCCGCATCACCCGGCGCGTGATATGTATGACACCTTTTACACCAGTATGCCCAACGTATCCTTGCGTCCACATACCTCGCCGGGGCAGATCCATGTGATGCGACAATATGCCCCGGAACCCATCCGGGCGATCCTGCCGGGGATGTGCTATCGCTATGAGCAGATCAGTTCTCGCCATGAGACCCAATTCAACCAGATCGAGGTGCTTGCAGTAGGTGAAAATATCACTCTCGGTGATTTAAAAGGGACTTTGAGCGATCTCGCCCGCCGTTTATTTGGCCAAAATATGCATACTCGCTTTCGGGCATCTTACTTCCCGTTTACCGAGCCCAGTGCTGAGTATGATTTTGAATGCCTGATTTGTAATGGGAAAGGCTGCTCGGTGTGCGCCTGGACGGGCTGGCTCGAAATTGGTGGCTGCGGTATGGTGCACCCGATCGTGCTGCAAAATGGTGGCTATGACCCGCAGAAATTCTCAGGGTTTGCTGCCGGGCTGGGCACTGAACGCATCATGATGCTTAAACATCGTATCGAAGATATTCGTTACTTCTGGGCGAATGATATGCGGTTCCTTGAACAGTTCTAAATATAGTCAATTAGTGATTAGGTACTTAGTGATTAGGTACTTAGTGATTAGGTACTTAGTGATTAGGTACTTAGGTGATTAGTGATTAGGTGAGCGGGACTCTGTATGTGTTTTGTTACGCATAATGGTCTGGAGAAAAGCATGACTGAAGAAAAAGGATTGGAGACGCTTAAAATCTGGCAAAGGGCAATTGCATTCGCGCTTAATGTCCAACAACAAATACTGCCATTATTCCCTCTGGAAGAGAAATGGGCATTGGCAGCACAATTGCGGCGTGCAGTGCAAAGCATTCCGGCTAATATCGCAGAAGGATATGGGCGTTACTATTACCAGGAAGGAGTCCGTTTCTGTTATGTTGCTCGTGGGTCCCTGGAAGAGACATTTTCACAAATCTCTTTAGCCCACAAGCTTGGTTATATGTCACCCGACACATTCGATGAATTCAATGGAGAAATACAGGAATTACGTCGTTTACTTAATGGTTATATCAATTTCTTAAAGAAAAGCAAACGCGGAGAAAATGAACCAGGTAGCATTCATGCTGTCCACGAAGACCCAACTCAATATCTAATTGATCCTGATTACAATGAATCTGATACCTAATTACCTGAGTGCCTAATTGCTATGTCTAATTGCCTAAGTGCCTAAGTGCCTAATTACCTGAGTGCCTTTATTCTCAAATATCGGAGGAATTTATGAAAGTACCCGTTTCGTGGCTAAAAGATTTCGTTGATATTACCATCCCGCTGCCTGACCTGGCTCAACGCCTGACTATGGCAGGGTTGGAAGTGGAACAGGTCATCTACATTGGCCTTCCCCTGCCAGAGACCAAATCCATTCGACAGGCCGGTGGAGATGACAATATCGGTAGCAATATCACAGGGTTGGCGTGGGAACCCGATAAAATCGTCACGGCCTCCGTTTTGGAGGTCATGCCGCATCCCAATGCTGACCGCCTGGTATTGTGCAAGCTTTTTGATGGCGAGCGTGAGCATATCGTACTAACGGGTGCACCCAACCTGTATCCCTATAAAGGGTCGGGGCCGTTATCCAAGCCGCTCAAGGTGGCGTATGCCAGACAGGGAGCCAGGATCTACGATGGTCACCAGCCTGGCCAGGTGCTGACCACACTCAAACCGGCAAAAATCCGTGGGATAGATTCCTACTCCATGATCTGCTCAGAAAAGGAGCTCGGTATCTCTGAAGACCATGAAGGGGTGATCATCCTGGATGAGGATGCACCGGTGGGTGTACCTCTGGTAGATTACATCGGCGATGCAATCTTTGATATTAAAATCCTGCCTAATATTGCCCGGGCAGCGAATGTTTTGGGTGTAGCACGTGAAGTGGCTGCCCTTACCGGCGTACCTTTGCATATCCCGGAAGATTTTTACCAGGTTAAGGCGGAAGGATCAAACATTGCTGGAAAAGCTGCCATCGAAATTTCCGACCCGGAGTTGAATCCCCGTTTTGTGCTCGGTCTGATCCAAAATGTCACCATCCGACCCAGCCCATATTGGATGCAGCTGCGGCTCAAGCTGGCTGGCATGCGCCCGATCAACAACATCGTGGATGTAACCAACTACGCCATGCTCGAGGTAGGTGAGCCTTTACATGCCTTTGATTACGACATATTGGTGCAACGCGCCGGAGGTAATCCTCCTACCATCATCACCCGCACTGCCCATCCAGGCGAACGGCTCATGACATTGGATGGCGTGGATCGACCACTCAACCCATTTACCGTCCTGGTTTGTGACACTGCCGGTTCCCTCTCCATCGCGGGTGTAATGGGTGGCGCTGAATTGGAAGTATATGATGTACCTGATGTTTCTGCGGCGGTTCAAACTGAACCTCCGGTTAACTCACAACCTGGGCGAGTAAAAAGCACCTCCAGCATCCTGCTCGAAGGGGCCGCCTGGAATAATATCAATATCCGCAAAACCGTCGCCGCTCAAAAGCTTCAGTCAGAGGCTGCTTTCCGCTTTTCACGTGGGGTCCATCCTGCCATGGCAGAACGTGGAGTATTGCGTGGCTTAAAATTAATGCACCAGCTTGGTGGTGGGATCGTCAGCCAGGGGGTGGTTGATAATTACCCGCTCCATTCAATAGAACCGGTGGTTGAGATTACCCCCGAGGATGTCGAGCGTGTTTTGGGGATCAAATTGAGCATCCATGAGATCGTCAGAATACTTCAAAGCCTTGATTTCCATTGTGAGCTGTTAACCGATCAGCCATCCCAGGTAAAGATTCGTGCGAAAACACCTGACCATCGCCTGGATATTGATGAAGGGCTGGTTGGTAAAGCTGATCTGCTGGAAGAAATCGCCCGGATTTATGGATACGATCGTATACCTGAGACACGCCTGGCATCTGAATTGCCGCCCCAACGCAGCAATCTTCCCATTGAAAGGGAAGATTACATTATCAACTTTTTGATCGATTTGGGATTGCAAGAGATCGTCAGTCACCGCCAGACCACTCCTGAACGCGAAGCGCGTCGGCTAGCACCCGGCACGCGGGCTGACGACCAGCCATACTTGAAGATTGTCAATCCGATTGCCTCCGACCGGGTGGTGATGCGCCACAGTGTACTTAACAGTGTGCTTGAAACCGTGGAACGCAATTCACACATTCGTTCGCGTATGGCGCTCTTTGAAATTGGTCCGATCTTCATGGCATCTGAAGCAGGTGAGCGCCCTGACGAGCTCCACCGCCTGGCGATTGTACTGACTGGTCCACGCACAATCCCTGACTGGCAAAAATCATCCAGCGTAGCCATGGATTTTTATGACCTCAAGGGAATTATTTCCAGGCTGCTGGAACAACTGCATATCGAATTTCATGTCGAGCCTACCAACCACCCCACCTTTCATCCTGGAAAATGCTCACGCATTCTGGTAGGAGAGCAGCAAATTGGGGTCTTTGGTGAGCTGCACCCATTGGTGCATGAACACTACGACTTTTCAGCCAACCCCGTGCTGGCAGCTGAGATAAATCTGGATTTGCTAATCACCCTGATACCGGCGCGATTTTCGATGCAACCGGTTCCGGCTTTTCCTCCGGTCCTTCAAGACCTGGCGCTAGTGGTTGATGAAGATATTCCTGCAGCCCAGGTCGCCGAGGTGATGAAGCTGGGTGCGGGGCGCATTTTAACCGATATCACTCTCTTCGATGTTTATCGCAGCGACCAAATTGGAACCGGTAAAAAGAGCCTGGCGTATTCACTCACCTACCAATCGACAGATAAAACCCTTACCGATAATGACGTCAACCAGATTCGCCAGCGAATTATCCGTCGCCTGGAGCAGGAGCTGGGTGCGAAATTACGGGCATAAGATGGTTTAATTTTCGATCCACCAAATCGGACTATTTTTCTCTTGCATAGTTTATTCGTATGCCGTATACTTAACCTAATCTACATCTATGATCGTTAATGGAGGACATCATGCGTGACCGAACACTTGCCGTCATTCTTACCGTTGCCGTTGTAATATTGTTGGGTTTGCCCGGGCTGGCTTTCCTTTGCCTTGGGCTGACCGATTTTATCGTTTTTTATGGATTTAACAATCCATTCTCTGTTACAGCAGGCTTTTCCAATATCATCGGGGTTTTGGGATTATGTATTGGGTTTTTCCTGCTCCTCATTACAATCCTGGCCGGTTTCTTCATGCTGCGCAGGAAAGCGGATCTTCCTGCCCCGATTCCGGTTGTACCTACCCCTCCCACCAGCCCTGACGAACCTCTCCCACCTTCAATCTAATCAATCACGCTTTTCGAAACCAGAGCTGAAGTTTAGCCCTGGTTTTTTGTTTAATTGCCCATTACGCACTGCTAGATTCTATAAAGCGGTTGGTTAATCAGCTAGGACGCGATGGATAATTGGACCTCATTAGCGTTCATTGTAATTACTCTCCGCTTTTTATTAAGCCAAGAGTGTTGGGTTTTCCCCCCAAGATCAGGGGGGATTCCGCACAAACCGCTCAACCCAACCTACATTGCTGGCTAAATCCGATTTTATTCGGGAAAGCAAAAGGTCAAATAAACCATATATATTGACAGATTTATCCAAGGACAGTACACTATCCTTTGCCGTTAAGGAAATATTTAACGGCTAGTATATTAACACCCTGGTGAAGTTAATTTGAGTGCATTCCACAAGGATTAAATAGGCTATCACCAAGATCATAGTGAAAAATATTGAATTTACATTTGGAGGAAAAATGAAAATCAGCGCACGCAACATATTAAAAGGCACGATCGTGAAAGTGATCCATGGTGCTGTAAATTCGGAAGTGACTATTGAGCTTCCCGGTGGCACACGCCTCGTTTCTATTATCACCAACAGCTCAGTTGATAATCTCGTCCTTACCGAAGGGAAAGAAGCCTATGCCATCATTAAAGCTTCCAATGTAATGATCGGGATAGACTAATCTACAAAAATATAGGAGAAGAATGTGAAAACATCGAAGCAGCTCAATACCGTATTATTTATCTTGTTAGCCCTTACTTTTGTCCTGGTGGGATGCTCTAAAAAGCCTGCCAATCCAGCCTTAATTCTGGCAACCACCACCAGCACCCAGGATTCAGGGTTATTGGATGTGCTCATCCCAGATTTCGAAAAACAATCCGGATATACCGTCCAGACTGTAGCGGTTGGATCTGGCGAAGCCATGAAAATGGGTCAGCAGTGTAACGCCGATGTGCTGCTCGTTCACTCCCCAGCCGCTGAAAAGGACTTCATGACCAATAACTATGGTTCCGACCGGCGCCTGGTGATGCACAATGATTTCGTGGTTGTCGGTCCGTCAACAGATCCTGCCGGTATCAAGGGATCAGCCACATCCGTGGAAGCATTTACCAAGATTGCTAATGCTAATGCCATATTCGTCAGTCGGGCTGATGATTCAGGCACCAATGCGAAGGAATTGGGCATTTGGAAGAGTGCCAACATCACGCCGGAGGGAGACTGGTATGTTGAGACAGGCCAGGGCATGTTGGCTACATTAACCATTGCCTCTGAGCAAGGTGGCTATTCATTAACTGATCGCGCTACCTACCTGGCGAATAAAGATAAACTCCAGCTTGAAATCCTCATGGAAGGTGATGCAGCCCTGTTGAATATCTATCATGTGATCGTAGTTAACCCGGCTAATTGCACTGGGGTGAATAATACCGGAGCAATCGCCTTTGCTGATTATGTCGTATCCTCCGGAGCTCAAAAATTGATTGGCGGTTTTGGTGTCGAAAAATTCGGGGCGCCACTATTCACTCCCGATGCGGGCAAGGACGAATCTACGCTCGGAAAATAGCGACTCCACCTTGATTGGGGCTGCCCATAGGGCGATGGCAGCCCCGTGAACTTTTGTTTGGTCAGCCCGAATCCGCTCCGATGATACAATACCCCACATGACCACAGATATTTTCGAAATCACAGTCCTTTCGCTCAAAGTCTCGCTGCTGGCGACTGGAATCAGTCTCTTCATCGGATTACCCCTGGGAACCTGGCTGGCTTTACGGCAGGTACGTGGGCGCAGGTTCATCCTCAGCCTGATTAATACCGGTATGGCCTTACCACCGGTTGTTGTCGGCCTGTTCGTTGCCATGACACTCTGGCGCAGTGGTCCTCTTGGCAACCTGCGTCTGATCTATACGCCCATCGCCATCATCATTGCCCAAACGATTATCGCTGCACCAGTCGTCACTGGTTTGACGGCTTCCGCCTTGCAGCAGCTTGACCCGCGCTTGCGCTTGCAGCTGATGGGTCTGGGTGCCTCTCCCATCCAGATGGTAGTTTCATTGTGGCGGGAGGCCCGCCTACCCCTACTGGCGGCATTAATGGCTGGTTTTGGCAGCGTTATCAGCGAAGTAGGGGCTTCGATGATGGTGGGCGGAAACATCCGCCACCAAACGCGCGTGCTTACCACTGCGATCGTGCTTGAGACTGGCAAGGGAGAATTCCAAAATGCCGTCAGCCTCAGTGTTCTCCTGCTCATCCTGGCTTATATGGTCAACCTGGGTTTAACCCTGATCCAACAGCGCGGAGCGCGATGATTTCTCATGTCTGAAACCATCCTCAGTGTGAAAGACCTGCTGGTAAAGCGCAGTGAGCAGACGGTGCTGCAAGTACACTCACTGGATATCCAAAAGGGTGAAGTCCTGGCTGTTATTGGACCGAATGGGGCTGGAAAATCCACCTTGCTGCTCGTATTGGGACGTTTACTCGAACCGCAGGCTGGGCAGGTATATTTCAGGGGAAAACCTTTCGAAGAGGAAGACGCTCTCACCTATCGCCGGCGGATTGCCCTGGTACTCCAGGAACCCTTACTCATGCACCAATCGGTGTTCGATAATGTTGCCACAGGACTCAGGTTTCGGGGTCTGCCTCGAGCTGAAGTAAAAATTCGCACAAATGAATGGTTGGAGCGCCTCGATATCAGCCACCTGCACAACCGACCGGCTCATCACTTATCCGGTGGCGAAGCCCAACGTGCCAGCCTGGCACACGCATTTGCATTGCAGCCTGAGCTGTTACTGCTGGATGAGCCATTTTCTGCCCTCGACGCTCCCACCCGCTCGCGTTTACTTCAGGATCTGCATGCCTTGTTATCTCAAACCAACATTACCACCGTCTTCATTACCCATGACCTGGATGAAGCCCTGCTTCTCGGTGACCGGGTGGCAGTCTTACTTGGCGGCGTGTTGCGCCAGGTTGGGCGCCCACAGGACGTGTTCACTGCGCCTAGCGATGGTGAGGTAGCTGCCTTCGTGGGCGTGGAAACGGTGATTGCCGGTAAGGTGGCAGCCTCACAAAACGGTCAGGTGATCATCGAAGCCGATGGCCTGAGCCTGGAAGCTGTTGGAGATATCGCTATTGGGACGGAGGTGCTGTATTGCCTGCGTCCTGAGGATATCACCCTTTCCAAATCCAGTGAGACACCACTTTCCAGTGCGCGCAATCATGTGCATGGTCGTATCACACGCATGACCCCCAGTGGACCGCTCGTACGGGTGGTGGTTGATTGCGGTTTGCCAGTTGTCGCGTTGATCACGCGCAGCTCAACCAATGACATGCAGCTTGAAGAAGGTCAATCCGTGACGGCAACCTTTAAAGCCACAGCTGTGCACCTGATCTCGCGATAACCCCCTGAATGATCAATCTGTGTCCCAGGGGGCAAGACCACTTAGGTCGGAGTTGTACAAGGAATTCCGGATCGGATCAGCCAGCTCAGGCATTACGTCTGCAACGGCAGCCAGCAATCCGAAACACCCGGTGATCATCATATCTCCGAATGGTGCAGGAAAATAAGGCCGCAAGGTTGGTTGCTGGTCGCCAGAATTCCCAGAATTAAAAATTCCCCTTCTCGGTCCGGTGATGACTACATCAAAATCACCCTCCCCAAATTGGAGCTGGGTAGGATCATACATCAAAGCGCCATGCCCCTGGTCATTGAATACATCTTCCCGGCGAAGCGTCCCGTCTGCCAGGGTAAACAGTAAAGATTCCAGTTTTTTCAGGTCCAACAACCCGGTGTGGTGTTCAAACAATCCCTCAATCCCATTGCTCCCCATTCGAAATGCCAGGGTATGGAAATTACCCACGTTGGCGATGATCACCCGCTGTCTTGAAGCTACCTTGTGATCCAGCATGGCACCCAGCACAGCTGCCGGGGCTGTGTCCATGACCACCAAAGGCAGATTAATACCCTGAGCTGAATCGACCACGGCTTGTAAGCGCGTCATGATGACCGGCACAGCTTCTGCCCGGTAGGCAAATGCGCTGAGCTTATTTACTTTGCGGATGCGTTCATCCAGATAATCGAAGCGGAATTTCCGGTCGGATACGTCAGCTGGTGCATTTCCGTGGTCGAACACACCCACGACGATTGCCGCCAGCTGATCCAGGTTTATTCCAAAGGTTTTGAATGCATTGGCGATCGATGGGAAGTCAAAATCACGCAACTCGATCCGTTTAATGACCGCGGGTAATTTCATGGCTTCATCATCGCTCACCAGCGTAACCCCCATTCCCCTCACCGCATCCAGGTCATCATTAAATGTTCGGGCTGCTTGGGGTGTGGCGTAGACGGCGTATCCTTTGCGCATGTGCAGCTCAGCTGCCCAGGTGCTTGGTCCCCCTCCCATAGTGACACCGGTGAACAGGATTGCCTCACCATGTGCGCTTGCCTCTTCGATCTGCCGATGGACGATCATCGTTGGACTGGGAACCACCATTTTATAATTGTTCTCCATATCCAGGTTGGAGTTGTACAAGAAGATATCCTGGGTACCCGTACCAACATCTACCGTCAATATTTTCATGCGTGAGAGTTTACCACATCCGTAGTGTAGAACAGGAGAGGCGCAGCCGGAGCCGGAACTAGGATCATAAGGTATACTCTTGGTAGAGAAAGATTTCGTCAAGGATGATTTGGCTCCATAAAGTGAGGCCTGTATGAGCCTGAAAGATGAAAGAAAACGCTGGCAGGAAAAGATCGAAGGATCACAAGCACATCCCTTACATGAACGTAAGCCTGAGTTTACAACCTCTTCAGGTATCCCGCTGCCCCCAATCCTGACCTCTGCCGATAGTGATCCAGATTATCTCGACCAGCTAGGGTTCCCGGGCGAGTTTCCCTTCACCCGCGGCGTCCAACCCACCATGTACCGCGGGCGCTTATGGACCATGCGTCAGTATGCCGGTTATGCTTCCGCAGATGAATCCAACCGCCGTTACCGCTACCTGCTCGATCAGGGGCAAACCGGCCTCTCTGTTGCCTTCGACCTGCCCACGCAAATCGGTTATGATGCCGATGACCCGCTGGCACAGGGTGAAGTGGGCAAAGTGGGGGTTTCAATCTCTTCCCTGCAGGATATGGAGATGTTGTTCCACCAGATACCCCTGAACAAAGTCTCTACCAGCATGACCATCAATGCTCCAGCTGCCATCCTGCTTGCCATGTATATCGCCGTAGCCAGGCGGCAGGGGGTGGAAATCAGAACCCTGCGCGGCACGATCCAGAACGACATCCTCAAAGAATACATTGCACGTGGGACGTATATCTTCCCACCAGCACATTCGATGCGCCTGGTGACGGACGTCTTCCGTTATTGTCAGCAGGAGATTCCCCGTTGGAATACCATCAGCATCTCCGGGTATCACATCCGCGAAGCTGGTTCAACCGCCGTTCAGGAAGTGGCGTTTACCCTGGCAAATGCAATTGCCTATGTTCAGGCTGCCATTCAGGCCGGCCTGGATGTGGACGAATTTGCTGGTCAGCTGTCGTTCTTTTTCAACGCCCATAATGACTTTTTGGAAGAGGTGGCCAAATTCCGCGCTGCCCGCCGCCTGTGGGCACGCTTGATGCGTGAACGCTTCAAAGCCAGGCAGGAGAGCTCGTTGATGCTTCGCTTTCACACGCAAACCGCCGGATCCACACTGACTGCCCAACAACCCGAAAATAACATCGTCCGGGTTTCTCTGCAGGCACTGGCGGCGGTGCTTGGAGGTACTCAATCGTTGCACACCAACAGCATGGATGAAGCTTTATGGCTGCCGACGGAAAAATCGGTGCGGGTTGCCTTGCGCACTCAGCAGATTATCGCCCATGAGTCGGGTGTGGCAGATAGCATCGACCCCCTGGCAGGCTCCTACCTGATCGAGTACTTGACAGATGAAATCGAACAACGCGCCCTGGAATACATCCATAAGATCGATGAAATGGGCGGGGCACTCAAGGCCATCGAAAAAGGCTATATCCAGGGAGAGGTCCAGGATGCGGCCTACCAGGCTCAGCTGGCAATCGAAAAAGGAGAACAGCTGGTAGTGGGGGTCAATGCATTCCAAAGTGATGAGAAAATCACCCTCGAACGGCTGAAAGTTGACCCTGTAATAGAGGCAGCGCAACGTGCCCGTCTGAAGGATATTCGAAGCCAGCGGGATGCAAGCAAAGCCAGCCAGCTGCTCAGCCAGCTGGAAGGTGCTGCGAGGAGTAACCTAAACTTGATGCCGTTGTTCATCGAATGTGTCGAAAACGAAGTCACCCTGGGGGAGATTTGCCTTGTTCTACGCCAGGTCTTCGGTGAATATCACTCCCCCGCCTGGGTATGATTGGAATGAACAGAGCCTGGAGAAATTGTTATGCCTGAGATCAAACGCATCCACCATATTGCGGTCGCGGTCGAAAATATCGAGGCAGCTTTGCACTTCTGGCACGATATCCTTGGGATAGAACCGTCCCAGGTTACCGACGCCCCACAAGAGTCTGCCCAGATCGCGTTTCTTCCTGTAGGAGAGACAGAAATCGAGCTGGTGCAGCCGACTACGTCTGATTCAGGGATGAGTCGTTTCCTTGAGAAGCATGGTGCCGGGCTGCATCACCTGTGCCTTGAGGTGGATGACCTTACTGCCTGGTTGGATAGGCTAAAGGCTGGTGGGGTTATTTTAATTAATGAGCAG
The DNA here is from genome assembly GCA_963743215.1 of uncultured Chloroflexia bacterium. Classification (GTDB taxonomy): domain Bacteria; phylum Chloroflexota; class Anaerolineae; order Anaerolineales; family UBA4823; genus FEB-25. The sequence goes on from CAVUOY010000007.1 coordinate 384,048, forward strand.
CCAAAAGTGGGCGACAATGGAAGGCTATACGCATTCATTCACCCCAAAAGTACCCATGGGGTGCTGCTTGAGCTGTATCAGCTGCCAAAATAGCTCCGGGATTCTTTACATCGACTCAAGAAATCCTTCGATTTCCTTCGCAATCATCGGGTTGAGGTTCGGAATACTTTCCAGACCCTTCAGACCCGTACTCCGGTAAACCAACCCAACATCCGGCTCCAAATCCTCAATCGCCCAGGCTGCTTTTCGATAGGCCCAAATACGGCTCGGGCTTGCATTTTCCAGCTCCAATGGATAAAGAATGCCTGCTAGCTTTTCTACGATGCGTTTATTCAAAACACGTTTTTCTCCCGCGATCACCGGGCGTGGGATACGAACAGAAATACCCTCCCGCTGGCAATACTCCCGAAATCTTTAAGCCTACCTGGCGCCAGGGTTGTGCCTGCGTGTAGCTCCCCGTTGGATATAAGCGATTGTAGAGTGGAAGCAAGTCTGGGTGATTTTGTTGAAGGAAGCGCGTAAAGAATTCTTTCTGCTGGTCCGCCAGGGTGAGATCACCTCCCAGGATGAACTTACCACCGATAACAGGTAGGAGCGGACCTCAGTGAGGATTTATAGGAAAAAAAGTCAATATGCGGGTCGAAGATATATACATTGGCGTGGTGGTAGAATGGTGAGCATGTTATCTCCGAAAGCCATATTGTGGGACATGGATGGGGTGCTGGCAGATACCAGCCAGCTGCACTTCGAAACCTGGGAGAGTGTGCTGAAGGAACAGGGTATCCCTTTCGATCGGCAGAAGTTTCACCTCATCTATGGTTTAAAGAATCGCGACCTGCTACCATTTCTGGCAGGTAAGCCATATGAACCTGCATGGATGGATCGGATTGCAGATCAAAAAGAGCTGAGGTTCAGGCAAACTCTCACCAACCATTTATCACTGTTGCCGGGTGTGCTGGATTGGTTGCAGCGTTTCCATTCCTGGGGCTGGAAACAGGCAGTGGCTTCTTCTGCCCCACCTGAAAATGTTGATGCATTGGTTGATGAGTTGCATATCCGCCAATACTTTAATGCCCTCGTCACCCCAGGCGACCTGCCCGGTAAACCTGACCCGGCAGTATTCCTCCTGGCAGCCAACAAGCTGGGTATGACACCGGATCGATGCATTGTGATCGAAGATTCGATCCCCGGGATCGAGGCAGCCCGTCGCGGTGGGATGCACACCATCGCCGTAACAACCACAAATCCGCCCGAGGCACTTATCCAGGCGGATATCATTGTGGATTCATTGGCTCAATTGTCGATCCAACAGGTAGAAGCTTTATTTGCCTGAGGGCGGATAGAATTTAATCTCCAAAGCAGATGCCCATGTCGCGGGCCGTGAGCATGATATCCGAATCTAGCGGCACAGTCTTCATGCGCCGGGTGGCATCCTCCAGGGGGACGTATTTTACCATCGGTGGGTCAAGTGCCACCATGATCCCCCGTTGACCTTCTGCCAGGGCCCGCACTGCAGCTGCTCCAAAGCGTTGGGCAATCAAACGGTCGAATCGCGTGGGTGAGCCTCCCCGCAGTAAATGCCCCAATACCACCAGGCGAGTTTCCTTACCGGTTAGATCTTGTAATTCCTCTGCAACTTTTTCGCCACAACCTCCCAGGCGTTCTGCCCGACCGGATTCCCGGCTTATGATCGAAGTGCTCCCACCCAATGGTTTTGCCCCCTCTGAGACGACAACAATTGAAAACAGGCTGCCACGCTCTTCACGATCGCGGATTTTTTCAGCCACCTTGGTCAAGTCATATGGGATTTCCGGGATCAGGACAACATCTGCGGAACCTGCCAGACCACTTTCCAGGGCAATCCAGCCTGCATAACGCCCCATCACCTCCATCACGATGATGCGGTTATGGGAGGCAGCTGTGGTATGCAGCCGGTCAAGGCATTCCACCGTGAATGCACAGGCGGTGTCAAAACCAAAGGTAATGACCGTCTGATCCAGGTCATTATCGATCGTCTTGGGGACGCCCACTACCCACAAGCCTTTCTTAGCCAGCTCGTTGGCAATCGCCATTGACCCATCCCCACCGACCGAGATGAGGGCGTCAATCTGGTGCAGCTTGAAGGCACGTATCAGCTCATCCGAACGGTCGATTTCGATAATCGTTTCGTCTGGACCCTTGATCGGGTACCTCAGCGGGTTACCCTTGTTGGTCGTGCCGATAATCGTGCCTCCAAGATGCGTGATCCCGCGCACCTTCTCTCGTGTCAGGCGGATCAAACCACCTTCGATAAATTGCTCAGGCATAAGCAGCCCGTTGAAGCCATCCCGGATGCCGTAAACATCCCAATCTCGGTTAATCGCCGATAGGACTGCTGCCCGAATGACTGCATTTAACCCAGGCGCATCACCACCGCCGGTACTGATCGCTATTCGTTTGATTATAGATGCCGATTGTGGCATTTATGCCTCCTCAATCCAAGCTGCACTGTGCAGTTACATATATCATATCCTTTAACCGATCAATCTGACAAGTAAAAAAGCAACTCCAGCTGCCAATCCTCACGCAAGCACGGTTTAGCCCTCTGGCATGCCGATGACGATATCACCCACCGTCTCGTTAGCGTGAAAATGGCGTTCAAGATGAGCTTCTGCTGGCATGAATTCCTCCTGAAATTTTGCTTATAGTACGAACCTATCTATGTCATTCCAGATATTCTGCAAGTCCTTCCATTATCCCCAACCGTAGATAATATTATACATGCATGCAAGCATTAAACATCTACTCGACTGGCGCGGGCAGGTAGAGTATCCTATTCTTGGAATCACCGTAAAATCTTGGTTGCTGACAGCCTTAGAAACCTTTTATCGCTGGTGAGCGTCTATAGCGTATGCACCGAAGGTGTTGTAAAGTAAAAAGCAAACCAAGCTGAGTTTTCTGGAGGAGTTAATGGATTCCAAATTCACTTTGCTCATCGTATTTTCCACATTCTTTCTAAGCGGTTGCAATCTGACCTCAACGGAACCTGTGTCCACTCCCGTATCTACCATTAGTCCTACCCTGGAATTTATCCAACCCACACCACTTCAACCCATATCTCCCGTGAAAACAATCATTGTGCTTCCAACAGCTGTGTCAGTCCAACAAATCGTCCTCGACCGAGCAGCTGAGGTCGTAGCTGCCCTCAAAGCTAAGCATATGGGTGGGTTAGCTGATTACGTCCACCCGCAATTGGGCTTACGCTTCTCACCCTATGCGGCGGTAAAAAATACAGACCAGGTCTTCCCTATCAATAAAATTGCAGGTCTCCTGGCAGACAGCACAGTTTATGCATGGGGCGGATATTCGGGCTCCGGAGAACCCATCGTCCTCACCTTCGCAGATTATTATGACAAGTTTATTTATGATGTAGATTTTGCCAATGCTCCACAAGAAGCACTTAATCACCGCCTGGGAGTGAGCACCACCCTGGATAATATCTCCGAGTTTTATCAAAGCTCGATGTACGTCGAATTTTATTTCCCAGGGTTTGATCCGCAATTTGATGGCATGGATTGGCGCAGCCTGCGCCTGGTGTTCATACAGGATAACGGCACCTGGTACCTGGTTGGGATCATCCACGACCAGTGGACGACTTAATGCAGGATTTCGAGCAATGGCTTACAATAAAGCCATGTTTACCCATGCCATCACCCGCTTGCCTGGAGAAAACTTCGCTGACGGCCTGACTACGGCCAACCTGGGTCGTCCAGGCTATCCCCTCATCCTGCAACAGCATCACGCCTATCGCCAGGCACTGCTCAGCCTGGGGTTGGATGTGATCGTGCTCCCCGCTGAGCCAGCCTACCCGGATGCCTATTTCGTCGAAGACCCAGCCATCATCACGCCAAAAATTGCAGTCATCACCTGCCCTGGTGCGCCATCGCGCCGGGGGGAAGAAACCACGCTCGAGCCCTTCTTGGAGTATTATCGCCCACTTCATCACATCCAGCCCCCCGGCACATTGGATGGCGGGGATGTGCTCATGGTTGGGGAACACTTTTTTATCGGCCTATCTGAGCGGACGAATATTGAAGGGGCGACTCAGCTCGCCACTTTCCTGGCAGATGCCAGGCATACTTCCGAAACGGTCATACTAGCCGGGGGGCTGCACTTGAAATCAAGTGTGAATTACGCCGGAAAGAATACGCTCTTGGTCACAAAATCCCTAATAGATCACCCGGCATTTTCAAACTATCAGAAAATCTTGATTGATGACGACGAAGCCTACACTGCTAATACCCTCTGGGTCAACGATACCCTGATCACACCCAAAGGTTACCCAAAAACGCTTGCCAGGCTAATTAAGCTGGGGATGAAAATCATCCAGCTGGACGTGAGCGAAGTCCAAAAGATGGACGGCGGTCTCACCTGTATGTCTCTGAGGTTTTAAGATGCCAGTTAATTGGATTGATGTGACCGACCTTTCTTTCAACACCTTGCTCTTGCTCGAGCGGGTGCAGTTGAGCTGGTTCCCGGGCTGGCTGCCCGAAGATGAGCTGGCCATAGCGCTACAAGCCAACCCAGCCGTAGAATGGTACTTACGCCACAAGTGCCCCGAAATATCCAGCTGGCTGGAGCATGTCCAATCCGATCATCACCCCAAGTCCCCGCCCAGCAATGAGACCATCCGCCAGGCAGAGATCAAGATCTTGAACACACTCAACGACCTGGTGGTATACGTGGTCGACCCCACGATCTACGATGCTCAGCCCTTCCTGGCATGGGATACCAATGAGCTGCTGGGATTGACTGACTTTAGTGGGAAGATCGTCATCGATGTCGGTTCCGGCACCGGCAGGTTGGCTTTTATTGCTTCAGAAGATGTAGCGGCGGTGTTTGCGGTAGAGCCGGTGGGCAACCTACGTCGTTATATCAAACAGAAAGCAAAGGCACAAAATATCGCCAACATCTTCCCCGTAGATGGCCTGATCACTGACCTGCCCTTCCCGGATGGCTTTGCGGATATCTGCATGGGCGGGCATGTGTTCGGTGATCATCCGGATGCAGAATATGCCGAGATGAAGCGCGTGACGAAGGTTGGGGGCATGCTGATCTTGTGCCCGGGCAGCTCGTTGAATGAAACCAAAGGACATGAATTCCTGGTGTCAAAAGGGTTCAGTTGGGCTACTTTTGAAGAACCCCAGGATGGGCCGAAACGTAAATATTGGAAGAAGATTGGCGATTAGGTAATTAGGAAATCAGGTAATCAGGTAATCAGGTAATTAGGTAATTAGGTAATCATGTAATTAGGCAGATAGACCAAAGGTATTGACTATTTTTCTTCCAATGGGTGAGCGCGGCAGTATTTCACGTAACGCGACGCATAGGCATCCCTCCCGAGCAGCAAATCCACCGCCCTGAGCACACGCGTGAACTTGATCGGATCGGTGATGGCGCAGGTTGCACCCGCGCCAATGGTCAACGCCAGGAAAGCCGCATTGACCGTCTCGCGCTCGGGTAAGCCAAAAGACACATTGCTGGCGCCTACATTGATGTTGACCTTAAATTCCTGCCGCACCCGCCGGATGGTTTCCAGAGTAACCGCACCAGCCTGGCTCTCAGCACCTACAGTCAATACCAAGGGGTCGATGACCACGTCTTCAGGGGGTATTCCCAACCTGGCGGCGGTTTCCAGGATCCTGCCAGCAATCTTCACCCGTCCATCGGCTTCCTTGGGGATGCCCTGCTCATCCATGGTCAGGCCGATCACCGAAGCACCCCGCTCCCTCACGAGCGGCAGAATTGCATTAAGAGAATCCTGGTTTCCATTGACTGAGTTCACCATAGGCTTACCCGGGGCGAGAGGTAGGGCGGCTGCTAAAGCTTTAGGGTTGGGAGAATCAAGGCAAAAGGGGATGTCGAAGGTTTCTGCCAGCATCTTGACCACCTGAGGTAATAATGCGATCTCATCAGCGCCTGGCACGCCCACGTTCACATCCAACAAATCAGCTCCAGCGTTAATCTGGTTGGTGGCCAGCTCCCGGACGTATTCCAGGTTACCCTCCAACAATGCTGCAGCCAGCTTTTTCCGTCCGGTGGGATTGATTTTTTCCCCGATGATGGTAAAAACACCCTCGGTATCAATCTTAACCTGCTTCGTTTTACCGCACGCCAATGTTTGCATGGTGACACTCCTTTATCAGATATTCGGATGAACCCTTAATCAATCCGGAATTTCCCTTTCTGCTTTACGCAGGATATGATCCAGTTTATCACACACGTCATCTGGCAATGGATCGAGCATCGGCTCTTCCAGGATCCCCGCCACCACTTCACGGGCATTAGCATACATGGAGGGTTTCCCCAGGCTGAGCCAGGTCTCATAGGCATGCCGGTCCACCAGCTGAGGGGTGTAAATCTCTGAACTCCTGGCTGCTTTGGCTGTGCTCCTGGCACCTAAAAAGTGACCGCCTGGACCAATATGGGCAATATCATCGAATAAATCCTTCTCATCAGAGCAATCCACGCCTTCAGCCAGGCGCTGGATGAGATGGGCAAGCTCATTATCCACCACGATCTGTTCCAGGATCAAGAGCTGGTCACTTTCGATCTCACCAAACCCCACCAGGAAATCTGCCCCAACCAGAACCGATGGCAGCGTGGTGATGAGTTTCTCGATCACTGCTTCAGGACCAGCCTGCTTGGCATCGGAGGTAAAACCAGCTCCGCTGGTGGGGAAACCGTAGTATTTACCCATCACAGCCAGGGCGGCTGTCTGGAGAGCCATTTCGGGTACACCAGCCATGTATGCCCCCGTTCTATAATCGGTGGTGGCGGTGGAGCTAGAGAAGATGATCGGCCTGCCGGGGTGCGCCAGCTGGAAAATGAGCAGCGAGGAAAGCATTTCAGCATTCGCCAAGGCAATATTCGAGTACAGGCTGGCGGGGCCGGTAGTGCCAGTCACCGGCATGGGCATACACGTCACCGGCAAGCCAACTTCACCCAGCTCAAGGTAAGCGTCTAGCATTTGCCCGTCATGAGTGAGTGGAGCCACCGGGCAATAGATCAGTGAATAAGCCAGGCTTTTGCGCACTGCATCTTCACTACCCATAATCGCTGATAAACCCTCTATGAGGTATGGAACCTGCTCCACCCGGTGAAGCTCATGCTCACCATGCTTGGAGCAGTTGCGTGCCATGCACAGGAACTCAAACAAGGCGCGAATTTTGGCTGGTTGATCTTCGGCACACGTGGGTGCCCAGGCCATTACCCCCATATCCATGCGCTGGAAGATACGTAAGGCGTTCTCGATGTCCCGGCTGGTTCCATAGCGCCTTTCACCGCTGTGAAAATCCAGGGTGAAGGCTGCTGTGCCATCCAGCCCATAACGGGTGTATGGAGAAGGTAGCGGGAAGTTATAGGCCGGGTTGCGCGCCCCTAAAACGAATGATTTTGGAGCTGTTTTTAACGCTCTTTCGATGAATTCGGGGGGGATTTTAGCAATTTTATCTTCCGGATTGATCCTGATCCCATTTTCTCGTAAAATCTTTGGCGCTCGATCGCCATAGAAGCGAATACCCACCTGCTCCAGAATGCGCATGCTCATCTGATGAATTCGATTTTGTTCATCTTCCGTCAATACCTGGGCTTGAAAATGCATATTTCCTCCTGGTGGATTACCCTGCAGGTAATCACCATTATATAGGTCTAAAATAAGAATTCAGCTGCCTTTTTCTTGATCGGCTGCTTTTAATATGCGAGTCAATTCAGCTTTTTGGGATTCTTCGAGTGGTTGCGGATGATGATTTGCCAGGATCCAATCCACTTTTTCGCGCGCCACCTCGACGGGGTCGCGATACCCGCCTCCCTGGCGAGGCTGCCCGGTGAGCTGTGAGAACTGGCGTTGGCGCAGATGCGTGCGGGTGTGCCGGTGTGCCAGATAGTGCCCGCGTGGACCGACTTCCTTGATCACCTGCAGGGCAATTGCCTCAGGGCTGGTATCCAGACCGGCAGCTTCATTACGCACGCGATGATACACATCGGCATCCAACAGGATTGACTCGGGATACAACAACATGCACGACTCGACCAGTCCCAGGCCGCTCCCGGTTTCTGCTCCCACCAGCGCACACAGCAGCAAGGATGATTCAGCCTCGGCAGCTGATTCCCATCCCGGCACCTGGGCATCGGTACCAAAAATTCCCGCCAGAGTGGGTACGCCCCAATGATGCGCCATCTCAGCTCCCAGGGGGTAAAGCAGCGAGCCCTCGAGGGTGCTGCTTTGATAATCGCCCGTGTGAGGGTGCATGATGCCTGGGAGCAAGGAATGAAAGACCTTGGCGCCAGGGTGAGCCATCTGGATCAACACCAGGGCGGAGACGATCTCGGCATCCCCGGTGACCAACGTACCGGCGATGGTCGCTGGAGCGGTCGAACCGGTGTTCACCATCGACATGAACCCCACTGGCAACCCTGCCTGCGCAAATAATAAGGCCGACTCCAGCCCGTCGCGGTCCTGTGCCAGGGGCGCGATGGAACATACCAATAGGGAAAGAGGAGGGCGCTGTCGCCTGACCAATTCGCTGCCTGCCACTACATCCGCCATCTCAATGGCATACCGGGCGCTCCATGCGCCCATGATCGTCTCGGATTGGACGTGTTTGACCGTGTTGTTGAAGGATGCATCCAGCTCATGCAACGGAGCCGTCTTGGGGTAGTCCTGGGCACTTACGATTGGCCAATAAAAACTGAGTGCACTCAGGTAATCACTCACCCGGGCCATGCCGGCGATATCTTCTTTCTTCGAGCGCCGCCTCTGGCGGGTGAGGAAATCGATCGTCTCCACCCCGCACCCGTCTGTCGCACAATAGAGTGACTTCCCATCCAGGTTCAAATCAAAGGCAGGTTGGCGTGCACCCATGGTGTAGAACCTGGGGGCTTGCGCCATGGCACCCATGACGATTTTCCTGGGCAGCTTCACAATCTGAGTGGAAAAATCAACCACCCCTCCATGTTCAGCATAAATCTTGAGCGCTTTTTCTGATGGGCAATGGATGCCCACCTGCTCGAGAATCTCCAGGGTAGCAGATTGGAGCTGGTTCAACTGCTCGTCTTCCAGTATTTTGACGTGATATGCCGGGGTAATCGGTTGCAGGGCTGGGGTTTCGCTTGGCATTTTTTATCCTTTGCGGAGCTCTTTATCGGCCGCTGCCAGGATGCGCTTCAGCTCGGCTTGCTTTTCAGGCTCGAGCGGCTCAGGCTGGTGATTCTTGCGGATCCAATCCACCTTGTCAATCGCCACCTGGCGTGGGTCGCGATATTTACCATCTTCCCCAATCTGGTGGGTGATGCCGCGCACCAGCGATTCACGGATGTGGTTACGGGTATGCCTCTGTCCCAGGTAATGCCCTCCCGGACCCACCGCATGCACAGTATCCAGCGCCAGGGTGTCTGCATTCACATCCAGGCTCATCAGCTGGTAACGGGCGCGCTGGTACAGGTCTTCATCCATGATAATCTGCTCGGGATAGAGCAAGGTGTACGTCTCCGAAAGCCCCATACCTGTGACGATATCCGCTCCTGCCAGTGCGGCCAGGTATGGGTCGAGGGCCACTTCGCCTGCGCCCTGCCATGTGCCCGGTTCATGTGCATCCGTGCCATAGCAAGCCCCCAGTGAAGCCATGCCCCAATGATGCGCCATCTCCACCGGTGCATAGCGCGTGCGGCTGTCCAGCGCATAGCTGATATAGCCGCCAGTGCGCGGGTCAGCCCAGGCTTGCATCAGTGAGTGAAAAACCGGTGTGCCGGGTGCATGCAGCTGCATGAGTACGGCCGCACTGATGATTTCTGCGTCTCCCATGGCAAACGCCCCTGCCAGGGTGGCGGGAGCTGTGGTACCCAAGGTGGGCATGGCCAGGAACCCAACCGGCAACCCGGCTTCGGCCAGAACCAGGGCGCCTTCTATCCCAGCTGTATCCTGCACCAGCGGGGCAATGGTGCACACCACCAGCGAGAATGGTGGCCTGCGGCGGATTTCATCCTTGTTACCACCAATCACCGTGGACATCTCGGCCGCATAGCGGCAGGGGATTTCACCCATCACGGTCTCACTCTGCACGTGCTTGACCGAATTATTCCAGGCGGCTTCAATTTCATGCAGGGGTGCGGTCTCACCAAAATCTTGGGCACTGACCATCGGCCAGATAAAGCCAATCGAAGGTAAATAGTCGGAGATCTTCGCCATCTCGCCTACATCAGCCTTACGTGAAGGCCTACGTTGGCGGGTATCAAAATCGATCGTCTCCACACCACAGCCGTCGGTGGTGAAATAAGTCACACCTTCCTGTAGTTGCAGATCATAGTCAGGGTTGCGCGCCCCCATTAAGAAGAATCTTGGTATGCTCGCTAAGGCTTTCATCACAAAATCGGGCTGCAGCCTGACGATTTGAGATTGCCAATCCACCTGCGCACCATGCTCTGCAAAAATGGTCAGTGCTTTTAGGGATGGGAAACGAACGCCGGTCTTTTCCAGGATTTGTAAGGTCGCTTCCTGCAGGCTGTCCAATTGTTCATCCGTCAAAAATCGTAAATGATAAGCAGTTCGTAATGGCTCCAGAGGAGGATATTGGGTAGGCATATATTTATTCTCCGTAATTTGGATTGTAGTCGTTGTTCCAGGTTGACATTACCATCAAAAATAACCTAAATGTTCGAATTTTTTAACCTTTTACCGGCTGGATCGCGCTCGTTTTTCTAAAAGTTTCAGCTCTCGCTGGACAGATTCCGATAATTGCATCGGCTGGCTGGCTGATAATAATTCCTGGATATCGTGCCGGATCTCTAAAAGCAAGTCGGGCGATCCTGCATTTTCCCATTGCTCATAGGGTCCGTGCAGCCCCAATTTGCTAAAATAGATTTCGCCGGAATGAATGAGCTTGCGCGTGGAACCGTGCTTCAGGTAGTTCGCTCCCGAACCAAGTGTGGCAATCACATCTCCCAGCCATTTTTCTGAGCCGCTGCCGATGCCCTGGCACAGGCGTTTACAACGCCGTATCACTTCAACATCGATGAATAATTGCTCAGGGCTGAATACGGTCGAGCCACCCAACAATCCGGGTGCTACTAATAAATCGGGTCGGGCCAGAATGGGGAGCGTATAATTCAAGGCGCGCTCATACCCAGCCTGGATGCAAGGCACATGCTGATCAGACCCGCCCACGCTGGCTTCAACCGGCAGCTGGTACATGCGGGCAATTTCAGTGACGGCTGCTCCGAGCAAAGAATGTTCCACCTCACCGCTGCCGAACCTGCCTGTGCGCATATCTGCAATCACCGGGACGGCTGCATAGATGAACGGAGTGCCTGGTGCCGCCGATTGAATGAGGCACAACATGGCGAGCGTCTCACAATTAGTCAGCACAAGCTCAGAGACTAACGAAGCCGGACTTGAAATACCCAGGAGCGGCATGGTCATGACGGCCGCAGGGATACCCCAATCGAGTGTCTCCAGGTAGGCGTCGGTGTAATCTGCTTCAATCATCAGGGGAGATGCCGGGCATAAGACAAATGATACCGGTTTGTTCTGCTTAATCTCCTCTTTACTGCCAAACACCACCCCCAACACTTCCAGCATCCACCGACTCTCTGCAGGGGTCATGGTTGCATCCTGCACGTGTTTGGAAAAATTTTTGAAAATTGCAGACCAATAGGCAACCGTATCGCCGGGTGAGTGCCCCCAACAACCTTCTACGGCGCTCCAGTACACATCGATATCATCCAGGCAATCACCCAGGCGTGTCGCCAGGTACCAATCATCGATGGTCGATGGTCGACGCACCCCTGTATCAGCATCATGCGTATAGATTGCTCCCCCATCCATAACCACTCCACATTGACCGCGGTTCATGGGGAGCTCTTGATCCGGTCGGCGGGCACCCAGGCTAAATTCTTTAGGAGCCAGTTTCAGACAATCTTCTACCAATTTTCGGGGAAAGCGGACGATATGGGTACCTTCGTCGACTGCTGCACCGGCTTGGTGGAGGAATCCTCGTCCCTTTGCCGTATCAACGCGTACACCCGTTTCGGAAAGTATCGTGAGTGTTTCCTGATGGATCCGGCTGCATTCTTCGTCGGATAACACCTTCAGTAATGTTTCCATTACACTTCTCCGATTTTTTGCAGCACCTTATACGGATCGAAGGCATCGCGTAGACCGTCGCCAATATAATTGATTGAGATGACGGCCAGGAAAATCATGGCACCTGGGAAGATTGCCAGCCAGGGGTATTTCACCAGGTATTCCTGGGCGTTGCTGAGCAGGTTGCCCCAGGAGGGTGTGGGTGGCTGGATGCCAAACCCCAGGTAGCTCAGCCCCGATTCTTCCAGGATCGCGTAAGCCACCTCGAGTGTGCTTTCGACGATCACCGGACCGATGGCATTGGGAAAAATGTGCACAGCGATGATGCGCAGGTTCGAAGCGCCCAGAGCGCGTGTGGCAGTGATATAGTCCATTTCGCGGATCGCCAGGTAAGAAGCACGCACCAGGCGGGCGGTGAACATCCAGGCAAGCAACCCAATCACGGATGCGATCGTGAGCACAGGGTTGCTCTTCAAAAAAGGTGCTTCCACCTCACGCAGGATAGCACTCAATAAGATTAATACCAGCAAGGAGGGCAGGGAAAGGGCAGCATCTGTGATACGCATCAGGATGTTATCCACGTTGCCACCAAAGTACCCCGCAATCGCCCCAACAGGCACACCGATCAGTAAGGTAATGACCATCACTGAGAATCCAACTAAAAGAGATATCCTGCCTCCATAAAGCACCCGGGTTAATAAATCGCGGCCTAATGCATCCGTCCCCATTGGATGAGCCAAAGAGGGTGCCTGGTTTTTAACCGTGATATCTGACTTGATTGGATCGTAAGGGGATAGACCTGCAAACGCGACTGCCAGGATAATGCAGCTCAATACAATACTACCGATAATTGCGCCTGGATGCCTGCGAAAGCGCTTCCAGATTAAATAACTCATGCTCTCTTCGTGGATGGATGGTTGATTTGTATTAGTCATAATGGATGCGGGGATCGAGTTTTGCATACACAATATCAGCCAGCAGGTTAGAAGCAATCACCACCAGGGTACCGATAGTCAAGACAGCCATTAACACCGGGTAATCGCGATCGATGGCAGCCTGGTAATACAAACGACCCATCCCAGGCCAGGAGAAGATGATCTCTACATACAAGGATCCAGCAAAGATATAGGGTAGATCCAGGGCAAAAACAGTCACCAGCGGCAGGAGGGCATTACGCAGCGCATGCTTAAAGTAAACCTTGTTCATGCGAAGCCCCTTTGCACGCGCAGTTCGGACGTAATCCTGGTGGATGACGTCCAGCATGCTTGAGCGTAAAAAGCGTGAGTACCAGGTCACCCAGCCCACCACCCCCATCATCACCGGCAGTATCAAATGTTTCGCCCAATCTATGATTGAGAATTCTGTTCCCAAGGTATACATGCCACCCACGGGTAGCAGCGAATCCCCGGTCACTGGATTCCTCAACCAGACGTAAAAAACCAAAAGTAAGATTAATCCCAACCAGAACTCTGGGATGGCTTGCCCCATGAAAGACATCGTGGTCACAACGATGTCAAAAAACGAGTACTGTTTGACCGCTGAGATGACACCCACAGGGATGGCAATAATTGCGACGATCAATAGTGTCACTGACATCAAATAGGCTGTGTTTTTAAAAGCTCCACCGATCGAATTGATAACGGGCGTACGGGTGCGGTAAGACATTCCAAAATCACCGCGCAGGATGCCCTTTCCTTGCCCATAACTTTCCTTGACCCCATCCCCATCCATATCGATCTTCGTCCAGTCATTGCCCACCAGCCAGAAAATATAACGCTTATAAATTGGTTGATCTAAACCGAATTGCCGCTTCAACGCGGCGATCTGTTCCGGTCGCAAGCGGCGCGATTGTCCTCTCCCAGCCAGTGGGCCACCAGGTGCCAGATTCACCAATGCAAACAAAACGATGCTAACGATCACCATCAACGGAATTGCTTGCAGGATCCTCCTGACTACATAGTGGCCCACTTTTTATCCTCCTACATAATGTTCACAGTTGCTCTTATGGTGTTTGAAGTGTCCAATTCTCAACATTCCAGGTGACGATTTCATTGGCGTTTGACTGTACGCCCTGCAGGCGAGTGGAATGAGCATTGGCATCGACGGTGGTGAACAGGATTAATTCAGGTAAATCTTCCGCCAGGATCGAAGCTAGCTGGCAAAAGGCCTCTTGACGTGCGGCTTCATCCAAGGTGTATGACGCATCAATCAGCTCATCCACCGTTGGGTTGGCGTAGCGGCCGTAGTTTTGACCAACATCAGGCACCCCGGCTTCAGAATAGTAGTAAACCCATAGGAAATCAGTGGGATCGCTGCCGGAATACCCATCATCCCAAATATCCATATCAAAATTACCCGATTGTTCGATGCCCCCATTCGCAGCCGTATCCCAAAGAACTGCTCCTTCTACCCTGGAAATGTTCAGCTTCATGCCGAGCTCTCCAAGCTTTTCAGCCAGATATTCCTGGGTATTATCCAGCGTTTGACCGTATTCTGAATAGGTGATGAATTCCATTTCCATCTTGTAGCCTTCTTCAGCACCAGTGGTACAGCCATGGCACTCGCGCACCCCATCCCCATCCTGGTCGATCCAGCCTGCTTCCTCCAACAATGCTTTAGCACCCTCCGGATCGAATACTGGCTTTGGCACATCGCATTTATCATAAGGGGGCCGGAAAAACTCTGTCCAAACGGGTTTGGCAAAACCATACCAAAATTCATCCGAGATGGTCTGGGTATCTATGGACATCTGAATCGCTTTGCGTACCCTCACATCCGAGAGGATTGGATGAGGGGTAGCTACGGGGTCCGTTGTCCCTTTGGCGGCAAAATTGAAGAAAATCCTCATTACCCACCGATCGACTGTGCTCAAGCTGACTTCGACATTTGACGCACCTTTCAGCTCAGCAATCACATTCTCCGGAGTCCACATATCCAGGTCTGCATCACCTTGTTCTAGCATGAGCTTGCGCGTAGCTTCGTCGGGAACGATTTTTACGACTATTTCATCGATAGCAGGTTTGCCCGCTTCGTAATAGTCAGGGTTGCGTACAAAGGTTAGGTGGTCATTTTGCACCCATTCCTTGAGAATATATGGACCATCACTCAGCGGCTGCTTGCCACAATCCCAATTGGTGAACCCCTGGTTCTCATCGATAACGCAATAATGTGCCGGCCAGACTGACATCAGATATCCGCCGAATTGAGTTTGATAGCCTGGATAGATGGTGTTGTAATGCACCACAACCGTGTAGTCATCGATTTTTTCAACGCCATCCACGTAATCAATTCCAGGAACCCAGTATCCAAAATTCGGATCAACCAACGCATCATAGGTGAATACTACATCAGCGGCAGTTACTGGCACCCCATCGGCCCACTTGATATCCTGGCGTAGCTTCCAGGTCACATCCATGATGCCATTTTCTTCATCGATGACCACTCCACCATTGTCCACGGTTGGTAGCTCTGCTGCTATTTGTGGATAAGCATTTCCTTGTTCATCCACATCGGCCAGAGCTAACATGACCAGCTCCATGACCAACGAATCAAATCCAGTCTGACCCACGGCCGGGTTGAAGGATGGTGGATCCTCTGCAATGACGGCCACAATCTGGGATTTTTCAGGCACCGCAGTAGGCTCAACGACCACCGGCTGCTCTGTAGTCGGGCTCACCGATTCCGGTTGAGTAGGCGCAACCGTGGTTTTTGCGCAGCCTGACGAAATTACCCCGATTACTACCAATATTGCTAAGATCGAAAACCAGCGTGATTTCTTATACATTGCATTCTTCTCCTTTCAATTCCTATTTATGGGCTGAATATATTAGATCGTAATTTTATTTTGCGTGAGTTGACTCTCCTCTTATAGAATTTGGTATGGGAATTGATATGCGATCACTTTTTGCATGAACGGATGTGGATCAACTGCTTCAGGTCCGTGAATACCCTTTGCATGCCACGTGTCTTCCGCCTGCAATTCCATGGCTGATCACCGGACACCATAGCAGGCTGGCATAGCAGTCTGTAGGAGACTATCTGGCAGCCATAATTTTTCATGCTTTCCTGGTTATTCGTCACCTCGTTGATATAGACTTTGCGGTGCGTTCCACCTTTTACCCCCGTACCTAACCGTGCTCGAACAACTTTGGCACGCTTCAAATTGTAATGCGCTAAAACCATATGTTCCGGCCAGGGGCGATTCTGCGCCAGCATGGCACTTGCTTCACCCACTCCCCCTACCTCGATTAACAAAACCTTCATCACTCTACTCCTTCATCGAAATTCGACGTTGATTAATCACTACCAGAATGGATGCGTAACATTCCTCGCGTGATTAAGATCTTGGGGAGTCAAGTTGTTTAATCAATATCCTCTTTATATACTTTTGGAGCTAAGACCGGAACACTTTGAAACACATCTACATTGTAGGCGTTTGTTTTAGGCAACCCTGCTACTCATCCCGGGTTAATGTTCATAATATCACGAAATAAAAACTGCGTCAATTTAAGGTACACCCCTGCCGAAGAATAAAAAAATGGATTCAGCTCCCAAGGTTTTCGGATGATCTTCATCCAACAATTACAACCCGCCAGACCGTAAAATTTGGTTCTGATAGGGCAAGAAACAAAATATATTATATAAATACCTATATACAACCTATCGTTTAGTATTTACAAAACGTTAGGAACGTTGTATACTTCTGCGCTAATTGCTTGAGAACAACCCTATGAAACGTTCCTCCATCGATCTGCTTGCTTGCCCCACCTGCCACGGAAAATTATCCCTCCAAGACACCCAAGGTAATCGGAGTGATTGATTCGGGTAGCTTACTCTGCCGGTCCTGCCAGGTAACATTCCCAATCCAAAATGGGATGCCTCGCTTTATCAAGGAAGATGAGCTGGTAGGTCTCAATAAAACCTTCGCCCATTTATATGACTGGTTCTCGCTGATCTACGTGGCATTTTCGAAAATCGGCTTTTTATTCCTGGGTACCACCGACTCACGTGCCCGCCGGGAGCTGCTCGCCCGGCTCGAACCGAATGGCGGTAAGGTATTGGAAGTCTCGATCGGTCCCGGGAATAACCTGCCGTACCTGCTCAGCACACCTGAGGTGGGTGAAGTGTATGGATTGGATATCTCTATTGGACAGCTGAAGCGTTGCAACTCACTGGTACAGCGTAAGCAATGGCCTGTGGATTTATTCCTTGGAAACGCCGAGGATCTGCCGTTTACCGATGAAAGCTTCGATTCTGTTTTTCACATCGGTGGGATCAACTTCTTCAGTGATCCGCAGAAAGCAATCGCTGAGATGATCCGCGTTGCCAGGCCCGGTGCTCGCATCATCATCTGCGACGAGAACGAAACCGGGGCACGCTGGTATGAAAAGTTCCTGCCTGGTTTCAAGGCCGCGTTTAGAGGTCAGCGGGCATCAATCGTTGCACCGATTGAGCTGGTCCCAAAAACCATGCAGGAAGTAAAACTAGGAAACATCTGGAATGGATTCATGTATTGCCTGGAATTTCGAAAACCTTATTTAGCAAATTGACAACAACTTATGGAAAACCACTTACCTATTGAAGAGATCCACTTCATCGAAGATATCGGGCTCTATTTTGAGCAAATGGGATTACCCCGCATGGCTGGGCGTATCCTGGGTGCGCTGCTTATCTCTGACCCTCCCTCACAGTCCATCACCGACCTGGGAGAAAGGCTGCACGCCAGCAAAAGCTCAATCAGCATTATGGCGCGCCTGTTGATGGAACGCGGCCTGATTGAGCGCGTTGCATCACCCATGCCGCGCCGGGACTATTACCGCTTTAAACCCGGCGGATGGATTATTTACATGCGCCAATGGCTCGGCTTGATGGCGGGGCTGCATCAAATTACCGAGCGCGGTATGCTCCTGCTAGCGGATAAACCCGACCCGCTGAAGGAACGACTGAAAGAAGCTCACGACCTATTTTCGAATGTGGAGCAAGAATTTCCCTCAATTTTGCGCAAGATCACCAATAAATAAATACCCAAATAGCAATGTAGGTTTATTGCATTGGAATATATAAAATATAACTCAGCAATGGTATTTTGACCTCTTTCAGGTCAAAATCCACTGCCGACAGAAAAATTACGGAGGATATCGATTAATTAGATGTTACAGTCCACTCAGTACCGGTACCTTTACCAGATTCATCACAACAGGCTGATCAATCATGAAATCTGAAATCACCACGCCCCATGCGATGCACCATACAGAACACGAGCTGCATACCCGCTTGGACCCGCACCAACGCGGAGTTTCCGGATTGTCCGATATTATTCTCGGTGGACAAGATGGACTTGTAAATGTGCTTGGGGTGATCCTTGGTGTAGCAGCGGCCACCCATGATCCCAGTATAGTGCTTGTCGCTGGTCTTGCGGCGACCTTTGCCGAGTCCGTTTCGATGGGAGCGGTCGCTTACACTTCCACACTCGCGGATGCTGATTATTATGATAGCGAGCTCGAACGTGAAATACGACACATTGAGCAGGCACCGAAGTTAGAGCGTGAAGAAGTGAGGAAAATCTATGCCGAAAAGGGATTCATGGGTGACATGCTGGAGCACATTGTGGATACCATAACTGCCAATCCAGACGTCTGGGTAGCGGTGATGATGTCAGAAGAGCATAAGCTCACACCTATTGATCGCAAGAAAGCATGGAAAGTAGCCCTGGTAGTTGGCCTTTCAGCTATATTGGGTTCCATAATCCCCATTATTCCGTTTATTTTCCTGCCTGTAACCAGCAGTATGTGGGTTTCCGTGATCATCACTGCCCTGGTATTGTTTGTAGTCGGTTGGTATAAAGCTCGCATGACGGTAGGCCATCCGGGGAAAAGTGGTTTTGAAATGGCATTAATTGGTACTTTGAGTGCTCTGGTCGGATATGCGGTTGGAGTCCTCCTCAAAGTACCTACCACGCCTTAATTCCAGAAATACGAAGGAATGAATGTTGCTCAAAATATTTGAATACAAAGGAATGTCTATATCCCTGGTGTGCCTGAAGGCAACCCACAATCCTCCTACGAACATCATATTGGAATTTCCATCTATTCAACCAAATAAAATACATAGAAATATTTACACATAAAGGCAATACAATGACCATCTCAAATCAAATTTCAAACAATCAATCCTCTTCTATCAACAATAGTGCCGATACCGGATTAAGCAAGGCACAGGTGCTTGAGCTGCGAAAGCAGCATGGAGAAAATCGCCTACCGGCTGAAAGGGGGACTACGGTTTGGACAATCCTTTTGAACCAGGTCAAAAGCCCCTTGGTGTATATCATTTTGGTTGCTGCAGCCGTTTCCTTTATTGTTAAGGAATATAACGATTTCGCCATTATCATGGCAGTCGTCGTGATCGATGTCATCCTGGGGTTCATCCAGGAATATCAAGCCCAACAAACTTATACGGCACTTAAAGGTTTACTAAAACCCACCACCACCGTGATCCGGGATGGAGAACGGCAGGAGGTTGAAGTCTGGGAGCTGGTGCCCGGTGATGTGGTCCTGTTGAATTCAGGCGAGCACGTCCCTGCAGATGGGCAGATCACTGATTCCACCAAGCTGGCAATAGATGAAGCCATCCTGACGGGTGAGAGTGAACCGGTAAATAAAAACGAGATCGATGGTCACAACCAGGTCTTTATGGGTACTACCACCCTCACCGGGCGAGGGACCATGCTGGTAACCAAAATTGGTCCAGCTACCGAGCTTGGCGCGATTGCCACCAGCTTACAGGAACATGTCGAAGAAGACACCCCGCTCCAGATTCGACTGAAAACTTTCAGTAAATCTCTCACCTATATCGTGATCGGCTTTACCGCAGCAATCCTCATCACCGGATTGCTACTGGGGAATAAATTCTTGGATATGCTGCGGGTTTCAATCGTCCTGGCGATCGCCGCAGTGCCGGAAGGCCTGTTGATCGCAGTTACAGTCATCCTGGTGCTGGGGATGCGCAAAATCTTAAAGCGCCAGGGTTTGGTCAAGAAATTGCTCGCCGTCGAGACGCTTGGCTCTGTGACGGTTATCTGCACCGATAAAACCGGCACCCTCACTGAGGGACGGATGCGAGTGGCTCGGGAAGAATTGACTGATGAAGAACGCGCCCTACAGACGATGGCCTTGTGCAATAATCTCGAAGGACCAGTAGACATCGCTCTGTGGGAATATGCCAAAACCAAGTTGAGTAGCTCTCCGCAAGACCTGGTGGATAGCTCTGAGCGTATCGCTGAAGAGCTGTTCACCAGCGAGACCAAGTATATGATCACCGAAGTAACGGGGGTCATGTTCAAAGGCGATCACCTATACTTCCTCAAAGGAGCACCAGAGATCATTCTAGCCATGTGCAAGGTGAGCGAGCAAGAACAGAGCCATATCCTTGCCTTGGTGGATGATTGGGCTGGGGATGGTTTACGCTTGCTTGGACTGGCTTACCGGTCTAAGGGAGAATTGGATGATTATTCAGGTTACACCTGGGTGGGTCTGGTGGGGATGCAAGACCCAATCCGTGATGGTGTCACGGATGCGGTCAAAATAGCTCAAAAAGCCGGCATCCAGGTCAAGATGATCACCGGTGATTATCGCCGTACCGCTGAAAATATTGCCAGAAATATTGGTTTGATGAATCCTGAAGATCGCAGCCTGGAAGGTGCTGAGCTGTCTGCCATGAGTGACCAGCAGCTTCAGCAGGAAGTGAGACAGGTGGCGGTCTTCTCACGCATCAGGCCACAAGACAAATTACGCATTGTGCGTGCATTACAAACCAACGGCGAAATAACTGCCATGATCGGGGATGGGGTGAATGACGCCCCTGCCTTGCAACGAGCCAATATCGGGGTCGTGGTAGGGACTGCATCGGATGTCGCCAAGGAAACGGCTGACCTGATCCTGTTGGACAGCAACTTCCGCACGGTTGTCGCCGCAATCGAAGAAGGTCGGGTGATCTTTGAAAACATCCGCAAGGTAGTAGCCTACACGCTTTCCAACTCTTTTGCTGAAGTATTAACCATTTTCGTCGCCATGATGTTCCGCTGGCCAGCACCGCTGGCGGTAGCTCAAATCCTGTGGATCCACCTGATCTGCGATGGACCTTCCGACATTGTGCTGGGCTTCGAGCCGAAGGAGAAAGGCATCATGGATGAAAAGCCCAAGTCGACCAAAGAACCTGTGCTGGCACCGCTTGGACTGACTTTGATCGGTGTGATCAGCATCTGCAGTGCAATTGCCGCATTGGTGTTGTTTGGTCATTTTTACTTATCCCACGGTAGTCAAGCAGAGGGGCGCAGCCTGGTATTCGCCAGTTTCGCGGTCAATTCCATGATCTATATCTTTGCTTACCGCTCCATGCGCCTTCCACTCTTCCGTGCCAGCCCGCTCAAGAATAATAAACCGCTTGTCCTGGCTGTAATAGCCGGCTTATTGATGGTGGTGATTGCCTTTGCCATCCCTTCACTGCGCACTCTTTTGGGAATCGTACCCCTCTCCCTGCAACAATGGGGCTGGATAGCAGCGATTGCACTCGGTTTGCTAATGGCGGTGGAAATCGGTAAATGGGCCAGAAATATCTTCATAAAGCGAATAAAGGCCCGAAAATAATCTGCAAGCTTGGTTAATATCCATGCTGGAGCCATCATGGTGAAGCAAGGAGTCCGTATATTATTAATTTCCAGTGCTTACCTTTTGGTAAGCGCTTTGGGTTACCTGGGTTTCGCTACCTTTAAATCCAACCTTATTGGATGGTTTCTCATATTAACGGCTTTATCTTATGGATTAAGTGGACCCTATTTGCTTTTGACTAATTTAAAAAAAGGAGGAGTTGTACATCAAGAAAGACAGGATCGGTCCTTTTGGCTGGTCCTGCCTGGATTTCTTGTGGTTTTTTATGTTTCTCCAATCGAATACCTGTACTTACCTGGAATTTTACCCGACACAAACACCATCTGGACTCAGATAACGGGTCTTTCATTGATTTTGGCTAGCCTGTCTTTATTCGTCTGGGCGCGTTCAACATTAAAAGGTATGTATTCCGGACGGATTTGGGTGAAGACAGGACATATCCTGATTCAGCATGGACCATATCACATCATTCGACACCCGGCATATGCATCGTTTATCTTCATGTGCCTGGGGATTTCTATTGGGTATTCCAGTCTGATCAGTTTATTGGCCATCCCTTCGTTATTGATCCCTGGGCTGATATATAGAATAAAAGTGGAAGAAAAAATATTAATCGCACAGTACGGTGACGAGTACATTCAATATGCATTAAGAACCAAACGATTGTTACCACGAATCTGGTGAAGCGCATGAATAAATGGCATTTATAATATGCTGAGTATTAACCACAATCCTTTTTTGTAGAGGTGGATTATGACCGACCAAAAAATTCTTTATTTATCCCAGGCAGATGTAACCAAAGTCAATCTTGATATGGCAACCGTGATCAACCTGCTCGATACAGCTTTCCGTGAAAAAGGTGCCGGTAAAGTGGAGATGCCTCCCAAACCAGGCATCCACACCATGCCGGATGCATTCATCCATGCCATGCCAGCATTTATCCCCGCCTTGTATTCCGCAGGTATAAAATGGGTCAGCGGTTACCCTGAAAACCAAAAGCGTGATTTGCCTTACATCACCGGGCTGCTCATCTTGAACGATGTTGAGACGGGCATCCCATACTCCGTGATGGATTGCAGCTGGATCACTGCCTACCGCACAGGTGCTGCGAGCGCCCTGGCTGCTAGATATCTCGCCCGCCCTGAAAGCAAGACTGTCGGTATTTTGGCATGTGGGGTTCAAGGACGCACCAACCTGGAAGCGCTAAAAGTTATCTTTCCTGTTGAGCGCGTATATGCCTATGACGTCCACCCCGAAAGACAACAGGAGTATGTGGACGAGATGTCGGCTAAATTGAAAGTTGAGGTGATCGGTGTGAAAGAGCCTCAACAGGCGGTGGTTGAAAGTGACCTGGTGGTCACCTCAGGACCAATCTTTAAGCACCCCACTCCCACCATCCAAAAGGATTGGCTGCAGCCAGGCTCATTTGGCAGCGCAGTTGACTTTGATAGTTATTGGACGACCGATGCTTTATTCCAGATGGACCGCATCAGCACGGATGACCATGCACAGTTCCAATACTATAAATCGGTGGGATACTTCCAGACAACGCCCAATCCCTACGCCGACCTGGGTGAAATCGTTATCGGCCGAAAACCTGGTCGCCAAAGCCCTCAGGAGCGCACCCTGGCAATGAACCTTGGGCTGGCAATGGATGATATGGCGGTTGCCCCTGAAATTTATCGGCGTGCCAAACAGATGGGTATCGGCACATGGCTGACGTTGTAGGCGATAGATTGGTCCAAATCTCAAAGATTAAAAAACCGGCTTTTTCAAATAATAAACTGCCCACATAACACAAACTGCAGAGGGACTGATGAAACTGGTCCCTCTGCAGCTTAAAGAGTGAGTTGGGTTACAGTTTGTCTTTCCTTAGATGGAATATCCACCCATGCAAACCTAGGTTAAGGGGTTACCGCAGTAAGGGCAGGTTTTCCAATCATCTTGAGCAGGCTTACCACAATTGGAACATGTGTGTGTCGGTGCAGCCATAGGGGCAGGTGCTTCCATCTGAGCTGGAGGGGTCATCTGAGCTGGGGTCGATTCCCGCGCATAATCACATTTACCAGCGCGACAATACCCACGATGACCAGCACGAATATACCCAAACCGAATATCCCACCAAATATCATGCGGAATGGGCTAAAGTTATCACGTAACGGGTTTAAGGAATACCGGAACGGCTCCATCATCCTGATACCAGGTCTCACCATGGCAGAATGAAATCCACCAAAGGCTATATACACGATACATCCAATCACTGCTAAAACCACCAAACCAAGCAGTACATATAGAATCCATTTCAAAACTTTATTCATTTTCTATTCTCCATTTATTCATTATAGGCTTAAGCATACCACTCGCTTGTGAAGAATTTATGAAGATCGTTTCGATACTAGCTTAAGTTTAGATTAAATTCGCTTTGCAGGATTGTACCCAACTACTCAAACCCCATATCCATATGAATGGGCTATAATTCCATCAGTTTGAGCATCCTGCCGGTAAGCAATGACCCGAGGAGAATCCCATGTACGATGCGTTTAGCTCAGATTATGACCGTTTTGTGGATTGGCAGGGCAGATTAGCAATTGAGCTTCCTTTTATCCATGAAAAGTTACTTGAAAGTAAAGCCCGGATCATTCTGGATGCAGCCACAGGAACCGGGATGCATGCCATTGCCCTGGCACAGCTCGGCTATCAAGCCTCCGGAGCCGACATCAGCCGTGGGATGATTGAACGAGCGCGCATCAATGCCAACTCGGCAGGCGTTCAAGCCCGCTTTGAAATCGCAGGATTTGGTTCCCTGGCGAAGACATTTGGGGTCGGTCAGTCAGATGCAGTGCTGTGCCTTGGAAATTCACTTCCACATTTGTTATCTCGTACAGAGCTTGACCTGGCACTGGTAGATTTTGCAAAGTGTCTTAAACCGGGTGGATTGCTTTTGATCCAAAATCGTAACTTCGACGCTGTGATCACAAACCATGAGCGTTGGATGGAACCCCAGTCCCACACCGAGGGCAAGCTTGAGTGGGTCTTCCAACGTTTTTATGATTTTGAACCGGATGGCTTGTTAACCTTCAATATGGTCACACTTAAGCGCGGCTTGCAAGGGAAATGGACCCAAGACGTGGTCACTTCCCGCTTACGCCCGATCATGAAGGTTGAACTAATATTAAGTTTAACTGAAGCTGGATTCAAGAGCCTGAAGCCTTTTGGAAATATGTCTGGCGTACCTTTTAACCCAGAGAAAAGCCCAAATTTGGTCATCCTTGCTAGAAAACACGCCTGAGATGGGATCAATGGATCGGATGTGGGGGCGAAGCAACGTTGGAATTTATTAACGCTGATCGATCAATAAAGAGCGTTGCTTCGCCCTTACTGACATCTGCACGCATTTCCTTTTTGGGTGATCCATCCTTTATTGTATCTGGTCATTCCAATAATCGGCTATAATTTCCGGCGGAGGGAAGCATGCCTAAACAGGAGTTCCAGATCGCTATCGTGGAGGATGATCCATTTGCCCGCAACTGGATGGCTTTATTGGCGGCGCGTGACTGGCGCACCCGTCTGGCGGGTGAGTATGACGAACCGCTCAAGATCATCCCCCTGCTTAATAAAAAAGCCTCATATATCGACCTGATCCTGATGGATACGGACATCCCCGGTGGAGAAAGCTGGATCCCCCAGATCCTGGGAGCCATCTCCACAATTCAACATCCCCCGGTGATCCTTTGCACGGGCATCAAAGCTGATCCAGACGTCCTGGGGCGCTTATCGCATCCCTGTTTTGCGGGGTACATCCTGAAAAATGAGATCAATTATTCTCTTGCCTGGGCGATTGATATCGCCTTGTCGGGGAAATGGGTGATTACAGAAGGTGTACGTTCACTGGTATCAGCCATGCGCTTCCCCTTGCCGCACCCGTGCGTGGTCCTGGATGGTAGAAAGACCCTTCAGAGCACCCTATCAAAACACCAGGCGGATGTATCGCGGCTGGCGTTCCTGTTCAGCATGGAACGGCGTGAGCTGGCGGATGAATTAGGGATTGTCGAAGATTGGGGTTATGGACTGGTTAGTCAGATTTACGAGCAGCTGGGGGTGAAGGATATCCTCAACGATGAAGAATCTCTGCAATCTTACTTTGGAGACCAGCCTCTCATCATCTCGCATGTTGAAAAGATCAGGGCGTCAGGCAAGAACTCAATCAAAGCGCACGACCTGGAAACCCTGGCATTCCATATCATCACCATGCCTGAGATGGTAGCTCTACCTTAAGCTACGCTTTCGAATTCAGCCTCGTCGATATACTTCCCGCCGTTGATGGTTTTCTCGACCAGCTTGTGTTTCTTGTCGAATTTCAGGTTTAATTCGATCGGTTGGTAGCACAGCTTTTCCCCCACCAGCACCTTGCGGCAATAATAAGAAGCCGGGTCATCACTTTTCCCATCAAAATCCGGGGTAAGCTCATTCCATACATCCACACGCGCCCGTAGTTTTTCGCCACACTTATTGCATTGTACGTATAGATATAACGCCCGACCTGTGTGAGACGCAGGAGCAGAGGTAAATATCTTATTGATCTTCTTGAAGATATCCATGGATGTATTTTAGCATAATCCAGTCAGGGTCATTGGGATTAGGAATATTTTCCAGCTTTGATTAGTATATTAAGTTGGGATAGGATAACCAGGGTGTTCAGCTGGATGATGTGATTAATTCCAGCCATACGATGGGAGCTGTAGTTAAGACAATATGGTATAATTAGACCATAATTATCGTGTATTCTATTGAGTCGACACCTGCAGTATTCGTTCGACGTAGTTAATCCATAATCAGCCTTTTTTAGCCGTAAGTCGGGGGTAATCAGGAAGAGTTAAAATGACAATAACGCAGCAGATATCAACACAGACTGGATCGATGGTAGAAAACGGTGAGTTTGAGCCTGAAATTCGCGATTGGTCTCGCTATATTTCATTCCGCCCGCATTTATATTTCAGGCCTCAAGACATAGACGAGCTTAAAAGCTTTATGGCGGGCGTGAGATTGGGAATCTTCAAGCAAAAAAGCATTCGCGTGCTCGGCGGATTGCACTCCTGTTCTGACATCTGCGTATCCGATGCAGTTGTCGATGTCAGCGATTTACCAAGAACGATCGAATTCGATGCCAACAATACCCATGTAACGGTTACTGCCAACTGGCATTTCCACGACTTTTTACTTGCTTTAAGCCAACGCGGTAAATCGATCAGTGCCACGGGAGGCACCGACCATCAAACACTGGCTGGCATTATCTCGACCGATACCGCCCCTGCATCACCAAAAAATGCAATTTATGACCTGCTGGAATGGGTTGAATACCTTGCTTACGATGAAGATCGGAAGGAGATCATTGAAAAGCGGCTTTCTAAAAATGATCCCGCGTTCCATGCCGCGATTGCTTCGCTGGGAGTAATTGGCATTTTGACGAAGGTTCAGTTCAGGTTGATCGACGAGCTTTATTTCGAAACCATCCAAAAAATGGTTAAGCTGGAAAAAATATTATCCGACGTCGACAAGACTTCACAGATATATGATTTCTGGCGTATCGATTGGATTCCAGATACCGACCAGGGTTTGTTGTGGGCAGCAAAAAGTATCCCGGATGCAGATCCGGACGGTGATTATCCCGAAGATCAATCTGAGAACATCCTGGTTGGCATTTTCCAATTTTTGGACCGAATTGAATCGGCTGGACCCTTGCTGGATAATTCGATGCGATTGGTTTATTCCGCTCTGACCTTAACCTACGGTGAGACAAAAGTCTCTGGCCCGCTGCGCAACATGCTGCCGGTGGATCGTCGTGCCCCGCTGCACGTGGCAATGGCAGAATGGGCTTTCAAACCCACCGACCTGGACAGGCTGCTCCAAAGTTGCCGAAACTATTACGAACAGAATGGTTGGCCAAACCTCCCAATCGAGATTGAGCTTACCAAAACTGATCATGCTTACATGTCGCCGTGGAATTGGAAGGGCCTGGATTATATTGTGAAATTTAACTTCATGTACCTTATTGATGTCAGCAAAACTGAGTCTGAGAAAGAAGAAATCTCCGCCCATTTACACGGACTTTGGAATCATCTGATTCAAGATGAAATACCATTCAAGGCGCATTGGGGAAAAATCAATTTTATGGATTATGAATTTGTCCGCAGCCATTTTGAATTCGACCAATTTAAACCATTCATCACCCAGATGCTGCTGAATCCGTATCTGATGAAAAGGCTCCTCCCATCAGTGTAAACGGAATACCCATCCAAAATATGCTTTTTTCGCTTGGGTGGCGTCCGGTTTCCTTTCTATGTGCTGCTATTCATTACCTAAGGCACAACTTTTACTGAACATGATCTGGCACCTATCTGGAATATCGGCACCCGCATCCGCAGTACCTTACCTTGGATGGGTTGGATCAGCTAACCAGCGCCGAAGTAAAGAATGGAACCTGGGGGAATTAACGACCTGTTACCGCCAGAATGAAAGGATATAGCTATGCATAAGATCATTAGAAGGTTCGTATTCACGGGAATTATCCTCGTGTCTCTTGTCATTCCTCTTTTTATTACATTGGCACAGATAAATGCCTCCCAGAAATCCTATTTACCCATCGTATCAAATTATCAAAGCCCTAGCGCTACTCCGACGGTAACAATAACCCCTGAGCCTGGTAATGACCCAATCATTTTCTTCACTGGCGATCTGGTTTCAGGCAGCTCGGTTAGCCGGGCTCAATCGGTGGTTGACCTCATCTTGAACTTGATGAGCCAGCACCCTGGCACACAGATGCTGGTGGCCTCAACCGGGGATAATGAGCAGGAAAATAATCCCACCATCAGTAACTACCAGGCATACTTCGGTACTACCTATGGGACCTTCGTAACAATGGGAATCTATCAGCAAGTACGGGGCAACCATGACAACCAATCGGCTGGTTCATACTCAGATTTCGATGGTACTGTTCACAGCAGCGGTGGAGCCTATTGGGATTACTTCGGATCCAATGCGCATATGGCCAACATCCAAGGCAAGAAGCTGACCGATTACAGCTATGACCTTGGTACATGGCATATCGTTGCCCTCGACCAGATTAATGGATCGGTTAATACTCTCAGCCTCGATTTCCTCACCACTGACCTGGCTGCCCATGCCAACTCAACCTGCCAGCTGGTTTATTGGCATGTACCGACCTACTCATCCGGAGCTTCACATGGCGATTCCACCGGTTTGAAACCTATTAACCAGGTTGAATTCAACGCCGGCGTGGATATCCAGCTCAACGGTCACGACCACGATTACCAGCGTTTCTACCCGATCAATCCCAATGGTATCCAGGATAATGCCCACGGGATCACTACCTTCATCGACGGTATCGGCGGTCAGGATAATCGTTCTGGCTCGCAACAATCGATCGCTCAGGCAGCCTCAGCCGTTTACCTGGATACCTTCCCTCCAGGCACGGATCATGCGATCGGTGTGATCCAGTTTATCTTGCACGCCTCGTCTGCGGATTACACTTTGTATGACGCCAATGATGGCTCGATCCTTGATCAAGGGACGGTTGTTTGCCATTAAGAATTCATCTCGTTTTGTGTCTTCTACATGACTTTTAGACACAACACATTAACCGTAGAGTAGAGACATCCCAGTGGGACGTCTCTACAAAGGGATAATAATGTGTCTTTTTCCCTCCGAAGATCGTATGATCAAGCTCACGGAATAATCCAGGCCATAATAGGTGGCAACGATATCATCTTGCCATCAAAATTTCCTCAGCCGGAACCCAAAATTCTTGATGAGACTTTTCGCCGACTTGATGAACCTCAAACGTTCCGGCGTATGCGTCATCGATCTCAAAGCGAGTGACATAACCCATATAGGGTGGAGTCGTTGCATTCCAATCCCGGGCAATCTTCTCAGCATATTCAAAAGTGAGAACGGGGTAGAAAATTGGCTGCTCAGGCAGGCGAGGCGGGAATGCTGAATAATTGGAGGCGCCGATCAGCTCACATTCCTTCGGGCTAACCGGGCGATAAAGTATCATCCCACGTACCACTCCTTGACAACTAATATTTTGATCATTGGTCGCTATCTGCTGCATCGAGCCCGAGCCTGACCCAAACTTCGGGATCAGCAGGGACGTAAACCCTTTCAGCTGGAGTGATCAGCTGCGCGATTCGATCGGCTGAAGTGTTCTCACGTTGTTCGGTTACAAATCCAGTCAGATCAATAATCTCAAGGATCTCCCGTTTGCCAAAATCTTTCAAAGGACGACGGCGGAGACCTAGCTGGAGTGCACGGCGAGGTAAGGCTGCACCCCGCGGGTGGTGATCGGGGTCCCATTGCATACGAACAGACGAGGTAGCAACAACCCTCTCCCATTCCGCGTGGGTTGAATACTGGGTATCTGTAAAAGATGACTCGACTGCCTGGGCCAGCAGGCTGTCAAAGAAAGGTCTTCGGATGCGGATGGCTAGCGTGATTTCCTGACCTTCCTTAGCACCCCAACCAGAGCGATACATCATCCACAGAAAATTGGGCTTGATCCAGCTCATGCGTGAGTAGCTGAACTCTCCACCGAAATGGCCGTGTTCTACAGCAAACTGACTGATCGATGGACGGTAAGCCTGATAGACGATGACAGAATCTTCGTCGACCTGTGCAAGGATATGCCTGCCTGATTTTGGCCAGAAACGAAGTTGATCGATGTAACGTTCAGTCAGTAGCACAAGTTTCTCTCCCAAGAATTATTGCAGAAACGAAGTGATCTACCTTTAGTATAAATCCATTAATTGCTTTCAGAAGGTAGTATTTCTCTTCTATCAAACTTCATCGTAGAGAGTGAGCGATTTACATCGCACCCTAAGAACCTGATTGATTGATTAATTACTTGATTGCCATAGTGCTTAATTACCTTGTCTCCTTTCCGCGGTATAATCGCTGTCTGCGTTTTAAGAATTTATATAGATTCGCTCGTTATAACTAAAACATTTGTGCTATAATTAGAGAGCTTTCCTATATATGATTTAGATGAAAGCCCTCGTATACCAGTGCTCTTCTGCACGGATCGTTCTTTACCGATGCGAGTAATCTTCTCGATATGAATCTGCTCGCCATAAACAATCAGCTCGCTATCATCTTTTCTTCGAGGGGTTTTATCCGACTAATAATGAAACGGAAACACACAAGGGATTATGAATCCAAATGTCATTCGGGTGGTCGGCGCCCGTGTCCATAACTTAAAAAATATCACCGTAGAGATCCCGCGCGATAAGCTGGTGGTGATCACCGGACTTTCCGGCTCGGGGAAATCCTCCCTGGCATTCGATACCATCTTCGCCGAAGGGCAGCGCCGTTATGTCGAGTCTCTCTCCGCGTATGCCCGCCAGTTCCTGGGGCAAATGGATAAACCGGATGTGGATTATATCGAGGGGCTCTCTCCGGCAGTCTCAATCGACCAAAAGGGTGTCTCGCATAATCCCAGGTCAACCGTGGGGACGGTGACCGAGGTCTACGATTACCTGCGTTTGCTGTACGCACGCGTGGGCATTCCCCACTGCCCTGAATGCGGGCGTGAGGTCACCAAGCAGTCCGCCCAGGAGATCGTGGATGTGGTAGCTGCCCTGCCTGAATCCAGCCGCTTGCTGATCCTCTCACCCCTCGTGCGTGGTCGCAAAGGCACCCACCAGGCCGTGCTGGAAGAGATCCGCAAGACCGGATTCGTACGCACCAGGGTGGACGGAGTGGTACACGAGCTGGATGAAGACATCCAGATGGACCGATACAAGATCCACAACATCGAAGCCGTAGTGGACCGGGTATTGCTGCACCACGACCCTGATCCTGAAGAAGATAAGCTGTCCCTCTCCCGCCTGACCGATTCGATCGAGACCGCCCTGAAATTTGGGGATGGCTACCTCATCGTCCAGGACATTACCGATGCAAAAGCTCCATTTGACATGCACTTCTCCGAGCACCTGGCATGCCCCGAGCATGGTTCCGTGTTGCCGGAGATCGAGCCACGCACCTTTTCATTCAACACCCCGCACGGTGCCTGCCCCGATTGCCAGGGGCTGGGCGGCAAGCTTGAAATCGATGCGGAGTTGCTCATCCCGGACCCCGACCTATCCCTCACGGACGGTGCCATCATCAGTACCGAATGGAGTGGTCCCAAGGAAGAAGGCGGGTATTACTGGCAAAGCCTGGAAGCAGCCGCGAAATATTATGATATCGACCTGAAGGCTCCCGTACGCGACCTGCCCAAGGAAAAGTTGGATATCGTGCTGTTCGGCACACATGGCAAAGAAATCCCCATCACCTACAAACGTGACGAGGGCCATCAATACGTATTCGACCGCGAGTTCGAAGGCGTGATCAGCAACCTGATGCGGCGCTACAACGAGACCAACTCGGAGTACATGCGTGAAAAGATCAGCGTTTTCATGAGAATGCGCACCTGTCCAACCTGTGGGGGCAAGCGCCTTCGCCGTGAAGCCATCGCAGTCACTGTGGATGGCAAAAATATCGTCGAAATCACAGACTGGCCGATCCTGCAGACCTTGAGGTGGATCGAAAACCTGTGCGGCTCCGACACGCCGCTGAATACCCGCCAGCAGACTATTGCTGAACGAATTTTGAAGGAAATCTCCGAGCGCCTGGGATTCCTGGTGGATGTAGGCCTGGATTACCTCACCCTGAAACGCTCTGCCGGTTCTCTTTCTGGTGGGGAAGCCCAACGCATCCGCCTGGCGACCCAGATCGGTTCACGTTTGATGGGTGTCCTGTATGTACTGGACGAACCCTCCATTGGGCTGCATCCGCGCGATAACACGCGCTTGCTACGTACCCTGAAGGGTCTGCGTGACCTGGGCAATTCAGTCATCGTGGTCGAACACGACTCTGAGACCATTCTCTCCGCCGATTGGGTGCTTGATTTAGGTCCGGGGGCAGGGGAGCACGGCGGCAAAGTGGTCGCCGAGGGTACAGTGGATCAGATCCTGGAGAACCCCAATTCGTTGACCGGTGCTTATCTCTCGGGGCGTTTACAGGTGGACGTGCCGCGTGAACGCCGTACCGGAAATGGCAAAAAACTGACCATCGTCGGGGCGCGCGAAAACAACCTAAAGAATATCAAAGTAAACATCCCACTGGGGAAGTTCGTATGCATTACCGGGGTCTCGGGGTCAGGCAAATCAACCCTGATGATCGAGATCCTTTATAAAGCCCTGGCAGCCCGGCTGCAGGGTGCCCACACCCAACCGGGTGATTTTGATCGCATCGATGGGATCGAATATGTGGACAAGGTGATTAACATCGACCAGAGTCCAATCGGGCGTTCCCCGCGTTCCAATCCCGGCACCTATACCAGCCTGTTTGACCAGATCCGTACGCTGTTCGCCGAGCTGCCCGAGAGCAAGATGCGTGGCTATAAACCCGGAAGATTTTCGTTTAACGTGCATGGTGGTCGCTGCGAAGCCTGCCAGGGTCAGGGCCAGCTGCGCATCGAGATGCAGTTCCTGCCGGATGTGTACGTCCCGTGTGACGTGTGCCATGGGGCACGCTTCAACCGTGAGACATTGCAGGTGAAGTTCAAGAACCTTAACATCGCTGATGTGCTCGACCTGACTGTCGATCGCGCCCTGGAGGTGTTCGAAGCCTTCCCAAATATGCTCTCGCGCCTGCAAACCCTGCAGGATGTCGGGCTGGGATACGTCCGCATTGGTCAGCCCGCCACGACTTTATCAGGCGGTGAAGCTCAACGCGTGAAGCTGGCACGCGAGCTTTCCAAGCGTGCCACCGGTCGCACATTGTACGTGCTGGATGAGCCGTCAGTGGGGTTGCACGCCGCAGATGTGCACAAACTGATCGAGGTGCTCCAGCGCCTGGTGGATACGGGCAACAGTGTGCTCATCATCGAACACAACCTGGATATCATCAAGGTGGCTGACCACATCATCGACCTGGGACCTGAAGGTGGGAATGCAGGTGGTGAGCTGATCGCCGAAGGCTCTCCCGAGCAGATTTGTGAAGTGGAAGCATCCTATACAGCGCAGTTCCTGCGCCCGTATGTGTGCAAGAATGAAAATTTGGCACCCATCAGGGTATTAGGCTAGGATTAGTCATCTTGCGATCGATTTCGGTACTATCCGTCAATTAATCGTGCAATTGCCCCCACTCGTCCATTAACGCTTCCAGCTCATTCTGCACGCGCACATATTCCATTCCAAGTTTTTGCACCTTGGCAGTATCTTTGGGTGGGTTCTCCAGCCGGTGTCCCAGCGTTGCCAGGTCAGCCTCCAGCTGGTCGATCAGTAGTTCAACTTCTTGCAAGCGTGCTCGTTTGCGTTTATCTTCTGCAGAAATTGCTGGTTTCCGGGGTAACTCCCGCACAGGAACATTCTCATCACTGGCCTCTTTTTCCGCCAGGTGTTCGGCTTCCTGCTGCTGGTGATATTGGCTGTAGCTTCCCTTAAACGTACGCAGGATACCCTTGTCTTCGTCGATCTCCCAGATCTGGGTGGCCAGCGCATCGATCAGGTAACGGTCATGCGAGACGAGCAGGATGGTGCCCTGGAAAGAGTCAAGCACTTCTTGCAGTACCTCCTGGGAAGGGATGTCCAGGTGGTTGGTGGGCTCATCCAGGAGCAGCAGGTTGGCGCCCGATAATGCCAGCTTGGCGAGGGCCAGCCGGCCTCTCTCGCCTCCTGAGAGCACCTCCACCTTCTTGAAAACATCTTCGCCGGTGAAGAGAAACCTGGCCAGGTAATCTCTGATATCAGCTACCAGCATCTTGGGAGCTACGGCATCGATCTCCTGCACCAGGGTGCGCTCGGAGACCAGGTCTTCATGTGCCTGCGCGAAGTAACCCACATTGAGGCTGGCACCCAGCTCCACTTCACCCGTCAGGGGAGGAATCTTATCCAGGATGGTCTTAAGGAAGGTCGTTTTTCCAGCACCGTTCGGGCCAATCAAGGCGGTACATTGCAGGCGACGCAGCTCGATATCGCCGGTATAAAACAAGGCTTTGCCCGGGTAACCGATTTGCAGGTCATGCGTGCGTAACACAATCTCACCACTGCGTTGATCGGTGCGTAAGTGCAGGTGCAGCTGAGGCGGCTTGTTGGAAGGTTTGCGCAATGCATTGATCCGGCGTTCAGCCTCCTCAGGGCTGAGCATGCTGGTGGTGGTATCCACACTCAGGCTCAGCTCACTCCATTTCTTACTGATAGCTGCATCCAGACCAACCTGTTCGATTGCCTGCAAGTGGCGGGTAAGACGCCGTAGCCGCCCACGCGCCTGGAGGACATTACCCCCTGAGATGTTCTTCTTAATGTATTCTAGTGACCGATCGAGCTTCTCTTTCTCGGCTTCAAACACTTCACGGCGGCGCTCCCAGCGCTCGGTTCGCTGTTGCACATACGCAGAGTAGTTGCCATGATACGACCTCGAAGCCCGAGCGGGTCATCTCCCAGATGGTGTCCACCACCTGGTCGAGGAAATAACGGTCATGCGATACGATCAGGGTAGCCCCGTCCCACTGGCTGAGGTAACCTTCTAGCCATTCCACGGCGGTGATATCCAGATGATTGGTCGGTTCATCCAGGATCAGCAGGTCTGGCTCAGAAAGGAGCAGTCGAGCCAGCAAAGCCCGTGTGCGCTCCCCACCAGACAGGCGTGCCAATGGAGCCTGGTATTCTTCAGGGGTGAAACCCAGTCCTGTCAGTACCTGTTGGATGCGGTGAATGTAGGTGTAACCGCCGTGATGGTCGAAATCAGCTTGCAGGCGCCCATACCTATCCAGGGTTTTATCCACCTGGTCTGGGTCCGACATGGCGTGTTCGAGGCGCTGCAGCTCAACTTCCTGGTCACGTAAAGTCTGGAATGGCAGCAGGCATTCTTCCCATAGGCTGCGCGGCGACTCAATCCCAGCCTCCTGGGCAAGATGACCGATGGTCAGGTTGCGCGCCTGGTTGACCTCCCCGGCAGAAGGTTCCTCCTCCCGGGCCAGGATGCGCAACAGGGTAGTCTTGCCAATGCCATTTGGACCAATAATGGCAATCCGGGCATGATGAGGAATGCTGAGTGAGATACCAGCGAAGATATCATTGGCACCAAATGATTTGGCCAGGTTAGCTGCGGTGATCAGTGACATGGGTTAATAATGCAATCGAATAGATATTTCGTGGAACCAGAGTGGAGTAAAAACCGTCTTATCAACATCCCAGATGGTGGCATTTTTCATGCAACATCACTATGGATTAATAGTCCAAACCATACCTCGAATCAATGCTGACATCATTCTGGATTTATAATTATGCCACAACAATTCAACTCATCACAATCTCAATTATCCTCTACATGTTATAATCCAATTTCAATGGACGAATATAACCCCATAGATTACAGCAGAAAACAAACCCGCTCCTCCCGTGGTTCAGCTGGTATCAGAATGAATCCGGTGCTGTGGGGACTGCTGGGTATCTTTTTGATCACCTTATGCGCTACGGTATATTTAACCTATACCGTAGTTCGAAATGCGACTGCTGCTCGTATCAACCAGACCACTCATCCGGAGCTCTCTCTCACCGAATCTGCCCAGGGCGACCAACCCGAGGTGAATGTTAACGCTCCGCTCCAGGCTGAGAATGGTCCGACAGCCATCCCATGGGATGGAGCCAACCGTGTGACCATGCTGGTGATGGGGCTGGATTACCGCGATTGGGAAGGTGAAGGCCCATCACGTACAGATACGATGATGCTGATTACGATGGATCCGGTGTCACGTACTGCGGGAATGCTTTCCATTCCACGTGACCTGTGGGTGAACGTGCCAGGTTTTGATTATGGCAAGATCAACACAGCCTATTACCTGGGTGAGCTGTACAACCTGCCGGGTGGCGGACCAGGGCTAGCAATCCAAACTGTGGAAGAGCTACTTGGGGTGGATATCAATTATTACGCTCAAATCGACTTCTCGGCCTTCGAGAATTTCATCGACCAAATTGGCGGCGTGGATGTGGAAGTGCCGTATGAGTTAAGTGTCGACCCCGTCGGACCTGGCAACACGGTGACACTGCCGCTGGGGCTTCAACACCTGGATGGACCGACTGCATTGGCATATGCCCGCAACCGTGACACCTTCGGAGCAGATTTCGACCGTGCAGCCCGTCAGCAGCAAGTGGTAATGGGGATTTTCGACCAGATCACCTCTCTGGGGACACTCCCCAAGCTGATCGCCAATTCCCCGACAATTTATAACAACCTGCGCTATGGTATCCATACGAACCTGAACCTTAAGCAAACCATCTCGCTGGCATGGACAGCGGCTCAAATCCCACGCGAGAATATCAAAAGCGGTGTGATCGGTCCGAATGAAACTACACGAACTTTTTCACCTGACGGGCTGGATATCCTCCTGCCCGATATGGATGCTGTACGAGTTGTTCGCGACCAGGTTTTCTCCACTACATCCGGGGTTGCACCAGTAGCCACGCTGTACGTGAGTAACCCGGAAGAATTACGACTGGCTGAGGGTGCCACAGTCTCGGTGCTCAATGCCACCACCACCGCCGGTTTAGCTTCCGACACCACGGCCTACCTGAGCAATCTAGGGATCAATGTGGCGGAGACGGGTAATGCTGAAGAAAAATCGGATACTACGGTGATCATCGATTACACGGGTAAACCCTACACGGTTCAATACCTGGTTGAACTGTTGAATATCCCAGCAAACAGTATCTATAGCCGGTATGACCCCAACAGCCAGACGGATATCGCTATCCTATTGGGAACAGATTGGGCTGAAAATAATTCCATGCCCTGAGAAAAGAATTGATAAATCGAACCTCCCCCGCCCTGCTTAGATGGGGCTTTATTAGCTTGTTTGTCATAGCCGCGATCTTCGCGGCTTATGTTGCTTATACCAAATCGTTTGATTTCTTCCGGGCCTTCAATGTTGCCCAAATTCCAGGTATCTCGATCCAGGGCGACCCAATAGTTAACCCTGGGAATGAGGGAACGCCTGCTTCCACACCCCTACCCACTCAATCCAGCGACCCCGCAGTGGCGCCTTGGGATGGTGCCAGCCGGGTGACGCTCCTTGTGATGGGATTGGATTACCGTGATTGGGAAGCTGGTGATGGCCCTCCGCGTACCGATACGATGATCTTGTTGACCGTTGACCCATTGACCAAGACCGCCGGGATGTTGAATGTGCCGCGTGACCTGTGGGTAAGCATCCCGGGCTTCGAATACGGGCGTATCAATACTGCTTACCCTCTTGGGATTGCCTATGAAGTGCCTGGCGGTGGTCCTGGGTTAGCCATGCAAACAGTTGAATCGCTGTTAGGGGTACCGATCGATTATTATGCCATCATCGATTTTTCAGCTTTCGAGCAGTTCATCGATGAGCTGGGTGGTATCAACATGACCGTGACCACTCAGATCTCAATTGATCCGATTGGTCAAGCGAACACAGTCGACTTGAAACCTGGAAATTATCTCTTCTCTGGACCCAACGCCCTGGCATATGCGCGTGCGCGCCACACCGATGGGGGTGATTTTGACCGCGCTGCGCGCCAACAGCAGGTCATCTTGGCCATCCGCGATCGAATTGTGGAGCTCGGACCAGCCCAGATCGCTGCGCGGGTGCCGGCAATTTATAACGAATTATCTGCAGGCATCCATACCAATCTATCACTGGATGATGCACTACGCCTTGGTTGGCTGGCATTGGATATCAACATGAATGACGTTCAGCGTGGAGCAATTGCCCCACCTAACGCGGTCTCGTTCGCTAAATCACCAGATGGCACTCAGGATATCCTGATTCCGGTGCCAGACCAGATCCGCTTGATCCGCGACCAGGTGTTTGCTTCGTCCAGCATGGCCAGCCCTGGGTTGACATCGGGAGATGCACGCGCAAATATGCAATCTGAAGCAGCGGTCATCGTAGTCGCCAATGGCACCTACGTGGAAGGCTTAGCTAATGAAACCCAGAGTTACCTGCAATCGCAGGGCGCGAATGTGGTCAGCACCCAGAACAGTGATTACACCACCTTCACGAAAATCATCGATTACACCGGCAAGCCGTATACCGACCGTTACCTGGTCGATTTGATGAAAATCACCCCATACAGCATCTCCTGCAGTATGATCCGAACAGCCAGGTGGATGTGCTCGTCATCCTGGGGGATGACTGGGCAGGTAACAACCCAATGCCGTAAGCTAAATCATAACCGGTTCCATCTCCCGGTTATGATCGAACCATTCGCTGGTCAATACAATTCAGCTCCCGATTTTTTGTATAACAATTATTAAGTTAACCAATAAACGATGTTGCATATTCTCGTCAATATGGTGTCTGACGATAATCATGTGTTTCCAGACTCGTGTTTGAAAGCTCACTAATTGGAGTTATTGGTATAAATTGATGAGGTTCATCAGGGTTGAATAAAAATCAGGTACCACGAGCCCCAGTAGCGGCTATTATCTTCGGAGGTGCATTCTGCGGCAGTCAGCGCACCAACGGATTGACCACCCGCAGCGGGGTGAATCGAATAGACCACCTCAGGCTGCATCGTGAAATCAGCATAACCCAAACCTAGCTCAGGCTGTAGACCGGTGAAGAAGTGATCCTCACCACCCTCCCAGGTGACCACTAACTCAACGCTTGGGATGGGCTGCCCAGCTGCGTCCAGTAGCTCCACCTGAATGAGAGGCTGGGGCTGGTTGGTATTACAAACCAGCCTGGTTTCCTGTAACACGAATGGTGCACCTGGAGTCGGTGTAGGTCCGATCGTACCTGGTGGTCTCTGAGTACGGATCATACTCAACGGCATAACAGTGGTTTCCAGGGTGATGGTTGGAATGGCAGTTTGCTCTATCAGCACCGGAGTGGAGGTATAAAGACTGTCGGTTGAAAGTGGGGTCACCTCTAGCGGGGTGTGGAGACTGGTTGCAATTGGCGTCACCCCTCGTCCCAATGCCAGGGACAAAGCATTTAATGCGCGTCTTTCCTGGTCTGGACGTCCGTCTGCCTGGGCACGCTGAGCCAGTAAAGTAATGGTTTGGTAGGTTTCATCGTCCTTTAGCTCGCTTAAACGAGCCTGGGCTCGTGCCAGATCATTACTATATATAAAAGCAGACGCCACCAATGCCCGGTAATCATCTTTATAGTCCGCCCGAAGAGCATAAGGAGGAGCATCCACATATTTCACCGGGCTGACGACCCATGAATAGATCAGACCCACGGCGGCTCCCAAAACCAGCGCGGTCAGTAAGTACCACGAACCCCTTCTCTCCTGTTTCATGGGGTTGGCAGCTCCTGATTAGGATTCCAGGTGGTCAGATCCTCGCTCAACAGCTGAAATAAGGACAAATCTTGAGGGGCGTAATTATTTTGGAGGGCATAATTCAACGCATTCGCCACAATATCCTTAGGCGCAGTGCTTCCCATGCGCGCTAATCGCCTGACGGCTAAGCCCATGTCATGATCCACCTGGTAGGCTTCTGCAATCATCAAGACGTAATCGGTTTTATAATCCACCCGCAAGCTTTGGGGGGCAATATCCACATATTCAACCGGATTGACTACCCAGCCGTAGAACAGACCCGCCAAAGCTCCCAGGATTAGTGCAATCAGGAATTTTGACCAACGAGACATATACTCTTCACCAAATCACTTTCAAACGAGTGCGTTATACCTGCTCAGGAGAATTCTACCATTGCTGCTTGCTATTGACTTGAAAATCTTGTACAATCTAATATGAAAATTGCCGATTCCTTAATGCCTTTCCAATGATCAAAGGAGGGAAGCCAACATGGATATTATCAAGGTTTCAGGCACCTCTCGTACCTCGGCTGTAGCTGGCGCAATTGCTGGAGTCGTTCGTGAAAATAAACGGGCTGAAGTGCAGGCAATCGGAGCTAGTGCAATTAATCAAGCGGTGAAGGCTATGGCTCTCGCTCGTGGTTACCTCTCCAACGATGGGTTCGATATTATCTTTATTCCTGAATTTGTGGATGTTCAAATCGAAGATAAAGTGCGTACGGCGATAAAATTTACCGTAGAACCACGCTGAGGAGTACTACCCTCCCCCAACAATTTTCTTAAGTTGATCGAACTTCCACATCCATGCGATCCGGTTGATGAAATCTGCCAGGGATGCGCTTTTCTCGCGTAGCAAACGTACCGCCGCTCCTACTGGATCTTCTCCGGCTTCTCCGCCTGGTTCATCTGCATAAGCACCATAAAAAGCAAAGTACGCCTGGTTCAATTTTCGAAGATGATATCCGTTATCCCATAGGAATACCCTGCGTTGTTCCATATAGGATTCTGCATCATCAATTTTTCCTTCTGTCAATAATTGATCTACCGTTACACGCGTCAGATGCATCTCCGCCTTGAAATCAAAAGGTGGAGGGGAGGAGGGTTGATCGTGTACAGCTGCTGGATCGACCGGAGTAGCCTCAGGTGGTAAAAATTGCGGATAATAATACTCTACCAGAATACGGCTCAATTCTTTACCCGCAATCGATGCCACAGTCTCGTTCATGGTGCGCAATTCGGGGCTATTCATATAGCTAAATCCTAGCGGGTGCAAAGTCAGATAATTATGCACCCACTCATGAGCAACCACCTCAGCCAATCCATTTATGTCTGTCGTCTCCATGACCATGGTAGGGTAGAGACCTATCCCACCAATCCCAACCACCAGGGAAGAGACATCGAGAGATTGGTCCACCTGGTTTTCCAATACTTCCATTTCATCCACGGTGATATCGGGGGATATTGAGATATTCAAATCCTGCTGGATGACATCGCGAGGGGAAATAATCAATGCATCTGGAGGCGGCGTGGTGTGATACAAGACCGGTGGGATTGCCTGACCGCCAAGTGTGAGACCTGCCAGATTGGCGATTTCACTCACCTGGTCTTGAAGGATGGCTTCTGCCAGCGGCTCAAGCTGATCCCTCTGCTTACGCAGTGCATCAATCTGGTTGCGTATATCCCGGGAGGTTGTTCCAGGATCGCTGATATTTGGATCTGCATAAATATCATTGAGTTTGCCTTCCGCCTGATTGATCTGCTGGATCAAGTCTAGCTCTGCCAGGACGGTACCAGACTGGTCTTTCGCGGGCAGGTAATCTGCTGCATCCAGGGCAATCTGTCCCAGTTTAAGACCTAAGGCATCCAGGGTCCATGAAACGTAATCGAATTCGATCGGCCGGGTAAGTGCTCCCAATTGCTCAAGCGGATCTGCCATTGTAACGACACTTTCCCCCAACATCATCGCCATCATCATCAATATGATCGTCAGCCAGAAGGAAGTTTTAAATGACACGCCGGTCATAATAACCCCACATGTTCGGGATGTCAAATTAAGTAAAATTAATTATCATCTAGCTCCATGCTATAATCAACCTTGATGAATTTTCTCATCACTGGAGCAGCAGGTTTTTTAGGATCAGCCCTGGCCAACCGCCTGGCATGGGAAGGTCACCAGGTACGTGGTCTGGATGATCTATCGACGGGGGATCCAAATGCACTCCATCCAGAAGTACTTTTCACGCGCGGGGATGTCAGTGACCGTCCAAAACTATGGACTTTATTGCAAGATGTGGATTGCGTCTATCACCTGGCTGCGCGCGTATCAGTACCTGAATCTGTGCTCTACCCACGTGAATATAATGCTGTTAATGTAGGTGGTACCGTCAGCCTGATGGAAGCCATGCGGGATGTAGGTGTCAGGCGAGTGGTGTTGATCTCGTCTGGGGCTGTGTATGGAGATCAGCAACAGCAACCCGTGCTAGAGACTGCCGTGCCCAATCCTCGATCACCATACGCCGTCTCCAAGCTGGCGGCTGAATATTACCTGCGCACAATTGGCGATTTATGGGGGATTGAAACAGTCAGTTTACGGGTTTTTAATGCCTATGGACAGGGACAGCATTTACCCGCCTCTCATCCCCCGGTTATCCCCTTCATGCTGAAGCAAGCTATGCGCAGTGGAACAATCATTGTACATGGCGATGGCACGCAAACGCGGGATTATGTGTACGTGGATGATGTCATTAGTGCCATGGTGGCGGCTTCCACGGCTCCGGATCTGGACAACCAGGTGTTCAATGTGGGAAGTGGAACCGAAGTGTGCGTGCGGGATCTGGCCAGCCTGATCATCCAGGTGACGGGAGGAAAAGCAGAGATTGTTTACAATCCACGAACTGATGCGGGGGTATCACGCATGTGCGCTGATGTAGCACTCGCCCGCACCAAACTGAATTACCAACCACACTTTTCATTGACCGAGGGGCTTAAACTAACCCTTGATCGTGACCTGCGTTTCCGAAAGGATGCTACCCGACCCCTTCAGCCACCCCCAACCAATCCATGACAATTTCTTTCTGGCTGATCCTGTTGGCAGTGGCGGCCTATGGACTGTTACATTCGCTGTTAGCCTCCTTGACCACCAAAGCTCAAACCCGCAAGATGTTCGGTCTGGCAACTGACCGCTGGTTCCGTATCGCATATAACCTGATTGCTGTTCTCACCCTGCTGCCCATCCTGTTGCTTCCCATCTTATTGATTGATAAAGTTATCTATGTTATTCACTTTCCGTGGGTAATCTTGACTTTAGCTATCCAGGTGTTGGCAGTCATTGTGGTGGTCGCTGGTCTGCGACAAACCGGGATGAGGTCTTTTGTCGGCCTGCGCCAGTTGTTTCTTCCCGAAGATACCACCCCGCCTCGTCTGGTTACGGGTGGGTTTTACCGGTACGTCCGCCATCCAATCTATACAGCTGGTCTGGTTTTCATCTGGCTGCTGCCAATCCTCACCTGGAATCTCCTGGCATTAAATATCGGTCTGACTGCATATATATTCACTGGAGCATATTTCGAAGAGCGCAAGCTGTTGCTGGAGTTCGGTGAAAGCTATTCTGAATACCGTAATCGTACCCCGATGCTGATCCCCGGATTGAAGCTGCGTATAAAACGCGGTATATAAAATCCTGATCTTTTTCCGTTATGGATGCCTCCTTCTGGTTTAAGCTTAGCCTGAGTTTTCTGGCAGGCAGCCTATGGGTGACCCTGACCACGCTCAGCGCAGAAAGATTCGGAAGTAAAGTAGGTGGGTTAATCGGCGGACTACCCTCCACAGTGGTTATTA
Source organism: uncultured Chloroflexia bacterium (assembly GCA_963743215.1). GTDB lineage: Bacteria > Chloroflexota > Anaerolineae > Anaerolineales > UBA4823 > FEB-25. The sequence goes on from CAVUOY010000007.1 coordinate 428,026, forward strand.
CATTGTTTTTTATCGGATACACCCAATCTTCACAGGTTGCCTCCCAGGCAACCACGGTCATGCCCCTCGCCCAGGGGTTAAATGGGCTGTTTATCATTACCTTCCTGTGTGCTCATCCAACATGGGTTGTGGCGTAGCCTGTTGGGAGCTTTACTGGTTTGGCTGATTCAATCTACCCTTCTATTCTTCCTGGATATCCATTCTTTTTTGGTCTCCGTGGTTGGCTGGCTGGGATTGCTGTGTTTTTGCTACCAGGTGCTTGAAAAATGGATGAAATTACCCTCCCAGGGCAAGCTAAGTGTGACCTACCCGCCCTCCCAGCTCATCTGGAGGGCGTTATTCGGTGGGGCAATGATCGTGTTAGCGGTCTTCATGGGTAAGCTTGGGGGACCGCTACCAGGAGGAATCTTTGGGTCTTTCCCGGCTATGTTCCTTTCAACTTTGGTCATTACATACCGTTCTGGTGGAGTTGATTTCTCGCGATCAGTTGGTAAATCGCTTCTGATTAGCGGATTGATCAATGTGCCCCTGTATGAAATCGTAGTGAGGTATCTCTATCCGGCGATTGGTCTGATTCCGGGAACCATCATCGCCTTATTATTCAGTTTTGGCACAGGTTACCTGACCTTCCGCTTCATGAAAACCAGGCTAGCGTAATCCATCTCTCAACGGTCAGTGTACATAAACTTTTCATAACGGAATCAATTCAGCTGCAATCGATCAGGGTTCGGTTTGCAGCAATTTGAAAATTTACTGGCTGTATAGGCATGTTTCATGACCGGTCCATGCTGAGTTTGGCACTTATCAATTATTACAGATTATTTCCGCCATGCTATACTTATTTAATCCACCCAAATCAATCCCTCTGGAGGTGCATCCCATGTTTGAGCACCATAAACTGCCACTACTCACCCCGCGTGAGTTCATCATCCGCCAGCTGGTTTTTCTTCTAGTTGCAATCGTGATTATCATCGGTTCACTTGTGATGGGTATGCTTGGCTACCACTTCCTCGAAAACCTCGCCTGGATCGATGCGCTGGTTAATGCTTCCATGATCCTGGGCGGTATGGGTCCTGTGAATGCCTTGCACACGAACGGTGGCAAGCTCTTCGCCTCCTTTTATGCCCTCTATTCGGGCATCATCTTCCTGATCTCAGTTGGGATCATCCTGGCACCGCTATACCATCGCTTTTTGCACCGCTTCCACCTGGAGGTGGAGGAATCGTAATAAGAGCCTGCTTTATTGGATAGCTTACTGGTTCTATAACTACTTTACACCCCTCATATGCCACTATTCTGGATTTCGTTAGCTTTCCTGTGTGGTATTGCGCTCTCAGCGAAGCTGAACGTTCCCATCCTTAGCTGGTCAGCGCCGGCGTTCTTGGCGTTGATGTTTCTGATCCTACCCATAACCCGCCGATTCCTCGCCCAGTCTAGTACGCGCTTATCACGTATATCAGCCTCACTCAGGTTAACTTCACCCACGATAATCCCACTGATGATTGTGTTTCTCTCGTTGGGTGCAATTGACTACCGGTTGGCGCAGCCAAAAATTGACGCAGGCTTTATCGCTTACTACAACGAACAGTCGCCAGAATACATCATTGAGGCGGTCATCACAGAACCTCCGGATGTGCGCGATACCTATACTTACCTGCAAGTAGAAAGCCAACAACTTCATTCATGTAAATGACACTCAATTTACCCCTGTCGATGGGCTCATTTTAGCCAGGATATCGACCAGCAAGATGTTTTCATACGGCGATCGCATCCGGTTACAAGGGCAGCTTGTCACCCCAACGGAAAATGAGGATTTCTCTTATCGCGATTACCTCTCCCACCAGGGGATTTACAGCTATATGTCATACCCTGCTACCAGCCTGGTCCAGCATGGGCAAGGAAATCCGCTCTTTGCAGCATTATATGCATTCAGGCAACACGCCCTCGATCTGGTCTATTCCATCTATCCTGATCCAGAAGCATCGTTAATTTCCGGTATTCTCCTCGGGGTGCAAGCAGGGATACCACAAGAAGTGCAGGGGGCATTTAAAGTCACCGGCACCAGCCACGTAATCGTCATCTCAGGCTTCAACATCACTATCATCGCCTGGTTCTTCTACGAGCTATTCAAGCGCTTAATGGGCAGGCGTAAGGGTGCGATAGTGGCTGCCATTGGGATTATTATTTATACCCTGCTGGTGGGAGCCAACCCGGCGGTCTTGCGGGCAGCTTTTCTGGGGATACTCACCCTCCTGGGTCACCAGGTAGGCCGGCGTCAGGTAGGTATTAACTCCCTGGCTTTTGCAGCCGCCTTCCTGGCCATATTCAATCCCAGCATCCTTTGGGATGTCAGCTTTCAGCTTTCGTTTGCGGCCACCCTGGGGATTATGCTGTATGCCGAACCCATGACTGAATGGTTCGTGCGGGTTGCTTCCCACTTCATACCTGCAGACAAAGCGGAGAAGCTGGCAGGACCAATTAGCGCATACTTCCTGCTCACACTTGCAGCCCAGCTGACCACGCTTCCGCTGATGATGTACTACTTCAAGCGCATTTCGCTGACGGCATTGATCGCCAACCCACTGATCTTACCAGCTCAGCCTGCCTTGATGGTGCTGGGAGGATTATCCATTCTCACCGGGATAATCTTCCGACCTGTAGGACAGCTCCTGGCTTGGGCAGCGTGGCCTTTCACGGCGTACACCATTCGGGTGGTCGAGTGGATGGCAACCATTCCCCACAGCTCCATCTCGCTCGGGCGAATTGCATTCCCAATCATTCTGCTGTTTTACGCGATGCTCTTCATCGTCACGTTTACTCGCTCCCACATTTCGAACCTGGTGAGGCGCATTACCCCCGTGTTCCCCCTCACCTTCCTGGTAATTGCAACAGTTTTCACCTGGAAAGCTGCTTTCTATGCCCCGGACGGGAATTTACACGTCACTTTCCTGGATGTTGGTACGGGCGAGGCAGTGCTTATCCAATCTCCCACCGGGCGATCATTGCTCGTCAACGGTGGTGCCAGCGTCACGCGCCTCTCGGATGCACTGGGGAGGAGACTGCCATTCTTCTACCGTTCGTTGGATTGGCTGGTGGTGGCTGATATCGACAACGAAGACCTCTCAGGAGTGGCAGGCAACCTTGAGCGCTTCTCTCCTGCGAACGTGCTTTGGGCTGGCAACACCTACGGCACACGCTCTGCTGCTGAGTTGTGGACTGAGTTGATTGCTCTATCTATCCCGGTCACCCGGGCAGAGGCGGGGCAGGCACTTGACCTGGGAGAAGGGTCAACTTTACAGGTACTTTCTATCGACGACCGGGGGGGTGTCTTGCTGTTGGAATGGGATAACTTCAGGCTTCTCTTGCCAATGGGTGCAGATTTCGATGTTCTGGGATCTATTCAGAACGACTTGGCTATGCGCAATATCTCGGCTCTGCTGCTGGCAGAATCTGGGTATGCCCCACTCAACCCACCCGATTTTATATCCTACTTGCATCCCCAATTGGCAGTGCTCAGCGTGGCACCCGCGGATAAGACCGGATTACCTTCCCCTGAGACGATTGAGGCACTGGAGGGGTACAATCTCTTGCGCACCGACCAGAATGGGTGGATTGAGATTACAACCGATGGAAAGCAGATGTGGGTGGAGGTGGAGAGGAAATAAGGTTGGAAGAATTAGAGGAGATTAATCGCATCGATCAGGTATGGTGAAGCATGCTGTAGGTGGTAGTGGAATCAAGTTGACTGCCTAGGATCGATATTCTGAGTTATCTGCTCTAGTCGAAGATCTGATCTGCTGACTGTATCTATTCAGGCCAAGGTGCACCGGTTTGCATTGCTAGCCCATATTCCTGTAACCGGTCATCATCAATCCCTCGGATATCTTTCAAGAAAGGAAAATCTTCTGGGGTTACAACCAAGTGCGCAAATGGTTTTACCGGCACAAGACTAGCCAGCTGTGGTACACGCACCTCATATGAACCGAACCGGAGAGAAGGTTGATTTACAAACGAATTTCCAGGCAGAAAATAGACTATCCCTTTTCGCCAAGGTTGTCGTTGGAGGGCAGACTGGCTGATTGAAAACACATACCGTGGCTCGCTGACTCGTCCAGTTTTATCTACCAAGCGAATACAAGCGTTACTGGTTGACATTGGGTAATGGCTACGATCCAAAATGGCAAAGAACATAGCCCACAAGGCCGTCCCCAGCAGCATATACGGCGGTCTGAGCGCCAAACTCATTCAGGTCGTTCGAAGGACGCGGCTCAAAGACCTTGATGTCTGGATCACCTGTGCCATGCATTACAACACCCATCTGGTCTGCCAAGTAACACAAGAAATACCATTTTGGGGCCGGAAAGGTGTAATCAATCCAGGTATTTGTCTCGGAAGCCTTGACCATGGCAAACAATTGCTCAAAGTCAGAATGTATCTGGGGGTCAATCTCAATATTTGGTCGTTGTAACCAGTAGTCAGGTAGCATCATACTCTATTCTCCTGCAAGAAAATTTACAAGCGTATAAAGCGGTGTGAGCTAGATTGCTTACGGCTGAATAAAGAGCCCGTTATGTAAAAACAACTTACATACTTCAGCATTCCACGCCAGTCCAAACGAAATTCTAGACCGCTTGCAATTAAAGATGGTCTACCCGACATACAATATCCAGATAGAGGCTGGAGGCATAATAGTGCCCTGCTGCTCTTACTTTCCTTCATAGGCTTCCTTTAACTTACTGATATCTAATTTCTTCATGGGAAGAAATGCCTGGGTCACCCGGTCGATCCTTTCCCGATCACTGCCGCGTAACATTTCATCCATAATCGCAGGTGTTATCTGCCATGAAAGACCAAATTTGTCTTTGAGCCAGCCACATTGTTCGGCTTCAGGCACCGCAGAAAGCTTTTTCCAATACTCGTCGATTTCAGCTTGGGTTTCACACTTCACAATGAAAGATATCGCCTCATTAAACATAAAAGAATGTTCATAAGCACTGTCCATGGCTGCAAATCCCTGTCCGAACAGAGAAAAGGCAGCATATTTTAATGCACCCTCCCTGTCCGGTGCCTCACCATCGCCGTAATGCATAATAGCGCCTACATTGGCGTCGTGGAACACCGATGACCAGAAACCGATTGCTTCTTCTGCCTTTCCGTACACGTTGCCTACGAACATGATTACCGGTGTGATCTTCTGCATTCCATCCCTTCCGCTGGAATAGGTTATTTGCCAGGAAAGCCCATACTTATCCTGCAACCATGCATACCTTTCACTGAAAGGGTATGCTCCAAGCTCCATGAGCACCTGCCCTCCTGGTGAGAGCTTCTTATAAATTGCGTCAACTTCGTCTGCCGTCTTACAGGTGACCTGGAACGAAACCGACGGATTGAACTTGAAAAGCGGTCCAGCACTGATCGCCTGGAATTCTTGACCGATAAGCTCAAAGGTCACGATATCTGCCGATCCCGAAGGAGTATTGTGAAGCGTGGTTATATTCTTGATCTTAGAATTTGGAAACGTCGAGACATATAAATCTGCTGCTTCCCTGGCTTCTTTGTCGTACCATAGATGGGTGGTGATCTTTTGCATATGCATCTTCTCCTGATAACTTCGAACTTAACCTTCGGTTAAAAGTTTCTTCCGTCTGGCAAGTTCTGCTTCCGATGGATTATCCAACATAAACGATCCCGTTTTAAGCTCTCCGTCTGGTATATAAGTTGCCACAATGACACCAGTGCCTGAGGCCTTGCTATCGATTAATTTGAGACCGGATGGAACTGTGCCCTGGTCGAATAGTCGTTTACCTTTTCCGATTACAATCGGGAAAACCCACAGTCTAAACTCGTCGACAAGGTTGTGTTTTAGCAGTGTTTGGATGAGGTTGCTGCTGCCATGAACCAGCAATTCAGGACCATCCTGTTGTTTGAGCTTCCTGATTTCTTGCACCACATCATCTTTTAGTAGAGTAGTGTTGTTCCAATAAACCTTACTTAGGGTTCTCGAAACGACATATTTTTTAGCGTTATTCAACAGCTCAGCGCCGGGCTCATCTTTGGCATATGGCCAGTGAGCAGCAAAGATTTCATAGGTTTTCCTCCCAAGCAGGATCTCTGATGGCTTTGCCATGAATTCACCCATGACCTGATTCATCATGTCGTCCCAATAGTTAGTCGACCATCCACCGTAGCTGAAACCATGGGTTGGATCCTCTTCCGGACCACCGGGAGCTTGCATTACTCCGTCAAGGGTTACAAATGTGTTAATAATTAATTTTCTCATCTAATTTTCCTCCTTCTGTATATTTCAACCAGTCCGTCAACTATTGTGTTTGGGCTGCTCGAACATAGCTCTATCGCTATTTAGTATATTTATTCACTCTTAACGTACTAATTATATCGTAATTGTCATATTTATTTAAGGGTATATAACTCCCCCCGAAAGAAATTTCATATATATAATCCAAATTCTTATTGGTTTTATCGTTGTGGCATCAACATAACGATCATCGCCTGGTTCTTCTACGAAGTATTCAGGTGCGTGATGGGCAAGCGCAAGGCCGCTGTGGTGGCTGCCCTGGGGACCATTATTTATACTCCGCTGCTAGGAGCCAACCAGCTGATGTTCAGGCTGCTTCGCGCTGGACGACTACGAGGGTGACATCATCCAAAAAGCCGATATCATCCGAGAAGTCTTGTGTCGCCCGCATAATTTTACTGACCAGTTTTCCGGCAGATAATTGCTTATTTTCCTGGATTATCTGCAAAAGCTGTTGGATACCAAAATATTTACCTTGATCGTTCACGAGCTCCGTGACTCCGTCGGTGTATATCACCAGAGTGTCTCCTGCGTTTATTTGCACCTGTTTATCGGTGTAATGCGAGGATCGAAATATCCCCAGGGCAGTGTTTCTTTGCTCCAGGAGCTCGGTTTGGCCGTTTGCATGCAACAGGAGCGGTGGTGGATGACCACAGCAGATATAACTCAAATTACCAGATGAGGGATCTAAAATTGCGTAAAAAGCGGTGACAAAATGTTGTTCGGCTGTAATTTCAGGTAACAAGCGATTGATCGTACTGGCAATGTTGGCTGGTTTTGCCAAATTGCGCGCTTTTGTGCGCAGTAATGCCCGAAATGCGGTCATCACCAGGGCAGCTGGAATACCATGCCCAGAAACATCAGCTACTGCCAAGCCAAGCCGGTTGTGGGTCAACGGAATATAGTCAAAATAATCGCCCCCAATTTCATAAGCAGGGATGCAGATGCCGTAAATGTCATAACCCTTAATATTTGGCGCATAATTGGGTAGAAGTCTGGATTGAACTGCGCGGGCTGTCTCGAGCTGTTTGCGAACCAGCTCCTGCTCGAGTAATTGTTTATGCAGCATGGCTTTTTGAATTGAGATAGCCGCGGCATCGGCAAAAAACTGAAGTACATCAACATCCTCTGTCGTGTAAGCAGATAATCGATCGCTCTCGATGTTTAGAGCACCAATCGCGCGATCATTGAGAATAATCGGGACTGCAATCTCCGACAGGGTTTCACGCCGACCCTGTACGTAGCGTGCATCCAGGCGCACATCAGGCACTACCACACTCTCGCTGGTACGGATCACATAACCTGTGATCCCCTGACCATGCATCAACATCTCATCCTGTTCAGCAGGACCGGGTATAAAGCCACGCCGGGAAATCCCGGCGATCATCTCACGCGGGGCTCGATTGCGTTCATGCACCAAATCTTGATTGAGGACGAATATCCCGGCAGCATCATACTCCAGGATCATGTTTATCGTATCTAACAGATGCTCCATGATTTCGTCCAGATCCAATGTATCACGGACTTTATGTGCGATATCCAGGATAAGCTGATATTTCTGTTCAGCGGTTAGTTTCATAGTACATAATCCCCTTAACTAAGCCAGTGATTCACAAGCTAATGGCAAGGAGGTATATTAAGGAATCGTTGTTTCGATTTGTAACGAGGTAGCTGGGATGTCATGAGTTAAAAATTCCTCCATAGCTGCCTCACCAGCTAGCCTGACAGCCTCCATACGTTGGGGTGACATATCAAACTCCAACGTTCCGATGCCTTTGGCAGGCAAATGGCAAATCTTGCTCTTATATGCAGACAGCATAGCTTTATCGTGGGCTGATAGTACCGTAGTTGTTAATCCAAGTATGCGTAGCTTCATCGTTTCCAACAAGTCAACCTGGCTGAGTAGGCCTGGTGCACCCTTAGATTGGACTGGTGGTTCTCCCGCTCCCGGTACTTCGAGCGATTCATCAATCAGCAATCCAATTACATTTTCCGATTGCGCGCCTTCCCCCATGATCTCACGAATGTTTTCATCGCTCGCAACAAAAAAACTGATCGGGAAATTGGATAGCAATCCCCCGTCAATCACCCTGTGATTTTCCAGATTTCGCCCTCGATAGGTGCCCCATTCCTTCTTCCAGATCACTTCTTGCCATGCAAAAGGAAAACTCATCGACATTCGAACTGCCCAGACTGTCGGAAGTGTTGGTGCAGTGCGGTGATTTAGCACCAACATCTCATTACCGGTCAAATCAGATGCCACAACCGAAAAATCACGACCGGTTTTTTGTTGAAACTCGAATAAAGTTGAATCAGCCAGTTCCCGACTACCCGCGTTTAGTTTTTCCTGCAGCCAACGGATAAATTCATTACCGGCGTACCACCCTCCCCACAATAATAGTGAGGTCAGGTGGCGAACTAATTCCACCTTGACCAGGCTGTCTACGAGATTGTCTACGAATGGTTCGATCATGTCGGGTATCAGCGGATTATTCGTTTCAGTTCTTAACCAAAAACCCAACTGATCTTTGACGATGATATCTTCATAGACTGTGGGCGTATCCATAAAACTTGTGAATCGTGGTCGACCATCTGGTGTCTTTTCATTTATTGTGTCTAAAGTTTCCTGTGCACTGTAGCCAGCAGCAATTAAACACGCCGTTATTGAGCCAGCAGAAGTGCCAATTACACGGCGAGGTTTGTGACCATGGCGTTCGAACGCTTGTAAAGCACCAACGAATGCCACTCCCTTTGCTCCACCACCCTCAAAAACAAGGTCATAGTCCATTTTATTTTCCTCCTCATTGAATGGCTGTTCAATTTTATCAAATTTATACATATTACAGGGCAGGTTCATTCCATGATTTTCAACGGTCGCCCTGCATCCGATTGTACTCACCATCTATGGCTCAATTTCAACCATCAGATCGGTATGATCCGATACCCACTGCCAGCCTGCCTCAACCAGGCTGAAGGGATGGTAGAAAGCATGTTCCGCGCTGATTAGCTTCCCAGTTGGGTGGACCAAAAAGATATAATCGATCCTTTTTTCCAGCGGCTCGGTTGGCCCAGCATCTAAATTATCTATGCAGCAGGTCAGGCCTGCATCACCGGGGTGCATTGTTCGATAAGTATCAGTCCAGACGCCGGCTAATTCCATGATCTGGGGTGAATCTTCCTGCGCATTAAAGTCCCCCGCTACCACGGCGAGCCCATTCGTATGTGACTCGACAAAACTACGTAGAGTTTGTGCCTGACCATTACCCACAATCGGGTCCTTATCGTTCAGATGAGCTACGAAAAAGGACACTTCGCCCATCGGAGTGACTGCAACCGCTCCAAGTGTCACCCGGCTTTCGAAAAAACCTGCCCGTGGTTGCAGCTCAGTGAAAACAGCATCTTTCAATGGGAAACGGCTGAGGATTGCTTCGCCTTCCTCGAAGAAGGTCAGATGCTTATTTCCGTTAGCGCGGTAATATAAATAGTTATAACCCAACTGTTCAGCCACCTTTTGAGCGGCATTCCCCATGCCCCTTGTCCAGGGAACTTCTTGCAGTAAGACCACATCTGCATCCATTCTGTATATCTCATCGGCGATCAAGCTCTCTCGCAGAGGAAGATCCCTGAATTTCGGGAACCCGTGCAGCATATTGAGTGATACCACCCGCAGAGGTCCGGCGTTTCGCGCATGCGAAGTCGCACAGCCGTCGGGGCAACCCTCCACGCTTCGACCAGGTTTGCTCGCATTCAGCACATACAGGCATAGCAATACGAAGATGAAAAGCGCGAGAATCAACCTCCAAATGAGCTTTTTTTGCCTTCCAAAAGACGCAGACGGTGGGTTTTGGGACAAAGTTAACCTCTAAATGCTAAGTGATCGCCGATGAACTAATTATCCCGCATTTCTATAAGAAGACAAATTATCCCATATTCTGTTTAAGCAAGTAGGGCACGATCAAAACAACGCATGCAACTTATCGTGCCCCGATATGATATTTGAGAAGTTCCCCAGGTATTTTTCGAATAACTGGCGATTTTCTCAATCGAATAGTCTTGGTTTTATGGTTAAGATAGAGGACCTACATAGGTTCTTGTGGATTACTTACAAATATGCAAGCAAAATATTCCACTCTTTATGATATATCTCTCCACACAATTGCTCAAAATTTTAATTTGTGCTAAACTGAATACAGTTTGACCAATTTAATAAGGAGATGCAACCATGGCTGATAAAATCCTGGTCGTCGATGACGACCCCGATACCGTAAAGTTCATCAATATCATGTTGAGCCGCCTGGGTTACCAGGTGATATCCGCGACTTCAGGCATGGAAGCACTCGAGCGGGTGCAGGTTGAGCATCCCGACCTGATCATCCTGGACGTGATGATGCCAGGCATGGATGGATATGAGGTCAGCCGCAACCTGCGGCGAAATCCGAAGACCGCCACCACACCTATCCTGATGTTCACCGCAAAGACCACCATTGAAGATAAATTAGCCGGCTATGATGCCGGGGTGAACCTGTACCTCACCAAACCGATCCATCCAATCGACCTGCAAGCCAATATCCGTAATCTGCTAACCCAGAAGATGACCAAGGTAGAAGCCACGGGGGACCATGGCTATGTGGTAGGTATAATCTCCGCTACTGGTGGTGCAGGTGTATCCACGGTGGCACTTAACCTGGCAATCACCTATGCCAAGAAATATAACATCAAAGTAATTGCAGCTGAGATGAAACCCGGGCAGGGTTCCTGGGCATTGGATCTGAACCTCACTGAACCAGTAGGTCTGCCCAATTTATTGAGTATGGATCTGCAAGATATCACCATGGATACGGTTTCGAAGGAGCTGATCCAGACGAACTTTGGGATCAAGATATTATCTGCTTCCAACAAGACGGAAAATGTAGAATATGCTGCCGCCACGCCACAGCTTGAGCTGGTGCTGGGTTATCTTTCTAACCTGGCTAATCTGGTCGTCTTGGATATCGGCACAAGCTTCCATCCAGGATTCAACGTCATCCTGGAAAAATGTGATGAGCTGATCATGGTGGTCGAACCCCAACCGGTGCCTATAAAGCGTTCCAAGCTATTAGCGAGTGAGCTGCACCTAAAGGGATTTGGTAGCATCAAAACCATGAGCACGGTACTCGTTAACCGCACTCGTTCGGATATCGTCCTCAATATTAGCCAGGTTGAACAAATCCTGGGTTATCCTGCGGTGATGGGTTTCCCACCTGTGGTGGAGCAAGCCTACCGGGCTTCAGACCGGGCAGTGCCGCTAATCAATGTCCAACCAGATGGGATCATCGCGATGCAGTTCACTACCCTGGCCAGCCAAATCAACGAGCGCATACCCGTTCATTAAACTAATATTCATCTAATCCTTTCCTTCCCTGACGTATAATCCTGGTCAAAGACGATGAACAGGAGGGTTACTGGCATGGATAGCTCCTACCGGATTGAACATGATACCCTTGGGGACGTGAACGTCCCTTTGGAAGCCCTATATGGGGCTCAAACCCAGCGAGCAGTAAATAACTTTAATATCTCTGGGTTACGTCCCTGGCGTGCATTTATATGGTCGATGGCTGTCATTAAGCAATCTGCAGCCGGGGTTAACCGTGAATTGGGTCTATTGGATCATAAAATTGCAGGTGCAATCATCACCGCAGCTCAGGAAGTCATCGCCGGCAAATGGGATAATCAGTTTGTGGTCGATCCTTTTCAGGCAGGTGCTGGTACCAGCCACAATATGAATGTAAATGAAGTCATCGCCAACCGCGCCACCTTGCTCCTGGGCGGCAAGCTTGGGCAATACCTCGTTAATCCCAATGACCATGTTAACATGTCACAATCTACCAATGACACTATCCCAACTGCCATCCGTCTGGGTTGCCTGTGGCGCCTGGATGAGCTATTGGGAGTCGTTGACGCGCTGGCCTCTGCGCTAAAGCTAAAAGCGCAGGAATTTGATAACATCGTTAAATCGGGTCGCACCCACCTACAGGATGCAGTGCCAGTTCGTATGGGGCAGGAGTTTGGAGGGTATTCTAAGGCAATCCAAAGAGATGCTGAACGCATCCGCCAGTCGGCGCAGGGTTTACGCCGTCTGGGGATTGGTGGGACTGCCACCGGGACAGGCTTGAATGCCCATCCAGAATATCACACCCGCATGGTAAGCCGTTTATCCGAGCTAACCGGTCTGACCCTGACTGGTTCGGATGACTTGTTTGAGTCAATGCAATCCATGGCAGATGCCGCCAGTTTCTCAGCTTCCTTACGCACACTGGCAATCACCTGCACACGTATTGCTAATGATTTTCGCTTGCTGGCTTCAGGACCATCCACTGGGTTGGATGAGCTACGCCTGCCACCAGTACAACCGGGTAGTAGTATCATGCCCGGCAAGGTCAACCCGGTGATGGCTGAGATGCTAAATATGGCCATGTATCATGTGCAGGGTTGTGATCTTACTGTATCACTTGCCTCCCAGGCAGGCCAACTCGAGCTCAACGTAATGATGCCCATCATCGCCCACAATCTTTTCGAGATGATGCAAGTGATGATCGGATCTATCTCGGCATTCACCCAGAAATGTGTGCTCGGATTACAAGCGAATCAGGCGAAGGCTGAAGGCTGGCTGGCGCGAAATGCCATCATCGCCACTGCACTTAACCCCCTGATTGGTTACAGCGCCAGCGCTTCTCTGGTTAAAGAAGCCCTCAAGCGTAATATTGCTATCCGCGATGTGGCACTTGAAAAAGCTGCGGCAGGAGAATTGAAGCACATCAAGCAAGACCGCCTGGTCACGGCTGAAGAAATCGACCTTGCCCTGAAAGACCTCCTACACCTCACCTACGGCGGGATCGTTGGGCAATAAAGTTACGAAGTGAGAGCGAAAAACTAAATTACCTGGGTGTTCCGCAGGTCTTGAATCGTCTTTTGATCAAAACCCAATAATTCGTGCAGGATCTGATCCGTGTGTTCTCCCAGCCTGGGTGGTGGCATCCGCACAACCGGAGGTGCAGTAGGGATTTTCAACGGTGATGCCACCATACTCACTGTCCCTTCACTGGGGTGCTCGACCTGTATCACCATTTCACGGGCTTGCACTTGAGGGTCATTCAACACCTGGTCAATGCTGTTAATCGGCCCACATGGCACTCCAATCGCACCCAGAATAGCCAGCCAATGAGCTATATCAGCTTGAGCAAATAATTCAGTTAATAATGGGATCAGCTCACCCCGGTGGTTCACACGCTCGGCATTGGTTTTAAAACGTATATCATCCGCCCATTCGATCCTGCCAGCCTTTATGCAAAACTGCTTCCACTGATAATCATTGCCAATCCCGAGGGCGAAATAGCCATCCAGGGCTTTGAAGGTCTGGTATGGGACGATGTTGGGGTGTGCGTTACCATATCGGCTGGGTGTTTCACCTGAAATCAAGTAATTACTGCCCACATTAGCCAACCAGGCAACTTGCGAATCGAGCAAAGATATATCGATCCGCTGACCCCTGCCACTGCGTTGATGCTCGAACAAGGCGGCCAGGATTGCATTGCAGGCAAATAACCCGGCGGTAATATCTGCAATTGCCACCCCCACTTTATACGGCTCACCCTGCTCAGGTCCGGTGATGCTCATTAGCCCTCCCTGAGCCTGGATGATGAAATCATAACCAGGCAGATGCCGGTAAGGACCGGTATACCCATACCCGGTGATAGTACAGTAGATCAAACCAGGTTTCAATTGCTGCAGGGAAGCATAATCCAATCCCCATTTATCCAGCGTATCCACCTTAAAGTTTTCCACCAGGATATCGCTCTGCTGGATCAGCTCTTTAAGGATCTTCAGACCCTGATCTGATTTTAGATTCAGGGTAAGACTGCGTTTATTCCGATTGACACATAAAAAATAGGCTGACTCTCCCCCTGATGAAAATGGTGGACCCCAATGGCGGGTGTCATCGCCCAACCTGGGGGCTTCAATTTTAAGGATATCCGCCCCCAGGTCACCTAACATCATGGTGCAGTATGGACCAGCCAGAACACGGCTTAGGTCAAGTACACGCACACCGTCTAAAAGGGAATGTTGTTCGCTATTCATCCAATTAATAGCGCAGCAATGCCCCAATGTTTGCAAACCCGACTATCTTATGTTCGTGCTGGAGAACTTCCACATCCCCTCCCCCTTTCATCACTTTATGCACTGCCATTTCAACGGCATCGGGGATTTGCTCAAATTTTGAGCCACAAAACTGGCAGACGGACAACTCTTGCGAAGTGATATAGCCACAACCCTGGCAACGATAGCCGGAGGCACGATAACCTTCCTGAATGACCAGGGCCTGGACACGCCCATCGTGGACGGCGCTCAGGGTCTCATTCAGGTTGAGCACGGCACCCCGATCCTTGGCAGCGCCGGTCACAAGTTTTTTCAGTAATTGTTCTTCCTTTCGGAATTCTGCTTCTTTACCAATTTGCGTCGTCCGCTCCAGCACGTCTAATTTACTGGCGGTCATGCTCATGGGGAAAGTGCCTACAATCAGGCTCTGCCAGCTTTTTGGTAATTGGTTGCGAAGAAGGGCAATATTTTCTTCCGTCCCTCCAATTAAAACACGGCGAACATTATTTTCAGTAAAGAAGTGAGCTGCGAATTCAGATATATCACGGATATTACGCCCAGCCACTTCTTCCTCATAATGGGTTTGTCCAGTTATTCCACCCCGCATTCCCGGTTTTGCTGATGCTCCACCATGTTTGGTATGCCTGATGCTCTCACCCAGGATACCCTCCTGTTCTTTGAGCTCGCCAAGGTGAAAATAAAACAGCCTGGCGCCTTGCTTGTCCACCAAGGCCACACCATAGCCGCCATAATGGTCTAATAGAGATGCCAATGGCTTTACGTGCGGCAGGTTACTTATAATCACCTGGTTATGAACAGGGATGGCTAATGAGTAGGCTCTGAAGAATTTGTCCGGAGCACAGGAAAATACCACCATACTTCGCCCACTCCAGTTAAACTCCCTGCTAAAATAGTTATCAACCGCTAAAACATCTGAGGGTAAATTGATGTCTTTTAACATGCTGCGTAAATTTGATTTATAAACATCTGCACTGCCTTCAGTGGGATCGGTGTTCAAATATACACTGAGCACCTGATGATCCGACTGATAACCCAGTAATTCCTGCAGGTTCTTTTCAGTTAACATGATAACTCCTCTCTATATTGGAAATATATGGGATAGCTAACTTACCCTGCGCTTAAGTTCCTGAAACAGCTCTTCTTCTCCTTTGGTTAGATTCTGTGGAATTTTTACCTTGATATGCGCAAATAAATCACCCCTGGTGTCCGGTGAATTTAATCTGGGGATCCCTCGACCTGCCAATCGAATGCTTTGTCCTGGCTGAATTCCCGCTGGTATAGTCAGGACGACATTGCCTGAAAGGGTTTGGACAGTGACTTCACCACCCAAAACTGCAGTGTATAGGTCGATGGTAACCTCAGTATGTAAATCATTTCCCTTGACATCGAAGCGTGGATCCGCGGCAACATTAATCACCAGATACAGGTCACCCTTTTGTCCACGCGTGCCGGTGGGGATGGAATTAGCTACCCGTACTTTGGTACCGGTCTTAGCACCAGGCGGGATCTTAACTTCCAATCTTCGCCCATCCAGCTCTATTCGCCTGGTGGTACCTTGATATGCCTCAGTGAGGCTAATGGTCACATCTTGTTGGTAGGACGGTGCACTGGTACGCCTGGTTCGCTGGGTGGAAACTCTTCCAGTCCTCGAATCATCCATGTCTGGCATGCCTCCAAATATACTCCGGAAGAATTCTGAAAAATCACTACCCAGAATGTCTTCCAGCCCGCCCACACGGACGTTTCCGCCTGAAGGAGATTGTGTGACCCAATCTTCCCAGTTAAAACCACCGGCAGGTGCTCCACCTTGTTGCCATTGCGAATAAGATTCACCTAATTGGTCATAACGTGCACGTTTCTCAGGGTCACTTATAACCTGATAAGCTTCGTTAATCTCCTTGAAGCGTTCTTCAGATTTCGCATTTCCGGGGTTGCGGTCTGGATGAGTCTTTAATGCTAGTTTCCGATAAGCCTTCTTAATCTCGTCTTTACTGGCATTTCGCTCAACACCGAGTATCTTATAGTAATCCTTGTATTCCATATTCTGACCACCACTATATGGCTTTATTTTCTATTCTAATACCATTGTATGCTCACCTGGTATACAAAGTCAAGCATGTAGACCCGTTTCTTACAAAACTCTAACTCATTCTATGATCAGCCCTGGAATTAGCCCGTTAATTTCACAACCATGCTATGATTAAACGTATGGATCGAAGCGATGCACACGTTTTGCTGGTAGAAAATGATCCGCAGACGAGTCAGCTGATTGCCAGACAAGCATTAGAACCGCTTGGATATCAGGTCGATATCCTCGAGTCGGCTGGCTCTGCCATTCAAGAAGTAGAAAATATTTCCCCTGACCTTATCATCACGAATCTCAACCTGTCTGGATTGAGTGGGAAAGACCTCTTGGTTGCGCTTAATTCGTGTGGGATAGACATCCCCACAATTGTCATCGCCAACAAAGGGCAAGAAGCAGATATCCTCCAGGCCTTGAGATTGGGTGCGGCAGGCTTTTTGGTTGGTCCCATCCGAGAGACTGAGATAATTAACGTCGTTGAAAATACCCTACGCAAGCAGAAGCCACGTGTTGAGTTGAGTGTTCCCAGCCCCGAAAAGGAGCAATCAAAAGTTGTCTTGGAACGGCAGGTACGCGATTTTTCTGAAATCTTTTCAATCTGCGAGCTGTTACGCTCACCCATCAATCGCCAGTCGATGTATGAAAAAATCGCCAGCGTAGCCATCCAGGTGGCTGAAGCAGATAGCGTTTGGATAATGGCAACGGGCACAATGCACAATGAGTATATCTTACAGGCCTGCCAAAATACTTCTGAAGAAATGCAAGCCAATCTGCATCTGCCTTATGAAAATGATTTAAGCGCTCTGGTTGCAGTTTCCGGTCAGCTGATTTCCATCCATGGCGACACGCTGGAACGTTTTAAAAATGGAGAATTAATTGAATCAGTGATAGCCGTGCCCGTGAAGCTGGAAGGAAAAGTCACGGCGATAATCACTGTTGCCAGAAAAATACCACAACCATTCAACGCTTACCAACGAGCCATGCTTGAATTAGTGGCCGATTTCACCTCGTTATTGATGGAAAACTCACAACGATTTCATCTGTTGGAACAACGCGTGCTCTTCCTGAAACAATCGAACATTTATGCAACGATTGAGTCCGACCTCAGATACAACTTATTGCTCCAGGCAAGCCTGGAACTACGCACTCCACTAAATCTAATATCTGAAAATTTAAACATGCTATTATCAAATAGCGATCGTAGGCTTAATCGAGAGCAGTCGGTGGCACTTCGAGACATTCAGGAAGAAACAAGCATCTTGATCGATATCACTGATTCGTTGCTCCGGTTCCGTCAGGGGGAGGCTTCACGCTTATTGGAGGATATTGATCTGAACGAGATGGCACGCAATGTGGTTAATCATTTTCAGCCGATAGCCCAGCTGGCACAAATTAACCTCAAGCTTGAATTGCCAACCAAGCCAAGCATTGTTCGGGTGTATTCGTCGCAGATCCACAAAGTAATCGAAGGTCTGCTCTCGAATGCCCTAAAATACAGCTCCCCTAATAGTCAAATTACCATTCAAATTGATCAAAAAGATGATAACGCTATAGTAATGGTGGAAGACCAGGGAGAGCAGATCGATGGAAGTTTATTGGAAAGTTTATTTGATAAAAAATCCGGTATACTCGGAATGACAGCTAAACGGTATGGAGGGCTAGGGATAAGCCTGGCGATGATCAAAGAAATTGTTTCAGCCTATAAGGGCACGATTTGGACCGATAGTAAGCAAGATAGTAGTTTCAGCATTGCATTTTCACTTCCTCGAGTGTGAAGCCTCTCAATTGAGCAGAAATTAAAAATGACCGATATTCCTCACCTTTTGATCTATTCAACGCCAGAATCTGTGGGTTTCCTTGATCATTCATCTCTCATCTCTGCCGGTTATGATGTCATACCTATTTCACATCTCAGAGATCTTGAGGCATGGTTGATATCCAGCCTAGGGGAGACAGTGTTGATCATTTGCCTTCCATCGCCGCAGGATGGTTTACTAGCTGCCGCAGAAATCCTGCAGTCTCATCCATTAGTACCGATTCTGCTGGTCACAAATGAAATTAACCAATCATTCTTACAACAAGCCTTGGAGATTGGATTGATTGACTACCTGACTGTACCCGTCACCTCAAACCAAATCCAAAATGCGATTAATCGAGGTCTTGCACACCTGAAGGAAAGGCGAGCTGGTCATGATTTCGAGCAGGTGATGACCAACCTGACGGATGGATTTATCCTTACAGACTTAAATTCACATATCCTGCTTGTCAACCAATCCGCTCGCCAGATATTTAGTATTAAAGAAGATCAGATTGAGGGAAAGACAGCTAACGAAATCTTTTATCAGCAAGACTTTTTGGATATCTTTAAGCCACTCAGAACGTACCCATACCGTAACGAAATATCCATGGAGGATGGTACGCGTATATAGTGCCCAATCTAGCCTGATTCCAAATATCGGAATTGCCATAGTAATGCAAGATATCACCCACCTCAAAGAAGTTGACCGGATTAAAACTGACTTCGTGAACACTATCTCGCACGATATCCGCTCTCCCTTAACATCCATCTATGGTTTTATCGGATTGATTGACCGGGTTGGCCCAATCAACCGGCAGCAGGCTGAATTTATCCGCCATATTCAGACCAGCGTGCAACATATTACCTCGCTGATCAATGATTTACTGGATCTTAATCGTGTAGAAGCCGGATATGACTTGCAGAGAACCGAAGTCCACTTCAAGGATCTGCTCACCCAAACGGTTAACAGCCTGGAATATCAGATCAGTGAAAAAATGCAGGATGTCATCCTGTCTGTCCCGGATGATATTCCTGTAATACTCGGAAATCCGCTGCACTTACAGCGCATGGCTGGTAATTTGATTGAAAATGCAATTAAGTTCACCCCATTAATGGGCAAAATAGAGGTTCGTTGTAGGGCTGAAGCGGAACAATTGATCCTCGAGGTGGCAGATAATGGACCCGGCATCCCCCTGGCTGACCAGCCGCACATATTTGAAAAATTCTACCGCGGAAGTAACTTGTCCCAATTTACTAGTGGCACAGGGCTGGGGTTATCAATCGTCCAGTCGATCATCGATACACATCATGGGCGTATCTGGGTGGAGTCTTCTCAATTAGGTACAACCTTTACGGTTATCTTACCGCTCTAACAATTATATCGAGTGTTTAAATGACTGCCTCCGCTGGGGTGGTGAGGTACCCAGCGGAGGCTTTCGCCAAAGGAGGAAACAGCTTCGAGGGTAAGCTTTTATTTCGTTACTAAGCTTATTCTCATCCATAATAATACAACAGGAGCCATATTTTTCTTATGGTCAACTGTCATTATTTATTAGTGACATCACTCACAATCTAATTTGTGACTTTTGGTAGTAATCACATAGGGATTGCAGCACGCACACATCGCAAGCCGGTTTACGTGGGTGGCAAACCTCACGCCCCAGGCGGATAAGATTCAAATGAGCAGCCTTGTACGTTTCAGGCGGGAATAATTCCGCCAGATGATGGTGCGCCTTTTCATTACTCATTTTCTCTGGTCGAAGGCCTATTCGTCCCGTCACCCTTTGAATATGTGTATCCACCGGGAAAGCAGCTTTCTCCAGTGCGAACAACAACACGATGGAGGCTGTTTTGGGACCAACCCCATTATATTTAGTCAGCCAATTCCTGGCGTCTTCATCTGGCAGGTCAAATAGAAAACTCAAGTTCAGCGAGCCCCTCTCGGCAGTGATCTGGTGTAAGATCTTTTGAATGCGGGGTCCTTTCTGATTAGCCAATCCTGCTGATCGAATCGCCTCAATCACTGCTTCCCCATCAGCATCACGCACTTCTTCCCACGTTTTGAATCGCTTTTTTAATCGAGTGAAAGCCCGATCCCGATTGATATCGTTGGTATTCTGCGACAATATTGTCGAGACCAATTCATCCAGGATTGGCAATGGGGTATGCCAGGAAGGATCGCCATACTCCTTAAGCAGCCGGCGATATACCTCAAGCGCACATTCGTGCAGATTCATCGATCCAATTCTAATTTAAAACACGGGGAAGCCCAACCCACCTTGAGCTTACGCCAATTTTCTACTGGAAATCCTGGGCCGAATTCGGACACCCTGTCCAGATCCTCAGCCGCGAATACATTCAACTGGCGTAATATTTCAAGGGCTACCGCTGGCCGTATGTGCCCTCTAGGATCTCCTGCCGGGAAATTATGGCCTTTCAAATCGCCATCGGATACTTTAAAAGCCACCCCCAATGCGGGTGAACCGGCCTTGATCGCACCTGGCATGATCCCAAAGGCTTGAAATCCTTCCGCTCCACCCTTACAGATCACCCTTCCCTGACCTGCCTGCATAAGAGTTGTGTCAAAATTGTCGGGTCCACCGATCATCTCGGGGTAGGTGAGCATAGCTTTGGTGATCAGATGACAGGTCTCAGCTCGTTTTTCCGTTAAGCCATCAGGCTGGCAGAGCCGTGCAAAAGCCAGGGCAGTATTCCGTAATGGAAGTGCAAAATTAGGAGCCGAACAACCATCAATCCCGAGATGAATATCTTCAGGCCTTAGGTCGGCTATTTCAGCCAATGCGGACAAAATCTTTCGCTGTACCGGGTGATCCGGATCCAAATAGGGCAGTGTGTCTGAGCCAGTCGAGATCCCCAGCATGCGTGAAAACGCCAGCATTCCCGTGTGTTTCCCGGAACAGTTATGCCGATTAGGGGTTGGTAGTTCACCCCGTGCACGCATGGCTTCAGCGGTCTTCCGGTCGTATACCGTGTGTACCCCGCACATTAAGTCAGCTTCGCTGACTCCCGTCTTCGCCTGGATTGACTTAATCACGGCTACATGTTCATCGGTGCCGGAATGGGAGGCGCATAGGAGTGCTACCTCTTGCAGGGTTAATCCATAAAAAGGCATGCCATCGTTTTCCAAAAACGGAAGCGCCTGGAAAGGTTTTGCCGAGGAACGTGTGAACGTGACCAAATCAGAGTCAGCATACCAGGCTACCATTCTGCCTGAAGCTTCCATGACTGCGATTGCCCCAAAGTGCAGTGATTCTACGATATCACCACGCGTTAGCTGATACATTGGCAGATAAGAAGTATTGATCATAAATGATTGTTATTCACCACTTGATTCACTCGGGTGATATCGCCGGGCATAATACTGAAATAATCCATGACGATACCGTTGATAGTATTGGTCGTGTAATTCGGTTGGAAAGGTCAGATCAGAGAGTAAATTGGGGATCAGTCGTTCAACATCAGAGGTTGGAGCATTGCGCTTGACCATGCGGTCCAAACCTTTAAGGATGCTTTTTAAGTGGCGTTGCTGGGCTTTCACTGAATCCAGCGGAATCTCTCCCCCACGACCACTGATGACACGGTAATCACGGTAGGAGCTCATCAACAAATCCAAAGTTTCGATCCAGGCAGGAATATCTGCGTTGGTTAAAAAAGGAGGCTGATTGAGCAGAACCACATCCCCAATAAAAACGATTTTAGCCGAGGGGATCACTACCCAGGTACCACCGGGTGCAGGACCCGCATGGTATTCGACGAAAAGCTCCTGCTCGCCCCAGTGAAGTGATATTTTGTGGGTGAAGGTGATATCGGGTAATGCCCAACGGGTACCAACGACATCATCGTAGGTTTCCCATACTGAACCACTTTCTGCATTTTGCCCTTTGAAGACGGATGGTCGACCCCTGAATACCTGGGCGGTTTTTTGGTGCGCAATAATTGTGCACTCCATTGACCTGGCACCAAGGGTTCGGTCTGGGTGGGCATCCAGATTGACCAGCATGCGATTGGGTTTCGCTCCCAGGTTATAAAGCACGTTTAGCCAGGCACGCGCATCTTCCGCCCGCAAGGGAGCATCGATCAGAATCGTTCCCATCGGTAGAAGAACAGCCCCAATCGTGACGCCGGGGTACGTATTTTCGATATATATACCGCGATCAATTTGCTGCATAGTTTTCTCTGCTTCCCTGATTTACATTTTTTTAGATTTCCGATGCGGGGAGGCTGAATATGAAGCGAGAGCCAACACCCACCTTGCTTTCAACCCAAATTTTGCCACTATGTTCTTGAACTGCCAACTTGCAATAAGCCAGCCCCAAACCTAGCCCTTTTGGTCCATTTTCTGTCCGTAAGCGAATAAATTTATCAAAAATGCGCTCATGTTCAGAAGCCGGAATGCCTGGTCCATAATCCTGCACCCATACTTGAACTTGATTCCCATCACGCCGAGCACCGACCTCAATCGTGTTTCCTGTGGGTGAATATTTACTTGCATTCTCCAATAAATTGGTCACCACCCTGCGGATCATATCGAGATCGACCAAAACTTTGGGTAGTTTATCCGACACTTTATAGCGCAATATTTGATTTTTATTATTTATTGAGGACTCAACTGCTTCAACAGCTTCAAAAACCAGATCCGAGATACTTGCCAGAGTGCGGTTCCCAACCGGTTGTCCTGCTTCCAATTTATTTAGATCCAACAATGAATCGGTCATCCGCTGGATGCGTTCAGTCGATCGCATGGATATGTCAAGTAATGATTTCATGGCGGAATCGTCAGATGGCAGCAATGTGACCAACAAATGCAAGCTCGAGACTACGTTAGCCAGGGGTGACCGGAGATCATGATAGATCATTGAAGTCAGATCATCACGTAAAGTATCCAGTTTCTTCTGCTCGGTGATATCACGTAAAATCCATTGTAGCCTGGATACCCCTTCAGTTTGAATTTCACGGACGTAGACCTTGATTGGCACCTTATGCCCACTGGCTGTGCATAAACTCGATTCATAAGATAGCGTGTTGCCAGAATGGAGCTCTGCAAACTCTGCACCGAGCAAATCCTGATCAGTTTTATGTAGCTGGCTAATCTCCATTGAACGTAGTATATCTTTACTGTAATCCGATGCCAAAACAGCTTTGCGGTTGGCTTCTAAAATCTCACCGCTCCAGTTGGTGATGATGATCGAGTCAATGCTGTCTTCAAACAATTCTTGATATCTCTGGTGAGCTACCTGAAGCTGTTCGAATAATTGGGCATGACGGATGGCAGTACCCGCAAAGTTGGCGATACCAGAGAGGATGAGCAGTGAATCCTGATCAAACTCAGCTTCTTTCGGATTGATCGCCTCCAAAGTCCCAATAACTTTACCCCGATAATGAATCGGTGCGCACAGGATTGATTTCGAGATGATCCCTTTTACCTGATCATCTTTGGGATCAAAGCGCTCGTCTTTGTTCACATCGGAGATGATCGCACCAGTATCCTGTTCTACCACCCAGGATGAAATCCCATGTTCAATCACCTGAGGCAATTTTCCTGTTCTGATTTTCGACAACCCTCTGGCAGCACGCAGCTCCAGGTTGCCACTGGGGAGATCGACCAAAGTTAGCGTGACCACCTGGACATTTAGCGCCGAATTCGTCTGTTCCAGGATGCCCATAAAAACATCCTCCAGATTAAGACTGGAGGAAATCCCCGAGGCACTTTTCGCCAAAGCAGTCATGACACCTGCCTGCCGCTGGCTTTCATCGTATAAGCGGGCATTTAACACAGCAATGCCTGCCTGATCGGCGATGGCCTGCACCAAGGCAACATGCTCGCTGCGGAAGAAACCAGGCCTGGGATGCACCAGTGTCAATACCCCCACCAGCTTGTTACGCGTCAAGATGGGTGCACAAACTGCTGATTTAGGCACCTGCGTTTTATCATCTTCGTATCGACGGGGCATCCAGCGTGGATCATGGTGGGTATTTTCCACCAGTGCCACCTTTCGTTCGCGTACCACCCAACCCGAAAGGCCCTTATCCAGGGTATCTACCAGACGCTTGGTGGTATGTTTGTGGACAGTGTCACCGGTGATGATGGCGGAATCAACCGGGATGCCATTGTCATCCAAGACGATGATGGATCCATTGATCGCCCCAACATTTTGCATGGATAAAAACAGCACTCGTTCCAACAACTTGCGTAGATCGAGGGCTGAGCTCAGCTCACGGCTGATATTGTAAAGCAGCTCTAAAGAAGCACGGGTGGAATTATCTTCTTTGATGTTAGGGGATATGTTGTTCATCCAAATTGCGGTCCAATCTCAGTATAGCATAGTTACAAATCAAGAGATGACGTTTATCCTTGGAAAATCCATAAGCAGAACTTCTAGTGCCAAACGCGGATTCACGTTGCGATCAATTCGATCCAGCGTGCTCTCAATACTGTTCACATGGAATTTCAGATTGTGTAATCCAATTCTATCAGCCAATTTTTGAATGCGCGCTGAATAATCCAGGTTGGTAATCGGATCAGTCACTCCAGCAGCATAAATGAGCGCATCGCGCCAAAACGTGAGCCAGACTTGCAGTTCATTGCGTAATTCTTCTTTATTATCTACACGCTGCTTTGCAAATGCAAACCGATCACCACGCGAGCTGGCGAGTAATTCGACGAGATCTTGCAACCAGGCTTGCCTCTGTTCGAGCAGCCTGGGCTGCTCAAATAAGCGCACCGCGTAACCAGGTCTTCCGCCAGAAATATGTGCCAGTACTTCAGCCATCTCTGCCGGCACACCCTTGATGACCTGTAATCCTTTTGCTGTTTCATCCACCGAAAGTGGCCGTAACTTGAGCACCTCACAACGCGATACGATGGTGGGCAAGAGGCTCTCCACACTCTTGGCAGTTAAGATCACCACCACCTGAGGGGGAGGTTCTTCCAAAGTCTTTAGCATGGCGTTCGCAGCGTTGGTATGGGCTTCTTCGAAACGCAGGAGCAAAGCCACGCGGTAACGGGCTTCATAAGGAGCCAACGACAGTTTGTGCTGTAACTCGCGCACCTGATCGATTCGTAAAACCTCGCCTTCATGTTCTGCTTCAACCACCGATAGGTCAGGATGCTGCATCCCTTCGATGCGTTTACAAGACGAGCATTGCCGACACGGCTGACCCGGCGTGGGAGGTTTTGAACAATTCAAAGCTTCAGCAAAGCGAAGGGCAAGCGTCTTTTTTCCAACCCCCTGTGGACCGGTGATGAGATAGGCATGCCTTTCCCGCCCCTGAGCTACATGCTCTGCAAGTAGATCAACCGCCCATTCGTGCCCAATCATGCCCCAATCCATGCTGTGATTTTAGCCTAGAGCCAGAATCTTGACAACCAGCAACCTGTAAATTCTCGAAAAACAGCCGGTTTTGTTAATATGGTAGAATTTGCCGGATGGACCTCCTTGCTGGTCTAAACACACAACAACAACAAGCAGTTATGGCTGGATTAGGTCCCGTTTTAGTTATGGCGGGGCCTGGTTCTGGTAAAACGCGAGTTCTCACCCATCGAATCGCATATTTGATCGGCAAGATGGGTGTACGACCCTATAATATTCTGGCAGTCACATTCACCAATAAAGCTGCCCGTGAGATGGAAACCCGGGTGGTCAATTTGCTGGGGGAAAGTGCGCGGGGTGTAACCCTGGGCACTTTCCACGCCACCTGCGCCCGCATCCTGCGCCGGGAGGCTGAACACCTGCCATTCACATCAAATTTTGTTATCTTTGATGAAGATGACCAAATGAGCCTGGTTAAACGCGTCATCGCTGATATGAATATCGATGACAAGCAATACCGCCCCCTGGCAGTCTTGAATTCCATCTCGAATGCGAAGAATGAGCTGATCCTTCCGGATGAATATCCACTGCAAACCTATCGCGACGAAGTAGTCAAGCGGGTTTATGTTGGCTACCAACAAATGCTGTTGACGAACAATGCGGTGGATTTTGATGACTTGCTTCTTTATACCGCATTCCTGTTGGATGATAATCAGGCTGTGCGCGAACGCTATGCCCGCCGTTATGAGCACGTCTTGGTGGATGAATTTCAAGATACCAATATGGCTCAATATGTCTTGTTGAGGAGGCTGTCCTCTTTCCATAACAACATATTTGCGGTTGGAGACGCCGACCAATCGATATATCGTTGGCGAGGGGCTGATTATCGCAATGTGTTGCGCTTTGAGCATGACTATCCAGAGGTGCAAATCATCCTGCTGGAACAAAACTACCGTTCCACACAGCAAATCTTGGATGTTGCCATGGCGATCATCAACCCCAACCCAAACCGAACACCCAAGAAGTTGTTTACTGAACGCAGCGAAGGTCTCAAGGTCATCATCCATGAGACTTATGATGACCGCCAGGAAGCCTCATTCATCGTGGATACAATCGCCAGTCTGGTTGGTCGCCAACAGGCGAAACCTGGGGATGTGGCAGTTATGTATCGCACTAACGCACAATCCCGTTTATTAGAGGAAGCATTTCTGCAGGCAGGATTGCCATACAAACTGGTGGGTGCCCAACGCTTCTATGGTCGGCGTGAGGTGAAAGATATCATCGCTTTCATGCGCCTGGTGCATAACCCGGATGATGAGCTGAGCCTGATCCGGGTGATCAATGTGCCGCCGCGCGGGGTGGGTGATAAAACTCTGCAAGCCTTACGCACCCAGGCTCAAAAAGCAAATCTTACACCGGGTAGAATGCTGATCGAAATGGGACACAACCCTGAAGCGTATACAGGAATTTTTTCACACCGGGCGTTTATTTTACTGGCGGGTTTCGGGGAGTTATTGTCCAGGTGGACTGGCGAGGTGAGTGAGCTTGCGCCTCTGTATGTCATGGACCGCATCCTTGATAACACCGATTACCATGGGTTTATCGATGATGGAACAGATGAAGGCAATGATCGTTGGGAAAACGTGATGGAGCTGCGCCGCCTGGCCTCTGAATACCAGGATCGAACCTTGAGTGAATTTCTCGAAAACATCGCCTTGGTTTCCGACCAGGATACAATTGAAACCAGTGCCAATGTACCCACTCTTCTCACCTTGCATGCTGCCAAGGGTCTTGAATACCCGTTGGTGTTCATCGCCGGATTGAATGAAGGTACACTTCCGCATTCGCGTTCATTTGACGACCCCGAAGCAATGCAAGAAGAAAGACGCTTATTATATGTAGGTATCACCCGTGCAAAAGACAGATTGTACCTGGTGTATTCTCAAAATCGGAGTGCCTTCGGATACCCGGAGCCAGTAGAGCCTTCCAGATTCCTGGATGATATCCCCGATAACCTGCTGGATGAGACCGGGCCAATGCGCAGCATGCGATTATCCCGGCCAATGAGCTTTGAAGCAAAAACCATTCAATGGGAATCTAAAAAAACTGGAACTGCCCGTATAACCACCCAAAAATTTCATCCTGGCACTCATGTGCAGCACCCGGTCTGGGGGGAGGGGATGGTGTTGAGCAGTCGGATGCAAGATGACGATGAGATAGTGGATATTTTCTTTGAGAACATCGGCATGAAACGTGTAGCAGCGTCTTTGGCCAATCTCAAACCGAAAGGGTAGCCATCGCCACATCATCGTATTTACGCATGTCCAAGTCTAGTGGAGATTGTTATACTTTTTTAAAATTCCGCTGTATAATCCTGCCATGCCCATTCTCGATTCCCACTCCCTGGAGATCATTAGTAGAAGCACTGAACAAACCCGGCGTGTGGGTATGCGGCTTGGTACATTACTTAAGCCTGGCGATCTGGTTGCCCTGGTGGGTGATCTTGGATCAGGGAAAACTACACTGGTGCAAGGGATTGCAGCAGGCTGGGGAACACTTGATCCTGTCTCCAGCCCAACATTTGTGCTCGTAAACGTTTACCGTCATACGGATGGTGTGCGTCTTTTCCACATGGATGCTTACCGTCTGAACGGTCCAAACGAAGCACTCGATCTCGATCTAGAGGCAATGCTTGAACAGGGTCCTATGATTGTCGAGTGGGCGGAGCACGTCCAAACCGTGTTACCTGACTGCGGCTTATGGGTACACCTGAATTATATTGATGATGTCCAACGGGACCTGATCTTCTCCGGCCGGGGTGATTATTATGAAGACCTGTTATCCCGTTTTCGCAAATTAGTTTATGGAGGCTGAGTGCTGCTAGCAATCGATACCTCCACACGCAATGTTGCAATCGCTATTTATGATGGCATCCAGGTGTTATGTGAAACCATCTGGTCCAGCCGCGATTATCACACCATAGAGCTTGCCCCAGCGATCGCAGATACACTTTCCAGGGCTGGTCTTACCGTCCAGGAGCTTAAGGTTTTAGCTGTTGCAACAGGACCGGGATCCTTCACGGGTTTACGGATTGGACTGGCAGTAGCAAAAGGGATTGCCCTGGCATGCCACCTGCCCATCATTGGCATACCTACCCTGGATATTGTAGCCGAATCGCAACCAGTCTCCATGGGTATTCCATTAGCAGCCGTTCTACAGGCTGGTCGTGGAAGGTTAGCCGTAGGGTGGTACACTGCCCCCGATGGTCACTGGCAGATTAACCCACCGATTGAGATCATGGACGCTTTGCATCTATCGCACCAGATTCACGAGCCTACCATGGTTTGTGGAGAGCTTTCAGAGGAGCAACAACATACATTGGCGAGGAAATATAAAAATGTGATCCTCACCTCACCTGCTCACTCAGTTCGACGTCCTTCCCTCCTGGCAGAGCTAGCCTGGAAACGCTGGCTGTCTGGTGATGTCGACGATCCTCAAACGCTATCTCCTACTTACCTGCATCTGGGTGTACCCATCCCAGAATAACGGCTTTTCCCGACCAATCCCCTACTTATTAAATCAAGATAACTAACTGAGTCTGTGAAACCAAGCGTGCTCCCTATTCAGGCTGAAACCATGAAGTGCCGGCCGATGAAATTGACCGACATCCCGAGGGTTCATGAGATTGATGTGCTTTCTTTTCCATTACCTTGGCCAGAAAGCTCCTTCCAGTTTGAGCTGACCGAGAATCCCTCCAGCCTGGCGTTGGTGGCTGAGATAACACCCCAGGATGCCTGGCCAGTGGTCATCGGGATGGTGGTCGACTGGATCGTGGTGGATGAAGCCCATATTGCCACAATCGCAATTCACCCAGATTTCCGGGGTAATGGTTACGGTAGACATTTGTTGGCTGAAACATTGCGCCAATCCATTCAGCATGGTGCAATTTTAGCTACTTTAGAGGTGCGCGAAACGAATTTGATTGCCCAGCAGATGTACCGGACATTTGGGTTCAGCCCTGTCGGACGACGGATGCATTATTATAAAGACAATAATGAGGATGCGATTATCATGACCTTGGAGAAACTGGGCTCTGAATATCTGGCCTGGTTAAGTAAAATTGGCCACTAGCCCCTTAATCATCCTTGGATATTGAAGGGTTATCCTTTATACTTACGCCACATTTCAAGGAGGTAATTCTTGGACGAAGAAAAAAAGCGTTTAGCAGAAACAACCCTGGCTCAAATTGCCAGGGAGGTTTCTGTTTGTCAGCGCTGTATGTTGCACCATTCGCGTAAGTTAGCCGTCCCAGGCGAAGGACCCGTGGATGCAGAGCTGATGTTTATCGGTGAAGGACCCGGATTCCATGAAAATGAACAAGGTCGTCCGTTTGTTGGTGCGGCAGGAAAATACCTGGAAGAATTACTGGCTAAAATAAACTTGCGTAGAGAGCAGGTTTTCATATGTAATGTAGTTAAATGCCGGCCCCCTAATAACCGTGATCCCCTCCCGGATGAGCTTGCAGCTTGCAGTGATTATCTGGAACGCCAGATCCATGTAATTAACCCTAAGGTGATTATTACCCTTGGACGGTATTCAATGGCACGCTTCCTGCCCAATGCAAAAATCAGTGAGGTCCATGGTCAATCCTACCGGATCAAAGGCCGCCTGGTGGTACCAATGTTCCACCCTGCCGCGGCGTTACATCAACCTTCTCTTAAGGCCTCGATCGAACGCGACTTCGCACACTTACCAGATTTAATTGCTAAAACCGAAGAGCCTATCAAGATCGAAGAAGAAAAACCACCAGAAAATAAATCAGAACCCACTCAGCTGAGTTTGTTCTGATATTCAATAATAGAGGAAATATGAATCCTGTCAAAGATGCACTGGTAACTTCACTTCGTGATCATTCCGCCAAGATTGGTATCCTCGGGTTGGGGTATGTAGGCTTACCCCTTGCTGCTGCTTTTGGAGCTGCAGGTTTTCAAATCATCGGTATCGATCCTGACCCGCGCAAAGTGGATACTTTAAATAAGGGGAAAAGCTACGTCCAAGACGTATCTGACGCACAGATTGATCGCCTGCTGAAACTAGGCAAATTATCTGCCACCACGGATTTTTCTGCCCTGCGTGAATGTGATGCGGTGAGTATCTGCGTCCCCACCCCCCTGCGGAAAACGGGTGACCCGGATATGTCCTTTATCCTGAGTGCTACGGAGCAGCTGGCTAAATATATCCACCCGGGCATGATCATCGTCCTGGAATCAACCACCTACCCTGGCACCACCCGTGAAGTGCTGCTACCCAAGCTTGGTAAGGAAACAGGACTGGTGGTCGGCAAAGACTTTTTCCTGGCTTTCTCACCTGAACGGGTGGACCCTGGACGTGAAGACTGGAATACGCTTAATACTCCCAAAGTGATTGGTGGCATCACCCAGGAGTGCAGTGAGGTGGCTGAAGTATGGTATTCACAGGCGCTAAAAACCGTGGTGCCAGTCTCCTCAGCAGAAACCGCTGAGCTCTCCAAATTGCTCGAAAACACTTTCCGCATGATCAATATTGCGCTGGTAAATGAGCTGGCGATCATGTGTGAACGTTTGGGCGTGGATGTATGGGAAGTGATTGATGCTGCCGCCAGTAAACCCTTCGGATTTATGAAGTTCACCCCTGGACCAGGTCTGGGCGGTCATTGTATACCGATCGATCCGTTGTATCTATCCTGGAAGATGAAAGCATTTCAATATAATGCGCGCTTCATCGAGCTGGCAGCTGATATCAACACGAATATGCCTCGTTATGTGGTCAGCCGGGTGATGGATGCTTTCAACGACCGTGGAAAGGTGTTGAAAGGATCCAGGTGCCTGGTTTTAGGAGCGGCTTATAAACCTGATATCGATGATATCCGTGAGTCACCCGCACTGGATGTGATTGGATTGCTCCAAAAGAAAGGAGCCCTGGTTGAATATCATGATCCTTTTATCCCCCATCTGCGTACGCATGACGACATGGAGTTGCACAGCGTGACGGATGTGATGGAGGCGGTGCGTAATTCTGATTGTGTGGTCATCATCACCAATCACTCAGAGTATGATTATCCGGCTATCCTGCTAGAGGCAAAATTCATCTTCGACTCACGCAATGCCCTGGGAAAATTGGGCAAGGAAAATTCAAAGGTGGTTCGTCTATAAATCATGGCTAATTATTTAGTAACTGGAGCAGCCGGATTCATTGCCTCTCGCGTGATCAGTATGCTGCTTGAGGCAGGTCACACTGTCGTAGGCGTGGACAATTTGAACGATGCCTACGACGTGCGCATGAAGGAGTATCGGTTAAGAAACTCGTTCTGTCGCCGAATTTCAGCTTTCACCGCCTAGATATCGCCGATCGGGCAACATTTGGCGGTAATTCACCCCTACGACAAGCACCCTACGAAGCAGTGATCAATCTGGCAGCGCGGGCTGGTGTGCGCCAATCTGTTGAGAACCCGTGGGTGTATGCGGATACCAACGTTACTGGCACACTCAACTTGCTCGAATATTGCCGGGAGCAGAAGATCCCCAAGTTCATCCTGGCATCTACCTCCAGCGTCTATGGAAGTAGTGCTCCACTTCCCACACCCGAAACCTTCTCCAGTGATCTACCATTACAAGCCTACGCGGCTACCAAAAAAAGTGCCGAAGTATTGTGCCATGTCTATCATTATTTATATGGGTTGGACGTCACAGTATTCCGCTACTTTACGGTTTACGGACCCGCACCTCGACCGGACATGGTCATGTTCCGCTTCACCCAATGGCTGATTGAGGGTCGAAAATTAAGATTGAATGGAGATGGCGAGCAATCACGCGGCTTCACTTATGTAGAAGATATCGCCCGAGGTACCATCCTGGGGTTGAAACCCCTGGGATATGAGATTATCAACCTGGGTGGGCATGAGGTGATTAAGATCAATGACCTGATCCGTATGCTCGAATCTCTGACCGATCTTAAAGCGAACGTTGAATATCACCCCGCACATCCGGCGGATATGTCTACAAATTGGGCGGATGTTAGTAAAGCTCAAAAGCTGTTGGATTGGAAACCAGAGATTGGTTTGAAGCAAGGCGTGGCTAATCTGGTAGCGTGGTATCACCTGGAACGTTCATGGGCGAGCGAAATCCTAACCCCATGATTATTTGATTTGTTTTGTCGCATATCTATCACGTAAATAATCATATCCACATATGCTGAACACTCTCCGCACCTGGTGGCAGGATAAACTGCTCCGAGGGGTGCTAAAAAACACGAGTTATCTCTTCAGCAGCAACACCATCTCTGCTGGCTTGGGTATGGTTAACTCGATCCTGGCGACCCGATTATTAGGTATTGAAGGATTGGGGCTGGTAGCCATCGTCCAGACCTTTGCGTCAAATGTCAACCGGCTGCTTTCCTTCCGCATGAGTGAAGTTGTAGTTAAATACCTCGGGCAGGTATTGGCTGTTGAGCCAGCTGTTCACCCAGAGCATTCCCAGACGATAGAATCTCCAAACCAACCAACGGTCAGAAACCAGCAAGCTGCAGCCATCGTTAAAGGGATCGGCCTAGTTGAAGCAGGCACATCCATTGTGGCTTACCTCGTACTATTACTGCTCACCACATGGGCAGCGCGCGAGTTAGCCAAAGATGTGTCCGTGGCCAGTTTGTTTCCATTTTATGGGCTGATGCTGCTCGCTAACCTGGTATACGAGACTTCCACGGGCGTCTTGCAGACTCACAAACGTTTCGACCAGCTGGCGATCATCAACACTGTTCAAAGCATCATCACCTTCGTTCTCATCCTCCTGGCATTCCTGCTGCATCGGAGTGTCATCGACGTCCTGGCAGCCTACCTGTTGGGGAAAACTTTCGCGGGGATTACGATCACCATCCTGGCTATCAGACAAATGGACCGTACCCTAGGCAGGGGTTGGTGGATTTCATCCCTGCGACAGGTAAAAGAGTGGCGGGGTATCCTGGGGTTTGCCGTCAATACGAACTTGAACGGCACGGTCAATCTACTCACAAAGGATAATATCGCCCTATATCTGCCATATCTAAGCTCGGCAGGCCTGGCGCAGAGTTATTCCGGTTACTTCAAGCTGGGTTTATCTATCATCAATTTCGTCACCCTGCCGATTGATCCGTTCATCTGGCCGACCTATGCTGAGATCACACGTACGATTGCACTCCGCCAGTGGCAAAAGACCCGCACCTTGCTCATCCGCCTCAGCTCCATTGCCGGGATTTGGACCCTGGCTGTTGCAATTGGGATTGCTGCTCTAGGTTGGTGGCTGATCCCGGTGGTATTTGGAGCCTCCACCTCCCCCGTATACCCGGTGGTGCTCATCCTGCTGGTTGGATATGGAGTGGCAAACATTCTTAACTGGAACAGACCCCTCTTGCTTGCGTTTGGAAAGCCAGCATATCCGCTGATGGTAGCATTAGTGGTAGGGGTGATAGAAATTGCGCTTATTTTATGGCTGGTACCCCAAGGTGGTTATCTCACAATGTCGGCGATCCTGTCAGGCTACCTGGCTATCTCGGTCGGGGTGATTGCCTGGAGAGGCTGGCGTGAGATCCGTGCGCATGAAGCTCGAGACTTAATACCTGCCTCCAAGGATATCCCAGGACGAGATCCAGGAATTAACCGATGAAAGTTGCCTGTATTTCCGCCTCACGTATACCTTCGACTACCGCCAACAGCATGCAGGTGATGAAAGCCTGCCAGGCACTCAGCCAGCTGGGCCACGAAGTACAGCTGTTCCTTCCCAGGCTGAGCCATCAGTTAAAAAATACCGACCTGACTTCCTTTTACGGCCTTTCTACCAAATTCCCAATCGAATGGTTATCTTCACGCACTAGCCTGCATCGTTACGATTTTGCCTTCCAGGCCGTACGCAAGGCGCGCCAACAAAAATCAGATATCTGTTATGTTTGGTTCTTCCAGGCGGGGATTTTTTCTCTGTTGGCACATTTGCCCGTGATCCTCGAGCTGCATGGACCACCGGAGGGTAGTTTTGGGCCATCCTTATTCCGCCTGTTTCAGCGTCTCCCCGGTAAAAAGCGTCTTCTAACCATCACACGTGCCCTCGCCTCTCAGCTACATGAGCGTTTCAATATCGATCTGGCTGATCAGCACAGCTTACAAATATCTCCCAATGGGGTAGACCTGGATCGATACGCCGGTTTACCCGAGCCATCTATAGCACGTGAAACCCTTGGTCTACCCTCAACGATAACCGTTGGTTATACCGGCCATTTATATCAGGGGCGGGGAATGGCTTTATTGTTGGAGCTTGCCCATTGTTTCCCGGGCATTAATTTTCTTTGGGTCGGCGGTCGGCAGGAAGACGTAAATATCTGGCGAAAGCGTATGGCGGAAGAAAATATCAGCAATATCACCTTGACTGGATTCGTCGAAAATTGCCAGATTCCAATGTACCAGGCAGCTGCAGATATCCTGCTGATGCCTTACGAAAGTGAAATTTCCGGCAGCAGCGGGGGAAACTCAAGCAGCTATGCCAGCCCGATGAAAATGTTTGAATATATGGCGAGTAGACGCCCAATTATCTCCAGTGACTTGCCCGTCATTCGGGAGGTCTTGAATCCTTTAAATGCAGTGCTCTGCCCGGCGCAGGATATCGAAGCCTGGTCAGAGGCGTTGGGAAGCTTGATCTATAATGCAGATCAACGGCAAGTGTTAGCCAGTCAAGCCTGGCAGGATATCCAGCAATACACCTGGTTTGAGCGGGCACGCAAGGCGTTGGAAGGGTTCCCCAACCTGCCAGAAAAATCCACCCTGAATGGCTGATCCAAAACAAAAGGTATCTTCAAAATTAACTGCAACACCAATTTTCTGGTTGGTGATTGTTTCGGTTGTAGCATTGGTGGAACGTCTGCTGATTATCCTGCTTTACCAGCCGGTTGCGTACAGTGATACTCCCAGCTACCGTCGCCTGGCAGATACCGTGTTGCAAGGATTCGCCAGCTACGATGGTACCCGCACTCCTGGCTATCCCGTCTTTTTAGCTCTGGTGGGTAACGACCAGCGAGTATGGCTGGTGCAGCTATTTCTGGGGTTGATCGCCACCCTGCTTTTATTTTATATTGGCTGGAAGCTGACGGATAAACCCTGGTTCGGAGGGCTGATTGCCCTGGCACATACCCTCAACCTGGGTCAGCTTTTCTTTGAATCCAACCTGCTCACCGAGTCGCTGACTACCTTTTTGCTGATCGCGATCATGCTTGGGGTGCTTGCCTGGCTTTTATATCCAAAAGTGCGCTCTATTAGATTAGCTTTTTTATTAGGGTTATTCTCTGCATTAGCGCTTCTTGTACGCCCGCTTTTTATCTTCCTTCCATTCTTCCTGCTTGTGTTTTTATGGCTCGAGTCCAGAATATACCGACAACCAGCAAAGGCATTAAGTAAGGACACGCCCGCTGCAGAAATTAGTTCGACGGGAAAAAAGGATTTCCATTGGCGCTTTGGATTTGCATTCCTGGTCCCGGTCGTACTCCTGCTTGGAGCTTGGCTGACTTTCATGCATAAAAACTTTAATCAGTGGTCATTGACGACCATGACCGGATATCACCTCGTCCAACACACGGGTAGTTTCTTTGAATATGTTCCAGACGAATATGCCTCCCTGCGTGATACCTATATCAAGTACCGCGATACTCACATCGCTGAGTTTGGCACACAGACCAACGCCATTTGGGATGCCATCCCCGAAATGAGCCAGGTTTCGGGGTACAGTTTTTATGCGCTATCCAGGGTGCTGACGCGCATCTCTATCCAGCTGATCCTGAAGCATCCCTTGCTATACCTTAAGAATGCTCTCTCGGGTTGGTGGATGTTCTGGCGCGTCCCCTTTTACTGGTCTGCAGATGCCCTGCGCTATTCCTGGATGGCTGGAAGTGTTAAATTGGTCATCCAAACTGAACGGATCGGGGTATTTTTCATCAATCTGGCATTTATCTTCGCTTCGATCTACTTTGCACTCATCGACATCCTCTCTGGCATCCGCCATTTTGCTTCTCCATTGCCTTTCCGAAGTACGCACCATTCACTGTATGCCTTTTTATGGATGCTTCTTGGCACCATCTGGATCACCTCCATTCTGCAGACCCTGCTCGACCATGGGGACAACCCCCGCTTTCTCGTGCCTCTCCAATCCCTGGTGGTGCTTTGGGTTGCTGCCTTCGTTCTACAATTAGGCATTCAGAAGCTGACCACACCCAGAAATTCAACCCAGCCTTAGCCATTTCGATCTTATTCACTTTACAAGACATGAAGAAAATACGGATTGTCAAAGAATTCTGGCTTACTTTCCTGGCTGTACTTCTCATTGCAGCATTGCTTGGTTTCCTGGACAAGCGCGGGCAGTTTCTCCATGGCTGGATCGCCTATTCTATTTTGCTCGGGCTGGGAGCAGCCAGCATTTTTGGGGTGTGGAAAGCTGTAAAAGCCAGCCGGGGCATCACCATGGTTGCTCTCATTGCATTTTTCCTGCGCCTGGGGATCGGTGTGGCACTGACCCTGCTATTGCCAGTTTTCGGTTACCAGGATAATACTGAGCACCAGGCTGGATACGTCTACACTGACGCGTATATCCGCGATAATCAAGCCTGGACGCTGGCAACCTCGGGAGATTCATTGAGCACGGCTTTCTCGGGGACCTATTCCGGTGACCAGTATGGTGGCATGCTGGCATTGAGTGCTTTCCTCTACCGTACCCTCAGCCCGGATATACCTCGC
Organism: uncultured Chloroflexia bacterium; assembly: GCA_963743215.1. GTDB lineage: Bacteria > Chloroflexota > Anaerolineae > Anaerolineales > UBA4823 > FEB-25. The sequence continues at coordinate 465,487 of CAVUOY010000007.1, forward strand.
CCCCTCCTGATCCTCGTCCTAAATGCTACTATCGCAGCAATCGGTGTAATGTGTCTTTGGAAAGCCTCGCGTGCCTGGTTCGAAGAAAAAACTGCCCTATTTGCAGCCTGGATCTTTGCTCTGTATCCGGAGAGTGTTTTGTTGGGCAGCAGCCAGATGCGTGAAGCGATCGTGATCCCGATGATCGCCGTATCCTTCTATGGGTTATCCGAAATCCTTGCCAGGCGGAAATCTGGCTGGTTGTGGATCCTGCTCTCGGCAATCTTCCTGCTTCCCATCCAACCACTGGCGAGTTTTATCTCTTTCGCCGTCCTGCTGGGGATATGGTTCTTTGACCCGCATACTCTACAAGTGCTCAAACAGCGCCGGACTTTATTGACCATATCCCTTTTGATTGGTTTGCTATTGGTTGCTATGCTGGTGGTGAGTTCGATCCTGGTGAATTTACCCTCCTTGCAAGGCAGCGGACCATTGAGTGTTTATTTAACCTGGTTCCGTAACAATTTTCTCTTCCAGAGCAACATCCTTGAGCGCAGCTCGGGGATATTACAATCCTTGTTGAATAGCATTGGAGATCGCTGGCATTGGCTGGTCATACTGACTTATGGCATTGCTCAGCCGGTACTGCCTGCCATCGTCGGTGACCCAGATGCAGCCTGGATTATGCGCATCATCGGCTTTTTTCGGGCTGCAGGATGGTATGCTCTGGCGCTTTTTCTTGTTTATGGGGCATTCGGGGTATTACGCAGTCGAAATGAACCCCGCCGCTTTCAGCTGATTTGGATCAGCATCATCAGTTGGGTGTGGATCATGGTAGCCGCCTTAAATGCTGGCGCGGACCAATGGGACAATCCAAGATATCGGGCCATCCTGCTGATCTGGCAGGTGATATTGGCTAGCTGGGCATGGAAATGGGCGCGCAGCCGGCATGATGCCTGGCTTTGGCGCTGGTTATCAATCGAGGTAATCTCCGTTGGTCTATTCACCGAATGGTACGTTGGGCGCTATTATCCAGGCATCTTTCACCTGGATATACAATGGATGATCGTAGTTATCCTGGGGATCTGCGGGTTGATCCTTATCGGGGGCTTTATCTGGGATCGGATCCATAAGACCAAGCCAACTTCAGGGGATTCTAGTTTATAATTCAGTCATTGAATATTGATATTTGAGGAGAATCAACTTGCCAACCGCTATCATCACCGGGATAACCGGTCAGGATGGGTCATATCTGGCTGAGCTGTTGCTCGCCAAGGGCTATCGGGTTGTTGGAATGGTGCGTCGTTCCAGTACAGTCACTTTTGAGCGTATCCAGCATATCCAGGATCAGGTGGACATCATCCAGGGCGATCTACATGACCAGAGTTCACTGATGGACCTTGTCGAGCAATACAAACCGGATGAAGTCTATAATCTTGCGGCTCAGTCCTTTGTTCCCACTTCGTGGAACCAACCCGTGCTCACAGGTGAAGTGACTGCCCTCGGGGTCACCCGCATGTTGGAAGCCATCCGCTTGCTCAGCCCCAAAACGCGCTTTTACCAGGCCTCATCCAGTGAGATGTTTGGAAAAGTACATGAAGTACCCCAGAGGGAATCCACCCCGTTTTACCCGCGCAGCCCATACGGTGTCGCCAAGGTGTACGGTCATTGGATCACCGTGAACTATCGCGAGTCATATGACCTGTTCGCGGTCTCGGGCATCCTGTTTAACCATGAGAGCCCTCGACGTGGCACAGAATTCGTCACCCGCAAAATAACTTACGGGGCAGTGCGGATCAAGCTGGGTCTGGCAAAAGAGCTGCGCTTGGGTAATCTGGAATCGCGCCGCGATTGGGGTTTCGCTGGAGATTATGTCGATGCCATGTGGTGTATGCTCCACGATGATCACCCGGAAGATTTTGTGGTGGGTACCGGGGTAACCCATTCAGTACGCGAATTCTGCGAAAAAGCGTTTGCCTACCTCGATCTTGATTATCATGATTACGTCGTCCAGGACCCTCGCTTTATCCGCCCGGCAGAGGTAGACCTGCTTGTGGCAGATCCATCCAGTGTACGGCAAAAGCTGAGCTGGGAGCCCAAGGTAGATTTTGATGGATTGGTAGAAATGATGGTCGACTCTGACCTGAAACGCCTTGGCGGGGAGGTCACCTGAGCTCACTACTGACGGATCCAGGTTCACAACCCGAAACAACGCCTGATCAAGCCGTCGGGTCAAAAAAAGCTCGCACCGCCTGGCTGCGTTGGCTAGGCACGTTGCTGGCCATTGTATTGCTGATCTATTTACTCAGCCAACAAGGCTGGTCGGAGATTGCTTCAGCGGCAGGGCAGATTGCCTGGTGGCGTTTTGCTCTGGCTTTAATCCTGGTGATGATCTCACGCTTTGCAGTTGCCGGGCGCTGGCATGTGCTCATGCACTCGGCTGGAACCGGTATCACTCCTCGCCAATCGATTCGCCTTACCTTTGCTATGCTGTTCTCATCCAACTTCCTGCCCACTACCATCGGAGGGGATGTAATCCGATTAGCCGGGGCGATCCGCCTGGGGTTTGACCAGGCGATCTGCCTGGCATCTTTGGTCGTGGATCGTTTGGTGGGCATGACAGGCATGGCCATGGCACTCCCATTTGGCATCCCTTCCTATTTACAATATCTCACCCACTCAGCTGCCTCGACCGGTATCACCATTCCGTGGATAAATCCGCTTGCAGATAAGATCCGCCGTTTTTGGCTGGAACTTAAACAGGCATTGAAGGTTTGGCTGAATAAACCCGCTTCTTTATTGGGTGCACTCGGATTTACCTGGGTGCATATGTTGTGTACATTCACCATGGTATGGTTGTTGTTGGGCGGGATGGGTGAAAGGATATCTTTCTGGTCGGTAATGGGATTGTGGGGCGCCACTTATTTCGTTACCCTGTTACCCATATCAATCAACGGTATGGGTGTGCAAGAATTAGCCATGACTTTTTTCTACGTCGCTATGGGAGGCATCTCTCAATCTTCAGGTCTCACCCTGGCATTGTTAATGCGGATCTTGCAGATGGTTGCCAGTTTACCAGGAGCACTCTTCATCCCAGACATCCTGGCGGGTAGAAAATAATAGGCGAATTATGCAGCAAAAATATACCGGCATCATTTACATAATTTCGTTCATAATTTTCCCCTGGCTGGTGCTATCACCGGCTGTCAACCTGCCAGCCAGCATTCCTCTGCGGTTGGGTATATTCGGTGTACTTTCACTCGGCGGAGCACTCTTATTTCACCTGACATGGCCGCGACAAAGTTGGGGCACTTCCATAGTATTTACCTTGCTGGGATATGGCACGGTTTACAAGCTAGCCACTTTCATCCCGGATATTTCAACCTATCCATTTTCGCTCGGCTGGTCTGAAGCCAGTCGATATTATTACGCTTCTCTGTGGTTATCAAAACAGGTTTACGGTCAATTCATTCCACCCTCTGTCTTACATCCCAGCCGTTATTTACTCCAGGCAATTCCATTCCTCTTCGCGGGTTCTTCTCTCTGGCTGAGCCGCATCTGGCAGGTATTCCTATGGGTGAGCACTTCGTCCCTCACCAGCTGGCTATTGATCCGCAGGCTGGACCTTTCGAAGCGGAAAACTCCACTGGTCATCACCCTGAGCATGGCTCTCTGGGGGTTTTTGTTCATTTTCCAGGGACCTGTCTATTACCACCTGCTATTGATGGTGATTCTGATTTTATGGGGTTTTGACAGCCGGCGCTTCTGGCGCAGTCTGGTGCTGGTGCTGATTGCTTCAATCTGGGCTGGGATCAGCCGGGTGAACTGGCTACCCGTGCCAGGGTTGTTGGCAGCTGCGCTGTACCTCATGCAGGAGAAGTTTCAAGACAAACCGCTCTGGCGCTATCTTTTCCCACCTGCAATATGGGTGGTTGCTGGAACTGGCGCAGCGTTCGCCACCCAGCAAGCATACCAGGCTTACTCGGGCAACCCGGTCGCCTGGTTTGGGTCCAGCCTCACTTCCGATTTACTCTGGTACCGTCTGCTTCCCAACCGTACATACTCACTGGGTATCCTGCCAAGTGCTATCCTCGTTTCAATACCTCTACTCGGCTTGATAGGACTGCGGCTGATTAAACGATGGCGCGATTTTCACTTTACACGCCTGTTTGGATTAACCGCCATCCTGCTTGTGCTGTTCATGGGCGGAGTGATCGTCAGCGTTAAGATCGGGGGAGGCAGCAACCTACACAATCTGGATGCATACCTGATGCTCCTGCTGGTGATTGGAAGTTATATTTATTTCGACCGTTTTCTCCCCGACCAGCCAAACCAGGTGGATGCGAAAACACAGCAAAGGTTAACGCTTGCTGCAAGCAACCTTACCAGATCAATGGAAGCGATTCTCATCACCGCAGCACTTGTTATTCCGTTATATTTCACATTGAGCACCGGCGGGCAGCCGCCCAAACGAGATTTTCAAACCGCCCAGGCCGCTGTAAACACCATCAACGTTGCCACCCAGCAAGCAGCAGCTTTGGGTGGTGAGGTGTTGTTCATCAGCCAGCGCCAATTAGAGACCTTCGATTATGTGCAGAAAGTCCCACTGGTACCTGAAGGTGAGCTGGTTTTCTTAATGGAAATGGCCATGTCAGACAACAAAGCCTATCTCGATGCTTTCCAGGCTGATATAAGCAGCCATCGTTTTGCTATGATCGTCTCTGAGCCTCTGGTTATCCAATATCAGGGCAGAAGTCATGCTTTTGGCGAGGAAAACGATGCCTGGGTTAAGCGCGTCTCCGAGCCCATATTATGCTATTATGAACCATCCGTAACATTAGATTCTGTGGGTGTTGTTCTATACACCCCACGCTCCAATCCCTGTAAATGAGTCGCTTTTCCATGTGTTTTCCCGGAATCCGAAGTGAGGTGAATTATGAAAATCGATTATCAAGAAACCACCAATGACCTGCTCGCACGCATCGATATTCACAAAAAATATGGCAGCCGTGACATCGATGAATGGATGCTTCATGTTCTAAATCCGCAAAAGGGCTCAAAAATCCTGGATGTAGGTTGCGGGGCGGGAAAGCAATGCTTCCTTTTTTATAAAGCCCTGGAAGGCGAGGCAGATATCACCGGTGGGGATGTGAACCGGGAGCTGCTTGAAAGAGCACGCCAGGAAAATGACAAGATTGGTAACCGGATTAAATTCATCGACCTCGATTTCAACCAGCGTTTTCCCATCGACGACAATCAATTTGATCTGGTTACCTCCTGCTTTGCCATTTACTATTCCGAGGATATCCCTTTTACCATCTCAGAAATGCATCGCATAATTGCACCAGGTGGTCGTCTGTTTACCACCGGCCCAATGCCTGAAAATAAACAATTGTTTTACGATATTATTTTCGAAGCCACGCAGAAGCCAATCCCACCCATGCCGGGTAGCTCACGCTATTCCAGCCTGATCCATAAAGCTATCCGTACCTTATTTTCCAATGTCGAGTTACAAATTTTTGAAAACCCACTGATTTTCGAAGCTGCAGATCCCTTCCTTGCCTATACGCGTGCCTCGCTTTCAGAGGACCGAAAATTGTGGAAGAGCTTGTTTGAAGAAGCTGGTGGATTTGAGCATGTCATGCAGGAGATCAAAATCGTAGCTGAACGCCGCCTTGCAAAGGAAGGCAGGCTTGTGATGACCAAAGTGGTGGGCGGTTTTATCGCTACCAAGTAGAATGAGCTGAAATTACACATCTGTTATACACTGACCACACGGCAAACATGTTCACGTACTATAATATTTATGGTTCCACGCAAGGCGATTGATGAAGGCTCAAACCGCTCTGTCTGTTGTATATGATAGTACCCGCCGCGGCTCGGTAGTTTTCGAAGAGCTGCGCGAGATATTTAATTACCGCTACCTTATCCTACAGCTGGTTCGCAGAGATATCCTCACCCGCTATAAACGCTCTTTCCTGGGCGTTGCCTGGACGATGCTGAACCCGCTCGGTATGATGCTAGTCTGGACGATTGCCTTCTCCCAGTTTTTCAAGTCTGCTGATCTACCTTCTTATCCTGCTTTTGTGTTGAATGGCTTGCTTGCCTGGACTTTTTTCAGCCAGACGACGACTGCTTCCATGGTCAGCCTTGTGTGGGGGGGCAGCTTGCTCAATCGCATCTATATTCCGCGCACCTCCTTCGCAATTGCAGCTATGGGGACGGGTCTGGTTAACATCGGCCTATCCATGGTACCGCTGATCATTGTCATGCTGGCGACAAGGCTGACCCTGCATTGGACGTTATTATTTGTGCCCATATCGGTATTGATCCTGGCAGGATTTGCCCTTGGAGTTGGTCTGTTACTCTCCACCCTGGCAGTCTATTTCCCTGATATCGCCGATATGTACCAAATTGTGCTGACTGCCTGGATGTTCCTCACCCCTGTGATGTATCCAGAGACTATCCTGCCGGCAGCCTACCGGTCGATTATCACCACGCTTAATCCCATGTACCACATGGTAAAGCTATTCCGCCTCCCACTCTATTACGGGCGGTTACCTACCCTGATGGAACTGCTAATCCCGCTATTATTATCTGTGGTTGCCTTGACTGTAGGTTGGCTGGTATTTACCAAGAAATCTGATGAATTTGCCTACCGGATTTAGTATGATGACAGAAAATCCTGCTACCTCTACCTCTGACCCGATCATTATCCGGCTGGATAACGTCTCAGTAAAATATCGCGTTCCGCAGGAGCAGATAGGCACATTTAAAGAATACTTTATCCGCCTGGTGCAAGGCAAAATTAAACATCGTAGTTTTAACGCACTCTCTCAAGTAAATTTAAGCGTTAATCGCGGGGAAGTTTTTGGTCTCATCGGTCACAATGGAGCCGGGAAAAGCACATTGCTCAAGCTGGTCGCACGGGTAATTCGACCGACCGGTGGACGAGTGCGTGTCAATGGACACGTCGCACCTCTTCTCGAAGTCGGCGCGGGTTTTCATCCTGAATTGACAGGCCGCGAGAATGTTTACTTGAATGGGGCTATGCTCGGGTTCAGCAGGGAAGAAATGCAGGAAAAATTTCCCCGCATCGTTGAATTTTCTGAATTGGGTGATTTTATTGATGCCCCACTTCGAACCTATTCTACGGGAATGTCTGCCCGCTTAGGTTTTGCTGTCGCTACCGATTCACAACCCGACATCCTCATCGTGGATGAAATCTTATCCGTCGGTGATGAAGCTTTTCAACACAAAAGTTTCGAGCGTATTCAGCTGATCAAAGCCCAAGGGGCGACCATCCTGCTGGTATCGCATTCCATGAGCATGATCGAGTCCATCTGCCAGAGAGCTGCCTGGCTTCATCGCGGTGAGATCGTATCCGTTGGAAATACCAAGGTGGTCGTCGATCAGTACCTCGGCCGTGTATCGGAAGAAGAAAACAGACAACTGATCGAAGATACTCACCGAAAGATTTTCCCATCTGTTCGAGGTTATAAGCCAATCGAGATAAGGCAGGTAAGAATCCTGAACGACCAGGATCAGGAACAACAGGTTTTTCACACGGGCGAATGCATGCAGCTGCAGGTTGAATACATAGCCCATGAACCGGTCGATTCACTGGAGGTCGGCATCGCCATCCACCGGCAGGATGGTGTCCACATCACGGGTCCGAATACCACGTTCGACAATCTTGACATAAAAATGGAGCCAGGTGTGGGAGGGGTCAATTACACCATTCCCTCGATTCCATTGATGGAAGGTTTGTACCAGTTATCGGTCTCCTTGGTCAACCGTAATGGAAACAAAATGTTGGATTACCACGATCACTTTTACACGTTCCGGATTAATAACCATGGTCACAACGTCAATGAGTGCTACGGGTTGATGACACTAAACGGCGAGTGGCAATTGCTTTGAGGAAATTCTAGATTATGAAAGGGGCATCTCGGAGCTCAGAGCCACGGCTTTTCATCCAACGGATGAAACAGCAAGGATTGTTACACGCCAGCAAAGGTGCCTTATGGCGATTCAGGTTGGCTGTATCTAAGCTGTACATCCAGCTTCAAGATCAGCTTGGTTGGTATCGTTATGCGGATTGGATTCGAGAGTGCGAAACGATACAGGAGGAAATCCCCGAACCTGGTTCAAGCCAACATTTTTTGTTCTTAATCGCAAGTTCTTCCTACAATCCCTCTTTCGTAAAAGATACACTCGCTTCATTGCTTGCCCAATCCTACCCACATTGGAGAGCCTGTGTATATGTCGCTGATTCCAAGACCCTTGATTCTTTGGTAAATTCGTTCAAAGGCGAAACACGCATCCAGTGGTCGTTGTCTCCTGAAGTTCCTCCACAGATAAAACCTGATGAATTCACAGCTGATTGGCTGGGCTTTCTAAATTCAGGTGATATCTTATCTTCGCACGTGTTGTCAGTCTTCGCCTCCTGGCTGGAAGCTCAACCGAATGCGACGATAATATATTCTGATACCGATAAGGTTTCTGTGGATGGATTGACGCGGCACGACCCATCTTTTTGGCCGGATTGGTCACCCGAGTTGCTTCTATCGGTTAATTACCTTAACCGAGCCTTTTTTCACCGGCAAGAATTGGTAAATGCTGCTGTCGATGGCACCCCATTGGAAAACGCAATTCTGCGCTGCGTAGAAATGGCAGGCCAGATTATCCATATACCCCAGGTGCTATTCCATACCCGGGACGGACAAACCCCTGCCTGGTTTGGAGATAGTTTTCTCCCTGAAAACCTGATCGTACATCTGGAACGCAGTGGTTTAAAGATGTGGCTTATCAAGGTTCGTCAAGCACAGGTACATCACAATTTAGCTGGTCCTATCCACAACCCAGGGTCTCAATTATCATCCCCACCCGCGATCAAGTCAGGTTGTTAAAACGCTGTATCGACTCGATTCTCGCTCAGACCCAATACCCCCAGTATGAGCTCATCCTGGTTGAAAACCACAGCCAGGAGCATGAGACTTTTACATATTATGAGCACTTAAAATCAAACCTTAAGGTGAAAATCTTTACGCATGACCAGGTATTTAACTATTCAGCATTCAACAATTGGGCGGTTCAGCATGCGAGAGGCCATTTATTATTGTTCTTAAATAATGATGTCGAATGCATTGATCCTTGCTGGCTCGACGAAATGGCACGCTGGTCCAGTAGACCTGAGATTGGGATTGTTGGTGCAAAGCTTCTTCATCCAAACCACAGTATTCAGCATGCAGGTCTTGTGGTCGGTTTGGAAGGACATGCCAACCATATTTATGCAGGCTGCCCTGAGGGATACCGCGGGTATTTTGGTTCCGTGGATTGGTACCGCGATTATTCTGCCGTCACGGGTGCCTGCATGATGATGCGTAAAACTGTTTTCGAAAAAATCGGTGGCTTCGATGAAAGCTATTCGGTTGCATTCAATGATATCGAACTGTGTTTACGCGCCATCCAGGCTGGGTACCGGGTTGTTTACACACCCTTTGCACGCCTGATCCATCATGAAGGTGCCACCCGCTCCACGTATAAACCCCCATCTGATATACAGCTCGCCAGCCAGCACTTAAAACCGCTAATCGAGCGAGGAGACCCATTCTATAACTCCAATCTATCACTGATGAGGCGCATACCCACGTTATCCCGACGGGGCGAGATCTCTCCGGTGAAGAAATTGGATCTGATTACAGAGTATTTTAGCTGAACAATCCTCGATTCAAGCGACACTAAGATCGTGTATTTCGAAATAAATTGATCCATTTTGCCGGGCCTCGTTATGAAAGATAATTTACCCTCCATTCTGATCTTGAGTGGGGTGCGGGGTGACACGCGCCGCTATCGTACTTTTCATCTATACGAACAAGCACGTTTGCTGGGATTAGATTGTGAGCTTTCCCACACCACAGATAGAGACCTGCGGAAAAAAGTTGACCGCTCATCCGTAATCATTCTCCATCGTGCCTCTTTCAATCGACAAATTGACTGGCTCATCCAAGAAATGCACCATAAAGATGGAATCCTGATTCAAGATATCGATGACCTGTTATTTGAACCTGAGGCGTTTAAATATATAAACAGCATAGATTTTTCCGATCCTGTCCGTTCCGCCTTGTATCAGCAAGAAATGCACTTGTACCGCAAAACTGCTGAAGCCTGTGATGGGGTCATCACCTCCACCGGGTATCTGGCGGAACGAATCAGCCAACTTGGTAAACCCGTCCGCGTGCACCGAAATGCTTTTAGCATGGAGATGCTGGATATTTCCGAAAAAACTTTTCTAATCCAGAAAAACAGTGATTCCGGCATCGTGATCGGTTATGCCAGCGGAACCGCCACCCACAACCAAGACTTTGCCCTGATCAAGCCGGCTTTGAAATCCACTCTACTCCATTTTCCGACCTCGGAGTTATGGTTGGTGGGTCCCGTTGACCCCGGAGATGATTGGGGAGATCTGGCGGCCCGAATACACCATAAGAAGCTGGTAGCATGGCGAAATCTACCGGAAATTCTGAGCAGGTTTGACATCAATCTGGCTCCCCTTTGCATTGATAATCCATTCGGAGAATCGAAAAGCGAGATCAAATACGTGGAGGCCGCTTTGGTCAGGGTGCCAACAATAGCCAGTCCGAGTGAGGCCTTCAAAGTCGCCATTAAACAGGCTGAGACAGGCTACCTGGCACACGACATTCCGGAATGGGAGCACGCCCTGGCGGCATTGATTCAACAGCCAAAATTATGTCAGCAAGTGGGAGAAGCTGCCTTCGTGGACGTTATGCAGCGCTACCACCCCTTAATCCGGGCTAAAGAGCTTGAAGAAACATTAAACGCATTAATCGGTGTCAAATTGGAATTACCCCGCAAAGATATCACTGCTGCCGACATAAATGACGGATCTAATAGCCCTTACTGGAGAAGTGTTAATTTCGAGAAATCACCGACATTATTACAACAGGGATGGTACACCTTGCGCTATCGCGGGTTATCCATTCTCATGAAGCAAATATGGATATTCTTGCGACGGTTAGCCGCACCACTTATTCCGTTTCGAAAGATTGCGTGAACTGAAATAATGTACCAGGTATGTGAAGGCTTATCCATCCGTGCTTGTAAGGCTGCGTTCAAGAAGGTAAAATCAAGCCATCCTGAAAACGAATGAGTTAATGGTTATGACCGATCAGCGTGATAATAATCCAAACCCCATCCATACCCAAACTGATCAGATATCAACAGTTTGTTTCTATTCATTCAATATCCAGGATGCCTTATCTCACTTAAGAATGATCGGTCCTGCCCATCATTTGGGGCTAGAAGTGATCATGGGGGTCGAAAATGGACAGATCAATATCGATCGTGCCGCGCATGGGGATGTAATCGTGCTCCAGCGCGATTTCCCCTACGCCATTGAAGTATATGAAAACATCCTTGCCCAGGCCCACGAAAAGCATATCCCGGTTATCCTCGATTTAGACGATTTACTCTTCGAGCTTCCTGAATACCACCCGGACCGCCTCAAGCACATCTTTACCGGGAAATTATTACCCACCTACCAGGCTTTATTGGAGGTGGATTTCGTGACGGTGAGCACCAAATCGTTGGGTGAATATGTGCTCGACAGCAATAAAAACGTCATGGTCCTGCCCAATTTCCTGGATGATAAAATCTGGCAACTGAAACCTCCGTTGCGGAAAACTGGTCTGGATGAGAAAATAATTATCGGGTATATGGGGGGGCTCACCCATCAATCGGATCTGGCAATGATACTTCCAATTTTCCGTAGTCTGATCCGTCGTTTCCCAGATAGGCTGGAATTCCGTTTCTGGGGAACGCAACCCCCTGGGGAGTTTTCAGCCTATCCGTTCGTTCATTGGCATGATCAAATTACCTGGAATTATCCCGAATTCGCAAGATATTTTCAAACCCAATCGGCTGATATTTTCGTCGCTCCTCTGGTGAATAATACCTTCAATAACTGTAAAAGCTCCATTAAATATTTGGAATATGGTTCCATGGGTGTTCCAGGGGTTTTCAGTCAGGTTGCACCGTATGCGGAGGTCATCACCCACGGTGAAAACGGCTTATTGGCTTCCACTGCTGAGGAGTGGGAAATTTGCCTGGCTAAATTGATCGAAGATCCTGAGCTGAGATATTCTCTTGCCACAAATGCTCAGGCTCATATTCGATCCAATTGGTTGTTATCGAAAAATGCCCCACTCTGGTTGTCAGCCTATCAAAAAGCATATCAGACCGGATTGAGTAAACCGCCGGATAATTCTCCTCATCACAAGATGATTAAGAATTTGGCTTTCCAGACCGTCTCGGGGAACAGATATACCCAGCAGCAGCTGGAGCTACAAAAGAATACAATTGCTGAATTGAAAGATTCGGTGGCTCAATTGGAGCACCGGGTGGCTCAGAAGGAAGCAGAAATTTCAGGCATTACCAACAGCAAAACGTGGAAATTAGCCCTGGCATTGCGCCGCATTCGTGAGTTTATCGCTCCCCCGGCCAGCCGGCGTTCAAAAGTGCTTGACAGCATTTTTGGAATTTTCTCGAAGAAAAACATCACTGAAAAAGTTTGAATTTAGTAATGCAATGCTGAAATCTACTCAAGAAAATCAGGGATTTCTTCTTTCCGGCCTTTTCAAAACGACGGGACTTTTATGAGTTTTTTCGAAAAGGTTGGTTAAGGTTGCGCAAAAAAGGGCCTAAAGGCGTATATCAAGACATCCATTGGCGCGTGTCTAAACCGCGCAATGTATCCACTTCAATAACTGCCTCAGAGACCAGGTGGATAAAGGAAAATCCCCTGCTTGATAGTGAATTATTTTCTCGAATCAATAGTCTCCCGGTGACTGAAAAAGTTGATATTATCATCTGTGTCGGTCCGAATCACGATCACATCATCCCCTGTTTATCTTCCATCGAACAATTCACCAAAGCAGGCATGTATAACCTGCATCTTGTGGTCCATCAAGATGACGTGGCTAAATTACCCGATCATAGCCTGGTTTCACACGCACACATCGTTACGCACACGATGGAATTATTTAATTTCTCCCGTGCCAACAACCTGGTATTAAAAGAGAGCACCAATGATGTTGTCCTGCTAAACGACGATACCGAAGTGACCGGAAATTGGCTTGAGAATTTAAGGCGTGATTCTAAGGGCATTGCATTGACCGGAGCGCATACCGGGCATATGTGCGCCGGTAATCCTCAAATGTGGGGGCAGGGTTCGTCACGGCTCACCAATTATCCGATTAACATGTTCTGTGCGTATATTCCGACCCGCTTGCGCTCAGTGATCGGCTTGCTCGACGAAGAATTCTGTTATTACGGTGGTGATGATGTTGATTATTCCTGCCGCGCCTTGCTTCATGGTTTCCCATTGGTGGTATCAAGTGCATTTGTCGCCCATAAGGATAATCAGTCTTATCGCGCCTCCAAGGAAGTGCTGATGCGCGAATCTGACAGGATTATTACTGAAAGATATGACCTTCAGGCACCATTTGATCTAAGTGGAATAAGACCAGCTGTCTCCATCATTCTTGCCACCAGAAATCGTCCGGACTTATTAAAATCTGCCATAAATTCCATCCTGGATACCGAATACGCTAATTTTGAGTTAATTCTGGTGGATGATTATTCAAGTGCAGAAACCGGTAAAGTTATTTATGGTTATCAGCAAAAAGATGAACGGATCGTGTCCATCCGTCTCCCAAGGAATGTGGGATTATCAAAAGCTCGAAGCATCGGGCTGAATGCTTCAAAGGGACAGTTTACTGTATTTACCGATGATGATGATACGGTGCTGCCAAATAGAATATCAAAACCATTGGAATACATAATCCTGAACCCTGCGCTGGATGTGGTTTATTGCAATTACAACCTGGTCAGCGATGATGGGAGCGTTACTCCGACTTATAATTCTGAATTTGATATAAATTCGTATCTGGAATTGAAATTCAACATTGGTTCAGGCATCCTGCTCGGGCGTAAACAAGCATTCACGGATGTGCCATTTATGTCCATCTATGATAAAGCTGTGGATTATGACTGGGTATTTCGATTAATCCGCCAGGGATATAAAATCGATTTATGCCCGGATATCGTGATGAATTACAACCGCACAGGTGCCCCACGCTACCACCTTTCGGGTAATAAAATATCTATGGATTTACATGATACGATTTATCAACGTGAAATTCTATTAAAGGGTATGGAACGGCGAGCTTCAACTGACAATAATCAAACTCCAGATGAATTGATTTTGAATAGGACAGATCATGATGCTTTTCCACGGTAAAAAAGTATGCTTCATCGGTGCCCATCCCGATGATATCGAGCTGGGTTGTGGTGCATTCATCTCCAACATCATTGGTAAGACGGATATCCTGTGTGTCACCTTGTCGGATAATCAAAAGAACCCAACGCTTGCTCACGTGGTAGAAGAACACTACCGCAGCATGGCAATCCTGGGCGTCCCACGTGATCACGTCAGGCTGGAAGCATTTGTCACCCGCCGTTTCCCTGAGTTGCGCCAGGAAATCCTCGAATACCTGTACAAACTCAATCACGAATATCAACCCGATATCGTCATCACCCACACACGTGCCGATATCCATCAGGATCACCAGCAGACCACGGAGGAAGTATTACGCGCATTCCGCGGAACCACCGTCTTAGGGTTTGACGCCTTGCGCAGCAGCTACGGGTTCTTTCCCCACTTCCTGGTCGAAGTCAGCCAGGTAGATGTCGAGCGTAAGATCCAGGCACTGGGTGAATACTCCACCTACAACGATAAATATTACTTTGATGCGTCGGTCTTGCGTGCCACGCTCATCCGCCATGGAGCACTGGCAGAGCGCCAGTATGCTGAAGGGTTTGACATCCTGCGCATCGTGGGGAAATTTAATGTGTGCTAGGTTCCTGCCATTCTCAGCGTAACTAACAGAATAAAAAGGTATCGCAAAATTTGTAATATTGAGTTATAATTCAGTCGTTGAATTTCAATTACTGAATTTTGATTATTCGCATGCTATAGCTTAACCGAAAATCCTCTTGACCTCAAATGGCAGAAAATCCTGAAGCTACCCGTGAAATGAACCTGCTCGAGCAAATCGAGAATGATCCAAATATCACCCAGGCTTCCCTGGCAACCCAGCTTGGGGTTGCGGTTGGTACGGTTAACTGGCACCTTAAGCGTATGATCGCCAAGGGTTATGTCAAGGTAAAGCGCGCTGAACGGCGCAAGCTCCGTTATATCATCACCCCTGAAGGCATCACTTTCAGAGCACACCTGACGGTTGACTATATAGAACAATCCTTCCTGCTCTACCGCAATATCCGCAAACGGGTACGTGAGCTTCTGGTGGATGTCAAGCGCAATGGTTTTGATCAGGTGCACATCGAAACCGAAGTCAATCCTGAAGACCCAAAACTGTCCAGTCAGACCAATGACATCGCCGATATCTGCCGCCTCACCTGCCTGGAGCAGGGTATTAAAATCAGCTCGGATCCGTCGGATCCCACATTATTGGTCCATGGGGTAAAGGTCAACTTGCGTATGGAAGTGCTGCCATGAATGATAGGGAAGTCTATTTGGAAGCAACCCAATTGAAACACGTTGTTATCACCGGCGGGGCAGGTTATATCGGCTCTTTGCTCACCGGTGAGCTGCTGCGGCTTGGAATGAAAGTTACCGTCATCGATGACCTGATATTCGGTGGCGAATCCCTGATGGGGTTCTCTGCTCATCCCAACTTTCACTTTGCCAAAGCCAATGTGATCGAGCCGCGTGCCGTCCGCTCCAACTTGCGTTCCGATTGGGATAAACCTACTGCGCTGGTCCACTTAGCTGCCATTGTTGGTTTCCCAGCCTGCCAGTCGGTCGGTAGGCAGGTCGCCTGGCGCTATAACGTCGAAGCCACCGAGCGTGTCTTTGAGCAAGCCGTCTCCTTGGGGGTCAGCCGGTTGGTATATGCCTCCTCGTATAGCAATTATGGTCTCTCACCCGATGGCAAGCCGGTCACCGAAGCCTCACCTCTCACCCCACAGTCACTGTATGCTGAGACAAAAATCGCTGCTGAGCGCTTCCTGATCGCCCAAAGCGATTCCTCCTGCACACCTCTTATCTACCGACTGGCAACTTTGTATGGCATCTCCCCTCGCACTCGTTTTGATCTGATCATCAACCAGTTCGTGCTTGAAGCTTATACTAAACGCGAGCTGCTCATCTACCAGCGCGGTTATTCGCGTTCCTTTGTCCACATCCACGATGCAATTCGTGGCTTCATCCTCGGGTTGCAGGCTCCGGATGAGAAGGTACGCTGCCAGATTTATAACCTGGGTTCAGAAAATGGCAACTATACCAAGGATCAAATTGTAGCAATGGTGCTCAAACGCATGCCTGAGACCGTTGTCACTTATAAAGATATGACCTTTGGTGGGGATATGCGCGATATCACCGTCTCTTATGAAAAAATACAACGTGAGCTGGGTTTCCAGACCCGGTTAACCCCTGATGACGGCATCCGCGAAGTACTGCACGCCATCCGCACGGGGTTGATCAGTAACCCACACGACCAGCGTTATCGAAATGCACAGTTTATCGTCCAATAAGGTCACCACCGAGCGTATGGTGAAGCTACAGATTAGGAGCAATCATGGCTTATCAATCCGATCCAAAATTCTGGCAAAATAAACGCATTTGCGTCACCGGTGGGGCAGGTTTTCTTGGCTCTTTTGTCCTCGATGGCTTGAAACAACGTGGAGCAACCGATATTTTTGTTCCCACCATCGAAGAATATGACCTGGTCAATCCTCAGGATATCCAACGCATGCTTGATGCCAGCCAACCTGATATCATCATCCATCTGGCAGCCTTGGCTGGTGGAATTGGTGCCAATCAGGCACGTCCTGCCGATTTCTTCTACATCAATCTGATGATGGGTGTGCAGCTGATGCATGAAGCCTGGAAGCGTGGGGTGAGTAAATTCGTCGCCATCGGCACGGTTTGCGCTTATCCCAAGTTCACACCTGTTCCCTTCAAGGAAGAAAATCTTTGGGGAGGTTACCCCGAGGAAACCAACGCCCCCTACGGGCTGGCAAAGAAGATGCTGCTCGTCCAGGCACAGGCTTATCGCCAGCAGTATGGTTTCAATGCCATCTATTTACTTCCCGTCAACCTGTATGGGCCAGGCGATAACTTTAACCTCGAGACCTCCCACGTCATCCCAGCCCTGGTACGCAAATGCATCGAAGCCCAGGAGCGGGGGGACAAAGAAGTATCCTTGTGGGGCGATGGCTCTCCGACGCGTGAGTTTTTATATGCAGGTGATGCTGCCGATGGAATATTAACTGCCACTGAGTTTTACAACGGCAGCGAGCCGGTGAATATTGGCTCAGGGCATGAGATCAGCATCAGGGATCTGTCCGAGTTGATCGCCCGCCTGACTGGCTTTGAGGGCAGGTTGGTCTGGGATACCACCAAACCCAACGGTCAGCCACGCCGTGGATTGGATACCAGCCGGGCGGCTGAATATTTCGGCTGGAGAGCAAAGGTACCCTTCGAGGAGGGACTGCGCCAGACCATCGCCTGGTATCGTCAAAACCGTAAGATCTAACCATTTATCCATGGCTGCAAATCAGCTCTCGAAATCCCACTCAGAGGTAACATTTTTACGTCCCACGCACGGCCTGGCGGCGTTGAACTTGCGCGACCTGTGGGTCTACCGTGAGCTGGTGCTCTTCCTCACCTGGCGGGATATCCTGGTGCGCTACAAGCAAACCGTGTTGGGCGCGGCCTGGGCAGTGATCCAGCCCGTCGTGCAGATGGTCGTTTTTACCTTCATCTTTTCCAATGCAGCCGGTCTTTCATCAGAAGGCGTCCCCTATCCCATCTTCAACTTCACCGCTTTACTCCCCTGGGGATTGTTCTCCAAGGCGATGAACGATGCCGGTCGCTCGCTGGTCACCAACCGCAATATGATCACGAAGATCTATTTCCCCCGCCTGACCATCCCGGTGGCATCCGTCTTGGCAGGCATGGTGGATTTTGCGATTGCCTTCGGTGTATACATCGTGATCATCCTGTTCTACACTTTCTCGCCTAATTCAACCTATACATTTAAATTCACCCCTGCATTACTCACCCTGCCGTTATTCATCATTCCTGGCTCTGGTCGCCACCCTCGGCGTCAGCCTGTGGTTCTCCGCCATGAATGTGATCTACCGTGATGTGGGGCATATCCTGCCATTTTTAACCCAAATCTGGTTCTTTGTGACCCCCATCGTTTATTCCTCTTCCGTGGTATCAAAAAATTGGCAGATCCTGTATGCATTGAACCCGCTCACCGGAGTGGTTGAAGGCTTCCGCTGGTCTTTGTTGGGGATTCATAGTCTGCCGTGGCAGTTGCTGGCAGTCTCTGCTGGGATTGCAGTCGTCATCCTGATCACCGGTCTGGTTTATTTCCGCAATATGGAACGCACCTTCGCAGATGAGATTTAGGACTGCGTGGACTATTTTGAATGCATGTGAATGTTTTATGACTGATATTGCCATCCGCGTTGAAGACCTGGGCAAGCGCTACCGTATCGGTACTGCACCCGAGCGCTATAAAACCCTGCGCGATACCATCGTCGCCGGGGTGAACGCGCCCATTCAACGCTTACGACGTGGTGCATCTGCCATGTCATCCAACCCAGCCAGCACAATCTGGGCATTGCGCGATATTTCCTTCGAAGTCCACCAGGGCAAGGTCTTGGGGATTGTCGGCCGGAATGGCGCCGGGAAAAGCACCCTGCTCAAGATTTTATCGCGTGTCACCGAGCCCACCGAAGGCAGTGCTGAGATCCATGGTCGGGTGGGTTCCTTGCTGGAAGTGGGGACCGGTTTTCACCCCGAGCTGACCGGGCGCGAGAACATCTACTTGAATGGCGCCATCCTGGGGATGAAGCGCCTGGAGATCGACCACAAATTTGATGAGATTGTCGCTTTCTCCGAGGTCGAGCAGTTCATCGATACGCCGGTCAAACGTTACTCGAGCGGGATGTACCTGCGACTGGCATTTGCAGTGGCAGCACACCTGGAACCCGAGATCCTGGTGGTGGATGAAGTGCTGGCAGTTGGAGATGCCGAATTCCAACGTAAGTGTATGGGTAAGATGAGCGATGTTGCCCAGGCAGGTCGCACGGTGCTGTTCGTCAGCCACAATATGTCGGCGGTATTGCGTCTCACTGAGGAAACCATGGTGCTGGAAAAGGGTCACCTGGTCTATCGCGCCCCTACCGCTCAGGCACTGGATTATTACATGGCAGCCGGCTTCACCGGTGCCGGTGAGCGCATCTGGACCTCCGAGGAGATACCCGCTGATGCGGCTCCCTTTACACCATTGGCATTACGCCTGCGGGACCGGAACAGTCGGGTGGTGGATACTTTACGCTCAACTGAGCCATTTACGATCGAGATCGAGTATCGCCTGGATAGTCCCCTCACTGGCTTGCGGGTAGGTATTTATCTTCTGACCATGCGGGGTGAATACGTCTTCACCTCATTCGACCTGGACGACCCCGATAAATTCGAGCAAAATGGGGTGCGACCGGCAGGTCATTATATCAGCCGCTGCACAGTCCCAGCCAATACCTTCAACGAAGGTCGCTATGTCCTGGCAGTCAACGCCAGCAGCTTTCGTATCAAACGCTATTTTTGGGATGACCATAGCCTGGCATTCAGCGTGGATGCCACCGGTGCCCCCGGCAAACAATGGCCCGAGCCACGCATGGGTCCGGTACGCCCGGCTCTAGATTGGGTGATCGAGCGCCTATGAGAATGGTGAGCAAGCAGGACATTAAAAATATCCTGGGGCAGATCCCCCTGACTGCTGAAGCCTACTGGTACTTGCGCCAGCCAGGCAAGCCGGTCACGCCTGAATTTGCCCTCGACCGGCTGGAGCAATCCATCCCCGAGTGGCGCACCCAAGTGATGAGCTCAAAGGTTTACTCATCACTCAATCGGTCAAGAATGTCTGATCGGCATAAACGCGTCTTTATCTTCGCGACATTACGTTATTGGCTTGAACATGCTACCCTGCTGGGGATGTCTCTGGCGGGTCTGGGGCATTCCGTTTCATTATCCTATTTACCTTACGCCAGGTGGCAGGTACCCATCGACGCTTTCAACCTGCGCCGGCAAAATGTGTACGCCGAAAACATTTTATCGAAAACCGCACCTCTATTGAGGATCGTGCCGTTATTAAGCCAATCCAGGGCCACCAGGTTGCCCTCCGAGCTGCTTAATTCAATTGATCTGGTTTCGTTGCGCGATACCCAATACACCCTTCAGGTGGAAGAAGTCAGCCTGGAGAGTGAGCTATATAAATTACGCCTGCATCGCAACCAATCAGCCGCGATCGCTGCTTTCTCATACCTGAGAAGGCATAACCCTGACGTGATCATCCTCCCCAACGGTACCATCCTTGAATTTGGGGTGATCTACCAGGTTGCACGTTTTCTGGGCATCCCAACCGTCACCTACGAATTCGGCGAGCAGCGCGACCGTATCTGGCTGGCGCAGAATGCTGAGGTTATGCGGCAGGACACCTCTAACCTGTGGAAGGCGCGTCAAAATCAGCCCCTCAGTGAAGACCAGTTGAGCCTGGTACGCAGGCTGTTCTCATCTCGGCAGCGTGGCAGCCTGTGGGAAAATTTCGCCCGCCGCTGGCAGGGTGTGCCCTCCGAGGGAGGCGCACAGGTACGCCAGACACTGGGATTGGATCAGCGCCCCATCGTGCTGCTCGCCACCAATGTGATCGGTGATAGCCTCACCCTGGGTCGGCAGGTTTTCAGCGATTCGATGACCGAATGGCTGGAGCGCACAGTAAAGTATTTCGCCACCCGACCGGATGTGCAGCTGGTGGCGCGTATCCACCCGGGTGAGCTGATCACCAAAGGCCCGTCTGTGGCGGATGTGGTCCGCAAAGCCCTGCCTGTCATCCCCGAACACATCCACCTGGTGCCCGCGGATGCCAAGGTCAACACCTATGATATTGTGGAGATTGCCAATCTTGGCCTGGTATACACCACCACCGTTGGTATGGAAATGGCCATGAGCGGTGTACCGGTCGTCGTCGTCGGCAATACTCACTACCGGGCTAAAGGTTTCACCTCCGATCCGCAAAGTTGGGAAGCTTATTTTGAGATGTTGAATGAGATGCTGGCAGCTCCCGGGTCACATCGCCTATCGCAGCCCCAGGTGGAGCAAGCCTGGAATTATGCCTATCGATTTTTCTTTGAATACCCGCATCCCTTCCCCTGGCACCTGGTGCATTTTTGGAAGGATATTGAAACCTGGCCGCTTTCACGTCTGCTTAACGATGAAGATTTATCCGGCTATCAACGGACGTTTAACTACCTGGTTGGAGAGCCAATCGGTTGGTGAGTGATGGATTCAGATTTGGAGATTAAGCATCAGGTGCGTGAATTTTATGACCAGGTCGGCTGGCAGACGGAGAGTGACGGCTTCTACCAGAACGCGTCTTATGAAGACTTGCGACCCGTCTCGCATGACTATATCCACAAGTGCCACATGCGGGTATTGCGGCATCTGAACCGCAGTGGTCGCTTCCTTCTGGACGCCGGTTGCGGACCAATCCAATACCCAGAGTACCTGGAGTATTCCAAGGGCTACCAATATCGGGTGTGTGCGGATATCTCGCTGGTAGCCTTGCAGGAAGCCCGCAAGCGCATCGGGAATCACGGGTTGTACGTCATGTGCGACGTTGCCTGCCTGCCATTTAGATCCAGCAGCTTCGATGGAGAGGTCTCACTGCACACCATCCACCACCTGCCAATCGAAGAGCATACCCAGGCTTACCTGGAGTTTCACCGCACCCTGACGGATTCCGGCAAAGCGGTCGTCGTCAATGGATGGGATAACCCACCGCTGACCATTTTTCTTAACTTCTGGATTGCATTAATTGATCGGCTATACGCACTGCTCAAGCCCCATTCAAAAGCAGTGAGTTTGGATCAGCCTTCACCTGCTTCTGCTCAACACCTGAAGGCGCGCTGGCACCTTCGTCCGCAAGGAAAACGCCGCTCGCCTGCTAGCGGAACTTGGCAGCCGGATGCCGCTCCAAATATGGTGCTGGCGCAGCGTCTCCGTGCGCTTCTTGCGCACCTTTATCCACCCGCACCTGGCAGGTAGGTCCTGGTTAAGGCTGATTTATTGGCTTGAAGAACGCTTTCCACATTTTCTGGGCAGGGTTGGTCAGTATCCACTCATTGTGCTGGCAAAAAACAGATGAAATTATCAAGAGTAGCTATGATGGAGAATCTATGAACTGGACTGAACAGGTCATCCTCGTCACCGGTGGAACCGGGTCTTTTGGTCGTAAATTCGTCGAGCTGATGCTGGCTGAGTACCATCCCGCCAAGCTGATCGTCTTCAGCCGCGATGAGCTCAAACAACACGAGATGCGCGTGGCAGGTCTCAACCATGCTTCCCTGCGTTATTTCATCGGGGATGTGCGCGACGTTGAACGCCTGCGCCGTGCCATGCATGGGGTGGATATTGTCGTCCACGCAGCAGCCTTGAAGCAGGTGCCAGCCTGTGAATACAACCCCATGGAAGCCATCAAAACCAATATCCTTGGCAGCAGCAATGTGGTCGAGGCAGCCCTGGATGCAGGGGTCAAGAAAGTACTCGCCCTCAGCACCGATAAAGCGGTCAATCCGATTAATTTATATGGTGCTACCAAGCTCGCCGCTGAAAAGTTGATCATCCAGAGCAATTCCTATGCAGGTGGGATGGCTACTCGTTTTAGCTGTGTCCGCTACGGCAATGTGGTGGGCTCCCGCGGCAGTGTCGTGCCTATCTTCCTGCAACAACGAGCATCGGGTAAACTGACCATTACCGACGAGCGTATGACCCGCTTTTGGCTCACCTTGGATCAAGGTGTGCGCTTTGTAACCCATTGTATTGAAAAAATGCATGGCGGTGAGGTGTTCGTGCCGAAGATCCCCAGCATGAATATCGTCGATCTGGCTAAAGCCATC
Source organism: uncultured Chloroflexia bacterium (assembly GCA_963743215.1). Classification (GTDB taxonomy): domain Bacteria; phylum Chloroflexota; class Anaerolineae; order Anaerolineales; family UBA4823; genus FEB-25. The sequence goes on from CAVUOY010000007.1 coordinate 488,539, forward strand.
GCTCCAGCAACTGAAATCAATTTTGTTGGCATCCGTCCCGGCGAAAAACTGCATGAGGTGTTGATCTCCGAAGATGAATCCCGCTCAGCAGTTGAGATGGACGATATGTACGTCGTCCAGCCCAGCCCGAATGCCTGGTTTGGGCATGATTGGCAATCTGAAGGCAAGGTCTTGCCAGCCGGGTTCCGTTTCGGCAGCGATAATAATCCTAACTGGCTGGATGTGAATCAAATCCGTGAAATGGTTGCTCCTTTTGAGAATCGTCAGGTAAACGGTTATGTTGAAGAATAGGTGACATGCGTATCCTCATCACCGGAGCCAGTGGTTTGCTGGGTCTTAACCTGGCATTGGAAACCACCCGCCGGCACACGGTCTTTGGCACGGTCAACCACCATGCCCTGAATACCGCTGCTTTTACGGTAATCCAAACCGACCTGCTGGTTCCTGGTTCAGTGGAGCGCCTGCTCGAAAGCACCCACCCCGAGTGGGTTATCCACTGTGCCGCATTGGCAAATTTAGATGCCTGCGAGGCTGATCCCCTCCTGGCGCAACAGTTGAATACCGATCTCCCCCGCATACTGGCAAGCCATGTCGCCAGGAGCGGAGCGCGGCTAGTCCACGTCTCGACGGATTCGGTTTTCGATGGTCTGCGCGGGGATTATTCGGAGCAGGATCCCCCCAATCCAGTCGGGGTATACTCTCGCACCAAGCTGAATGGCGAGCTGGCTGTCCTTGAAGCTGACCCCTCCGCCATTATTGCCCGGGTCAACCTGTTTGGCTGGTCACTCACCGGTAAACGCAGCCTGGCAGAGTTCTTCTTCAACAACCTGAGCCTGGGGAAGCAGGTAATGGGTTTCACGGATGTATTTTTCTGCCCGCTGCTCGCCAACCACCTGGCGGATATCTTCGTGAATATGCTCGAGCAGAATCTCAGCGGGTTGTACCATGTGGTTAGCTCAGAATCACTGAGCAAGTATGATTTTGGCATGCGTCTGGCGGAACGATTCGGATTGGATGGCAACCTGATCAGTCCTATCTCGGTCAAACAATCGGGGCTGAAAGCCATCCGCTCTCCCAACCTCAACCTTCGTTCAGAAAAGCTGGCGCATGCCATTGGTCAATCTCTCCCCAACCTTTCCACAGGATTAGAGCGGTTATACACCCTTTATCAACAGGGTTATCCACAGATGCTGCATAGCATGGAGTTACCTTAACTTGTCCTTTGATTTATCATTCCCCGGAGCTGACCATGGAAATTACAATTAACGCACATACCATTGGCGCCCATCACCCCACTTATTTCATTGCTGATATTGCCGCCAACCATGATGGAGACCTGGAACGCGCCAAAATGCTCATCCGCCTGGCCAGGCAAGCCGGGGCAGATGCAGCCAAGTTCCAGAATTTCCGCGCCCCCAATATCGTCTCGGACTATGGATTCACCCACATGGATGGACAGGTCTCACACCAGGCTAGCTGGAAAAAGTCGGTTTTTCAGGTCTATTCGGAAGCCTCGATCCCATTTGAGTGGACCCCGATCTTAAAGCAGACTTGTGACGAGGTGGGGATTGATTTCTTCTCCGCACCTTATGATTTCGAAGCCATTGACATGCTCGATGCATACGTGCAGATGTACAAGGCCGGCTCGGGTGAGATCGACTGGATCGAAGCTCTCGAACGCATGGCCTCCAAGGGTAAGCCATTTTTCGTCGCCACCGGTGCCTCCGATATCGGTGAAGTCCAGCGGGCGGTGCATGCCATCCTCAAGATCAATCCACAGCTGGTTTTGATGCAGTGCAACACCAATTACACCGCCAGCCCCGATAATTACGACCATCTGCATCTGAACGTGCTTAAAACTTACGCCAGCATGTTCCCGGAGGTCATCCTGGGGCTCTCCGACCATACCCATGCCCTGGCTCCCGTGCTGGGCGCAGTGACGTTAGGAGCACGCGTCATCGAGCGCCACTTCACCGACAGCAATGACCGTCAGGGGCCAGATCATAAATTCGCCATGAACCCGCAAAATTGGGCCAACATGGTGGAGGAGACCCGGCTTTTAGAGCGCAGCCTGGGCAGTTCCGATAAGTTCGTGGCCGGGAATGAGGTCGAAACTGCGATCATCCAGCGCCGCTGCTTGCGCGCAGCCCGCGAGATTAATGCAGGTGAAGTATTCAAGCGCGAAATGATCGCCGTCCTGCGCCCGGCTACACCCGGTGCTATCAAACCCCACGAGATCGGCGCGGTGATTGGTAAGCGGGCATTAATCGATCTTCCATTGGGTAAAGAGCTGCGTTGGACTGATCTGGGTGAATAATTTTCGACCCTAGCGCTTATAACCCCTGAGCATGCGGATCCTTTATTTTTCACGTAGCTACACCACGCACGACCATCGCTTTCTGACTGCCCTGGCGAGAACCGAGCATAAGCTGTTTTATTTACGCCTGGAAGGGGGTGGGCAGGTGCTTGAAGACCGACCCCTGCCGCTTGAGATCGAACAGGTGGAATGGGTAGGTGGCAAAGGTCCTGCGAAGTTTAAGCATGGGCTGCGCCTGCTGGATGACCTGGGCAGGGTGATCCGCAAGGTCAATCCCGACCTGATCCATGCCGGTCCCATACAGCGCTCCGCTTTCCTGGTGGCAATGACCGGGTTTCATCCTCTGGTCAGCACCTCATGGGGGTATGACTTGCTGCACGATGCCCGGATTAATCCATTTTGGAGCTGGTCCACCAGGTATACCTTGCATCACAGTGATGCCTTCGTGGGTGATTGTGACACAATTCGTAAGCTTGCCATCTCATACGGAATGCCCAACGAGCGCATCGTCACCTTTCCCTGGGGCATTGACCTGCACCATTTCAACGTTACAAAGTCAGAACGTTCAAACGTTCAAACGTTCATTTTACTCTCCACCCGCAGCTGGGAGCCGATTTACGGCATTGATGTGATTGCACGAGCCTTTATTATCGCCGCCCGTAAGCGTCCCGAGCTTCGCCTCACCCTGCTGGGCGGAGGTTCTCAATATGCCCCTATTCGCCAGATTTTGCTGATCGGAGCGGTTTATGATAAGGTGCTCTTCCCGGGTCAGGTCTCGTTTTCAGACCTGCCGGATTACTATCGCCGTGCCGATCTTTATATCGGCGCCTCCCACAGCGATGGTACTTCGATTTCATTACTGGAAGCCTTAGCCTGCGGCAAGCCTGCCATCGTCCCAGATATCCCCGGCAACCGCGAATGGGTCACGCCGGGTGTGAATGGCTGGTTATTTCCCGATGGAGATGCCGAAGCCATGGCTGCTGCCATCCTGAATGCCGTTGACCAGCACCAGAATCTATCCGAGATGGGGAAGAAAGCTCGCCAAATTGCCGAAGCGCGTGCCGATTGGGAGCACAACTTCCCGCAGCTCGAAAAGGCTTATCAGCTGGCATTGGGATAAATTTCTCCCATCGATGAATCAGTTTTATGTCACTCAATAAACTAGCCATAATTCAAGCCCGCATGTCATCTTCCCGTCTACCGGGTAAGGTGCTGATGGATATTGCCGGGCAGCCTATGCTCCAGCATGTGATTGAGCGTACGAAACGAGCAAGAATGGTCGATGGCATCCTGGTTGCCACCACCACCGACCCAACCGATGACGTGCTCGAACAATTCTGCCAACAACAGGCTGTCCCCTGCTTCCGTGGTAGCCTCCCGGATGTTCTCGACCGTTTCTACCAGGCTGGTATGCATCACCATGCCGATGTGATCATCCGACTGACCGCGGATTGCCCGCTCATCGACCCCGCCCAGATCGACCTGACAATTTCTGCTTTCCTTGGCAAGTCTGATGCGCACTTCACGCAGCTTTCTTCCAAAATACCTGATCACTCTTCACTAATCACTCGCCCTTTTGATTTTCTCGCCAACCGCCTGCCTCCGCCCTGGAAACGCAGCCTCCCCATCGGCCTGGATGTTGAAGTCTGCACTTTCGATGCACTGGAGCGAGCCTGGAAAGAAGCTGACCAGGATTATCAGCGTGAGCACGTCATGCCTTATCTTTATGATGGGGTGACCTTCCCTCCGGTAGATTTACCTGAAGGGACCGAATGGTATGTTGAGCAAAATAGTTCAACCCATGGGTTCAAAATTGGGTTGCTCAACCACATTCCTGATTACGGCACCCTGCGTTGGACGGTGGACACCTCTGCCGACCTGGAGTTCGTGCGCCAGGTTTACCATCATTTCGATGGCCAGGTTGATTTTGGCTGGCAGGATATCCTTTCGCTATTGGAGCGCGAACCCGGTCTGGCATCCATCAATGCACAGGTACGGCACAAATCGGCTTTCGATGTCGACCAGCGAACCCAACACGCATAACCGAAAAATATGTCAACTTCAGACCCGCTCATCACAATTTTCACCGCTCCTAAGCCTTTCACCAACCCGCACATCGACCTGATCCAGCGCAACGCCATCCAATCCTGGCTGCACCTGGGGGATGAAGTAAATGTGGTCATGATCGGGAATGAGCCAGGGATGACAGAATTTGCAGCCGAGGTGGGCATTGTTCACCTGCCAGAGGTGAAGTGTAACCCGCTTGGCACTCCGCTGGTCAGCTCGATTTTCAGCCTGGCGCGCCAGATTAGCTCATCACCGCTGCTGGCTTATGTGAATGCAGATATCCTGTTGACGTCTCCATTTGTCAGTGTTGCTTCCCAGGTATATTGTCAGCTCAAAGAATTCCTCATCGTCGGACAACGGTACGATCTGAATGTACAACAAATGCTTGATTTCAATCCCGTTTGGGAGTCCCAGCTGCTGTTTGCAGTTCAAACCTTGGGACGGTTACATCCGCCTGCCGGAAGTGACTATTTTATTTTTCCGCGCCCATGTTTCACCGATTTACCTGATTTCGCCATCGGTCGGGCCGGCTGGGATAACTGGATGATCTACCATGCCCGCAGGCAACACCTGCCTGTTGTTGATGCAAGCTCAGCCATCCCGGTGATTCATCAGGACCACGATTATTCACACCTGCCCAAAGGTCAGCCACATTATCGACTACCCGAATCGACCGAGAATCTACGCCTGGCTGGAGGCCGGCGAACAATATTCACCCTGCAGGATGCAGATCGTTGCATCAAGGCTGGTCAGCTTCAACCTATTCCACTGCGTGCTCACAAGCTCATACGGGAGATTGAAATATTTCCTCTGACTCGGCTCCACTCAGAAACCCTGGCAGATCTATTCTTTACCATCTTCCATCCATTCAAAGCCTGGCGGGAATTTCGCGGCCGAGCGGCATACAAGATAAGACAAATCGCGACCTCTGATGACTGAAATTGTCGAGGTTTGCCCACTGTGTGGTTCGAGCGCCAGCGCTCCCTTCGACCAACGAACGTTTCGTGGTCACCCGGTGACCAATGTCATTTGCCAGGCATGTGGGTTGGTCTATCAATCGCCCCGCATGACTGAAACGGAAAGCCAGGCATTTTACGAAGCCGAGTATCGCCTGCTTTACCAGGGGCAGGAAGGACCCAACCCCAAGGACCTGGCAGGTACAGGCTGCTCGCGCCAAGATTGCGTTGGAATTCACCCGACAGCAGGTCAAATCCTCATCCCGCATCCTTGATATCGGTTGCTCAACCGGCATTTTGCTCCAGCAATTTCAAACTCATTATCAATGTCGTGTATGTGGGGTTGAGCCAGGTAACGTATACCGGCAATATGCCCAATCTTTGGGTTGGAAGTGTTTTCATCACTGGATGAGCTTCAATCATCGGGAATTATCGCCCTTCAACCTGGTGAGCATGATGCATGTGCTGGAGCATTTGCCCAATCCGGTTGAATACCTGCAAAATTTGCGCGCGAAACTTCTTGGAGCCAGATGGCTGGTTGTTGCTGGAAGTACCCAACCTGTACGCTCACGATTGCTTCGAAGTCGCCCACCTCGTTTCCTTCAGCGCACACACATTGAGCCAGGTGGTTCATAAAGCAGGTTTCCGCGTGATTCAGCTGATGCCAGCATGGTCTACCGCGCTCCAAGCTGATCCCGCTCTATCTGACCCTGTTAGCTCAACCTGATGGCAGCACACCTTATTTGCTCCAACCGGATCGAATGGTGCGTATCCAACGCCAGATTGGCTTCTTCCGCCGTAGGCTTGTCGAGCGTTTTTTTCCCGCGCCTGCATGGATACCTATGACAGGACCTCATAGATAAAACCATATGCCCAGAATTGGAATAAACCCGAATCGTGGTCAGCAAACAGATTACCAGCCATCACGCATCACCCTGGCCATGCTGACCTACCTACCCAACCAGGCTGGCTATTTCGCCGAGCGCCTGGCGGTCACTCGCCTGAGCCTGGAAAGCCTGATTGCCAATACCCCCAAGCCTATGATTTGATTGTATTCGATAATGGCAGCTGCCCCGAGTTGGTGAATTATTTATGCGAGTTACGCGACATGGGGCTGATCAACTACCTGATCCTCTCGAGCAAGCAATATTGGTAAGATCAGCGCCTTGCAGGTGATCTTCCGGGCTGCCCCAGGTGAGATTGTGGCTTATACAGATGACGATGTGTTCTTCCTGCCAGGTTGGCTGGAAGCCCACCTGAAGATCTTGAATACCTACCCACGGGTGGGTCTGGTCACGGGTTTTTACATCCGTTCTCATCTGCGTTACGCCACCCAGACTATTGAGGCATTTACCAAACAACCGGAGGTCAGTGTTACACGCGGGGCTTGCTTATCCCCCATGAAATGGAACAGCATTACATCGATAACATGGGTCGCAGCCCGGACTCCTACCAGCAGGAAGTGAGCTGGTCTGGAGGATATCCAGTTAACCTACCAGGGCGTGAGTCGCATTGGCCTCCGCCGGGCACCACCAATTTGTCACACCTCGCCAGCTGATGCTGGAAGTGCTGCCAGGCTGGGATAAAAACCTGATGGGAAAAATGATCGAGCTGGAAAACGCGGTGGACCAGCTGGGATATCTGCGTCTTGAGCACCCATACCCCAGTTACCCGCCTTTTGGGCAATGTGATCAGTGCTGAAAATGCCGCTGAAGCCAACCGTTTAGGACTTACTGCCCAAACAGAGCGTCACCAAACCAAACCGCGGGCTTGATCAGTCGACTTGTGCGCCTTCCACTCATCAAACGCCTGACTCTCGGGCTCTACAATCGATTGCATATCCTGATCAATTCATGAAATACTTGATTGCCGGGTTCGGCTCTATCGGTCGCCGTCACTTCCGTAACCTGCTCACCCTGGGTGAACGGGATATCGTGCTCTACCATACCCATCACTCCACTCTCCCCGATGATGAGCTGGCAGGTTTCCCCGTCGAAACCGACCTGCGGGCTGCCCTGGCCTACATGCCAGACGCAGTCATCATTTCCAACCCGACCGCCCTTCACCTGGATGTAGCCATCCCGGCTGCCCACTGTGGTTGCCACCTGCTGATCGAAAAACCCATCTCCCATTCGATGGCAAGGCTGGACGAGCTACAGCAAGCCATTGTTCAGAAATCACAACCGGGTCTGGTTGGGTTCCAATTTCGCTTTCATCCCGGTTTACAGCAGCTAAAAAAGCTTTTGGATGAAGGCGCATTGGTGAGCCGATATCCGCCCATGCCCACTGGGGTGAATATCTACCTAATTGGCACCCATGGGAGGACTATAAACAGGGTTATGCTGCCCGTCCTGAGCTGGGTGGAGGCGTGGTACTCACCTTATCTCATCCTTTGGATTATCTGCGTTGGCTCCTGGGGGAGGTCGAATCATTATCAGCATTCACCAGCCACACAGGGTTGAATATGCCGGTTGAGGATACTGCTGAAATCAGCCTGCGTTTTGAAAATGGTGCCTTGGGTAGTGTCCACCTGGATTACATCCAGACGTCCCCCTCCCACTGGTTGGAGATTATCGGCACCCAAGGCACACTTCGCTGGGACAATGCCGATGGCATCACCAGGCTATCTGGGATCAGCCCCGCAGATCAATCTGCCTCACTTCAGGAATTCTACCCGCCGGTGGGTTTCGAGCGCAACTCGATGTTCCTGGATGAGCTGCGCCACTTTAGGGACGTGGTCCACGGTGTAGCCGAACCCACCTGCACCCTGCATGATGGCATTCAATCATTGCGACTATCATTGAGCATTCTTGCATCCTCACAACAGGTTAGATATAAATATCTAAAACCACTTTCTAATTATAAAATATAGAATGAATTTTTTGAGCAAACGGGCTCAGACGATAGGGTTGATCATTATTATCGGATTTTTGGGCTCACTAGTGATTTACTTTAGCACAGTCTGGGGTCCATGGGTATATCAGCGATTCCACTGAATATATCTTTACTGCTCGCAATCTCATCGAAGGACATGGATTGGGTCTTTACGGGCCATCTGGCGCTTTTCATCCCCTGGCATTACATCCCCCCTTTTACTCCTTCGTTCTCGGCTTTTTTGGATTACTCGGTGCTGATCTGGTAACAACCGCCCGCTGGATAGATATCATCTTGTTCGGATTATCGATCCTGTTAGTGGGTGTTTCTATATACGCTTTGACAAAATCTTCATGGCTGTCCATTATCGGCAGTTTCTTGCTATTTAGTATGCCAGTCATGGTCGATGTATTTTGCGGGGCAATGTCTGAACCGCTTTTCATCTTCACCGGATTAGCCAGTTTATTCTTGGTATTATTGTTCTTAAGAAATAATCGACCTGTTACTGCTTCTCCTCGCTGGATTTGCCTCTAGTCTGTCAATGTTTACACGTTATTCCGGACTTGCATTTATCTCACAGGGAATGTATTGGCTGCTTGTTTTCAGCAACCAGCCCAGGAAAAAAAGAAATGCTGACTGTTGACCTTTAGGACTTGTAGGCTGCCTTACCAACCATAGGCTGGCTCATCTGGTTAAGAATCACAATCCACTTGAGGAAAGGAGTTACCTGTTTGTAAATTTGTCGGAACAATTTATTAATTTCCGATTGGCTGTCATGTAAAATATTCTGGTCCTGGCTTCCATTTACATCGCTTATACCGCAATATACTTATAATCTTGCTCGGAATTTAATCGTTATATCTATTGCCCTGTTTCTGGTTTTATTTTGCCTGACGGTGTGGAAAATGCGTATCAATCACCAAAAGGTATTAGACTCAACTAACGGATTAATTCTTAGCTCGGCGTTGATCGTGTTCGCTGTTGCTTACCTGTTTGTCCTTGGATACAGTTATATTTATACTTATCCCCCGCCCGACTTTAATCAGTCGCACACTCTTACCTGTGCACATTGCGCTATTACTCGCCTTCTTTTCATCAATCTACTTCTTTATACGCCCATGGCAGACGGCGAGGTGGCTCACTATATTCCCCATTTTTTTAGCAGTGGGGTTATCTATATCTTATCTGCATGATAGTGTCAATATTGTCTCTCAGTATCATCAATACGGATCTGGATATACCAGTAAAGCCTGGCGAGATTCCACCATTTTTAATGTGATAGAACAGCTTCCGCGGGATATTCCAATTATTTCAAACGACTCGGCTTTATTGTTATTCTATACTGGACGCCCTGCGTATGATATCTCGGAAATAGTTGACCAAGAGCCGCAAAACATTACTATTCGTTATGGTGATGAACCAAATGATCCTCCCCAAAAAATATTCCGAGAGAATGGCGCTGCATTGGTTTTATTTAATTCTATATTGCCACAATTTCAACAATTATACGGAGATCAATACATCCCTCGTTTAGAAAATTTTACCCGAGATTTATCACTATATGCTCATACATCAGATGGAGAAATCTACTTTTTTCCTCTCGCACAGCTGCCTTAATCCATAAATTTAATGTTAATTTCTTCCTGGTGCTTATTAGCTCGCTCGATCGATCAAAAAACAATATCTATGCTTCAACAAGAATAGGAATTTAGATGAATTCTGTTATGCAAAAATTTGACCTTACCGGGCGGGTGGCAATCGTCACCGGTGGATCGGGATTATTGGGTAAGGAATTCTGCCGTACCCTGGCAGAAGCTGGAGCTTCAGTTGTAATTGCCGATATCAATGCCAGTGAGGTCAATGCTCTGGCTACCAAGCTGATCCAATCCAGTTTCCATTGCCTGGGCGTTGCCACCGACGTCACTCAACCCGAGTCAGTCCAGAACCTGGTCGATGAAACACTCGCCACCTATGGCAGGTTGGATATCCTGGTCAACTCGGCTGCTCTCGACCCAAAATTCGATCCGCAAGCCCTGGCAGAAATGGCAAAAAAAGGTGCGGTCTCAGGTACTTTCGAGGATTATCCGCTGGATGCCTGGAAGAATGCCCTGGAAGTCAACCTGACCGGCATGTTCCTATGCTGCCAGGCAGCCGTCAAACCCATGCTTGCCCAGGGGAAGAAGGGTTCCATCATCAATATTTGTTCCACCTACGGGTTGGTAGGTCCCGACCAGCGCATTTACCAGCGGGGAGGACAACAGACTTCCTTCAAACCGGTTTATTATTCGGTCACTAAGGCCGGTGTGCTGGGATTAACCCATTATCTATCGACTTACTACACCGGTACAGAACTGCGCGTCAACGCCCTCACCCCCGGTGGCATATTTAATAACCACGACGAGGTCTTCCTTAAAGCCTACACAGCCCGAACGGTGATGGGGCGTATGGCTAACAAAGACGAGATGAACGGCGCTCTGCTCTTCCTGGCCTCAGATGCATCATCTTACATGACAGGTTCCAACCTGGTTGTGGATGGCGGTTGGACCGCCTGGTAATTCAAGATAGGATAAACCCTGATGCAAATCCTGGCTCTAATCCCTGCACGTGGGGGCTCAAAAAGTATCCCCCGCAAGAATATCAAACCGCTCGCCGGCTACCCGCTGATAGAGTATTCGATTGCAGCTGCTTTGCAATCCAGGCTGGTGACACGCACCATCGTTTCTACAGACGATGATGAGATCGCTTGTACTGCTCAAAGTAGTGGTGCTGAAGTTCCGTTCTTGCGTCCAGCCGAGTTTGCCCGCGACGATACCACCGATCTGCCTGTCTTCACCCATGCCCTGGGCTGGCTCAAGAAAAATGAAAACTATCAGCCGGATATCGTGGTACAGCTGCGACCCACCTCACCCATACGCCCTCCCGATTGCATCGATCGAGCAGTGCAAATCCTGCTCGATCACCCAGACGCCGATTCAGCCCGAGGGATCATCCCATCCGGCCAGAATCCTTATAAAATGTGGCAGGTCAACATGCAGGGTCAGATGACGCCCTTGATTAGCTTGCCTGAACACCCTGAACCCTTCAATGCACCTCGCCAGTCGTTACCTCAAACCTATTGGCAGACGGGTCACATCGACGCTATCCGCGTTCGAACCATCTTGGAGCAGGGCTCATTAAGCGGAAAAGTTATCTATCCACTGATTATGGATCCACGTTATGCCATTGACATTGACACATTGCGCGACTGGCAGCGTGCCGAATGGCTTATCTCACAGAGTGATCTACCCATGGTCCTTCCTGGGCGTGGCAAGCGCCCTCTACCGAAACAGGTTGATCTGCTGGTCCTGGATTTCGATGGCGTGATGACCGATGATCGGGCCTGGGTAGATCAGGAAGGTCGTGAATCCGTTGCGGTATCCCGTCGTGATGGAATGGGTATTTCCTTGCTCCATAAAGCTGGCATCCCAATGGTAGTCCTGTCTACTGAGCCCAATCCGGTGGTCACTGCCCGCTGCCGTAAACTGGACCTGCCAGTCATCCAAGGTCTGTCAGATAAATCGGCAGCTCTGCGTCAATTACTGCAGGAACGCCAGCTGGATCCAGCACATGTTGTTTATCTGGGCAATGACGTCAACGACCTGCCCTGCTTTCCACTGGTCGGCTGTGCAGTAGTGGTCGCCGATGCCCATCCGGGTGTGCTTAACCAGGCAGATTTGATCCTTTCCCTTCCCGGTGGGCATGGTGCCGTCAGAGAGCTTTGTGATCGGATCATACGCAACCAGGGGTAAAATATTTGCCCCAAGTATGTGGCTGAATTACTTATTATTCGTAGCTAATAAAATCAGAAAGGTGAAATATTATGTCTCGTGAAATTATGATCGGAAATCGAAAAGTCGGAGACAGTCATTCCACATTTATCGTCGCTGAGATTGGGATAAACCATAATGGGAGCCTGGAAATTGCCAAAAACTTGATTGATGTGGCGGTGAAAACTGGCGTCGATGCGGTCAAGCTGCAGAAACGTACCCCCGAGCTGTGCGTCCCACCAGCTCAGCAGAAACACATGCGCGAGAACTCCCTGGGGTTATATCTCATACCTGGATTATCGCTATAAGATTGAATTTGAGTTGAATGAATATCGCGAGATCGATCGCTATTGCCAGCAGAAAAATATCCCCTGGTTTGCTTCGGTTTGGGACGAACCCTCGGTGGATTTTCTCCAGCAGTTCAATCCCATTTGTTATAAAATCCCCTCCGCTTCGCTGACCGATAAAAATCTCTTGCTGCACGCTCGTCAGACTGGCAAACCCATCATCCTTTCTACAGGCATGTCCACCATGCAACAGATCAAAGCTGCCGTGAAAGTGCTGGGTGAGGATAACCTGCTGATTACGCACGCCACCAGCACCTACCCATGTGACCCGGAAGAGCTAAACTTGAAGATGATCCGCACACTTGTGGAAACATTTTCCTGCCCAATCGGCTATTCCGGACATGAGGTGGGTCTGATCCCCACGGTTGTGGCCGTCTCCATGGGCGCCTGCCTGGTTGAGCGTCACATCACTTTGGACCGCGCCATGTGGGGCAGTGACCAGGCTGCTTCAGTTGAACCAGGTGGCATGGAGCGGCTGGTCAAGTATATCCGCGTCACCGAAAAAGCCCTGGGTGATGGGGTCAAGCGCGTATATGATAGCGAGGTCCCATCGCTACGCAAACTTCGCCGGGTCAAAGACTAGTTTATACACGAATAGCGATCGAGATACCCTTTTAATAACTCATTCATTTGTCAAGCACCTGTTCAATAACTAAAATCGTCCTTCCCTCCTAAATCATTTCCGCCAGTTTATTATAAAATCTAATCAACCATGCCAAAAGCAAGCCAGCTCGTCAAATCCCTTGGCCAGCGTTATCAGCGAACGAGCGTCAATCTCCAAATAAACCGCTTCACATCCCAGGTCAATCTTAATACCCATCCCGACCCTGATACAGCACCGATCGTCTTTTTTAATGCTTCAACCCGGTTGGTGGGGGTGAGCCTCAACGCGGCTTTCGCGTTGCTCACTTCTTTAGCCCTGCGCCTCCAAAAAGTACCTGTGATCCACTTCGTATGCCAGGCAGGCATGAGCCGTTGTGTTTTAGGCACCGATCGCAATGATTTCTCGAAAGCTCCACCTTGCCAGGCTTGTATTGCACAATCACGCTGGCTTTATGCCAGCTCGATGGTCATTCCATTTACTTTTAAGTCAGATGAAAAGCTGATTAACCTGCTGCGCGGTCTCTCCCTCGAGCGCCTGATGGAGCTTGAATACCAGCCCCCTGCGAGTGAAATTAAAATCAGTAATAAAATTAGTTTACCCCCGGTCCCTCTCGGGCATTTGGTCTTGCCCGCCATCCGCTGGGTGCTGCGTCGGCACACATTGCAAGATGACGAGCTGACCCGCTCGCTGTACCGCAAGTACATCTTGTCTGCTAATCGGGTTGCCGAGGAGTTTTCTGCTTTACTCAATCTTGCCAGACCCCAGGCAGTCGTGCTCTTTAATGGGCAATTCTACCCTGAAGCCACTGCCCGCTGGGTTGCGCGGCAGCATGGCATCCGTGCCATTACCCACGAAGTCGGTTTGCAGCCTTTCAGCGCCTACTTCACCACCGGAGAAGCCACTGCCTACCCGCTGCATGTACCGGATGATTTCGAGCTGAGCGCCTGGCAGAACGATCGTCTGGATGCTTATCTCAGCCAGCGTTTCCAAGGCCAATTTTCAATGGCAGGGGTGCGCTTCTGGCCAGAGATGAAAGGATTGGATGAAAGTTTTGTAAAAAAAGCTGCTGGATATAAGCAAATCGTACCCGTCTTTACGAACGTCATCTTCGACACCAGCCAACCTCACTCAAATGTGGTTTTTCCGCACATGTTTGCCTGGTTGGACCAGGTTCTGGATATCGCCCGTAACCACTCGGATACATTATTTGTCATTCGTGCCCATCCCGATGAAGCCCGTCCCGGTAAAGCCAGCCAGGAGAGCGTCAGCCAGTGGATTGCTCAGAATAACGCCGAATCTCTACCAAATCTCATCTTCGTGGACTCACATCAGCCGCTCAGCTCGTATGAGCTGATCCAGAAGTCCAAGTTTGTCATGGTATATAACTCCACCATTGGGCTCGAAGCCTCCATTCTGGGCATGCCGGTTTTATGTGCCGGGCGCGCCCGGTTCACCCAGTTACCAACCGTCTTTTTCCCTGCCACCACCGAAATGTTCCGCCAGCAGGCAAAAGAATTCCTGGCTGCCCAGTCAATACCCATCCCCCCCGAATTCAAGCCCAATGCGCGCCGTTTCCTTTATTATCAGCTCTATCGATCTTCCCTTCCGTTCACCGATTTCCTCCAGGAAGATGGGATCTGGCCAGGCTTCGTAAAATTGAAAAAGCTTCAGCCTCAAGCGCTAACACCCTCAGCCTCCCCTACTATCCAGACCATCCTGAAGGGTATCCTGGAGAATGGTGATTTCCTGCTCGAGTCAGACCTTTGATTCGAGTAGCTTTCAATATAACAAGCCTTCCTGCAATGACCATTTCCATCGTGATCCGTGCCTGCAACGAAGAAAAGCACATCGCCCAATTGTTGGAGGGCATTACACGCCAATCACTGAAAGACGTCGAGATTATCCTGGTCGATTCGGGTTCTACCGATCGCACACTGGAAATCGCAGCAAAATACCCGGTCAAGGTGGTACACATCCAGCCGCAGGATTTCACCTTCGGTTATTCCCTCAACCAGGGAATTGCGCAATCCCCGGGCGAGTTGATTGTTATTGCCAGTGCGCACGTCTATCCCGTCTACCCCGACTGGTTGGAATGCTTGCTCGCCCCATTCAATGATCCACAGGTTGCCCTCACCTACGGTAAGCAACGCGGAAATTCAGTCAATAAATTCTCCGAGCAGCAGATATTTCAGCACTGGTACCCCGACCAATCGCAAGCTCACCAGCTGCACCCATTCTGCAACAATGCCAATGCTGCCATCCGCCGCTCACTATGGGAGAGCTTCAATTACGATGAAACTTTGCCCGGTCTGGAAGACCTGGAGTGGGCACATCGCATCATGGCACAGGGGTATGCCATCAGTTATGTCGCTGAGGCCGAAGTGGTCCATATCCATGAAGAAACCCCGCGCGCAGTCTATAATCGCTATCGCCGTGAGGCCATGGCATTCAAACACCTCTTCCCCCAGGAACATTACCACCTGTGGGACCTGTTTCACAACCTCACCAGCAATATCGTCAGCGATACATGGCATGCAGCCCAACAAAGAAAATTAGCCTCTCATTTTGGAGAGATCTGTTGGTTCCGTTGGATGCAGTTTTGGGGCACCTATAAAGGCTATCGCCAATCTGGACCGCTCACCTGGCAGTTGCGCCAGACTTTTTATTATCCGCGTGGCACAAACTTGCATGTCACCCCTGATGTAAGGGGGGTTTCCCCCATTCAATATCAACCGGACGAAAGCACCCATACTCAACCGAGGTAATATGACGACAATTGCCGCCCTTGTACCCATGCGCCACCACTCACAACGCGTGCCTGGTAAAAATTTCCGGCCGCTGGTTGGCAAACCGCTATTCCACCACATCATCACTTCTTTACTCGCCTGTCCTGAAATCTCCTCTGTGGTGGTTGATACCGATAGCCAGCTAATTATCGAGGGATTGCAGCAGCATTTCCCCAAAGTGATTGTTCTCGAGCGCCCTGAGCAATTGCGTGGTGATGCAGTTTCGATGAATGAAATCCTGGTCTATGACACCTCACAGGTGGAAGCCGATTATTACCTGCAGACACACTCCACCAATCCACTCTTGCCTCCTTCTACCATCACCCGCGCCATCCATTCCTTGCTGGAAAACACCCCCGAATATGATTCGCTTTTTTCAGTCACCCGGCGCCAGGTACGCCTGTGGGATCAGCTGGGGCGCGCCATCAACCATAACCCTGCCATCCTGCTTCAGACCCAGGATTTACCCCCTGTCTATGAAGAGAATTCCTGTATGTATATCTTCACCCGTCAGATTTTAATTCAACGCCTTAACCGCCTTGGCGAACGTCCCTTCATGTTTGAGATGGATCCAGCCGAAGCCTGGGACATCGATGATGAGCTGGATTTCTCTATCACTGAATATTTAATGCAGCAGCAGCTGCAATCAAAGGGATAAACGCATGTTAACCATTCTATATTCTGCCCCGTATATGATCCCCCTGCTGCCCCGTTACCGCTCTCTGCTGGAAGGACTTGGCTTGCACTTGATCGTCCCCGAGGTGCATGAACGGCTGGACGAAAATGAGCTGCTAGCTTACGCCGGTCAATTCGATGGCACCATCTGTGGTGATGATCACTATACCCCACGCGTGCTCGCAGCCTGTTCACCCCGGCTGAAAGTTATCTCAAAATGGGGCACCGGGATCGATTCGATCGATCGCCAGGCAGCCGAAAAGCTGGGTATACAGGTACGCAACACCCCCAACGCTTTCACCCTACCGGTGGCTGATACTGTGCTCGGTTACATGCTTACATTCGCCAGGCGCTTCCCATGGATGGACCGGGCAGTCAAATCAGGTGTATGGGAGAAAATCCCTGGTCGCTCGCTAAGTGAATGCACATTAGGCGTAGTCGGGGTGGGTAAGATCGGTAAAGCGGTCATCCGGCGGGCACGGGCTTTCGGGATGAAGCTGCTGGGCAACGATATCATCCCCATCGACCAGGTTTTCCTCACCAAGAATGAAGTCGAAATGACTTCCCTGGAAGACTTGCTTAAGCGCTCTGATTTCGTCAGCCTGAATTGTGACCTGAACCCGACCAGCTACCACCTGATGAACGCCAATACTCTTGCCCACATCAATCCCACCGCCATCCTGATCAATGCCGCCCGTGGTCCTGTCATCGATGAAGCGGCTTTGATATCAGCCTTGCAAGAAGGCAAGCTGGCCGGTGCAGCTCTAGACGTCTTTGAAGTTGAACCCTTATCTGTAGAAAGTCCATTGACGAAAATGGATAACGTCTTACTTGGAACCCACAATGCCAACTCCAGCCCAAAAGCCTGGGAAAGGGTGCATCAAAATACAATTGATAATTTATTAGATGGCCTGGGTATTACATCACGTAAGGAGAACTGACCATGGCAACGAAATCCGCTGATGGCTTACCACTCTCCTCACCACTCACCGTTTTGATCACTGGGGCGGCCGGTGGCATTGGTCGTGCCACAGTCTATCACTTTGCTTCGTTAGGTTGGCGTGTTATCGGCGTTGACCGGTCCCCGTTTGGTGAGACATTCCCCCGGGATGGATTTTTTATCCAATCCGATATTTCCATCGGGAGCAACCTTGAATCAATTTTCGAACAAGCCCATTCCCATACGGGTTACCTGAATGCCCTGGTCAACAATGCCGGGGTGCAGATCGCTAAGCCCATCATCCAAACCAGTGTAGAGGAATGGGACACCGTGATGGCTTCAAACCTGCGCTCAGTTTTCCTGAGTGCTAAGCTTGCTTTCCCACTGTTTATAGCTGCCAGGGGTGGCGCGATCGTCATAGTTTCATCTGTCCATGCGGTTGCCACCTCGGCCAACATCGCTGCTTATGCCGCCAGCAAGGGTGGCTTGCTCGCCCTTACGCGTGCCATGGCGATCGAGTTTGCACCTGAAAATATCCGTGTCAATGCTATCCTGCCCGGCGCGGTGGATACCCCCATGCTGCGGGCTGGCTTAAATCGCGGCCATGTCCAGGGCAGTGATATCCAGACCCGCCTGGACAACCTGGCTCGCAAGACGGTCAATGGTCGTATCGGCACTCCTGAAGAAATTGCGCATGCCATTTACTTTCTGGCAGATAATACCCAGTCATCATTTATGACCGGTCAGGCCATGATCGTGGATGGCGGTGCCACCGCCCGCCTCAGCACTGAATGATTGCCTTGAGATCGACCGGAGAGATATCTAAATGACTATTCGCCAAACCGCCAAGAAAATTATCCCCACACCCGTGTGGCAAATGGGCTCCGATATTTATTGGGGCTGGCGTAACCGTGGGCGACACGTCTTTGCACGTACATTTGACCCGCGCTGGGCTGAGAGCTCTCGCAAGCTCGAACAGCTTATAAATAAGCATGCCAATCAGCGCTGCTTCATCATCGGCAATGGTCCCAGCTTGCGCCAGACCGACCTGAGCAAGCTTCGAGGCGAGGTTACTTTTGGTCTCAACCGCATCTACTTGCTCTTCCCAGACCTCGGTTTCTCCACCACTTACCTGGTTTCGGTGAACGACCTGGTCCTCGAGCAATGTTCCTCCGAGATGCAAAAATTAACCCTGCCGAAATTCCTCACCTGGCGTGCCCGGCACTGGTTCCCGCCAGACCCCAACATCACTTATCTCGACACTGACTTCACCGGCGTGGAAGATTTTAGCCCTGCCCTCACTGGCCGTATTTTCGAAGGTTTTACCGTCACCTATGTTGCCCTCCAGCTGGCGTACCACTTGGGGTTTAGCGAAGCCATCCTGGTGGGAGTGGACCACAACTTTGTCACCCAAGGAACTGCCAACCAGGCTGTCGTTTCCCAGGGGGACGACCCCAACCACTTTGCTCCTAATTATTTTGGTAAAGGTTTCAAGTGGCAGCTGCCCGACCTGGCAGGCTCGGAACGTGCCTATACCCTGGCCCGCGATGCTTATTCCAAGGCGGGTCGTCGTGTTCTGGATGCCACCGTGGGCGGCAAACTGACTATCTTTCCCAAGGTTGATTACCTGTCGCTGTTTTGAGGATCACAGCCGATTTTTTTAAGGATAGCGATTAATGTCTGAAGAACACCCCGCAGCCGTGTTGCACATTCGCGTCCCCAATTGGATAACCATCTGCGTTGTCACCATTTTCTTCTTGGGGACTGGCTTACGCTTCCTGGACCTGACTGACCCTCCGCTGGACTACTTCCCGCAGCGTCAGTTACGGGGTGCCATCATCGCCCGCGGCATCTATTACCAGTTGAAGCCTTCCGCTGACCCTACTAAGCGCGACCAGGCGGTCTACCTGGCGAACACGATGGACCCACGCGAGCCATCCGTCTTCGAAGGGTTGGTGGCAGTAACCTATCTTGTCACTGGAGGTGAGCATCTCTGGGTGGCACGCATCTACTCCATTTTGTTTTGGCTGCTCGGTGGGGTAGCCCTCTACGCCTTGGCGAGGCGTCTCACCTCACCATTAGCCGCCATCCTTCCCCTTATCTTCTACTTTTTCCTGCCCTGGAGCGTGATCTTCAGCCGCATCTTCCAACCAGACGTCATCATGGTCATGCTCACCTTGTGGGTAGCGTATACGCTCTATCGTTGGGGTGAGGCGCCCTCCTGGAAGTGGGCGATTCTCACCAGTTTACTTTCAGGTCTGGCAGTGTACATCAAGCTGCCCGCTATTTTCCCCATCGGCTTAATGCTGGTCGGGATTGTGCTCACCACCCTGGGGATCAAGAAGGCCATTTCCAATCTCCAGGTCTGGCTGATGCTGACTTTAATGGTGATCCCCCCGGCCATTTATTACCTGTTCGTCATCCGGGGCAGCTCCAGTGAGTGGTTAAGTTCCACGCTTCCACTGCTAAAAAATTGGCTATCACCGTCATTTTATATTCGCTGGGCAATCTTTGCCGGCGGTCTGGTGGATTTGGGCATCGCTTTTGTCAGTTTTGTGGGAATCTGGCTGCTGCCTGGAAAGGTTCGTATTATCCCCCTCTCCTTGTGGCTGGGTTATATCTTCTACGGTTTGGCTTTCCCTTATTACATCATCACGCATGAGTATTATTCCATCCCCCTCATCCCCGCAATTGCCCTCTCGCTTGCCCCGCTTGCAGAGCTGTTTTTTAGTCGGCTGACTCGCCTTGATCGTCTGTCCAAGGTGGTTGTGACGGGGGTGTTGGTTTTTTCGATTGCTTACTCTGGTTGGATGGGGCGATCCATTTTGTTGGGAAAGAATTATCGCAATGAAGCTATCAGCTGGCAGCAAATGGGTCGGGCTTTACCCAAAGAGGGGGATATGATCGGTATCACCCATGAGCAGGGCTACCGTATTGCCTATTATGGCTGGCGCCATGTGACCCCTTGGCCTTATACTGCAGAAGATGAAGCTCCGTTGGCTCTCAGACCCGATCCAATCGGTGATTTCACCACCATGTTTGATAATGCGGTCAGAGGCCAGGAATATTTTATAGTCACCTTGTTCGGTGACTTCGACTCCCAACCCATACTTGAATCCTACCTGTATGACCATTTTTCAATCTACTCCCAGGGAGATGGTTTTCTCATTTTCGATTTGACCCAGTCCAAGGCGTCCGTTCCATAATGTCAGCTAAAGAATTGCCCCTGGTCTCCATCGTCACACCCTCATTTAATCAGGCAGCTTACCTGGAACAAACTATCCAATCCGTTTTATGCCAGGATTACCCCAATTTTGAATACTTACTGGTGGATGGTGGCTCGACCGATGGCAGCCGGGAGATCATCCAGCGCTATGCGGACCGTTTTGCCTGGTGGGTCTCAGAGCCCGACCAGGGTCAGGCGGATGCGATCAACAAGGGTTTCTCTCACATGCACGGGCAGTTCGTTGCCTGGCTAAACTCAGACGACCTGTACTTTCGTCCAGATACCATCAGCCAGGCAGTGAAAGCTTTACAGGCACATCCAGATATAGGCATGGTCTATGCCGATGGAGTGATGGTCGATTCAAACCTGCAGGTGTTGGATTGGCATACCTACCGCCAATACTCACTGGATGATTTATTGGCCTTCAACGTCCTCCTGCAGCCAACCGTATTCATGCGCAGAGGTGCCCTCCAGCAGGCAGGTTTTTTACCCTCTAATTTTCACCTCATCCTCGACCACACCCTGTGGGTACAGATCGCAGCTCGCTTTCCCGTCCTGCACGTGAGTGAATATTGGGCGGTGGAGCGCACGCATGCTGATGCAAAGACCATCGCCCAGGCTGCCCGTTTCGTGGATGAAGCCTTCCAATTCATCCAATCTCAAGAAACTGACCCCATCCTGCAGCCTGTGATCAAACAGCAGCTCTCCAGCCTTTATGCCGGGTTGCATGTGTTCGCTGCCAAACGCCTGATTGATGCCGGCGAACCCAAGGACGCACTCAACCATATCAGACAAGCCTGGCAATTATCCCCTATAGCTGTCCTGCGCGCCTGGTACAAGGTTGTTCAAGCGGTTGGAAACAGCCTGGGTTTAGGCCCGCTCTTCCTGGCATATCGCAACACACGCCGTCGTTTGCAGCATCACGGTCAAAAACTTCACTTGGATGATCGCGGTGTCCATCTGGTGGACACATAACCGTCTCCTGATGGCTCAACCATAGACCTCCATGCCCCAAACTCCACTCGTTACTGTCCTCACGCCCTCTTACAACCAGGGTCGTTTTCTCGAAGAGACTATTCGATCTGTCTTATCTCAAGATTATCCTAACCTGGAATATCTCATTGTCGATGGTGGATCCACCGATGACTCAGTGGAGATCATCCAGCGCTACGCCAGCCGGCTTGCCTGGTGGGTTTCCGAACCCGACCAGGGTCAGACGGATGCGATCAACAAAGGTTTCGCCCATGCCAGTGGTGAGATTCTAGCCTGGATTAACTCTGATGATACTTACCTCCCCGGCGCTATCACCCACGCGGTTGAATCCCTTAATCTGCATCCTGAAGCTGCGATGGTGTATGGCGATGCCAATTTGACCGATGAACCGGGCAATATTATTGGTCGCTTCCCCTCCCGCCAGACGGATTTACAGCATCTGCTGCGCGGTTCGGTTCACATCCCCCAGCAGACGGCTTTCTTTTGGGCCAGGTTTTGGCGGCAGGTGTCACCACTCGATCCATCTTTCCAATTTGCCATGGATTATGACCTGTGGGTACGCCTGGCAAAGCTGGCGCCTCTGGTTTACAGCCCGCACCTGATGGCTAATTTTCGTCTACACGGAGCGGGGAAATCGTCGATCATGGACGATCGCTGTTACCCCGAGATGCTGAGGGTATACCACCGAGAGGGAGGGGGTCGTATCTCTTACCTATCATTGCGTTGGTTTATTCGCCGTCTGTTGTATGCCTGGCTTCCCCTCAATCTGCGTGTGAAATTACGCAATTTTTTCAATCACTGATCCAAAATGAATTCTTGGAAATTAATATTACAATTAGGTACACCCATATCGGAGGCAATTATCCATGTTATTTGAACCAACCAGGATCCCAGACGTTATCTTGATCACTCCTCAGGTGTTTGGCGATGAACGCGGTTTTTTTATGGAAACTTACCAGGCGCAGCGATTTGGTGCCGCAGGTTTGCCTTTCATTTACGTACAAGATAATGACTCAGGCTCACAGCACGGCACTCTGCGTGGATTGCATTACCAGATCCGCCAGGCTCAGGGTAAGATTATGCGTGTCATCGCTGGTGAGATATTCGACGTGGCGGTTGATCTGCGTCGTTGGTCACCTACCTTTGGACATTCGGTTGGGCTTGAGCTGTCTGCAAAAAATAAAGCCCAGCTTTGGATTCCAGCAGGATTTGCTCATGGATTTTATGTGCTCAGCGATTGGGCTGAGGTAGTCTATAAAACCACCGATTATTATGCCCCTGAGTGGGAGCGCACATTACTCTGGAATGATCCCACATTGAATATAAACTGGCCTATTCCTGAGGGGGAATCGCCCATTCTATCTCCCAAGGACAAACTGGGCAAACCTCTATCGGAGGCGGAAATATACGAACAGGAGATAAGATGAATAATATTCTCGTCACCGGTGGTGCGGGTTTCATTGGCTCGAATTTTGTCCGCTATATACTGCAAGCTGAACCGGAAGCCCGGGTGATCAATCTGGACCTGATCTCCTACGCCGGCAGCCAGGAAAATCTAAAGGATCTGCCATTCCCCGAGCGACATATTTTTATTAGAGGAGATATTTGTGACCGACCGCTTGTAGACCACCTCTTTCATTTCTACCAGATTGATACCGTGGTCAACTTTGCTGCCGAAACACATGTAGATCGCTCGATCCTGTATCCTGAGCAATTCCTGCGCTCTAATGTCATCGGGACTTTCACCCTGTTAGAAGTTGCGCGCGAAGTATGGCTGAATGAAAAGAGCTTGCCTCTGGATAGTCTTCGCTTTCATCACGTCTCCACGGATGAAGTTTTTGGCACCCTGAAACCTACCGAGCCTGCCTGGATAGAGGATACCCCCTACGCTCCGAGCTCTCCCTATTCCGCCTCCAAAGCAGCCAGTGATCATTACGTGCGCGCCTATGGTCATACCTATGGCTTACCCTATTCCATTACCCACTGCACGAACAACTATGGTCCTTTCCAGTTTCCTGAAAAGCTAATCCCCCTGATGATTTTGAATGCTCTGGATGGGAAACCGTTGCCAATCTACGGCGATGGGGCTCAAATCCGTGACTGGCTGTACGTAGAAGATCATTGCGAAGCCATCTGGCTTGTTCTGAGCAAAGGTGTTTCGGGTCAGACTTATAATGTCGCCGCAGGTTCCCAGCCTACCAACCTGGACGTCGTTCATCACCTGTGTGGTGCTCTGGATGAGCTTTTACCTGATTCACCATCCGTCCCCCATTCATCTTTGATGCGTTTCGTCCCTGATCGACCCGGTCATGACCGTCGCTATGCCCTCGATATTACGAAAATCAAAACCCAATTGGGATGGGAGCCCAAGGAAACCCTTGGGAGCGGTATGCAAAAGACGATAAAGTGGTACCTATCTCATCCGGGTTGGGTATCCGCGATCCACCAGCAGCAGGATTACCAGCAATGGTTGGAACGCAATTACGACCAACGACAGTGAGCCGAATCAGGAGGTCAGCATGAAGGGAATCATCCTATCCGGTGGTAAAGGCACACGTCTTTACCCCCTTACCATTGGCGTCAGCAAACAGCTCCTACCCGTGTATGATAAACCCATGGTGTATTACCCGCTCTCCATGCTGATGTTGGCTGGAATTCGCGATATTTTAATCATCAGCTCTCCGGATGCCCTGCCTGCATTCCGCAGCCTGCTCAGGGATGGATCTCATCTAGGGTTGAACATATCTTACGCTGAACAGGCTGAACCGCGTGGGTTGGCCGATGCCTTTTTGGTCGGCAAGCAATTCATCGCCGGCGAACCGGTCTGCCTGATCCTTGGGGATAATATCTTCTTCGGCCATGGCTTGCCAGACCAGCTGCGCACCTCCGCTCAGCTCACCCAGGGTGCATTGATTTACGCCTACCCGGTGCGTGATCCGGAACGTTACGGTGTGGTCGAGTTTTCTGCGAACGGTCTGGCGCTTAGTATTGAAGAAAAGCCCACCAAACCACGCTCACATTATGCCGTTCCAGGTATGTATTTCTATGATTCTCAAGTAGCCGATCTCGCCGCTACGCTCAAACCTTCCGCCCGCGGTGAGATTGAGATCACCGATCTTAACATGATCTACCTTTCCCGTGGGCAAATGCGGGTGGAGGTGTTCGGGCGGGGTGTAGCCTGGCTGGATGCTGGCACGCACGAAGCTCTCTTGCAAGCCAGCAACTTTGTCCAGACGGTTCAAGACCGGCAGGGAATGATGATCTCCTGCCCGGAAGAGATTGCCTTCCGCCTGGGTTTTATCAATGCCGATCAGCTCCAGCAGCTGGCCCACAGCATGCACAGCAACCAGTATGGTCAATACTTATTACATCTCCTGGAAGATGAGCTCCCCGTCCAGGGAAGCTGACCATCATTGAATAACTAAACGGTTTTACCAACCCTGATCAACCGGGAATCACCTCTTGAAGCATCCTTTACGTATTCTTCTAATCGGAAATACTGGCCAGCTCGGGTGGGAATTGGAGCGTAGCCTTGCCCCATTGGGTGAGATGACTGCCTGTGACTTTCCCGCCATCGACCTGGCTGATCATAAAAGTTTACGCCAGATGATCAGGGATTGCCACCCAGATGTGTTGGTGAATGCCGCTGCCTATACTGCCGTTGATCGGGCTGAATCTGAGCCAAAGCTGGCGCACGCCATCAATTCGCGGGCACCCGCCATCATGGCTAAAGAAGCGCTTCGTGCTGGCTCGGCTTTCATTCATTACTCAACCGATTATGTCTTTAATGGATTAAAAGGATCACTCTACACTGAAGAAGACCTGCCCAATCCGCTGAGTGTATATGGGCAATCCAAACTCGAGGGTGAACAGGCCGTCCAAAAAGTCGGTGGAGCATTCCTGATCCTGCGTACCAGCTGGGTCTACAGCATGCGTCGAGATAGTTTCGTCAGCAAGGTGCTGGGGTGGGCGCGTACTCAACCCAGGCTGAAACTGGTCACCGATCAGATCAGCGCCCCCACCTGGGCGCGCATGCTCGCCGAAGTCACCAGCCAGCTTCTCTCCCTCGGGAAAGATGATCCATCCGCCTGGTTCTCGCAGCATCGTGGTTTGTACCATCTGGCAGGCTCGGGGTATTGCAGCCGTTTTGAGTGGGGGCAGCAGATACTCCAGTTGGACCCGCATAAGGAACAGCAAGTCGTCCGTGACCTTCTGCCAGCCAGCACGGTTGAATTTCCCACCCCGGCGCGCAGACCCCTATTTTCAGCTTTGAATTGTGATCACTTTATTAATACATTTAACTTACAGCTGCCAGATTGGAAAGTGGCGTTAAAGCTCGCTATGGAGAATGCATGACCATTCAAGTCCTATCCATATTTGGCACCCGCCCAGAAGCAGTAAAAATGGCGCCTGTTGTCCAGGCATTGGCACACACACCTGGAATTACCGCCCTGGTGTGTGTCACCGCTCAGCATCGTCAGATGCTTGACCAGGTCTTGGAATTGTTCAATATTCACCCTGATATTGATCTCAACTTGATGCAGCCAAATCAGACGCTTTCATCACTGACTGCAGAGATTTTTACGCATCTTGATCCGGTGTTAACCAGCGTGAAACCCGACTGGATCCTGGTTCAGGGTGATACCACCACGGTTATGGCTTCTTCATTGACGGCTTACTACCATCACATCCGTGTCGGGCACGTGGAGGCGGGTTTACGCACCAGCGATAAATGGCAACCTTTCCCCGAGGAGATCAATCGCCGCCTTGCCAGTGTGGTGACGGATTTGCATTTTGCCCCCACCGATTGGGCTCGCCAGAATCTACTGCGGGAGAATATCCCCTCCTCACAGATTATCGTCACCGGCAACCCGGTTATTGACGCCCTGCAGGCAGTTGTTAAGCTGCCAGCCACACCTGCCTTGCTGGAGCTGTTCAAACAAATCGGCATCCCTTACCGGCAACCTGAACTGCCTGAGAGTCCTTCCCCCGTGTCTCCCCGCCTAATCCTGGTCACCGCCCACCGCCGCGAAAACTTCGGCCAGCCCCTGGTAAATATTTGCTCTGCGCTGAAAGAATTGGCCAATATTTATCAGCAAGACATTCGAATTGTTTACCCGGTACACCTGAACCCGAACATCCAGGAACCAGTCCATCGAATATTAGGAAACCTGCCAAATGTGATCCTGCTCGATCCACTGGATTACCTGCCCATGGTACAGTTGATGCGGCATTCCAACCTGGTATTGACTGATTCGGGTGGCTTGCAGGAGGAAGCACCATCCTTTGGTGTGCCGGTGCTGGTTATGCGGGCAGTCACAGAACGACCGGAAGGTGTTTTGGCAGGCACTGTCCGGCTGGTAGGCACAGACCAACAGGTAATCGTTACCCAGGCCCGCCGTTTACTGGATGACCCACAGGCTTACGCTGCAATGGCACAGGCCATCAACCCCTACGGGGATGGCAAGGCTGCCATGCGTATTGTCAATGCTATCCTTGCTGCTACGAACTGATATTCAGCCGCGATTCTCATTCACCAGCGATTTACCCATTACGTATGCCACTTAATTAACCTCAGGTCTCACTGAATCAATCATCATGCTGGATCTCTCCATCTGTATCGCTACCCTCAACGCTTCTGATTACCTGCGCAATTGCTTACGTTCTATATGCGAGCAACCCTCCCACTTAAATTGGGTCGAGACTGATCCCGTATCTATCAGACAGTCTGCTGATCCGTCCAAGAACGGACGGTCCACGCTGACCATTGAGCTGATCATTGTTGATAACGCATCCTCCGATGATACCCTGGCGATGCTAAAAAACGAATTCCCTGCCGTCCATCTGATCCAGAATGATACGAATGAAGGATTTACCCATCCCATCAACCAGGCATTACATGCCAGCCATGGATCGATATATGCTCGTGCTTAACCCCGATACGATTGTGCTGCCGGGTGCGCTCAATGAGCTGGTTCAATACCAAGAATCCCATCCAGAGGTTGGTATTTGTGGTCCGAAAGTCTTGAATCGCGATGGTAGCTTACAAAAAGCCTGCCGGCGTGGAGTTTCACGTCCCTGGGCAGCATTCAGCTATTTTATGGGTTTATCAAGGCTTTTCCCGCGTAGTAAAATCTTCGGTGGATACCTGTTGAATTATTTGCCCGAGGATGAGGTCCATGAAGTGGATGGTATTTCGGGTTCATGCATGTTAATCCGCCGGCAGGTGATCGAGCAGATTGGCTACCTGGATGAACGCTATTTTGCATACCAGGAGGATGCGGATTATTGTTTTCAAGCTAAAAAAGCTGGCTGGAAGATTGTTTATAATCCTGCTGCCCAGATCATCCATTTTGGTGGGCAGGGCGGGTCGCGCGTCCAACCCTACCGTTCAATATATGAGTGGCACCGCTCTTATTATCTATATTACCAAAAAAACCTTGCCAGGGATTATTTTTTCTTATTTAACTGGTTCTATTATTTCCTGATGGGCGTCAAGCTGGTCCTGGCGCTGATAGCTAACGCCTTGAGAAGAAATAAATTCGCCGGTCCACACCGCATGTGATCATCATGCTGAGTCTATTATGCTCAAAAACCTGACCACCAACCAACTCCTACTGATCGTCATCGCCACGTTCCTGCTTCTTCTGGCAGCCTTCTCCTTCTACCTGTTGCAGAACCCTTCAGCTCCGCTGCCGTTTTTCCCCGCACTCGCCACCAGCAGCCCCACACCTCCTGCTCCTGCCCTGACCATTATATCGGTACCAACAACTCCCGCGCCTACCCGCCAGACGTCCTACACCCCCCGAGCAGCATTTATCACTCCCGGCACTGGAACTCCAAGCGTAGCAACAATTATTCCGGTAACCGCTGCGCCGGTTACAACCACCTTCCCCAACCCTCCAGGAGCTACAGTATCGCCTCAGCCCACCAATACTCTTGCCTCCACTCCGCGTACTCCTTCCGCCTCCTCCACAACCATTGCGTCTGCCACCGCTACTCTTTCATCCGGAGAGCATGGTGTTACCGGTCGGGTACTCCAGAATGGCACGCCTGTGGCCAATGTTGTAGTGGTGTTTGCTGATGATGTCTCCCCACGCCAGGCTGGTACAAATCAGGGCGGTCATTATTGGTTTATCACCCTCGCTCCCGGCACAAATTTTACGTTAACATTCAACCAGGCTGATAACCTCAAGCTGATCCCAACGTCTGAAGTGGCTTCGCTGGCGAAGATTGAAGGCACCCTGCCCACAGGAGTGGATCTTATCGACTTGCCTGATTTTGAAGTCAGTCTCGACCTGAATGGGTTCTTATTTGAGTTACAAACACCGGTTGATGGAGTGGCATATTCGGCCTCCGCCATCTCCACAGCCAATCCGGTCCAATTTAACTGGTCTCTTTATTCACTTGGAGGCACCTACCAGGTGCAGGTCTATCCAAGTGGTAGTAATGAACCCATATTTTCCTCCAGTCAGCTTGCTGCAAGTTCCTATATGTGGAATGGCACTCTGGATGACGGTAGCCACATAACCCAGGGAACCTATTGGTGGCGAGTTGCAGTGACAAAATCACTGGGTAATAATATTGTCATTATCTTCACCCAGCAATTTGACCTGATATTTAACCCTTAGAAATATTCGCGAATCTCGGATATGATTGAGCGGGTAGCAGTCTTAAGTTCCCGCTTTTTTTTATTTAACTAAGCCATTGCCCCCTGAGACTTGATCTGGATCCATATTTGTCAAATTTACCCGGCTTGGGAGAAAACTTGATATTGAATTATAATCTCCGCATCCTCGGTAATTTCTCATAGGATGCGTTATGCCTAAAACTGGTTGGATTGGCTGTATTATTGTTGTGCTTGTTGTGCTGTGCGCGTGTGCCTTTTGCTTGATAATGAGCTTGATTGGTGTGGCAGGCTTTATCTATATCTCCCCAACCCTTAGCTTAAACTTGCCCTCATTTCCATTGGAAGTTGGTTCACCCACCTCCTCCCCCATCGTCATCCGTCCCTTACCTGAAATTATTGCCTCAACTCCATCTTTACCATTAAATTCAGCCACGCCTCAGTTTGAATTCGCCACACCCGCACCAGAAGCCACTTCTTCACCTGTATTGGTATTAACCGATACTTATCAAACCCTGGCGAACACATTTCTTCCGATCAATGACCCGCTTGATCTCGCCTATCGCTTACTTGGCATGGATGCACTTTCACCTACCATTGCCCCACCAGCTTTGCTTCATAAGCTTGGTACACATAAGGAATTTTGGGTTGGCAATGGTGACATGGCAAATTTTCGCGTTACTGCCACCTTACAATACATCACCGACCATGCCTATTTTTGGATCCAGGATGGTGTCGATTACCGGGAGTCTGATCTGATTGCCCTGGCGAATGCTTTCGAGGATCAAATCTATCCTACCGACCGGGCGTTTTTTGGCAGCGAGTGGACCCCGGGGGTGGATGGAGATCTCCATATCTCTATCCTTTATGTGCGTGGCATTGGTGATCATATCGCCGGTACATTTTCCTCTGCTGACGAGTACCCAAAACTCATCAACCGGTTTTCCAATGAACAAGAGATGTTCCTGATCAATGCTGATAATTCCCCTTTGGATGATCAATACACCTTTGGTGTTCTGGCACATGAATTACAGCACATGATCCACTGGTATCAAGATCGCAATGAAGCCAATTGGGTTAGTGAAGGTTTTTCCGAGATGGCGGTCTTGTTGAACCGTTATTATTCTGGTGGATTCGATAGCCTTTATACCAACCAGCCTGATTTACAGCTGAACAACTGGCCAGATGATTCAATTGAAGATAGCACCCCTCATTATGGAGCCAGTTTCTTGTTCTTCACTTATTTCCTGGATCGATTCGGCGAAACCGCCACAAAAGCATTGGTCGCCAATCAGGATAATGACCTGAATAGCGTGGATTCCACCTTGCGGCAGATTAATGCCATCGATCCCCTCTCGGGTAAGCTGATCACCGCCGATCAATTCTTCCTCGATTGGGCAATAACCAATTATGTGATGGACCGGCGGGTGGGTGATGGTCGCTTTGCTTACACCAGTTATTCTGGAACACCTCGCGCAGGAGCCAATGAAAACATAAATTCCTGCCCGATTGATAACCTCACCCGCGACGTTCACCAGTATGGTGTGGATTATATTCGCTTCAATTGTTCGGGGAATTTCACCCTTCACTTTGAGGGTTCGATCCAAACGCATCTCCTGCCTCAAGATCCGCACTCAGGACGTTATGCCTTTTGGTCGAATAAGAATGATGAATCAGACACCACCCTGACGAAAACTTTCGATCTCTCTTCGTATAAAGGTCCGATTGCATTATCCTACTGGACCTGGTTCGATATTGAAAATGGCTGGGATTACGTCTACCTTGAAGCCTCAACGGACGGCAAGAACTGGAAAATCCTTACCACGCCCTCCGGTTCGAATTACGATCCACAGGGAAACAACTATGGCTGGGCATATACGGGTGCCAGTAGCAAGGGCTCCTTTCCCAGGTGGATCCAGGAGACAGTGGATCTATCCCAATTCGCCGGTACGAAATTGACCCTGCGCTTTGAATACGTCACCGATTCCAATGTGACCGGTGAAGGTTTTATGCTGGATGACATTTCCATTCCACAAATCGGTTATTCCACCGATTTTGAGACAGATGCTGCGGGCTGGCAGGGTAATGGTTGGGTACGCATTCAAAACGTCTTACCCCAAAGCTATAGGCTGGCACTGATCTCCATCGGTGATACCACCAATATCCAATACATCACCCTGAACCCTGATATCACGGCGGATATCCCGTTCACAGTTGGCGATGGTGTGGAAAATGTTGTCCTGGTCGTCACTGGCACCACGCGCTTCACCCGCCAGTTAGCTCCCTATCGATTTAGTGTGAGCCAACCCTGATGTAAACAAAGGACTGCCCCCAATTAAGGTGCAGCCCCATCGATTTAGCTATAATCAGCTGGGCTCAGAATTGGCTAATATCCAACTGAGTCCAGTCTGTTTTAATTCCGAAGTGGATCCGGTTCGTGCTTATTCAGGCAAAATAATTGCTAGCTCTGATCTACGACTTCTTGGCTGGCGCGCGTAAAGATTCCAATTCACGTTCCAGCTCCGCCCTACGCTCATCTGCAACTGCTTTGATATCTTCCTTTAATCGGATCGATCGTTCCTGAATCTGTCCTCGCATCTCCTCACCTGAGCTGGGGGCCAGCAGTATTGCGACCGTCGCTCCAACCACTGCACCCATGATCACACCTAAAAAGAAATTGAGTATCTTTCCCATTGTGACTCCTCCTGGTATTTTACGGGATATCTGCTCATATTATAATATAGGTCAGAAATGTGATTAGCCCTGATGGGCTGGTTATGTATTTCAACCATTTCACTGTATAATGAACCATGCATTTTGATGAAGGTGGAATTATATAGATTTTTCAACGTAAAAGCCAAACCTATCTAACCAGATACATCATGAAAGGAGGTCAGACTTGAAAATCGTAGTTTGTGTCAAACAAGTGCCCGATTCTGCTGCCAGGCTAGTAGCTGTGGATGGTAAAGCAAATTGGGGGGATTCACCACTGATCATTAATCCATGGGATGAGTATGCAGTTGAAGCTGCCCTACAGCAATCCGAAGCGCATAATGGCAGTGTCATTGCAGTCAGCATTGGCGGTGAGAATTCCAAGGAAGCCCTCAAGCATGCCCTGGCGATGGGCTGTTCGGAAGCCATCCTGATATCTGACGAAGCTTTAGCCCAGACGGACAGCCAGGCAACATCGCGCGTACTTGCAGCTGCCATTAAGAAGATAGGTGATGTCGATCTGGCTTTCCTCGGTCGGCAAGCCATTGATACCGATACTGGACTCACCGCCGCTCAAACTGCCCGCCTGCTTGGATGGCCAGCCTTGACCCTTGTGGCGGTTATCTCAAGTGTAGACCCCGTCGCCGGTACTATTCGGGTCGAGCGTAGCGCCGAAGAGGGCAGGCTGAACGTGAGCTCAAAGTTGCCCGCCGTTCTCAGTATCGTCAAGGATTTTGGCGAGCCGCGTTATCCTTCCTTTATGGGAATTCGTAAAGCTTCCCGGGCAGTCATCCCGGTTTGGTCCCTTGCCGATTTGGGCTTATCTGGGCTTAAGGCCAATATCTCTTGGCCAGAGATCCTAAACCCGCCACAGCGCCAGATTAGCACCGAGATGATCACTGGTTCCAGCCCGCAGGAGATTGCTGAGTCGCTGGCGGATAAGATCATGGCGGAGAAGATCCTATGAACAAGATTTGGGTGTATATCGACCAATTTAAAGGACAGGCTCTACCCACATCTTGGGAGGGCATCGGGGCTGGGAAAATGCTGGCCGAACAGCTTGGTGGGGGTGTCACCGCCCTCGTCTTTGGGAAGGGTGTCGAAGCCATCGCTTCCCAGGCATTCCAATATGGTGCGGATGAAGTCCTGCTGGCTGATGATGCCTCGCTCGATGATTATCGCTCCGAGCCATATACGGCCTTGTTATCCAAATTGGCAGGCGAAGCCGCTCCTGAGGTGATTCTCTTCCCCACCACCACGCGTGGGCGTGAGCTGTCTGCCATGGTTGCCATCGATCTGAACACCGGCGTCCTGCCAGATGTGATTGCCTTGGAAGTAAAAGATGGAGCTCTCATTGCCACGCGTCCCATTTATGCAGGCAAATTGCTATGTAAAGTTACCTGCCTCACCCGCCCGCAGCTGGTCACATTGCGTGGGCGCGGATTCGCCAAGCTCCCCCTGGATGCCTCTCATACAGGCACATTGACAAAAGTAAGCCCCGTGATGAGTGAAGCAGATATCCTCACCAAGGTGGAGTCCTATGCGGCCGGTGAGGCTGGGGTTAGCCTCACCGATGCAAACGTGATCGTATCAGGCGGGCGCGGCGTCTCCAATAATCCCAACCTCACCCCGCCTGCTGGTTTGGATGAAAAGCAGGCTGAAATCTGGAAAGCCCAGCAAGGCTTCAAGCTTATTAATGACCTGGCACAGGTACTGCATGCTGCAGTGGGTGCCAGCCGTGCCGCTGTAGATGCCGGATACATCCCATACCCGCATCAGGTTGGGCAAACCGGCAAAGTGGTCTCACCTGACCTGTATATCGCCTGCGGTATCTCCGGTGCCATCCAACATCAAGCGGGCATGCGCACCAGCAAGGTCATTGTCGCCATCAACCGCGATGCTGAGGCCCCAATATTTAAGCTGGCACGCTATGGGGTTGTCGGAGACCTGTATGCAATCATCCCTGCGCTTACCGAAGCGTTCCGCAAGCGCCTGGGTAAATAGCTCCTTATCAATTCCCCCAATGTTCAGCAAAAGGGAGTGGGGAAGCAAGTTCTTGTCCGCCACATCCCGGATGACCTGTTCGGGATGTGGCTCTTAAAAACCTATGACCGAAAAATACCTCGCTCAAAAGAATATCCTCCTGGGTGTCACCGGCTCCATCGCCGCCTATAAAGCTGCCGACCTGGCCAGCAGACTAACGCAGGCTGGCGCATTGGTGGATGTCATTCTCACCCCTGCCGCGACTGAATTTGTCTCTCCACTCACCTTTCAATCTGTCACCGGGCGACCAGCCTTCACCGAGGAAGCACTATGGGGAGCGGAAGCGCATGTCTTGCACGTGGGGTTGGGGCATGGCGCCGATTTATTCGCCGTCGCACCTGCCACTGCCAATACCGTCGCCAAGTTGGCACATGGGATTGCAGACAATCTGCTCGTCCTGGCTGCGCTTTCCTTCGGACCTGGCACTGCCAGCCGTCCACTCCTGATCGCCCCTGCCATGGATGCCGGCATGCTCGATCATCCCGCCACGCAGGAGAATCTTGAAACCTTGCGCCAGCGCGGTGCGGTTATCATCGGTCCTGAAGTAGGGCATCTGGCCTCCGGGCTTGAAGCACTTGGGCGTATGACTGAGCCAAACGTTCTTCTCGGTCATATCCGCTACCTGCTCACCCGTCTTGGACCCTTGCAGGGTCGCCAGGTGGTAGTCACTGCCGGCGGTACGCAAGAAGCCATCGACCCCGTGCGTGTGCTTACCAACCGCTCGTCTGGAAAGCAGGGCTATGCTCTCGCCCAGGCTGCCCTGGATGCAGGAGCGCAGGTTACTCTGATCTCAACCCCGGTCTCATTATCTGCCCCCCAGGGAGTAGAGTTGATCCATGGTAACCAGCGCCTCAGAGATGGAATTGGCCGTGTTGAGTGCATGCTTGCAAGCTGATGTCTTGCTCATGGCAGCAGCTGTGGCAGATTTTAAACCTGCCCAATCTGCCAGCCAGAAGATCAAAAAGGCTTCCGGGGTACCCGTCCTCGAGCTGGAGTCCACCTCGGATATTCTTTCAGCCTTATCAAAACAACGCCTACAATCGAAAAATCCCAGGGTCGTGGTCGGTTTTGCCGCCGAAACCCAAGACTTGCTTGCGAATGCTGAAGCGAAGCTTAAATCCAAACACCTGGATCTCATCGTCGCCAATGACGTCAGCAGCCGAACCTCCGGATTCAGTGTGGATACCAACCAGGTGACCTTGCTTTACCCGGATGGGCGATCCATCCCTCTGCCATTATTGACAAAATCTGAGGTCGCTGAGAAAGTCATTGCTGAAGTAGCCAGAATACTCAAAGCCTAAACCCACACCCTAATCCCGGTGTAATAGCGACCAATTAATCTGGAGGCTGATGATGAAGCTTAATAATGCCATCACTGACATTCCTGGTATCCTGGTCGGGCATGCTCAGAACGATGAAGCACTGACCGGTTGTACCGTCATCCTGTGTGAGAAGGGTGCCGTCGGTGGTGTAGACCAGCGCGGTGGTGCCCCCGGCACGCGCGAGATCGACGCCTTGCACCCCATGCACCTGGTTAACAAAGTTCATGGCGTGGTTTTAGCCGGTGGCTCGGCTTTCGGACTTGAAGCTGCCACAGGAGTTCATGCGCTATCTCGAAGAGCGCGGCGTGGGTTTTGATACCCGCATCGCCAAAGTGCCCATCGTACCGGCTGCTATCTTGTTTGACCTGGGGATTGGAAAAGCTGACGTCCGCCCCGATGCTGCCATGGGATACCTGGCGTGCCAGAATGCCTCCTCCGCGCCTCCTGCGGAAGGTAACTTCGGTGCTGGTAGCGGTGCCACGGTGGGGAAAATCTTCGGACCTGCTCAGTGTATGAAGTCCGGGGTGGGCACTGCCAGCCTGGAGATTGGTGCGGGTGTGATCGTAGGTGCGATTGTAGCGGTGAATGCTTTCGGGGATGTGATCGACCCCTCCAACGGGCAGATCATCGCCGGTGCCCGCTGCATGGACATCGGTCCGCTGCATATCGGTGCTCCTGGCTACTTCGCCGATACCATGCAAGTCATGCAGACCCTTATCGGGCGCACAGTCCTGGGTTTCGGCAGCCGGGGGAACACTGTCATCGGTGTGGTTGCTACCAATGCCAAATTGGATAAAGAGCAAGTCAACAAGGTTGCCCAGATGGCGCATGACGGATTGGCACGTGCAATTCGTCCCGCCCATACCATGGTCGATGGCGATACTATCTTCGCCATTGCCACCGGTGAACATAATGCGGATGTGAATATCGTGGGTGCTTTTGCGGCCGAAGTGTTCACCCAGGCGATCCTGCGGGCGGTGCGGGCAGCCAAACCTGTCGCCGGGATACCGGCAATTACACAATGATTTTACTGGATATCGCGGTTGCATGGTATCAACGAATGATCTTCCGCGTAAGGCTTGCGTCGGAATTGTTGCTGAAATCGCTCTCACAGAAAGGTCTCGCATCGCTCACTAAAAAGCCGTCTATCTTACAGGCAAACTGCGTTTATATTTGAATTGAAAAAAATTCAATCGCATTCAATTAATCTTCTGAGCGAAATGGTCGGTCGATGTCGGGTGGATTAATTCCGATCAAGAACAATTGGCACAGAAGTACACTGATGTAACTACTCACCGAGTTCACTTTTATACTTTCAAGAGCCAGAATTGGGAAAATAACGCAGATTAACCGTCATTGCGAGGAGGGCGGGCTGGAAATCCAATTTATCTCGCACACTCCGAAGCCCGACGTGGCAATCTGCTCCTAGTATTACATATTACCTACCACTTTTATGGATTCTAATGAATAATTACACACTGATTGTAGCACAATTGTTCTAATCCACAAGGGGTTTATCGAAATTGGTGAATTTTTTAAGATTTCTCATTTTCCGGTGTAGATCGATATTGGATAATGAAATAAGGCTTTCTCGTTTTTATCGGGAAAATTACACCGAACTGATTACCCTTACTTTTTGCGCGGTGGTAATATATATATCCATAGAGAAAGAAACTACTTCATCAATAGTTTCATAATAAATCACTGGGCTGCATTTTCCTATAATATTTCCAATATCTGATCGGCAATAAATCTTTATGAAGACAAACGTTCCTCTAATCTCCAGTCTTCGCAAACCATTCAGCTCTTTACTTTTGTTGATCTTGCTTGGGTTGATTTCATTTGGCTTCATCACCAAAGCCGTTGGATTTATTTTGGTTCAGCGTGAAACAGGGGTTTTAGGCAGTTACTACCGCTCCATCGGCACCCTCGAAAATACTGCAAATCCCCAATCGGGGGATATATCGGCAGGGATTAAATTAATCGAAACCAGCCCCTATTTCGCCTACGACGACCAGCGGGAGATTGTTTCGGGGGTCATGCAGACAACCTATAATTCATATGGAGGTACTTCTGGTCGAACAGTCTTGTATTTATGGAGCAATTTCCAAAAGAGTATTGGCCTAACGTCCACATGACGGATAGGTGGATTATTGGTGAGCTGATCACGAAAGAGGAAGTAAAGGACGATAAACGGAAAGAGCCGGAAGAAAGGATTACGATCGGTTATTATTTAAAGTTTTCCATTGATACCATTCTAGCCGCCTACCCCGAGCATGCCACGCAGGGCTCATCGATAGGCGTCCTTTTTATGTTCGACGGCAATGAAGTGGCCATGCCTACCATCGAGGAAATGGAAGTGGGCCAAAGATATTTTGTTCGCAGTTGGAAAGAAGTCGGTTATCCATTTGATTTGCTTTGGGAAAACACACACGAAAGCGAACTTCTACTCATACCTCTAAATGATCACGGACTTTGGTATCTTCCATTAGCCAAAGGTGCGAACATTGATTTCAGCAGTCCGGTGATGTCCGCCATCAAGCATGAGATTGATGTCTTGAACGAAAACATGCATACCTTAGGCATTATTGCTACCTCAGATATGAGCGCCATGCCTGAAATGCAGGAAGCTTCGCGTGATTATTACCTAATCGAAGGTCGGTGGCTGAACCACCAGGATGATCTGGACGGGAATAAAGTGATCGTGGTGCCCAGTGAATTTGTTGAGATGCGGCACGCTAAGCTTGGTGACGAGATACCGCTCACCTTCAGGCCGCTGACAGACACCTATTTTGGTCTAATCCGGGATGGCATCGATTCCGCCTCCTGGAGAAGCTACCCGACTTACCAGGATACCTTCAAAATCGTTGGAATCTACAATACAACCCAAGGGTTTGCTCCACTTTTCTTTATTCCCACCTCCAGCCTGCGGCCTGGCTTTGCTTCATCGACTCAAAACCAATTTAAATATTTGCTCGGCTATAGTTTTGTGCTCGACACACCTCGTAACCAGACCAGCTTCATTCAAGAATATAAAGTGCCACTCCAGGAGCTGGGCATCGACCTGAATTTTCTCCCAAACAACGGACCGGCCTACTGGGCTGCGGTGGATCCCATCCGTCGCTCCGCCTCTGCCGATATGCTGGTCTTTGGCGTGTTGATGGTCGTGGCGCTCGTCATGGCAGTTTTTCTTTACTTGATGCAGCGCAGACGCGATTATGCGATTTTGCGTGCTTTAGGCGTCCCGGCAAAGCAGGCAAACCGGCAGATCATCTTGCCTCTCATTATATTAGGCGGATTCGGTATCCTCCTGGGTGGGCTGCCATCCTGGAATTACGCATTAAATCAGGCCAAAACCACCATCTCCACCATTCCGACGCCGGCCGGGGTAACTCCTTCTGCAAACCTCAGTCCCTTCTTCCTGGCTGGCTTGTGCCTGGCAATTTTCCTGCTCCTGGCGTTGCTTTCCTGGGTGGGTGTATTTTTCGTAGCAAATAAGCCCGTCCTTGAGATCCTTCAAGGCCAGACTTACCGGGCAAAAGCAGCGCAAAAGCCGAGAGGCGCAGGCGCATTAACCAAACCCATTCCTCCCATAGTTTCAAGCCTGGCTGGTAGTGCAGAAGCAGATGGCAGACCACTGCAAGAACCCTCGGTGAACAAAGCTATTCTTACTGCGGCGAGAAAATATCATCCTATCTCCTTGAGCCAGTATGTGCTCCATCATATGCTGCGTTCCAGGCTCAAATCCTTCCTGACCCTGGCCGTTGCATTCGGCTTTATCCTGGCCTTGGGGTGGATCCGGCAGACTATGGAACGCAGCCGACTCGAAGTCGACCGGCTCTACGATACCACCGTGGTGCAAGCCGACATCATACTGGCCGATCCATTAAAATCTTCATCTGAAGAACTATCCACCAAAGGAAACGGCTTTGTATACCGGAAGACCATCGACGGCGTCTTGAACAGCGGCTTCGTGATCAGCAGCTCTCTCGAGGCGGATATCACCTGGCCGGAAATCGGAAATTTTGATACGATTACTGAAACAATCGTTGGACGCTTCCCGGTTTATGCCTATGACAGACCGGATGCGTTTACTTCCGGCCTGTCAGATCCCAGCTCAATCAGCTTTGTGACAGGCTGGGATATGGAACGCTTCGCCCGAGCGCGGACGATGGAAGAAATCCAGCAGGAAGGCGTCCCGGCGGTTTTTCCTTCCAGACTGCTCGAGCAGCTCCAGCTTGGGGTCGGTGAGAGAGTCCGCATCATCGATCCATTCACGAATACCTTCCCCTGCATCATCGTTGGTCGGTATTCAGGGGGCAGGTCTATCGCCGTTCATGGGGGTAAAATTCCCTGGACACATTCACCAAGTGAGTCAATACTAATCTCACTCTCCTCCCTGGAATCTATCCTGGGCAGCCATGTCAAATACACGGTTGCGCATTTTGTCCTCGATCCTGCGAAAAATCGAGAGCTGGCGCAGTTCCGACTCGAGATGGAAAAAGTCATGCAGGCTTCAGGCGCGGGGACTGGCGACCTGCGCTTCATGATTTGGGACGAGGAACTGAAGGTCGTGGTAAGCCAGCTGGATAAGAATATGTCCCTGCTTCAGGTGCTCTACCCGGTGGTGATAGCCGTGTCGGTACTGATTGGATCCGGTTTGTGTTTCCTGCTCCTCCTGCAAGCGACAAGGGAGGCTGCCATCATGCGTGTGCTGGGAACCACCAGGTCTGCTGTCCGGCTGGCGTTGATCAGTGAGCCTTTAATCCTATCGATCATCGGGGTGATCTTTGGCCTGGGGATAGCCTGGTTTGGGTGGAGACCGTCGAGCCTAGTGACGACAGAACCATTAATGATCAGTGCCGGATTGTATCTGATGGGTGTTTTAACGGGTTTGGTGCTTGGTGCCATATCGGTCACCAATAAAAAACCGATTGAGCTCTTACAAGTCAAAGAATAAGGAGTGAAGAATGCCTGAGCTCAAGCTAGAAAACGTGTCTTATCAGTACAAAGGCGGTGACAGGAAAGTGGTCAACGAAGTTACCTGCCTGTTTGAAGGTGGCAGGTTGAACTCTGTCGTAGGGCCTTCAGGCAGCGGCAAGACCACCCTGCTCTCGCTCATGGCTGGTCTTGACCAGCCCAACCAGGGGCACATTTATATCGATGGTGAATCCCTTGCCGACCTGGACCTGGATCAATACCGGCGCGAGCGGGTATCGATGATCTTTCAAGCTTTCCATCTTTTCCCCCTTTTAACCGCCCTGGAAAATGTTTGCTTCCCCATGCAGCTCAATAGCGTTCCAAGGGAGGAAATCCCGGAAAAGGGAAAAAATTATTTATCCTCAGTAGGGATCACGGAGGATAAATTCAAGCGCTTCCCTGCCAACCTCTCGGGTGGCGAGCAGCAGCGCGTGGCTATTGCCCGCACACTCGCCACAGGTGCCCACGTTTTGCTTGCCGATGAACCCACCGGGAACCTGGATAAGGCCAATGGGGATATATTGATCGATATCCTTAAACAGCTGGCGCATGAGCAGGGGTATTGTGTCATTATCGTCACGCACGATCCCAGCATTGCGGAGCGTTCCGACAAAGTCTGGCGCATGACCGATGGAGTATTAATAGAACAACAACCCGCTTTATCATAGATTATCAGGTTATCCCAAACTGACATTGATTAATTATCTTTTAGTTTTAGAAATTTTATATCGATCGGAATCGGAGTGAGAATATCATCCATCAGTTGAGCAGCGTATTTTGCTGCGAAACCAAGGGAGCTGCTTTTGCGACCGGGTCGAGCTACCTCATCCCGTGTCCCTGGTATGTATGTCGATGCGTAAGAGCATAATATTTAGTAGGTTAAAGATTCGAATCCCGGTTGTAAAAGATATATCGTATGGCTCATGGCATTAACACCGGCTCTTCCATAACCTTGTACTGTCCGTCGATTATTTTAACCGTGTACGGGAACTGCCATTCCGGTGGCATCTCTGTTTCGGTTGCACCGCAGCAGGGACCGCGTTTATACAGAGTACCGTCTATCCAAACAAACTCTACTAGAAATTTAAACTCAGACGCAGAGACCTTTTCCTCATCAACAATATTAGCCACTAACAGGCAGGGTCTTTGATTCGTGCAGGATGACTCGAATAGAGCAGCATAATCATCTGGAGGGATAAGTGGGTTATTACCCCTCATTCCATCATAAGACCCACCGTACAGCGGGACAGCTTCAGCATATCGCCCGTCATGTAGGAGTGTGAAAAATGTGAGCAGTGTGTGGCGCGCCAGGTCCAGGTCAGTGGCACCTGCCGGTGTGACCGTCCAGGTGGGTAAAAGCGGCGTCAGCGGGGTGGGGGTGGGCGGGGCATTGCAGTCCAGTAATTGGTAGGAGTCGTCGATAAGTTCTTGTGGAATGATATTTTCATCGGGCGTGGAGCCTGGGGTTTGCAATGAGCGTGCGATTTGCCAATTCGTATCCAATCCGATTCGATTGATAGCCATTAATTCCATGATTGTGTAGTACTGGTCATGCTGGAAATATAAATTTACTGAGCTGTAAACTTGATTACCGCATTCCATCATTACATATGCTTTATGGTCCCCCAGAACTAAGGATGGGTAACTTTTATCCGGGAAGGCGCGGTCGTTATAGCCAAGTGAATGCTCAACTCGTTCTTGAAACGACAGACTACCATATATATGATATGTATTAGTGCGAATAAAGTTAGACATATCATCTACTTCAAAAATCATCACTATACGTACAGCAGAAGGCAGAGAGGCTATATCAGGCGATTGGGAACCAATATGTTTTATCCAGTAATTTGGATAATCAAGTGCAAATCCGTAGTTTGGATCACAATAGTTCTGGTAACCATCTGGAGAATGGTAATTTTCGAGGATTTGTTCACAATATTCCGAGGCGGTTTGGGTTTGTTCGTTGGCAGTAGTAGGCATTGGGATGTCTACTACCTCACTGGGTGGTAGCGTTAAAGTCTGCAGGGAGATTGAGTTGGGATCGCATCGGTTACCAGTGAATTAGTTGGTACAGTTGTCGTACAGGCGGCAAGGGTTCCTGATAATGCTAATAACGCAAAAATCCATAACCTCATTTTATTAAACTCCTTCACACTATTTTACCTTTCATTATTGAGTAGAAAGTTTAGCTAACAAACTGGCGTTATAAAGGGTTCAATGGGTGTGTCCGCCTTCGTTTATAAGTCCAATATAAAATAAAACGAAATTATCGACAGTATTGTTCCTTATACTTATTCGATCCTCAAGTATCGGAGTAAGAACATCATCCCTCAGGCGAGCTGCCTCATCCTGGGTCCCTGGAATATTGCTTGCATAGCGAGCGAAGCGAGCTAAGTGAGCATATGTGACCATTTGACGGAGGTCAAAACTGGACTCAATTTCATAGATGAACTGGACAACAAAGATCTGATCCAATAATGCTTCGATTAGGATAGAATTGTGGAATCAATTATTTGACCTGGTAGAAAAGGTGACAAAATGTCAGAAATACTATTCCTCGTTCAAGAGGCACCGGAAGGCGGATATACGGCAAGGGCTTTAGGATATTCCATATTTACAGAAGCAGATACATGGGAGGAGCTTAAAACCTCCATCCACGAGGCTGTCGATTGTCACTTTGATGAAAATCAGAAACCTTCGCTCATCAGAATCCACTATGTAAAAGATGAAGTAGTTGCTGTATGAGACTACCCAGGGATGTTAGCGGTAGTGATCTGGCGAATAGACTGAAGAAGTATGGATACACCATAACACGCCAATCGGGCAGCCATCTTCGATTAACCACACTCCAAAATGGCGAACATCATTTAACTATCCCAAAGCACAAAGATCTACGTGTTGGTACACTCAATGCGATATTATCGGATATTGCCGACCATTTATCGATCAGCCGCGAAGAATTAATTGATGATCTATTTGGATAAGCATAAATCTTAATTTTTATGATTGCAAGGAGCGATTTTTTGCAACGAAGTAATCTACCGCATTTTAAAAATATGTTCGACCGGTAAAAAAAAGCTATTGGTTGTGTAGAGCGTCCTCCCCCGAAATCTAATAAATCACCTTTTTAGCTTCTGCCCGGCTGCCATCACCTTAAATAACATCGACTTAGCCTTTTTTGCGATCCAGGCAGATTTC
The DNA here is from genome assembly GCA_963743215.1 of uncultured Chloroflexia bacterium. Lineage (GTDB taxonomy): Bacteria > Chloroflexota > Anaerolineae > Anaerolineales > UBA4823 > FEB-25. Next base: position 532,012 of record CAVUOY010000007.1, read on the forward strand.
TTCTCATCTTCCGCCTTATACTGCTCATCTCCTAGAATGGTATACAGCGCCTTCTCCACCCCGTGCGGGATGATATCGCCTGCCATGCCATAGCCGATGCAGTCATACCCCACCAGGAACAGCCCTGGTATCGGGCTCACCGGGTCCAACCGTTGTTTTCCACTTTGCCCCAAACGATGCGCCATCTCGGCCGTCCAGCCGCCTTTGAAGAACATCGGCACCTGCAGCTCCACCGCCTGGTCAAAATTGGGGAAGACCTCCCGGAGCTGACCTCTGACAATTTCCAGCTCCTGCTTCAGGTTGTAAGGCGGCTGCATCACCCAGAACACATCCAGCATGTGTTTCCCAGCTGGAGCCAGTTTGGGGTCGAAGAATGTAGGCGCATAACTATTGAGCGTGCGCTCCCACCCCATGGTGTGTAGCAGCGAATGTTCTTTCCCGAGTAAGGGCTCATTCATCCCTAAAACTATTGCTGCTACCACCGCAGGGACTACCTGCTTCAGGTGAGCCATATATTCCTTGGGCAGGTTGCTCTCCCCAACCAGTTGAATCAGCCGCTGAATGCCAGCATTGTGGATCACCACCTCGGCCCTAACGGTACGCCCGTCTTTGAGTTTTACCCCCACTGCTCTGCCATTTTCCAACACGATTGACTCTACCTTCGTGCGGGTAACGATCTCTCCTCCGTGGTCCTTCAGTACCTTCTCCAGCCCACTCACGATTGCGGATGTGCCACCGATTGCAGTTCCCCATACCGCCATCTGCTCGAGTGCATCCACGATGGCGCGTTTGGTCTCATTGGCCGAGAAGTTCTCCACCGTTTGTGACGCAAAGCAATAGGTGATGATCGTCTCCACATACTTCACATACTCCTCATTCCCCGGGAAATATCGTTCGATGTATTGACGGGCGGTCATGTCGTCGGGATAACTTACCGCCGGGTCATACATATCTGCGATCCAGCGGTACACCTTCGCCATCCCCCTCGCCCCTCCCACCATCGCCTCCTGGGCATCATCCAAAGACCCGAATCGCCTGCCATCCCTGGTGAGCAACCAATGCTCACCGCGTGATTTTACGTCATGAATGGTCACCCATTGGATGGGTGCTTCCAGCTTGGTGCATAACTTTCCGATCCGGCTTTTGGGTCCCGGGCAAGTCCAGGCTGCCGTGGTGATGGCATAATTTTCGTAATTTAATTGCGTATATTTACCCCCAATGAATCCAAGCTGTTCCAATACCAGCACCTTTTTCCCTGCGCGTGCCAACCCTGCAGCAGTCATTAACCCGCCAATCCCGGCCCCGATCACAACAGCTTCGTAGCTATCTTTTAGCTCAGCCGGCTTGGCTTCCAGCCATGGGGCTGAAAATACATTGTTCGGGCACAGGTACAGGCACTCGCCGCATTCGGTACAAAGGCTTTCATCGATCGTTGGCCAGACGTCCTGCCCAATTTCCATCTGTATGGCTTTCGCTGGGCAGCCAAGCATGCAATAACTGCAACCACTACAACGTGATTTCTCGATTTGAATCGCCATTTCTGCTCCTCACCAATAAAATTAGGATTAAGGTTTAGTCACTGTGGTACGAAGCTGGTTCTGGTTAAAAATAAATGCGGGTAAATTGGTTAATGCGATGACGATGAATGGTCCCATCGCCAGCATCCCAATCAATGCCACCTCGGGTCGCTCCAGGACGGTGATGGCTACCCCAAATGCGGTCAGGAATAATGAGCAGTACAGCGTCATAGGCCCGTAGAAAGTTAACGCCGTAGACCCGCTCTGTTCCATCCCATCTGCCACCTTGCGATATATCAGGTTGATCACGAATGCCACCCCTAGCCACCCCACGAAGTTTTGGATCGGCACCCCATTGGCAACATACGGCACGTAAGGTCCGCCACCTACCCACACCCACCAGCCCTGGCTAACGGCAATTGGATCGATCATCATATCCCAGGCTGTGGTTGCGAATGCCCCGATAGCAGCTGCCCAAATTGGTGAAATGGTGTGCTTGAACACGGGTGATAAATTCGCCATGCGCACCGAAAGCATATCACTGAGGCAAAATGCGGCGTAAACGATAGGTTCCCATGCCAGTGCGGCCAGGAACGGAACGCCGAATAACGACGGGCCAAGCGCAGCAGTGTAATAATAATGTCCAAATACCAGCCCGAAGTTTACCCCCAAGGCTTCAGCACTGAACGCAACGACAAATGAGAGCCCGAACATGATCAGGCTGCGCTTCCAGCCTTTGGTCAGCAACGCGTGCCAGATCACAAAGATCAGCAAAGCTCCCACATATCCGACCAAGAATTCCACCCTGAATGGGATCCGCATTCCCAGCACCACATTCAGGATGATTAAAACAATTGAAATGACCGTCACTACCCCTAGATAGCGGAACGGTCCCGTCCCTTTATCTGCATTTTCCATTAATTGATATACTCCCAATTGCATTGTTTCTCATCTGGTAACCGCCATGGTATCCAAGACCAGCGTTCCAGATGATTGAAGTATTGTAAGCAGCATATCTGGTCTAAGCAATCTTCTCTGAACTATGGTGAGATTTTACCAGCAGTTATCTACCAGAAATATTCTTACCTGGCTCCAAGAACTTTTTGTCCTCGCTTCCCATCCAATAAACTTAATTCTCACCCATCCGCCATTTGGTCACTGGCTGCTCGTGTCCGAATAAAGTCTCTACTACGATACGCGGCATGCCTACCAGGAGGGCTGTGGTAAGTTCTTTAAATGTCCGATCTCCCCGAATGACTCCGAAAATTACCCCCTGCATGGTTGGGCTCTTACTTATCAGGTCTGTGCACACTTCCGGCAGCGCATACACAACCTTGGCAAACAGCCTGGCTGACACTAATTGCGGTGTGATGGACGCATTGATCAGCTGGGTATAACCGCTCAAGTCAATCTCCTTGCTCTCCAGGGCATAAAACATCTGCTCGGCTGCCAGGCGTGCACTTACTACCGCATAGGATATGCCCTCCCCCATCCATGGATCTGCCAGGTTGGCGGCATCTCCCACCAACAGCACACGTCCTTTATGCAATATCCGCGTCTGTCCTCCGAGCGGGATCTGATGCCCTTGCAAGTGTAAGATCTTGGGGTCAAGCAGCACCGCTTCACTGGCAATGAATTTTTCAAGTGCTTTTTTGAGCCCGGTCGCTTTTCCTGGAACTGCCCTGAACACTCCTACTGAAAGATGGTCGCGTTTTGGAAAAATCCAGCCATAACCACCCGGTAAGGCACCAAAATCGAAGGTTGCGAAACCACCCTGGGCTTCCAACGAGGCGGGTGATACTGCCAGCTCTGCTTCCACAGCAACCCCCACCTCTCGGTCAGGCAATAGTCCCGTTGAGCGCGCAACGATGCTGTTCACGCCATCCGCACCTGCCAGAAGCTGGGCTTGCAACTCGCCCTGGGTGGTGATCACCACCACCCGGTCGCTCTTCTGTTCCACACTTACCACGCTGATGCCTTCCAGCAATTTCGCCCCCGCCTGGATTGCCTGCTGGACGAGGTAATGGTCAAAGCGATCGCGCATCACCAGCCATGCCACCGGCCAGCCTATCTCAACCTTGAGCAGCTGCTGCCCGGCGAAAGTTACCACCCCTCCAACGGCCTTGTTCTCGAATACCGCACTCACGTCAAAGGGCAGGTTCTGCATCGCTTTCCAGGTTACCCCACCCCCACAAGTTTTATAACGGGGTAGGGTTGCCCTTTCCAGGATCAGTACATCCAGCCCGCGCTTCGCCAGCAGGTATGCCAGAACTGCACCTGCAGGTCCCGTCCCAACGACGATCACATCATGCACTTAGCGCTTCTCCTGGGCAAGAATTTACGACCATGTTCATACTATTCCTGTTAACACCTTTAATTCAATTTAGAGACGCCTCGTTGTCAACCGAACGAGGCGTCTCGAGTATTTATCCCTGCAGGTATTTATCAAACCACCGCAGGATATGATTCAACCTCGCGATCCTTCGGTCAGTGCGCCCGGTGCGCGATAACCCGTGGAATTCATCTGGGAAGCGCACCATCTCGCTATCCACACCCAGCTTTTTCAAAGCTACAAACACCTGCTCCCCCTGCTCAATCGGGCAGCGCAGGTCGAATTCATTATGCAGCACCAGGGTAGGTGTGCGGGCATTCCCGATATAGGCTATCGGTGAGTGTGACCAAAAATTCTCAAGGTCTTCGAAAGGTGGCTTTTTCCCCAATTCCATCTGGAAGGTCCAGTTGAAATCACTCGATCCCCACATGGAAACAAAGTTGCTTACACAGCGCTGGGTAACGGCTGCCTTGAAGCGCTGGGTATGCCCAATGATCCATACCGTCATATAGCCACCGTAGCTGCCGCCGGTCACTCCCATCCGCTTCGGGTCGATGTAGGGCTTTTTCTCCATATAATCCGCCCATGCCATCAAGTCAGCGTAATCCGCCTTTCCCCATTCCCCATAAATTGCCTGGGTATGTTGCTCCCCGTAACCTCGCCCACCGCGTGGGTTGCTGAAGTAAACCACATAGCCATGTGCAGCCAGGTAGTAAAACTCGTGCATGAACAGGTTGCCATATTGCGTTTGTGGTCCGCCATGGATTTCCATAATGGATGGGTATTTTTTTGCTGGATCAAAACCCGGCGGCTTTAAGATCCATCCTTGTAGCTCGTTTTTATCAGGTCCTGGAAACCACACTTCCTCCACCTGGCCCAGGTCGATCCCATCCAGTAGCTTGCGATTGAGTCTGGTGAGCTGTTTGTCTTTTTTACCTGCCATTTCACGCACGAAGATCTGTACCGGGTCTTTCATCTGTCCGTAGGAATATGCCAGTCGTTTCTGTGCCCGGTCAAATGTGAACGAACCCACCACCCCACCTTCACCAATCTCATCCCGCAAGTCAGCCCCACTGGCTGCGATGGAGGCGAGCTTGCTGCTGCCGTGAAATACGGTGTTGAAATACAGTCTTTTTCCATCCAAAGACCAGGTTGGAGGCATGAGTTCCGGTGAGCCGATATCATTAATCGTGCTTGAATCAACGTGCAGGTCATATTTTTCAGTCAGATTACGCGGCGGTTTTGATCCATCAGCCGGGACGATCCACAGTCCGAAATTTCTATACCATAACCCCTCACCCTCCTGACCAATGTAGGCGATCCACTTTCCATCTGGTGAGTATGAAGGGAGAATTTTATCTCCCACGGGCGTCTCAATTTTGCGGAATTTTCCCCCATCTTTTGGCATGATGAACAGTTCAGCTCGGTCAACCTCTATATCAGGATTCTCGCTGCGATTGGAAACAAAAGCAATCCATTTTCCATCCGGTGACCAGGTAGGAGCAAGCTCATCATGGACAGGGTCATCGGTAAGTTGCCTGGCTTTGCCTGTGCGGGAATCCACCGACCAGATATGCGTGCGCTCATGGGGTAGATACCCATACCCATCCAGCTTATAAAATAAGCGCTCATAATGCCTGGAGACGACGCCCAGCTTCTTCTTTTGTTCGTCTTTCTCGCGTTCCAATACTTCAGCATCAATTTTGCGCACCGTGCATAGGATTTGCTTCCCATCAGGAGACCAGCTGAGGTTGTCAATCTCGCCATCGATCTGGGTCAGGCGGCTTGCTTCCCCACCCATAAACGGGATCAGGTAGATTTGAGCCGGTTTTTCCTGGTTAACCCGGTCAGAAAGGAATGCGATTTGACTGCCGTCTGGTGACCAGCGCGCGCTACCATCATGTTGATCGCCGGTTGTGTACTGGCGCGCTGCTCCATTCAAGGTAGGTGCCACCCACAAGTTGGTATATTTCTTCTCCGTCTTTCGGTCCACCCGTTGAACGGTATAAACCACATTTTGCCCATCTGGCGAAATCCTTACTTCCGCCACGGTGTTAAACTGGTACAGGGCTTCAGCCGTGATCTTTCTTAGTTTCTGTGCTGCCATAATCATCTCCATAACACCTGGTTTTATTCAATTTTTCCCCCCAATTTTAACACGCATCTTCGTTGAATATCTACCTTACTCGGTAATCTCATATTATTTGTATATTTTACTCTCTGCTTCAAAAACCATTCTTTCCCTCTTGCAATTCCAGACTATTATGGTCTAATATGGACTTATTAGTTTAGTTCTTTTCCAATAAACATTTGCCTTCACCAACGGTTGAATATTGTATATTTCATCATTGAAAATCTTTCTACTTATTATAGTTTTTCTCTGTGATCTCGATATGGTCTTCGGCAAACAGGTTTATTAGCAATAATCAGGTTCACAATCGGAAGTTTTTACAAGGAGGTAATTCATGTCTGTTATCACTGCTCCTTCCCAGGAAATGATTGACCAGTTCGTCGGAAATGCTCATGGCAACCTCGCCGTTGTCAAGGAGCTGCTTGAACAATACCCATCCATGATCAGCGACAGCGCCAGCTGGACTGAAACAGCAGTCCAGGCAGCTGCCCAAACCGGTCAGGTGGATATCGTCAACTATTTAATTGATCATGGTGCAGAATATGATATCTGTACCGCAGCCATGCTTGGTAACCTCGGTTGTATGGATGATTTTTTAAAGGAGGATCCTAATTTGATCAATGCCCGCGGCGCCCACGGCATCCCCCTGCTGTACTATCCGGTACTCCATGCCAGGATGAAAGTGGCAGATTATCTGCTCCTGCACGGGGCTGATCCCAATGCCGCCTCACCTGCTGGGATTACTCCCCTCCACGGGACAGTCATGTTCAACCAACCTGCAATGGCAGAGTGGTTGCTGGAGCATGGTGCGGATCCAAACCCTATATATGAAGGTAAAACTCCGTTGGCGATGGCAGTGGATAAAAACCGTGCCGAGCTGATCGAGATATTACGCTCGCATGGTGGGATGGAATAATTATCGGTTATCGCCCGGAAAATTTGTAGTCTAACAGCTCGCTATATGCCGGGCGTAATAGAATTGCGTCTGTGTATCTTATGATTGCAGCAACTTCAGGGAGCAGCATCTTCCCACCCCTCACAGTCACCTGTTCATCATTCAGTATGTCGCGGTAGGTGCCATCCGGTAGGCTGACCATGATATAGCCCGTTTTTCCACTCGTATTGAAGATCCCGTATAAATTCTTTCTCGGGTACTCCCAAACTGCCTGGATGGCGGGATCTGCCTGAATCACCACAAACTTGCCATCTACCTGTGCCGGATCTTTTTTAAGCTTCGCTAGCCTGGTCAGGAACGGCTGGAGTGAATAATCACCCCAATCCACCTTATCGATATCAAATAGCGAAGGGGTATGTTTGGTTCCCGATTCCTGTCCTCCATAGATTAGGAATGGTCCTTTATTGAAGGCTTCAAAAGCGGTCCATGCCATAGCCTGTGAGCGAGTGGGAGCCAGTCGCATGATACGCGCCGTGTCATGGTTCTCCACACAGCGCATTTTTATATAATTCTCCGGGTAGATACTGTCTTGGAAGCGCAGCATCTCGATGTAACGCCTGACAGGAACCTTCCCTTGCACTGCCAGCTGCCATATCGGCCAGATGTCATAATCATAGGTCATGTCAAAGGCAGCATATAGCTCGCCATCTGAGTATCCGATCAACCCGTTTACACGCCGCTCACCTACAAAGCAGGCGTGCACTGACTCTGCCAGCCAAATCACGCCCGGTTTTATCTTGGCTACTTTCTTGCGCACTTTCAGCCAAAAATCCTGGGGGATCAGGGAGGCCACGTCGCAACGGAAGCCATCCACCCCCAGCTCTGTCCAACCTTGAAGCGTTTCGATCTGGTAATCAATCAAGCCGGGGCTGGGGTACTTCAAGTCGATCACGTCACTCCATTCCGGCACCGTGGTCACTGGGTTACCTTTTTCGTCCTGGTGAAAGTACTCCGGGTGCTCATTCACCAAGACCGAATCATGTGCGGTATGGTTATACACCACATCGATCATCACCTTCATTCCCCGCCCATGGGCTTGCTCGATCAGACGGGTGAAGTCTTCCTTGGTGCCATATTCCGGGTTCACTTCCCGGTAATCCTTGATCGAATAAGGGCATCCCAGACTGCCTTTTTTATTCAGCACCCCAATTGGGTGGATCGGCATGAACCAGAGCACATCCACACCCAACGTATGCAGGCGCGGCAAATCCTTCTCCACATCGCTAAACGTTCCATTTGTGCCGTGATTGCGCACATAAACTTCATAAATTACCAGATTGCGATAGCTGGAGGGAGTATCACTCGCCATGATGTTGTTCTCTATGATCAGGATGGTCGGACCAACCTTATTGTAATCGATATCACAAAGCCAGACGTTCGGTCGGGGGTGAAATTCATACTATTTTCTACGTACATTCTTCATGTATTACTTGATGGAGATACAAGATTGGGTTGAGGGCGTGCTTTTCAGCTTGAAACCCAACACTTGCAGGTCACGCTACACTCCCATATCCTTCCATGTTATAATTATATATTACTTATATTGTCTTATTTATCAGTAATTTCTAAAACTGCAACGCACCACCAGGGAGAATTTTATGCGTGCTAGATCAATCAAAATCCATGCCTCATTCGCTTCCATATTTTCCTCGTTCCACTCAGGGAATATCTTGGTAAACTTCATTCATGACCAATATTATTTAGTGTGCTATTCGTCTCTAAACATGATTTACTACTTGACCTAGAACATACGTTCTGGTATAGTATACACTACACAAAAAGGATGGGAATCATGCCCCCTTCAGCCATTCACCAGGCACAACGTTATGTCTCACCTCCCAAAAGAGAAGAATTCAATCATCGGGTTTGGGCGCTTGTGCGCCAGATTCCGCCCGGTAAAGTCTCCACTTACGGTCAAATTGCTGCCTTGCTTCCTCCCCCTCCCGGGATGGACATTAAGTCATACCTGGCTTTTGGTGCCCGTTGGGTTGGTGGTGCTATGGCGGCTTGCCCGGAGGGAGTTCCCTGGCAACGTGTGATCAATTCTCAAGGCAAAGTCAGCCTGCGCCCAGGTGGAGGCGGCTCGCATCAACGTGAGCTGCTGGAAGATGAAGGCGTGATCTTCGATGAGCATGATCGCGTCAATCTGAAGCTTTATGCCTGGGAAGGTCCATCAGAAAGTCAGTGATCATGCTGGCTTGCTGGATTAAGCTCGAAAGTGATGAGATTTCGTGATCGAAATTAATTCATACAGAAGCAATCGATTTCTCTGTATGATGGTACTGGAGATACTATATGGCTACAAATTATCCAATCAATCCACGTGTGCGTGCATTTGGAAAAGCGCGCCTCGATATTGCCGGTCGTGCTACCAGCCAGTCACAATGGGAAAAATTATGGAAGCCTCCCGCCAATTCATTTCCGTTCGTCTGGGGTGATTCTTGGAAGCAATGTATAGAATACCGTGTTGATGATTTCGCTGCTGAGGTGGGATTCTACACGGATATTCTTGGACTACCCGTTAATGCCCTCGATCCTGGTTATGCCATGTTCACCTCACCCCAGGGTGATTTTTTCTTCTCAGTCGTGCCCTCCCCTCATGCAGGACAATCCACACCTCCCGATGCCTTTCGCCTGCAATTTATGGTGCAGGATATTCTTGCCACTACTCAGCTGCTGCAGCAACGTGGCATAGAATTTGATCAAGCCCCTCAGCCTCTCCATCCTGACTCTACCCTGTCTATTGCCTCTTTTCGCACCCCGCATGGTCTTTGTATTGAGCTGTGGGGGAAGGTAAAAACTGAACCCTCCCCAGAAGCAAGCCTGAGCCTGTCTTCGGTTAGTGAAAAAGGTGATAAAGAAGATGACGATGAAATTGAAGTAGACGAAGATGAAATTAATTCTGATGAAGCGGGAATCGATGAGGATAAAGACGATGATGAGCTGGTCACCGGACCGAACGGTAATGGTAGCGAAGAAAGTGATCTGGAAAGCGACGAAGCAGGTGAGGATGCAAGCGAAGAAGAGATCGGTGATGATCAAGACGAAGAAGATCAGGACGATTTCGATTTCGATGAGGACGATGATGACTTTGAAGCGGATGAAGATGATGATGATGACGATGAAGGTTTCTCTGCACTGAGGTCAGATCCTCAGAAAAGTGTTGCTTCAAACTCCCTCATTCAGCCAGTAGATGCTAAATCAAAAATGCATACTAGGATGGTTGGCAACCACGAGGCACAGGCTCCGGAATATATCGATCTGGACATTCCCTGAATCCGAGTCGTCAAGGGCGATGTTTACCAGCAGTACCCGAGCGGTTTCAGTGCTTTCCTGCAGCGTCCGCATGTTCTCGCTGTTGCGAGCGGTATCAAGCAGCAGTTTTTGCGCCGTAGTCGCCAATGTTTTTATAAGCGTAACGAGGTTCGAATATGTTGAACAATCCATCACCTACCACTGGTTTTGCCCCGGTCCATAATGGAAGCCTGTATTATGAGGTAGCTGGTTCTGGGCCTGCCATATTGTTGATCCATGCAGGTGTCGCGGATTGCACGATGTGGGACGCTCAATTCAACCTCTTCAGCCAGGGTTACCGGGTCATCCGCTATGACACGCGTGGTTTTGGAAAATCCCGCACCGAGAACACTGAGTTCTCTAACCGCCAGGATATCGTCGATCTGTTCTCCCACCTGGGAATCGAGAATAGCTTTGTAATCGGCATATCACGCGGTGGTCAGATCGCCATCGATTTCACCCTGGAACATCCTGAATGCGTATCGGCGTTGATCCCTGTAGCTGCGGGTGTCAGTGGGTATGAATACCAGGCTGGGGACAACGAAAAGGCCATCCACGAGGTCGAAATCTTCAACCATATGGATGAATTGTGGGAGAAGAATGCTTTTGATGAGCTGGCTGATCTCGAAGCACATGTATGGGCAGATGGACCCTCTCAACCAGTCGGGCGGGCGTCCCCGCAGATTCGCGCATACCTGCGTAAAATCGTCCGGGCGAACTACACCCGCCAGGATGGTCAGGTCACTCCCAGACCTCTATCACCACCTGCCGCTAATCGTCTAAGCGAGATCCACGTCCCTACCCTTATCCTGGTGGGCGAATATGATAGCCTCGCCACCATTGAGGTGGCAGATTACCTCGAAAAAGAAATTACGGATGCCCATAAGATAATTTTTCCAGCCACTGCTCATATGATCCCCATGGAGCAACCCACGAAATTTAATGAAATCATCCTGGATTTCTTGAAGGAGAAGGTTTAACATGACCACCTTTCACCCCCTTACCCCTGAATATTGGCCTGACTTTGAGAAATTATTCGGTCCACGTGGAGCCTGTGGTGGCTGCTGGTGCATGTACTGGCGTTTAACCCGTTCACAATATGAAGACCAGCATGGTGAATATAATCGGCGCAGCCTCAAAGCCCTGGTGGAGTCAGGCAACATTCCCGGTATCCTGGCCTATGAAGATGGTGAACCTGTTGGATGGTGCTCCATCGCTCCGCGGGATGAATTCCCCACCCTGGGGCGATCGCGTATCCTGAAGCCTGTCGATGACCAGCCTGTCTGGTCGGTGGTGTGCTTTTTTGTCGCCCGTAATCAACGCCGGCGAGGTTTAACAGTTCAGCTCCTGAAAGCTGCTATCGAATACGCACACTCCAAAGGCGCCAAAGTCATTGAAGGTTATCCAGTTGAGCCAAAGGCTGACAAATCCCCGGATGTATTCGTCTACACAGGGATATCCTCAGCTTTCAAGCAAGCTGGCTTTGTTGAGGTCCTTCGGCGGTCTGAGACCCGCCCGATCATGCGATTTATTCTGTAGGTAGTTTTTACGATGGGAGGAATATGAACATTGTCCGTCTAACCAGCCTTGCTGGCACCCTACTCGTTAGCCGTCTGGCAATCCTCGCCCGTGCCTTTTCAAGGAGTTAATCGCATGCCTACCCGTTGCTTTTGGGCTAACACCAATGACCCGCTCTACCAGTCCTATCACGATCAGGAATGGGGTGTGCCTGTCCATGACGACCGTTTGTTATTTGAATTTCTCATCCTCGAAGGCGCCCAGGCAGGCCTCAGCTGGTACACAATTTTAAAGAAGCGCCCCAATTATCACCTGGCTTTCGACGATTTTGATCCCCAAATAATTGCCCGCTATGACGACCAAAAAGTCTCTGAGTTGCTGGCCAACCCGGGCATCATCCGCAACAGGCTTAAAATCAATGCTGCCGTCAAGAACGCCCAGGCATTCTTAAAAATTCAGCAGGAATTCGGTAGCTTCGATGCCTATATGTGGCAGCTCGTGGGAGGAAAGCCAATTATCAATGCCTGGACCTCTGGTCATGAGATCCCTGCTGAAACCGAGCTATCTCGCCAAATGAGCAAAGATTTACTCCAGCGTGGGTTCCACTTCGTCGGTCCCACCATCTGTTATGCTCATATGCAAGCCGTCGGCATGGTGAACGACCATACCACCGATTGCTTTCGCTACCAGGAAATCCTCGACCTGGCAAATTGATCCTTGTATCTACGAGGAAAGGCGTCCTACTATAAGTGATTCCATGCACTCTTCAGATGTGACTCTACTCGAACAGGACTCCCATCGGGATTTGTCTCGAAATTTACAGTTAAGTCATCGGACGTTTATCCACGCCGATCCAATGCAAGTCTATCAAGCTCTCACCACCTCAGACGGTCTGGATGCCTGGTTCACAACTGGCTCAAGCGTGAGTGCAGTTCCGGGTGGAGAGATCCATTTTCGTTGGGAGAACTGGGGACCCGATCACATTTCGACCGAGGATGCAGGTACGGTCTTGGAAGCCATCCCACCTGTGCGATTCGTCTTTCAATGGCATCCTGAGCTTCCGGAATATGCTACCACCGTCGAGATAAACCTTACCCCAACCGACGGTGGTACAATAATAAGCCTTAATGAATCCGGCTTTGCTGATACTCCTTCCGGAATCGCCGCTTTGGTAAATTGTGCTGCTGGTTGGGGTGAGGCACTGACTTTATTAAAGTTTTATATTGAGCATGGATTGCATTATTGAAGAAGAATATGGATCTCGATCAGATACTAATCCGCCCTTTCTCACCAGATCAGGATTTCCCCCTGCTTTCAGACTTGTACGCTGCAGTCGAAGCAGTGGACCATGCTGGGTTGGAGCTCAATGAGAACGCGTTGCGCGCTCAATCGGATCTGCCTGGTTATGATCCTGCTAGGAATCGCTGGGTAGTCGATGCCCCTGACGGTTCTGATGCGATAATTGCCTCTGGTGTGGTTAGCATTGCCCCAGGTTCAAATCTTGCTGAAGCGAATATCCTGGTGCATCCTGCCTGGCGTCAACGCGGGGTTGGTAGTGTCTTGTTATCCAGGGTTATCGGTCGCTCGCGTGAGCTGGAGGCTGGTGCAGTTCAAATCTATACCAATGCCAGGGTTCCTGCTGGAGCTGGTTTTTTGCATAAGCATGGTTTCATCCCTCAGGGAGCTTACACCGAATTGCGCCTTACTGAGGGCGTCCGCTTACCCCCGGTGATCTGGCCTTTCGGTTACACCATGCGGTCCTATGCCGAGGTGCAGAATCTTTCCACCCTCACTGAGGCGATGAACCTTTGTTACATCCCTCTCTGGGGGCATCATCAGGTCAGTGAAAATGAGATGGCTTCCTGGTTGCCAAATTTCAACCCGCAAGGTCTCTTCCTGGTATTTTCCGAAAAGGGCAGGGTGATCGGTATCAGCCGGGTGGAACCTTCTGCCGAACGCACCCGCAAGAATGGGTTACCTACGGGTTATATCGACGCACCTGGCATCGTCCCCCAGCATCGCCGCCTCGACTTGTTCCGTGCTTTGGTGTTAACTGGTATCCGTTGGCTTTATGATCAAGGTACTACGTTAGTTGAGATGGAATCATGGGGTGATAAGCTGGAGGTATTAAAAATGTATCGCGAGCTGGGTTTTACAGATCTACGCCAGCTGGTGGGCTATCAAATGAGTATAACCACGGGTGATTTAAACAAGTGATGCTCTCTTCACAACAAACGAGAGCCGGGTACGCCACTACCGGCTCTCTTTAAAGGAGGAGAAGAAGAGAAATCGCCCTACAGCTAACATAATATCAAACTTTGGATTCTTGTGCTTGACGGGTAACCTACGATTACCCTACGAATTACCAACAATATTGAGGGATGAGTGTAAAAATACTATGGATTTTGCAATTCGCACCGAAAAACTAAGTCGTATATACAAAATCCGCGGCGGGAAAAAGTCAGAGCCGCGTTCGCTGGTTGCATTGAGTGATGTCAACCTGGAAATCCATCCTGGAGAGCTGTTTGGCCTGCTTGGCCCCAACGGCGCCGGAAAAACGACCTTAATCAAGATTCTCACCACCTTGCTCGCTCCCAGCTCGGGTCATGCCTGGGTATCTGGGTATGATGTGGCTGAAGAGCCAGAGAAAGTTCGCCCGCGCATTAACATGGTCTCTGGGGGTGAAACATCCGGTTACGGTTTGCTCACCGTGCGCGAGAATTTATGGATGTTCTCACAGTTCTACGGTCTCTCATCTGCCGTCGCCAACCAGAACATTAAGCGCTTGCTCGATGTGGTTGGTTTATCAGACCGGGCCAATGCCAAGTCTTCCGATTTGTCCACTGGTTTACGCCAGAAGATGAACATCGTGCGTGGGTTTATGACGGACCCGGATGTACTCTTCCTGGATGAGCCCACCCTGGGTCTGGATGTGGGTGCCTCGCGTGAGGTCCGCCGGTTCATCCGCTCGTGGGTCGACAATAACCCCACCCGCACGCTGATGCTTACCACTCACTACATGGTGGAAGCCGATGAATTATGTGACCGGGTTGCCATCATTAACCAAGGGCGGGTTTTGGCGTGTGATTCTCCCTCAAACCTGAAACGCAACCTTCAGCAGGATTCAATCTTCCACCTGGAGGTCGGCCCCTTCAATGGCAGCCTGAATGCGGCTACATTTGAAAACCTGCCCGGGGTTTGCAACGTGGTTCACCGGCCACAGGAAGGTTCCGAAGCGCTCGATTTTATCCTCGAAGAAGAACAAGCTCTGGCACGTGTGGTCAACACCTTGAATTCAGCCAATATTCGCCTTTTAAACCTGCAAAAAACAGAGCCTTCATTGGAGGATGTATTTGTGAAGCTGGTAGGTCAAAGCATGGAAGAGGTGGAGCAGAAAGGGGAAACCGATGAGTGATCACACCACTTCAGCTCCCCTGCTCGTTTCCCAGCCGGATGGATCACGACCTCTGGTTGATGAGCGTCTGCACAAGAACACTGGTTGGAAGCTATATTTACAAACTGTGTTCGCCCGCGCCTACCCACGCCTCATCGGTCAGCAGCGAGAAAAATCATGGCTGTTTTTTGACATTTTCCTCCCCCTCCTGTCCGTTTTTGCCTATGTCTTTGTTTACCGTGCCATCCATGCCCCTGAAGACTATATCGGTTTCGTCGTCGTCGGTGGAGCCATGACCGCCTTTTGGATGAATGTACTGTGGAGCATGTCCAGCCAGCTCTACTGGGAGAAAGAGCAGGGTAACCTGGCCTTGTATATCATGTCTCCCACCAGGATGATGGCAATTTTACTCGGTATGGCATTGGGCGGTCTGCTGGCCACCACATTACGTGCGCTGGTAATCATCGTCATAGGTAGCCTGTTATTCAACGTGCAATATGCCATTACCAGCTTTGCCCAGCTATTCGCAGTTTTCTTCCTCGCCATGCTAGCTTTATATGGTCTTGGAATGATGGCTGCTTCACTCTACCTGCTCCTCAGCCGTGAAGCCTGGCACATCTCCAATCTGGCTCAGGAGCCGGTTTACTTGTTCTCGGGATTTTACTTTCCGATCAAGAACTTCAGCTTTTGGATCTCTGCCATCGCCTCTGTTATTCCCCTCACTCTGGGCCTGGATGCGATGCGTCAATTAGTCTTCAAGACCGGTCCTGCATTAGGTTTTGTATCTGTACCGACTGAGATCATCGTCTTATGCGTCTTGAGTATAGTATTCCTTTTCGGTGCCCGATTGATGCTCGCTTATATGGAGAAACTGGCCATTCGCGAGGGGCGTCTCACCGAAAACCGGCGTTAAGCCAGCATTGAGGATATTTATGCAACCAGCTGAACTCCCCACAACACAAACCCGCCTGCCAATTTTCTCCCGCTCCTTCCGCATCGCTGCCTGGCTGGGTTGGCAAATTGAATCCAATTGGACCGACCCGTTCCTCTTTGCCATATATTCAATCATCAAGCCTCTCGCTGGAGCTGCAATCCTGGTAGTCATGTATAGTGTTATCACCAATGCCAACTTTACATCACCCATCTTCACCTACATTTACCTGGGTAATGCATTTTACATTTATGTTGGTGCCGTTATGTCAGGTGTCTCCTGGGCAGTGATGGATGACCGTGAGCATTATAAAACTCTCAAGTACATGTATATTGCACCCATTAATATCCCAGCCTACCTCACGGGACGTGGGGTAGCCAAATTCCTGGTCGCTTCTATCTCAGTCATCATTACCATTGTCTTTGGTGTGCTCTTCTTGCACGTGAATATTGACCCGGCAGTCATCAATTGGCCTCTTTTTATCGTCGCCTTGCTGATTGGTGTGGTTATGCTCGCCATGATGGGTTTGATCCTCGCAGGGATCAGCTTGCTGATCGTGAACCATTCCTGGTTCATCGGGGATGCTGTAGCAGGTGCTCTTTTCCTGTTCAGTGGAGCTATCTTCCCCCTTGAAGTCCTGCCTGCCTGGATTCGCCCACTTGGCTATGTGATGCCAGTCACCTACTGGCTGGAGCTATTGCGGCGCGCATTGGTCGGTCACGTTGCTGAAGCCTTCCCAACCTTGCAGGGGATAAATAATCTCGAAATTATTGGCATCCTTCTGGGCTTAACCCTCGGCTTCGGGGTGATTTCGTTCTTCCTCTTCCGTTTCTGTGAGCATATCGCCCGCGAAAGGGGCTTGATCGATATGGTAACGAATTACTAGAAATTCACCAGATTATTGACCTCATAATTGACTATGACACAATCTCCGTCTGTTCGTAACTCTTCTCCCGATAAAGCCATGCCACCGGTCTATATTAGCACTGCTCCCTGAAAGTCCGATCGGTCCTTTGTGGGTGGCAGTATCAGACCTGGGTCTTGCTGCGGTCGAATGGAGCATGTCTCAGGCAGATTTTGTGTCTTTGATAAAGAAACGCTTCCCGGCAATGGAGATTCTTTATAACGAAAGCTATACAAAAGAAGCCCTCAATCAGCTCTCTGAATACCTGGCAGGCAACCGTCGTGAATTTGATCTGTTGCTGGATCTATCGGCAATGACCAGTTTTCAGCTGCAGGTCTTGCACCTCACCTACCATATACCCTACGGCCAAACCTCAACTTACAAGGATATAGCTATCCAGGTGGGCAAACCGAATGCCGCCCGCGCTGTAGGTCGCGTTGAAGCCACCAACCCTATTCCACTGGTCATTCCCTGCCATCGCGTGCTTGGGTCTGATGGTTCTTTGCATGGGTATGGTGGACCAGGCGGGATTAAGCTAAAAGCCTGGTTGCTACAATTGGAAGGAGCTGTGCTTAAATAAAACCTGCGAGCTGTACGCTCGCAGGTCGATTATCACTTTGCTATCTAATCTTTAAAGCCGTATTTTTCAATAATTGTCTGGATGATCTGGCCATCCTCATCACTTACACTCGCAAATTGGTATCCCACATCAAAAAATTCCGGGTTAATATCGGGTCCACACCAGCGGGTGCTGGCAACAAACACCAGCTCATTTTTTTCGACGAAGTTCTCAGGCAGCTTGATATGTAGTTCCATGGTGTTATCTGCATCAATCCGGTTTTCACTCAGCACCATGGCACCCTCCAGGGTGATATTCAATAATGTCCCAACGATTTTGCCACTCTTGGAATCATACACGTTGGCAAATAAGAGTAAGTCTTTACGTGGGTATTTTCTTCTCTCCTGCATGATTCGCTCCTCAAAAAAGATAAACACCGGAATTGTTATAAGGATACCGGATATTGATGCAATATGCAAGCCACAATCTCGATCTCCAAAATTCGTCTCTAGTTCAACATCTTCGTGTAAATCAATTGTCACCCAAAATGGTAAAATGATTATTAGCTTTCCTTGCGAAAAATTACAAAATTTTTAGGAGATACGCATGCCTACCCCTGTGATCATTGACGCTATTCGAACGCCTATCGGCGCACTGGGCGGTGCCCTGGCGCACGTTCGTCCAGATGACCTGGCCGCTCATGTCTTGAAAGCCATCCTCACGCGCAATAATCTGGACCCTGCCCTAATCGAGGAAGTTTACCTCGGCTGTGCCAACCAGGCTGGTGAAGATAACCGTAACGTCGCCCGCATGGCAACGCTTTTGGCAGGTTTCCCGGTTGAAGTTGCCGCCGTCACCTTCAATCGTCTGTGTGCTTCTGGTCTGAATGCCGTCAACCAGGCTGCGCGCGCGATTCGCGCTGGTGAAGGTGATGTCTTCATTGCTGGGGGTGTTGAGAGTATGTCACACGCTCCCTACTCGATCCCTAAGGCTGAACAACCCTTTGCCTTTGGCAATCTGACTGCCTGGGACAGTGCCCTTGGGTGGCGATACCCCAACCCAAAGATGCAGGAGCTCTACGGTACTGAAGCAATGGGTGAGACTGCCGAAAACATTGCCCAGATGATGCCGGAAATCACCCGCGCGCAGCAGGATGACTTCGCCTACCTCAGCCACAAAAATGCCATTGCGGCAATTGATTCGGGTAAATTTGCCGAAGAGATCGTCCCCGTAAATATTCCTCAAAGGAAAGGCGACCCCATCCTCGTCACTACTGATGAGCGTCCGCGTCGTGATACCACCCTCGAGTCCCTTACCCGCTTGAGACCAGCCTTTCGCAAGGACGGCACTGTCACCGCGGGTAATTCCTCCGGTCTAAATGATGGGGCTGCTGCCGTCCTGTTGATGAGCGCTGAAAAAGCAGCTGAGCTTGGGCTCAAACCTCTGGCTCGCATCGTGGCTTCCGCAGCTGCCGGCGTCCCACCCCGCATCATGGGGCTCGGACCAATTGGTGCAGTCCGTAAAGCCCTTGAGCGGGCAAAGATTACACTCGGTGATATTCGTCTGGTCGAGCTTAATGAGGCGTTCGCGGTGCAGTCCCTGGCGGTAATTAAAGAGCTGGGCTTGCCGCCTGAGATCACCAACGTCAATGGGGGAGCAGTTGCCCTCGGTCATCCTTTGGGATGCTCCGGGGCGCGCATCCTCACCACCTTGCTTCATGAAATGCGCCGCCGGGCACCTTCCGAAAAGCGCCCATATTTTGGTCTGGCTACATTATGTGTTGGTGTTGGTCAGGGTGAAGCCACCATTATCGAATGGCTGGATTAAAAAAGGTGAAGGAACACATCCATCCATAGACGATTAAAGATCAGGAGTATCCTTATAAGCTGATCTTCGGACAAAACATCGGAAATAAATATTCTGTCATGCGTCTGCCCCCGTTGCTTTTCACCGCCTGCTTTTAGTGGAAGCCACAAGTGGTTTTCTTGTGGCGTGGCGATCTGCTTTTTGACAAGATTACTATACTAGAGCTTTACAATATTACTCTTGAAAGGCAATGTCCGAGCTTTCGTCCGAACCAAAGGTAAGATATATCACTTTATCCCAGTCTAAGGCTGAAAGCTATTTACATCATTAGTTGTCTATAAACAAAATCAAGCCACACCGAAGCTTATCGCTCGATGTGGCTTATGATCTATTTAAGAACTGAGTAGTTATGGCGTGGCGCTGGGTGGGAGCGGCGTGTTTGTTGCCACGATCACAGTCGGGTAAACCGTTCCTACGGTAGCCGTTGGTATCGGTGTAGCGATGTTAACCGGGATCTTCAGGATATCCCCAGCAGAGATATCGTTTGCGTTGGCAAGTTTATTTTCCTTGACAATAGCGTCTACAGTGCTTCTAAACTTCTCAGCGATGGCACTTAATGAATCCCCTAGCTTAACCATATAGGTAACTAAGGTGCCATACGGTAGTAGGGTAGACACTTCTGTCGGAGTGGGTAGCTGCATATCTGGTGGAGGTACCAGGATCTTCTGTCCCACAAAAATGGTATATGCTGGGGCGGTAATTGATGGATTGAGGGCCAGCAAGGTAGGGATATCAGTTCCAAAACGTGATGCAATACTCTCTAGAGTATCCCCTTGCTGTACGGTGTACTCAAATGGACCTGAGGGTGTGGGGGTTATGGTCGCGGTGGGGGTATCAGTCGGCATTGAAGTTGGAGTGATGGTGGGTGTATCGGTAGGTGGTAAACGTGTGGCAGTAGAAGTGTTGGTGGGTGTGAATGTCGCAGTCGGTGTAGGAGTGGCTGCTTTGAATGGAGAATTATCTCCTAGCAACCAAAATATCAGCGCTGCTGCCCCCGCAATGAGCAGGATTGCTGCCCCAACCATGACGGCCATCGGAGTGCCTTGCCGCATTTGTTGACGCTTGCGGTGTGCTTCGATTACCTTCTGGGGTGATTCTTTTTCACTCATGAGATTCTCCTCACAAATTATGGATTCAGGTTTCCCCGATCCGAGGTGCTCAAAGATTATAGACGTCTATCCGCGTAGGATAGTTCCAAACAATTCTACTCGATTTTATTCGAGTTGGGGCCTATAACATCATTCATCCAACCTTCATCTAAATAATGTAAAATCAAGTATCTTTAGGTCAGGAGGCGATAATGCATATTGCGGTTTTTGGGGCTGGTGCCACCGGGGGTTATTTTGGTGGTCGTCTGGCACAGGCGGGTGAGCAGGTTACCTTCATCGCCCGTGGAGAGCATCTGCAGGCCTTGTTAGCCAATGGGCTCAGCGTTGAAAGCATCAACGGGGATTTTAAAATTCAACCCGTAAATGCAACCGATGATCCAACCAAAGTTGGTCCTGTTGATGGTGTCCTGGTTTGTGTTAAGATGTGGCAAATTCCCAGGGCTGCTAAAGCCATCATTCCTTTGCTCGAACCCGAAACATTCGTCCTTCCATTTGAAAATGGCGTCGAGGCACCCTCGGTGCTCGCTGAAATCCTGGGAAGGGAGCACGTTCTGGGCGGTTTATGCCGCATCTCCAGTCGCATCGCATCTCCCGGTCACATCCAGCACGTTGGACTCGAGCCTTCAGTCGCCTTCGGAGAGCTTGATAATCGCCCAAGCGCACGCACCAAGAATCTCCTCCAGAGTTTCATAAACGCCGGGGTGTCGGCAGACATCCCTGCGGACATCAATGTTGCCATCTGGCAGAAGTTCCTGTTCATTTCTGCTGTCAGTGGCATCGGAGCAGTCACCCGCGTGCCGATGGGGACGTTTCGTTCGACGCAAGGTACCCGCCAGCTGTTAGAAGACGCGCTGAAGGAATGTTACGCTGTGGCAATTGCCCATGGTGTTCATATGCCTGCCGAGAGTGTGGCTAATACGCTGGCCTATATAGATTCGCTTCCCCCAGGCACCATGGCCTCCATGCAGCGCGATATCATGGATGGTCGCCCATCTGAATTGGATGCTCAAAACGGCGCTCTGGTTAATCTTGGACGTATGCACAACGTCCCCACCCCCGTGCATTCATTTATTTATTACAGCCTGCTGCCACAAGAAAATCTTGCCCGGGGTTAGTCCAATTCATTCCAGTGTGCTTAGAAACGCACCAGTGCACAACCGTACGGTGGTGTCTGAGTGACCTCCGGAATATGGTTTAGCTTTAACGCTTCGATCACCCTGGGTACATAAACCTGGGTAGCCACCCGCTGTCTGAAAGTAATGTCATTCCAGGCTCCCTGGTAGGCAAGTTTTCCTGTGCTATCCACCACGAATAAATGAGGGGTTGTTTGCGCCCCATACAGGTCAGCCACCTTATGATCGCCATCCAGGAAAACAGTTGGCAGTCTTCTTTCGGTCGCCACACGATCAATCATTTGGCGCGATTCACTGGCATTTGACGCAATCCACAGTACATCTGCCCACTCTTTCCATGGATCAAGATACGCAAGCAGCTCTTGATCTACCCGTTGACACCACTCGCATTCAGCCGACCAAAAGTTCATTATCACGATCCGCCCGCGTAACTCCTCCAGTCCAAGTGAATCTCCGTGCAAATCAAGCAGGCTGAACAAGGGGGTCTGATCACCGATCTTGATCACGGTATCCATACCGGAGAGTACCCTCCAATCACCAGCTGAATCGGGTTGCTCCCATCAGAATTTACCATCCACAGCTCAGGTGGTTCAGATAATTTTGCCTGATTAAAGCGTACGTAACCAATCATGCGCCTATCCCGACTCCAGGCAAGGTCATAATGGTTGTAATCAGCCTCATCGGTGATTGCGTGTGGGTTGGTCCCATCCGCATTCATGATCCAGATCTGCCTGCCAAATGACCAATTATCTGCATCGAGATACTTGCGGGTGAAGCTGATCAGGCTGCCGTCCGGTGAATAATCTGCTTCTACGTCCTCCACTTTATACTCTCCAGTAAGATCCTCCATCGTATTACCCTGGACGTTGTAGCGTATCAAATGGCTCATTCCCATTTCAGATCCTCCTGCGGCTTGAAGGTAGGAAATCTCCGGCGCCAGGTAATATTCACCCGCCGGGTTCCATACACCAGGCTGCCCAGTCTGATTCGGCAACCTTATCCTCATCAGGGTGATTGGATTAACCACCTCATACCTGCTGCTGGTGCGGTCATAATATGCTAATAAACCCGCCGTCGACCAGCTTGGTTGGACGGTTTCATGAGCTGCATCTCCGATGGGTGATTGTTCCACCGAAACTATATCCATCAGCCAGATTTGTGCCAGGCCCAAATCACCACTCGGTGCGGGAATCACATATTCATATGCCAGGTATCGGCTATCGAAGGAGACTACCGGGCTTCTACATTGAGCAATCCCACAGTTAAGTACCTCCTCAGCTTCATACGGTTTATCAGGCGCACCTTCGAGCCTGGTACGATCAATCCGATACAGGTCTGCCCCTCCCTGGAAATTACTGGCGCTGAAATAGATCATCATCCCATCGCGGCTGGCAGAATAATCCAACACACCCATTCCAAAAGTGAATTGTCGTATTTCACCACTCAGTGGGTTCAGTGCATAGATATCAGCTTTACCATCGGATGGCCATAAGTAAGCCAGATTCTCACCGCTGGTGGTAAATGACCAGCTTTGTTTACCCATCGGGAATGAAATCCAGCTGGTTGCACGCGCACCAGATTCCAGCTGCAGGTTGATCAGCTGCCCACCTGGCCAGGGCTGGTTGGGGGTGAAAGTCAGTGAATTCTTGTCCCAGCTGAATGAACCTTCAATGGGTGGTTCGATTTTTATCCGCTCGTTAACTGTTGCTTCCTGCATCGCTCGTGAGAAAACCAACCGGATAGGTGAAGTCGCCGGAACTTCGATAGCTCCTGTTTGAGGGTAAATCTCCTGAAGCGTTGGCTTCGATTTCCAGGCAAATATGGTGCTCCCTGCAGCTACGATCAAGATCACAATGATCGCACCGATCAATATCCGGTTTTTCATAGCCAAAATTATAACCCTTTTGACTCGTGTTCCGTTTGAGATGCTTTTATCTTAGCCATAGAAATTTGTCACCCTATCTGCTTTATTTCGTTGTTAGGATTGTTCCCTCTTACCTGGATAGAATGCCTACGAGATTTGTGAAATTAATCCTTATGGTAGAATGAGAAACATGAAACGCTGGCAATTTTGGCTTGGGTTGATCATTAGTGCCGTCTTTTTGTACCTGACGTTACGAAAAATCGATTACGCCGCCTTATGGCAGGTTTTGATTAAAGCCAATTATTGGTGGCTGATTCCGGGTGTGGCGGTGTATTTTATTGCCCTGTGGGTACGCTCATGGCGTTGGCATTACCTCCTGCGCCCATTGAAAGCTATACCCACCCGCACCATGTTTCCTATCGTCACCATGGGATATGCCGGTAACAACATCTTTCCTGCCAGGGCGGGTGAAGTGGTGCGGGCGGTGATACTCAAGCGCAAGGAAGGTGTGCCCATCTCTGCCTCCCTGGCAACCATCATCGTCGAGCGTGTGTTCGATGGCATTGTGATGTTAGCATTTGTCTTCGTCAACCTGGCTGAGCTCACCCGTCTCACTGGTGTATCCATCAATTTATTTGGGGCGAAATTCGGGATCCGTGAAGTTGCCATCTGGGGCAGCGTCGCCTTCTTTGGTGCCCTGGCGGTTTTCCTGGTTGCAGCCATGTTCCCAACCCCCACCGACCGGCTGGCAACCTGGCTTATCGAGCGCCTGGTCCCAGTCCGCTTGCGCGAAAAAACCCTGGGGGTCACCCGCCGTTTCCTCGATGGTCTTGAATCCCTCCGTTCACCTTTGGATGTATTGATGGTCTTTATTACATCCGTCCTCATCTGGCTGTTGGAGACGGTTAAATATTGGTTCGTGATGCATGCATTCAGCTTCTCGGTAAGCTTTTTTGCCCTGATGCTGATGAACGGGGTCGTTAATCTTGCCACCACCATTCCCTCTGCCCCAGGTTACCTGGGAACCTTTGATCTACCTGGGATTGCCGTGCTCCAGGCTTATAACATTCCCCGCGAAGTGGCTGCCAGCTACACTTTCGTGCTCCATTTTGCCCTCTGGTTCCCCGTCACTGCCTTGGGTCTCTATTACATGTTCCGCGAAGGCATCAAGTGGACGGCGACCATCCAGGCAAAGGATGAGCCAATATCCAAGGAAGAGATACATTTAATATGAAGCATATTGCTATTTTAGGAGCAGGTTTTGGAGGACTTTCCGCGGCTTATGATTTGATCCGCCAGGGTCATCAAGTTACGATTTATGAAGCCTCCTCCCATGTCGGTGGGCTGGCTGCCGGTTTCAAAGAACCCCATTGGAATTGGACTGTGGAACAGTATTATCACCACTGGTTTGCATCCGACCAGCATATACTTGGGTTGATCAATGAGCTGGGATGGACTGACCAGGTGATTTTTCCTCGTCCCTATACAGTCATGTATTACGACGGACAGTTCTATCCCTTCGATTCAATTCTCCAGGCTATCCTCTTCCCGGGTTTGGGTTGGGGGATCAACAAAGCCCGTTTTGGTCTGGTCGGCTTGTACTTGCGCCTGACCAATGATTGGCAATCGCTCGAAAAGCACACCGTGGATGCCTGGATGCGCAAGTGGGCGGGTAATCGCGTCTATGAGCTGATGTGGGAGCCCTTGATGATAGGTAAGTTTGGTGAGCGTTATGCCACCCAGGTGAATATGGCCTGGATGTGGGCGCGCCTGAAAGCCCGCACCACCCGCCTGGGCACCTTTCAAGGGGGCTTCCAGACCTTTGCAGACCGCTTTGCTGCTACCTTAAATCAACTTGGGGTCACGATACGCCTGAATACCCCAGTAGAACGAATTCTTCCATCACCAGAAGGCGGGATTGACCTGGATACGCCTTATGGCCAGGTGCATTACGATCAATGTCTGGTTACCACCTCGCCCAATTTGCTGGCGCGCCTTGCTCCAGCTTTGCCATCCGGTTACCTCAAAGGTTTGCTCGAGCTCAAATCCATGGGAGCAGTTGTCATGACGCTTTCGCTCAAGCATCAGCTCTCAGAACAGGGATATTATTGGTACAACCTACCCAAATCGGCAGGGTTTCCTTTCCTGGCATTGGTGGAACATACCAACTTTGTTTCTCCTGACCATTTTGGTGGTAACCATATCATTTATTGTGGTGATTACCTCGACGCCGATCATGAATATTTCAAGCTAAGCCAGGACGAGCTGCTGCTGCGTTTCTTGCCATCCCTAAAACGTATCAATCCCAAATTTGAATCGGGTTGGGTCAACAAAACCTGGTTGTATCGTACCAACTATGCCCAGCCGGTACCATTACTTAACCACTCCCGCAATATCCCCAGCCTCCAGACGCCGATCAAAGGTCTTTTTTTCGCCAGTATGAGTCAGGTATACCCTTGGGACCGTGGGACGAACTTCGCTGTTGAGATCGGTCGCAAAGCTGCCCGGATGATGTTGGAAACCGCAGATCATGACGTTAAAAGCCAATAAGCGGCTATTCGTACTAGTGTCAATCATTTAAGTCAAATACTACCCCAATCTGCTACTAAAATCGTCATATTTCCACAAATCACCTATGGGTGTGAGGTATTGGCTCACAATCTGGCTGGTATAATCATCTTGCAGAGGAGGTGCATATGTCTCAGCCATCAAAATTGGATCTCGCCAGCATTCTAGAATTTCCCATAATCTCACGTATCCGCCGTAATCATGGGTTGGAACATGCCACATTGCACACACTGGCACTCAAGCTTCCTCATACCATGCTGATGGGTCATTCGGATATCGGTGGTTTTTGGATTTATGGAGAAGTTCCCTCTGAGATGCTGCATGCTGCGGTTCAGGAAGCCATTGCTCGCTTACGCTCTGGTGAGCACCAGCTGGCAATTCACCCAAATTGTGGTACTAACTACGTTACTGCCGGCACTTTGGCTGGTCTGGCAGGCGCAGTTGCCATGCTGGGAACGGGTAAACGTTGGCAGGATAAGCTTGCCCGCCTGCCATTTGCTGCCTCCCTTGCCACTATCGCCCTGTTCATCTCACAACCCTTGGGTCTGCTGCTCCAGGCGCGTGTTACCACCTCTGGTGAACCTGGCTCACTCGAAGTTATCTCCATTACCCATCGTCAGCAGGGTCGCATAACCATCCACCGCATCCAAACCCGAGGCTAAGTGTGGTTGACGAAGGACCTGAGATATATCTCCTGGATGGCGACGATGAATTTGCCATCAACGAATCGATTACGAAAATCATCAGCCGGCTCGGAGATGCCAGCATCGCCGAGATGAACACCACTCGATTGGATGGTAGGTCCTTCTCCCTTCCTCAACTCAAAGACGCGGTTGCAACCGTTCCTTTTCTGGCTTCAAAAAGGCTGGTTATTCTTAGCCATCCGACTTCACGTTTGAAAGACAAACCGGAACAGCAAGAATTCATTAATTACCTGTCCTCTATTAAACCAACCTCAAAACTGGTTCTGGTGGAATATGATTTTCTGACCAGCGATAGGGAAAAAAAAGATGGCAGGTTGAATTGGTTAGAAAAATGGGCAGCTTCGCCTGAGCAGGCAAAACGTGTTTTCATCCGCCACCACCCGCAACCTACCGGTGGATTAATGGTCAAGTGGATCCAGGATCATGTAAAAGGGTTGGGTGGTCAGATCACACCCCAGGCTGCTGTTTTGCTCGCCAACCAGACTGGAGACGATACCCGTCTGACTTCTCAGGAAATCACCAAGCTGCTGACGTATGTTAACTTCGCCCGCCCGGTGGATATTGATGACGTTGAGCACCTGACGCCTCTCACAGCCAAAATTGGTGATTTCGAGCTGGTGAATGCCTTGCGCGATAAAAATCAGCAAAAAGCCCAGGCACTGCTGCATCGCAGTCTGCAGGAAGATGATCCCCTTCGGATCCTACAAAGTATCGTATATCAAATTCGGGTTTTGATAATTGCACGTGAGGTATTGGATGGGCATGGCACGATCAATGATTTTCCCAAGTCGCTGAAAATCAGCTATTACCCCGCAAAATTAGCCCTGGAAAGTGCTACACGTTATTCTACAAAATTTCTTGATATGATCTATCATCGATTGTTGGAACTTGACGAAGCGATTAAAACCGGTCAGATGGATGCAGATTTAGCCCTGGAGCTGCTGGTTGTTGAGCTTACGATTTAACCGGGTTTCCAATATTATTGACCCCCAGCCAAAAATGATTCGGTAAGACCGACCTTGTGGTGCGTACTTCAATTCCTGCCCCATGCCAGGAATCATCTCCCAACATGCGTGGGTGCACCAGGCATAAATTAGGTGCCTTCCCATATTTCAAGTGGTAATAATTGGCAGCTTTTTGGATCTTGGTAGCCAAATCTGACTTATTATCATTATCAAACCACAACATTCCGATATTCATTGCCATACCTCCAACCTAATTACCTAATTACCTAATTACCTAATTACCTAATTACCTTCATTTACAGTATACCAGAACATTTGTTCTATGTAAAGAGGATTCGCCGATTTGCTGCCCGATCCTATTATGCAGGATACGTACCAGGTTATATTAATATCCTATGTTTCGTTTCACAGATACGATTGGGGGAAATATCCTAAAATGTAGCGGCGCAAGGGGTGGTATTTGAACAAAATTCACCAGAAAAATTGGTCCACCACCCTGCGCCCACGTGGCGCCTCTTCCGTCACGGCGCATAGGAAATCCTTCATGATATTTTCGGAGTACCTCCCCTCCGGTCATGAGCTGATTGGACTGGCCCACCTAACATACCGCCATTAATAATGTCCAGCGCAAATCGTAGGGGCGCTGGGGTGGATTTCCGAGTTTATCCATTTAATACTTCCCCAGCGCCCATCTTTTTTAGACGGTTTCCTTTTATGTTATCGATTTTTTCTCCCACAAGCTGATGCTTTCAATATGACCCGTCTGAGGGAACATATCTATCAGCGTTACATCCTTCATTACATAACCCCCCGCTGTCAATTGCTTGCCATCCCGCGCCAGCGTCGCTGGGTCACAGGAGATATATGCCAGGTTGGTTGCACCTTGAGTCAACAAACCTTCTACCGTTTTTGCTCCCAATCCAGCTCGAGGTGGGTCCATGATGATCACATCCGGATCAAATTGAACCTGACTCAGCACATTTTCCACCCCATCTTCATATAACTCCACGTGGTCAAACTCCTCCAGGTTGGCGACGAAATCCTCACACGCCTGTGCTGATACCTCAATCCCCACTAATCGTTTAACCTTAGGTGCCAGGAAAGCGCTGAACAATCCCACCCCACAGTAGGCATCCAGGACCGTCATCTTATCATTAAGTAGGAGATGATCAATCAGATAGCTGACCATCGCCTGAGCCTGAGGTGTGTTCACCTGGAAGAAAGAGCCCGCTGATACCCGGAAGCGTTTCCCTGATACTTCCATCTCTATGTGGTCACTCCCCGCCAGCACTGTGCTGCCTGCCGGACTATGCTGCACTACTGAAACCGCTAAATCCTCAATGCTAAAATCGACTAATAGGGAATCTGAGCTTTCCAGGATGATCATCAGCTCATCATCCACTCCCAGCCTCATGTTGATCCGCTCCAGGCCTGGCATGGGTTCAACCTCCACCTGCGGCCACAACTGGTTGATAGAATTCATCGGCAGGTGGCATTCACACATCGCAAAAGTCTGGTTGGAATTCGCCCGCTGGAATCCCAGCTTCCCCTCCGGTGTGAGATGATATTGCATGCTGTTACGGTAGTTCCATGGCTCGGAGGGTGTAAGGATCTCAACCGGTGGAAAGTCTTTTAAGCCCCCAATCCGCTCAAGCTGCTCTCTCAAAATGGCTGCTTTTGCGTTCAGCTGGGTTAGATAATTCATGTGCTGGTATTGGCAGCCTCCACAGGTACCAAAATGCTGGCAGCGGGGAACCGCCCTTTCCGGTGAGGCTTCAAGCACTTCCACCAGCCCACCCCGTGCATGCCGGGCTTTATCCTCAACGATCTTTACGCGCACCAGCTCGCCAGGGATGGCAAAAGGGACAAAAACCACTCTGCCATCCGGCAGCTTGCCGATTGCATCGCCACCGTACGCCAGGTTGTTTATCCGGATATCAAATGTCTCTGTCATGATATTTATACTGTTAAATTAACCACAGGGGTTTGTCTAAAAAGTCACAATATTGTGGAAAATATCCTAGAATGTAGCCGGGTAGCCAGTCCGGTTCGATTTTAAACCGGAGAGGTGGGATTTGAACAAAATACACCAGAAAAGTTTCCCCTACGCCCACATGCTGCGTCTTCGGTCAGAGCGCGACGAGTCCGGTCAAAAGCTGACCGGACTGGTCGCGCATCTACTTTTCGTACAGCCCCTTGATAGCTTGTAATAATTTATCTGCCCTGCATAAAATCGTCAATACCGCACAGCAGGTTTTCGAGGTCACTCATCTGGATTTCCGCCATGTGTGCAATACGGAAAGTCTTGCCCTTTAAATCTCCATAACCATTTGCCAATCTCAAATTGCGCGGCCCAATAAATTTGTTAAATTCTCCGCAGTCGAAATTGGCTGGATTTACTACGACCGTGATCGTTTGTGAGCGGTACCCTTCGGGGGCAAACAGGGGCCAGCCTTTTTGGGTTGCCCACTGCTGGGAGAACTTCGCCATCGCACTGTGACGTGCAAAACGGTTCTCAATCCCTTCAGAAAGCATACGGTCAATCTGATAATCCAGCGCAAAGATCAATGACATTGCCGGGGTCATCGGTGTGGAATCTTTGAGGCGGTGTTTCTCCAGCAGCAGATAGTCAAAGTACCAACCCCTGAATGGAACTTCAGCCGCGCGTGCCATCGCCCGATCATTGACACCAATCAAGGCGATACCAGGGGGTAAGGCCATGCATTTTTGCGAGGATGTGAACAGCACATCCAGACCCCAGGCATCCATTTCGATTTTCGTCCCGCCCAGGGAAGAAACTGCATCCACGGCGATCAATGTATCCGGGCTCACCCGGTGGACAACATCAGCAATCTCCTTGACAGGGTTCTCCACACCAGTGGAGGTCTCATTGTGCACGAGTGTAATCAGCTCATACGTTTGTTTCTTGAGTGCTTCCTCAACCATGCCTGGCAGGATCGCTTGCCCCATCGGCACTTCAAGCTTATCCGCTTGCTTGCCGTTGGCAATCGACACATCATACCAGCGCTTGGCAAACGCACCGTTGATACAATTCAGCACGCGTTCTTTAGCCAGGTTGCGTACGGCTGATTCCTGTGCGCCGCTACCTGAATTAGTCATGATGAATATTCGGTATTGAGTAAAAAATATTTGGCGTAATTTTTCGGCAGAGCGTTGGAAAACGGTTTCGAAATCTTTACTGCGATGGGGGATCATCGGCTTCGTCTGTTGCTGCAACACATCCGGAGACACATCTACCGGGCCAGGAACGAACATCGGTGACATTGGAACCTCCTCTATTTTATACTGTGGAATTTCTCATCGAATTGGTTTTATTCTACCACCCCTATGTATTTTATAATATATCCATGCGTCGCATTTTAATAATGATATTCGTCCTTTTTGTCTTTGCGTTATGTGGAAGCATTCCAATTTTCGTGATCCAGTTCGCAATTACGCCGACGTTTACCCCCTCGCCTACTTTTACTTCTACTATTCATCCCACTTTAACCTCAACATTGCGCCCCTCATTTACTCCCAGTCTGACCTCAGCCATATCCACACCTGCACCCAGTGTCACTCCAATTCCGATTAATGAGCCATTCACTGTGCTATTCCATCCGGACGATCAACTGTATCTCGGGGATCAAGTTAGTTTTGAGGTGATTTCACCGATTGGCTTGGATGTAAAGGATGCCAATGTGAAGGTCCAGGTGGATCCTCCAGGTGGCCTTACCCTTGGTCCGGTAACTTTTGGTGCATGGGGTATTCAAGGTCGATCTGAAGCCACCATGCTTTGGGCTTGGGACACGCGCAATTTAGAGCCTGGCTCCCATATGCTCTCTTTTGAAGTCCAACCTCAGGGATATGCCTGGTCCGAATCGGTCACCCTTCTGCCTCAAAGCGCAATACCACCCGCTCAAGCTGCTGCGCATTGGGCTACGACTCAAACGCAGTGCTGTTCCGTTTTTTATATTACCGACACGGCCTCCGAGCGCGACCTGTCCACATTAACCTCCATGATTGATGAACAGGCACAAGATGCGATCAATAAGATGGGAGCTAGCTTCACCGAGCCAATTACACTTACGATTTTGCCGCGCTTATTGGGGCATGGGGGATTCACCAGCTCGGAGATCAGTGTATCTTACCTGGATCGCAATTACGCTTCGAATTCGTGGGCGCTTGTAGTGCATCACGAAATGATCCATGCCATCGATGGTACTCTTGGAGGTGATTTCCGCCCTACCATATTTGTTGAAGGTCTTGCTGTTTATATGACCGGCGGACATTACAAAATTGAACCTCTCATGCCCCGTGCAGCCGCCTTGCTGCCAGATTACCTGAACTTATACATCCCTCTTAAAAACCTTGCGGACGACTTTTATGCTTCCCAGCATGAGATTGGTTATCTTGAAGGCGCAGCGCTGATTGAGTATATGGTTAATACATACGGATTGGATGCCTTCTTATCTTTTTACCGCGATATGCACAACCGCCAGGGAGAAAGTCAGTCCGATTCCATCGACGCTGCTTTACAGGTCCACTACTCCATTTCATTCAACAAACTTGAACAGGATTTTCTAGCTGCATTGAAAAATGAGACAGATGCCCAGGCCTGGATGAATGATGTTAACTTGACCGTAGATTTTTACGATACCATGCGCCGCTACCAGCAGCTTTTAGACCCTTCTGCTTATTTCCGTACCGCCTGGTTAATGGACAACAAGACCATGCGCGAAACGCGGCATCGTTGGTGATTATTTTCGCCATCCACATACCCCGGTCAACCTGGCATTGGAAACACTCTTTATCACCGCCCATCAGCAGATGACAACCCTGGATTATGCTTCTGCCAGCCAAACTCTGGGCGTGATCGGATCAGTCTTGGATGCTATTGACCACGGCACAACGGATCCGTTTTCAGTTTCTCCGCTGGCTGCCGATTATTTAACTATCTCCACCACGCTCGAGCAACAGGGGTACGAAGTCCAAAACATCACGCTCAACGGGGATACTGCGGTAACCACCCTTTCTACAACCGCGGGACCAAATTTGATCAGTGTCAGTTTAATGCGTACAGGAGGTCAGTGGTCCATCATCCCCTGATAGCCAGCATCAATTAAAAAAATAGATTCGTGAATTTATCCTACTTAACCTTTATTGCCAATTGCGATTAGTAGCGACAGCACCCCAAGGTTGCATATCGAACCCAGCATAAGCAGGCCAAAAATTAGCAGCAATTTCCCTCCTTGCCGGATCGTATAGATGATCGTCGCGACCACAAACATAAAAAATGTAATTAATACAATCGATCCAATGGACAGTGCTCCTAAAATGCTCAAGGGGATAAATGTTCCTGTGATAAACCAGGCTGCATACAGCCACTTTGTTGAGGATTGCCGAAAACAAAAATAGGTGATGATAGATCCGGTCAATGCCAGGAACACCCAATCAACCAGGACCAGGCCAGGTAGTGGCCAAAGGGATGCCTCTGGGACCTGCGCCTGGGTAGAGTAGGTCAGCAAAGCTCCTAAAAAGGCTACAACTACTGCAAAAAATGCAATCCCCAACGCCAGGTAATCCAACCACGATATACCGCGGCTGGCTTCTTTCTTTATCCGATTTTCATTCACCCAACAATCTCCTCCCCCATGGTTTCAATCACGGCTATTAAACCTTGTCATCCAAATCTAAAGATAAGCTCATCCTGTTGGATGATTTACGGGCAATAGCCTAATGATTTGAAAATGATGTCGAAAGGTGAAACACAATATAAACCGCCGCCTGCTTTCCATGGCTGGTCGATAAAAACCAGCAGTGCAATCGCCAGGACCAAGATCACCAGCAGGCATCCACATCCAGCCAGTAACCACGAATTGATCGGTTTTTTCTCGGGTTCAAGCATTTGCTCTGGCTGCAGCTCGGGTGGTTCTTGCTGTGCTATCGGCACAGCGCTCATCTGAGGCGTGGGTGCAATTACTGTCGGTGTGTAACTATCGACCGGCGCCGGTATCGCTGAGACGGGTGTCTTCCCCAGTTCAACCGGACTTTGTACGGTCACATCCGCCATTGCCGGCTCACCATCGAAGATCATTCCAACATTATCCCCAAACATGATGATCTCACCAATCGCCAGCAAGTGCGGTCCAATCAGCCTTTGTCCATCAATGTACGTTCCATTGGTCGAGTTGAGATCCTCGATTTTATAACGGTCCCTCTCCAGGATCAACCGGGCGTGATTGCGGGAGACTTCCGCATCGTTGATCACAATATCATTGGCAATATCCCGCCCAATAGACACTTCGTTGTTATTCAGCTCAAAGATCTGACCCGGGGTGGGTCCCTGCCGTACCACCAGGCGATATTGTGCTCCTGCCATATTCTCCTCCTTTACTAAAACCACTGCTTAATCTTGTCCGGTTCGCCCATCCAATAATGTTAATGAACTTCGTCGTTAATGTCAAACGTCAACATAAGTTTAAGTTTCAAATGTAGTTCCACAGTATTGGCAAAAAAGTGCATCTGCTGAAGAATTTTTTCCACACTGCGTGCAGGTTCGCAGGTTAGGGTTATTTAAGATTTCTCTTTGCTTCCGCCGGTTGCTAAGGATGCTTTTATCAGGGCGTGGCTTTCTAGTCGATCCCTTTTTTGGTATCAGGGCAACCTTTGTGGTGGTTTCGCGTTGTTCTTGATCAACAACCCCCAATTGTTCAACCCCTTCGGATGTGTTCTCCCTGGCTGGATGGTGGCTCTTCTTGCTGATCACGATCTCTTCCGGTAAGGCAGCTTGTTTATTGGGTGCAGGAAGTCTGTCTTTTTTACGAAATCCCAACCTGGGTCTGGGGATCTTCTGACCAAGCTTGCGCGCGTATTCTATACCGCGTGTGAAAGCCTGTGCTGATAACGCCCTCATCTGTTTTGCAGATAGCTTGCGCCCGGTCAGGTACCAGCTCAGGATGGCATTCCCAACCACGTACGTGCCAGAATATGCCACTGCCACCTTGGGGATAATACCCCATGCCGGGATGAGGCCAATCAGGCTGCGGGCGATCTGTCTCCAAACGAACCCGCTGCCAATCACACTACCGAACTCGGTCACATAATCCTGCCAGCGGGTGGAAAATCCTAACAACAGCCCCAGTTTATAAGCCAGGAATGCCTGCGATTTGGTCAGTACAATCAGATCCGTGACATTTAATGGCAGGTCTAAAACCGGGACGATTTCAGCTAACCCGGTGCTGAAGGAATAAGCTGCATTCGATAAACAGGTCTCATTGATTAGCTGTCGCGCGATCGGAAGGCGAAACAACGGGAACTGTCTGCCAAGCGCGATGTGCAGCTGCGGTAATAGCTCGAGTATGGTGGGAATAAATTCCCGCTGCAAAAACCCGATATCACTGACCGAACCATATATTACTCGATTGGCGAGCCATCCCTGCCGGATATCCCCCACGATATTACTATCCACCAGATCGAGTTTGTTAATAAACACCAGCACATTTTTCCCGCTGTCACTCCACTTTTTTACCAGTTGTTGGTCTTCAGAAAAATCTGTGCTTGTTCCATCTACCAGGATGATGATCAGATGTGCGACAGGTGGTTCATCTGCCGCCTCTCTGCTGAGGATAATTATGGGAGATTGAGAACGGATTCCCGGTCGCGCCGGGTCGGTGCGCATCTGTTCCGCCAGTGTATGTTTGCCTGCGCCTTGCCCACCTACCAGCGCGATCCTTAGCGGGTACGTGGCCGAGTCTCTGATCGGCTTCAGATCGATCTCTTTGATATTCTTCCAAACTGATGAAATGTCTTGTAACCCTGCCACTTCGCCTCGTTTGATGATAATGTGTCTGGTGATTAAATAGTTATTGCATTATACCGCCGGATACCGTGCCATTCTAAATACGTCAATTCATCACCCAGGGTTCCGTATGAGGCTAGGTTCTCGTGATTTTACCTCCGCCTCTTTATCCTCATGTTAATCTCTCCCCGTTCATGACTAATTTCCCCTCTTAACAATAATGCACACCCAATATAAAGCTGAAGGCAAATGGATCATCCCTATTTACCTCCTATCTTGTAATTTCTCACCATCCACATTGCCAGCATTACCTTCGGACATTTGAATCAAACTATCCGAGAAATGAGAGCCCGAAGGTGGTTTTCCCTGCGGGCTCTCATTTCTCGACCTCTTCCCACTTCACTGGAAGGGGGGATGGGTGAGTTATTACCCTGTCTTTATAAGACGATCAAACCTTTTTTCAGTCCCAGGTTGACGGTTTCAACACGGTTGGTGGTACCAAGCTTGCTGAAAATCGTAGAAACGTGGAACTTGACTGTGTGTGCGCTGATCCCTAATCTGCCTGCGATTTGCTTATTGGTCAGCCCAAGAGCCAACAATTGCAGGATTTCTACCTCCCGCCCCGTGAGCGATTCAACCAGGTCATCATTTCCATCTTTGCTGATCGAAGCGCTTTTAAGCATCTGATTCAACCAGGTCGGGTTGATCACACTCAATCCTTCATTCAAAGCTTGCAAGCTGGCTATCAGCTCCGACTGGGTAGCTTCCTGGTCCAGCAAGCCCCACGCCCGTACTGGTAGCCGGGTCAGGTATTCCAACGCCTTTAAATCATTATGCACTAGAAGTAAGGCAGGCATTTCCTCATTCAATAACCTTCCCATTTTAGAAAACGTACTTTCCAAATCCATCGTCGATACAGGCGCCCACACGATAATGTCGCTTTCATCCAGCGCTGCTTCTATTTCCTCAATGCTAGCAGCCTCGGCGATGACGTTGATATTTGGGTCATCACCTAAAAGTGCTCTCAGCCCAGTCCTGATAGCTATGGCGGGTGCAATAATGCTAACTCGGATCAACTTAACCTCGTGTCGATAATTATAACGAACGAATCACTGAGAATGGGCTCTCTCACAGATTCCAGGTGTTACGTGGATTGCCGCATTATTTCCGTTCGCCAACCGTCACCGCAACCTC
The DNA here is from genome assembly GCA_963743215.1 of uncultured Chloroflexia bacterium. GTDB lineage: Bacteria > Chloroflexota > Anaerolineae > Anaerolineales > UBA4823 > FEB-25. The sequence continues at coordinate 568,751 of CAVUOY010000007.1, forward strand.
CCTGGGTTGCCCACCCCGCAGGATTTGAACCGTGAGTGGTTTTCCAACTGTTTCACCAGCCAGGTGCACCATCAGCTCGTCATGATCAACGACTGGTTTCTTCTCGATCCCCACCAGGATATCTCCCACAATTAAACCACCCGTTTCTGCAGGGCTGCCACTTTCCACAGAGACCAACAGTAAGCCTGTTTCCTGCTCACGTCCAAGCGCTTTTTGCACATCAGACGATAATTCAACTGCCTGAGAACGTATCCCCAGGTATCCACGTTTGATATAACCAAATTTCGCCAGGTTTTCTGCCACTGCCCATACCACATTTGCAGGGATAGTGATTGCAGCTCCATGTGCAAGCCCCGACGTATTCAACCCCACAACCTTCCCTTCTGTGTCAATCAGCGGCCCGCCAGAAAAGCCCGGGAATGGGATTGCATCTGTGCGCAGATAGCGTTCCAGCATCCCGCCGTGACCAGTATGTACCGGTCCGCCGATGGCACTTACGATCCCGAAGCTGGCTTCAATCCCTTGCAGGCTCGGGCGACCCAATGCAATCACTACCTGACCTACTTTCGCATCATGATCCGCTTTCTCAGCTGGGGTGCTGAGCGATTTTCCTAACCTTAACAATGCCACATCATTCCCAGGGTCGCGCCCTGCTATGCTTGCATTGATGGTTGTGCCGTCACCCAGTGTAACAGTGATGTCTTCGTCACGTTCGACCACATGGTCTGCTGTCAGGATCAGGTCTGGTGCATAAACAGTTCCACTTGCAGGCATTCTGCGCCGCCCATTCACCAAAACAGTAATTTCCCCGGCTTTCTCAATTACCTTAACCAGGGTTTCAGAGAAAGCAGTCAAAGCATTTGTGTCAATAGCCATAGGTTACCTCCATGATCTCATATTACCCAGGTGGGTAATTTTGGTATTTATCAAAGAGTATATAGAAATTTCCTCTTGCCTGCATCGTCCATGCGGGTAGATGGCTACCCGGATAATTGGGTAGGCGTAAACCATCTAATTCGCAAACGCCTATCAAAGCTGTAAGCTATGTTTTTGTAACCTTGCTGATTACATCCGAGTTGACTACAATAGTAGACCAAACTAATGGAACTTCAACATATCGGGCGTTACGACATTAAATCGCTTATCGGTCAGGGTGGTATGTCAGCCGTCTACCTTGGCTATGACCCGCGCTCCCAGCGTGAAGTCGCCATTAAGGTATTACCTCCATATTATTTACATTCAACGAAATTTCGCGAGCGATTTGAGCGCGAAGCCTATATGATTGCCCTGCTCGAACATCCTGCCATTGTGCCGGTGTATGATATGGGTGAAGAAGATGGCCAACCGTATATCGTTATGCGTTATATGTCGGGTGGCTCTCTGTCAGATAAGCTAAAAAAAGGTCCCATTCCTTTGCGCGAATGTATGGACATGTATCTGCGCCTGGCACCCGCTTTGGATACCGCCCATGCCAGGGGCGTCACCCACCGAGATGTCAAACCCGACAACTTGCTGTTCGATAAATATGATAATGTCTTCCTCTCAGATTTCGGTCTTGCCCGCCTGAGAGAGACTATTGGCTTCGCCAACATCAGTGATGGCTCCATTATGGGCACACCTGCTTACATGAGCCCCGAACAGATCCAGGGTGACCATGAAATTGATGGGCGTTCCGATATATATTCACTGGGAGTGGTTCTCTTCCAAATGCTGTCTGGGGCTGTGCCATTTTTTGGCACCACGGCTGCCTCAGTCATGATGATGCATCTGGTAAATCCGGTGCCGCAAATTTACGAGAAAAACAATACCCTTCCCACTGCCATCCAGGCTGTCTTGGAAACCGCCATGGCAAAGAAACCAGATGACCGTTATCAGTCTGCTTCAGATTTCGCCAAAGCCATCCAGGCTGTAACCACCGGCGTGCATCGCAAACCTGCCTATCAGAGCACAGTTCCTCTAACCAATCACCGTCCAGTGTCCATCCCCACCCCGGTTCCAGCGTCTCAATTATCCGTCGAATCTACGAATCAGGTCGGCAAGCCACCTCTACCGCAGCCTCAGCTGAATCATACCGAAAACCCCCGCACCTGGATCAACGCCTGCGGTTCAAGCACCTTTAGTCAAATCACCGGCTGCAGCCTCCACACGAACTGAGAGTCAGCGACCACCTTCTGCTTCGCACCCTGGTTCGCTTCTGCAGCGAAAACTATTTTTACCCGTGTGGGGATGGATCATCAGTGCGGTAGTTCTCCTTGTGATCACTCTGGTGCTTCTCCTGTGGTCGAAAGGTTTATTTCCTTTCGCGGCTTCTACTGGGTCGATCGGCAATCCCAATTATTCAAATACTCAGAATAGTCCCGTACCTCAAACCACAGGCATAGCCTCCTCACCAGGCGCTCTCGGGCAGGCCGATAAGCTTGCCTTTATCCAATCATCAGACGTCTGGGTCTCAAACCTGGATGGAAGTGACCTGCTCCGGCTGACTACCGACGGGGAGAAAAAATCCAATTTGCATTGGTCACCCGACGGTCAATCCGTCATTTACACCATCCAAAATTGTATTAATTTGGTGGGTTTACAGACCCGTCAGGTGCTAAACATAACTTGTTTTACTGGTGTGCCTGCAATTACTACCTTTGATATCTCTTCAGATGGACAGCAGGTTGCATTGGGGTTAGCTGAGACTAGCCTGTATATGCTTCCATATGCCCAGCTGTTCAGTTTACGGCAAGCCAGCTCCCCTGAAGATATCCTTTCTCTCGCTCAATGTTCCTATTATGCCCCCTATAATACCAGCGAAGAATTAAAAGCTGTCTCCTGGTCTCTCACCAATAGCCACCTGGCAATGCTGCTCTCCACCCTCATCGATGGCATCTACCATGACGAGGTGAGCATCCTGGATTTCAACCAATGCACAGCCGTCCCTCCCCTGGTAGGAGAAATCCTCCCCACCTATTTTCTGTTCACTCTGCGTGGCTATTTTGATTATCCGCAGATTTCCAGCCTTTCCTGGGATGGCAATAATCAGCTTCTGATCAATGGTTATGTCAACAATGAGGGCTTCGGTGATCTTCAGCTATATAACCTGGACCAAAATCAGGCTCAGCAGCTCACTCCCAATGGTGATTGCTGTTACCGCGATGCCCACTGGAGCCCGGATGGAACCTTCCTCTTCTATTCCTTCCAGGCTAACGCAGGTGGTGAGGTCAGCCTGTTCTACACCCCCAAATCAAAGCTGGATCAATCCGGCGAGTCGCTGGCTTCGCTTGCCCTGCCCGCAGATTTCCTCACCGGCAGTGTGGAATTTATCCAACCCACCCTACGAAAAGCACAATAATCTAATTCTCTCAAGGATCCCTTTCGCAAGGTTTTTTATTGATCTTTCTTATTTTATTGCGAGTGGCATATATATGTGGCGCAATAATTCTCGTTCGATAAAGATAACTTGTCGTACTTCATCCGGAACAATAAGGTTTTGATTTCCCGCTCGATCAAATGCATATACTTCAATCGCGTATCGTCGATTTGGTTGCAATAAATCGCTATTATATGAAATCTGATAGGGAGATGTGTAAACAGTGTCGATACGTTCCCAGCTCCCACCATATAGCCAGAACTCCACCTTGGCAATCTGATCATCATCCGTCGCGAGTGCCTTTAGTAACACTGGTCCACCATCGGTATCGTAGAGTTGTCGATTAACAACCGGTAAGACCCATTCCACTTGCGGGAGCACCGAATCAATCAACGTTCCTTGTTCCATGGTATTGTTACTCGGATCCAATTCGTAACCCTGAGAACCCACAGAAGCTGTATTGGTGATGGTGATTAAACCATCGCTTGTCGTAGTGACCGCGATCGATATGCTTGCCGTTGAATTTGATGAAATCATGCCCAGGTTGCACTGGATAACACTTCCAGGCGTACAGCTTCCCTGAGTTGGGTTAATCAGTCCAATTTGCACACTCGCTGGAAGCGTGTCGGTCACGATCACACCTGGCGCGTTGATGTTACCGATGTTTGAGATTGTGAGTAGATAGGTTAAAGTTGCCCCTTTACGCACAGGATCGGGCGTATCAACCATATTGATACCTAATTCAACTAATCCTTGCTCTGCACCAACCATAATAGTTGGTTCCGGGTCTCGATATTGTCGCACATACACCCAATCCACTAGCAGGGTTGTATTCAGCACCGAATTATTGTTATAAAGTGTTAGTGGCAAGGCTGTATTCGGAACTTGCGTTAAATGTAGACACTATTGTAGCGCCATGGTCAATATCGCCTGTACTATGACCTACTGTCCAGCGGATCTCATAAGTATGATAGGCATTATGCCAGTCATTAACCCCCTCAAGGATCAAATTATTGGAGCCATTCAAATAATTCTGAAAATACAAGTCATCCAAATCGGTTGTCAGGTCACCAATTATTGTCTGTTGTCCACTGGCTCCATTGATGAATCCCGCCCATTCATGACCATCTCCTGAACCATAGTTGGCTCGAAATCCAACCGCCTGGTATTGGAATGAATTACTCGTTCTAATTCCTACCCCATTATTTTCTGTCAGGATGCCTGAGGTAACAGATGGTGTTAAACTGGTAAGGGGGATCCATGCGCTGCTGTCAATAGAATATCCATTGTATATGCCACCAATTTCAGGCAAATTAAGTAGTTCGTTTGTGAATTGGCCAACCATGGGAGAACTACTCGTTCCATCCCCGTCAACGGATTGTAATAGTTGGATGCATCCTTCCACTGTGAACTGGCACCAATCGTCGTCAAAGAAATCAAAGGGCGACTGACCACCAGTTATCGGCTGAGCATCCGGATTATCAAAATATAAATATATGCTCGTATCGTAGGGTTCAGGTGTTAATGATGAAACCAAAACCCATAAATAAGCCAGTTGATTTTGCTTGTCCCACGACTTAATCCAGAATAATAATGGATTCCTGCCGCTGCTATCTGTGAAGCGAATATCCGAGCCATCTATCTTCGCTAGGTTGAAGTTAAAATTCGTATTATCCAATCTGATCAGTATCTGATAGTAAGATAGGAATGCACCGCTATTGGATATTAATATTGGTCTCCGGTAGTGCCATAATCCGTCATACCATGGAGGCCCAACCTGCTCGGTTCTATTATGTTCCTGAATACTTGTTAACTCACTACTGGTTGCTCCAGAAGCTCGTTCCGATGCATGGAAAAGCGCAGATAATATTAGTAAAATCCCAATCAGCAAGCTTGATATGAAAATCTTCTTCATGGAACTGAGGACCTTTCTAGACTCAGATTATACGTTAATCTTTAAAAATGATTTGAGTTATTCTGAGGTTAGTTATAAGTGTTCACCTCACATTTCGTACTTATACTTTACGCCTTTACGAATTAACCCGTGAGAAATTATACGTACTGTAAACAATTCAAATAATCATTCCACAATTATGATTTATTAACAACGGAGATATCCGCGAATTATTCTTATTCTGATCATCTCAATTAATAAAGGCGAGTAATCTGAATGATTCCGACGGTTGTATCTACATCGGCCTATAAACCAATTACGTTTGTTAATTTACCCATCATAATCTGTATATTACGGATGTGGCGCCAATGTATTCGTCGCAGTTGGTAAGGGCGGGAGAATAAAGGTTGCTGTCGGTTGTGGCGGGATATTTGTAGGGGTATTAGGAATTGGTGTATTTGTCGGTACTGGCGGGACAGGGGTATTCGGTGGGGTATATATAGTAGGTTCTAGTGTCCGCGTGGCAGCGCGGGTTGGCTGAATGAACTCATACGTCGCTGTCGCGGTGTCCTTGATGGGTGTGGGTGTCTCGCTAGGGGTGGGAGTTGGGGTCTCGCTGGGTGTGGCTGTCGGGGTTTCGCTCGCGGTGGAGGTCAGTAGCAATTCGGGTGTTCCTGTAGCTGTGCCAGTGCGCGCCAGCGTGAGGGCTAACCCCGGTTCGCATGCTGGAACATCCGTTAATCCCAAGTTGTATGCCGTCAATGCCTCGAGCAGCATATTCCCTGCCTCGCGCTTGCTATCCGATAGTTCTGCGCTTGCCGGGTTACGCACCAGCCAACCATAAGCCTCAAAAATGGTAGCCTCAATCTTATTTTGATCTGCTCCAGCTAAGTAATTCAGGTATGTCCCGATCAGTTGTGCCTGCAATTGCAGCCAGACACCCTGTGGATCATCCGATAAGATTCCACTGACTTCTTTTGCCTTGTAGACCAGCCCTCCAATAACTAACTGAGATGGGTATCGCTCGGGATGCTCCTGCCAGTAACTGACTGGGTAGGTGCAATTCTTTACTACCACTGGCGCCTCTGGAGTATGGCTTGGACTGGTGCTACCCAATATATTCAACGGCAGGAATTTGGTGATGCCCCATACTAATCCGATGAAGATCACCACTGTCGCCACTACCAGAATTACCACCAGTCCTCGTTTTTCAGCGATTACGTTGTCCATGCCGAAGGATCACGCTATCTGTCACGTACATAACCTTCCCCCTATTATTTTGGTTCCGGGGGTTGTTTCTTACAAAATTCAAATCTTCCATAGATTAAATTTTAACAATTTTACTCTATAGTAGAGTTAGTTATGGGAAATCTAACACAGATAATCATAAGGAGGCAAAAACTATGTTAACTCGTTGGGATCCTTTCCAGGAGATGTTAAATCTTCGTCGTACGGTCGATCGGCTGTTTGATAATGCCAATCCAGACCATGAATGGCAGCCTACCCAGTGGGGTTTGGCGCTGGATGTGGTCGAAAACAAGGATGAGTTCGTTGTTAAGGCTTCCATCCCTGGCATCAACCCAGATGACCTCGACATCTCATACTCCGATGACGCCCTCACTATCAAGGGTGAGATCAAATCGGATAAAGAGTATAAGGAAGACCAGTATCATCTGCGTGAGCGGCGTTTCGGCTCATTTGCTCGCACCATCAGCCTGCCCACCAAAATCAAAGGTGATGCCATAGAAGCGGCATATCAAAATGGCGTGATTACGTTACGCTTGCCAAAGTCTGAGGAAGTGAAACCGAAGCGCATCCCCATCAAGGTCAGCAATGGGAAGATGATCGAAGGCAAAGTAAAAAGTTAATCATAAACCTGCAAATCAAAAACGGGCGTTCGTGAGCGCCCGTTTTTTGATTAATCCGTATGCTTCGATAATGGTATTCACTATCTGTCAGGTTTACAGAGAAAATCCGTTTAGTTTCATAATGTTATACTTGCCTCATGCAGTTATACCAGGTGCGTTGTTTGGGGACGGTTCCCTACCAGCAAGCATGGGATATGCAAGTCCAGCTTGCGAGTAAAATCGCCATAGGCGAGGTTGTGCCCACCTTGTTGCTTCTTGAACATCCGCACACCTTCACCTTTGGCCGGCGAGGGCAGGCAGCCAACCTGTTGTGGAGTGAAGCGGAGCTCAAACAACGGGGTATAGAAGTATTTTGGGTGGATCGCGGCGGTGACGTCACCTATCATGGACCCGGTCAGCTGGTTGGTTACCCGCTCATTCCGCTGAACATTCATGACCTGGTCGCTCCCAACCCGATGGGTTCTGCTTCCATCCCAAGAGCTGATTATGTAGGTTATCTACGCAGGTTGGAACAGGTCCTCATCTTGGCGCTGCACCAATTTGGGGTTGAAGGAGAAACCATTCAGGATCTCACGGGTGTTTGGGTGAAGGGCTCAAAGATAGCCGCCATCGGGGTAAAAGTGGATTCTCACGGCATCACGCGCCATGGTTTCGCTCTAAATATTAACCCCGATATGTCTTATTGGGATGGAATTATCGGTTGTGGTCTCGCTGACAGCTCTGTCACCAGCCTGGCTGCTTTACAGCCAGACCCACCCGGAATGCAGCAGGTTATTCAAGCAATAATCAACGCTTTTGAAGCAGTATTCGAGGTCGAATGTCAGATTGTCTCCTAAGGTATAATAATCATGGTTCATAAGCTCGTCACATTTATAAGCGGAGGAAATCCTTGGCAAGCCCAACCTTAAAAATCGTCATCCCCATGGCGGGGTATGGCACGCGCTTACGTCCGCATACCTGGAGCCGCCCAAAGCAGCTTATCCGCATGGCAGATAAAATGGTCATCGACCATGTGCTCGACATTTTTTCCACCCTGCCCGATCCAGCCAATGCTGAATTCATCTTCATTGTCGGTTACCTGGGTGAAAAAATCGAGGAGTACATGCACCTCACCCATCCCCGTCTCAATGTTCGTTTTGTTGAACAATCAGAAATGCGCGGCCAATCGCATGCCATCTCACTGGCTGCAGAATACCTGAATGGGCCTCTCCTGGTGCTGTATGCCGATACGCTGATTGAAACCGACCTGTCCTTCATTTCCACGGAAACCGCAGATGCAGTCGCCTGGGTGAAAGCCGTACCAGACCCGCGCCGTTTTGGTGTCGCCAATGTCGGTAAGGATGGCTGGGTGACCCACCTGGTTGAAAAACCTCAAGATTTGGATAATAACCTTGCATTAGTGGGGGGTTATTATTTCCAAGACTCGGATAAATTATTACTTGCTATCGATGAACAGATGCAGCGTAATATCATCCTCAAGAATGAGTTCTTCTTGGTTGATGCGATCAACATCATGCTCGAACATGGACTGAAGTTGCGCACGCAACCCGTGGATATATGGCTCGATGCTGGTACAACCGAGGATGTCTTAAACACCAATGCTTATTTACTGGACCATGGGCACGACAATACGGTTGAAGCCTATACGCAAAAAAAATCGGTTATATTGCGTCCGGTTTACATCCATCCCAGCGCCACCGTCGAAAATTGCGTCATCGGTCCTCACACTGCCATCGGCGCCAATTGCAACATCCAAAGTTGCATCGTCCGCGATAGCATCATCGATGACTTTTCCGATGTGTCGAATGTGATCATGGAGCGTTCACTGATTGGTCGGGACGTACATATTCACCGCCAGGCGGGCGTGATAAACGTTGGTGATCAAACCGAGCTGGTCTTGTAATGAACTTTACGCGCGTGGAGTGCCGGTCTGACCATGACTATATCGGGCACCCGCTCGCATTTGACTGGCTGGATAAACGCTTACCGGTTGTAGAGATACTCACCCAAAGTCGGACACCCCATGGTTACTCGTTCCGGGTGCGTACGGAAGACTATGGCGTTTTTGCGCTTAATTATGATGCTAATACAGACGAATGGTCTGTTTTACAACTTTAAACTAAGGAGCATGCATGATTGACAGTTACCTGGCCCGCCATGTTGCCGGGCTGAAGCCCTCTGGCATCCGGAAATTCTTCGATATTGTCGCAACAATGAAAGATGTCATCTCACTGGGGATCGGCGAACCCGATTTCACCACTCCCGAACCCATCATCCAGGCTGGAATTAAAGCCCTCCGCGATGGTGAAACCCATTACACCTCTAATGCAGGCTTGATTGAGCTCCGTCAGGCGATCGCTGAGCATTTGCACAAACTGTACGGGGTTCAGTATGACCCCAAGACGGAAGTCATCATCACCGTGGGGGTTTCCGAAGCTCTCTACCTGGCCATGACCGCCTTGCTCAACCCGGGTGAAGAGATCATCATCCCCACACCCTGTTTTGTTTCCTACCAGGCTGAAGTAATCCTCGCCGGTGGCGTGCCGGTCGAAATCCCCACCTATGTTGAAGATGGATTTCAGGTGAGACCGGAACGGGTTGAGGCTGCCATCACCTCACGAACAAAAGCCATCCTGCTGGGTTACCCTAACAATCCAACGGGTGCCGTCTGCACGCGAGAAGTCTTGTTGGAAATCGCCCGTATCGCAGAAAAACATGACCTGGTAATTATCTCAGATGAAGTATATGACCAGTTGGTCTATGGCATTAAGCACACCTGTTTTCCCTCCTTGCCCGGGATGCATGCACGTACTATTCTGCTGGGTGGATTCTCAAAGGACTATGCCATGACCGGCTGGCGCGCTGGTTATGCCTGCGGTCCCGCCAGCATCATCAAGGGTCTTGTGCTTATCCATCAATACACCATCATGTCTGCCCCCACCATGTCGCAACTGGCATCTTTAGAAGCCATCCAGTGTGGAGCTGAATATGTCGACCAGATGCGTACGGAGTATGATCGCCGGCGCAAATTAATCGTGGGTGGCTTGAATCAACTTGGTCTGCCTACCTTCGAGCCGCACGGCGCTTTCTATGCCTTTCCCAATGTGGCCGTCACCGGCATGGATGATGAGACCTTCTCTCAAAAGTTACTTGACGAAGAGCGTGTTGCTGTTGTCCCTGGCACTTCCTTCGGCGCAGGTGGAGAGGGTTTTGTACGTTGCTCTTATGCCACTGCCTATGAGAAGATCGAGCAGGCCCTGGAACGCATGAACCATTTCATGCAGCGACATGGATGATCGATCATCCATCGTCAAGTAAAGCAAACATCACCATCCGGCACACGAAAGGCGTGGCATTCGTCACTTGACGATTTGTCAGACATTGATTAATCTTAAATCACACCAAACCAGCATTTTTGAAAATTTTGGGGTAAAACTAGCTATCAGCCAGGTAAATTTGCAGGTGCTGGACTAAATCGCCTGCTGAAATAATAAAAAAACGCTTAGATAACAGGAGCAAATTATGACCGAACAGATAAATGCGTTTCAAATGGCTCAGCGCCAGTTCGATGGCGTCGCCAAGCAGCTCAACCTTGATCCGCAGGTATGCGAACTCCTCCGCTGGCCAGCCCGCGAGTTTAAATTCACCATCCCTGTGCACATGGATGATGGCACTCTGCGGGTCTTCACCGGCTTTCGCGTCCAGCACAATGATGTGCGCGGCCCCAACAAGGGTGGCATTCGCTTTCACCCCGCTGAGACGATCGACACCGTGCGCGCCCTTGCCATGTGGATGACCTGGAAATGCTCCGTCGCCGATATCCCCCTGGGCGGTGGTAAAGGCGGCGTGCCGGTAGACCCGGCCACCCTCTCCGTCTACGAGAAAGAAAAACTGGTTCGAGGCTGGGTGGATCAAATGTGGCGCAATATCGGCCCTCGCCAAGACGTCCCGGCACCCGATGTAGGTACCACCCCTCAGATGATGGGTTGGATGATGGATGAGTACTCCAAGCTGGTCGGTCAATATACACCGGGCGTGATCACCGGCAAGCCCCTCGGTGGCGGCGGCTCACTCGGTCGCACAGAAGCCACTGGTTTCGGCGTCATTTACACTGTGCGTGAAGCCATGAAACATCTCAAAATCGATCCCACCAAATCCGTGGCCGCCATTCAGGGCTTTGGCAACGTCTCCCAATATGCTGCCATCGGTTTCATCCAGCTGCTGGGTGGCAAGGTCACTTGCGTCTCCTGCTGGGACCGGGGTGATAAATGCTCCTATACCTTCAGCCATCCGCAGGGCATCGATCCCAAGTTCCTGCAATCCATCACCGACCAGTATGGCACCATCGATAAAAACAAGGCTCATGCCGCCGGTTATGTACTCGACGATGGTGATGCCTGGATTACCAAGGAAGCCGACGTGCTGATTCCTGCTGCTATAGAAGGCCAGGTGACCGGTGAGACGATTAAGAAGCTCAGCAGTCGGGTGCGTATCATCGCTGAAGGCGCCAACGGACCTACCACCCCTGAGGCCGACGAAGTTATCAAAGCCAACAATATTTTCGACATCCCCGACTTCCTGTGCAACGCTGGCGGCGTCACCTGCTCCTATTTCGAAGGCGTTCAGAACGATATGAACTTCTACTGGACCAAGCAGGAAGTGTTGGAAAGGCTTGACACCAAGATGACCCAGGCGTTCAATTCCGTGCTCGAAATGTCCGAGAAGGAGAAGGTCTACATGCGCGATGCAGCTTATATGGTTGCCATCGCCCGCGTGGTCAAAGCCATGGAGCTGCGCGGCTGGATTTAATTTTTTAACTGGATTTACAGGATAGGCAGGATATAAGGAGCGCTCCTTATATCCTGTTTTCATTTCTTCCTGTAGAGACGTTCCAATGGAACGTCTTACTTTCCGGTTTATATTTTTTGTGGGTTGGGTTGAGGGCAGTGTTCTTCTGCCCGAAACCCAACAATATCCCTTCTGTATAATTACCCTACTCGGGCGTCTCAGGTTTTTGTCCTTATTGATAATCTTTTGTAGAGACGTCCCACTGGGACGTCTTTATTTCACCCGTCCCACCATCTGGATGGCGTTACAATGATAGAATTATTTTATGTCTATTCCTCCCCCGAAATTCAAAGGGAAATATCGCATCCCATCCAATCGATTGCAGGAATGGGACTATGGAACCACCGGTTATTATTTCGTCACCATTTGTACACAAAACCGGAAATCATGGTTTGGCGAAATTGATGGAGATCACATGATTCTCTCGCCAATTGGCGAGATTGCCATGCAGAATCTGGAAAGAATCCCCCACATCTACCCATACATCGACCTCGATGTATGGGTAGTCATGCCCAACCATATCCATGCGATTATTATTATTGGAGAAAAGGCCAAACTCCTGTAGAGACGTCCCAGCGGGACGTCTCTACGAATAAACATTATTTGAAATCTGGTTCATTGGGTGCCATCATCAACCAATATAAAACTACCTGCACAAAACGCATTCACCTCTCAGGTTACCCAAATTTTGCCTGGCAGGCACGCTATTACGACCATATCATCCGAAACAAAAAATCCCTTGAAAACATTCACGCCTACATCCTTGGTAATCCAACACAATGGACGGAAGATGAATATTATTCGGAAATTTTTTAGGTAATCTTTTTATAGTGTAGAGACGCCCCGGCGGGACGTCTCTACGGATAAACATTATTGGAAATCTGGTTCATTGGGTGCCATCATCAACCAATATAAAACTGCCTGCACAAAACGCATTCACCTCTCCGGTTACCCAAATTTTGCCTGGCAGGCACGCTATTACGACTATATCATCCGAAACGAAAAATCCCTTGAAAACATTCGCGCCTATATCATCGGGAATTCAATAAAATGGGCGGAAGATGAATATTATTCGGAAATTTTTTAGGTAATCTTTTTATAGTGTAGAGACGTCCCAGTGGGACGTCTCTACGAAGGAAATTCATCCACTGCATCCCGATTATTGGATGTCATTCTAAGAATATTACTATATTATCTATATTTATTCCTGATCACCAACCTGTCCGGTTTGATCATATACCGGATTACTAATCACAAATTACCTTGCTTACTGGATTATTTGCGCTTCTCGTTGTATACTCAATACACCCTACCGAGGAGAAGTATCACCATGAGAGTTACCGTCTTACAAGAGAATCTGGCGCACGGACTCAGCATCGTTTCCCGTGCGGTATCCCCCCGCAGCACCCTGCCTGTGCTGGGCAACGTCCTGGTGGCCACGGATGAAGGTCGATTACGCCTCTCCGCCACCAACCTGGAGCTTGGCATCACCTGTTGGATCGGTGCCAAGATCGCCGAGGAAGGCTCGACCACCGTCCCGGCGCGCACCTTCACCGATCTCATCGCCACCCTGCCCTCAGATCAGGTGGAGATGAGCTTGAACGTGCGCAACCAGAAGCTCAATGTGCGCTGCGGGTCTTCTAACACGGATATCAACTGCATCGATGCGCAGGAATTCCCTCCCATGCCTGTACCTGACCTTGCGGAAGGCATCCCCATCAACGTCACCGATCTCAAGGAGATGATTCAGCAGGTGGCTTTTGCTGCCTCTACCGATGAAGCCCGTCCGGTGCTCACCGGGGTGCTGATGAATGTCCAGGGTAATCAGATCACCCTGCAAGCTGCCGATGGTTTCCGCCTCTCAATCCGCAAAGCCGAACTCTCCTCCTCTTTACCCCGCCCGATCAAAGCCATCATCCCCGCCCGCGCCCTGGCAGAGTTGGGTCGCATCGCCAGCGACAGCGAAGCCACCGTCACCATGGTGATGCCCGCCAACCGTGGCCAGGTTATCTTCCACATGAAGGATGTCGAGCTGGTTTCCCAGCTTATCGAAGGCTCCTACCCCGACCTGGAACAGGTCATCCCACGCTCCCACCAGACGCGCACGGTCATCTCCACCCCCGCCATTCTCAAAGCCTGCAAGCAGGCTGAGATCTTCGCCCGCGAAGGCTCGCACATTGCCCGCATCCAGATCACCCCCGGTGCCGATAATCAGCCCGGTACGGTGGAAATATCCGGGCAATCCGAAGAGACCGGTTTCAACCAGACGGTGATCGACGCTAACATCGAGGGCAAGCAATTGCTCATCGCTTTCAATGTTCGCTTCCTACGTGAGGTCCTGGACGTGGTCAAGAACTCCTAACGTGATCCTTGAGACGAATATCGAAACCACACCAGGCGTCTTCCGCCCGGTGGGCGAGGATAACTTCCTGCATGTCATCATGCCCATGCATCTGGGTGGGTAAAACTTGTTGTAATGTAAGGGCGAAGCATCCATCGAGAGTACATTTCTGCTCAATAGTCCGGGAGTGGATGCTTCGCCCCTACTTATCGGATAATCATGACCCTGCCCTCCGTCAGCACTGAAAAGACCCTCCGCATCTACCTGGCTTTGGCGCAATATCCCATCCTGAGCACCCAAATCCGCACTCGCATGCGCCGGGCAATCTTCGAGCACGGCGTGATCAGCCAATCAGATTTCGAAGCCGAGGTGCGCCAGCAGGCAATTAACTCGCAGGCGCGTGAAGCCCTGCATGATCCGTATGTGGAAGAGCCTGCTGACGTCTGGGAGATGCGCCTTTCACGCTTACGTGACCACCTGACGGATTTCTACTTTGCCTACAACCTGCCCTACGAGCTGTTCGAGCAAATTGTGCGCGACACCCTGGCGGAGCGGGGCGCGCGTGCCCGTGACCTGCTGGTTTCATTCAATCCCGAGTTGGCACCGCAGTCCATGTTGTTCGAGCAGGCTGCGGCCATAGAAGCTCTGCCGCCTGAAGAACGCATCCTGGCTGAACCCCACCTGCGTGAGATCAAGGTTGTGCTCATCCGCACTCTGATCAGCGACCAGCTGGCATATGTCAACATCGCCCGCGACTGGTTCACCATCCGCGACCTGCGCGAGATCTACCAGCACAAGATTGGCAGCGGTAAGATTGGGGGGAAATCTGCTGGTATGTTGCTCGCTCGGCGCATCCTGGATACCGTCGCCTCCCCCGACCTGAATGCCCACTTGAGCATCCCCGAATCTTACTTTCTGGGTGCTGACGTCACTTATATGTTCATGGCGATGAACAACCTGATGCACTGGAACGACCAGAAATACAAAGCCGAGGACCGCATCCGGGCTGAACATCCCCAGATCATCCAGGATTTTCTGGCCGGTAAATTCCCCCCCGACACGTTGAGCGAGCTACGCAGCCTGCTTGGACGGATCGGCCAGCAGCCCCTGATCGTGCGCTCCTCCAGCCTGCTGGAAGATAACTTCGGTACCTCCTTCGCTGGAAAATACGAAAGCCTGTTTTGCCCAAATCAGGGCAGCCTGGAAGAGAACCTGCACCAGCTCACCCAGGCTATCCAGCGCATCTATGCCAGCATCCTCAACCCCGACGCATTGTTATATCGGCGCAGTAAAGGCTTGCAGGATTACGACGAGCGCATGGCGATCCTCATCCAGCTCGTTCAGGGGGAAAAGGTGGGACGTTATTTCCTGCCCAATGGCGCAGGCGTGGCTTTCAGCCGCAACCAGTTCCGCTGGAATCCCCAGATCCGCCGTGAGGATGGGTTCATCCGCCTTGTTTTTGGGCTGGGTACGCGTGCTGTGGACCGTGTGGGGAATGATTACCCCCGCCTGGTTGCTCTCAGCCACCCATTGCTCCATCCCGAAGCTACTCCCACCCTCATAAATCAGTACTCGCAGCACTATGTGGATTTAATCGATCTGGAAGCCAACCAGATCAAAACCGTCCCGGTAGATGAAGTACTGTCGATGCGCTACCCGGGATTGCGTTATATTGCCCAACTTTATACCGATGATTATATGCTCCCCATCCGTTCCAATTTAGTGGATGGGGTGACCAGCCAACTGGTCATCACCTTTGACGAGCTGCTCCGCCGTACCCCGTTTGCCAACCATTTTCGTGAGCTGCTCACCAGGTTGGAAGAAAATTATCATTCTCCGGTGGATACCGAATTTACCCTGCAGATCCTGAATCCCAATTCGGCCCAACCTCAGGTGGACATTTGTCTTCTGCAGTGCCGTCCTCAGTCCCAGTTCAAGGAGAGCAAGGTCCACCTGCCTGGCAGCCTGAATCCAGCAGACGTGATCTTCTCCACCACGCGCTTGGTGCCTGACGGCCATGTGCCTGAGATCACCCACGTCATCTACGTCACCCCAGAAGGCTATTTCGCCCTCGGCACCCAGCCTGAACGAATGCATATTGGGCATTTGATCAGTAAATTGAACGCCAAGCTGGTGGGGAAGTGCTTCATCACCATTGGCCCTGGGCGTTGGGGTACCATCAACCCCGACCTAGGTGTACCGATCAATTATGGAGATATCTACAATACCCGCGCCCTTGTAGAGGTGTCAGGCCAAGGAACTGGGGGTGCCCCCGAACCTTCTTTCGGCACACATTTCTTCCAAGACCTGGTTGAAGCTAATATTTACCCGCTGGCTATCTATCTGGATGACCCGCAGGCCGAGTTTAATCGTCCATTCTTCTATAACACACCAAACCAGCTGAAGAGGGTTCTCCCTGAGGCCCAGGATTGCTCCGAGACAATCCGACTGATTGAAGTGGCCTCTTTCCGCCGCGGCTCTCACCTGGAGCTGATCATGGATGATGAGAAGGGACAGGCAGTAGCTTATCTTGTGCCAGCTGGATAAAAGAGAATAATGATATGCAAAACTAAGCATAGGGTTTGTTAACATCCTGAAGATCCTGTCTATCCTGTTAGATGTTTTCTCTTGAGGAGGAGCAATGAAAAAATTTGTAGCAGTCGCGGGGAACATCGGGGTGGGTAAATCCACCCTGGTCAGTATGCTGTGTAATCGGCTGGGTTGGCAGCCTTTCTTCGAGCCCGTGGGTGAGAATCCTTACCTGGCTGACTTTTACCGCAATATGCACCTGTGGTCCTTTCACTCGCAGATTTTCTTCCTAACCCGCCGTTTGCGTTCCCATCGCGAGCTGCTCGACCATCCTACCTCAGCTATCCAGGACCGCTGTGTCTACGAAGATGCGGAGGTCTTTGCCCAGAACCTTTACTTGCAGGGTTTGATGGATGAGCGCGATTACCTCAGCTATCGCGAGCTGTACCGTGTGCTGAGTGAATTCCTGCCCCTCCCGACCTGGTGGTTTATCTGCGTTCTTCGGTGAAAACCCTGCAGCAGCGTATCTCCCATCGCGGGCGCGACTATGAGCGCACAATCACCGTGGAGTACTTGGCACAGCTGAATCTATTGTACGAAGATTGGATCACCAACTTCAGCCTGTGCCCCGTGCTTACCGTCCCTGCTGATGAACTGGATTATGTCGCTCATCCCGGTCACCTCGACCTGGTCGCCCAGAAGGTCGAAGAGAAGCTGACCGGCCAGGAAGAAGTGGTCTTTTCCGCCGACGAAGTCGCCAATTCAACGTAAGTTGTAGTAGCACGATATTCTGTACAGCAGGTATGATCGTACCTTACTCGTTATACTTGCTCCAATTCAGCTATTTTTCTCTCTGCCAGTCCGATTGCGTCCTGCAGTGTCTGCACATCAAAGGCGAACCTGGCACCTGCGGTCTCATATAACTTTGGCAATGAAGCCGTTCCTCCAAGCGCCAGTGCCCGGCGATAAGCTGCCACCGCTTCTTTCTGATCCTTTAACGCATTGCTCCATACCTGGAATGCCCCCAGCGAGGCCATCCCATATTCCACATAGTAGAAGGGCACCTCAAAGATGTGCTGTTTGCGCTGCCACCCGGTGACCAGGAAATCATCTAATCCACTCCAGTCCACTCCGACCGTAAATCTTTGCCACAGCTCAGCCCACTGATTATCACAGCGATCCGGATTTTTCGCCTCGTCCGGGTGTGTGTACGCCCAGTGTTGGAAGCCATCCACCACTGCCATGTACGGCCAGAAGAGCACGGCTTCCTCCAGGTGTTCGATGCGCGCCCTTGCCGCATCCTTCTCTGAATAAAAACCGCCCTCACTCGACAGCAGGTAAGGTGATGCCAATAGCTCCATCGCCATCGAGGCCACTTCGGCAATCTCCATTCCGACCTGCAGCTGGTGATAATAGGGCAGGTGGGCTATTTCAAACACATGAAAGCCATGCCCACCCTCATGCAGCAGCGTCGCTACGTCACCATTCAAACCTACCGCGTTCTCAAAGATGAAAGGTAGCCTGACCATATCATAATTATTGCAATATGCCCCCGGCGCTTTTCCCTTCCGGTTTTCAAGGTCGAGTAAGCCTTTACTGCGCATGATCTCGAAATATTCCCCCAGCTGCGGATCCACGCGGTGGTAAATTGCCGATACTCTTTCCACCAGTTCACTGATGGTTTGGTACGGTTTGAGGGTTGGTCGACCCAGAGGGTCAACGTTCAGGTCCCACGGGCGTAACCTGTCCAGCCCCAATTGCTTTCTGCGTTTTTCATAAATGCGTCTTGCCGCCGGGACTGCCACCTGTTCGATTGCCTGGTGAAATTCCAGGCAATTCTCGGGTGTGTAATCGAAGCGCAGCAGCTCCTTCCACCGGTAAGCACGGTAATCTGAAAATCCCGCATTCCTGGCAATTTGACCGCGCAACTCCAGCATCGTTCTCCACAGTCCATTTAGTTTCTGGCGGTCAGCCAGCATGCGCTCCATACCCAGGCGCCAGGCTTGTTCACGTTTCGATCTATCAAGGCTCAGATAGACCGTCTGCAGTTGCGCGGGGGTTATTTCCTTACCTTCCCACTCCACGGTTTGCGTTCCAATGATCTCATCATATTCGTTGACCAGCTTCTTCTCCTCGGTCAGTAAAGGCAAATTTTCTTCACGGTAAATTTCCACTTCCACCCGCATGTTGCGTAATGGGATTTCAAAACCATCGGGATGCAATCCACTCTCAAGAAGCTTTCGTTTGAGCACCTGACCGGCTGCCTGTGCGGGGGTATATACCTCGTCAAGGAAAGCATTGAAACGCTGCTTGGCTTTCTGGTCGGCTGTATCGACCGTGGTTGCCACGATTAAACGGGCGAACATCTCCGAGATAATCCGGCTCAGATCAGACCATTCCATCACCCAATCATCCAGGTTGGTGGATGATAAAGCTTGTTTTGAGAGTCCTTCAAAATACGGCTCGAAATGGCTCCAATTCCATTGCATGAACACCTGCGGGTCTTTTGGTAGCTTTGTTTCCATTTGCTGTCCTTTCAAATACTGATCAGTTACGGTGATCAGGTGTGTCTCACGATCAATCATCGATGCTGCGGCTTAGTTCTTCCAATCCTGGGTATACCAGCGTAAGTAGTCCTCCACGTGAGCTTGCCAGTAAGCTTCTTCATGCTCTCCAACAAACATATGCCATTCGTGAGGGACGTCGAATTTCACCAATAAATCTTCCAGCCAGGTGGCTCCTTTGATCATCTCCGGACGGTCATCATCACCAATATCGATGTAAATCCGCGGGAACATCCCTGGTGGGGTATTGTAGAGCCATAGGTAGATTGGCTGTATGTCAGTTTGAAACACGAATCCGCTGTGCACCCCCACGGCTGAGAACATCTCCCAGTGAGATATCCCAATATGTACTGCCCAGGCAGCTCCCCTGGATAGACCACCGATAGCCCGGTGAGCCCGATCAGGGATGGTGCGGTAATGCTCATCCACCCATGGGACCAGTGATTGTTCCACCGCCAGTCCAAAATTGTCCTCGGTTGGCTCCAGCCAGATGCGGTCACGCGGCATCACCACGATAAATGGTCCCACTTCACCGGCTGTGATCAACCGGTCGGCCGTCTCTGGTACCCCTAGATGATCCCATTGCGTATCCGTATAGGTTTGCCCATGGATCAGGTACAGGACGGGGTAGGAGCGCTCAGGTTCTTCATCATAACAAGGCGGCAGGTATATCCGGTACACCAGAGGTGCGGGCAGCAGGGTGGTGGTGAACTCGTAAACCTCCACCCTGCCACCAGCCCGCATGCAAGCCGTCAAGGTCGGTGTAGGTGTAATGGGATATGGGGTTCCAGTCGCGGTTGGGCTGGTAGATGTCGGGGCAGCGGTTGTGGGGATTTTCGTGTATGTGGGCAGGAATGTGACTGATGGCTCAATCGGAGCAGTTACGCTCATTACTTGAGCTATAGGGTCTTGCAGGATTGCGCTGGTTGGGGTCGATTCAGCCTGTGGGAGCGTTATCTGCCCACAAGCCTGAACAAGCAGCAACACAACCAGAGGGATAGCCAGTCTTCTCCACACGCTTGCAGTTTACCACAAGATATTGTACTCACTTGTGTATTAAGCCCACGTGAGTGTGGCTCCACGCTCATCCCGATTCACTCTTTCACTGGTAAAATTGCACGATATATTCCTAAATGGAGAAATGAATGCGTAAGAACCTTTTATTAACTCTGATGCTGGCAGCTGTAGTGCTTTCAAGCTGCCTGCCTCAGGTGCAAGCTACCCCCACCAATACTGCTACGGCCACTGCTCGCCCGCTATCAACTGCGGTGCAGTCGAATCCCACCCAGGCAGAATTGCTGCCCGACTCGGGTTGCACAGTCATTACCCTAAAGCCTACCCCGGGTCCCACACCAGTTCCAGTTTACCCTCCGGTAACAGACTCGGATTGGGTCAAAGGTCCAGCCTCCGCCAAGGTTACCATTATTGAATATTCAGATTTTCAGTGACCCTACTGTGCTCAGCTTGCTCCCGTGATGGAGCAACTCCTAAAAGATTTCCCCAACGACTTCCGCTTTGTTTATCGGCATTATCCCCTCATTGGCACCCCTGAGTCACCCTTCCATGATAAAGCAGCGTTAGCCGCCCAGGCAGCTGAAGCAGCCGGCATGCAGGGTATGTTCTGGGAGATGCATGACGTTTTATTCAACCAGCAAGCCGATTGGTCCACACTTTCTGTGGCTGACTTCCAACAATGGTTGATCACACAGGCAGGAAAGATTAATCTGGATGTGGATCAATTCACCACCGACCTTACCAGCACCCAGCTGGTGGATTTTGCCCAACAAGCCTGGGAGGCTGGTAATAAAATGAATTTTTCAGGGACTCCGACCCTGATAACCAATGACGAACCCTGGCCCAGCGGTGTCGCCATGAATGCCGCCAATATCTCTATAGTAATAAAGCTCACCCTGATCGAAGATCGCCAATTCACCCAGTGCCCCACGATGGCGATTGACGTGACCAAACAATACCTCGCCACGTTGCACACCGAGAAAGGCGATATTGTCATCGAGCTTTTTGCCGATAAAGCCCCTATTGCGGTGAATAGTTTCATCTTCCTGTCTCGCAACGGCTGGTTTGATGGGATTACCTTCCATCGCGTCATCCCAGGTTTTGTTGCCCAGGCAGGTGACCCGACCGGTACTGGCTATGCCACGCCCGGATACGCCTTCAAGAATGAAATTTCGTCAGACTTAAAGTTTGATGGTCCTGGTGTGGTCGGCATGGCCAATGCCGGCGCTGATTCAAATGGCAGCCAATTTTTCATCACCTATGCAGCTGCGCCTAACTTGGACGGTAAATATACCATTTTTGGCAAAGTCATCCAGGGGATGGACGTGGCGACCAGTCTCACCCCTCGCGACCCTTCAGTAAGCGCCGACCTTCCACCAGGGGATAAGATCCTCAGCGTGACCATCGAGGAGAAATAACCTTTTACTTCCCAGGTACCCGGGTTTCTACCCGGCTCGTGGGAAGAGGGGTGTTCAGATGTCCACTTCACCAGGAATAAACCAGCCCGTAAAAACTGGGCTTAATTACTCAGCCCTTTTCCAGCTTATCGCCAGCACATTGGCAGCCTTGTTGCTATTAGGCGCTGCTGGGTTAATTACCATCGTCAGTGCAGTCCAGTTTTTCTCCTCTTCAGGCAGCGCCTCTGGGTCGGGTAGTGTTGACCCCACCCAATCATTTATGATCGCTGCCAGTCTTGCTTTTACTGGAGTGTTGGTTCTTCCATCTGCCTGGTACTCCTGGAAGCACATCACACATCCCGAATTTGAACCGGCTCCCAGACCTGAACGGAAAAATTTTGGCTTCATCCTGACTATTGTTGTTCTGGTGCTCGTAGCCGGGTCATTATTCCTGGGAGATTGGGCTTCCAAAGATGATCGTGTATCCTGGATCTTGTTACCATTCCTCAATATCCTTGCCACCGGCTTACCTGCCCTGTGGTTAGTCTATATTGGAACGCATGGCCTCCTACCAACTGCTCCAAAACGGAAATGGGGCGTCCTTGCCAGCGGTCTGGTTTTGGGTCCTTTTATCATTTTGATTCTGGAGATTGTGGCCTTCGTCGCGGTCGGAATCCTGGCCATTCTGTCTATCATGCTCGATCCAAAACTTTCCAACCAGCTGAATGGCTTGGCGCATCGCTTGCAGGTCGTCTCTCCCAATATCGATGCGATCCTGAACACCCTCCTGCCTTTCCTTCTGAACCCGGGTGTTCTCTTCCTTGGCTTCGTTTTCGTATCCGTAATCGTTCCACTCATCGAGGAAACCCTGAAACCCATCGGAGTCTGGTTCCTCGCGGGTCAAAAGATTACACCTGCCATGGGGTTTGGGTACGGGGTGATCAGTGGTGCTGGCTTTGGTCTCTTTGAAAACCTGGGGAACACTAGCGGTGGGGGTGACACCTGGGCGCTAATTGCTGCAGCCCGCATTACCACGTTAATGCTGCACTGCTTCACCGCAGGTCTGGTCGGCTGGGCACTGGCTTCCGCCTGGAGACAGCGTCGTTACCTGCGCCTCGCTGTCGCCTTCATCGCAGCAGTTCTCATCCATGGTCTGTGGAATGGGATGCAAATCATCACTGCAGTTTCATCCTTGCAGGGCGTGGTAAATATCTCCATTCCTGCCAGCCTTCAGCGTCTTTCTGAAATTACTACTGTAGGGGTAGTCGTCTTGGGTGTCCTCGTTCTGGTTCTTTTTATCGGTTTCAATACCATGCTCCGCCGTAGTCCATTGGCAGCCTCCCTGCAACCCTCGGGCAACTCCTTACCGGGCACTTATCCCAATCGATGTTTCCCAATCAGACGTACCAGGCGAAGGGTTACCAACGCCTGATAACGAACCAAATCACCAGGAACCTGGTGAAAATCCTTCTGCCAATTTGGAAAATAATTCATGAATATAATCGATAGTATCGTAAATCTACTCAATACAATTCTCCATCTGGACAAGGTTCTTAAAGATATTATCCTCACCTACCACACATGGACCTACCTGATCATGTTCTTTGTGATCTTCATGGAGACCGGCTTTGTGGTAACACCCTTCTTGCCCGGTGATTCGCTGATCTTTGCTGCGGGTGCCTTTGCAGGCCTGGGATCACTGCACGTCGGTATTTTGTTCGTCGTACTTGCTTTGGCTGCCATCGCCGGAGATACAGCCAATTATTGGATCGGTCATTACATCGGTCCGCGTGCCTTTAGCGGCAATATTCGCTTCCTGAAGAAAGAATACATCGACCGTACGCATGCATTTTTCGAAAAATATGGTGGTAAGACGATCATCATCGCCCGCTTCATCCCCATCATCCGCACCTTTGCTCCCTTTGTTGCAGGTGTGGGCGCCATGACGTATCCAAAATTCATCGCTTACAACGTGATCGGTGGTCTGGCATGGGTGGCTTTATTTACTTTTTTGGGCTATTTTTTTGGCAACCTGCCCGTGGTCCAGGATAATTTCACCTTCGTCATCCTGGCAATCATCTTCATTTCAGTTTTGCCAGCCATCATCGAAGTTGTCCGAAGTCGCCAGGCAGCCCGCAAGCAACCCGAGCCACCCCCCGAGCGTCTAGAATTCGATTAATTCCGCTGAGGTAAAATCGCGGTCATGGATCAGCCAACCCTGGAATCCACCCTGGCAGATATCAACCTGCCAGCCATTCGATTTTTTCCGAGCCTCGACTCAACCAATGACGAAGCCTGGCGTTGGGTGGATGCCGGAGCCCCCGATTGCGCCTTGGTCATCGCGGATGAACAGACTGCTGGTCGCGGCCGCCTCCAACGCCGTTGGGTCACGGCACAGGGCAGTGCGCTGGCGTTCAGTCTGGTTTTACTTTCACCTCCCCTCGCCCCACAGCTTGTTCCTCGCCTGAACGGCCTGGGAGCATTGGCGACCTGTAATGTGCTTCGCATGAAATATGAGTTGCCTGCGCAGATCAAGTGGCCGAATGATATCCTGCTGTATGCGCGTAAGGCAGCTGGTATTTTAGTGGAAGCGCGCTGGGATGGTGAGAATCTGAAAGCTGCGGTGATTGGGATTGGCATTAACATTGCACCTGAATCTATCAGTCCGGTGAGCCTTCCAGCTGAGGGGTTGAATTTCCCGGCTACCTGCGTGGAAGGTGTGTTGGGTCACCCGGTGGAGCGCCTGGAATTGTTGCACGCAGTGCTGGTTGAGTTTTTTACCTGGCTGCCGCAGCTCTCCACTCCCAGCTTTATCCACCGCTGGGAAGCCTGCCTGGCATATCTTGACCAATGGGTCGAGCTTTCGGTTGAATATGCAGATCAGTCTCCCCAAAGAGAGCCTGTTTTCCCTCCCGCCCAGGTAGGAAAAGTGATTGGTCTTACGCCGGATGGCTCTTTAAAATTACTTACCCCAACGGGCAAGTTGGTGACGGCACAGGTTGGAGAAATCCGCCTGAAACCCAGCAGCATGCATCAACCGGCACCATCGCCCGATTGATTTGGAGGCAATCCGCAATGTTTGAAGACTTCCGCAAGCAAATTGATGATTCAGCATTCTCAGATGATGATCAAAAAGAAGCCTCACCCGACGCCGATTTATTTGAAGAGCCTCGTCTGATTCTTGGGCTTACACCTGTGCAGCGTTTCTTTGCCGCATTCATGCTGCTATTGATGATCACCGTCGTAGGGGTACTCGCACTATTGGTCACGTCTAAAATCGCCCTCCCATTCGTTGGGTGATCCACCTTTAATACGTCATTTATAGGTTTTCCCCTGATCTGGCTGGTTGAACCTTTACACCCCTCCACTCACGCCTGCGCGTAGCAGCTCGGCGGTGGATATCCTCGCCAGCGAGGCTACGTAATCTTCCTGCTCAATCGCCATGAGTAGATCGCATTTGGCAACCCTGCCACCCAGTTTCAAATCCTTTACGCGCGTCCGCAGCACCACCCCACCTGCTGAAATGATGGTCACTTCATCCAAAGGCTGCACCACTCTGGCTGCTGCAATCAAGCCGATATTCTTCAGGCTCTTCGGGTCAATCGTCCGCACACCCCCGGTTGCGCGTCCCTTGGGTGGGTACTCGATGAGGGGTGTACGCTTTCCGTACCCCCCCGTGGTGACAATCAGCAGCTCACCCCCTTCTTCCAGCACTTCCATGCTGGCTACATGGTCACCTTGATCTAATTTAATCGCATTAACCCCACTGGCTGCCCTGCCCATGGCGCGCACCGCAGCTTCCGCAAAGCGTAATGCCTGCCCCTGCTCGGTCACCAGAATGATCTCATCTTCACCATCCGTCAGGCGTGCCCAGCCCAGCTCATCACCTTCGTCGATCCCAATGGCGATCAATCCCGATGGTCGCACTGCACTGAACTCAGACAGTTCCACCCGTTTCACCTTGCCATTGCGCGTTACCATGGTGCAGTATTCGGCAGCTACAAAATCTGGTACAGCCACCGCTGCGGTGATCGTTTCGCCAGAACTCATCGATAGCACGTTAACGATGGGGATGCCGCGTGCTGTCCGGTCGGCGTCCGGGATCTGGTATGCCTTTTCCGAGTACACTTTGCCTTTATCGGAGAAGAACAGGACCGTATCCAGGCTGCGCGCCGGGAAGAGGAACATCACCTCGTCTTCTTGTTTGGTGGTATGCCCGGCGACACCTCGCCCACCCCTGGATTGGAGCTTAAAGCTTTTAGCTGCCACCCGCTTCACATACCCGCGTTGGGTAATACTGACCAGCACGGCTTCATCCATCACCAGGTCTTCTTCCCTGAAATCTTCCTTGGCTTCATGTGCAATTTTGGTCCGTCGTGGGTCTGAATATTTCTTGGTCAGCTCGAGCAGGTCGGTCTTGATCAACTCAAGCACTTTTTGTTGGCTGGCAAGCAGATCTTCCAGGTAAGCAATCCGTTCCAGAGTCTGTCGCTGCTCATCTTCGATTTTCTGCCTTTCCAGGGCTGCCAGGCGGCGTAGTTGCAGGTCAAGGATGGCTTGAGCCTGCAGCTCGCTTAACTTAAAGCGGGTCATCAGGCGATCTTTTGCTGTATCCGCATCTGGTGACTGGCGGATGGTTAGGATGATGTCATCCAGGTTTGCCAGGGCGATCAACAGCCCTTCCAGGATGTGCGCTCTCGCCCGGGCTTTGTTCAGCTCAAAGCGTGATCGCCGGATGATCACATCCTGGCGGTGATCGATATAGACCTGCAGCATGCGTTTAAAAGAAAGCAGCTTGGGTTCACCCTCCACCAGCGCCAGCATCTGTACGCCAAAAGTGGATTGCAGTGGGGTGTACTTGTACAGCTGGTTCAGCACTTTCATCGGTTGAGCGCCTTTCCGCAGCTCAATGATGATGCTCATCCCGCGCCGATCTGACTCATCCCGCAGGTCGGAGATGTCACTTAGTTTTCCCTCTCGTACCAGCTCTGCAATCCGCTCAAGCAGGCTGGATTTGTTGAGCAGGTATGGGATTTCGGTGATCACGATGCGCTGCCTGCCTGCGGTCATATCATCGATGTGGGCAACACCGCGCAGCACGATCCTTCCTCGCCCGGTGCTGTATGCCTGCCGGATGCCTTCGCTCCCCACGATCGTCCCACCAGTGGGGAAATCAGGTCCAGGAACGAACTTGAGCAGCTCATCGGGCTCGATTTCTTCAATCCGTTCAATATGATCAATCAAATATGTAATAGCTGCCACCAGCTCACTCAGGTTATGCGGAGGAATGTTGGTTGCCATTCCCACAGCAATCCCGGAAGAACCGTTCAGCAGCAGGTTCGGTAGTCGCGACGGTAGAACATTGGGCTCTTTGAGCGTTCCATCAAAGTTATCCACAAAGTCCACCGTATCCTGCTCGATATCCGCCAGCATCTCTTCCGCCATACGCGACAGCCGTGCTTCGGTGTAGCGCATAGCTGCCGGGGCATCCCCATCCACCGAGCCGAAGTTCCCCTGACCATCGACCAATAGATAGCGCATGGAGAAATCTTGTGCCATGCGCGCCATTGATTCATACACCGCCGCATCCCCATGCGGGTGGTATTTCCCCAGCACCTCCCCCACGATGCGGGCCGATTTCTTATACGTTGATCCGGCACCAATTCCCATATCATGCATGGCATATAGGATGCGCCGGTGCACAGGTTTCAGTCCATCACGTGCATCCGGTAACGCCCGGGCTACGATTACGCTCATGGCGTAATCCAGATACGCTGCCCGCATCTGTTGGTCGATATCCACCTGTTCAATATTTCCAATATCCATGACAACCTCTGTCCTTCACAAAACACCGGATCATCAGCTCACGTTTGTCTATCCAACCCATTGAGCCATAGCCTTGCTGCCGGTTTTGGGTTAATCACCCTGTGAGTTAAAAACAAAAAAGATGTGTGCCATGCTGCGCACACATCTGAATTATAAACCAAGAAAAGTGGTGTTTTTCCAGTAGTGGTGTTTTACCAGTAGGTTGGGGCTACCCGGTTTGGGTATTACCGGGTTGAGCGGCTTGCGCGGAATCCCCCCTGGTCTTGGGGGGAAAACCCAACATTAATCCTCACCAAGTTGTAGGTTGGGGCTACCCAGTTTGGGTATTACTGGATTGAGCCCGCAAGGGTGAAACCTGACACTAATCCTCACCAGCCTAAATAACGATCGATAGATGCAGCTGCTTTGCGTCCTGCCACCATGGCTGTCACCACCAGGTGCGGTCCGGTGACCATATCTCCACCCCCGAAGATACCCCTGCGGTGCGTGGCACCGGTATTTTCATCAGTCATCAGTAAACCTGAGCTGTGGGTTTGTATCCCGGGTGTGGTATCGCCGATCATCGGGTCCGGTTTATAGCCGATTGCCATGACGGCGGTATCGGCCTCGATAATAAAGTCTGAACCCTCTACTACTGAAAAGTTGCGCCGTCCATTTGCATCCGGCTCTCCCAGCTGAGTTCGCACACACTCGATCTGTGCCAGGCGCCCGTTCGCCCCTGCGATGAATCGCACCGGCTGAGTGAGGAAGTGGTATTCCGCTCCCTCTTCGATCGCCATCTTGCGGTCTTTGTATCCACCTGGCATCTCCGCTTCACTCCGCCGGTACAGGCAGGTTACTTCATCGGCATTCATGCGCAGGGCGGTCCGCAGGCAATCTGATGAGGTGTCACCGCCGCCAATCACCACCACTTTCTTGCCCACCTCCGGCCGCGAACACATCTCATGCGGCAGCAGGTCCATATCCACATTGGCCCTGATCAAGAAATCCGTCGCCTTGTATATCCCTGGCAGTTGTTCCCCCGGCACATTCATGCTGGCATCCACTGAGGTGCCAACCCCCAAGAAGACTGCGTTATATCCGCCGGAAAAGAGTTTATCTACAGTAATTTTCGGTCCAATATAGGTGTTGCCCACAAAAGTCACGCCAGCTTTCAGCAAGTCATCCCAGACGTCGAACACCACCTTCTTGGGGAGCTTGAAATTGGGGATGCCATAAATCAGCAATCCTCCCGGCGCTGGTCGGGCATCGAATATCGTCACCCAATGACCACAACCCACCAGCTGTTTGGCACATGCCAATCCGGCTGGTCCTGCTCCGATGATGGCAACTTTTTTGCCAGTGAATTTACCCACCGATAAGCTCACCCCCACTTTACGACGCTCATAATGGGTTGCAAACGCTTCCAACACACCTGTTGGCACCGGTACGTCGTTGTGCTTGCCACGCACACACGAGCCTTCGCATAATTTTTCTTGCGGGCAGATGCGACCGCACACCTCAGGCAGCGAGCTGGTTTGTCGGTAAACGCTGGCTGCTTGCAAGAATTCGCCCTGTTCGATCAGCCACATGGCATAAGATATATCATTTTTTGCCGGGCAGGCTTTCTGGCACGGAGCAGGGTCGGGGCAGTGGATGCAGCGCGAAGCTTCACACATGGCCCATGCTTCATCGATGCGGATGATGGCTTCATCCCAATCCTTCACCCGTTCAGAGGCGGGGCGTAAGGGTAGCCCGCGTGATGGGATGGCCATGCGGCTCTTGCGATCTAAGCTTGAAAAATCCCTTGGAATATCCATACGCTCCGCTCCTTGGAGAATAACTCCAACCTACTCCTCACCACAGGAGAATGCTCAGGAGTGCAACCTGATAGGCTCTTAACCTAGATATGCATCGATAGTATAAGCAGCCTTACGCCCGGCGACCATCGCGGTCACAACCATATCCGGTCCAGTCACCACATCACCACCCGTAAATACGCCAAACCGGCTGGTCGCTCCAGTCTCACGGTCTGCGATGATCATGCCCCATTTTTCCGTCTTTAAACCTGGCGTCGTGGCAGTAATAATCGGGTCGGGATAATAACCCATGGCAATAACCGCGGTATCGGCATCAATGATGAAATTTGAGCCTTGTACAATCTCCGGATGGCGCATACCTGCCTCATCCGGCTCGCCAACTGCAATCTTCACGCAATCTACCCACGCCAGATCACCGTCTGGTCCGGGGATGAGCCTGATGGGTTGCGTCAGGTATTCAAATTTAGCCCCCTCTTCAATCGCCAGGAGGCGATCCCTGACCCTGCCAGGGATTTCGTGTTCAGTGTAGCGGTACAGGCAGGTCACTTCTTCAGCACCCAGGCGTAAAGCCGTGCGGGCACAGTCGGTCGCTGGGTCACCTCCACCGATCACCACCACCCTCCGCCCCACTTCAGGGTTCATCCGTAGCCTTGGGGGAAGGTGGCTTTTATCAGCATTGGCTCTAATCAAAAATTCGGTGGCTTTATATACACTCGGCAGGTTTTCCCCATGGATTTCCAGGGGTGCATCGATCCCACTTCCCACCCCCAGGAACACTGCCTCAAATCCTTCAGCAAACAGGTCATTGACTGTTTTCTTCTTCTTGCCAACCAGGGTATTCCCTACAAATGTCACCCCAGCTTTTTTTAGATGATCCCAGATATCTACGATCAGGTTGTGGGGGAGTTTAAAATTAGGGAAGCCGTAAGTCAAAGCGCCACCAGGGTATGAGCGGGTGTCGTATATCGTCACCCAGTGTCCCATTCGCACCAGGATGTCAGCGCATGCCAGCCCCGACGGTCCTGCTCCAACAATGGCCACTTTTCGCCCGGTTAACCCACCCGGGTTGATGGGTACGCCCCTTTCCTTGCGTTCATACTCGCAGGCGAAGGATTCTAAGACGCCCACCAGGACTGGGTCACCAACCCGCCCTAAAACACATGCCCCCTCACATAATTTTTCCTGCGGGCATACCCGCCCACAAATTTCGGGGATAAAGTTCGTCTTGCGAAAGACGCTGGCAGCTTCAAAGAAATCACCTTGCTCGATTAAATACAGCGCTTGCGAGATATCACTTCCTGCTGGGCAGGCTCGTCTGCATGGGGCCATTTCGTTGCAATGGATGCAGCGCGAAGCCTCATATTTCGCCCACTCCCCATCCAGAAGTGCCCGGGCCTCCAGAAAGTCATTCACGCGTTCATCTGCAGGTCGGGTTGGTAGTCCTCGGCTTGGTAGATGTACGCGCGCTTTTCGATCAATCAGAGAGAAATCTAGGGTGCGATCCGTCGTGATTCTCACTCGCTTTTTAAGTATTTATCAATCGCAGCAGCAGCTTTGCGCCCGGCGACCATCGCTGTTACCACCAGGTCTGGTCCGGTCACATCATCGCCGCCTGCAAACACACCCGGTCGGGAAGTCGCACCGGTCTCATGGTCTGCAACGATCAAGCCATACTTCTGGGTTTTTAAGTCTGGGGTTGTGTCTCCAATGATCGGATTCGGCCAATAGCCTAGCGCAAGCACAGCCGTATCCGCTTCAACGATAAAGTTAGAGCCCTCGATTGGCACGGGTTTCCGCCGGCCTTTCGCATCTTGTTCACCCAGCTCCATCCGGATGCATTCAATCTTTGCCAGGTGCCCTTGTTCATCAGAAATGAATTTTACTGGCTGGGTCAGGAACTGGTAATGCGCTCCTTCTTCCAACGCCAGCTCGCGGTCCTTCACACCGCCTGGCATTTCCTTGATCGTCCGCCGATAGAGGCAGGTCACTTCTTCAGCGCCCAGGCGCAATGCGGTCCGCAGGCAGTCAGAGGCGGTATCACCACCTCCGATGACTACCACTTTCTTCCCAATCTCGGGGCGAGTGCGCCAATCTTTGGGTAATATTTCCATATCGACGTTGCAGCGTGCCAGGAACTCTGTGGCTTTATAAACACCCGGAAAATCTTCACCCGGCACTTCCATGGGTGCATCCACATTGGACCCTACCCCAAGGAAAACTGCATCGAAGCCCTTGGCGAACAGGTCATCAATGGTGATGTCTTTACCTACGTAGGTATTGAACGAGAATTTAGCTCCCGCTTCTTGCATATCATTAACCCGGCAGAAGACGATTTCCTTGGGGATCTTAAATGGCGGGATGCCGTAAACCAGTAACCCGCCCGGAGCAGGCTTGGATTCGATTACGGTTACATCATGTCCCTTTTGGAGTAGCTGCTCTGTGCAGGCAAGTCCAGCAGGACCGGCACCAATGATTGCCACCTTTTTCCCGCTTGGCTTACCCAATGGCACTTTCACCCCCACCGTCCGTCTCTCGTAGCAGGTGACGTAAGCCTCAAGAGGTCCTGTCAGCACAGAAGCATGAGTCTTGATGTGCGAGCATGAACCCTGGCATAGTTGCTCCTGCGGGCAAACTCGCCCGCATACCTCGGGCATACTGCTCGTTTGGCGGTACATCTTGGCTGCT
This sequence comes from uncultured Chloroflexia bacterium, assembly GCA_963743215.1. Lineage (GTDB taxonomy): Bacteria > Chloroflexota > Anaerolineae > Anaerolineales > UBA4823 > FEB-25. Next base: position 600,871 of record CAVUOY010000007.1, read on the forward strand.
TCAAGGAATTCTCCTTGCTCAATCAGCCACATCGCGGATGGGATGTCATTATGGGCTGGGCAGGCTTCAACACATGGAGCAGGGTCAGGGCAATGCACACAGCGAGAAGCTTCGAACATCGCCTCCTCAGGTGTCATTGGGATGCAAATATCATCAAAATCACACACCCTTTGCGATACTGGGCGGTGACTGATATCCAGGCTCGGTAGACGTGCCCGTGCCTTTCGGTCTATCGCCAACGAATCACTTGAGATTTTCTCCATCCGCAACCTCCTCCACTCAATCCTGTTTTCATATTATCGGGGATAAAGGTAAAATTTTAGTCCCTTCTGTCATATAATTTTGTGACGGTTGTCACATGTAAACTGGTAAGATTCTTGCAAGACTATTATCGATAGAATTCGTAAAATACATTATGATTGTCGTCACGATTTCAGATCCGTCCGGTATTATCAAATTTTCTCCACCGGTTAATCATCGGTAGGGAAGGGATATAGTATGAAAAAAATAATTATCATTGTCCTGATCATCCTGGCGCTTTTTGCCATTGGTTTTTTTGGAACCCGCATCATTCAGGCCAGGCAGCAGCGTAATACCATCAGCAACTTGCAGACTGTCACTGCCAGTCGTGGTAGTCTGACTGCTTCGGTTGGGGCAACAGGTTCCGTCCGCGCTGTCCAGACAGCGATGATCCTGTGGGAGACCTCCGGGATTGTGGATAATGTTTACGTGCAAGTTGGGCAGGTGATCACTGGTGGGCAGACCCTGGCAGATCTTGTCCCAGCCTCACTACCTCAAAATATAATCCTGGCTCAATCTGATCTGATCACGGCCCGCAACGCCGTAAATCAGCTAACCAACCCTGATCTTTCCACCATCTCAAATTCTGAGAGAGCGCTGGCTGCTGCTTACACCAATTATCAGCAGGCGCAAAACAGCCTGACTAACGCCATCATAACCAACCAGAACGCCAATGACGTGACGGTATATAACAACTGGATAATCACTAAATCTGCCCTGGATGTTGCCCGGAATAATTTACCGTTGGCAAATGCCTCCATCGATGTACAGACGTATTTCCAGGCTGTTCGCACCACCAGCCAGCTACAGGATGAGCTCAAGATAGCACAGGAAAATGCCAGCACCCATCCAGGAGATGTTCTATTGGCTCAGAAAGTTGCGGATCTGGAGATTGCCGTGCAAGACAGTCTTTCCAGTCAAAATAACTTGCAAGCTGGGCTGTCTTCAGATTCTACCAACCTGGCTAATAGCCTGTCAGATAGATTATCTGCCTTTGAAGCCTCCACACAAGACTTCATTGGCACTGTTCTTACCGATACGTTAAATACCAGCGTCAATTTGGCTCAGGTTCAGGCTGACCTGGCACAAAAACAATCAGATATGATCAATACACAATCCACACTCAACGATCTCATCAATCATCGCCAAGGAATGAACGGGAAGCGCTGTGATGACAAAACTATCGCTGATTATCAGGATGCCTATGATAATGCACTGAATGCATACAATTTCACCGGACATATCGCAAACAGCCGTGAATATCAACTATTACAAACCGCTTCAGCAAACCTGAACTGGTGTACAGCTGTCTGGAGTGATGCTGATATTGCTGCTCAGGATGCCAAAATCACCTCCACACGCGCTCAACTCCAATTATTACAAGCACAGATTATCGCCGATCAAACCCAGATCACAGACGCATCCAATTCGGTCTATGGCCTCGCCATAACCCTCAATAACGCCTGGACGGATTACCAGGATGCCACTCAGCAATTGAATAACGCCGTCACAACACTTTATCAGCTTGAAAGATCACCTAACCCTGACGATTTAGCCGCCGCTCAAGCACGCTTTCTCGCCGCCCAAACTACGGTAGGCGCTCATACGCTGACCGCCCCTTTCGCTGGCACCATCACACAGGTGGACGTCAAGCCCGGTGATCAGGTGACCCCTGCCAGCGTGGCTTTCCGCCTGGACAACCTGCACAGTCTGTTCGTGGATGTGCTGGTTTCTGAAGTCGATATCAACACCATCCTGTCTGGTCAACCGGTCAATTTGAGCTTTGATGCCATTCAAAACAAGCAGTTTAAAGGCGTTGTCAGCCAGGTGGCCCCTGTAGGTGACGTCATTCAAGGCGTGGTGCAGTTTAATGTCACGGTTGAGCTGACAGACGCGGATGAGAATGTGAAACCAGGCATGACGGCGGCGGTCAATATCACCGTTGAACAGATAACGGATGCCTTGCTTGTACCAAACCGTGCTGTGCGCTTGGTAAATGGACAGAGGGTGGTTTATATCCTGAGCAACAACCAGCTCGAACAGGTTAAAGTGACCCTCGGTGCCCTCCTCCGACTCTGAAAGCCAGGTGATGGAGGGTGACCTGAAAGTCGGTGACCTGGTAGTGCTCAACCCTCCCCAAGATCTGTTCAGCAGTGGTGGAGGCCCCTTCGGGCCATGAAGCTGAGAATGCCTGACCTCACGAATCCTCCCAGCGGTGACCCTCCAAATGGTTGGGTCATCCAGGCAGAAAACCTGACCAAAGTCTATAAAATGGGGACTGTCGAGGTGCATGCCCTCAATGGTCTTTCATTAAACATTGCCCGCGGAGAGATTGTCGCCATCATGGGACCATCCGGCTCGGGAAAATCCACCCTGATGAACATCATCGGCTGTCTGGATCGCCCCAGCTCAGGAGAATATCTCCTGGATGGAGAGCAGGTCGCCAGGCTGAACAATGACCAGCTTGCCACGATCCGCAACCGTAAAGTTGGGTTCGTCTTTCAGAGTTTCAACCTGCTCAATCGGGCCACTGCTCTGGCTAATGTCGAGCTGCCCGTACGTTATTCTGGTGAGGTGCATGGTCGGCGGGAAAAAGCCCGTGCCGCGCTTGAGGCTGTCGGTTTGTCTGATCGGATGCACCATCGCCCCAATGAACTTTCCGGTGGTCAACAGCAACGGGTTGCTATCGCCCGTGCCCTGGTTAATGATCCTGCCATTATCCTGGCAGATGAGCCTACCGGTAACCTTGACTCGAAATCGGGCCAGGAGATCATGGAACTCCTGCTTAACCTTAATCGCGAACATGGCACTACCCTCATCATCGTCACGCATGCACCCGATATTGCCGCCAAATCACAGCGCATCATTCGCATCCGCGATGGTGTGGTGGAGAGTTCATCATGAACGTCGGTCAAGCTGTCCTCGAAGCCTTTGAAAGCCTCTCAGCCAATAAGCTGCGTGCGGGTCTGACCATCCTGGGGATTGTGATTGGTGTAGCGGCTGTCATTGCCATGGTATCCATTGGGCGCGGTGCTCAAGCCACCATCACCGATTCGATCAACGGCATCGGCACCAACCTGGTATTTGTGTTCCGGGGTGGCTCTGAGGATGTGCGCAACCCCAAGCCCATCACCCTGGAGGATGCGGCTGCGATAGCTGATCATTTCCAGGCTCCTTCGGTTAACGCGGTTGCCCCTGTCATCCAGGATAATGGCAAGGTTACCTTCGGGCGTGAAAGCACCACCACCACCATCACCGGTGTGACACCCGACTATGCCAGTGTGCGTAAATACAACCTGACTGAAGGCGAATTCATTAACCAGGAAGAGATGTTGGGGCAGGCTTCCGTAGTCCTGCTTGGTTCGGAGGTAGCCGACAAGCTCTTCGGACGCCGGGATGGGCTGGTAGGTGAAACGGTGCGCATTGAAGGTCAGCCCTTCCGGGTAATTGGTGTGCTGGAATCCAAGGGTGGCTCGGGCTTCTCCAATGCTGATAACCAGGTTTTGGTGCCCTTCTCCACCGCCCAGGCACGTTTGATCCATCATAGCACCAACGACCAGGTGGATTTATTGCTCGTCGAAGCTGTCAGCCCGCAAGCCGTCCCAGACGCCAGCGATGAAGTCGCCCAGATATTGCGCGCCCGCCACCGCACTGCCATTGGTGCAGATGATTTCACCATCCTCACTCAGCAGGATTTCCTCTCTACCGCCAGTACCATCACCAATGTGCTCACCATATTCCTGGGTGGAGTGGCTGCTATCTCCCTGTTGGTGGGAGGGATTGGCATTATGAACATCATGCTCGTATCGGTCACCGAGCGCACGCGGGAGATCGGACTGCGCAAGGCAGTCGGTGCGCATAAGTCGGATATCCTGATCCAATTCCTGGCTGAATCATCCGTGCTCAGCCTGATCGGCGGAGTGATTGGCATCATTCTGGGTTATGCTATCGCCCTTGCAGTGGGTCAAATCGCCAAAGCCAATAACGCGGCTATCACCCCCTCCATAGGCATCGACATTATTCTCATTGCCACCCTGTTCTCTACCGCGGTAGGGTTGTTCTTCGGTCTATACCCCGCCAACCGGGCAGCCAACCTCGAGCCGGTCGAAGCCTTGCGCTACGAATAAGATGAGCTAACCTGCCACTCTTTCCAGGGCCGCTTTCATTCTCTCCAGCGCCTGGCTGAGCACCACCCATGTACAGGCGAAGTTAAGCCTCACAAAACCCTCCCCACCTTTGCCGAAGGTTGGTCCATCATTGAGTGCCACCCGCGCTTCCTTAATGAAGAACTCACACAGGTCGCCCTGAATGTGCGCATTACGGCAGTCCAGCCACCCCAGGTACGTGCCTTCCGGTTTCACCATCTGTAGTATCGGCAGTTGGTCGTGCACGAAATTGTACAGATAATCCCGGTTACCCTCCAGGTAATGAAGTACCTGCTCCAACCATTCCTGTCCGTCCCGGTAAGCCGCCAGTGTAGCCGTTAGCCCGAGCAAGTTAACCCACACCCCTAGCTTCTTAATGGACTGCTCCAGGTTCTTGCGCAGCTCCTGGTTCTGCACAATGGCAAAAGAGCATTGCAGCCCGGCAATGTTGAACGTCTTGGTGGGTGCCATCAGAGTGATAGTATTTTGGGCTATCTCCTTGTCCAGGGAGGCGATGGGGGTGTGCTTTTTACCCTTGAACAGTAGGTCACAGTGGATTTCATCTGCGCAGATCACCACTTTACGCTTTAAACACAGCTCTGCCATATGCTCCAGCTCATCCTTGCGGAACACCCTCCCCACCGGGTTATGTGGGTTGCACAAGATGAATAGCTTGGTCTTCTTATTCAGCCCGGTCTCGAACGCCTCCCAATCGATCTCATAGTGTCCATCTTTACACTGCTCCAGCATGGAGTTATGGCTTTCCAACCCCGCGTTTTGCGCTGCATGCAATATATGCGGGTAAACGGGGCTCTGTACCAGTATATTTCCACCTGCTGCCGCCACTGTCTGACAGGTCAGGTTCAAACCCACGATCACCCCTGGTAACAGGAGCAGCTCATCGGGTGATACCTGCCAGTTATAGAGCCTCTGCATACGATCAACGAGCACCTGGCGTAGCTCAGAGAATTGGTTAAGTTTTGCTTGCGTATCTGGATAGCCGTAAATCCCATGCTCAACACGTTCCCGCAGCGCTCGCTGGATTGGTTCTGCCACCGGGAAATCCATATCCGCCACCCACAGAGGCAGCACATCTGCATCATAATAATTCCATTTAACACTATCGGTTGGACGGCGGTTTGGAACGTGATCAAAGTCGTATCGCATTGTAGTCTCCTATACAGAATCCCCGGCAACCTTTGCCGTAAGCGCTGGTTTACCCTGTTAAGTCCTCCGCTAAACCCCATTATTTAGGGGTGGCTGGGAGCTGGAAGCGGGTTTCTTTACACCACCACTTCTTGGCTATACCCTAATTTTACCCTCATCGATGCATGTCCATCTTCACCAATCGCACCGACAAAAATCACCCTGTGTTTGCCCTACCTGCCTTTTGGTGTAAAATTGGCTTAGCAGTGTTCCCATCAGCTCACATTCTAAGGAGGTATTTATGACAACCTGGAAAGTCCTTATCACGGATGGCCTCTCTGATAAGGGCATCGCAATTTTAAGTTCTGCCGCACAGGTGGATAACAAACCCGACATTCCAGCTGACGAGCTGCTGAAAGTGGCTGGAGAATATGACGCCTTAGTCGTACGTGGTCGCACCAAAGTCACTCCAGCCGTGTTCGATGCCGCCAGCAAGCTCAAAGCGGTAGGTCGCGCCGGTGTTGGAGTGGATAACATCGACCTGACCGCCGCCCGCAGTCATGGGGTGACCGTGGTCAACGCACCCAAGTCCACCTCCCTGGCTGTGGCAGAATTAGCCGTGGGAATGATGTTCGCTCTTGCCCGCATGCTGCCCAAAGCCGATTCGACCATGAAGCAAGGTCAGTGGATCAAAAAGCAGCTTGAGGGGATTGAGCTGAATGGCAAAACGCTCGGTATCGTCGGCATGGGGAACATTGGCAGTGCACTTGCCCAGCGCGCCGCTGGCTTGGGGATGAAGGTCATCGGCTTCGACAACCTGGTCTCGGCGGATGATATCAAGAAGCGTGGGGCAACACCGCTCCCCTTGGTTGACCTGTACGCACAGTCTGATTTCATTTCTTACCACCTGCCCCTTACCCCTGAATCAAAAGGCATGGTGAATGGTCAGGTCTTCGCCCAGATGAAGCGCGGTGTACGTATCGTGGATGCAGCCCGGGGTGGCATCATCGACGAGACGGCTCTGCTCGCAGCCCTCGAATCAGGTCAGGTGGCAGCCGCTGCCTTGGACGTGTTCGCCACAGAGCCACCCGGCCTCACCGCTTTAGTCGCCCACCCCAATGTAGTCGCCACACCTCATATCGGTGCCCAAACCGCCGAAGCCCAGGATCGCGCCGCCGAAGATATCGCCTCTGAGGTGCTCAACGTCCTGCGGGGTGAGCCCCTGCGCTGGAAGATCGTCTAATTCTCTATATATAGGGATCTATTGTCTCCGGGATCAGCCTGCCCCCGCTGCCTTTCGGGGGCCTGCCCCCGCTGCCTCCTGGTTTGTTGGGGGGGCCTGCCCCCGCTGCACCTGATGGGGGTTAATCCCGGTTTCCCAAACAGGGCGGATCGTCTCCACCAGTCACTCGCACGATTTATGTGCGGCTCCTTTCTGCCGGATACCCCTACCCGCCAAAGATACTCATTAATTCTTCTTGACTATAAGGATTATCATGCCACCTGAACAACAACTCCAAGAATTGAGAACCCGCCTGGCCGAGATTTCAGACCTGAATCATGCCTCCGCCCTGCTGGGCTGGGACCAGCAGACCTATATGCCACCCGCCGGTGCGCAGGACCGGGGGAATCAGCTCGCCACCCTCGGGCAGATCGCCCACACCAAGTTCGTCTCCGCAGAGATCGGTAAGCTGCTCGATGACCTCCAGCCTTACGTCTCCCAGCTCGACCCCGACTCGTTCGAAGCCCGCCTGGTCAAGGTCACCCGCCGCAACTACGACAAAGAGATAAAGGTTCCCGTCGAATTGGTGATTGAAATCGCCATTGCCACCACCGCCGCTCATGAAGCCTGGGCGAAAGCGCGTGCTGAAAATAATTTCGCCCACTTCCAGCCCCACCTGGAAAAAGTTCTCGACCTGGCACGCCGCTATGCCGCGTTGTATGCCCCTTATGACCACATTTATGACCCCATGGTAGATATCTTCGAGCCCGGTCTCAAGACCACCGATATCAAGGCTATCTTCAACACCCTGCGCCCCCAGCAGGTGGAGCTGATCAGGAAGATTGCCTCCCGCCCGCAGGTGGACGACTCCTTCATGCACATCACCTACGACGAGCAGAAGCAGTGGGACTTCGGCGTTGAGATCATCACCAAAATGGGTTTCGATTGGAAGCGCGGCCGCCAGGATAAGACCCTGCATCCTTTCACCACCAACTTCGGTCTGGGGGATGTACGCATCACCACGCGGGTCTTCCCAAACTATATGGCTTCCGCCTTGTTTGGCACCCTGCACGAAACCGGTCACGCCATGTACGAAATGGGCTCCGACCCCTCCCTTGCCCGTAGTCCCCTGGTCGGCGGAGCATCCTCCGGTATCCACGAATCTCAATCCCGCATGTGGGAGAACCTGATCGGTCGCTCCTTCCCCTTCTGGGAGTGTTTTTATCCCCGCTTGCAGCAGGTCTTCCCCTCCCAGCTCGGCAATGTTTCGTTGGATGCATTCTACAAGGGCATCAACAAGGTCCAGCCTTCACCCATCCGTGTGGAAGCTGATGAAGCTACCTACAACCTGCACATCATGCTGCGCATGGAGCTGGAGATGGCCATGATGGAAGGCAGTCTGGCTGTGAAAGACCTGCCCGAAGTCTGGAATACCCGCTTCCAGGAGTATCTGGGCATCACCCCACCCAGTGATGCCGATGGAGTCCTTCAGGATGTGCACTGGTCAGGTGGAATGATCGGCTACTTCCCCAGCTATGCCCTGGGCAACCTGATTGCCGCCCAGCTCTGGGAGCTGATCAATGCCGATATCCCCGATTTGCCAGATCAGATCCGCCGGGGTGAGTTCGCCCCCTGGCTTGCCTGGCTGCGTGAGAAGGTCCACCGCCACGGCAGCAAATATGAGCCGCAGGAGCTCATCCAGCGTGTGACCGGCACCAAGATCGATCCAGCCCCATACATGCGCTATCTCAGCCAGAAATATACCGGCATCTACGGTTTGTGATTCACATGCAGCGAGAGGACAGACCCATCCAGTCAACCGCGCCGCGCCTATGAGCAGATTTCGTCTCGTCCTCTCCATCACGATCCTTGTTATCCTGGGGGTGGGCTGTTCAGTATTACAGACCGCCCCCACTGCCACTGCCCTCCCACCGGATTACCTCACCATTGTTTTCGATCAGACCCTCCAGGCCGGGATGACTGCTACGCCTACCGCCACCCCCACCCGCGGCAACACCCCCGCCGACTTTCCCCCCAGGTCTCCCACCTTCACCCCACCGCCGAACTCCCCTACGGATGGAGATACCTCCACTCCTCTGGCACTCGACCCAAATTCCACTCGCCAGGCGACACCCAGCCCTACCAGCACTGTTGACTTGAGCGCCACCCCGGTATACCGTCCCACCCGCACCCCCACCATCACTCCCACCCCCACCCTGCCCGTTGCCCGTGTCCAGTTCGTCATGCCGGGTCCCATGTCCAAGGTTGCCTCACCCCTGCACCTGATCGCCAACCTGCGTAGTGTGCCCTCCGGAAGTTACTACGTGGAGCTGTTGATCGAGCCTCTGCAGCCGGGTGGTGAACCTCGCCGGCTCTATGCTGAATTGCAGCGCTTGATCAGCAACCCGGTGGACTGGGTGTACATCGACCAGGAGATCCAGTTCGAGCTCAACCGGGCATCGGAGTTCGGTCAGATACGTTTGACCACCTTCGACGAGTTCGGTCGCCCAGTGTCGATTAATTCGACCGACTTGATACTGCTATCGATGGGAGCCAGCTCCATCACTCCCGTCAGCTGGAAGACCGAGCCCATCGTGATCCACCAGCCCACCCCCAACCAGCTCATCCAGGGTGGCAAGGTCATCGTTAGCGGTCTGGTTAGGCCCAGCGAAGATTTCCTGCTGGTGGAGCTCGTTGCCGTCGATGGCGCCATCGTTGGCTACCGTCAGGTATTCGTTACCCCCTCCGCCGATGGCTCCTACGTGCCTTACGCCGTCGAGGTGCCTTACTCGGTCACGACTGCCACCTGGGTGCGTCTGCGCATCAGCGAAAGCTCCACCCGCATCCCCGGCATGCAGCACCTCACCAGCCTCCTGGTCCTCCTCAGCCCGTAAATCCAGGTAGTCATTGCGAATGAGCGTTTTGTGCGAGTGTGGCAATCTGCATTTTTTAAAAAAATACCACTACGGACACGAAGTACACAAAGTCATTAGTAGGTTGGATTGAGCGCTCTTTGCGAAATCCAACAATTATTTTTCGTGTAGGGGCTGGCCTTGTGCAACCAGGTTTTGGTTGCGCGTGACCAGCCCGTCTTCTGTAGTCGGGATCGTTGATCCCGGTGTGTATGTCATTGCGACCTGCCCCCGCTGATTTTCGGGGGGAATCTACGCTGTATTTCGGGGGCCTGCCCCCGCTGATTCCTGGTTTGTTGGGGGGGAATCCCCGCTGTATTTCGGGGGGAATCCCCGCTGTATTTCGGGGAAACCAGCGATCTTTGCTGGTTGTGGCAATCTGCACTTTTTTTGCAAATATCACAACGGTCTCAAAGTACACAAAGGGTTTTTGTTGGGGCGATCGCTGATCACCCTTTTCTGTCTCCGGTATCGTTGCTCCGTATGCACGTCATTGCGAGACCAGCGATCTTTGCTGGTCGTGGCAATCTGCACTTTTTACGAAATAACACAAAGTACATAAGAGACACAAAGGTTATAATTTTTTTCGTAGGAGCGAAGCAGAAAAAATTGCTTCGCCCGCATTATTTCACTCCCCACCTCACCGAGGGTTAATATCGCTCGTAAAGAAACTCCCGATGCTGTTTCGCAAAATACGCTCATTGAACTTCCGTTTCCAAAGAATCACCAAACCCGCTGCGCAAGTTTTCTACGAATAGCCGGCTATGTCCGGTTTACTTTTATACCGGATGGATTCCATCCACCGGCGGAGCATATCGGTAAGATTGTTGATAGGGGGCGTCCTGGCTCTAATCATGCCCATCCATAAATCATAGTTCAAACATTATCCTTCACCGGCGGTTGATGCTCGCTCCCTGTTATTACGCTATGGGATGTCGTATGCACGATAAAAAAATATATTGAAAATAGAGAAGTAAATTCTGCTATAGATGTATAATCAAATCAGTAGACAATAAATTTCATTGGATTGCCTGATTAATCTTGGGGAGACACGGCAATGGCTCTACCACCTGCGGGGACAGTTACATTTCTATTCACCGACATCGAGGGGAGCACAAAGCTTTGGCAGCAGCATCCCGCTGCCATGGAGGCTGCACTCAAGCGCCATCACGCCATCCTGAATGAATCCATCACTGTCCATGGCGGCTATGTTTTCCAAATTATCGGCGATGCCTTCTGTGCCGCCTTCTCCACCGCCAACGCTGGGTTGGATGCTGCCCTGGAGGCACAGCGCCTACTGACAGCCGAAAAATGGGGCGAGACTGGTACCATTCGCGTGCGCATGGCACTCCACACCGGGCGGGCAGAGCTGCAGGTAGGGGATTACACCTCGGGCGAGTATGTCTCCGGGTTGACTCTCAGCCGCGCCGCTCGCTTGCTCTCTGCCGGGCATGGCGGGCAGATCCTGCTCTCGCTTGCCACCGCTGAGCTTGTGCGTGACCATTTACCTGTAGAAACTAGCCTGCGCGACCTGGGAGCACGCCGCCTCAAGGACTCTGATCCGCCCGGAGCAGATCTTCCAGGTGGTCGCTCCTGATTTGCCCTCCGACTTTGCCCCTCTAAAAACCTTGGACGTCCACCCGCACAATCTGCCCGTCCAGCTGACCAGTTTCATCGGGCGCGAGAAGGAAATGGGTGAGATCAAGAAGCTGCTTACAGGCACCCATTTGCTCACATTGACCGGGATCGGTGGCACCGGTAAGACTCGCCTGTCACTGCAGGTGGCAGCCGATTTGATCGATGAGTTCCCAGGCGGTGTCTGGCTGGTTGAGCTTGCCCCGCTACGTGACCCGGCACTCGTGGAGCAGACGCTTGCCACAGTTATGGGCGTTCATGAGCAGCCTGGTTGTTTATTATCCGACCAGTTGGTGGAGTATGTGCGCGACAAACACGTATTACTCATCCTGGATAACTGCGAGCATGTGCTGGAAGCTTGCGCCCAGCTCGCCAATCTCCTACTACGCAGCGCACCCGAGCTGAAGATTCTCGCTACCAGCCGCGTGCACCTGAACCTGGCAGGTGAAACCACCTACCCTGTACCACCCCTGGCACTTCCCGAGCCTGGGCGAGCTGTAACAGTGCATGCATTGGCGCAGTACGAAGCTGTGCGCTTGTTCATCGAGAGAGCAATAGCCGTGCAGCCCTCATTCAGCGTGACGAATGAGAACGCCCCTGCTGTCGCACAGATCTGCACCCGCCTGGACGGTGTCCCGCTGGCTATCGAGCTGGCGGCTGCCCGCATTCGCCACCTGTCACCCGATCAAATCTCCTCACGCCTGGATGATCGCTTCAATTTGCTGACCGGGGGAAGCCGGGCAGCCCTGCCGCGCCAGCAGACCTTGCGGGCGGCGCTGGATTGGAGCTACGATCTGCTATCTATGGCTGAGCGCACCCTGTTCAACCGGCTGGCAGTCTTCGCTGGCAGTTTCTCCCTGGAGGCTGTCGAGGCAATCTGCATCGACGAGGTTGGCAGTACACCCTCACCCTGTGTGATTTTCGCTACCCAGGTGCTGGATCTGCTCAGTGCGCTGGTCGACCACTCGCTGGTCAGCCTGCAGGAGAGAAATGCTGAGAACCGCTATATCTTGCTGGAAACGGTGCGCCAGTATGCCCTTGAGAAACTGCAGACCTCCGGTGAGCTGCCAAGCCTGCAAGACCGGCATTTGGCTTATTACCTTAAGATCGCACAGGAAGGAGAGACTCACGTCTATCGCGGACGATCAACCTGGATGAAGCGATTCGAGACTGAGTATGACAATTTTCGAGCTGCCATGGATAAAGCGACTTGCCACTGATCTTGAATCAGCGATCCTGTTTCTGAAATCTTTAGATATGTTTTTCGCATTAACTCATCGGGTAAAAGAAGCGTATGACTGGTCAATGCGTATTCTTGCCAATACAGACACCTGGCCAACGGGGAAAATGCGTGCTATGGCACTCTGGAATCGCAGGTGATGCGTTTTCGAAACGTTGGGAGAGTTTCAACAAGGACAAGTCTTGCTGGAAGCTAGCCTTGACATGGCGAGAGAACTAGACGATAAAAATCTAACTGAGACTATATTGTATGAATTGGCCGTCCTGCAAAGATGTTCAGGGTGATTGGTCGGAGATGCACACTTATGCGGAACAACTCCTGGCAATCTCACAAGAACTGGGTGACAAAGGCCGTATCCAGGATGCACTCTGGCAGCTGGGAGAATCGCTATCGCAAAGCGGGGATCGCCAGGCGGGGTCGTATGTATCTTGAACAAGCCCTGGAAATGGCGAGGAGGGAGGATTTTCCGAATGGGATTGCCTTTGCGCTTGAATCACTCGCCCGAATAGCATTACTGGAGGGAGACAGTGCCAGAGCGAAGGCATACTACATGGAATGTGCACAAATACGGAGAGAAATGGGTCATCGGAGCGGTCAGGCCTGGCCGCTATATCGTTTGGGGCAAATTGTGCTGCAGGAAGGCGATGCCGCCCAAGCCAGGGCACTGTTTGAAGAAATGCTTTCCATATATGGTGAGCTTAAGAGTTGTCGAAGGTCAAGGATTATATCCTCTCGCTATGGCAGGTGTTGCTGCTCAATCCGGGCTAGATGAGCGTGCGGCAAGACTGTTTGGAGCCGCTGAAGCGAATTGCTGAGAGAACAGATAGTGTAATGAGTGATATCTCCCACCAGGTTTTCGATCCACTCATTGCTGGCATCCGCGAACGGCTTGGTGAAGCCGAGTTCAACCGCTTGTGGGCAGAGGGGCGCAAACTGACCCTGGAGCAGGCGCTGGAGCTGGCGAAGCAATGAGGCACAGCCTCCTGGTGCTCCTCAGCCCGTAGGATTCAAAAAGATTTAACCACTACGGACACGAACTACACAAAGTCATTAGTAGGTTGGATTGAGCGCTCTTTGCGAAATCCAACAAATATTTTTCGTGTAGGGGCTGGTCGTGACCAGCCCGTCTTCTGTAGCCGGGATCGCAGAACCCGGTTAATCTGCCATTGCGCCTGCCCCCGCTGATTTTCGGGGGGAATCCCCCCTGGTCCTGGGGGGAGAGTCCCCCCCTGGTCTTGGGGGGAAAACCCAACGATCAAGACTTTCACCATAATATTTATTTTTTTGCTCGCGTCTATCATTTTATGGATGGAGGAAAAAATTCGGTGAGTAATTACGTCATTTGTGTTGCATTGAAGGGTTCCTTTGGCTCTTGCCGTATTTATAGTATTCAAAATCACCTGCAGTCACCTTATCGCCTGGAGCTGATATAAGCATCAGGCTATAATGTGATAGTCGTCGCGTGTCAAACTTGGTCATGCCCCAATTACCAGCAGCCACATCCCTGGTATAAAGATAGTACACCAATTTAGTCCTCCAACGGAGCATGACCTATGAAATTCTGCTAAAGTCATTCTCTGAGGTAGTCACGTTTACACCGTTCCTTGAGGACGGGGAGCAGGATAAATCTATATGAATTTACTTGAACTGGTACAACGCAATGCGGTTCCAATCCCATGGGCAGAAGGTGATAATATCCCATGGAATGAGCCTGAATTTTCTCGGCGTATGCTTGTGGAGCACCTCACCCAAACGCATGATGCCGCCTCGCGACGTTTTGAGATCATAGACCGACAGGTCAACTGGATTCACACTACGCTCCTTGATTGCCAGCCAACCACTATCCTCGATCTAGGCTGTGGACCAGGTTTATATTCGTCGCGCCTGGCATTCCTGGGGCATTCCTGCCATGGGATCGATTATTCTCCCGCTTCCATTGATTTTGCTATCGAGAGTGCCCAACGTGACCATCTGCCCTGCACTTATGTCTGCCGGGATATACGCAAGGCAGATTTTTCCCACAAGAACGGGTTGGTGATGCTGATATATGGCGAATTCAACGTCTTTCGTCCAGAAGACGCCAAACTAATTTTGAAGAAGGCATGGCAAGCACTTAAACCTGGTGGTTGGCTCCTCTTGGAACCCCATCCATTCAAACTTATCCAGCAAATGGGTGAAAAAACCCCCTCCTGGTTTTCTTCTTTGAGCGGTTTGTTTTCCGAACGCCCACATGTTGTCTTGCAAGAGAATTTCTGGGAGGCTTTGACTAACATAGCCACTATTCGCTATTTCGTTATCGATGTGGATACTCTGCAGGTCAGCCAATATGCCCAGAGTATGCAAGCATACCAGGATGAAGAATATTGCGAGTTGCTATCTTCATGTGGTTTCGCTGCGATTGAATTTCTCCCAGGGATATCAGGAGATTTTCCACAGGGTGATTTGATCGGCATAATGGCTCGCAGGCAGGATTAGTCATTCGTAATCAGGGCTTTAAAAAAAATTCAGCTGGGAATACAAGCCTGGTTCCGAGCGATACCCTACAGGGTCATCACCACCGGGCGGAGCGAGGGAAGCAATGTTCAATTGTTGTACCCCCATGTTCACTTATGGACTTCTCATACCTTCTGTATAACTAACTTACAAACGAGCAGGGGAAAAGAGTTGAAAACCTATTCAACCCGATCTTCTCGCATGCGAGGAATGTAATTGTTCATCCACCAAGTTCCCTCTAAGGGCGAGCTCGCCCTTAAATATACGTATGACCATGCGACATGGTGGGTTTAGAGGGAAGATAATGAAACGAAACAAAAACGTGACAAATTGGTTATTGTATTTTCTCAATACCTCTATATAATGTAAATGTACACGTCGTTGTAGGTGGGGCTTTATACATTTCCAAAAACTATTCAGACGACATTGAAGCTGCATTGCGGGCCGCTGACGATCTGTCAACGGCATTATTTTTATGATGTCAATTCTGAGTACCATAAATAAGAGGAGGATAAAATGGAACTCAAACAAATTTTTACTTTGTGGATCATACTGGTACTGGTAATGCCTCTTACCGCTTGTGTTGCACCGAAAGCCACGTCCGTCCCGACGATAGCTGCCCAACCAAGTGTCATCGCCGAGAACATCATTATCACTGCTCCACCAGCCCCAACAAATTCACCTGTTCTTCACCCTTTTATCCCAATTCCACTAACCATACGCTGGTGGACACACCACCGCCCCCTCTTCCCTCATTCACCCAGGTTTCACTAACCCGTGTGTGAAGGCGAAGACGCTTTACTTCTTTATGCGTCACGCCAAAGCATTCCGCCTCAACCATGCCCTTCAGGTCATCCAGCACCTCTGGAACACATTCAATTGTAGGCCCCCATGTTCACTTATGGTCTTCTTGACCCCTATTTATGACTTGTTTCCAACCGAACCGGCAGGAAAGAGTTGATCACCTTTTCACCCTGATTTTCTGAAGAAGATGAAGAACGCATTTCACTGTGTGATAAACCTCTGCCATTGCGGAATCCCACCCGGGTTTGGGGGGACCTGTCCCCGCTGATTTTCGGGGAGAATCCCCCCTGCATTTAGTGGGAAGCCACAAGTGGTTTTCTTGTGGCGTGGCAATCTGCTTTTTGATGAGATTGCAAAGCTAGATCCTTACAATATAACTTCTGGAATATAATCTCCGAACTTTCCTCTGAACCTGAAATCGATCCGATTGATATCGGCACAGAAAAATGCTATAGTATTTATAGGTTACTGATCTGGTTATGTGCCAAATCATAATGAGGTGTGTCTATGGACAAAAAAGGCGCTAAAAAGCTCACATTCGGGATCAGTCTTGGACCAGTACCTCCCTGGAGTCGTCTTGTTGAATGGGCAAAATTGGTCGAATCTTTGGGATTCGATAAACTCTGGGTGCCAGACCATTTTGTGGCTCCAACGAACAAAGATATAGATTGGTTTGAATGCTGGAGTGTGCTTACCGCCCTGGCAACCCAAACGGATAAAATCACTCTCGGCATGTTAGTTGCCAGTATGACCTTGCGTAACCCGGCTCTTCTGGCACGGATGGCGCTCACTGTAGATCACATCTCTGGAGGACGTCTGGAATTGGGAGTAGGCGCAGGCGGAGCTAAAAACTGCCACAAGATGACTGGTATCCCTGATTGGACGCCCCGCGAGCGTTCAGAACGTTACAAAGAATTTGTCGAAGTCCTGGACCACATGTTGAAGGAGGAAGTGACTACGTACCCGGGGAAATACTACAATATACAGGCAGCAATTTTACGCCCGAGACCTATTGCAAACCCTCGCCCTGTCTTTAGTGTTGCTGCCCACGGTCCAAAAGCTCTGAACCTGGCTGCAAGGTATGGAGATGCATGGAACAGTTATTATCCCGGAAAGGACTTAACCCCCAAACAAAGCAGCGATATTATCTGCCAACGCTATAAAATGATTTGCGAGCTCGCAGTTGAGGCCGGACGTGATCCAGCCCAGATCGGACGAACCTTCATCTTTGGATGGACGTCGGATGGCCTGTTCCGCTCCATGGATGCGTTTTACGATGCCATCGGGCGTTACTCGGAAGCCGGTATAAATGATTTTTGTTTTCTCTATGCACCTGGGATGGATAGCTGGCAGGATCAAACCATAACAACCGAGGATCTGCTACAAAAAATTGCTTTAGATGCCATTCCTTCTATAAAGTAAATCAAATTCTGCTACCTGAAAAACTTGGTTGTATTATGAGAAATCCTTAAAAATCGCGTTTTTTGAACGAGTTTCGATAAACCCCTTGTGGATTAGAACGTTTGTGCTATAATTGAAGATGATTTCCTATATTACTTTCAATCAGATCATCTTCATACCGGTCGTTCTTTACCGGTATGGCGGTTTTCCAGATCGATCAGCGTTTTTCTGATCGAGCCAGTGGTCTTCTAATCGATTCATGAATTCTTATGAAAGGTTTTTATTGAAGAATACACCCCTGTATCGATAAGTGATTTCCTTATCGCTATGTGCAATCACGTATGGGTCAGCGCTCTTCTAATCTATACCATCTTCATCAACGTCGCCAGGATTACTTTCACTATGCTTCTTTCCCTCATCCTCTATTTTCACCTACCTGCCCATTACAAAAGCATTCGTTCCTCATCGTTTTTTTTCAAAACGATTACCTTCCCAGCAGTCGGCGAAATTAATTGAATGCATTTGAATTTTTTTCATTCAATTAAAAAACGGGCGAAGCAGAAATGATTGCTTCGCCCCTACAAAAATTTTTAAAAACCTTTATGTACTTTATGTTCGTTGTGTTTTTTTTGTAAAAAAATGCAGATTGCAACAATCGCACAAGACGCTCTTTTTCCCCCTGACCAGGTGGGATGTTGCAATTACAGATTAACCGGTATCAACGATCCCGGCTACAGAAAACGGGCTAGTCACGACCAGCCCCTACACGAAAAATATTTATTGGTTTCGCAAAGAACTCTCAACCCTACCCACAAAAACACTTTACCATTAATTTCCATAGTGTCCTTTGTTCCTTCGTGTTGTTCTTTACTTCCTGTGTGGTTAATTCTTTTTCACCTTTGCTGGCAAAGCTTTTCAAACCTCATCAAACAGGATATACTCCGCCGTACTTTACTGGAGTATGCGATAACTGTACACAGGAGTAAACCCCCATGTCCAACCACCCCTTCCTATCCAAGCGCGCCCCCATCTACAAAGATATTCCCGACGAACAATGGAACAACTGGCGCTGGCAGCTTAGTCATCGTCTAAATACCGCCGAAGAGATCGGTCAGGTGCTCACCCTCACCGAGGATGAGAAGAACGCCCTCAAAGCCATCCATCTCTTCCGCGTCGAAATCACCCCTTACTTCATCTCGCTCATCGACCCCAACGACCCTGAAGACCCCATCCGCAAGCAGGTCATCCCCAACGACTGCGAGCAGGAACCCTTCACCGCCGAGATGGCCGATTCCCTTTCAGAAGACGCCCATTCTCCCGTGCCCGGTCTCGTCCACCGCTACCCCGACCGGGTGCTGATGCTCGTCACCACCCAGTGCGCCTCCTACTGCCGCTACTGCACCCGCTCGCGCATCGTGGGTGACCCTTCCGCTACCTTCTCACGCGCCGAGTTCGAGCTGCAGCTCGAATACCTGCGCCGTACCCCCCAGGTGCGCGACGTGTTGCTCTCCGGGGGTGATCCGCTTGTGCTAGCCCCCAAGATCCTCGAAGAGATCCTCACCCGTCTGCGTGAGATCCCCCACATCGAGATCATCCGCATCGGCTCGCGCGTGCCCGGTCTTCCTGCCCATGCGCGTCACTGACGAGCTGTGTGACGTGCTCCAGCGCTTCCACCCCCTGTGGCTCAATATCCACGTCAACCATTCCAACGAGATCTCCTCCGAGCTCGCCGCTGCCACCGATAAGCTCACCCGCGCCGGCATCCCCCTGGGCAACCAGTCGGTCCTGCTGGCAGGCGTCAACGACAACGTCCACATCATGCGCCAGCTGGTGCAAGACCTGGTACGCATCCGCGTTCGCCCCTACTACATCTACCAGTGTGACCTGGTGCACGGTGCCGGTCACTTCCGCACCCCGGTTGCCAAGGGCATCGAGATCATGGAGGGTCTGCGTGGCCACACTTCCGGTTACGCTGTGCCCACCTACATGATCGACGCTCCCGGCGGGGGCGGCAAGATCCCCGTCATGCCCAATTACCTGATCAGCATGTCTGACCACAAGATCATCCTGCGCAACTTCGAAGGCTTTATCACCACCTACGAGGAGCCTACGGATTACCTGCCCGAGAAAGCCGCCAAGTTCCACGGCGAGAAGCGCCCTGAGCCTGGTCAGGAGGGTCTCACCGCCCTCTTGGATGGCGAGCAGATGTTCATCAAACCCGAAGGGTTCGACAAGCTGCGCTCCCGGGGTGGCCTCCAGCATCGCCTCAGAGACCCGAATAAATGGAAGCCGCTCGGCATCGGCTCTGGCGACCAGCCCCAACCGACCGAGAAACCGGATGAACCAGAAATATTAAATAAATAGGGTAAAAGGAACCACGGCATTTTATTAGTCCGTGGTTCTTGCTTTCTCAACCCAACTACCCGTTAACCCTCCCGACGTGTGCACAGCTGCGCAAAAACTCGGGCAATTCTGAAAGGATCAGCACATGAACATCGAAGTCCTTTACCGTCCGTCCTATTCCCTGGCAGTCATCAAGCTCTCCCCCGACGAAGAGATCCGCATCGAAGCCGGAGCCATGGTCAGTATGTCACAAGGCGTCACCATTGAAACCAAAGCCGCCGGTGGTTTCCTCAAGTCGCTCAGCCGCAGTGTGTTGGGTGGCGAGAGTTTCTTCCAGAACTTCTTCAAAGCCCCACCCGCGGGTGCTGAGATCACCGTCGCCCCCGAGCTCCCCGGTGACGTGTTCACCTACGATATGAGCGGTGA
This sequence comes from uncultured Chloroflexia bacterium, assembly GCA_963743215.1. GTDB lineage: Bacteria > Chloroflexota > Anaerolineae > Anaerolineales > UBA4823 > FEB-25. The sequence goes on from CAVUOY010000007.1 coordinate 620,938, forward strand.
AAAGCTGATGGTCCAGTCCGGCTCCTTCATGGCTTGCGAGACCACTATCGAGCTGAACACCAAGGTCAGCGTGAAAGCCTTTGTTGCCGCGGAGGGCTTCTCCATGCTGGAAGCCTCCGGTACCGGTAAGCTGCTGCTATCGTCGTATGGCGCCATCCACGAGAAAGTGCTGGCGGCTGGCGAGAAATACATCGTCGATACCACCCACCTGGTGGCTTTCCCTGCCAGCATGCCTGTCGAGCGCAAGGCAGTCGGCGGGCTCAAGTCCACCTTTCTCTCCGGCGAGGGGCTGGTGGTCGAGCTCACCGGTCCCGGTCGCCTGCTGATGCAGACCCGCAGCCCAAACGCTTTTCTCTCCTGGCTCATCCCCAACCTGCCCTTCAAGCGCCAGGGAGAATAACGGGTGCCCGAATAATAGGCCTTCCTGACCTTCGGATAAAACATCGGACGATTAGTCAAAATAACTGTCATTGCGAAGGTCGGATGCTCTTCCCGACCTGTGGCAATCTGCCTTTGCTTGTTATTATGTCCGATACGTGCTTTACAATCGTCTTTTTTTGGCAATGTCCGAACTTGAGGCATTCCTCTTGACAGGCGATCATTGGCTGATATAATCTAGCCCAATGTTATCTAATATATCTGTAATTTGGAGCTTGAGCTTGTCCAATTGCTTATGTTTGAGGCGGGGATCATAACCGCCTCTCCGTCAAGGTAACTTCTCTTACCCCTTCCCCAACAATCTGACGAAAAGGTGGTAGACCCCGCATGCGATACCCTATTGCGTGGCTGGTAAGCCACCTTTTTTGCGTATTTGTTGGGCGCCATCCTTGGAAATCACAGGAACCTTCTTTATGAAAATTGCGAATAACGTCACCCAGCTCATCGGTAACACCCCTCTGGTACGCCTGCATCGCCTGACGAATGGCTCACAGGCTGAAGTGGTGGTCAAGCTTGAGTCTTTCAACCCGGCTGGCAGTGTTAAGGACCGCATCGGCGTCGCTATGATCGATGCCGCCGAGAAGGCCGGCATGATCAAGCCCGATACCATTATCCTCGAGCCCACCAGCGGCAATACGGGTATCGCCCTGGCGATGGTGTGTGCAGCGCGTGGGTACGCTTGTGCCCTCACCATGCCTGAAACGATGAGCAAGGAACGCCGCATGCTTCTACGTGCCTATGGCGCTGACCTCATCCTCACCCCTGGCGCTGATGGCATGGCGGGTGCTATTCGCAAGGCCGAAGAAATGGCAGCCGCTGATAAGCACTACTTTATTCCGCAGCAGTTTAACAACCCCGCCAACCCTGAGATCCATCGCCGCACCACCGCTGAAGAAATCTGGCAGGATACGGATGGTAGAGCCGATGTGCTGGTGGGTGGTGTGGGCACCGGTGGCACCATCACTGGCGTAGGTGAGGTGATCAAAGCCCGTAAGCCCGAATTTAAGGTGGTGGCGGTCGAGCCGGATGGCTCCCCGGTGATATCAGGGGGCGAGAAAGGTCCGCACTTGTTGCAGGGTTTGGGTCCGGGGTTCATCCCCCAGGTGTTGAACACCCGCATCTACGACGAAATCATCCGCGTGAAGAATGACGAAGCCCTGGAGACTGCCCGTCGTATGGCCAAGGAAGAAGGCTTGCTGGTGGGCATCTCCTCGGGTGCTGCCGTTTGGGCTGCCCTGCAGGTAGCCAGGCGAGCTGAGAACGCTGGCAAGCTGGTGGTAGTCATCGCCCCCGATTTCGGCGAACGTTACCTGAGCACAGCCTTATTTGCCGACCTGGCTGCGTAGTCAGGTCTGGCCATCCCGTAACCACATTATCGACCGCAAGCATCTATGCTTCTGGTCTGAATTATCGGAGTCATTATGGAAATCAACACAGTTAGCACATCTACCACCCGCAGGCTCAAACAGGAAGGTTTGCTCGTCACTTTACGGCGTGATGTCGACGCAGCCCTGGAACGTGATCCAGCCGCGCGTTCAGCCTTTGAAGTCGTGCTGAGTTACCCCGGCTTACATGCATTGTGGGGTTATCGAATGGCGCATTGGATGTGGCAGCATAACCTGAAATTGCTTGGGCGATTGCTCTCCCAATGGGTACGCTCTCTGACGGGTATCGAGATTCATCCTGGTGCTGTTATCGGCCAGGGATTGTTCATCGACCACGGCATGGGTGTGGTGATCGGCGAGACCTCCGAGCTAGGCAATGATGTTACCCTTTACCATGGCGTCACCCTGGGCGGCACCAGCCTGCAAAAGGGTAAGCGCCATCCCACCCTGGGAGACCGGGTGGTGGTAGGCGCAGGAGCCAAGATCTTGGGAGCCATCACTATCGGTGCCGATACCCGCATCGGTGCCAACGCCGTGGTGGTGAGATCCGTGCCCGCCAACTCGGTAGTGGTGGGTGTGCCGGGGCAGAACATCGCCCGCAGCAAGCCCCACCGTCAGACTGATAGCCTCGATCTCAATCACACCTCCCTGCCAGACCTGGTGGGTGTCTCCCTGGTCGACCTGATCAAGCGGGTCGAATCCCTCGAGCAGCAGCTGGATGGCAAGGAAGCTGAGCAATCTCACATCCACGTCCCCCAAGCAGATGGCACCTGGCAGGGCGAGGACTTTTCTATCTAGTTTTTAGGTCCTCTTCGCCAGGGCGAACTTTACCCGCCTGTCCCGAGCGAAGCGAGTGGGAAGCAATCTGCTTTTTACACCTCGGAGTGTCTTGTTTCGGGTAAGTCTCCAGACTTAAAATGATATCTGCTCTTGTGACCGACAAGGTAATACCACTGTCGGATGGAATCCGATGGCATCACACATAAAACCCGAAAAGCTGGTTTCGAAGGACCAACCGGCGGTTTCAACCGCCTGCGTAAACCAGTTAAATAGTTAATCCACGTCTCGGTGACCTCAAAACCTTTATGGTTTATCAAGCCACAAAAATAGATTATACTCATCGAATGCTACCCAACTTATCCCACGAAGAAATCCTGCGCTATTCCCGACACCTGCTCATCCCAGATGTTGGCCTGGAGGGTCAGCGCAAGCTGAAAGCTGCCTCTGTGTTGATCATCGGCACGGGGGGCTTAGGTTCACCCGCGGCCCTTTATCTGACAGCAGCCGGCATCGGGCACATCGGGCTGGTGGATTATGATGCGGTCGATCTCTCCAACTTACAGCGCCAGGTTATCCATGGCACAGCCACGGTTGGCAAGCTGAAGGTTGAATCAGCCCGCAGCCGCATGCTCGACCTCAACCCAGACATCCAGGTGGATATCTACAACCAGCCATTCACCTCCGAGAATGCCATGGGGATCGCCAAACCATATGACCTGATCATCGACGGATCTGACAACTTCCCCACCCGCTACCTGACCAATGACCTGTGCGTGCTGACGGGTAAAGCCAACATTTACGGGTCGGTTTACCGCTTTGAAGGGCAGGCGAGTGTGTTCGACGCCAGGGTTGGTCCCTGTTATCGCTGCCTGTTCCCCGAGCCACCACCCCCGGGTCTTGTGCCCTCCTGTGCGGAAAGTGGTGTGTTCGGCGTCTTGCCGGGCACCATCGGTACTTTACAGGCGACTGAAGCCCTCAAGCTGATCCTGGGTATCGGTGAACCGCTCATCGGCAGGCTGTTGCTCTATAATGCCTACGATATGAGCTTCGATTTTGTTAAGCTTCGTAAAAACCCCACCTGCAAGGTGTGCGGCACCAACCCAAGCGTCACCCAGCTGATTGATTATGATGAATTCTGCGGCGTTCCCGGGCGCGCAGTGGAAACGGGTTCAGCCGGTGATGAGTGGGATATCACACCCACACAGCTTGAATCACAGCTGAGATCAGGCACTCCCCTGTGTATGGTGGATGTGCGTGCCCCGCACGAGCTGGAGATTTCGCACCTCGATGGCAGCCTCAATATCCCATTGGAACAGCTGGCTGCCCGCAGTGCTGAGCTGGACCGACAGGACGACATTGTGCTGATCTGCAAAGCTGGTGTGCGCTCAACGCGTGCCCTGCACATATTGCTGGGAGAAGGTTTCCATAAGCTGCATAACCTTAAGGGCGGGCTGAATGCCTGGGTGAAGGAAATCGACCCCAGCCAGCCAATCTACTAAATGTCCACCACCGATCCCAAATCGCTCACCATGTTAGTCTGCCTGGCTCACCCCGACGATGAAACCTTCGGTATGGGCGGAACGCTGGCGTTATACGCCCGGCGCGGGGTTCAGGTACATCTGGTGTGTGCCACGCGCGGGGATGTGGGGGACGTGGACCGTGAGCTCATGCAGGGGTTTAGCACCATCGCCGAGCGGCGCGAATCGGAGCTGCGCTGTGCTGCTGGTATCCTTGGCCTCACCGGCATTTACTTTTTAGGCTACCGCGATTCAGGCATGCCGGGTACGGCTGATAACCTACACCCCAACGCCCTGGCTGCTCAGCCGGTAGATGAAGTGGCTGCCAAGGTTGTGCATTACATCCGCCTGCTGCATCCTCAGGTGGTCGTCACGCATGACCCCATCGGTGGATACAAGCACCCCGATCATATTGCTATGCACCGTGCCACGGTGCGTGCCTTTGCGCTGGCCTCCGATCCGATTTATTCATCCGATTTACCTCCCTTCCAGCCACAAAAATTGTATTACCAGACCATGCCCAAGGATTTAATGCGCTGGGCAGTGAAGCTGGCGCCCATCTTCGGGATCGACCCGCACCATTTCGGGCGTAACCATGATATCGACCTGGCCACCGTTGTGAAGGAAGGCAGTTTCCCCACCCACGCCCGCATCAACTGCCGTAGTGTGAGCGAAATCAGAGATGAAGCCACTGCTTGCCATTCGAGCCAGCTGGGTGGAGCTATTGGTCGCAAAGGACCGCTGACGCTATTACGCCGTTACCTTGGCTCAACCGAAAGTTTCATGCGCGCCTTCCCCACTCCTGAAAATGGCTTGCACGAGCGGGATTTGTTTGCAGGGGTTGGATAAGTACTGGTAGAAAGCTACCCTGTTTTCCTAAGTTTTATAATGACACCAGGTAATCGAATGGCTGCAAAACCGGTAACAAAGCTGGTTGGTAATCTTTAACATTGCGGGTGACAAGGCAATCCACTTTACACTGTACAGCGCTCATCATTTGGACAGCATCTTCGAAATCAGGATAATCCAGGTTCAGTGCTTGCTCGATGGTTGTATGGTCCACCGGAGCTATTTTAAGAAATTGCAACAAATTGGTGATCACTGCTTTTGCATCTGCCATGCCTCGGTCCTTACGGATAAGGTAGAACAATGTTGTGATACTATGCGCGGCTACGTATCCCCTTACCTTACCCGTTTCCACTGCCGCCAGCAAGTTAGCCGCGGCTTCATAGAACGGCTCTCTTTTTTGCAACACATCCAATAGGATATTAAGGTCGATCAAGATATATTTATCTGCCATATTTCTCTTCCAAGTAGCGACGATAATCCTCGATCGATACATCTTGTGATAAGCTGCCGGTTAATCGCTGAACGATTGGTGCATCTTCCAACAAACCTTGGGCAGGAATATTCTGAAGAAATGCTTCGATCAGGTTTGTCAGGGTGGTCTGGTTCTGCGCAGCATATAGTTTGGCTTTTTCCACCAAATCACGTGGGATCCGCACGGTTAATTTTGCTTCTTCCATGGTTTTCTCCTGCCGTACATTATATCATCATTCTGTACGGCAATCAATTTTTGGGGTTTTCCACTGGTTGTAAAACACGCAGTAATGGGTCGCTTAATCACAGATGTGAATATCTATAGGGTGAGAGAGGGGCGGAAACTAACGCTCAGATTGATGCGAGTAACGCTTTTTCAAGTAAATCGATCACCTTCAGTTCACTCGCCCACTTGCGCAAGTATTCCAGATCGAGAACTCCCGCTCTGACTTTCAAGATGCCGATGATATCTCGCCACTGACGTTCCGAAACTTCACTACCCATACGGTACCATTCCAGCTTGGCAATAATGATATCTTCAGGGCTTGCAAAGAAAGCACTGACCACAGGATTATTGCTTAAAATCTGCTTTTCTGCGCGCATGAATTGCGATTGTTGATATGCTGTCATTCGTGGAATGAACACATCGACCTTGAACATCGTTTTACGGTGGATGATATTAAAGCTGGAATGATTCCGGATGGAATCAGCGATCAATTCCTCATCCATATAAAATTCACTTTGCAAATAGTTAATCAATGGTTGGATATGCTGAAGTTGCATATCAGCGATGATGTCCACATCCTGGGTTGTACGGACCATGCCATAAATTATACTGGCTATTGAGCCGCCAATCAGGTATGGGATTTTTATTTTTTCAAATACATGGGTGACTAATACTGTTACCGAAATGGGTTCAGGTAACATCATTAAGTTCCCCATAAACTTTGCACGCCAATTCATCACCCAGGAGCAAACTCGCCAGTCTGCGTTGTATTTCCACCTCCCCAGCCTGGGGATAGCGGGAGCGAAGACCGATTAATGCCAACATATGGGCAGTGGCATTTAGACCAGCCAGCATTTCCAGTTTCTGAGCGGGACTGGCTTGCCTGAGCAATTGAATTTGCAAGCCTTCCATTTTGGGAGAGGTATCTGATGATAATTGGCCCATGATTTTAGTATAGCATAGTCTAAATATACTGATTATTTATCTGCGTTGTTAATTATTCGCCTTTAACCAAAGCCTTGTCCAATGCTTCTCGGAGTGAGCGCACCTCCAGCACTTCGATTCCTTTCGGCCAGGGCTCACCTTTGCGAATGCTTTTCGGCACGATCGCGGTCTTGAAACCCAGCTTGGCAGCTTCGCGCAAGCGGGCTGGCATCTGCCCCACCAATCGCAATTCACCCGACAATCCCACCTCACCGATGAACACCGTATCGGCCTTCACCGGCTGGTCGCGCATCGAGGATGTAATAGCTGCTGCTATTGCCAGGTCAGCCGCGGGCTCCTCCACCTGGATGCCCCCCACCACGTTAACGAACACATCCTGGTCACCCAGGCGTAAACCCAGCCGGCGCGCCAGCACCGCTGAGATCAATAGTAAGCGGTTGAAGTCCACTCCGTTGGGAGTGCGGCGCGGGTTGCCAAAAGCTGTCGGGCTGGATAAGCCTTGCACCTCCACCAGGATTGGGCGTGTGCCCTCCATGGTAACCGCAATGGCACTACCAGGTGCATTCACCATACGCTCCGCCAGGAATGCCTCGGAGGGGTTGGTGATCTCCACCATACCGCCCTCGCGCATCTCGAACACCCCCACTTCAGACGTAGCCCCGAAGCGGTTCTTCACCGAGCGCAGCAATCGATAGGACTGGAACCGGTCACCCTCCAGGTACAGTACAGTATCTACGATATGCTCGAGCACGCGTGGACCGGCGATGGCGCCCTCTTTGGTGACGTGCCCAATGAGAAAGACAGCTACACCCGAACTCTTCGCCAGCTCACGCAGGCGGGAGGCGCACTCACGCACCTGGGTCACGCTGCCCGCACCCGACTCAAGCTCAGGCATATAGGTGGTCTGGATCGAATCCACAATGACTACCGAAGGCTTCACTTCAGAGATATGCTCAAGGATTACGCCAAGGTTGGTCTCGGTGACGAGCAGCAATCCTTCGGGCATGTCACCCTGCTCATCCTTCAGCAGGCGGACGGCGCGCATCTTAATCTGCCGCTCCGACTCCTCCCCCGAGACGTACAGCACCAGGCTTTCTCTTGCCATCTCGAGCGCCACCTGCAGTAAAAGCGTGCTCTTGCCAATGCCAGGGTCACCGCCCACCAGAACGATGGAACCTGGCACGATGCCGCCGCCCAGCACACGCGCAAATTCTCCGATCGAGAGCGCCCAGCGTTCATCCGCTTCCCCCTCAATTTCGGTGAGCCGGCGGGGGGTGGATGCGCCTGTCAGCCCGCGCCCGGCAGTGTGCACTGCCTTGGCAGGGGCAGCCACGATCTCCTCCACCATGCTGTTCCAGGCGCCACACTGTGGGCAGCGCCCCATCGGCCGGGCAGCTGTCCGCCCGCATTGTTGACAAACGTATTGGGTGTGTGTTTTAGGCATAGGGAAATTATACCTGGAGAACGGTGGAACACCCGAAAATCAGCGGGTGCAAGTGTTAGTGTTAGCACTTGAAATTGCACTGTGAAATTCCCTAAATTGGGTGTAGGGGCGACCCGTCTATCGTTTGACAGGATTAAGAATAACCTGGACCCCAAGGTTATAGAGCTGGATGATAGCTATGATGGGTCGCCCCTACCAAAAATTGCGCAATCTGATGGTCCAATGCCAGGTTTGTCGGGAATAAGTGATCTTTTATCTCAATCTGGGCTAAAGCCAATGGATGTGATTAGAGCTGCAATGCATAAATTGGTACATTTGGTCTATGGGATCTTGAAGTCTGGGCAACCATTTGATCCCAATTATTTCATTAACGTGAATGCATACTCTTGACAATCAAGACAGCATCCACTAAAAAACGACTCCTTGAAGGCGAGACTAATACGGAGACGCCCCGGCGGGGCGTCTCTACAAATTACTGCAGGCCTTCGGTAAAAAATGTAACCATCTTCTGGTTATATTCTTGCGGCACGAATTCATAGATTTCCGCATGTCGGCATTCCGGAACAGACCAGGTCTTTGCCCACGGTGCTGCCTGTTCCAGACTTCGGAATTGCTCCTGCGGGATATAGGTGTCCTGCTGGCAGCTGATCAGCAACAATGGCCGAGGTGCCAGCCTGCCAATTTCATCAATCGGACGAGCACTGGCCAGGTCGTAACCATTTTCCACATAGAACATCCACCGTGTGGGGTAAAGAAAGAGCATCGGTAATCCACTCTGTTTGACCCACAGACCCTTGATGACGGGATAGATCTCGGCGAACAGACTATCGGTTGCTACTGCCCCCACGGCTTGGTCCTCTGCTGCCGCGCCGATCACCGAAGCTGCTCCCATAGATGTGCCAATCAAGCCAATTTTCCCAGGTTGGTGACCGCGTTCCAGTAGAAAGTCTATGGCTGCTAAAACGTCCCGGCGTTCCAACCGGCCAAAGGTAAAGTGCGACTCAGCACTCTGACCATGCCCGCGCAGATCAATCATTAAGATGCTGAAACCTGCCTGGTGCAGCGCCTGGGCCAGGTCTAGAAAGTGCTGGTTAAAGGCATTCGTGCGGCTGGCGTTCCACCCATGCACCATGACAATGGCAGGCGACTTCTCCGCGGCCTGGCTTTCATTTGCAGGTATGTACCATCCGGCAATCGTGAGACCATCCTCACGGGCCGGAAAGTTCATATCTTCGTAACGCATGCCATAATTGCTCGGATTGTCATCCGTGAACATACGTTGGGCATAAGTCAGCTTATCGGCTGCTATAGCTCCGACAGCCAGGTATCCTGCGATCAGGAGGATAATAAGTACAATTACGCTGATGCCCAGGATTCGACCCAGTCTAGAACGCTTTGAATTGGGTGTGGGCTGATTATTACTCATGGCTAATCCCCTCCATTCTTTCGGTCGATTGTTACAATCATCTGTTTTCAATATCCGCGAAGTCCATTATTCATTGCATAACTTGCAGTCTACGCGCTTTGGAGCACCGGCCATTTCCTTATTTCTCAAGCTCCCAAATACGCGTGTCTGTGAACTTGCAGGAAATCCCAAAATCTTTATTTGTCCCAGAGACGATGGTATAGCCAATATCTCCCTGGCTGGTCAGTGCAACATACCATTGATATACTTTTTCACCGTTGATATAGGCGGTGACAAACTCTTTTTCTGCTATGACAATTAAATCTGCACTACCAGTGGTCTCTAAAGGTACTGTGGCATAGTTCGGATTATCAGGATTCTGCCAATGGAAACTTTGGTATTGAAAACCATTGATAGACATGGCACCCAATGAGGCGCTGCCCTTGGGGGTAAGAAATATAATCAGATGGTTATCATCATCCTTGATCCGGATGGCAAAACCACAACCGCCGGCACCGAAAGCCGAATCTTCAGGGATTTCCCATTCTATATGGGTCTTGATCACAAAATCGGAAAACCTGTATCCAAACCACCACCATCGATACCAGCTGCGTTGGGCCCAGCTTTCCTCAAAATCATCAATTTCATAAAGTGCGCCTTTGCTATAGGTAATAGATCCATCTTGTTCCAATTGTGCCCACAATTTATCTTCCGCTTGTTGAGTCGCCTGAGCCGATACCGCCGTCGCAGTCTGCCCGGCTTGTTGAGTAGCGACTCTTGCCTCCTGGGTGGCAGCCACCATAGTCGCGGTCAGGTTGGGGGTGGCCGTTGGCACGAGCGTGGCAGTTGGAGTGGCTGTAGAGGTCGCAGTTGGCGGGGGGGTTGAGGTGGAAGTGGGCACTTGGGCGGTCTGGGTGATTCCCAGATTAACAGCATCTTGTGTGGCAGTTCCATCCAGGTTCGCCTTGGATGGACCGCAGGCGGTAAGGATGGCACTGATCAATAATGATACCAAGACTATTCTTATAGGCGTGTTCATAATCTGATTTCCTCTCTATGATCAGTATTACATATAGAATCTGCCAATACGAGTAGTTTTACTGCCAAAAGACGCCAGAAACCAGGTATTTATAGATTTGAAAACTTGTAAAATGCTCATTTACCTCCCCCAGACAGGTAGAATTAACCCTTCAGGATATCGACGCTTCCAATTCCCTCAGCGCACGCACCAGCGAACGAATGGCGGTACGGCGTGTACGGTTGAATGTCCCTTCAGAGATGTATAACTTCATCATAATATCCCTGTTTGAGGTTTCTTCCAGGTATGCCTTCTGTAAGATCAAGTAAGGATACCATTCGCGCGGCGGTGGGTTCGAAGGCGCTCCCGCGGCGGGTCGTAACTTTTCAAGAGCTTCAAGCAAGACGGCATGGACTATTTTGCCACGATCCAGGTGGGTAATCTGCCCCTGGGTAAGGCGGTTCTGCACCAGCTTCAACTCTGCCAGTGGATTATCTGCCAGGGTGGTGTAATCATACAAGTTGCGTAAAGCCAGCTCCAGGCTTTCGGTGGATATCGATGAATTATCAGTCGAAACTGGTGGATTCTGTGCCTGCACCAGCTGGGTAATCTGATTTAGGTATTGGGTGTTGCGCTGAGAAATCAGGATTGTCTCGCCGATGCGGTCTGCAAATTCAAGGATCTGGTCGACATCTTCAGGTGCATAGTTGAGTCCATTCACCGGTCTGCCCAACATCAGCGCACCCAGCTGGTTGTCCTCGCCATAAAGTGGCACCAACAGCGCAGCTTCTGCCAGTGGGGGCGAGAATTGTTGGTGTGCCAGGTGTACCACATCATCCGCGATCAACTTCTTAGGATCCTGGGCGTCAATTTCTCCTTCCAGGTGCCAGGAAACCACTTTTCTGGCAGTGCCAGCTTCGAAAACCAGGATCAAACCATAAGCTGCGGAAACGGAATCGCACAGCAATTCAAGCGATGGGCTGAGCTGCCCTTCAAGCGTTCCAACCATTCCCACCAGGCGGGTAAGTTGCCTCAGCTGAAGACGCATCTGCCGCGTTTCCTTCTGATAGAATAACCGGTCCATCAACCGGTAAAGGACCGTCATCGAGGAATGTGTAATGACTGCCAAAACAGGGAAAACCGCCAGGATCACTACGGGAGCATGGTAGATTAAAAGCAACAGCCAGCTGATTGGGATGTACAGCAACAGCACGAACCCAAGCAAGACCAGGTTATAGATGAAATCTTTCTGGATCGTGCGCCCTTCCATTAACGCGCTATAGCGCGCTGACACCCCAACCGATCAGACCAACCGGTAGGCCTTCCAGCACAGAGATCACCAACATGGGGATGGGTACCATAAAATATGAGCCGGCTATAGAGACCGGTCCGGCCAAACCGGCGACCAGTGCAGCCCAGGCTAGAACTAAAAGTTGTTTCCGGGCAATGGTTGATGGAGCATTACGGGCGGCGATGACTAGATTGAAAACACAAGTCCAGGTTAAGATTAACAAGGCTATGGCAAAGATGGAGTACCATGGACCTGCTTTCAGGCTGTTCAGATAAAGTGGACTGCTGCTCTCAGCGGTAAATAGTATTTGGGCATTGGTTTGCACGATGATGGCGACTGCAGCTAGCAAATATCCAAGTCCGATTCTCGTCCATCGCCAGTAGTTGGTCTTGCCGGGCAATAGTAAGACCGTCACATGGTGCCATAAAGCCAGTGCGGGTGCTAAAGACCAGCCTTGTAACCAGTTGTGGTTGGTGCCTGTCAAAGTTTCGCGTGGCCAGAAGGGGAATATATATCGGAGCCAGGTTATCTTGAGCGTAATAACGGGGGGAGGGTTGATCGCCAACAGGACGTTCAGGAACACTCCTGCCATGAACCATAACATCAGTGCGGTCAGCCAGGCAACTGTGTGCCTGGGGTTACGTGAAACTAAATACAGCCCAAGCCAGATAGACAGGACCAGCGCCAACAAGTTAACTGCAAAAGTAGCTATATATAGAAAAGACAAGTGCACCCCTTCCACTTTCTTTTTCTAAATTGCAATACCGCACTTGGTACCAGCAGGATGGTTACTTAATGGTGACCCCTACGGGCGCCTATGCTTATGTTTTCAAATTACTCAAATATTGAAAGCTGGATTAATTATACAGCGATTTGAAGCCCGCAAGGTTTTCGGGGAGTTAAAAAAGACTTGTAGTTGGGGTTATCCGGTTTGCAGTTATACGGATTGAGCATGGTGATTTTCCATGCGGAATCCCCCCCTGGTCTTGGGGGGAAAACCTAACATCTAAATGATACTAAAATCTTTCCAATGTTGGGTTTCGGGCTATGCCCTCAACCCTAATTGACTTCGATATATTTATTGAGATTTTTGGGTGCATAAAATCTCATCCCGAAAGTATTGTCACCTTCGGGATGAGATGTTATTTGAGGAATAAATATATAATGTTGGGTTTCGGGCTATGCCCTCAACCCAACCTACTTTCTACTCCCACGAGGGTAAAGCAACACGGAGACGCTCCGGTGGGGCGTCTCTACTAAAAAAAAGGGCGAAGCGTCAATATTTGGATGCTTCGCCCTTTAAGCAATTGCGGTTTTACACTCCTTCAGGAGCAGGTTCTTTTTCCGTCTCGCGTCGCAGTACCACCTCGTCTTCGCGGTAGTCAACAATAATGGCGTCGCCATCGGTGAATGAGCCGGAAAGCAGCGCATCAGAAAGCACGTCTTCCACTTTTTGCTGGATGACACGCTTCAGAGGCCTGGCACCCATCTCGGGGTCATAACCTAGTTCCGCCAGCTTTTCCAGCGCCACAGGGGTCGCTACAAGCGAGATATCATGGTCCTTCAAGCGTTCAGCCACTTTATCCAGCTCCAGCTTGACGATTTCCTGGATATCTTCTTTGCTCAGGGCGCGGAACACGATCACTGAATCCAAGCGGTTGATGAACTCTGGGCGGAAGACCCGTTTGAGCGAATCCATCAACTTCTTGCGCATTTCGTCATAAGCCAGTTTTTCTTCGGTGACCTCGTCCGTTTTCAAGGAAAAACCGAGTGAAGTCTGGCGCTTGATCATTTCGGCACCAATATTGGAGGTCATCACCACGATAGCGTTGCGGAAGTCCACCTTGCGCCCGCGTGCATCCGATAAGTGACCCTCTTCCATGATCTGCAACAGCATGTTATGGGCTTCAGGGTGGGCTTTCTCCACCTCATCGAAGACCACAATCGAATACGGGCGGCGGCGCAGGGCTTCGGTGAGCTGCCCAGCTTCCTCGTAGCCCACATAACCGGGAGGGGCTCCCACCAGGCGGCTGACGGAGTGGCGTTCCATGAACTCAGACATATCCAGCTGGATCAAGGCATCCTCGCTGCCAAACATGAAGCGCGCCAGGGCTTTAGTCAGCTCGGTCTTGCCCACGCCGGTAGGGCCCAGAAACATGAATGAGCCAATCGGGCGGCGCGGGTCTTTGAGACCAGCCCGGGCACGCCGTACAGCCTTCGAAATCGCCTGGATGGCTTCATCCTGCCCAATAATGTGCTTCTGTAAGTCATCTTCCATCTGTAATAAGCGTTCCGATTCAGCCTGGGCGATCTGCATCACGGGCACACCCGTCCACATAGCCACCACCTCGGCAATATCCTCCGAGGATACCGTAGGGGCGGTAGAACGGTCCCAATCTGTGCGCAGGTACTCAAGCTGGCGTTCCAGCTCGTCCATGCGCTCCTGTAACTCCTGGGCATCATCGGCCCGTCCATCTTCGAGCGCCAGGGCATGGTCCTGTCTCAACCCCTTAAGCTGAGTCATCAGGTCCTTGGCTGTCTTGGCAGCCGGGCTTTTATACATACGCACCCGGGAGGAGGATTCATCGATCAGGTCGATGGCTTTATCCGGCAGGAAACGTTCGGTCACATAGCGCGCCGATAAATGAGCCGCGGCATGCAACGCCTCATCGGAAATAGTCAGGCGGTGGTGCTCTTCGTAAGCAGTCCGCACGCCTCGCAGGATCTCGATCGTCTCATCGATGGTGGGTTCATCCACCATGATCGGCTGGAAGCGGCGCTCAAGGGCGGCGTCACTCTCAATATATTTGCGATATTCATCCAGGGTGGTAGCACCGATCACCTGAAGCTCACCACGTGACAGGGCGGGCTTCAGGATGTTAGCCGCATCCACAGATGAGCCAGCTGCACCAGCACCAACCAGCATGTGCACTTCGTCAATGAACAGGATCGCACCCGAGGACTTTAATTCGTCGATCACGCGCTTCAAGCGCTCTTCGAACTGTCCACGGTACATCGTCCCGGCCACCAGCGAACCTACATCCAGCTGCATCACGCGTTTATTCATCAGCGGCGCGGGCACATCATTTTCAACGATGCGCTGTGCCAGGCCTTCCACGATGGCGGTCTTACCCACACCGGGCTCACCGATCAGAGCCGGGTTATTCTTATTGCGGCGCGCCAGGATCTGGATCACGCGTTCAATCTCCATTTGCCGGCCGATCACTGGGTCCAGCTTGTTCTCTTCTGCCAGACTGGTCAGGTCGGTGGCAAGCTGGTCCACCATCGGCGTTTTGGCTTTACCAGCTTCCTTGGAGACCTGCTCGCCAGCCCCTACCGCCGAGCGGCGCGGGGTGGATTCAGCTGAAGAAGTATGGCTGCTCTCATCCAGCACTCTGCGTGTCTGGCGGCGGATTTGCTCCGCCGATACCCCCATCTTTCGCAGTACATCCAGGGCAACACCTTCACCCAGCTGTACCAGCCCCAGGAGCAGATGCTCAGTTCCGATATAATGATGTCCCATCTTGCGGGCTTCTTCTACTGAATTTTCCAGGGCGCGTTGCACGCCTGGTGAAAGGTCGAGCTTGGCCGTCGTGACCTGCCCTGTGCCAGTAATGCGGATGATCACTTCTTCCATCCGTACAGCATCCAGGCCGAGTTCGCGCAGAACCCTACCGGCTACGCCCCCTTCTTCCTTCATCAGGCCTAGGAGTAGATGCTCAGTACCGATATAATTCTGACGCATCCGCTCTGCCTCCTGGTGTGCCAGGCTCAGAACCCGTCTGGCTCGCTGAGTAAAACGTTCCATTCCAGCCATCACTATTGCCTCACTAACTTGCTTAACAGGATATAGATTGTCCGATTGGGTATTCTACCAGAATTTACTCCCCCTGAATGTATATATTGTGTTAGAGTACTCTAAGTAACTCATGAAATTGAGCGGAGCTTCTCGGCCCCGCTCAATTATTTTATCAGGTATTCTGCTTACTCAGCTTAAGCTGCCGAACCTCAGATCAATTTGATCCTGCTTCTTCAGCCTCTTCGCTGGTGGATTTTTCTTCAGCTGCTGCTTCAGGTTCATCTGCAGGTTCTACTGCAGGTTCTTCTGTTGCAGGAAGCTCTGCTGCTGCCGGTGGCTCAGCTGCTTCAGGTTCATGTGTAAGTTCTTCTGTTGCAGGTAGCTCTGCTGCTGGTGGCTCTGCTTCTGGTGGCTCGGATTCAGCTGATGTTTCTGCCTCTGGCGAAGTTGTTTCGGTTTTCGCTTCACCTGAAAGCATCATTTCATAATCCATGTTGGCGTAGGCCATCGAATCAACCTTGCGTAGTGATAACCCGATGCGCCGTCGCTCGACGTCCACTTTGATCACCCGCAAGGTGACCACATCTCCCTCTTTGACCACTTCCTTAGGGTGATTGATGCGTTGATCGCTAAGCTCAGAGATATGGATCAGACCTTCCAAATCTTCATCCAAGCGTGCAAACGCCCCAAATTTGGTCAGATGAGTGATGGTGCCTTCGACAAGCTGGCCTTCCTTCAAATTCGACACTTTTACCACCCATGGATCGGGTAAAAGCTGGCGAATGGATAATCCTATTCGTTTGCGTTCCTGGTCAACTGCGATCACTTTGACTTTGACTTCCTGCCCAACTTTTAAGACTTCATTCGGGTGATCAATCCGTTCCCAGCTGATCTCCGAAAGATGAACCAGACCGTCAGCGCCATCGATATTGACGAATGCACCAAAATCTGCCAGGCTGGTCACACGCCCTGTCTTGATGGCCCCTTCCTGCAGCTCATCCAGCAGGCGGTCCTTGATTGTCTCACGGGTTTCCTGCAAAGCTGAACGTTCTGATAGGATCAAGCGATGACGTACCCGGTCTACTTCGATCACCACTACCTTGATTGGCTCACCCACCATCTTGCTCCAGCGTGTATCAGGGACTTCGTCTCCCTCTGAGCGGCGCATGACGCTCACCTGGGATGCCGGGACGAACCCGCGTAGCATGCCGACTGGCACGATTAGCCCACCCTTGTTATAACCGATC
Organism: uncultured Chloroflexia bacterium; assembly: GCA_963743215.1. Taxonomy (GTDB): domain Bacteria; phylum Chloroflexota; class Anaerolineae; order Anaerolineales; family UBA4823; genus FEB-25. The sequence continues at coordinate 637,753 of CAVUOY010000007.1, forward strand.
ACTTTTGCATCGACAGCTGTGCCGGAAGCTTTCATTTTCTCAGCATCAAGCCAATCTGTCTCTTCCCGCGCCCGCATATACGAGAGGACCAAATTTCCGTTTGGATCCTCCGGGTTGAGCACATATACAGGTATTTCCTGACCAGTTTTTAATGTTTCAAGGATCTCTGGTGGGATTTGTTCTTTCTCTTTCCCTGAGATTACCCCCTCTGACTTGGTTCCCACGCTCACCAGGATTTCAGTTTCTCCAATGCTGGCGATAACACCTGTGCGGATCTCTCCCTGCTTCGGAAAATCAATGTTCAAACCTTCTTCTTGCAACAGTGTTTCCATAGAGCCCGTGGAGGTTACTGGGCGTTCTTCAGTGTTATTTGCGTTTTTCTGTCCTTCTGGTGCTTCCTCCTGCCCAACCTGGGCATTCGTCTGATCCATATGTTTACTCCGGTTAAAATTGAAATGTAAACATTCATTATACACTAGTTTGATCCAAAATTAGGCGGTGAAATGACTGGGAAAAGCCCTTGACGCAGGCACAAGCACAGGTGAAAATTAGCGATTATGCCGGTGCATTCACCATCCCAGGAGTATTCCTTACGCCCAGCTACGATTGCCGATGCTGCCACCATCCGCCAGATCATATCCCTGGTGCAGATCAATCCGATGAGTCTTAACTGGCAACGTTTCATTTTGGCTATCGATCGGGACGGAAAAGTCATTGGGTGCGGTCAGGTCAAGCCCCATTCCGATGGCTCACTCGAGCTGGCTTCGATTGCCGTATTGCCAGCCTGGCGCGGGAAAGGCATCGCCCGCGTAATTATCAATCATCTGTTGGAGAAGTACCCTGGCAGGCTCTATCTCACTTGCCGTTCACAGTTGGGTCCTCTGTATCAAAAATTCGATTTCCAGGCATTACAATTCGAAGATATGCCCCCTTATTTCAAACGCTTGAGTCGATTGGTCGCCCTGTTTAATAAACTCTTTCACCAACCGGATCACCTGTTGGTGATGCGCAGGAATTGAACTTGTGCACAGATAGGTTTTGGATTAACCAGCCTTGGGCTGAATCTGACTCATGGCATATTCGGCCAGGGCGGTGATCGTCAGAGAGGGATTGACCCCCGGGTTCGCCGGTACGATGGAGCCATCCACCACATATAAGCCCGGGTAATTATGCACCTGGCAATCCAACCCGATCACACCCTCCTGGTCATCCCGACCAAAGGAGACCCCACCCAAAATATGTGCGGTGACGGGGGTATCGAACAGTACTTCCACGATGGAACCGGCTGCAACCCCGTGAATCCGCCGGGTAAATTCGCGGGTCACATAGTGACCCATCTCTATGCGAGTGGGGACGGGGTTCTCCTCTGCCGATTGTGAAACCAGGCCACGCCTGAAAAACGTCAGCCAACTGCGCCCCAGATGCATGCGCAGCCGGTTATCCTCGGTTTGCATCGCCAACAAGATGGTACAGTATTCTGCCCAACCCGGCAGGATGTAGGTGCGTAGGAAAACCATGGGGTGGCTGATCATCTTCCACAGCAGTGAAAACAATCGGTTAATGAACCTTTTTTGAGGCTCGATTAATGGCGCGGAGATTAAACGAATTAACGAGGAGCCGGCTGAATAACGCACCGGCTCGACAGCAGTTTTCTCGTCTGCCTGAAAGATCGAAGTGATGGCGATGCCTTTCGAATAATCTGTCTTTTTATCCGGGCTCATCATGCCGAGCAGCGCTTCGCTGTTTGAGCGCACCAGCTCTCCAAGCCGGGTAGAAATGTGCGGCAGCGCGTGGGTCACCTCACGGCATTTGAACAACAGGCTCAAAGTGCCGATTGTGCCGCCTGAAAATATGACGTTCCGTGCCCGAATTCGCTGCTCTCTTTGGTAAAACCAGGCTGTCGTGCGGTGATAAGCCACTTCATCGCGCGCCCCATCCATTTGACCTTCAGCCAGGGGAGTGACATTATGTGCATATGCTTCCGGGAGGATCTTGGCTCCCCATTTTTCGGCAAAATACAGGTAGTTCTTTGGCAAGGTATTCTTGGCATTGTAGCGACAACCTACCATGCAGCCCCCACAGTGAATGCACGTGTTCCGCGCGGGTCCATCGCCCCCAAAATAAGGATCACTGATCTCCTGTCCATCCGTGTCTTTTGTTCCCCCAAAGAATACACCCACCCGGGTAGGTTGAAAGGTGGATTGAACCCCCATCTGGGTGGCAACATCCTTCAGGACGGCATCTGCAGGCCATTGGCGTGGGTTCTCTGTCACCCCCAGCATACGTTCCGCGGTGTCATAATGTGGCTGCGAGGATCGCCTTCCAATCCTGCAAATGCATCCAGGAGGGGTTCTTGAAGATCTCGTCGTCAGGACGTACGAGCACGTTCGCATAAACCAGGCTGCCTCCCCCCACACCATCCCCATGCAGCGCCAGGATATTGCGGAAGAATGAAAATTGCATGATCCCGAAGCAGCGTAAAGTGGGCAGCCACAGGAATTTCCAGATATTCCAATTAGTCTTGGGAAAATCCTTGTCCTCGTAGCGTTTACCCCGCTCCAGCACCAGCACCGAATAGCCTTTTTCAACCAGCCGCATGGCGGAGACGCTGCCCCCAAAGCCAGAGCCGATGATCACATAGTCAAACACCTTTTGGTCACCGGATGGCATCGTATCCAAATCGAGCATTTTCCTTGACGCTACTTATCCCCTGACTGGGATGCGGCTCATGGCATATTCTGCCAGGGCAGTAATGGTCAGGCTGGGGTTAACACCCGGATTGCCCGGCATGATCGAGCCATCCACCACATATAAACCGGGATAGTTATGGGCTTGAAAATTTATATCCACCACACCCTCATTTTCATCCCGACCTATAGGGTACGCCACCCATAAAGTGGGCCGTGACGGGGAAATTAAACAGGCTGTCCATAAAAGAAGCCTGGGGAATCCCATTCATTTTCCTGGCAAAATTCCGTGTGATGGTGTTGCTTATGGCGGGAGATTTTGGGAGCTGCACACCCCCCTCAGTATGAAACATTATTCCTTTGCGGAACAAGGTGAATATGTTCCTCCCTAACCGCATGCGCAATAGCTCTTCCACGGGTTGCATCATTAATAGAATGATCGTATGACGCGCCCAGCGTGAAAAGAAACGGCCATAGAGAAAATCGATGGGGTGACGGATGATTTCCCAAAATGTCCTTATGATCCGCATTGGAACAGTATTACCATCAACCAAAGGTGCGGTGATATTGCGTATCAAAGAAGATCCATCAGAAAAGCGAACTGGTTCAATATTCGTGATCCTATTTGCACTAAAAATGGATGTAATGGCAATGCCTTTGGAATAATCTATTTCTCCTTCTCGGCTGACAGCTCCTTGAAGATTTTCACTGTTGGTTCGTACATTGTAGCCCAGTCGTTGTGACAAGCGTGGTAACGAATGGGTTTGCTCTCGGCAGCGGAAGAGCAATTCCAGTGTACCCAGCGCGCCTGCTGCGACGATGACATTGCGTGCCCTTACATTCATGGGTGGATGAAAAACCCATGCCGTTGTCTTGCGATAAACCACCTCGTAGCGGGCGCTATCATCCGATTTACCCTTCAAAGGACGAATATCTCTGACTGTGACTTCTGGAAGGATACGCACACCCAGCTTTTCAGCAAAGTATAGGTAATTTTTTGGTAGGGTATTTTTTGCGTTATATCGGCAGCCAACCATGCAGCCACCACAGAAATTACACCCAGTCCGAGATGGTCCCTCACCATTAAAAAACGGATCAGGGACAGTCTCATTTTCTGCTCCAAAGAAAACCCCCACTTCCGTTGGGTGAAATGTATCTGCTACACCGCCTTCAACGGCAATTTCCTTCAAAATATCATCAGCTTTCCCTAAACGAGGGTTGGTTGTCACTCCCAGCATGCGCTTGGCAGTGTCGTAATGCGGGCGGAGAATTGGCTTCCAATCTGCCAGATGATGCCAGCTGGGTGCCTCAAAGAGCCGGTCATCCGTTTCCATCAACACATTGGCATACATCAAGCTTCCCCCACCCACGCCACTGTTCCTCAGAGCAATTGCGCCATTCAAAAAAGATAATTCCCAGATACCAAAGCAGCGTATAAAGGGAAGCCACAGTGATTTGAAAATATTCCAATTGGTTTTCGGGAAATCTTTGTCTTCGTAGCGCTTCCCACGCTCCAGCACCAATACCGAATAGCCCTTTTCAGCCAACCGCATGGCCGAAACGCTGCCCCCAAAACCCGAGCCAATGATCACGTAATCATATACAGGGTTATCCATTTTCTTCACCCTCCCCAATAACCGGTCTATGAAATATCTACTTTTTACCCATCGAATGGAGGTTTAATACTGGTAGAAGCCCCGTCCAGACTTCCTGCCCAGGTAACCGGCATCTACCATCTTACGCAGCAGTGGGCAGGGGCGATATTTATCATCGCCCAGGTCGCGCTGCAGCACCTCCATGACGAAGAGCACCACATCCAGCCCCACCAAATCCGCCAGCGCCAGTGGTCCCATGGGGTGGTTCATTCCCAATTTCATCACCGTGTCGATCGCTTCAGGTGTGCCAATACCCTCCTGGAGCGCAAAAATGGCTTCATTGATCATCGGACACAGGATACGGTTGGAAATGAATCCCGGTAAATCATTGGCTTCCACCGGTTCTTTGCCCATCTTACGACACACCTCCATGGTGGTATCGGTGGTTTCAGCATTGGTCGCCAGCCCTCGGATCACCTCCACCAGCTTCATCAGGGGCACCGGGTTCATGAAGTGCATCCCGATCACGCTTTCCGGGCGCTTGGTGACTGCCGCGATTTTTGTGATGCTGATCGAAGAGGTGTTGCTCGCCAGGATCGCCCCAGGCCTGGCAATTTGGTCCAGCTCGCGAAAAAGCTTGAGCTTCAGCTCGGGGTTTTCCGTGGCCGCTTCAATCACCAGGTCAGCACTCGCGGCACTGTTTAATGCATTGCTGGTCTGGATGGTAAGCGCGGCTTGCTTTTGCTCGTCTGTAATAGCACCTTTGCCCAATAGCTTTTCAACCGACCTGGCAATGGTTGCCTGAGCTCGTTCCACTTGACCCGGCACTACATCCATCATCGTCACCTGGTAGCCCGAGGTAGCCGCCACCTGGGCAATACCATTTCCCATCGTCCCCGCCCCCACCACGAAAATCGAGCGAATGTCCATTGATTCCTCCTGTACAGACGAAGCATCTATAGTATTTTATAGATGCTTCGCCCTTACTCCACCTCGATTGCCATCGCGACCGCCTCAGACCCTCCCAGGCATAGCGAGGCGACACCTTTCTTCAGCCCTCGATCCTTCAACCCATAGATCAGCGTAGCCAGCAAGCGGGCTCCGCTGGCACCGATCGGGTGACCCAGGGCAATACCGCCACCATTCACATTGACTTTATTCCAGTCCCATCCCTGGTCTGCCAGCTCGTACCCATTTGCCAGCACCTGGGCTGCAAAGGCTTCATTGAGCTCGATCAGGTCCACCTCCGACAGCTTCCAACCCACCTGCTTCAAGACCACGGGGATGGTTTTAGCCGGGGCTGCAAATAAATATTTCGGCTCCAGAGCAACATTCCCATAACCCAGGATACGGGCGATTGGTTTTACTCCCATTTGCTCAGCTTTTGCCCGGCTGGCGATCACCACAGCTGCGGCGCCATCGTTCAAGCCAGGGGCGTTGCCAGCGGTCACTTTGCCGTCCTTTTGGAATGCCGGGCGCAGTTTCGCCAGCCCCTCCAGGGTGGTGTCGCGGCGTGGGGTTTCATCCGTATCCACCACCGTCACCAGTCCCTTACGCCCCTTCACTTCCACCGGCACGATCTCCTGCTTGAATTTTCCCCCGTCGATGGCCGCGATGGCTTTTTTGTGGCTGTTATAAGAATATTCATCCATGGCTTCACGCGTGACGTTGTACTCATTGGCGATAAATTCGGCAGCATCTCCCATGGACCAATTTTCCAGCGCACACCAAAGGCCATCCTTCAATAAGGCGTCAGTCAGCTGGGCGTGCCCGAAGCGCAGGTTTCCCGTCCGTCCATCCACCAAAAAAGGAGCCCGGCTCATGCTCTCCATCCCACCCGCCACAAACAGGTCCCCATCGCCTGCCCGGATGGCTTGCGCGGCCAACATGGCGGCTTTTAATGCCGATCCGCACACTTTATTGATCGTGAATGCTCCCACCGATGCCGGTAATCCGGCGTGGATCGCAGCCTGGCGGGCAGGGTTTTGCCCCAACCCGGCTGAAACCACATTGCCCATAATGACTTCTTTGATATCTGCAGGATTTGGAATGGAAGCCCGTTCCACTGCCGCCTTTACCACCCATGCCCCCAGATCTACAGCCGTCAAGCTGTTGAATCCCCCTTGAAAACCTCCCGAAGGTGTGCGTACCGCACTTAAAATAACAGCTTCAGTTTCCTTGTTGCTCATCATTTTTCCTCCTGGAACCTTCGTTCATCGTGTTTGTATCTGTTATGGTCGGAGCCCCAAGTTACCTCAAATATATAAATCCTGATTTTATTTGGCTTTCCAGGCTTCCCACACTCGATGATAGGTCTCCTCTAGTAGCTCTGGCAGCACGCGGGTTTGTGATACGGCCGACATAAAGTTGGTATCCCCAACCCAACGCGGCACTACGTGTAAATGCACATGCTCTGAGATCCCCGCTCCAGCTGCATTTCCAATATTCATTCCCAAATTGTATCCTTGGGGTAAATACAGGGTATTCAGCACCTCGATTGCCCGAGCTGAGAGATCCATAATATCCGCCCGCGAGCTGGTTTCAAGCAGCTCCAACGAAGGTTTGTGCTCATACGGAACAATCATCAGGTGCCCGCTGGTATAGGGGAAGCGGTTAAGGATCACAAATGCTTTCGGTCCACGGTGAACGATCAGGTTTTCAGGACCATCGACCTGCTTCAACCCTTCGCAAAATATGCAACCTTCGCCAGATTTGGGGGATAATATATATTCCATACGCCAGGGAGACCAGATGTAATTCATATTGCATCATTATTGTAGCAAAGAATCGGTCTTTACGGAATAGGGGCTGACCCAAAAGTAGATGCGCGACCAGTCCGGTCAGCTTTTGACCGGAGGGATGGAATTCCGAAAATAGCATGATTAATTACCCCCTGCGCTCTGACTAAAGGCGCACCATGTGGGCGTAGGGTGGAGTACCAATTTTTCTGGTGTATTGTATTCAAATCCCACTCCTACGCCACTACGTTTTTGGATATTTTCCACAATATTGGAATTTATTAGACAGCCCCAACACGGTAGTGTTGACATCCCACCCTAATCCGTGTATCCTAATACGGATGTCTCAGATGCCTCTTTTTACCCCCCATATTCCAGTCTCATGGTCGGTCACCGACCTGACGCGCTATTTGCGCGAGCTGCTTGAATCAGATGAGCTGCTCCAGGATGTGTGGGTGAAAGGCGAGATTTCTAATTTCTCACGTCCAGCCTCCGGTCACCTGTATTTCACACTGAAGGATAGTTCTGCCTCCCTGCGTTGTGTAATGTGGCGTAATGCCGTTATCCGTCAGAGTTTCACACCCCGTGATGGAGATGCGATTGAAGTCCATGGATCTATCAGTATCTATGAGGTGGGTGGGCAATACCAGCTGTATGCAGATATCTTCCGCCCGGCTGGAGAAGGTGCTCTGTACCAGGAATTCCTGCGTTTGAAAGCTAAATTGGAGGCGGAGGGTTTATTCGCACCAGAACGTAAGCGTCCCATACCGCCAAAGCCGAAACGGATCGGGATCGTCACTTCACCTACCGGTGCGGCTTTGCAAGATATGCTTAACACCCTCCAGCGTCGCTACCCGCTGGTAGAGGTGGTGCTGGCACCCACACCCGTCCAGGGGGATGAGGCACCTGGTAGGATTATTGCTGCCCTTCATGATGTTTCCCAATTCGCCCACCCTGATGTGATCATCCTGGCGCGTGGGGGCGGCTCGATCGAAGACCTGTGGGCTTTCAACGATGAGCGTGTGGCACGCGCCATTGCTGCTTCTCCCGTTCCAATCATCACCGGCGTCGGTCACGAGACCGATTTCACCATCGCCGATTTCGTAGCTGACCTGCGTGCCCCCACCCCCACAGCGGCGGCTGAGCTTGCTACTCCCAACCAGACTGACCTGCGTCTGGACCTCTCTGAGCTGAATGACCGCTTGAACCGCCTGCTGTTAGCCTTCGCCAGTGAGCTGCGCTGGACCTTTCGGGATCTCCAAAACCAGCTGGAGAGGAATTCGCCCCTCAACCAAATTCAATCGAACAGCCAGCGGGTGGACGAGCTCGACCACCGCCTGGCGGCCTCCACCAGCCATCTGCTTCAGCTGGCACGCATCCACCTGGCAGGGATGATGCAGCATATGGCTGCACTTAACCCTGCGGCGGTTTTGGAACGCGGTTATGCCATCGTCACCAATGAGGTAGGTGATACCATTTCAAAGGTGGGTCAGATTAGCCGTGGGGATGGATTAAATGTACAAGTCAGTGATGGTGATTTCGATGTGCATGTGGATGGATGAAAAAAAGCAATTAGATCAGATTGCTTTGATCAGCATAAAATGCTTGCCAGGCAAAATAAATCAATTAGAGCAGATTGCTTCAATCAGCAAAGAACGCTGATTTCGCAGTAATGACAAAAAATACGAGGAGCTTACGAATACAAGCCGTCGATGACATTAAATTAATGGTCATTGCGAGCCAGTGGTCTTTTGGCGAAGCAATCTGCTCTTGAGTTAGAATCTATGTCTACTCCATGCAGATAATATCCCTGAGATAAAGTGAGCCAGGGGTTATTTTTGAGACTAACACATGCTAGAAAAACAGTATTTCGTCTATATCATGACAACCATGACAAATAAAGTTCTTTATACCGGGGTTACTAATGATCTGCAGCGCAGGGTTCTTGAACACCGATCAGATAAAGGCGGCGTGTTTACAAAAAAGTACAAGTTATATAAACTTGTGTATTATGAAAGTGGAAATAGTATAAGTTCAGCTTTAGCTCGTGAGAAGCAAATTAAGGGAGGCTCAAGAAAGAAAAAAGTTGAATTGATAGTTAGTATTAATCCAAATTGGGATGATTTATTTGAAAAATATTACCAATAGTTTTCTTGTGGAGTTTTGAAAGATTTTATCAAGAATAAGAGCAGATTGCTTCAATCAGCAAGGAACGCTGATTTCGCAATGACATTTTTAATATGTCATTGCGCCTGCCCCTGCTGTCTTTCGGGGGAGGAGCGAATTATGCGACGAAGCAATCCGCTCTTGGACTGCCGATTTCGGAAGGTTAAATTAATACGAGCAGAGTGCTTCGACCGGCATAAAACGCCGATCTCGCAAAGACATGTGAGTGGAGGTCATTAATGACACCAACCAAACCAAAAGCAAAAACAACCCTTCCCCCTGTGAAGGAGCTATCCTACGAGCAGGCACTGACCGAGCTGGAGACCATCGTCACCTCCCTTGAGTCAAACAAGCTTCCCCTGGATGAAACCATGTCTCTCTATGAGCGCGGGCAGGCATTAACCAAACATTGTGTGGAATTGCTGGACAAGGCAGAACTGCGCGTCAAACAGCTCTCAGGCGATACCCTGGTGGACATGGAAATGGGAGCGTGACAATCTTGATCGCCATCTTCCACAACTATGTTCTCATTGCCGCATTAATCGCCTGGGGAATCGCCCAGACGATCAAGCTTCCGATAGAATATTTGCAGACCCATAAATGGAATTGGTCACTACTGGTTGCAGCTGGAGGTATGCCAAGCTCCCACACGGCCCTGGTGGTTGGCATCACCCATGCGATTGGGCTTTCGGTTGGTTATGACTCGGCGTTGTTTGCCCTGGCGTTTGCCATGAGTATGGTCGTCATTTACGATGCCACCGGCATTCGCCGCCAGGCAGGTAAACACGCTGAGCTGATCAATGCCATGATCAACGACCTGGCAGCTGGAAATCCCTTGAAGGAAGAGCAGCTGCGTGAAGTTTTAGGTCACACACCGATGGAGGCTTTTGGAGGTATCCTGCTCGGCCTGGTGGTAGCCCAGCTTACCTGGATGCTCTGGGTAAAGTAGGTTCTTTGCTTTGTTTTTGTGTGCGCTCGCGTTCATACGCGACCACACGTTTGATTGTATCGTCCAGGGTATAACGTGGCTCGTAACCGATAATCCCGCGTATTTTCCCCAGGTCAGGCACCCTGCGGCGCATATCCTCAAACCCAGGTGCGTAAGCTTCATCATAAGGGATGTAGATAATTTTTGATTGACTGCCCGTGACGGTAAGTACCCTCTCAGCCAGCTCACGGATAGTCACTTCTTCGGGCGATCCAATATTGAATACCTGGCCGATCGCTCCCGGGTGTGAAGCTAATTTAACTGTTGCATCAATGACGTCCGCCACATCTCCAAAACAGCGGCTTTGCTCCCCATCTCCATAAATGGTAATCGGCTCACCTGCCAGCGCCTGGCGAACAAAGCGCGGCAGCACCATCCCGTAACGTCCGGTTTGGCGGGGTCCCACCGTGTTGAAGAAGCGCATGATTATCACTGGTAAGCCGAATTGGTGATAATACGCTAATCCCAGAAATTCGTCGATTGCCTTGGAAGTGGCGTAGGCCCAACGGCTGTGGCTGGTTGGACCCATCACACAATCATCATCCTCATTAAGAGGTACTTTAAACCCCTTACCATACACCTCGGATGTGGAGGCTATCATCACCTTGCAATGGTACCGGTTGGCAGTCGTAAGCACCGCCTCTGTCCCCATGATGTTGGTGGCAATCGTATTCACCGGGTCCTCCACAATCAGTTGAACCCCCACCACAGCTGCCAGGTGGATGAGGATGTCCACTTCGCTGGTCAGTCGATCCAGGACCAGGCTGTTAGTGATGGTCTCACGCACGAACTGGAAGCTCGGTATAGGCAGCAGGTGTTGGATATTTTCAAGCCTGCCTGTCGAAAGGTTGTCTATGGCGATGACATAATGCCCCCTTTGAATCAATAACTCACACAGATGGCTTCCGATGAACCCAGCTCCACCCGTAACCAGGATTTTCTCTTTCATGGATCACATCCTATAATAGTCGATTATTCACTCAGACGCAGTGCGTCTGTTATTCTAATATAGATTTTACTAATTAACACCCATGTTTCCTGTCAACCTCGTAAAGAATAGTGAATTTCCTCCCTGTAAGGTGGAGTATTCTATTAATAAGGTAATTCGGAGAAATTTATTCAATCAGGATGTTCGCTGGTAGGATCACCTCAAAAGTAGATCCTTTGCCAACCGTACTCTCCACCCGGATCTCACCCTTGTGGGCGTGCGCAATCCATTGGGCAATTGCCAATCCCAGGCCCGTGCCCGATGAATCCGACTCGATTCCATCCCCATCTGTTCCATCCGTCCGACTGCGGGCAGCATCCACTTGATAAAACCGGTCAAAAATCCGCTCCAGGTGATCAGTTGAGATGCCGATACCGTTATCATTCACCCGTACCCAGGCCTGGTTTTGCTTGCTATCCAGCCGCGTGCCAGCCGAGATATGGACTTTGGGGCTAGGTGCACTTCCCGAATATTTAATCGCATTTTCCACCAGGTTGGTCAGCATTTGTGTCAGAGTTGACCGATCTCCTAAAATGGTAAGCTTCGGCAGATCACCAACCGTCATGGAAACGCCTTGCACCGCTGCCAGGGGTGACATTCGTTCAATCACCTCAGCTGCCAGCTCACTCAGATCCAGCGGCTCGGTTTTTAACTTTACCTGACCTCCATCCATGCGTGCCAGTGCCAGCAAATTATTTACCAGCCGCACCATGAACTGGTTTTCCGATTTTATCGTGCGTAAGATGTTTTCGTATTCTTCCACCGACCTGCGCGTGGAGAGCGCCCGGCTGGCTTCCAGCTCGACAATGGTCAATGGCGTACGCAGCTCGTGGCTCGCATCTGCGGTGAATTGCCGCTGGCGTTCAAAGGCGGCTTGCAGCCGGTTGAGCATCTCATCGAACGTGTTGCCCAGCTCAGAGAGCTCATCCTTACCCGGTAAATGCAAGCGCTGGTGAAGGTCAGTCTCGCCGATCTGCTTCGCCGTTTGGGTGATCGTGCGTACTGGTCGCATAGCCCGATCAGCCAGCCAAAAACCTCCCGATAATGCGATTGCCAGCGTAAGCAAGTTGCCCAACACAAGTGATACCAGCAATCGTCCCATCTGGTTGTTGGCATCCAATGGCACGCCTATTAAGAGGTAGCCGGCAACCTGCCCATTTTGTTCGACAGCTGGATTGATGAACAGGTAGCGAGTGTTCTGGATAGTAGTGACTTTGGGGATTGTGATCTGTTTGATCCCGGTCCAGCCCATGGTTGGGAGATTCAGCTTTTTAATTTGATCCGCTGTCAGAGCACCCCTGCTTTCCAAAATTGTCCCATCGGTCGCTTGAAGTGCCACTATATCGCTTTGTTCTAAATTTGCATCCGCATTTACGTTGCTGGTAAACATCCCCCGGGAGTAGCAGGTACCAGGTGCTCAAGCGCATGTTCTTCTTCATTTGATGAACCAAGCAGGTGCTCCAAAGAGAAGTTCAAGCGTCCCAAAGCGATTGAGCGGATATCCTGCGCCTGGCGCCAGTAAACGAACCCGCTGAACAAAGCCATCACTGCCCCCAGGATCAATACAAACCACAGCACCAATCGGAATCGGATGCTGTGGGTGAATAGATCCAGGCTTTGTTTGGAGATTTTTCCCCGAGGTTTCATTTAATTATTCCAATTCACTTTCTCCAAGGTCAGAGCCATACGGGTGATTAATCGGTTATGCTTCGGGCTTATTCAAACGATACCCAAAACCACGCACGGTCTCAATCAGCTTTACTTTAAAGGGATCATCTAACTTGCGGCGCAGGCGGCGGATATATACATCCACCAGGTTCGAGCCACTGGCTCCCCCATAATCCCACACATGTCTCTCAGCCATTTCACGCGTGATCAGCCAATTAGGGTTACGCAACATGTACTCCAGCAGGGCGAACTCCTTACTGGTCAGCTCGATGGGGATTCCCGCCCGCTGTGTATTGTGGGTTGCCGGATCGAGCTCCAGGTCTGCCGCCATCAACACACCGGTCTTATCCGGTGCATCTCTCCGTAGGAGTGCCCTCAACCGGGCTTGCAGCTCATCCAGGGAAAAAGGCTTGACCAGGTAATCATCCGCTCCACTATCCAGACCTTTCACCCGGTCCTCCACTGCATCCCGCGCCGTGAGCAGCAGGATGGGTGTACGCAAGTGCTGGCGTCTCAGATTCCGGCAAACATCCAATCCGTCGCGCCTGGGGAGCATAATATCCAGGATAATGGCATCATACGGGGTCAGCTCAGCCAGATCCTGGCCTTCCACCCCATCTGCTGCGCCATCCACAACATATCCCGATTCCTCCAGGCTTAATTTGATCGAATTCCGCAGGCGTTGGTTATCTTCAACCACAAGCAGGCGCATATCAAAATTATACAACTTTCCTGTTTTGCTGCCGTACAGGTTGTGTATGTGAAGAAGGTAAGGCACGGGCATCTTTTCCCTTCTTCAACTGCCTGGCATTGATCAGCCAATAGGAAGTCAGGAACACGATCACCATGAATGTGCCAATGTAAATGAGTTGCACTCCCCTGAGTGAAGAGTCACTGCCTGCAAAGAACGCATGCAGCACCACCCCCAGATAGCCGAACATGCTTAGCGTATGAATTGATTTGAATCTTTTTTGACCGATCTTCTTGCGCAGGTAAAAGGTGATGGTTACCAGCAGGCTAAGATAAGCTCCGATCACACCCAGCCCCACCCATACCGGGCGGTAGGGTGAAATGAATGGGATCAAAATCTGGGCCAGTGAGAAGGGCAGATATTGGTCGATCATCAACACTGAGACATGTAAAATAACAAAACCGATTGAGAGCAGGGAGATATATTCATGAAAATCGACCGCAAAGGTGGGTGAGAGCACACGTTCAAAGAACTTGGTTGGTATTGCCAGCCCCCATAGCATGGAAAACCAGAGCAGGAAGTATGCTACCCATCCAGCCGCCCGGGTGATATACCAGGTGGTATGGGTGCTGTTGGTAGCGAATAGCCATGTAAAAAAGTTGGAAATCGCACTTCCCACGGGTAGATAGCGGGTAACGAAAAATCCCACTGCCCCCAGGATCAATGCGCTGAGGATAAAAACCCCTGCGATGATCCATATAACCAGCCGTTTTGGGTTGGATTGATTTGAAATTGCTTTGAGATCAGACATGGAACACCTCATGATAATTCTTGGAACCATGAACCCAGCCAGTTTTATCCACCGCCAGGTAAGCTTTGTTGCTGTGATTTCTAAATAACGCATCCACGTTTTGCGGTCCTGCGATCAGCAGCACCTTGGCATACACCTCGGCCTCGGCAGCTGTTTCTGCCCAGACGGTAGTGCTCAGCCATTCAGTCTGCGCTGGTACGCCGGTGCGCGGGTCAATCAGATGATGCTGTAATTTTCCGTTATGCTGCCATTGACGTTTGGCAGTTGATGATGTTGCCACGGCACCCGGCTTGACGTGCAAGACCGCCAGGTCCTTCTCAGGCTCGAGTGGATTCTCCAGGCCGATTTCCCAATCAGATTCGCCTTTGGGCAGGTTGACCAGCACCATATCCCCCCCCGCGTTGACTGCACACGCTTCACTGTTTTGCGCCAGCTGCTTTGCAGCCTGCTCGGCAATCCAGCCCTTGGCGATCCCTCCCAGGTCAATTTGCATCCCGGGTGGTATGAGGATGGAGTTCGTCTCCGGATCGAGCCTAATAGTCCGGAAGTCATGCTTTTCAAATGGAATAACTGCCTCATTCCGGGGTCGATCTTCCCGGATCTCATCCATGCTGCGGTCGTAGCCTGCCTGTTTCAAAGCAGGCAAGATTGCCGGGTTGAATAACCCATCGGTTTCGATCGCCAGGCGGTGTGCCTCCTGGATCACCTGGAACATCTCAGATGATGCCCGGAACCAGGTTCCTGCTGAGCGGTTGAGCTCGGCCAGCTCACTTGTATCGCTAAAGCGAGTGAAGCGCTGTTCGCTCTGGTTGATAAACTGGCGTGCCATTAAGAACCCCCGTTGGATTGCCTTTGGGTCGCTTCCACTGGCAGCCAGGAGGATGTCAGAGTTCATCGCCCGGAACTCATCGTACTGCATTTTATGAGCCACCTGTTCTTAGCCGTGGGCTAAAAAAATTGGTCTGGCTTTGCTGCGGGAACTGGAACCCTCCGCTCGATGTATTGCTATTGAATGTTCGCACGATCTGGTTAGATGCTGGCGCACTCACTGCAGGTTGGCTGGAGATCAACGGGGCGGGTTTATTGGCGTGCGAGAAAAGCACCCAACCGGTAAGGAAGCTAAAGACTGACGCAAATGTTATCCACAGACGCATACTTTTTTTGACGATTTTCATGTTCGCTACCTTTCTGGTGGATCAATGGGTAACCTCCACCCTGGTTATTTGGATATATATCAATATTTAGTGAAACTCAGATTCACCCTGGGGAAGGTAAATATTGCCATTTTGATCGATGCGGATTAATCCCCGCTGTTGTAGGGTTATGAGAAGTGACTGGTATTGTTGTACCACCTGGCTTGCCTGGCTAAGCTGAGATTGCAGGCTGCTCACTTCCTGCTGTAATTGCTGCACATCCGTTGATGTGGATGTAGATTGTGAAGCGGAGCTACCGCTATTGCTCGCCAGGTCATTGCTGGATAAGCTGGCATTGGGTGAATTCTGCAGCGGGACGGTATTGGTATTGGTCAGGGCGTTGACCCCGACCACCGTAATCCCCAAACCGACGATGGCAGTGATGACCAGAGCAGTGATGATTGCGGAGATGTGTTTCATTCGAGTATCCTCCTGATATAAGATGTTGTGCATCCAATTAGGCACAATATATCAGGCGAAGATGACAATCAGATGAACGCACGGAGATTAAACCGGCAACGCCTCGAAGATCGAGGCGCTGTAGCGTGCTCAGAAAGACTGCCCGGTTTACATGGATGCGGTCGCTATAGCATTACCGCATCGAGAGCTGGGTGAACACCTGGCTCGTGTTCCCGTCCAGGTCTGCTACCATAAAGCCTACCAGGTAATTGCCCACCGGCGCATACTCCGCCGACCAGGTGAACAGGCTGCTGCTGCTGAATGTTAGCGTCTCTCCTGCCTGTTCGACCACCTGGGTGACTTTGCCGCTTGCATCCAGGTCCATCCACTTCTGAGTAATAGTGAATGTATCCCCATCGGATGGCGTGATCTCTGCCGGGGCACCCGTGTCATTCGACCCTTGATAACCATATACCTTGATTAATTTACCATCCATGAACAACAGCTGGGCAAATTTCTGCTCGCCTGAATCTGCGAAGGTGTAGGTACCGTTCAGCGAATAGACCGCCTCTTCTGCAGCTGCACCATATGCCACCGGTGTCAGTAATGCGGGCACGGAGGTTGTTCCGTCTGATACGGAAAAGATGCTCCCATCCCAGGTGAAATTCAGCTTGAACGAATCGCTCTTTGGCCACACAGGGTAATAGACGCCATTTAATTCCTGCGTGTCCGCACTCTCCAGGTAATCTGTATCCATCACAAAAATCGAACTGGAATTTTCATCGTAATATCCAATGAACAGGTAAACGTAACCAATATTCTGCCCGCTGATGCTAGTGCTTAGTTTCACCGTATCACCGGGGGCGAGCGAGTCAGCTGAAGTGGTGATTTCAGACAAAGTGATCGTCCCGGCACCCGGAGCCCGGCTCGCCATCCCTGCCGTCGGAGCAACTGCCTCGACTGCATTTGCTTGGAATGACCGGTCATTGTAGTGAAATGCCAGGAAATCGTCCCACAAGGAGCCTTTTACAAATCGCTCTGCGATGAGGTTATAGGATTGCGGTCCTGTATAAGGCGAGTTATACATGGTGGAGTTGGGGAAGTAGATCGCAATCCCGGTGGAACCAGGCTTGCCTGAGCCGTGTTTTTCAGCCACGATGCTGGTATTCATGGCGGCGATCACTGCATTGGCTGCCTGGGTCACCTGGCTGCTGTTCGCTTCACGGTTAACCAGCTGTATAAAGTGGCCCATATCGATGTAAGACGGGACTGATTGTTTCCCAAATACGCTGGTATAGGATTGGGCATAGTTCCTTGCCGTGGCAACCACCCTTTGATCTTCATTTTGTAGGACGTAGGCGAAGTTATTAAATTGAGCCATCAAGTCTGGAAACGTATCCAGGTCAACGGCGGTCAGGGTTCCGTCTCTCCCGATCTGCCTGGCTAACTGGTCAGCGGACACGCTGCTCACCCCAAAGAAGCCTCCCATGGGTGAGCCCTGACGCAGGAAATCCTGCCTGGCCTGGTCATCCACGATGCGCAAGTCCTGGTTCACGTAGGAGCTGACGATATCTGCGCTTAGCTGTTGGCTGCTCATATCCGGGTTATCCACCAACGATTGAAGGAAGCTCGCATAGGCCCACCCTAATGACGGTTCAACTTCCTCGGATGCCAGCCCAATATGGGCATGGGGCTGAAGTGCGGCAAAAATCTCCATCTGGCTCATCAGACAGGCGTCCATGCCGATAATATCCAGTTTATCCACGCCGGACTGGCGGCTGATATCCGACAGAGCCTGGTCGATCTCCGACAGGTACAGGAAATCTCCATCCAGCGCAGAAATGAGCGGGGCGCGGCCGCTATCACTGCTGACTGGTGCCGGGTCGCTCCATCCACCTGGCCATCCCATGCCATGGTCCGATAACACCAGCACATAGCGATCCGCAGGGTACGCCTGCATTGCCCAGGTGACAAAGTCAACCAGCGTACTCGCATCTGCCATATTCACTTCACCCAGGTCATCCACCATTTGTGAGCCAATCCGGTTCAGGTCATTATCCTGGGTTACCAGGTAGCGCCGGGCCGAGGTCCAGTCGCCATCCCCCTGATACGCACCTCGAAATCGGTCCAGTTGTGCCACGATTGCCACACGGTCGGTCGAGCCAACCCGTTCAGCCTCGTTCAGGTCGACAAAGATATCCTGCTCCAGGATCTGGTCATCCGCATCCTGGTACAGCATCACCAGCCACTTCTGACCTGATTCTCCTGCCACAGGTACCTTGGTCGGTCGGGGTGTGCTGGTGGGCAGATCTTGGACGATTGGGTTGCTCTCAGTGGGTGAATCAATGGACTGGTGATTCGCTTTGCGGACTTGACCCCAAACCACCCGATAATAAATAATACCCGACAATTAAAACCAGGACGAGGATACCCCCACAGCCACCTAGTTTCCCCTTAGTGGGGATATTAAATCCGCCTCCGCTGGGCTGGTAAGAGCTGCCCCCTCCGCCTGTGCTGCCTGTTCCCCCTGTTTGGCGCCTGATCGGAGCCTCTGCACGTTGGGTCGGTTTATCCGCCTTCCGGCGGCGCTCAACATCAACTTCCGGCTGATTGCTCATATAGCATCTCCTCTTGATAACACATTTATCGGATTGTAATACAAAATCTATCTCCGCTGGATTCGATTCCATCATCCTCGACTTCAGGATTTGACCCTGAATATTGATTACATCAATATTAGTAATCTTAAAATTTCCAAATCTTATGCTATCCCTCTTGTAAATTAGAACATTAGTGCTATAATAATATTGTAACTACTCACTAACCAAGTTTCCTAACTCGTAAGGGCGCAGGGGAGGGATTTGAGGATGGATTTTGTTGAAATTTTCCCCTGCGCCCTTACAAGATTTATTTGTTTGGTCATTTTAGGACGTTATATATATAGTAGTGGTGAGTAGTTACATAATATTGTAATTACTCATTATAAAATGGAAAATGCAAGGATTTTCCAGCTGTCATTGCCCTGGAGGAGCGAATTTAGCGAACGAAGCAATCCGCTCTTGACCGTAAATTTAGGAAGGCAAGAGGATGAGTGATGATGATCAAACGATTTAGAGCAGATTGCTTCAATCAGCAATGACCGCCTTCCCCTGAAAATCAGCGGGGATTCCGCGATGACAAATTAATCGGAGTATTTAATATGTGTTTACGTGATCATTGCAGCTCATTCCAACTCGGTGAGTAACTACATCAGTGTACTTCTGTAGCGGTTGTTCTTTACCGGTATAAGATGATTTCCTATGTTACTTTCAATCAGATCATCTTTATATCGGTTGGATTTGATCGATAAACATGTACTTCTGTACCAGTCGCTCTAAACTGGTATAGGTTGTACCCCAATTGTCTGAGTGCCTGATTGCCTGATTGCCTGATTACCTGGTTTCCTATAATTGAATGGATTTATTTTTTTATTGAAACAATTCTGAAAATGTCATGATCTCCAAATCTCTTCTCCCGCCACGCGGGATTTTCATCCCCACCCACATGATCTTCAACCAGCAGCTACCTGCTGCTGTGCTTGTCACCTGGATTCAGCTGCGCTGCCTGGCTTGGTCTGGGTGGAATACCCCCCCTTTGAGCATACCCGAGCTGGCCTCGCTCACTGGCATCCACCCGGCCAGGCTTAACCGGCATTTATCCCAGCTAGAAGAAATCTCTTCACTCTCTTGTCGTACCGTTGTGAATGGAAAAATCATTATCTCCTTTCCCGAAGAGCCAGCCGTCGCACCGGAAAGTCATGCGGAAGACCGGAATCACGCAGAAACAACAATCCTAAGTTCTGAACAGCATGCATCGCTTGATCACCCTTCCTACTTCCCACGTCAAATCCTGGGTTATCTTTCTTTCCAGGATGATTTGGATGGATTCTCTGATGATGATTTGATCGACAATAATCTTTGGGAGGCTGAAGCGTCAGGAACGAGGCCATTTGAAGCTGAGAAAGGTTTATTAGATCGTCAGAATTGTCATTTCGAACGGGTTGCTAAATTTCGCAAGTCTCATTCTCAGATAAATCAGCCCGGCGGTCATGCCTATCCATGACCGCCGTGAAGTTAGTCCGGTATCAGTATTCCTAATCCCATTTATCTGACTGACTGGCTTCTCAGTTCCAACCGTCGGATCAGCCCCTGAATCAACACCGGAGTGACCAGCGACCTATCTGCGCTGGCAGCAGTTATTGCTACGCCAGCCGTGCCTTGAGCACCCATCCCTTCGTTAATGATGCTTATCTCACTGTCACCCCTAAATGTTTATCAGACAACCCATGCTATAATGAAAATTAGGCATGTTAAAAGAAACAGGGCAAGGAAAATGAGAAAAGCTATCTACATCCCGATCATCATTGCACTCTTGATAGCTGCTTGTCAACCCACACCACCGACAGGGCAAGTGGGTAAAAAATCGATTGTCGTAACTTACTCAATCCTGGGGGCTTTGGTCAAGGTTATTGTGGGTGACCAGGCGAATGTGGTCGTGTTGATCCCTAATGGGCAGGATCCACATGAATGGGAGCCTTCCGCCAAGGATATCGAGACTTTGATGAAGGCAGACTTGATCGTTCAGAATGGCTTAACCCTGGAAGGTGGGTTAGAAAAAACCTTATCGCAAGCTGCAGCCGCGGGGGTCAAGTCATTTGTCGCCTCAGACCATATCACCGTTCGCAAGGTAGGTCAGGGGCAGGGAATTCCCAACTCTGGTTCCGATCAAAATGTGGGCGCATCTGACCCTCACTTATGGATGGATCCATTGATGATGAAGCAAGTTGTTCTCGCCCTGTCTGACCAGATCAAGGCTGATCTCAGCATCGACCTCTCCGTTCAGGCTCAAGACCTGGCAACACAGCTTGACAGTTTGAATATTGAAATCGTTTCCATGGTTGCCGGCTTGCCCGAAACCGACCGCAAGCTGGTCACCGGGCATGAATCATTGGGATATTTTGCCGATCGCTATGGTTTCAAGCTTGTGGGGGCCATCATCCCAAGTCTAAATTCTCAGGCCCAGGTTTCGGCTGCCGACCTGGCTGCCTTGAAGACTTTGATCCAGGAGAACCAGGTCAAAGCGATCTTCTCTGAGCTCGGCACACCGGGTGCAATCTCCGATGCCATAGGTAGGGAGACGGGTGCGAAGGTCGTCCAGCTTTCCACTCACCTCCTTCCTTCAGATGGATCGTATTTCACATTTATGCGTAATCTGGCGCAAACCATTGTGGATAATCTTCGTTAGCCATGGATATATTCATCACTCCATTTTCATCCAATACCTTCATGCTCAACGCTTTGTTGGCCGGGGTCTTAGTGTCTATTGCCTGCGGGATCATCGGCACATTCATTGTCTTGCGTGGTTTGGCGTTTATTGGTGACGCCCTGGCACATGGGGTCTTGCCGGGTATTGCCCTGGCGATATTATTGGGGATTCCTGGAATCCTCGGGGCCACGGTTGGAGCGCTGGTGATGATTGGGGGTATCAGCCTGATCACCCGACGCACACGCCTGAGCTCTGACACTGCCATTGGGCTGCTGTTCGTGGGAATGCTGGCTTTGGGGGTGGTGATCGTTTCTCGCAGCAGTTCATTCAGCGGAGATTTGGTGCGGGTCCTATTCGGGGAGATCCTCGGCATCAACCCTGGTGCATTGCTGATCCAGCTGGTTGCGACACTGGTTATCCTGATCACGGTGATCGTCTGCGCCCGCCCATTTCTGATGCTTTGCTTCAGCCCCGAACAGGCACAGGTCGCGGGTTTTAATGCCAGCCTTTATCACAACATCATGCTGGCTCTGATTGCTCTCACCGTTATCACCTCCTTCCAAACGGTGGGCACGTTGCTGGTATTTGGGATGCTGCTGGCTCCAGCCGGTGCCGGTGCACTGGTTGCCCGGCGCGTACAAACCATGATGGTTTGGGCGGCTGGGTTTGGGTCGTTATCGGTCTATTTCGGTCTACTGGTCAGCTATCATTTCAACCTGGCGGCCGGTGCATCGATTGTTTTAGTTGCCACCCTGATCTTCTTTCTGGTCTTTTTCCTACGCAGCCGCCCCCAGGCAAAATTCGGATCCCATCATATAGGTTGAGCCATGCATCCCGAATCTGTAATCGATAATTATCAATCAATCTCCTGCGTGATCGCTCACGACCTGGATATTGGTTATCAGGGTGAGATTGTGGTACCAACCGTAAATTTTGAGCTCACCTGTGGTGAATCACTGGCGCTGGTAGGCATCAACGGCTCTGGGAAAACCACTCTGCTAAAGACCATCGTCGGGTTATTGCCGCCCATTAAAGGGGAAATTCGTGTGCTAGGTAACCCTCCTGGGAAAAACCCTCACCAGCTTGCATACCTCAGCCAGTTCCATGAGTCCGGCATCATCCTGCCTCTGCGCGTAAAAGATGTGGTGCAGATGGGCCGATTTACCGAAAAGGGCTTGTTTGGTCGCATGACGCTCGAGGATGAGCAGATTATCACCGCTTCCTTACAGCGCATGGGCATTGAAGACCTGCGTGATTCCCCACTGCGCATGCTGTCGGGTGGGCAGCAGCAACGCGTCTACATGGCACAGGTGCTCGCCCGCCAGGCCGATCTGATCGTGCTGGATGAGCCCACTTCAAGCCTGGACGCTTCTGGTCGTGAGCTGTTTACCCAGATCATGAATGAGGAACGCAATCGTGGGGCAATGATCGTGGTAGCCACGCATGACATTCAGCTGGCATCCGAATGCAACCAGGCTATGCTGCTTGCGCATGAAGTGGTAGCGGTGGGTCCGGGTAAAGAAATCCTCACCCCCGAGGCGCTGCTCAAAACTTTCGGAATTGTCCTGCTCTACCAGGGTGAGGATAAGGGCGTGGGTATCGTGGAGCGTGAGCACGGGCATGAATAATCGACCAGGTGTAGAATTATTGGTGATTTGATTATCTAGGAGTAGCTCTCATGACCCAAAAAGAACTCGGTTATGTTGAATTGGAATGGACCTGCAAACACTGTGGCACGATCAACCCTGGGATGAAACGGGTATGCACAAATTGCGGTGCGCCATTCGCGGAGCAGGATAAATACCAGTTACCTGACCAGCAGGAGCTGATCACAGATAAAGCCAGGCTGGAAGAAGCCAAAGCGGGTCCTGCCATCCACTGCCCCTATTGCAATGTGCTCAATCCGGCCGGCACGAAGTTCTGCATCCAATGCGGCGGCGATATTCAGGCAGGTCTCGCCCGGCAGGCTGGGGAGGTGCTTGGTGCCTATGAGACAGCTGCCATTCCCGATAAACCTTGTCCATCCTGTGGCCAGCCAGTAAAAGCTAACGCTCAGCGCTGCCCTAATTGCGGTGCCAGCCTGGTGGAACCTACCGCCCCCCCCGTTGCCCCTGCTGCCATCGCCAAAAAAACACCCATCTGGATGATCGTCGGGGCGGTTCTATTGGGCGTGCTGTGTTTGGGCTCTGTGATTGCTTTTATTGTTATGGGCAATCGCACAAACGATGTCACTGCCAGCGTTTCAGACATGCAATGGCAGCTCTCCATTGATATCATGGCGAAGGCACCTGTCCAAAAAAGCGCCTGGGAGGAGAATGTCCCTTCAGAAGCAAAGAATGTTGCCTGTCAGGACAGATATAAAGAGACCAGCAGCTTTCCAGTACCAAATGCCACCGAAGTATGCGGTACTCCCTACACCATCGACACAGGCAGCGGCGCTGGTAAGGTGGTCCAGGATTGCGAATATCGCGTTTATGCCAGTTATTGCGATTTTAGCGTGTTGGATTGGACAGTGGTCAATACCGCCGTAGCCCAAGGCAGCGACAATAATCCTGAGTGGCCTTTGCTCAACCTGCAAGCTGGTCAACAGGAAGGCAACCGATCCGAGTCTTACCAGGTGTCCTTTGATGCTGACGGTCAGACGTATGGCTACAATCCGGTTGATTCGGCAGACTTCAGCCAGTTTGAGCTCGGCTCCCAGTGGGTATTGAGCATTAATACATTTGGTCAGATCAAAGATCTAAAGAGTAAATAACAGTTTGCCCACAGGTCAAAACCAGGAAAACAAAAAGCTGCCCTTTTGAGCAGCTGGGAGAGGCGTCGACGGGATTTGAACCCGTGATCAGGGTTTTGCAGACCCTTGCCTTGCCACTTGGCCACGACGCCATGCTTGTTATATTGAAAATTGCTGATTGATGATTTTGATTGGTACCTTACCTGTAAAATCAACAGTCAGCAATCTTCATTGAGAGCGGGCGGTGGGATTCGAACCCATGACCTTCTCCTTGGCAAGGAGACGTTCTACCAGCTGAACTACGCCCGCAGGTCTGACCCGGTACAGGTCAGGAGTGCCGAGAGTCAGGATCGAACTGACGACACCGCAATTTTCAGTCGCGTGCTCTACCAACTGAGCTATCTCGGCTCATTCATCAACTTATCAAGAATGCGGGCTAATTTTACCAGATGCATGCGCATTGTCAAGCGCCACCCAATTTGGACAACCTTTCACCAGCCTTTAACTTGCCTTTTCATTCGAACTATGTCATAATAATAGTGCGAACATCTGGGTGCCCCCCTCACCCAGGTGTTCGCACTTTATTGATCGGCTGTAAATCCCCATATTTGATGATTTTCCATCCTTGTAGAAATATTCACGATCAATTTCCTTGACTAATTCTAGCATCCCTCTATAATTAACCTGCAACGCTCCGAAAAGGCTCGCTATGTGAAAATATAGTGCGCAGAGTCATGGATCTAAATCCATTTCCCCTGGTGGACATGATTCCAGACCGACGATAATAGCAAACTAAGTGAAAGCTTGGGACGCAAAGTCATGGGTCTAAAACCAGCTTGCTGGTCATGATTGCCAGACCACCGAACAGGCAAAACCGGTGAAAACCGGCGACGCAAAGTTATGGGTCTAAAGCTCCAATCATAAAAAATGGGAGCCATGATTGCCAGATTACCGAAGAGCGTTGGATCTTTTTAAACATTAAAGTAGCTACACAATCATTACCTCCCCACGTATCTGATGTTGTTTTCAGAATATAGGATAATTCCCTGCAGCGCAGCATATAATCAATCGAACCTTTCGAATCTCCATCGAGGTAGTCATGCGAATATGAAAGGTGAAAGACTGTGATTCTCGCATGAGAGAACAACGCGGTGATGAGATTGTATTTTGGGATGCCAATCAGACTGGCGTACGATGTACGGAGCATTAATGACCGCAAAGATAAAATGTATAATCAAGGATGTGTATCGAAATAGTGCTAACAACCGGAACCTCGATCTAACGTAGATAAAATCAAATGTATCCTGCTCAAGAAATTGACATTGGCTATTCGGATGTGTTGTTTATTAAGTTGACCCTGATGGCTTGATAGTCAAGCAACCAGGGAAGATTCAATCGTCGTGGAGGAATGATATGTTTACTAAAGGTAGAGGGTTGAAGGTAGGGCGTGTATCCCTGATCATACTATTTATCTTAATTGCGATTGTGCTGTTTTCTATGTCGATGAATCGCGTAGACGCTGGTTATGTTGGAGTCATTACCAGATGGGGGGCAGTGAATCGAGTTGTATACCCAGGCATTTCATGGAAGATACCTATTGCTGAGGGAATACGCAAGATGGATGTTCGTACTCAAAAAGACCAGGTGGACGCCTCTGCTGCCAGCAGGGATTTACAGGTAGTAACATCTACAATCGCGGTGAACTACCACCTTGATGGACAGTATGCCACGAACGTCTATCAGAATGTGGGTATGCTCTATCAAGACATCCTAATAGCACCAGCGGTGCAGAATATCTTTAAGGCCGTCACAGCACAATATACAGCAGAAGAACTAATCACCAAGCGTGAACAAGTAAGGGTGAAAGCAGAGGAGGCACTGGCGTCACAGCTTGCAGTCTACCATGTGATTGTAGAGAATTTCAACATCATTAACTTTGATTTCAGCCCCGAGTTCAATGCAGCGATTGAAGCCAAACAGGTTGCACAGCAACAGGTTGAAACCGCTAAGCAGCTACTTGCCAAGGCTCAGATCGAAGCACAAACTGCAGTTGCTCAGGCACAAGGTCAGGCAGATGCTCAGGCAGCTCTCAAGAATACTGGAGCACTTACTCCTGAGTACCTTGAATATCTTGCCCTTACGAAGTGGAATGGTGTTCTTCCGATTGTTACCAGTGGAACCCCATTTATTGATGTGACAGGATTCACAAAATGAACAGTAACCTCGCTGCAATGATTAACCTTCGATGGCTTTTGACCATTGCATAGAATAAAACCTCCGTTTCGAGCAAAATCCGAAACGGAGATGGCAGCTTCTTGATTTGATGCTTGGGCTAAAACGTTTGTTGCCCCGCCCTGTCTATCTGGGGGTTTAGCTATATTTTTTGGTCATTTTCAATGGGATATAATCCACGATAGAATGATATTTTATACCCTGACCAACTTACCAAGTAAATCAGATGCGTTTATTAGTAGACCTCGATCGAAACTGTCCAGTACAAGGATAAATACATAATTTGAGCCAACCAAAAGGAAGAAGGATATTAATGGGAAAAGCAACTCAAGATTTAAGAAAAGAACATGATGCACTTAGGCGCGTCTTTGTAATTGTAGATAAAATGTTATTAACAGACACAAAAGAGCAGGATGAAATTTTCAAGTTTGGAGAAGAGCTGATTTACTTCCTAAAAATATTTGCCGATAAATGCCATCATGGGAAAGAAGAAGACTATTTATTCAAGGAATTAATCGCTAAAGGAGTTCAAGGTGAAGGTGGTCCGATTGGGGTAATGCTTCAAGAACATAAACAAGGGAGAGAGTATATCTCCATGATGAGTAAATCACTTGAAAGCGACGACCTGATAAATTTTAAGATCTTTGCAACAAAATATCGTGATCTTTTGAGGCTCCATATAGGAAAAGAAAACAACGTCTTATTCATCATGGCAGACAAAATATTGGATGATGCAACCCAGAACGAGCTGTTTGTGCAATTTGAAAAACATGAAGAGGCGGTTATTGGGCACGGCGTGCATGAAGAGCTTCATTCCATGATCCAGAAATGGGAAATGGAATTTAATGTGTAATACTTTCTCCGTCACCAACACTTCGGAAAGAGAAAATCGCTAAATAATTGGTGATTTTGTAGAATAATATGGGACTATCCCTTACTATTGGGACAGCCCTTTTCATTCATTACCCATCCTGGGGAAGTATACCCACATGCCCTATTGAAGGTTGTTTATCATTGCCGGAGATTCTCAGGAAATGTCAATTCAGTGTCGCCTCCACGAATTCTTTTAGCATGCCTGTCTTGTGCATTATTTCTTCCACTGACAAACCCTTTTCGTGCATCCGCAGGATCGCCGACTCCATAGGTTCGCCAATTTCCAGGATGTGACCATCGAGATCGTACAAGCGCATTACCCGCTGCCCCCAAGGTTGTTCCATGATCTCATGGATGAATTCTGTCCCTGACTGCTTCAGTCGCGCCTGCGCTTCTTCGATATCGTCTGTTTCGAAGTACAGTTCGCCCGAGTTAGATTTCAGGCTGATTGCGTAGCGTGGTTCGTCACCTAGAAGGGTCTGGAAGTGTGCTCTCTGGTGGATGGAAAATCCGCCCTCGAACTGCACGTCCTCACCGAAATCGTGCAGCACCTTTTGCCCCAGATAATCCTCGTAAAACCGCCGAGAAGCAGGAATGTCTTCCACTACTATCAATGGAAGGATGAATTTGAGCATGGTTTCCTCCGCTTTTTTTAATATTACTTGACTTAATAAGATATGATAACGAAAAACGACCGTAAAACCACCGGTCGATTGCCTATGCCCCCCACCCGGTCGAACTGGGGTTATGGCCTTGAAAGGGCTGCGGGTACTTCTCCAATAAAATAGGAGAACTCACGTTTTAGCCTCTTTCAAAATTACTCATATTGCTATGTCCGTCTCAGTTAAATGACGCCTCGGTTTTCCGGGTATTGATGTATATTAGTTATATTTATATCATACCAATAAGCATGATCGGTTTACTGGTAAATAAAATCCGAATATTAATCTACTGTAAGAATAATATCATTAATCGAGATAAAGTATATTTATTCAGATAAAGGAGGGTATCCTGATGAACAAAGGAAGTAATAAAAAACTCACATTTGGGATCATGCTGGGACCATTCCCCCCATGGGAGAAAATCGTTGGTTGGGCAAAGCTGGTCGAGAGCCTGGGATATGATAAGCTCTGGCTACCGGATCATTTCGTCAATCCTGATGATAAGGATATGGGTTGGTTTGACTGCTGGTGCACGCTGTCAGCATTGGCAACACAAACAGCTAACATCAAGCTTGGAACCCTGGTGTCGAGCATGACCCTGCGTAATCCGGCAGTCCTTGCGCACATGGCACTTGCGATAGATCATATCTCTGCAGGCCGTTTTGAGTTTGGGGTAGGCGCAGCTGGCACCAGGAAATGCCATGAAATGACAGGTGTACCTCGATGGGAGCTAAAGGAACGTTCGGAGCGTTATCGGGAATTTGTAGAAATCCTGCATTCTATGCTCAATAACGAGGTAACCACATATCCGGGTAAATACTACAATATCCAGGGGGCAGTAATGCATCCTGGATTTATCTTCAGGCCTCATCCAACGATTAGCGTGGCTGCACACGGACCAAAAGCTCTCCGTCTTGCAGCCACATATGGTGATGCATGGAATACCCTCGGGCCACTAAAAGAGATGACTCCTAAACAAAGCAGTGATGAGATCCATAGGTGGTACCAAATGCTCCGTGAGTTTGCAAGCAATGCTAGTCGGGATCCAGACAATTTCGGGCGGACCTTTCTTTTTGGATGGACATGTGAACGTCCCTTTGCCTCAATGGAAGCCTTTTATGACGTCATTGGTCGCTATTCAGAAGCAGGTATCAACGACTTCTGCTTTATTTACGGGCCTGGAATCGATCTATGGAAGGATCAATCCATAAACAATGAGGACTTATTACACAGGATATCCCTCGAAGCTATTCCTGCCATACGAAGTGGAAACCAGGTTATATAAAACCTCCGCTTCAATCCTGATGGAAGCGGAGCATTGCCCCCACCCGGTCGAACCGGGGTTTTAGCCTTGAAAGGGCTGCGGTAAAGCAAACAAATAAAAAAGGCACCGTACCATATGGTGCCTTTGCGTTGCCCCCACCCAGATTCGAACTGGGGTTTTAGCCTTGAAAGGGCTGCGTCCTGGTCCCCTAGACGATGGGGGCGGGTTCCAAGCGGTCGGATTTTACCATCCCTGAGGATTGAGGTCAAGGATAACTGGACAAATTCGCCGCTGTCAAGTAAAATAGCCTGCCGTAATCAAGTAGGAATTTTTTGGAGGATCAAGTTGGCTAATACGAAATCTGCAATCAAACGCATCAAACAGAACCATAAGCGTCGCTTGCGCAACCGCTTATTCACCGGTACTGCACGCACCTTTGTCAAAAACGCACGCACCTCCGTAGAGAGTGGCACCCCTGAAGAAGCCCGCACAGCCACTTTGGCTGCCATTAGCGCCCTGGATAAAGCCGCTGAAAAGGGAATTATTCATAAGAACAATGCTGCGCGTCGCAAGGGTCGCCTGATGCGTCATCTTGCCCAAATGGAAAAACCAGTCGCCTGACATTCCTGAAGCTGATCTTGCTCAAAATGTAAGATCAAGCCAAGTTTCAAGGTTAATCTTCCAGCGGGAGTATCAGGTGCTCCCGCTTTTTTGCTACAATTAGGCCTATGTTTGAGTCTCAGCAGCAGGTCATCTCGGATAAAATCCGCTCATATTGCATAAAACACGATCTACCTCAAACCGGTGAGATCACCTGGAGCCCCATCCCATTCTCAGGCGAATGGGGCATTTCTACTTCATTCTTTGCTTTAGCTGCCGCCGAAGCCCGCCTGGTTAAAGAGCGCCACGCTCAGGCTATCCCCGTTCCTCAGCGTGCGCAGGATCTTGCTCAAGAGATTGCAGCAGATCTTGGTTCTCTGGCTGGTTTTTCGCGTATCGAAGCAGTAAAAGGCTATCTCAACTTTTATTTCTCCTCTGCCGAATATGTAAAACAGGTTGTAGAGACTGTACTCACCCAGGGAGCCGATTTTGGTCGCGGTGCCTGGCGTGGTGAGCAGATGATGGTGGAATTCTCGCAGCCCAACACCCACAAAGCCTTCCATGTGGGTCACTTACGTAGCGCCATTTTGGGTGAGGTGCTGGCGCGTATCCTTGAATTTGCCGGGTACGACGTGGTGCGTTCCAATTATATTGGTGATATCGGCCTGCATGTCATCCGCTGGTTGTGGAATTATATGAAGTTCCATGCTGGTGAAACCCCACCTGAAGATACAACCCGTTGGATGGGTGATCTGTATGCCGAAGCCATCCGGCGCATCGAAGAGAATCCCGACCTGGAAGTCGAAGTGCGCGCCCTATACGTTCGCTGGGACCGCCGCGATCCCGAGGTGGTCGAAACCTGGGAACGTACCCGCCAGTGGTCACTGGATGGTTTCGCTGAGATGTACCAGACACTCGGTATTCATTTTGACCGCTATTACTTCCCCAGCGCTGAAGAGCAGCCGGGTAAGCGCGTGGTGGACGAATTGATCCAGCGCGGCATTGCCAAAGATGAGCGTCCAGAGGGACCAGTGATCGTGCGGATTGATGACCTGTTGGGATTGACCAAGGAAAAATACCGCGTCCTGGTGGTGCTGCGCTCAGATGGCACGGCCCTTTATTCGACAGAAGATTTGGCCCTGGCAGAACGTAAGTTCAGCGAATATCCGAACTTATTAAGATCAATCTACGTCGTCGATGTGCGCCAGGCGCTGCACTTCCAGCAGGTTTTCAAGACCCTGGAGATCGCTGGCCGGCCCTGGGCTGATCGTTGTTTACACCTGGGTTATGAGATCGTCAATCTGCCAGGCAACGTTACCATGGCCTCACGCGAGGGCACAGTGGTGCTGCTGGAGAACCTGCTGCGTGAGGCTGTCAGCCGAGCGCGAAAGGTGGTGGAAGAGAAGAACCCGGAGCTCTCCGAAAATCAAAAAGACGCGGTTGCGCGTGCAGTTGGACATGGGGCGTTGAAATACCCGATGTTGGCCCGCGATATTGCCAAGATGGTCACCTTCGATTGGGAATCCGCTCTAGACTTCAACGGCCAGGCTGCGCCATACATCCAATATGCCCAGGTACGAGCTAATAGCATCTTCCGCAAACTGGGAGAATCAGCCGAAACTGGGCAGCCTGTCGATTTTACTTATCCGCTCGACCCTACCGAGATACAGCTGGTCGACATCATCTCGCGCTTCCCGGGTGAAGTTCAGCGCGGTGCCGCGGAATTCAAGACTCTACTGATCACCAATATTGCTTACGAGATGGCGCGGGCCTTCTCTGATTTTTACAATGCCTGTCCGGTGCTCAAGGCTGAGCCACCCGTGCGCCTCGCCCGCTTGCGTTTGGTCGCAGCCGCACGACAAGCAATGGTCAATGCCCTCAATCTGCTAGCGATTGAGGCGCCGGATGTGATGTAAGGGAAGGGTATAATAGCCAAGGTAGTGGCCTCTGACCTAATCCTTTGAAAATATATTTATATTAGGAGATAATCTTCGCATGACCCCCATTCGAACACTTATTATGGGCGCCGCTGGGCGCGATTTTCACAACTTCAACGTATTCTTCCGCGACAATCCAGATTACCAGGTGGTTGCATTTACCGCCACCCAAATCCCAGATATCGAAGGTCGTACCTATCCCACCGAGCTGGCCGGTAAGCTCTACCCAAAAGGGATCCCCATCTACGCCGAAACTGACCTGCTAAAATTGATCGGTGAGGCAAAAGTAGATCAAGTGATCTTTGCCTATAGCGATGTGCCCCACGAAGTGCTGATGCATAAAGCCTCCATGGTCCTGGCTGCCGGAGCCGACTTCCGCTTGATGGGCACCAAGACCACTCAGGTTAAATCAACCAAACCGGTAGTGTCTATCTGTGCAGTCCGCACTGGCTCAGGGAAAAGTCAGACCACCCGCCGGGTTTCCTTGATCTTGCGTAACATGGGTTATAGAGTGGCTGCCATTCGCCACCCCATGCCATATGGCGACCTGGTGAAACAGGCAGTCCAACGGTTTGCTGATTATTCTGATCTGGATAAGCACGAGTGCACCATCGAAGAACGCGAGGAATATGAGCCTCACCTGGATAATGGTGTCATCGTTTACGCGGGTGTAGATTATGAAAAGATCCTTCGCCAGGCCGAAAAGGAAGTCGACATCGTCCTCTGGGATGGTGGGAATAACGATTTCCCCTTCTATGTCTCCGATTTACAAATCGTTGTGGCTGACCCTCATCGCCCTGGTCATGAGATGAGCTACCACCCTGGAGAAACCAATTGCCGCATGGCAGATGTCTTCGTGATCAACAAAGTGGATACAGCCGATCCGGAGAACGTGATCAAGGTGCGCCAGAACCTGCGCATGCTTAATCCCAAAGCGATTGTCATCGAAGCTGCCTCTCCGTTGTTTGTGGATGACCCAGATGCAATCCGTGGAAAGCGTGTTCTGGTGATCGAGGATGGTCCAACTCTCACCCATGGTGAAATGGCTTACGGTGCCGGTTATGTGGCCGCCCGCCGTTTTGGAGCCGCAGAGATTGTCGACCCGCGTCCCTTTGCAGTCGGGTCGATCAAAACCACCTACGAAAAATATCCCAAGACCGGACCCATCCTGCCCGCCATGGGGTATGGTGAGGCACAGACGAGAGACCTGGAAGCAACCATCAACAAATCCGATGTAGACCTGGTGATCATAGGTACCCCCATCGACCTCAATCGTGTGATCAAGATCAATAAACCCGCCCAGCGCGTGCGTTACGAGTTGCAGGAGATCGGTCAGCCGACCCTGGAAGATATTTTAAAAGCTAAATTCGGCAAGTAACTAGCTATTTGATCGCTTTGACTTAAACCTGATGCCCTCACTAACCTGGGCCACAAAAACTCTACCCGAACAATCACCCGCCGCCCTGGAGATAGATTCGATCGTCTATCCCCAGGGCGTTGGCTATCCAGATGCTCCATCTTCAAATCAGCTGATCCTGGGGGATAATCTGCGGGTAATGTCAGCCCTTTTGCCGGAATTCCGCAGCAAACTCAATTTAATTTACGCTGACCCGCCGTTCTTTACCAACCGGCATTATCCCATGCGCATCGGCCGTGGGGAGGATTCACGCCGCCCACAGGATTGGAGGCTGGATGTTGGCTATCCTGACCATTGGGAGAGTATCGATGCATATCTCGATATGCTCTACCCGCGACTGAAGTTGATGCACGAGTTGCTCGCCCCAACAGGAACGCTTTACCTGCACCTGGATTGGCACGCCAGCGCTTATGCCCGCCTTCTGCTGGATGAGATATTTGGCGCTGAGCGGCTGTTGAACGAAATCGTTTGGGTTTATCATGGTCCCTCGCCGATCCGTTCGGCATTCAACCGAAAACACGACACCATCCTGGTATATACCAAAAGTGATCAGTACGTTTTCAATGTCGATGATGTGCGCCAGCCGTATGACCCTAGCACAGTGAAAACCTTTGCTTCCTCGCCCAAGGCTGGGTTCGGTAAAGTGCCCAACCTCGCCCGGGGTAAAGTCCCAGAAGATTGGTGGTATTTCCCGGTGGTCGCCCGCCTGCACTCCGAGCGTAGTGGATATCCCACCCAAAAACCTGAAGCCTTGCTGCAACGGATCATCCTGGCATCTTCCAACCCTGGTGATCTGGTGGGTGATTTTTTCTGTGGTTCTGGAACCACCGCTCTCGTGGCCGCCAGACTTGGACGGCATTTCATTGCTACGGATTCAAGCTTCCGCGCAGTCCACACCACCCGCCTCAGGCTGATCAAATCAGGTGCACCACTTTTTAGCTTATATCAATTACGGGGATACAACATTACCATGGATAACCCACAATTACTTGATGCACTTACCCTGAAGGTGGAGCATAACACGGTCAAACTGGAATCTAAACGACCGGACGAACTCGACTATTGGGAAATCGATCCTGCCTGGGATGGGAAGCTATTTCGAAGTGCAGTCCAGGCGGTTAGACCGCGTGGAGAAGAAGCCATCCCAGATTATCTAGATCTTCCACACACTGAGCGTAATCTCCCCATTCATGTTCGAATCGTGGATATCCATGGGAATGTCTTGACTTTAACTTCTTAAGTGCTTCTATTTTGGCTAGGTCCTTTTATTAAAACAAAGAACCCGTCTATCGTTTAGACGGGCCTATCCATTCTAAAGAATGGTAATCAAGTGTCAAGCCGGTAACCCACTCCGCGAATGGTCTTCAGGAATTGCGGTTTGCGTGGGTTTTCTTCGATAGCCTCACGCAGCCAGCTGATGTGTACATCCAGGGTGCGCGTATCCGCTGTATATTGGGTCTCCCAGACCTCGGAGAATAATCTTTGCCGTTCAACTGCTTCACCCGCGTGAAGGAGCAATACCTGTAACAAATGGGTCAGCCTGGGTGTCAGGCGTGCCTCGTGCCCCCGGCAGCGAACACGCTTCAGCTCCAGGTCCAATCGGATAAACCCGACGTGCAAGATATTCTTGCCGTCGCCGGGTAACAAGGGTGTAATTCGATTAAGTAGTTTACGGGAAGTGAAAGGAAGTTCAAGAACTACATTCGCCGTGCTTACACCAGAGTTCGCATGTTCGGTTGCGACGATCAACACGATAGGAAGCTCACTGGACTTTTCACGGATTTGGTTGCAAATTCTTTTACCACTGCTGCGCAAAGAGGCTGCGTTAACCACAACCAGGTCTGGATCAACTTCAACCAGGCGCGCCACGGCATCATTGCCTGTTGGCACGATTTCCACCAAGAATTCTTTTTTCCGCAAGGAGGGTATGAAAGACGTGTTATCCGTCCGCTTCCCCTCCACCCATAATATCCTTGCTTTCATTAAACCAATATTCCGCGACCAAAATTTGTCATGCTAATAAAATTCCCCATTATTGAAAAGTGCGTGTATTATACCGTAATCGTAAAAACAGGCAAGATGTTAAAGGATTATTTTAACATTTGATGTTTTATTTTACCTTCCAACATGAAAAGTTGGATTTTACAATTATTCATAGACTGATTTTTTAAGAATGTTTCAACGTACTTATTCATGTTAGAATCACCCACTGAGGATGATTGGTGCCGGAGGCCTCTTATGTCAGATATGGTTGAAGTCGTCATTGACAGTATCCGAGTTAGCCTGATTTCACAGCAGCGGATTGTCATTTTGCGCGAGGTGGATGCAGATCGTTATCTGCCGATATGGATCGGCATATACGAGGCTGAAGCTATTGCCCTGGCACTGCAAGATGTGGAAGTTGCCCGTCCCCTCACCTGGGATCTTCTAAAAAATATTTTCTCCGTCCTGGATGCGCGCATCCTTCGGGTAGAAGTCACTTCATTGCATGACGACACCTATTATGGCAATATCGTTGCCGAAGTCGATGGGCGAAAGATCGATATTGACTCCCGTCCATCAGATGCCATCGCTTTGGCAGTACGTGCTCATGTACCCATATTGGTTTCACGACCAATCTTGGAATCAGTAGGCGTGATCCCGGAAGAAGATCTGCAGGAGGCTGAGCAGGAAACGGGTCAAAAGCCAGAATCCCCATCATCAGAAGTAAACGAAGAGAACTTATCGGTATTCGAAGACTTCCTCGAGAACCTGGATATCGACGATGAAGATCAAAGTGATCAGGAAGATGACGGAGAGAAAAACAAGCCTTCCTGAGCAATAAATCAGCCTGATCGCGTACGTGGATACAACATGATTATTAAAATAAAGTCCATTCGTTCTGATCCATGAAAGCAGATAATGAGCGACCGATTATCATTTGACGAGGCTCCCGCTCCTTCCCCACAGGTGGTACCCCACAGCCGAGAAGCTGAAGAGGCTGTCTTGGGTGCTGTCTTGATCAATCCCGAAGCGTATTATGAAGTCGCGCAATTTCTACGATCGGAAGATTTCTACATCCAGCGCCATCGTTGGCTTTGGGAAGCGTTCATCCGCTTGCAAGAACGCCGTGCACCGATTGACTTTCTAACTGTGGTTGAAGATTTAGATCAAGCCGGGCATCTGAATGAAGTAGGTGGACCCGCATATATCACCACCTTGATCAATAATGTTCCATCCTCCTTACACGCAGAAGCATATGGGCGGATCATAGAACAAACCGCGATACGCCGAAAAATGCTGGAGGCTGCCAACCAGATTGCCAAGCTGGCTTATCAGGAAGAAGACCGGCTGGAATCCGTGATGGATGAGGCGGAAAAGGCTATCTTTGGCGTGAGTGAGCGCCGGATGACGCGCGACCTCCAACCCATTCGGACAGTCCTGAGTGACTACTATAGCCGTATCGACCAGCTCTCAAGGAGAGACGAAGAAACCCTCGGAGTCCCTACCGGTTTTATCGATCTCGATCGACTTCTGGGCGGCCTGCAATCATCCGACTTCTTGATCATTGCTGGGAGACCAGGCACGGGTAAAACTTCATTTATGCTCTCCGTTGCCAAGAATGCCGCCCTGATCCATAAAAAGCACATCGCCATCTTCTCGATGGAAATGTCGAACGATCAGCTGGCGCAGCGGTTGATTGCCCAGGAAACCGGCATCGATTCACATCACTTGCGAACGGGCAGGCTGACCGATGATGAATGGTCTCTATTTGCCCAGGCGATAGAGGTACTTAACGACACGACCATCTTCCTGGATGATACTCCCGGTTTAACCCCCATTCAATTACGCACCAAGAGCCGCCGTTTACATATGGAATTTAACCTAGACCTGATCCTGGTAGATTATCTGCAATTAATGAGCGGTGGCATACGTTCCGAGAATCGGGTTCAGGAAGTTTCTTTCATTTCACGGAATATGAAGATCCTGGCCCGTGAGCTAAATGTACCCGTCCTGGCCGCAGCACAGCTTTCGCGGGCGATTGAGCAGCGTACAGATAAAGAACCACAACTCTCCGATTTACGCGAGTCTGGAAGCCTGGAGCAGGATTCGGATGTCGTTATGTTCATCAACCGGCCCGAATTATATGAGAAAGATACGCTAAAAAAGCACCTTGTGCAGGTAAAGATTGCCAAGCACCGCAATGGCCCAACCGGCAACATCGAGCTGGTTTTCCGTGAAAATCTCACCAAGTTTGAAAACGCGGCTACTCAAGTAATTGATTTACGGAAAATCTAAACATGACCTTTCCTGGTTTTCCCGAAGAATCCACGCACCTCATCCATATCCCAGAGCAGTTTTTCCGTCAGGTTCTACCTGCTATTGATAATCTGGATGAGCTGAAGCTGACATTGTACATCTTCTGGCGCCTTGAACGCATGGAGGGTGCCTTTCACTATCTCTGCCTTACAGACTTGATGGAAGACCTGCAATGGGTTCAATCGTTTAAAGAAGACACTGACAAAGCCCGATCAGCAATCAATTCTGCCCTGAAACGTGCAATTAAGCGCGGCACACTGCTTCAATCTGATATTTCAACCGATGCAGGTAAGGATAAGCTCATTTGTCTGAATTCACCTAAAGGTCGAGCAGCAGTGGCTGCCATCCAGCGTGGTGAATGGCGGGCAACCGGTAGTTTATGCCCGCCGGTCGAAATATATTCGGAGCACCCGAATATATTTCAGCTTTATGAAGCCAATATTGGACCTCTCACACCCTTGATTGCAGACGCACTGCGTGATGCCGAAAAGACCTATCAGGCCAATTGGATTGCGGACGCCTTCCAAATTGCGGTTGAACGTAACAAACGCAACTGGAAATATATTGAGGCGATCCTGCACCGTTGGCAGGAAGGAGGACGGGATGACCGAAAAGATCAACAAGCTCGACGCGACACTGAAGAAGCTCGCCGAAGATACGGCGATTGGGAGAAGTGAGCCATCCACCGAGGTAAGTAAGGAGGAGTATATCGCCTCGTCTGACCTGGCAGGTGATGTAAATTGCCCGTATTGCCATGGTTTGGGTTACCTCCGCCGTGACCTACCCCTTGGTCATCCAGATTTCGGCAAGCTCCAAATTTGCTCCTGTCGCCATGGACAGGTCTCCCAACAAATCCACAAACGCTTGTTTTCAATCAGCAATCTGGAAAATCTCCAACACCTGACTTTTGAGAACTTCCAGTCGTGTGGTCGGGTGGGTTTGGGTCCGTGGCAGGCAGATTCACTCGAGCGCGCCCTCAACCAGGCACAGCAATTTGCTCAAAAAGCAGAAGGCTGGCTTCTGCTCCAGGGTGGTTTTGGTTGTGGGAAGACCCATCTGGCTGCTGCCATCGCTAACTTCACCGTTGGGATTGGAGTCCCCACCCTGTTCATCACCGTACCCGATCTACTGGACGCCCTGCGTTTCTCCTATGACAATCCCGAATCCACCTTCGAGCAGCGCTTTGAAGAGATCCGCAATGCACCCATCCTGATCATGGACGATTTCGGTACTCAGAATGCCACTGCCTGGGCGCAGGAAAAGCTCTTTCAAATCCTGAACTACCGCTATATCAACCGCTTACCCGTCGTGGTAACCACCAATTTGCTGCTGGAACAAATAGAAGGTCGTATCCGCTCCCGCCTGGAAGACCCCGAGCTGGTCACCCGGGTCTTCATTCAGGCTCCCGATTATCGTCGACCAACCGATGATTCCATCCATTCAGACCTGTCCTCCCTGGCAATGCATCACGAGCAAGTCTTCAGCAACTGGGATGATCGGCAGGCAGAAGATCTTGCCCCTGAAGAACGTAGGAGTCTGAAAAAAGCGCTCAAATTAGCTATAGATTACGCTCGTAAACCAATCGGCTGGCTAGTTTTTACTGGGGTCTATGCGTGTGGTAAGACCCACCTGGCAGCCGCCATCGCTAATTCACGCGCCGATCTCGGGCAACCCCCCTTATTCATCAGCGTCTCAGATTTGTTGGATCATTTACGCGCGACTTTTAGCTCCACCAGCCAGGTTAGCCTTGACCGCCGTTTCGAAGAGATCCGCAGCGCACCGCTGCTCATCCTGGATGCCTTGGGGGAGCAGTCACCGACCCCGTGGGCAAATGAAAAGCTCTTCCAGTTGATCGACTATCGCCACCTCAATAAACTGCCCACAGTGATCACCACTGCCAAATACCTGAATAAAGAGATTGACGAACGAATATTCAGCCGCATTATGGATGCACGGCTCTGTACGATTTGCAGTATCACAGCTTCAGGATACCGTGGGGGTACACCTGCAAAGGGTTCAAGCAGCGATAAACGTTCAAAATAACCGGGAATCAAAACGGCGGATGATGATTATCCGCCGTTTTGATTCTTACTAACACCTGTTAACTACAATCTGATGCTACTCAGATGTACAGGTCTCTTTTCGAGTACAGGAAGTACCCGGCAATCAGGCTGACGGCAATAATCCCAATCGACAACCCTACATAGCCAATTCCAATTGTAGATTCATTCAGCATTGCAGCTGGATCGAAATATTTGAACGGAGAAAAGTACTTCAAAAACTCCAGGTTTTTATTTAAGCCGGCAATGACCGAGAGGAAATAAGTCAGCAACAATATGGATACAGCTAACGAGCCTGCCCGCCGGTACTGTTTCATCGCACAACCGAGGAAAATTCCCACTGCCAGGAATATCATCTGGATGATAAAAACGGTAATCATGATCAATAACAGGAACCTGTAAAATTCCGCATCCGGTTTATATTGTTGCGCAGTGACAACCAAAAATACTGAAGTAATCAGAAGCAAAACTATGCAATTAATAAACGCGGCAATTGTTTTTGCAGTGACCACTTTACCCCTCGTCACCGGCAAGGTAAGCGAAAATTCCACGGTTTTATCGCGCTCCTCTTTGGAGATGGTATCGCTGCCCCACATGACCGCCGCAATCGCCAGCATTAACGCAACATAGGTGTACATCACACCTAAAAAGCCGGTAATTGTCGTGAGATTAAACGCATTCAGGCTCATTGCCGATACCACTGCGGGTGGTAAATCCTTCAATATCGCCAGCATCTCTGGGTTGTTATAGTACGCGGAGAATTTTGAAAACCCCACGACAGTGAACAAGACTACGATCACGCTCCAAATGATCAGGGATTTTAAATTCGCCTTCAATTCTCGGAAAAGGATGTTCATCTTTTCACCTCCTTACACGGCTGTATGAATGTTTCTCTTTGTATACAGCACATAACTGGCAATGATCGAAACGATAATCACCACAATGCTGATCGACACCAGGGGCAGGTCATAGACCCCATTTTTTAGAATAGCGTTTGGCTCGAAATGTCTGAATGGCGATATGATCTCCAGGCTGTCTTTGCCAATCATATTGCCAAATGCATTCAGAAAATACATCCCGAATGCCAGCGCCATAGAGAAAGGCGTCACGCTTCTGATCCTTCTCACCAGCAGTGAGACAACCAGACCTACAGCCAGGAAAAACAGCTGAAACACCACGATGGTGAGCAACAACAGCACCAGGGGCTTAACGTCATATTCTCTTCCACCAGCGAATATTTTGATGAATACAAAACTGCTGATCCAAATAATAATATTCGTAATGGTGAGTCCTGTAATGGCAGAGAGTAATTTGCTGGTTAAGATCTTTGTGCGTCCGACCGGTTTCGCCAGCAGAAAATCAGCGGTCATCTCCCTCTCTTCGATCGATACTAATGCGAAGCCGTAATTAGCTGCCTGAATCGCCAGGCAGATCTGGCAAAACAAGAAAATGATCCCATAATATCCAAGCACGGTTGAAAAATCCATATTCTCCATCCCAAAGGCAATGAGCAGTTCCTTTGGAAATTTTGATAGCGCCTCGTTCAGCACTGCCGTATCGGCGGCAAAGCTGGTAAACAGAGACATAAAGACCAAAATGAGTAAAACAATGGATCCAGACCAGGTGATCACCGACCTGAGGTTCATTTTGAATTCATGCGTATAAATATTCATATCTTTGCCTATTCGTAGTAATGCATGAAAATCTCTTCCAGGGTGGGTTC
Source organism: uncultured Chloroflexia bacterium (assembly GCA_963743215.1). Taxonomy (GTDB): domain Bacteria; phylum Chloroflexota; class Anaerolineae; order Anaerolineales; family UBA4823; genus FEB-25. Next base: position 678,782 of record CAVUOY010000007.1, read on the forward strand.
CTCAATCGTCACATCGCCGACTTCTTTTTCACTGATCAACCGCATGATCACATTGATATCACCCTTAAAGAAGAAGCTTAACCCGCCATCCTCTTTTGCCAGTTTGGTCACACCTTCGACCTCAAATCGCTTTTCATTTAAATCTTCTGCTTGAATTCTTATTTTTTTGTAATTATCTCTTTGCAGAGTCTTTATATCCTGGATGTTGATGATACTGCCTTCCTTTATAATCGCCACCCGACTGCACATTTTTTGCACTTCGCCCAGGATATGGGACGAGAAAAATATTGTGGCGCCACGTTTATTCTCCTCTCGGATGAGATTGAAGAATTTTTGCTGCATCAATGGGTCAAGGCCGGCGGTGGGTTCATCCAGCACAATCAATTTTGGCTGGTGCAAGAGCCCCTGTACAATCCCTACCTTCTTTTTATTGCCATAAGAGAGATCTTCTATCTTTCTCTTCAAGTCCAGCTCCATCAGGTCAGCTAACTCATTAATCCTTTGGGTGCAGTCCTTGGGATAAAAACTGGCACTATATTTCAGCAAATCCTGCACCTTCATCCCCTCGTAATAAAAAACCTCTGAAGGCAGATAACCGATCTCTTGCCTGATTTCAGGTCCATATTTAATACAATCTTTTCCAAAAATTTTCGCCTCTCCACTGGTCGGATAGATTAAAGATAAGAACAACCTGATCGTGGTGGATTTTCCAGCCCCGTTTGGACCGATGAAACCGAATATTTCTCCATCCTCTACACTAAACGACACATCAACGATCCCCCTGGCTTTTCCATAGTACTTTGTTAGCTTAATGACTTCGATGATGCCCATAATTTACTCCTTTGAAAGGTTGGAGAGTGGGAACCACTCTCGTAGAATTTTTGTATCGAAAAGAGGTAAAGAGCCCGGCTGCGCACCAAGGATTCGTTCCACTGCCTCCTGGTGGGAGGCGGACAATGATTCCATTTGCTGAAAGTTCTCCAGACTAATATCCTGTTGAATGATCAACGCGACGAGTGTATCTCCGAAGTCCTGCAATAGGGAGAAAATGATTCCACTGATCTTGTCGGGATATTCAGTGTGAAACACCCCCTCCCTGACGCCTTGGTAGAAAATTGTCGTGAGAAGAGGTGCAATCAGAGGTAGCACGGCTGACTGTGCCTTTTGCCGAAGGACCGCGTTTTCATCGGCATACCACACGTTCACCATTTTGATGAGATATTCCTTGCGGTCAGTTTTCCAGCGAGAGGCCATATCAAACACTCGGCGCAGTTTTTCTGTAGCAGGCAGGCGGTCATCCTGTACGATTGGAGTAATGATGTTGATGACCTGCATTGCGAGCCGTTCGATCAAGGCCTCCAGCAGGGCTTGCTTTGAGTTAAAGTAATGGTAGAAGGCACCTTTGGAAATATGAACCGCGGCTAGGATGTCTTGGATCGACATCTGATCATAGCCTTTGGAGTACACCAGCATTTGGGCTGCGTCGAGGATCTCACTACGCCGCAGTTCATATTCTTCTTTGTTGACAATTCGTGCCATCTTTGTTCTCTTTAATAAACCGACGGTCGGTTTATTAATGGACATTATAGTCCGGAAGAAAGGACTTGTCAATAGGAATGCTGCCTAGAGGTAATCTTTCAATACTTCGATCATTTTGGTTTTTCAGAAAAATATATTGCTTATTGACTCCCTTAATATCTGGCGTTAAAATATCCACTTTGTCGGATATAATTATTAAAGGAATTTTTATGACCAATACAAGACTAGCCTGTATTTTTTATGCACAATTCGATCAAGGAGTCCGCTTATTACCCTTCCAATATCAGAGTGAGCAATATTGGATTTGTCCCGCGCATCTACCCATCCTGATCCATAAACCCGATCAGCTGGCGGGTAAACTCACCGGTCTTGAGCAGCCTTTCCCATCCGAGGGTCAGGTATGATCACCAGTCTGGTACTCTCCCTGCGCGAAGGGCTTGAAGCTGCATTGATCATTGGCATCGTCCTGGGAGCGTTGCGCAAAACAGGTCGATCCGACCTGAATCGACCTCTCTGGGCTGGCGTGATTACTGCTTTCATGATCAGCATCGGAGCCGCGCTCGTATTACGCGCAATAGACCAGGACCTGGAAGGTGCATCCGAGCAAGTATTTGAAGGCGTGACCCTGCTTTTGGCTGCTGGAATTCTCACCTGGATGCTCTTCTGGATGAATCGTCAGTCAGGTAAGATGAAATCCGAGCTCGAAACCAAAGTGAATCTAGCTGCGACACACACTGGTGCAGGAGCACTCTATTTCCTGGCTTTTATCTCAATTTTAAGGGAAGGCGTCGAGCTTGCACTCTATCTCACTGCTTCCTCACTATCGTCCAGTGGTATCCAGACCTTGCTGGGAACAGCAATCGGCTTGTTATCGGCAGCCTTATTGGGATATATGATCTATACCACCACCCTTCACCTGAACTTGCAGCGCTTTTTTCAGGTGACGTCAGTTTTCCTGATCTTGTTTGCTGCGGGTCTAATTGCCCACAGTGTGGCTGAGTTCAATGAAGCCGGCATCATTCCCGCAGTGATCAGCCCGATCTGGAATCTGAACTCCCTACTGGATGACCACTCCGTCCTGGGCATGATCGTCAGCACCCTGTTTGGTTATCATGGTACCCCTTCTCTAACCGAGGCCTTGGGGTATAGTATTTACATCTTGACTGCATTATTCGTTTTTTTAAAGCCTAAAAACATTCCGTCGGGCTAGCTCATTCCTCACGTGTCAGCCACTTTTCCATGCCTGGTGGGTATTGGTAGTGTATTAACATATCAAGCAATGTTTGCGCCTGCTCGCTACATATAAACAATGAGCTATGCTCGGCATACATAAAGCCTTCCGTCCGGGCGTACTCTATGGCGGATAATAATAGATCAAAATAATGTTTAGTATTCAATATACCAATCGGTTTATGGTGCAACCCAATTTGTGCCCAGGTCAGAATTTCAAACAGCTCCTCAAATGTCCCGTAACCGCCCGGCAAAGCGATGAAAGCATCCGAGATATCCACCAGGCGTTGTTTTCGGACATGCATGCTGTCCACAATTTCAAGCCGCGATAATCCCTTGTGCATCAAGGTTGGGGTGGCGAAAATCCTGGGGATCACTCCAATCACCTCACCACCTGCTTCCAGGGCTCCGTCGGCTACCGAACCCATCATTCCTGTACAACCTGCGCCATAAGCCAGCGCTAATCCGCGCTTGGCAATAACCGCACCCATCTGATGGGCAGCTTGCAGGTACTCATCACTCATCTTATCCGACGAGCCGCAATAGACACAAATTGTTTTCATATCATTCCCTCTGGTTGCAACGAATTGGGCAATTATAGCATTGGTGAGATTTAGCCTTAAGGCATATACTATAATCAAAGATACTCATTTTCTGGCAGTCACAACCTCAGAAAATCTGTGCCCGACATGATCCAAATGCCGTAAAATAAAGATGATTGAATTTCGGTTTTATCCACCACCTCAGGAAGGATGATTTTATTATGCCAACTGTTGAGCTTTCACACATCACCAAATCCTTTGGCTCTCTCAAAGCTGTGGATGACGTAAGCTTTGAAGTAGAAAAAGGTGAGATTTTCGGACTACTCGGTCCGAATGGCGCCGGGAAAACCACTGCCATCCGTGTTTTGTTAGACATTTTCAAGCCTGATGGTGGTACCGTCAGCATACTGGGTGGACCGATGACGGAAGCCAAGAAGGATCATATCGGCTATATGCCCGAAGAACGCGGTATGTACCAGGATATCCCCCTCGATCGCTGCTTGGTGTATTTAGGCACCCTCAAAGGTCTCTCTCAGGCTGAAGCACATAGCAGGATCGCAAGTTACCTGGATCGCTTCGACCTGGAATCTTCGCGCCACAAGAAAGTTAAAGAGCTAAGCAAAGGCATGCAACAGAAAGCCCAGCTGATCACAACTTTACTCCACCAACCAGACCTGATCATTATCGACGAGCCATTTAGCGGTCTGGACCCCATCAACACCCAGATGGTCAAGGATTTATTGCGCGAGCAGCGTGATAAAGGAGTGACTATCTTGATGTCTACCCATCAGATGCATCAGGTGGAGGAATTGTGTGACCGAATCGTGCTGATCGACCATGGGCGCACCTTGCTGTATGGTGGCCTGGATGACATCCGCCGCCAGTTTTCGGGTCATGCCGTCATCGTGCGCACCCCGAATGTCTTGCCAACCCTGCCTGGTGTGGAGCATGTGGAGCAGCACAACTCGTCCGCTCACCGGCTAAACCTGGCGCCAGCTACTAACACGCAAGACGTGCTGCGGATGCTGGTTGAGCGAGGCATCCAGGTGGACCAGTTCGAGATCGCCGCTCCTACTTTGGACGAGATATTTATTAATGTCGTCCAGAAATATGACCAGGAGACAGGAGCAAGCTGATGAACAAATTCTGGCGAGTTGCCCTTCATGAATACACCCGGCATGTATTCCGGCGGCGTTTCCTGCTGGCATTGTTCAGCGTACCGCTCCTGATGGTCTTCATGGTGGTATTGGTCATCGTGATCGTCCGGTTGAACTCGAGCGGCACTCCTATCGGTTATGTCGATCATTCCGGGTTGCTGGCAAATCCCATCACGCAACCTGCTCCAAAGTGGCCCGAGCGATTTGTCCCAATGCAGGCATATCCTGATGAAGCCAGCGCCAAAGCTGATCTTGAAGCGGGTAAATTGCAGGGCTATTACATCATCGCCGCAGACTACCTGCAATCAGGTAAGGCTGAGCAATTCTTTCTCAAAGAGATCAACGGCATGGCCGTACAGCAGTTTGACTCCTTCCTGACCACCAACCTTTTATCCAATCAACCTGCCGAAATCGTCAACCGCATCGTTAACGGGAGCAATATCGTCGTTCAATCTGTCGATAAGAGCCGGGAAGCCTCCAAGGATAACTTTATCAATATCCTCCTGCCCATTCTTGCTGGAGTCCTCTTCATCGTTGGAATGAGTACCAGCTCGGGCTATCTAATGCAGACCGTGGTGGAGGAAAAAGAAAACCGCACCATGGAGATCATGGTCACCTCCGTATCCCCAGGACAATTGATGAGCGGGAAAGTGATTGCAGATATCGCCATCGGTGCCACTCAACTCCTGGTTTGGGCCATCTTTATCATCCTGGCATTGGTAATTGGGAAAAGCTATTTCCCCTTCCTGGGTGGCCTCAAATTCTCAGGTGAAATGGTTGGGGTGATCATCGCAGTGATGGTGCCCGCTTTCATCATGATCAGTGGGCTGATGGCTGCAGTTGGAGCTACCGTATCTGAAGGTAGTGAAGGTCAACAGGTCATGGGCTTGTTCACCATCCCCATCTGGCTGCCGTATATCTTTATTACCCTCTTCATCGAAAACCCAAACAGCCCCCTGGCGATTGCATTAAGCTTCTTCCCGCTGACTGCTCCAATGTCAATCGCCTTGCGCATCGGTTTTACCACCATTCCAACCTGGCAGGTGATCGTCAGCATTGCCATCCTGGTGTGTTCAGCCATAGGCTCTGTCTGGCTGGCCGGGCGGGCATTCCGCCTGGGTATGCTGCGCTACGGTCAGCGCCTGCGCTGGGCAGAAATATTCAGCCGCCAAAGAGTGTGACCATGAATAAGACCTTGCTTGTATTAAGACACGAGATCTCCACCATCCTTTCTCGACCATCATTCCTATTTGCCATGTTTGGCATTCCCATTATCGGTGTGGCCGTCTTTATGGTTGCCGCCCAGCTGAGTAAGGGTAATCCGGCTCAAAGCGTGCTTACCCAGCTGATCAGCAGCCCTGCAATTACCCTGCCTGAGGGGTACGTGGACGAGAGTGGCATTATCAAGGAGATCCCACCCTCGATTCAATCGCGGTCATTGCTGCCTTTCCATGATGAGGCCAGTGCCAGTCAGGCTGTGGCAGATGGTCAAATATCCGGTTATTACGTCATTTCCGCTGATTACATACAATCAGGTAAGATCACCAATATCCGTTCGGATTTCAACCCACTCAACACCTCCGGGGGTTCGTCCGATTTGCAAAAGATCCTGCAGGTCAACCTGTTGGGAGGCGATCTCCAATTAGCAGACCTGATCAATGGACCTACAGACCTGAAATCGAGCTCCTTATCAACCGCTCCTCAGCGTGAAGAAAGCAACATGCTGACGTTTTTCCTGCCGTATGCAGTGACGATGTTGTTTTATATCATCATCCTAAGTGCCGCCAGCCTGCTGCTCAGCAGTGTGGCCAAGGAAAAGGAGAACCGTGTGATGGAGATCCTGATGGTCTCAGTAACCCCGCGGCAGCTGCTCACTGGCAAGATCGTCGGGTTGGGCTTGCTTGGCTTGCTGCAAACGATTGCCTGGGTGGGCACCGGGAGGATATTGCTGGCCAGGGGTGCAACCACATTCAGCCTGCCGGCTGCCTTTCAGCTGCCTGCCTCCTTTTTAATCTGGGGAATAATATTCTTCCTGCTGGGATATGCAGTGTATGCCAGTCTGATGGCAGGCTTGGGTGCACTGGTGCCCAACCTGCGTGAAGCTTCTCAGGCTACCATTGTAGTCATCTTTCCGTTGATCGTTCCGATCTTTCTGCTCAGCGTATTGATCGAAGAACCTAACAGTGTGCTCGCCACCATTCTGAGCATTTTCCCGCTGACAGCACCGGTGGCGATGATGACCCGCCTCTCAGCCGGGGTCGTGCCTTTTTGGCAGACCTTGCTGGCGGCTGTGCTCCTGGCCCTTACTGCGATGTTTGTGGTGCGGGCTGTCGCCCGGATGTTCCATGCCCAGACTATTCTATCGGGCCAGCCGTTCAGCCGGAAATTATTCTTTACCGCTTTGTTTGGGAGATCGTAGCTGCCGGCAAAACGTAACGCTTGATTCAATGACAACGCCTTCAGTCAATCCGGCAATATTCACCCTCGCAGACGTTCTCCAGACTGGGCGCGACCTTATCTCTACAAACCCAGAGCCGATCATTGCATACCGCCTGCTGCGGGAGGTGCTGCGCGTACCATCCGGTAGCTCTGAGCTGGCTGAGGTAAAAAAAGTGGCTCTAAAGGGCAGATGGGTGCATCAGCTGGAAGAATCCCAATTGCCAGATGGCAGCTGGGGTCGTTTTCACTCCCAAGATACCAAAAAGAAGACCATTTTCCGCACTACCGAAGAAGCCATCGACCGGTCATTTGCACTGGGTCTCGAACCAGGTGAAGGTGTGCTCAAGCGAACCAGCCATTATTGCTCGAAAGTGCTGGATGGAGCAATACACCTCACCGACCGGTCCGAGAAGAATGAGGCTTTCCCATTACTGATCAAATATATCGTGGCTGGTCGCCTGGCGCAAATTGAGCCTGCCAATGAAACACTCGTCCCGTATTGGAAATTTTTATTGGATGTCACTGACCAGGCTTTTGCATCTGGATCCTACTGCTTGATGGATGAAGAAGATGCATTCCTCCGCTTCTCAGGTGTGCATGTGCCGGGTGGCTTCCTGGAAAGCCAGCATTCGCTGTGGATCCTTTCCTCACGCCATCTGCCAGCCCAGCTTGAGGATGCATATACCCGCTGGATCTGGCTTAAACCGGATGGTATTCGCTATATCCGGGCACCATTACACCAACTCTCTGCCCACCGGATCGCATATTGGTTGCGATCGATGAACATTCTCTCCCGCTTTGCCTCGTGGCGAGAGATATCGGTGGGTGCCCTAAACGAATTGTGGGTACAGCGAAATAATGAGGGTCTTTGGGATTTTGGTTCTAAGATTGCTCCCAGCGTCGAATTTCCACTCTCACAAACCTGGCGCCAGGTTATAAAACGCAAGCAGGATTATTCCACCTACATCCTGGTCTTGCTGCGGAAGTACTTCGATTGAGCTCAGGCTTCCAGCCAGATGGTCACGGGACCATCGTTGTTAATTTCGACCAGCATATGGGCACCGAACTCACCCGTTTGGGTGGGCACACCCAGATGACGTAATAATTCTGCGAAATACTCCACCAATGGAGCAGCAATATCAGGTGGGGCGGCATCGGTGAACGAAGGCCGCCGGCCTTTGCGCGCATCCGCATACAGGGTGAACTGGGATACGACGATTGCCTCTCCGCTTGCATCCAACACTGAGCGATTCATCTTACCCTGTTCATCCTCAAAGATGCGCAGGTTGGCAACTTTTTCGGAAAGCAGCTTAGCCTGCTCTATCTCCATCCCCCGGCCCAATCCCCAGCAGAATCACCAGCCCATTGCCAATCTCAGCGATTGGCTTTCCTGCCACGTATACCCTGCCCGATTTCACACGTTGCAATAGCAGGCGCATAATAGCTCACTTTTGTGAAATATGGCGTAGGGCGAATGCCACAGCAGCCGCCCAGGCCAAAATTTTGAACTTACCCTGCGATAAGGCTGTTTCCAGCTCTTCGCGGCTCAACAACAATATCTCCTGCTCTTCAAGATCATCGCTGTCAATTGGGGAAACCCGCTGCGCATGCCGTGCCAGGTACAGGTGACCAATCGCGACTCCCCGGTTGGGATCCACCATATAAGTTCCCAGGTCAATCCAATCATCCGAGATGTATCCCGTCTCTTCACGCACCTCGCGCTGCGCGGCAGCCAGGGGAGCTTCACCCGGCTTGATATATCCGCCCACGATTGCCAGCATGGGTTCGGCGACTGCGTACTTTAGCTGCCTGAAGCACAAGAAGACGCCAGTCCCTGTCTCGACCACCACATTGATGTAGTCGGGCGTTTTGATCCAGGTCCAATCGGGGATAATGCGCCCGTCTGGCAGCTCTACTTCGTGGTATTCAACCTGCAGCCAGGGCGGTTGATCAAATACCACCCGGCGGGAGTGGGTTTGCCAGGCCTGCATGGGTGCCTCAGGGTAATCCAACAGCGTCACGTACTTCGCGCATGGTCTGCTCGGCAATGGCTCGTGCCCTCTTCGCACCTTCATCCAGCACACCCTGTACGTAGCTCGGATCTTTCGCCAGCGTACTGCGTCGCTCACGGAAGGGTGCCAGGTGGGAGTTCAGGTTCTTTGCGTACAGCATCTTGCAGTCCACGCAGCCGATCCCAGCTCGCCGGCATTCACGATCGACCATGGCAATCTCATCTGGAGACGAAAAAATCTTGTGCATGGAGAACACGTTGCAGATATCCGGGTTGCCTGGGTCCGAACGCAGGATGCGGTGCGGATCGGTCATCATCTGCTTCACCCGTTTGGTGGTCTCCTCCGGGGTGGCGGCAATTTCGATGTGGTTGTTGAGGCTCTTGCTCATCTTCCTCACCCCATCGATCCCCAGCACCAGAGGGATTTCAGTATTTTTCATCTGTGGCTCGATCAGCACCTTGGTGTTATAGCGGTAGTTGAAGCTACGCACCGTCTCACGCGCGTATTCAAGGTGGGGAGCCTGGTCTATCCCTACCGGCACCACGTTGGCTTTGTATAGCACAATATCCGCCGTCATCAGCACCGGGTAACCCACCAATCCATAATTAACATTATCAGGCTGGTCGCGCACTTTATCTTTGAAGGTTGGCAGATCGGTCAGCTTACCCAAGGGTGAGACCATTGAAAGGATCAGGTGCAGCTCTGCTACCTGTGGCACGTGTGATTGGATGAAAATGATGGTTTCATCCGGGCGAATCCCCGCCGCAAGAAAGTCGAGTGCCATATCCATCGTGTTCTGGCGCAAATTGAGCGTGTCTTCGACTGTCGTCAGGGCATGCAGATCAACAATGCAGTAGATGCAGTCATATTCATCTTGTAATGCCACGTAGTTCTTAATCGCACCCAGGTAGTTCCCCAGGTGCTGCCTGCCTGTTGGGCGGGCTCCCGAAAATACACGCCCTTTCTTTTGTGGGTTCATAATTACTCCTATTCTGGGTTCATTGTGCCTGTCCTCACTGATTTTCGGGGAGAATCCCCCCTGGTTCAGGGGGGAAGGCGGTTTCTAGCAGCGTCTGCTTGCTCTCACTGTTAGCCAAAGCAATCTACTTTTTCCCAGATAATTCAACCTCATTCTGCCGGGTAAAGCAGCTATGCACCTAATTACCTTATCCCAGGTCGACTAATTACTTTATTTTGCCAAATACTTCCTCACCAGCCCGGCGATCTCACCCGGCTCGGCATGCCGATGGGTTTCCAGTTTGGAATACCACAACTTCCCGTCAATCGAAAACTCGAAGCGCCCGCCATCCGATGGCTGCAGGGTAATCGATTCGATCTCCGGCTCGAACTCCTTCAATAATTCGGCTGCCAGACCGACAGCTCGATCGGTATAGTTTCAGACTGCACAATAGACCAGATCGATTTTCAACACAACATACCTCCGATAATTTGAGAATAAACACCCCCGCCTGTGATGCGACGGGGGTGAAAAAGCCAGCTTCACGCTTCAGGTACAGGGTAGATCCTCGATACCTTTTGCCCTGCTAACGGTGGCAGCTCCGGCTCAGGCTACTCTCCATTGGATTTCACCCTGCAGCTCCGAGGTCCATTCAACACATGCGTGCGGGCGGAATTTGCATCGTTTACCGCTCTCTGAACCGCCGCTTTCGCGTTTACTCGTCCTCATCACAGCTTTTACTGATATTGGCGAATAGTATATCACGGTCCATTACAATTCACCATGTAGGTCAAGCTAAGCGCGAAAAAGGCTCTATTTTCGGTCGTTGAATTCGATGGCGCGTCGTAAAAATGGATGAACGCGAATTATTCTCAACCTATTTGGTTATTTAGAATCACCCGGCAAGACTTTATGATAGTTAATTTGTCTGAGATATCTGTGTGCGCCGAAATAACCCCATCAACATCGGTGATAAAAAGATCAGAACCATGATCAAGGCAGCCCAAATAGACCAGCGTTCTTCATTGGGAACAAGCACTTTTATGAGCAGGGCGGTCCCAAATGTTGCTATCAACGTGATAGAACGCCATAACTGGTTCGGTGAGAGTAAGTACATCACGGCGCCTAAGAAGACAAGAACGGATGGTAAAAGGATGGCAAGGCTGAAAGGCGGTAGATGATCACCCGTATAAATGCCTGTGTAAAGGGCCATGAAGACAAGGATTCCGAATGATAGCCGCGTCCAATCATTTCGTACATCGTTATAGATATTTCTTGTGAGATGAAACCGGTTCAATAAGAAGATTGCCAGTGCACCAATCCCCAAGATGACGATCAGAATGAAAGCGACATCAACCCATGGACTATAATTGTTCGGTAGCCATTGTTCCAGCCAGTCTAGCAAGGGGACCACAATAATAAAAAACAAGGGGACGAGGTAGGGATAAACCCAGCGGGGAAACCCCATCCTCCAACCTACATAAATGCCTATCAACATGGAAAGTGCAACCACTGCCAGCCACAGGGGAGAATTAAAATAAAAGTTCTTGGAACTATTCAATGGCAAATAAGGTACCACCGCCATCACCGGACCTAAAAATAGAAACGGCCATAGACCTAACAGCAATCCACTCCAGGAAAAACGCTCCTTCCCAATCCTAGACTCAATCCCTTTCATCATATCCTCCAGTTCACGTACATTGGCTTTTAATACTGAATTGGGAAAGTCACGCAGCTCTCGAATTACCAGACTTAAGAGTTCCCGATTTCCAAGCGTGTTTGCATCTTCCAGCGCTTGGATAAGAACACCTTCGCGTTCCACCCCAAAATCACTTTGGTAACCGGATGGATAAAGTTTCAACAGGTAAACATAAACATTTACCAAACCAGAGATCAACCTATTCATGGTTTGATCTCCTGAAGGCGTACCTTAGACAAATCCAGGAGTCTTTGCATCCGGCTCACATCGATTGCCAGGACCTTTTTCCCCAATTCATTTATCCGATAAAATTTCCGCACTCTCCCGCTGCTTTGTTCGCTCGCTTCTGCTACGCGCATGATCAAACCTTGCTGAAGCATACGCTCCAACGCATCGTATAGAGTACTGGTACTCAGTTTCAACGACTGGTTGCTTAATGTTTCCACATCCTTCCATATCCCGTAGCCATGCTTGGAGCTGGAGGCCAGACTTAAAAGAATATAGAAAGAGACTTCGCTGAGGGGTAAAAAAGTGTCGGGATCCATAGAAGATTGCTATCCATCAGATATTCCGTGTATCGTTATTACGTTGAACGGAATATACATAGTATAATCCAAAAGCTTTAATTTTTCAAGGGGAAACCACGGGTCTTCGGGTGTGCCAACCTGCTAACCTGTCAACCTTCCAACGTGATGACGTTGCAACGTTCTTACTTACTTCGGCATCTGCCCCAATAATTGCATCACCCAGCGGTGCGGCTTATGGAAGAACGCCTGGGGCTGGGCAAACATCAAGATACACCTGCCATGTACCACGCTCATCCCATTCTGCTCGCCGTAATCGATGGCTGCCTGAGATTCTGCCCCCTGCTGCAGCCAGATGTGGTTGATGCCGACCTCATGTGCCTCTTGCACCACCTTCTCCGCCTGGGCAGGTGGAACAGACACCAACACTCCGCCCACCTTCTGGGGTAAATCCTTCAAGCTTGGGTAGCTCTTCTCGCCCAAAATGACCTCCCCGCTGGGATGGACCAGGAAAAGCTGGTATCCCTTGGTCTTTAGTTCTTTGTAAGCGCTGTTGCCAAACTTCTCCGCCTTGCGCGATACCCCCACGATAGCCAGGGTTCGCTGTGCAAGAAATTCATCGATCATCGCTTTGGTCACCATAAGCATTCTCCTCCATTTGATAGATTAGGAATTAATTGCATTACATATAACCAGTCAACTGAATTATTTAGCTACGCTCCATGAACACATTTCATTTTAGAGGCCTAGGGGAAAAATCCAAATCACTCCTTGTTCAAATACTTCCCTTCCGGTCAAAAGCAGACCGGACTGGTCGCGCCATTTCGAATAACCGGTTATATAATTTTACCAAAACCGGCATATATATAGACGAAATCATGTTCTTGCCAGCTGGATTATCCGCTGAACGAATTCGGTCTTCCCATCCAGGTAGGCACTTCGATCCTGGGGGTACATCGAGGCTAACCGGTTCTTCAGCTCGGCATATTCTGCTGCCAGATCTGCGTGCTGGCAAAGATAGTCTCGGAAGAGTAGAGTGTTTTGCCATTCCAGGCTGGTAATCTCACTCATGTGAACATGGAAGGTACGAGGGTCACCTTTGACGAAGTAGTGTCGCAGGGGAATGCCAAATTCACCCTTATACTCGTATCCCAGTCCTTCGATCAGTGGAATGCACACCCTGCCTTCTTCGAAATCGGCTATGGCGATGGCAATATCGATGATCGGTTTTGCTAGCATACCCGGGATGGAGGTGCTGCCCATGTGCTGGATATCCAGGATATGTGACCCGATAACTTCCTGGAGGCAGGCTTTTTCCAGCTCGAATAGCCGCTTCCATTCGGGGTCATACGCCACCAGCCTGACCACTCCTTTTTCCAATCCAATCATAACGTTGCTCCACCCAAGGCTATGCTACCAATATACCATAATCATGACTCCTGCAATAAATGATCACCAAGTATTTCGTGCAACCTGGCTTGAATATGCTACAATTTACCTCGGAATCAGGAGGAAATAATGAACGCTGACCTCGATATCCGCCCATCTCCCATCGCCGGGCAATGGTACCCGGGCGACCCGATCATGCTTTCCAGCACTGTAGATCGTTACATCCAGGAAGCCAAACTTCCGGAACTTGAAGGGGAGGTGGTCGCGATTATCACGCCCCATGCTGGTCATCTATATTCAGGTCCGGTGGCGGGTTATGCGTTTGCGAGCGTGCTCGGGGTTAAACCGGATCTGGTGGCGGTAGTCTCACCCATGCATTATCCCTACAACCAACCCCTGATCACCACCGCTCATGATGCCTATGAAACTCCACTCGGCATCCTCCCTGTGGATGTGGATGCGGTGCAGGAACTTAGTGACGAGTTGGAAAAAGAGCTCGGTTACGGTCTGAGCCGTGTACGCCGCGACCAGGAGCACTCACTGGAGATTGAACTGCCCTTCTTGCAGCGGGCGATCGAGCATGAATACAAGCTCCTGCCGGTGATGGTGCGTGACCAGAGTCGGAGAGTCACGCGTGGGCTTGGTAAATGCCTCGCCAAGGTCCTGAACGGGCGTAAGGCATTACTAGTCGCCAGCACGGATCTATCTCATTTCTATCCGCAACGGATCGCAGAGCAGCTGGACACGTTCATGCTTAGCTGCATCGAGAGCTTCGACCCTGAAGCGGTGATCCTGGCTGAAGAACAAGGCCGTGGGTTTGCCTGTGGTCGAGGTGCCCTGGCAGCAGTACTTTGGGCAGCCAAAGACCTGGGTGCGGATACGGTCAAGATCCTCAAGCATGCCACCTCAGGTGACGTGACTGGTGATACCTCCCAGGTGGTGGGGTATGGAGCTGCAGTGGTGCTTCGTCAGGTCAAGTCTGTATGATACGAACCCAAAATTCAATAGAACACAGATGACAAGCTTTTTGTTCGGATTGGTATAAACATGTTCGTTTGGAATTTCCTGCTCATCGTGCTGCTGGTAGCACTAAACGCTTTTTTCACCAGCGTAGAGTTCGCTTCGGTTGCAGCCCGCCGGGCGCGGATCGAATTGTTGGCGAATGAAGGCAATCCAGCCGCCAAGGTTGTCAAAGGCTGGCTTGAGAATCCGATCCTCACGCTCCCGCCTGATTGCTGCTTGCCAACTGGGAATTACCATCGTCAGCCTGGCTTTAGGCGCCGTAGGTGAAAACACCTTCCAGGCATTGCTCACCCCCACGTTTAGCCGTATCACCCTGGCACCCAACCTGCAAAGCCTGACCTCACTGCTGGCAGCATTGCCGCTGATCCTGTCGCTGATCATCATCACCAGTATCCACGTTGTCTTGGGTGAGCAGGTTCCTAAAGTGGCCACCTTGCACCAACCGGAACGGGTAGCCATGCTTGGCGCCCAGCCAATGAATATCTTCACCAAGGTCTTTAAATGGTTCATCGACATATTGGATTGGGCCACCAGGCTGGTGCTGCGCATTTTTGGTTTGGCAGTCGTGGGTGAGCACTCGCTGATTTACACGGTGGATGAGCTCAAGCAGATGATCAATGAATCAGAAGAAGGCGGGGTGCTAGAAACTCCTGAACGTGAGATGCTCGAATCGGTATTTGACTTTGGCGAACTGTTGGTTAGGCAGGTGATGATCCCGCGCACGGAAATCGTCGCCATCGAAGCAGATACCGGGTTGGAGGAGATCATCGCCACGGTGACGCAGTACAGCTACACCAAGCTACCAGTCTACGAGGCCGACCTGGACCAGATTATTGGAATCTTACACGTCAAAGACGTGCTGCGGGTGATGAACCAGCCGGATTGCCAGGAAACAAGCGCCCGCAAGATGGCGCGCGAGACGCTCTACATTCCTGAAACCTTGCCCGTGAACGAGCTCCTGCACCAGTTCAGGCACAACCGCCAGCACATCGCGATCGTGCTGGATGAATTTGGTGGAACTGCCGGATTGGTAACCCTGGAAGACCTGCTGGAGGAGATTGTGGGTGAGGTGGGCGATCAGTTCGATGAGAACAACCCGGAAATTCAAACTCAGCCGGATGGTAGCGTGCTGATCGATGGACTCACCTTAATGGAGGCGGTCAACCAGCAGCTCGAGCTAAACCTATCAGACCCGCACTATGATACCATCGCGGGTTACTTCCTGGGCAAACTGGGGCACATCCCGAAAAATGGGGATGTGGTAGAGGCGGGTGGCGTGCGGTTGAAGGTCGAGTCAATGGATGGATTGCGTATCTCGCAATTAAGCCTGGTACGCCTGAACGATGCTCCTCCCGATTAAATGGCGAAATACATTGAAGTCGCAGTCAACGTCCCGCAGGTAAGCGGCACTTTTCACTATCACCTGCCCCCCGAGCTGGAAGCTATAGTGCGGCCGGGGCATCTGGTGGAGGTTCCATTTGGCCGGCAGCAGGTGCAGGGGGTTGTATTCCGCTTCATAGACCAACCGGAGGTGCCTGAAACCAAGGCGGTGATCGCGCTGCTTGACCCACAGCCTGTACTGACCCCTGAGCAGGTGAGCCTGGCAGGTGAGCTGGCTGAATCTACCCTTGCTCCTCTGGCAGCCTGCATTGATGCGATGATCCCGCCGGGGCTTGCTCAGCAGGCGGATACGCTTTATCAGAAGTCCACCCCCAGCCTGCCCATCTCACACCCGCTTACCAGCCTGCAAAACCGGATCTTGAAATTGCTGACCGAGCGTGGACCTCTACGTGGGCGCCAGCTGGAAAGTGCCTTTCGACATGTGGATTGGCGCCCCTCCACCCGCTCGCTCATCAACCAGGGATTGCTGCGCACTCAAACCGTTCTGCCCTCCCCAACCGTCCAACCCAAAACCGTGCGCACAGCACGCCTGGCGATCTCTAAAGACCATGCTGAGACAGAGCTGCCCAACCTGTCACGCACAGGCAGTCCTGCCCTGCAACGCAGGCAATCCATGCTCCACCTGCTGATGCGTGAGCCGGAAGAGGTGGAGGTAGCCTGGCTGTATGCAGAAAGCGGAGGTAACCTGGCGGACCTGCAAGCATTGGCGAAGCGTGGCCTGGTGACCCTGGGTGAAGCCGAAGTTTGGCGCGACCCCCTGGACCAGATGGAATTTGTCGCCAGTGACCCACCGGAGCTAACTGCCGACCAATCACGCGTGTGGAGGGATATCCAGGCTGCGATCAAGGAGGCAGCCCGCGGGAATATTGTTCAGCCATATTTGCTGCATGGAGTGACCGGTTCAGGCAAGACAGAGATATACCTGAGGGCGGTTGAGGAGACCCTCAAGCGTGGGCGCCAGGCAATTGTGCTTGTGCCCGAGATCGCCCTCACCCCACAGACCATCCGGCGCTTTGTCAGCCGGTTCCCGGGATTGGTGGGGAGCATGCATTCTCGTCTCTCCCCAGGAGAACGTTTCGATACCTGGCGCAGGGCACGCCTGGGACAGATTTCGGTCGTTGTTGGACCGCGCAGCGCCTTGTTCACACCCTTTGATAAGCTCGGTCTCATCGTGGTGGACGAATTTCACGATGACACTTATTACCAATCAGAGACCCAACCGCATTACCATGCTCGAGATGTGGCGGTACGCTACGCCGAGATCACCAAAGCAGTATGCGTGTTGGGTTCCGCCACACCCGATATCGTCAGCCGGTACCGTGCAGCTGAACGTGAATGGCATTACTTGAGCCTGCCCTTACGCATCTTGGCCCATCGCCAGGCAGTGGAGAGCCAGGTGCAGAAGCTGGGTATCAGCTCGCGATACCGCCCGATCGGTGAACAGGCAGAAACCATCGACCTGCCCCCGGTGGAGGTGGTGGATATGCGTACCGAGCTGCAAGCCGGCAATCGGTCCATATTCAGCCGGTCGCTACAGGATTCACTGACGCACACCCTTGAGCACGAACAGCAAGCCATCCTGTTTCTCAACCGGCGTGGAAGTGCCACGTATATATTCTGCCGCGATTGTGGCTACATCCTTAAATGTCCCCGCTGTGACCTGCCTCTCACTTACCATATTGGAGGCGGCAAGCCAGGGTTCAATTCTCACCCTCCAGAAGGCTCCCTCACCTGCCATTATTGTTACTACAAGCGCCAGATGCCAGCCACTTGCCCGCAGTGTAAGAGCGAGCGCATCCGCCAATATGGCACGGGGACCGAGAAGGTGGAAACCGAGGTGCAGATGCTCTTCCCAAAGGCGCGCACCCTGCGCTGGGACTGGGAGACCACGCGCCAAAAAGGGGCTCACGATATCATCCTTAGCCACTTCGTCAACCACCATGCTGATGTTCTGATCGGGACGCAGATGATCGCCAAAGGGCTTGATCTGCCACTGGTGACGCTGGTGGGGGTGGTGCTGGCAGATGTAGGTCTCAGCCTGCCAGATCTGCGCTCGGCGGAACGGACTTTCCAGGTACTCACCCAGGTGGCAGGGCGTGCCGGCCGCAGTCCGCTTGGAGGCCAGGTGATTCTGCAAACCTTCCTGCCGGATCATTACGTTATCCAGGCAGCCTCGCACCATGATTACCAGGCTTTCTACCAGCAAGAGCTTGAATATCGCCGCCAGCTGCACTACCCACCCTTCTCACGCCTGGTGCGGTTGGAATATCGCCACCGCGACCCGCAACGTGCCGAAGCTACAGCGGAAGCGCTTGCAGGGCAAATTCGCACCTGGCTGGTGGAAGACGACCGGCGTGAGACAGAGCTGGTGGGACCAACGCCGTGCTTTTTCTCCCGCCTGGCAGGTCAATATCGCTGGCAGCTCGTTTTGCGCGGGCCAGACCCGGCTTCCCTCCTGCGTGGACGGCATTTGGGGGAGTGGCGGATTGAGGTGAATCCGCCTTCTTTGCTATAATTAATCCGGTGCATCTCCAGGATTAAATCCTGGGTTAGTGACAATTCACCCTGATGGAGGTCAGCATGGAAAGCTTACAACGCGGATGGGGATTTCTAAAACAATCCTGGCAGATGGCAATGAAAGATAAAGACCTGCTCAAACCGTCATTATTTGCATTATTGGCCGGGTTCATCGTAACGATCATCCTTGCCATACCGATCGGGGTAATTTCCTTCCTGCTGCAAAACATCAAAGGTGGCCAGTATGTGATCTACGTGCTGGGTGCGATCTTGATCTTCGTCCAATATATTGTCGGGTATATCTTCTCTGGCATGACGGTCTACCTCATCTACGGCTACCTGGCAGAAGGGGACGGCAGGATGGATAAGGCCTGGGCAATTATCCGGCGTGACTTTTGGGATATCACCAGCCTGGCGGCAGCCTCCACACTGGTTAACTTAATCAAGGGTGCCGTGCAAGGCAAAGGCAGAAGCGGAGGGCGCAACTTTTTGGCAGGCATCATTGATACCGTGTGGACCGAAGCCGCCTTCCTGATCTTGCCAGCCATGGTGATTGAAGATATCAATCTCAAAGATGCGATCAAGCGCGCCGCCCAGATCATCAAGGATAACCTGCTTCTGGTCGGGATCAGCACGGTGGGAGTTAAAACCATCACCGGGCTGGTCGGTTTCTTGCTAAGTATACTGGGGATAGCATTGGGTTTCGGGGTTGGATTGGGAATCGTTTCGGCAGGCCAGGGATCAGTCGGCTGGGTGGTCACCGGAGTAACCCTGGGTATCCTGGTTGCCACTCCGTTCATCTTGTTTGCTACCATTGTAGGAAGCTATACTGCAACCGCCTATCACACCTGCCTGTATCTGTGGGCAAGAGACGTCGAACGCGCCCGGCAATCAGGCCAGACTGGCCTGGCAGGCACGGTGAACGCACCCTCACCCCTGGCAGCCGTGCTCCCTTAATTTATATCTAATACCTTTATTTCAGATATCGCGGAGCCGCCAATGAAGCCGATGCGCTATGAAACTCTCACCTGGAATGATGTCGACAAGCTGATCGACCATCTGCTGCCTCAGTTCGAGGGGGAATTTGAGACCATGGTCATCATCACCCGGGGCGGGATCATCCCGGGTGGGATGCTGGCCGAAGCCACCGGCATCCCCACGATCCTCACCGCCGCAGTGGATTTCCCGGCCGAGGTTGAGCGCCAGAAAGCTGGTTTATTCGCCTGGCCGCGCTTTATCGAATTCCCCAGTGATGAGCTGCTACGCGGAAAACGCTGCCTGGTGGTGGACGATGTGTGGGGTTCTGGACGTACCATCACAGCGGTGAAAAACCGTGTTGAGGCTGCGGGTGGAAGTCCCTTCACATGCGTGCTGCACTTTAACCCCCACCGGACCTTGTTTGGCAGCCTGTGCCCCGATTATTATGCCGCCAGAACGGATGCTCATATCATTTACCCCTGGGAGACCGGTCACGACCGCGACAAGGTGCGCCTGGGATAGAGCGTCTTTTGTTAAATAATACGTAGGGGCACAGTAGCCGTGCCTCCTACGTATATATTCGAAATGATGCTTGATTACCAATTCATTTATTTGTTGTAAGGTCCTATTGTGGAAGATCCACTGGCTCAGCCCGCTTCTCCCACGGATCCAACAGGATCACCAACCCCAGTGCACCCATATCAGAAAACAACATAGGAGCCAGGAAAGGCGCACCGCGTAAAAACCGCTCCACTACGATGGTATTTTCAAACGCCAGGTTGCGCAAGATGTGCAGGAGCACCCCGAGCATGCCCACCAGCACCAATAGAAGCATTGCAATCACATAAGTCACCAGATCACTCCGGCGGGGAGAATTAATCGCTCCGAGTACGAGCGCCACTACCGCGCCGAATATGCCAATCCCAGTAGGCAGCCACAGCCAGGGGTTCTCAAAATTGGTGCGAGCGTGGTCAAGCACGCTGGAGATCACCGTTGCCAGGCTGCCCAACCCTACCATGAAAAAGAAGGCGCTGGTTTTACTGTACGGCAGTCTGAGCTTCCTTCCGCCCAAAAGGGTTAATATTCCACTATCCGCAGGCTGCTCCATCCAGACTGCACTGAGGCCCATCACACCTATCAGGGCAAAGGTGAGCGGTCCAAGGATGGGAGGTGCCCATACAACGAGCGAGATGGATACTTGCTGACCAACCGGGGCAAATGGCAGGACCGCCCGTACCAGGTGGAAGGAAATCCCCAGCAACCCCACCACGATGCTGGCGAGGTAAATGCATGAAGCTATTAGCGTGGCCAAGGTGCGCCTGCGGATGGCCAGCAGACCTGCCAGGACCAATAATATGCCCGCCACTGGACCAAAGATGATCGGGATCCATTCCTTGGGCATGATCGTACCGCTGATGGTGTGCGCCAGGTAAGTTTCAACACCCAGTAGGAGCTCGTTCAATGCCAGCATTAATAGCATTGCCTGGTCGCGCGAAATCGGGATACGCAGGCGCTTAATGATTGGGAAAACTGTCGCCAGGTGATACATGCTATGGCGTGGCTCCCGCCGCCTGCAACTTTGCCTTCACCATCTCACGCAAATCAGCCATGGTCTCCATGAGCGGATAAGCACCATGCCACTGTGAGTAATCGGGACCCTGCATCCATACTCCAAACTTGGTGGTGCGCCCCCAATAATGCCACAGGTTGAAGAAAGTGAAGTCGATCGGCTCATCGAAATTGGCAGTGTTGATCAAGCCCTGTTTCTGCAGCGGGGCCACCAGATCGTTGCTCTCCTGCACCCAGGAGATGACCTGTTGAGTGGCGGCATCCGCGCCGGAGTACAGAGTATCGATGAAGGTTTGGTTATGGCATTCGAGGCACACATTTTGCATACGGGTGCGGTTTTCCTGCCAGTCGGGGCGCTGCTGGCTGATGGAAGCAAACAGGAACCACGAAAGGCGTTCTCCGACATCATGGGTGGTGCTGGAGGCACCAAAACCGCTCATATGGCACAAGGCGCAGGTCGGAGCGGGGAAATCGGTCACGGTCAGGTTTCCGGCTTCAGCATCCCAGTTCCAGTTTGAACCATTGGTGGCATACAGGATACCGTGCGGAGATTCCTGGTAGATCTCCCATTGTGGGTGATCGGGGCCGATATGACAGTTGTTGCACGTCTCCGGCTTGCGGGCTTGCTCCAGGCTGAACTCGTGGCGGATGTGGCACTTTTGACAGCGTCCCACAGACTCAT
Source organism: uncultured Chloroflexia bacterium (assembly GCA_963743215.1). Lineage (GTDB taxonomy): Bacteria > Chloroflexota > Anaerolineae > Anaerolineales > UBA4823 > FEB-25. The sequence continues at coordinate 700,441 of CAVUOY010000007.1, forward strand.
CGGCTGCCGGAACGCCGATGCTGTGGCAATTTTCGCAGGCGAATGGCGTGATTGCGGAACCCTCAAGGGCGGCAATGGCATTACGGGCTTTATCCGGGGCAAATGAACCCTCCGGGACGGCCTGGTACAGCGCCATCAAGGTAGAGGATAAATCCTTCGACCCGGCAACAGCCACGTACGATGGCAGGCTGTGACGGCTTTGCATGAATTGGGCTACTTCATCTTCGTGGCATTTCTGACACATGGCAGTAGTGGGTGCTGCCAGGACGTACGACCCCTCATGCTCGAGTGCGCCAGGATAATCTACCTTGACCTCATGGCAATCCCGACAGGTCACTTCAGCGGCAGCCATAGCGCTGTGACTGAACTGGTTAACAATTCCCGGAGATTCCTCCCTGTGGCAGGTGACGCAATCATCCGAGCTGTTCGCCAGAACGTCCACGGTTTCCAAATCCACCTGTGTTCCGGCATTCCCTATTACGAGAATGATGAGTGCCACCCCCAGCACCGCGATCACTGCCACCAGACCGATGATCAGGATACGGAGCGTACTCAACGGCTTGGTAAATCGGTCCATCTGTGCCCTCCTCAAGGAATTGATGTTTATTTACAAGCTATTGTTTTCATGCAATATTGGCGTATTTACATCCTAAAGGGTAAATGCTGCCTGGCGCGCCCTTTATATAATAATTCGAGTACAGCCCTGCTCTACATTGGTGCTACCCCTCCAATGGTCAAGCGTACTCTTATGCTACCCGCAAAACGCAAGTAGTATTTTTCACAACCTTATCTTATCATGGTCAGAAAGCAGGCGCAAATATCAAATATTAATACCCAATGAAAATGACACGAAATTATGCTACCTGACTATGATGTTTCGAACGATCAACGGTAACGCCGACCCTTCCAGATCACACCACGGCCTGAGATGACATTGTAGGCAGAAGCGACCATCATGGCTGTGAATATTGCAGCTCCGATTGGAAAGGTGAAGGCATACCCAGCCGGGATTCCAAATACACGGCAAGCCTGCAGGCGTTTCCATATCAAGTACATCCATAGGATAATCGCCTCAATTACCACAATACCAGCAATCCATCCTCCTCCAGAACCCAACCAGATCGATCCGCCAATCAACCAAAGGGGAAGCACGAGTGAGACGATTAACCCCAGTGCAGCGCCAAATAATAACAGCCACAGCCTGTCGCGCAAACCCAGATAAATATTCTTCGTCCAACCCTCCCACATCTCAGGCAGGGAAGTGTACATCCGTGTCTGGGCAACTTTCCGCCCATCTGCCAGTACAAGGCGGAAGCCAGCCCGCTTGACGATGATGGCGATGGCTTTATCCTCGTCAACGTGATCCTTTACCGAGGCATGCCCGCCGATGCTGTCATAAACACTGCGCTTGATCAGGATGAATTGACCATTGGAGATGGCATCTGGTTTGGTAGCGTCGTTCACGCGCTCGGCGGGGAATCCAAAGGATAGGCCCAGAAATACCAACGGCAATATCGTCCGTTCCCAAAAGCTCATCAGCTCCTGGTCGGTCAGAATTGAGAACATATCGGCGTGATGCTGTATTGCCAGATAATATGTAGACCAAAGCAAATCGGGGGTAGCGAAGGTATCCGCATCCATGAAGCACAACCACTCACCATGTGCAACCGCCGCTCCCTGGACCAGAGTATGAGGTTTGCCCGCCCAACCCTGGGGAAGCTCAGAGCCCTGGATGACCTGCAAACGTGAATTTACCTTAGCCAGCTCAATCAGGATATGAGCGGTCTCATCCGTCGAACGGTCATCGACCACGATGAGTTCGTAATTGGGATAGGTCTGTTGGAGAAGAGCCTGAATACATCGGTGGATATTGCGCGCTTCATTTCGGGCGGGGACGATCACCGAGATCAGGGGAAGCTGATCCGAAATCGCCGCCCTGGCTGGATCCGATAGCGGGTCAACCACAATCCGCAGTCCACCCTGGGAGTGCACCAGCCAGGTAATATACAACCCCAACCCCAGCGCCAGGCTGGATAAAATGATGACCAAAGGCAAGCTTACACCACCCTCAATGTGCTCCCACGTTCAGTTTTCTCCACTTCGATCCGATTGGGGAAGGCATCTTTAAGCTCATCGATGTGACTGATAATCAGCACTTTGGCAAAATCCTGCTTGACCTGGTTGATGGCTTCGATCAGGTGCTGCCTGCCGAGTGCATCCTGGCTGCCAAAACCCTCATCCACAACCAATGTTTGCAAGCGAGCCCCGGCGCGCTTGGCGAGCAGCTCAGACAGCGCCAGGCGGATGGCAAAGTTCACCCTGAAGGCCTCTCCGCCTGAGTAAAGCTCATAATCACGAGTGCCAGCGCCGTCCGAAATGAGGATATCAAGGGTTTCCTTCAAATCTTCACGCTTCTTATCTTTAAAGGCAGCCTGTGTGGCAAAGCGTACCGACATATTGCCCTCGCTCAGCCGTTCAAGCAGGTCATTGGCACGCATCTCAATCTCCGGCAGGGCTTGTTCGATTAGCAGGGCAGGCACCCCATCCTTCCCAAAAGCCCGCTCGAGCAGCTTATACTGCCCGACCAGCCTGGCGAGCTCTTCACGTTGGGTAGTCAGGTCCTTCAGGCGCACTTTTAAGTCCTTCAACACCGACACCTTCTGTTGGGCAGCCCCCACTTCCATGCGCTGGCTGTTCTCCTGTTCGAGCAGCTCGTGCATCAGCCGTTCAGTCGCATCCAGGTTGGGCGCTTCAGCCTGGGCAGCTGCCATGCGGGCTGCAGCATCGTCATATTCTTGCTGCTGGCGTCTGACATCAGCCTGTAAAGAGGTCAATTGCACCTTGGCTTCATCAATCTCACGCTGGAGAGGCTGCAGGGCCGCGCGTGCGTTTTCGAGCAGGCGGAACTCTCCTTCAGCTGAACGCAGTTGAGCTTCCTGGTGGCGGCAGACATCATGGGCGGCGCCATCATAGCCAATGGTTTTCAACTCAACATCAATCTGTGCCAATAGCTGGCGCGCTTCGATGGAGAATGATTTGGAGGTTAATACCTTATCAAGCTGAGCCATGCGTGGAGTTCCCAACTGTTCCCACTCGTCAGCTTTTTGTTGGATGGAATCAATCTGCACATTCAGGCGGGCAATGGTCTGAGAATGGTTCAAGCGCTCACTCTCAGCTCTGGCAAGGTCAGCAATCTGGACTTCGATCTCCCGTACTTTCTGGTCCGCCTCCTTCAGGTAAGCCTGGTTAATTCGGTAGCGGTCGCCCAGCTCGGTCCCCTGCGTGGTTATCTCCTCGATCAGCTGCAGGCGATCGTGTGTTTCAAGAGGTCGACCGCACAGTGGGCAGGCTGCTCCTTCAGTTTGCGAGAGCTGGTCAATTCGGGTTCTCAGCTGTTCCATCTCAGTTTTTAACCGGGGGTTCTCGGCTTTGGCTTCAGCCTGTCTTGTTCGGGCAGATTGCAGCTGTTCGTCCAAATCAGATCGCTTTCTTAAGGCAGTTTCAGCCTTTTTGAGATCAGCCTGGGTAATCTTGAGCTGAGCTTCGAGCGCTGATTGGCTGGCCAGCTGAGACTGGATCGCATTCCCCTGGGTGCGGAGAGACTCACGCTCCTGGGTCAAGCGCGCCCGCTCCGCCTCGATTTCCATACGCGGAGCCTGGCGCCTGGTCTCATGTTCACGGAAGCGGTTGGCAATCTCATTCCAACGCTCCAGCTCAGCGCGCTGAGTTTGCCAATCTGCATAAGCGGCCTCAATTTCCTTTGCTTTTACCACCTGTTGGTGATATGCCTCACGCTCCTGAACCCGGGTGGCTAGCCGATCCTCGAGCTCACTTTGTCTGAGCTGGGCGGATTGCATTTGGCGACCAAGCATTTCCACCAGCTTGCGTTGTTCTGCCAGGGTCGCATCCACCTTGCGCGCCTGCTCGAGCAGCTGTTCCTGAGTTTTACGTGCCTTCGCCAGGCGCTTGAGCTCCGACTTGCAAGGTAGCCAGGTGCTGGGTGCGCGCGTCCTCCTCGCCCAGCTCTGCGTTGATCTCCTGCATTCGGCCGTCCAATCCCAGGATTTCAGACTCAACTGCTCTACGATGTTCAATCACTCGCTGGCGGTAAGTCTCCCAGACTTCCAGACCCAGAATGCTGCCCAGGATGCGCTTGCGATCGCCCGCTTTTTGCTGGGTGAATTGGTCGGCCTTGCCTTGCAGGAAAAATGATGCGTTAACGAACGTTTCGTAATCCAGGCGCAGGGTTTTTTCAATGTAAGCCTGGGTATCACGCAGGGTATGCCCGGTGAGCACCTTCCACTTGCCATCGTTGGGTTCCAGGATTTGGAATTCAAGTAAGGTGGTTTTACCTTTGGGAAGAGTACGCTGAACTCGGTAGGTATTGCTTTCATATTCAAAGACAAGCGCGACCTCAGCGACAGTTGATTGAAGGTTGATCACCGATTTATCGCGTTTGCGTGCCTGCCCGAATAGCGCCCAGGTGAAGGCATCCAGGAGGGAGGATTTACCGGCACCATTGGGACCAGAGATACAGGCCAGCTCGAACGAAGTAAAGTCGAGCTCGACTGTATCGTGGTACGAAAGGAACCCTGTAATCGTAAGCTTAATCGGAATCATCCACCCACTCCTCCACCACAAATGACTCTTGTGGATCGATTTTTACAGAATAGAGTTTATCGAAGCCTTCGCTCAAAGCAGGGATTTGGAGTTTAGAGTATGTGCTCCAAATACCAACATCTGGAATGCGCTGTTTCCCCAACCTTTCTAGGTTGCGTTGAAGTGACGCAGGAATTTTCGACTCAAAATAATATCCTATGACCTCAAAATTAGCTGCTTTTGCCGGAATGATGTATCGTTTCCGGTCTTCGATTGTGGGATTGGTGTTGTCAATCACGAAACTCTGTTTGCTCTGCAGACAACTATCCAAAAATATCTTCTCGCGGTTGCGTGTTTTTAACATATCCAGGTTGATACGAACGTGAGTGTTAAAGAATCTCTCTTTATAGAAAGTGCTCTTCCCGGTTGCTTGAACCCCAATAAAAATGACTGCCTGCATTATTTACCGCCCTTCAATTGATGGAATCAGCCTAAATCCTCAGGTTGTTCCATGATTTCTTGTGCAAGCTTTTGCAAGTTAGCTTCCTCCGACGGAGTGACATGGCCGGAGCGCCAGTAACGGTCTAATAGCTCGAGCGGGGTGAGGCTGCTCACTGCTTCATTGGGTGCCAGGCGGGCGCGAGCCTCTACGCTGGATCGTTTAATGAATTTAAATTGGAAGGCCTTGGCGGTATATTCATGCAAAGCTGCCTCATCAATGAGGGTTTCCCACTCAAGCGGGTATTCCAAAACCAGGCGCACAATGGCACCCTGCAGTTTGTTGGCAGGGGGTAAAGCTTTCAGCAATTGAGCAGTGACGTCTTCCTGGCTTTTCAAGCGCAAGTGGCGATCAATAAATGGACGGATGCCGGTGAGCTTATGCCATTCCACCTCAGTATGCCCATGTTCAATATGGGCGATGACGAAGAATTTATCATCCGCCGCTTCACCAAAATCCACACGTTCAATCGAGCCGGGGTAGATTACAGGCGGGTGAGCACCCTCATTCAGGTTCTGCGATTTATGGATATGACCGAGGGCAACGTAATCCAGGCGCGGGTCGCGCACGACCGAGCCTGGTAAAACAATATCACCCCCCAGCATGACCGTGCGCTCACCCCCGTAGACTGCTCCCTGGACTGAGGCGTGGGCAGTGAGTATGGTAGGCAGGCTCGGATCAGCTTCGTCCAAGCTTTGTTTAACGATTTTGGTGAGCCTTTCTTCGATAGCCTGGTCAATATTCTCAGGCTCGGCGGAGGTTGATACCTGGCTGGCAATCAGACCAGACCTGAAGACCCACGGTAAGGCAATCACCTGCAACGGCAGACCCCATAGATCAGCCGGGTGCAAAAATGCAGGACGATCAAGGACAAGCACGTTGGGCACTTCCAGAGTATTAAATGGATCGAGGGTATGCGCACGACCCAGGGTGGGGGAAGAATCATGGTTGCCCACCAGCAACAGGGTGGGGATCCCTGCACGCGACAGGCGCATTATTCGCTGGCTCCACTCGCGCTGAAAGGTGGGGGCAGGATTGCGGTCCTTGTAGGCATCACCCGCGAACAAGACCAGGTCAACCTTTTTTTCGATGGCGGTATCGACGATGGTATCCAGCGATTTCAGGAAATCGCGCACTCGCATAGGCAAGCCACTGGCGGGGTCATGCTGGCCATAATTGGCCATATCGATGTGCGCGTCCGCAAAGTGAAGGATGGTCAGCATCCTAGGTCCTCCCAACTCAAATTATGGTGTTACGCCCAACAATGATAACTGGTACAGCCCGACTGCAAAATCAGGATGCAGGCGAACACTCTCCCGAAAATCGCTGATTGCGCCGGTCGTGTCCCCCAGCGCCAGCTTGCCCATGCCGCGCCAGTACCAGGATTCTTCCAGCACGTCATCACCGATAGTATCAAAGGTGGCATTGGCTAAATCGATCACATCCTGGTAGCGCCCACTGTAATAATAGGCGAAATAAGGGCCGGTTTGGTACCAGAGCATGCGAAATGGTCGCTGGTCATCATCCGGCAAGGTGGCGTAAACCTGAAAAGCATAATCATACGCATACGCCGCATCAACATATTCCTTCAGGTTGATGTGGCTGGTGCCGACGTTGAATGCGGCAAAGTACTGGTTTGCACCGGTCAGAGTAGCTGTTTCAGTGGTGGCAATTTCCAATGCACGCCGGCTAGACCAATCCACGTCGGCATAGTCACCCAACAAGGCAAGAAGCTGTGGCTCCTTATCAAGCGGATAAACCACCATGAAGAGATAATCAAACGACCGCCAGCCGTCAATGAAGTCGGCATAGGGGAATTCATGGTTCTCACCTTTTGCAATATAGGTATCCTGCACCACCAGAACACCCTTAGCCTCGTCATACCCGGTGACGAATTGGTAATGCCCCAGCCAGCCAAAACGACCCGTCATATCGTAGGTATAGTAGCCCTTCTCAGCCACCACTGGGAAACCTGCTGCCACTAGTTTCTTCAGCAAGCTGATGTCACCCCCATAGCGGATAAGGGCGCCGTAACCGGTAGTCTGCGTCAGGACAAAATCCTGCAGCTCATAGGGCATGACATTCTTGTCATCCACATTAGACTTGACGTACTCCCCCACCGTATCGCGGTTGCCCTTCCAACCCCAGAAGGTGAGCGACATGGAGAGGTTCGCTGGACCGCAAAAATTATAGCGGTTGTGCTGGTCTTCATAGTGGACACCCGCCAGTCGAAATGCCGTCGGAAGCGGGGTTGGGGTGAGAGTGGGAGTGGCCGAGGGAATGGGCGTATTCGTAGGACCAGGCTGTGTGGCGGTGGGAATAAAAGGTGTTGGAGTGACGGTGGGTGCCAGGGCAGTCAGGGTGGCATTGACAATGGCATTCACCTGGTTTTCGAGCACAGCCTGCTCCTGAGGTTGGAAAACAACCTGCTCAGGAGGGTTGAGCGCATACTGGATGCGGATGCGCAGATTATCAATTCGCCATGCCAGTCGGCTATGGACGAAGGGAATGTTGTACGTGATGATAGCCAGGATAATCAGGACTGGGATAGCCAGAAGGTATTTTCTTGAAAATCGGTGGTACATGGCGGGATTATAACACCGCCCATCTTAAGAAAAAGATTACCACTATGGACACAATAGCCCATAAAAAATCCTCCCCTCCGGTCAAAAGCAGACCGGCCTCGTCGCGCCCTTATACAGACAAACTGAACTACGGATGGATATTGTAAGGTACAATAGTTTTGAGGGTATCACTATGAAGAAAATCGTGCTCTTAATTTGGCTATGTCTGATTACATTCAGCCTGGTGCTCAGTCTGCCGGCACACGCTCAAACCAGCTCTCCTCAGATCGTTGTGCTGACTGCAGATGGACCCATTACACCTGCCATGGCTCAATACCTGTCACGCGGGATAAAAATCGCAGAGCGCCAGGGGGCAGCTGCACTGATCTTCCAGCTTAACACGCCTGGGGGCTCACTCGACACGATGAATGCTATGGAAACGGCCATCCTCAACTCTACCATTCCGGTGATCGTTTACGTATCTCCATCCGGAGCCATGGCAGCCAGTGCTGGCACCATTATCACCCTGGCAGGGCATGCCTCTGCCATGGCACCCAGCACGACGATTGGAGCGGCCAGCCCAGTTGGAGGCCAGGGGGAAAACCTGGCCACCACAGAAGAGTTAAAAGTCAAAAATGAAATGACTGCAACTGTCCGGTCTCTTACTCAACGCCGTGGACCTACCGCGATGGCCCTGGCAGAAGATACCATTAACAAAGCAGTGGCTGTCTCCTCCGATGAAGCATTACAGGCTGGTCTGATCGATTTCATCGCCACTGATTTGAATGATCTGCGCAGTAAATTAGATGGCTTCACCGTGATCGTCACTGGTCAGCCGGTTATATTACAAACCGCAAACGCCGCCTTTGAAAAGATCAACATCTCACTCATCGAAGAGACACTGTTGATCGTCACCGACCCCAATATAGTGTTCCTGCTGATCACGATCGGTGTGCAGGCTATCCTCATCGAGATTTCCAGCCCGGGAGGGTGGGTGGCTGGCTTCATCGGTGTTATCTGCCTGGGACTGGCAACATACGGGTTGGGCATCCTGCCAGTCAACTGGTTCGGATTACTATTCATCGTCACTTCGTTTGTATTATTCATCTTGGATATCAAGGCGCCCACTCATGGGGGTCTCACTGCGGCCGGAGTGGGTAGCCTGATCGTGGGTGCATTGGTGTTATTCAACACCCCGGTCACCCCAAGCTTCCAGCACGTCTCGGTACCTCTGGTGGTGGGGGTTTCTTTAGTCAGTGGTGGGATTTTCTTCGTCATCATGATGATCGCAGTACGGGCACAGCGAACACCAATTAGAACGGGAGAAGAAAGCATGGTTGGGCGAGCAGGTGTTACCCGGACTGAGCTAAATCCAAAAGGCAGTGTGCAAGTCGGAGGTGAGCTCTGGTCAGCTGAGCTGGAAGAGGGTAGCCCCAAACTGAAGGTTGGAACACGCGTGGAAGTAATTAGAGTGGATGGTTTGCGCGTGATCGTGCGGAAAACAGAGTAATTACTTTTCCCCATCAAATTTGATTAAGCTAATAATCTGGCTAGCTCAGTCGCGATCCCATCACGGACCTCACGGAAAGCGGCCATTTTCTCGGCATCACTTCCGTTAACTTTTGCTGGATCTGGAAATGGGTTGTGCAGTTTCTTTCCCTTCCCAAGCCATACCGGGCACGCATCATCTTCCTGGTCACATAATGTGATCACAAGATCAAACGACTGGCCGATAAACTCGTCTAGATTTTTCGACCGGCCATGATGCTCGATCCCCAACTCAGCTAAAGCTTTGATTGCCAATGGATGAACATACCCGGATGGACGGGAGCCTGCACTGAAAGCATCCCAGTGATTGGCATACTGTGCGTTGACAATCGCTTCCGCCATCTGTGAGCGGCACGAATTGCCTGTACATAGGAATAATACCCTCGATTTGACCATCTTAAAAACCTTTCAACCCCCTAAGTTGTATCCAGCTCCTTCATCTCTCCTGTGGCTACGTAAACGATGCGTTCGCAGATATTGGTCACCCGGTCAGCCATGCGTTCCAGGTTATGCGCCGCCCACATGATGTGGTTGGCGCGATCGATAGTGGAGATATCCACCATCATCTGTTCCATCAGCTTATGATACATCTGGTTATAGAGCTGGTCTACCTTGGCATCTTCCATGGGGATTTCACGAGCAGCGGTGGCATCTCCGATTACAAATGCATCCAGGGCGCGACGCAACATACCCAACCCAAGTGTAGCCATTTGCTGCAGGTTATCAATCAATACCGGGTCAATCGCTTCTTCACTGATAATCTGGGTGATCTTGCAGATACCCTTGGCATAATCTCCAATACGCTCTAACTCGGTAATAATCTCAATAATGGCGGCTAGAAAACGCACATCGCGCGCCATAGGTTGCTGGGTGGCGATCAGGGTGACACAGGCACTTTCAATTGCATAACGCTTCTCGTTGACCTGTAGATCTGCATCATAAATACGACGTGCGGCAGTCTGGTCTCGGCGTTTTAGTGAGTCAAGCGCATCAAGAACTGCCTGTTCAACCATACTCCCAAGAACGAGCACCTGATCAAGGACCGTTTGCAATTGTCGTTCAAATGTTTCACGCGCCATAGTTATCTCCGCAGCCTAGCCGAATCGACCGGTGACATAATCTTCGGTCTGCTTGTTTTTGGGATTGGTGAAAATCTGGGCAGTTGGACCATATTCCACCAAGATGCCGGTACGCGTTTGAGGGTTATCAATCATCATAAAAGCAGTTAATCCAGAGACGCGGGCAGCCTGCTGCATATTATGCGTGACAATTATAATCGTATACGTCTCTTTTAATGATTGCATTAGCTCTTCAATTTTTAATGTGGCCACAGGGTCAAGGGCTGAGGCAGGCTCATCCATCAGGATCACTTCAGGCTCCACTGCCAGGGCGCGGGCAATGCACAAGCGCTGCTGCTGCCCTCCAGAGAGGGCCATGGCTGATTGGTGCAGTTTATCTTTAACCTCATCCCATAAAGCTGCTTGTTTTAATGCATTGTGGACAATTTCATCCAATCCATAATGATGATTAATGCCATACAAGCGCGGTCCGTAAGCAACATTTTCATAAATGCTTTTGGGGAAGGGATTAGGCCGTTGGAAGACCATTCCAACCCGGCGGCGAATATCCACAACATCCACTCCTGATCCAGTGATATCCTCCCCGTTTAGGAGGATTTGTCCTTCTGGATGAGTATTGGGAACCAGATCATTCATACGGTTTATCGACCGTAGCAAGGTGGACTTGCCACAGCCGGATGGCCCAATGATGGCAGTGATCTGGTTGGCGGGGATACGCATGCTGATATTTCCCAGGGCTTTAAACTTGCCGTAATAGAAAGAATAATTGTTCAATTCGATCCTGTTTTCATCAGAACTTTTGGTTTCTCCAAAATTCTGAGGGATATCGAGCTGCATTGTAAGAGGTGTTAGCTTTTTTTCTTCAATCATAGTAAATTCCAAATTAGTGTGCATGCAATTATTTACCTTGCATTCGGTTGGTACGAATTTGTACCCACACCCGGGTCAGGATATTTATCGAGAGCACCAGGATCATTAAGACTAATGCAGCTGCCCAGGATTGATTGATCCGTTCCGGATTGGGTTGTTGGGCATATTTCCACAATGTCAGGGGTAAGGAGTCAACCGGCTGGTTAACAAGATTACCCAAGATTGAAATGATGTTCTGGTGATTGGCGGCTCCTGTCTGGATGATCCTGCCAATGTCATAATTATCATTTCCCAAAGCGGTGAAAAGCAAAGGTGCAGTTTCACCAGATGCACGGGCAATTCCCAGTAAGATACCGGTGATGATGCCCTGGCTGGCAGCTGGCAAAGTGACGCTGATGGCTGTTTTCCATTCTGGAGAGCCCAAAGCTAATGAGCCTTCACGCAAGGAGGTAGGCACCAACTTGATCATTACTTCGGTCGTGCGAATGATGGTAGGCAGCATCAAGATTGCCAGGGCGATACCTCCCGCCAGGGCAGAATAATGACCTTAAATCTTGACAATCAGGGCATAACAGAACAATCCAATTACGATGGATGGAATACCTGAGAGCACATCGGTACCAAAGCGAACGACTATCCCGAGAAGCGAGTTTGGTTTGTAAGCCACGTAATATGCTGCCAGGATCCCAGGTGGGACGGCGAACAAGCTGGCTAATATGGTTAATACGATGGTACCTTCAATGGCATTCAGAACTCCACCCCCTGTTATTCCTAGCGGGCGAGGTAAATGGGTGAAGAAATCCAGGTTGATATATTGCCCACCCTTGTAAATCACATAACCAATGATCCAAAACAATGGGATGAGCGCTAACAGCATGACTAGCCCGGTGATAGCCAACATGACAGAATTGGTAAACTTTCGGCGCCGGTATCCAGCTTTTGATTGGATCATCTGCCGGGTGGGAACACCCAGCCACATTTTGGTTCCCGCGCTCATATACGTGCCTCTTGAGGAATTCCGTGCCCAACCCGCCACACCAGCAAGCGTGCCAGGATATTGAGGATCAACGTCATGATGAACAAAACCAGGCCAATTTCGACCAATACCTGAGAATGCAATGCCGATACTGCTTCAGCAAACTCATTGGCAATAATACTGGACATGGTATAACCAGGTCGCATCAAAGATAATGATCCTCCAATGCTGTTACCCACCACCATGGTCACCGCCATGGTCTCGCCCAGGGCGCGGCCCAAGCCCAGGATCACAGCACCCATAATCCCTGATCGGCTATAGGGGATAAGCACTTTCCTAATCGTTTCCCAACGAGTGGCACCTAAGGCCAGGGAAGCTTCACGCTGGGCAAGCGGAATGGCAAGCAAAACATCGCGTGCGATTGAAGCGATGGTGGGTGTGATCATAATGCTGAGAAGAAGAGCCGCAGCGAACAGACTTGAACCGCTGGCAGGAATGGGACCATGAAAGAATGCTTTGAGTAGAGGAATTTCACCCAGTGAGGATGCCAAAAAATTTCCCACGGGTTCAACCACAACTGGTAAAAAAACAAAAATACCCCATAAACCATAAACCACCGAAGGGATGGCAGCCAACAGCTCAAATAACCAGCCCAGGGGTAAGCGTAACCAGCTGGGGGATAATTCAGCCAGGAAGACTGCCACCCCCAGGCTGATCGGTATTGCGAGCACCAGTGACATTATTGAAGTAGCCAAGGTACCATAGATGAATGGCCAAGCCTGGAAATTTCCACTCACCGGGTTCCAGGAGGCACTGCTGGTAGGCGTCAGGAAGCCTAGTCCAAACGCTGAACGGGCTTGGGCAGAGTCAACCCAAAGCAAAATGCCAATGGAAAGCACCACCAGGATGATCAGTAATGCCATGCCTATCGTTAGCACATTCCAGGGACGGTCTCCATAACGAAGTGCCAGACGAAGGCGCACAACCCATGCAGAAGGGGGACGACGATTAGCTATGCGGCGAGTTTGTTCTTCCATATACTTTACATTTCCCATAATGCGTTAATGCAGGAGTTGGGCAGCTCACAGGCTGCCCAACCCCTCGAGAGGAGAAAGATGTTACGGATTCGAGAGAACTGGAGCACCAGCGCAGGTAACCGCCCCCAATTTAGCCAGCACCTGAGTGCGGACAGCATCTGGCAGGACTGAATAGCCCAGGTCAGCTGCACGTTTGGCCGCGCCTGGATCGGTAAGTGCCCATTTTAGAAACTCTATTAATTTCTGGGCTTTGCTGCAATCTGTCATGCTGGTGGTATGCAGGACGATATAAGTGTAGCCAGCGATGGGCCAGCTATTGGTTCCAGGACCATCCACGATGATATTGGTCAGTTTATCGGTAAAAGTATTGGAAAAATCATTCATGGCTGATGCCAGACTGTCGGCGTTGGCAGTCACCTTATTGCCAGCTTTATTGATCAGATTAGCAAATGTGATTTTATTGGCGATAGCATACGACAGCTCAACGTACCCGATTGAGTCGGGGGTGTTTTGCACTGCGGCAGCCACACCCTGGTTGCCCTTGCCACCGATGCCGTTACCCGCCTTGTCCACTGGCCATTCCACCGAAGTTCCAGCGCCTACTTTAGCTTTCCAATCTGCGCTAAAAGAGGCAAGGGCATTGGTGAAGATCTCGGTGGTGCCGGATCCATCCGAGCGATGCACGGCAGTGATTAATGCATCAGGCAGGCTTATACCAGGATTTAGCGCGGCGATAGCAGGGTCGTTCCATTTGGTGATGGTGGCATTGTAGATACCCACCAATGCCTTACCATCCAGGGTAAGCGTCTGAGTGACACCTTCTATATTGTAGATAGGTACGACGGCTCCAGCGATCGTGGGATACATCTGTAAATCCTTGCCGTCGGTGTATTCCTGAGCGGAAACAACGGAGTCAGATCCTGCAAAATCCACGGTATTATCGATGATCGCTTTTTTACCACCACCTGAGCCGATGCCCTGATAATTAAGCGTAACCGAGGCATCAACGTATTGATAAGCGTAGATCCATTCTGTGTAGACTGGAAGGGGGAAAGTGGCTCCGGCACCGTTGATTTGTACCGAGCCGGTTGGCTGCGACGTAGAACCTGGATTGGCTTTTGCACTGCCACAGGCACTCAGCAGCAGCCCGATGATCATGGTGATCATAAATAGACGATTTTTCTTTGTATTCATTGTAATTAACCTCAAATTTTTTGTTTTCATATACTACAAGGATACTATGAGGTGTTTAACGCACTATCAAGGGCAGGTAAAGAGAAGGTTATCGATTTGTTATCGTTTGATTAACATCAACGCGCTACTATTGCTATCTCAAATTCGGAAATCTCGGATCTTCAAGTCAGGCTTGGAAATAAAAGAGCCCGCAGGGCAAGCTGCGGGCGAAAATAATCAGGCAATAGCTAGGCTAATGGCAGGGTGAAATAAAACGTGCTGCCTTTGCCCACCTGGCTTTCAGCCCAAATTTTACCTGTATGCGCTTCAACCAGGTGGCGAGCAATTGCCAGACCCAGACCCGTTCCCGTAGTGGCGCGCGAACGATCTACTTTATAAAAACGCTCGAAGATGCGCGGCAGGTCCTCAGCTGTGATGCCAATGCCGGTATCGCTAACTGAAAATTGCACCTCCCGATCCTCTAGGGCGGCATTTACGGTCACCTGGCCCCCGGAGGGGGTGAATTTGATGGCATTGTGTAGCAGGTTAACCACCACCTGCTGCATGCGGCTTGCGTCTGCCAAAACAGCGGGTAAATCCGGGGGACATTCGAGGGTAAGGGTCAGTCCGGCACGCTCTGCTTGTAGCCGCAGCCTCTCATAGGCCGGATTGACGATATCGATCGGGTGGGCAGGAGCCAGGTTAAGCGGCACTCGACCAGATTCGATGCGCGAGAGCTCCAGGAGCTCATTGACCATCAGGCTGAGCGAATCGACCTCGGTTTCCATTTGCTCCAAAAAGCGATGGGCAGCCGGTGGGTCCTCCATTGCGCCTGTCTGCAGGGTTTCAGTCAGAGCCTTCAAAGCAGCCAGGGGGGTGCGCAGCTCGTGCGATACATTGCTGATAAAATCACGTCGCATAGCTTCTATCTGATGCTGGCGAGTAAGGTCTTGGAATAGAAGCAGGGTGCTGCCGAAGATGGCCGGACTGAGAGAACTGGCAATGCCCTGTAGAGAAAGGCGATGGCCAACGTCAAAATCTTCTCTTTGGTCTTCGCCGGTAGCCTGGCAATGCTGCCACATTTCCACCGGCTGATGGTGGCGGATCACTTCAATCAGTGGTTTACCAATCGGGGCAGGATTGGTAATTGAAAACATTTTTATCGCGGCAGAATTGAGCAGCTGAACCACTCCCTGGCGATCCACAATCAAAACGCCGTCTGTCATTTTTTGCAATACTGCATCCAGCTTGGCACGCTCACCCTCCAGATCGTTGATCTGTCCATTCAGGCGAACTGACATGCCATTGAATACCTGCGCCAGCTGGCTGATCTCATCCTTGCCAGGTGGGATGGGCTGGTCAGATGGCCTGATCGGGTCCATGCGCCAGGCTGATTGAGTGAGCTCCCTGACGGGTCGAGTGATTCTGTCCGGCAATCAGGATCGCAAGCATCAAAGCCAATCCGGTCACAAGCAGCGTGACAGCAACGAGGATGCGCTGTAGATTAGCGACGTTGGCCGACACTGCCTGCAACGGTAAAGCTACACGCACGAGAGCCAGAGTTTTATTATTATTCGTCACGGTCACCGCAGTGTACATCATCGAAACCCCCAGTGTTTGGCTGAAACGGGTGCTGCTACCTTCACCATTCTTTAGGGCTTGAATTACCTCAGGGCGATCGCTGTGATTGGTCATCACCGTCCGATCTTCCTGCGATTTACCCCAGACGGTACCGTCGGGGGCAATGATGGTCACACGCGCATCCACGATCGCCGCCCAATACCTGGCTTGCGGGTCAAGGTTCGGAGATATGCCGGCCAATTCCAAATCTGGGGTAATCACACTGCCGATCATATGCGCTTCGGTGCCAAGCTTGGATTGCAGGTCTTTGAGATAGGTCTGACGCAAGAAGCTGGATAGATAGATCCCCAAAGACAACATGGTGAGCAAAATTAGACCGATATAGGGCAGAATGATGCGCCAACGAATGGAACGGAACATCGTCATTTACCCTTCGAAGCGATATCCGGTGCCACGCACGGTGACGATCCGGCTGGGATTGGATGGATCGGTCTCAATCTTTTCCCTCAGCCAATGCACATGCACATCCACCGTGCGGGTGCCGCCTGCAAATTCCCATCCCCACACCCGCTCCAACAGGAACTGGCGAGAAAGTGCCTGACGATGATGTTGAACCAGGAACAACAACAATTCAAATTCCTTGGGCTTCAATGCAATGGGGGCATTGTCCAGCAATACTTCGCGCCGTCCAAGGTCGAGGGTCAGGTTTCCGTAAGTAAGCACATCCTGGGAGGCTATCTCCGCCTGTGGTCTGACCTCCTGGCGGATCAGACGATCACGACGCAGGTGGGCTTTTACACGCGCCAGAAGCTCGCGCATGCTGAAGGGTTTGGTGATGTAATCATCCGCGCCGATTTCCAACCCGATCACCCGGTCAATCTCGTCATCACGGGCAGTCAGAATCAGGATGGGCATATTCATTTCCTGGCGCAGGATCCGGCAGACCTCAATACCATCCAACCCGGGCAGCATTAAGTCTAGCAGTACCAAATCGGGATGATTTGTGCGGGCTGCTTTCAGAGCAGTCAGACCATCACCGACTGCCTGCACGCTATATTCCTGGCGAGAAAGGTTGTATACCAGCGTCTCACGCAGTGAGGTGTCATCTTCAACGACTAAGATATTGGGCATGGCTATTTATCCATCACAAAACTGCTCAAATCGGCGAGTATTCATACAAATCATTTTACCCTATGGGTTGGTAATTGGATTATCACCGCGGACATAAATGTAAAACAGCCCACTGCCCAGGCTGTATTTTTGATGATCAAGGAGATAAGAATAAGCTGGCGAGTGGGAAGCCACAGGATCAAGCGAACTTCGATCCTCCCACACTGCCCGAACGATGGGGGTCATGTCGAGAACCTCAACCTTGATTAATCCAGCCGCAGTCATCCAATTCCGAAAATCTTTCTGGGTGGCATCACACACATATTCCAGTCCAATATTAGTCAGCTCCTGGCGAACCTGCTGAGGGAGGGGGTTGGTCGCAATCACATCGGTGAGGATCATCCTCCCACCCGGTGCCAACACACGCGCCATCTCAGGTTGCCCAATCTGGGTGGGTGTAGAGGTGGGGTAAACGATGAAGTCGCTGACCAAAGCGTCAAAGCTTGCGTCAGGCATGGGGATGTGATCCAACTCAGCGGGAAAAAACTCGACGACGCCTTCCAATCCCATCTCGTGGGCAGAGCGCCGAGCTAACTCAAGCGATTCCTGGTCCAGCTCCAACCCGGTCACTTTGCCAGTCTCCATCATCTCTGCCAGGCGCAATACCACTTCACCCGCGGCGCTGCATAAAACCAGGATACGCTTGCCATCCACGGGGGAGAGATCGAATGACATCTGCTCGAGGATGGATGATAACCGGTCAATCTCACTGCGGTTCCATTTCATATGCCCTCACCAATCTTGCGCACCTTGATCCCCATGCGCTGCATATCGATCATAAAGCGATTGGGCTCAACCACGAGCGCCTGCATCCACAGACCCGGTTTGTCGATCGAGCCATCCAGGTATTGCAGTAAGCAAGCTGCGACCGGGATGGCGGTGAATAGATATCCATCCGGATGAGAGATGATCACTTGCACCGTTTTGGGTTGACCGTCCTTCTCACCCCTGGCGTCTACTTTCAATAAAGTGCCATAGGGTGGCTTTGAAAATGTACGTAGACCCCAATGTGTCAACCTGGTCATTGGTTTTAGGGCTACTTTTGGCGATAGTTTCATACCCACCATTGCCAGGGGCATGATCAGCCAATCTACAAACCAGTTAAAGCTGCCCACATAAAAACCCGTCTCCTGTAAGCCCGGGAACATCCCCGGAAGAGGTCGCATCTCCTCGAGCATCATGGGGGCACAGAATTGTTTTCCAAATTCATCACCGAAATCCATCCGAAGGTAGTCGGATGTGCTGAACAGGCTAACTTTTTTCCAGCGGCCAGATTTAAAGGTCGACATATCAAAATCATTGATCAGCTCAACCAATTCGGAAACGGTGGACTCCTCAACCTGGAATCTGTTCCAGTCTTCCTTGATCACACTGCCCACCCTGGCGGAAGTTAGCTGATCATAGTATTGGGCTACATAGCGTACCAGAAAGGCGGGCAAACCCGGATGGAAGCCGCCATCGGTGATAAAGCAACAGCCGGCCTGCTGTATCACTGGTGCAATTGACTTGAGGAAGGTATTCTTTTGAGTTGAATATTGAATATCCAGATAACCAATCCTGGCTTCCAATGCTGCGGTAACCACCTGACGGGTAAATTGCGTGGTGGAGGAAGCCACAACCACGAAATTTACTCCGCTGAACGCCAGACGCATGCTTGCTACATCGGTCGCATCCACACAAGCACCTTGTACCCGGTTTCCTTGAAAGGCAAGGTTCAGCTCATTTGCAAGCCCCTGCGCTTTCTCAAGATTACGCCCTGCCAGCACAAGCTGTACGTTAGATTCCTGTAAAAGCAGGCGGGCGAGAGGCCTGCCGGTATTGCCATAGCCTCCCAGGATCAAAATGGTTTTATTTTCCACCACGCCTCCTCATATACCTGAGCTTTCTTTCAGTAAATCAATAGATATACGGTACCAAGCGCCATGAATGCTGGCAGTACTCTTCCCAAGCACTGCTGAACTCTCGATGCATCACCACTTCTTCATCGCTGATCCGGAAAAGAAGGATCGACCAGGAAAATTATCGTCGCAATCAATCCAATCCAGAACCGAAACAAGCAAGATACTCCAATTGACAGGTCGATCATCCCCAGGTAACGCGGATGGCGAATAAATCTATACATACCGTTCGTGACCAGCTGGTGACCCGTCTGGATGGTCACATCGGCACTGTACTGCCTGCCAAGCGCTACTCCCGACCCAAAAACATGCGGGTAATCCATCCTAATTGCCAGTGATCATGCTGTACCGCTTCAACACCTTCAGAACCTGAATTGTGGCACCTAATGAAATCGCTTCACCATCTTCAGAAGCCCAGCTGCCGTCCGCCTTCTGCCGGCAGAATAGCTCACCCAGGCAGGCTTCCACGAAGGGATGAGTTTTAGCCAGCCCTCCCCTGCTTAAACAATCCAAAGCCCAGGCGATCTGGTTGTCATCCCATTCGGTCAGTGCCCTTTCCGAAAGGGCCTGGATCCCCTGGTGAGCAATGGGCGCATAACGCTCTCCCACCATCAGAAAAACACCGGTTGCGATCCAGGTGGTATGCAGAAACCCCAAAAACTTGCCATTTGCATCCTGGTTCCGGATCAGATAATGAATTGCCTTGCGGAAGGCGGATAAACTTACATAACCTCCAACTGCCAACCAATAGGTAGCATATGCAGACAGGTATAGCTTGGTATTGGGGTCATCGAGCCGGATCCAGGGTGGCAGCTCATAATACGCCACACGTGGGTCTTCATCCCAGCTTCCATCCGGCTGCTGGTTTGCCAGGAGATAATCAAATGCCTGCCTGGCGGTTTGCGAAGTTAGCAGATCCAGCTCCTCCATCCACCAAAGGGCAACCGTCGTCTCGTTAATCGTGCTGAGATTCCCCTTACGCATGCCGAAGGGGAAACCCCCATCGTCATTTTGAAGCTCCATGAAACCCTGGATGACTTCTCGTTGTGGGCTTGAGCCGTGGAGAATGCAATTGAGCCTGGCTTTTTCCAGGCTGGTACCTTTCGCTTCGATGAAGGTGATCGATTGAGTAAAGTCCATCAGGATCCTCTGGTCAGGGTGATAAATCTATAAAAAGGTTGGGTTATCCCACAGGCATAATGAATGGTTCGTCGGTTTGAATGTGTAATTTCGTCCTCATTTTACACCCTTACCTTGGGCAATTAAACCTATTTCATTCTTAAAATTAAAGAAATGAACTGATGATCCGATTAACACTCTCTAAGCTGGACGAAACCAATTTTAGAGTAAAATTTAGGCCTGTGTCTTCATATGAACGGACAAGGTATTGTTATTTGGACTTACAAACGGTATGCGAAACCCAACCTGATAAACTAAACACTTTTTATTAATCGCCAATCACTCCCTCTTATGACATTCAAACCTACTCGCGACCGGGTTGACCCCGAAAAAACCAGCACCACCCCCATGCGCCGTCCGGACTGGATCAAGGTGCGCGCCCCGTCTGGTGAAACCTACCAGTGGCTGCAAGGCTTGATGCGCAGTAAAGCCCTTCACACCGTGTGTGAAGAGGCCATGTGCCCAAATATGGGTGAATGCTGGGGTTCTGGCACGGCCACTTTCCTGATGCTGGGCGATGTATGCACGCGTACGTGCGGTTTCTGTGATATTAAACACGGCCAACCTACCGCTTTGGATTGGCTGGAGCCGGAACGCGTTGCCCAGTCAGTGAAAGCTATGCAGCTCAAGCATGCTGTTATCACCAGCGTCAATCGGGACGACCGGCACGATGGCGGCGCCCCCATCTTTGCTATGGTCATTAAGCGTATCCGTGAGCTTCACCCCGGCTGCTCAATCGAAGTATTGATCCCCGACTTTAAAGGTTCGCTGGAAGCGCTCCAAATCGTCATGGCAGCCCGACCAGAGATCCTCAACCACAATGTTGAGACGGTTCCTCGCCTTTTCAAAGCCGTCCAACCCCAAGATCACTTCGAATGGGCGGCTGCCACACTAAGCAATGCCAAGAAGCTCGACCAGGAAGTGTTGACAAAATCGGGCATCATGGTAGGTCTGGGTGAAACCATAGATGAGGTCAAAGAGGTGATGCAGCACCAACGCGATTGGGGCGTGGATATCCTGACCATCGGGCAGTATCTGCAGCCCAGTAAAAAACACCTTCCAATTGAACGTTACTATACCCTGGAAGAATTTGCTGAGATCAAGGAATTTGGCCTGAGCATCGGCTTCCAATGGGTGGAAAGCGGACCATTGGTCAGATCCTCATACCATGCAGCCGAGCAGGTGCGCAAGCTGAGCATTGTACACCGTAAATTATATGGGTAAGATACCTGTATTAACCACCAGTAGTACCATCACCCCTATTACACCACCCAACAACATCCCAGCCAGCACATCGGATAAATAGTGCACCCCCATGGCAACGCGTGCCAGTCCCACAAGGGGTGACCATACAAGAAGCAATACACCAAGCCATAATGGACCCAACCCCAACATTACCACAGCCAGCATCACCGCCCTGACGGCATGCCCGGATGGGAATGAATGTGGGTCAGTCTTGCGATAGAATTTACCCCATTCTCCTTCCGGTCTATTACGCCGCACGGTGAACTTTACGATAAACACTACTAGGGCGGTCAGCAGGATAGCGGCGACTAAAATTAGCGCAATTTGCTTCCAATGAGTGTTACCCAATCCCCAAAGCAAGACCAACCCTGCCAGCCAAAACCATGAATCACCCGAATGTGCCAGGATAGCAGCCAGGGTGCGCAAGCGACCGGGTTGTTCTGCAATCCGGATCCTTTCGGAGAGTCGAGCATCCAGCTGGATCAATGTAGTTCCCGGTTGGCCAGGTCTACCCGCATCAGCTCAAGCTGGAGCGGCTTATCCACATCCATGCCAACTTCAGCATATGGGCAGATGACTGCCTTGCCAGACATGTGTAAGCGGGCTGTAGCCTTTTTTACGGTTTGATCCAATGAAATCACACCCAGTAACGCTAACAGAAGGGTGTCAAAACCTATGATGGAGGCTTGTTTTAATGGATTCTTGCGCGAGGCAATCAAATTCTCCCAGATATCCGTGTTCATTGAGGCTACCGATGTACGGACCACGTTCATATCCCCGCCACATACCTGCATCCCTTTTAGCCTGGTATACGTCCGCTTTGAACCGGGATAACGAGCTTCCATAACCTCCCGCTTCACCACGTTATAACAAAGGTCCACATCTGTCTGCAGGGTCGTATCCACCTCCCAATCCACCATTTCAGAATTGATTCCAGGAATATCCGAGGATACCAGTAATGCCCTGGTCGCAGTCGGGTTGATCTCCAGGACTTTATTGATCCCTGCCAGCAGGTTCTCGATCATACTATTCTTATTGGGAATGAAGGTCAGTGGTTTTGAGCATGTCACACCACTTTGCTCAGACAAACCAATTAACACCACATTTTCAACCCGTTTTGCTCCACCCAGGGCATCCAACACCCATTGCACCATTGGTTTACCGCATATATCCAGTAATGCTTTAGGTTTACCCTGGGAAAAAGGATAGAGCTGCTCATCAGGCTGAGGAATTCCACCTGCTGTAATTACGGCGTCCATCAATCACCTCCTGATTTTATTGCATCCGTAAATAATAGGATCAATTCAATTCCTGCAGCTGGGGCTGAAAACCCAAACTGTTCAGCATCTGGCTCAGCTCTTCATGAGTCAGCTTGCGGCCCTTACCCGCAACTGCGATCATGGCAGCTTCCATCATATTAGTGCCGAAAGATCGACCATCCAGCACTGGTGTGGAAGTAACCAGATATTTGATGCCCACATGGCGGAACAGCTCCACATCTTCTGGGGTGGTAGTATTGGTGGCAATGATTTTTCCGCTCAAATCATCGCACATATGGCATTTGACATAATGGCAATCCCCGGCAATGACCGTTGCCCATCGGTAATATTTTTCAAATTTCGGCGTTCGTACTTCCTGTTTTTCACCGGTCGGATAGATCCAGCTAAAAGGCAACCTGCCGAAAATAGGTAACATAATTGCTGCCAGCATCTTTAACGCACGAAGGCTGCGTAGTGGTATCGGAATACCAAGGGCGAACATCAGATCACCAAACATACAATCATACCCAGCTTTGGTGAAAGACATGGTCATATCCCACCGATCAACCCCGGCGGTGATCAGCACCTTCTTTTCTTTGATATATCCACCGATATTCGCTTCTAAAAATGGTGCAATCTGAATTTCAATCGTTTTTCGTAATTCAGAGCCATCCACGAGTGGGGTCTGTTTGACATAACGAACCATGGACTGCATGGAATAGAGTGGATAATATTTGCTGCCCACTGTCAACCCAAGATCGGTCCCGCCTACGCCAAATGCATCCACTTTGCCATCCAGCTCGCGATACAGTTGGGCGGCTTTTTCCATCGAGCCATCCGTGCCGATGCGCTCAATGCGCACCAATTCACCCAATAATTCCACTTCAACAACCTTATTCCGTTTTGAAGATCCTATGCTAATACTGACTGCACGCTTCATATTACGCCTTTCCAGGAGAATATTTAAGTTTTAATAACACGCCGGAAGTATACTACTGTCAGCCCCATAAATAGAACCCCGCTGATCAATAATGGATACCAATGACAGTCATTACCTAATATCCGCAGCAGATTAAATGGTTAATTTTTTCTTATATGAATATGCTTAATCCTTTAGCATTCCGATTGAAAAGGATATAATCGTTATAACTGCTGAGCATAAATTATTTAACCAAAGGTAACTCTAAAAATCCTTTACGGAGGCAAAATCTGTGGCACTTCCCAAGCATGCATATTTTAAAGGCAAAATCGTCCCCTATTCTAAAGCCAAAGTTGGTGTGCTAACCCATGCATTGAATTACGGCACAGCAGCATTCGGTGGTGTGCGCGCTTACTGGAATGATCATGATCAGCAACTGTTTATCTTTCGCCCGTTTGATCACTACCGGCGATTCCTCAACTCTGCCAAGCTCCTTTGCATGCAACTGGAACAAACGCCAGAAAGCCTGACCCAATTGACCGTCGACCTGCTGCGCATCGATGATTACCATCAGGATGTTTACATCCGACCCCTGGCGTATAAATCAGATGAGATCATTGGTGTAAAACTACATGGGTTACATGAGGAGCTATCAATCTGTGCCATACCGTTCGACAAATATCTCAAAGATGATACCAATGCCCATGTAACCATTTCTTCCTGGCGGCGGGTGGACGATAATATTATCCCAGCACGCGGCAAAATCGCCGGCGCGTATGCCAACTCTGCATTTATCAAAACGGATGCAGTCAGGGCAGGTTTCGATGAAGCCCTGGTCCTCACCCAGGAGGGGCACATATCCGAAGGCAGCGCGATGAACTTCTTCATGGTGCGGGATGGTTTGTTAATTACGCCACCGATTACAGAAAACATCCTGGAGGGGATCAGCCGACGCAGCGTGATCGAGCTGGCACGGGAGGAACTAAACCTGAATGTGGTCGAACGCCCGGTTGATCGTACCGAAGTTTATTTATGCGAAGAGCTTTTCCTGACTGGAACGGCTGCTCAGATTACCGCGGTCACGCGGGTAGACTACCGCCAGGTGGGGGACGGTAAAATGGGACCGATCACTGGACGGTTGTATCAGCTGTATCAAGACATCTTGCGAGGGAAGGTCGCCAAATATATGCGCTGGCTGACCCCTGTGTACGAAAAATAAACTACCCTCGATATTAACCGGCAGGTGTCAGGTGAGACGCCTGCCGGTTTTTTTATCCACCAAGCTCTACTATTTCACCCCGAGGTACTTTCCCGTATTCCAGGTGGAGCAGCCCAAAGGTAGCAGGTGCTCCGGGTAGTGCAGGAGAGCTGGTTGAGCCAGGGTTGAATAACAATTTGCCATCAATAAGAATATTGAACGGTACATGTATATGACCAAAAATGATCACATCCATATCTGGATAGGTCTGCAGCATACGCGTGAGATATTTTTTGTACACAATACCCTGGATAGAATGGTGGATCATGTCTACCATGTATTGAGTGAAGGTCCCATGACCATGGGCCATGCCAATCGATACCCCTTCAATATTTAGTTTTACCTGGAGAGGTAAATTTCGGAGGTAAAAGATATCCCGGTTGCCACGCACCGCATAGACCGGTGCTATCTGCTCCAATTCTGTAATCACACGTGGCGTGGTGACATCCCCACCGTGCAGGATGGCTGATACTCTCGCTTGATGAAATACCTGGGTGATCTTTGGATTTAGCTCAGGCACCCGGTCGGGGATATGCGTATCGGCAAGCACACCCAGCGTGGTCAAGAGACCGGCCACACATCCGAAGGGATTCTGGGGAACAATGTATCCAGCAGGATATGAATTTCATCCCGATCAGTCCAGCAGTCGGCAAAACTATCTTTCAACATGTGCATATTGCGATACCCAAACAGGAGTTGCAGGAAGGTGTGCGGCGGGAAGCCAGCATTGCCCGCATGACCGTACGGGGAAGGTTGATAAGATTCAACGGTCTCCAGTTTGCCCTGATTAAACACCAGGCGGGCGCCATTTCGATAAAATGTGAGTTTTACCTCACCACCATACCCAGCCAATGGTGATTGAGCTAATCGCTGTTCCAACACCGGCGTGATCAGCTTAAGAAAATCCGGCAGATTGGGCAATCGCAAGTAGAAGGCATACGGTTTCCTTACGCGGGGTAACCGGTCGGGCATGACATGATAGAGCGGGTGATCTTCTCCAAGCCAAAAACCAAATGCGCCAAAAGGCTTCTTTTCACCGTGCTCAGGCTGATATTGTCCATAAGTGGATTTAGCATAACGGATCACTGAGGGGGTTACTTCCAACCAGGAAAGCCCGGGAAGAATTTCGTACCACTGGATCGCCATCATGTCGCCCCAGGTATATTCTGGGTGAGCAAAGAAACCACAGCTTTTTCCACTGTGATCTTCGATCACCCTTAATTCCAGCCGGTGAACGTTCTTTTTACTCATGCCGGTCAGTTCATACTGCCACAAGGCGTCATCCCATTGGCATGCTACCAACGACCGTTTGCAACCCCCAACATATAATTGGGAGATGAACGGGATATCAGCTTCAGTTGCCGGTCGGATGTGATATGGTTCCACTTCCCCCTCTTTAACTTTGGGATATGGGTGGGATAGCCAGCTCGACCACCACTCAAGTTCAATGCCATCTCATAACCAAAAAGTCGATAGTAGTAAGGTATTCCGGTGATCACTTGAAGCTTTTCCCCATTCTCGGCGCTCCATTGATGAATGACATCAAATTGGCGCCTCACCAAACCCTGGTTGCGATATTCGGGTAAAGTGCCCACCAGCTCAGGCCGACCTACTTTAAATGGAATTCCAGCGTAGGTCCACGTCTGAGGAATCAAGTTCATCGTAGAGACGATTTTCTGAGTGGCAGTTTCTTCGACTATGGTGAAGTCAGAAGGTTGAAATGTCGGATGAGGTTTTGCACATAAGTCATATGCCCATACCCCAACCCTTTCATCCGGCTTGTCTGGTCCCTCATCTGATTGGATCCTGGCGTTGAAATCTGCCAATGACTCTGCATCCTGCACCGTCGAACGGCGCAGGACTAATCCATTGCTAAGATTGATGGGTAAATGATCTGTAGAGTTCCGCGGTGTACTCATGGTGATCTCCTTGTCATAACCTTCCCGGTATGCCAAGTCTATCACCAAGCTGCCGCATATGGCAACCACACCATTACTTCTTCAGCATTTCTAAATATTTATGCCGGAATTTCGCCACTTTAGGAGCGATGATGGCCACGCAATATCCCTGATAGGGATTGCGTTTAAAATACTCCTGATGATATGACTCAGCCGGGTAGAAGACTGTATATTTAATAAGTTCTGTGACGATTGGCTTCCCCCAGATTTGCTGAAGCTCCAAATCATGGATGACCTGTTCAGCTGTGGCTTTCTGGACTGGATCGTGATAAAAGATAGCAGAGCGGTATTGGGTACCCACATCTGCCCCCTGCCGGTTCAAGGTAGTAGGATCGTGGATGGTGAAGAACACTTCCAGCAATTGGCGGAAGCTGATCAACTGTGGGTCAAAGGTCACCTGAACAGTTTCAGCATGCCCGGTTTCGCCTGTGCAAACGGCTTCATAGGATGGGTTTGCAATTCGCCCACCGGAATAGCCTGATATCACGTCAACTACCCCTTTTAGCTCATCATAGACCGCTTCAAGACACCAAAAACAACCTCCCGCCAGGGTGGCAACTTCTAAGGATTGATTTTTTCCATTATCCATCATAATTCACCTCATATATGGATATATTATATCTTATTTCTCTTTATACTGTTCGCAAGGTATCATCTTTTTACCCCAACCGAAATGAGAAACCTTCACCTACCAGGAAGAATGCTCAGGTTAGTATTCGAATAGCCTGCAAAAAACTCCCCAGATCATGAGGAGTTCTTTTCTTTCAACTATATTTTAATTCCCATTTTTATAATTACAGATCAACCTTCGAGCCGAGGAAAAGGGATACCAGGTCAATACCATCCACCGATATTTATTTCAATGATTGTTTTTAGCAAGCCAGAAATAGTCAAAGATCATTCTGATCTAATCCTGACACAAGTGCACTTCGACCGTCGAATGCACCACCCCGGTATCCTCGGGTATCAGCGCCTTATAAATATCCGGCGAATCAGGATATTTGGTCACAACCCCAATCTCTGACGAGTAAATCCCAGGACCAATCGACCAGATGTGCAGATCACTCACCTTGGTATCTTTATAGCTCTCCAGGATGGTGACGATGCGATTCTGGATGGTAAGAGGGATCTGGTGATCGAGCAAGACTTTGACCGTTCCCTGGATCAGACCGATGGACCAGCGGATCACCAAAATAGCACCCACAATGCCCATAAGCGGATCCATCCAATTCAACTTAAAATATTTGGCTCCCAATAAGGCGGCGATTGCCAGGACTGAAGTGAGAGCATCGGTTAAAACATGCAAATAGGCGGCTTTCAAATTATGATCTGTACCTTTGATATGGGTATATTCACTATGATCATGGCTATGTTCATGTTGGTGCTCATGATTGATTTCTACCTGTTCATGGCTATGATCATGTTCTTCCGCATGCTCGTGGGTATGACCTTTCTCTCCCAAAATGAACATACTGGCACCATTTACCAACAGGCCAATCACAGCCACGAAAATCGCTTCGTTATACTCGATGCTGACCGGATTAATCATCCGGTTGATACTTTCATATCCCATAAATAACGCAATGATCACCAGAAATATGGCACTCGAATAACCCGCCAGCGCGTTCACCTTACCCGTCCCAAAGCTAAACCGTTGGCTATGCGCATATTTCCGGGCATAGATATATGCCAGAAAACTGATGCCAAGCCCAACCATATGCGAACCCATATGGATACCATCGGCAAACAAAGCCATCGAGCCAAATGCCAGGCCGGCTGCGATTTCAGCTACCATCATCAAGGCGGTGATGATGATGACAACCAGGGTCCGTCGCTCTCCCGAGCGGATCTTATCTTGACCAAAAATATGGGTATGTTGCCATTGTGCAATTGACTCTGTGTGCATTTTTTCTACCTATTTGATTGGAATCAGAACAATTACCAATCTGTTATCCATCTGTGAATCGAGGCTAAAGCAATGAATGATCACCAATTTACCTGTTGCCTCAACTGATTATTCTGTTACCCAGGCAACGCGCGTCTGAATGACAGGGGGCATAGGAATGAATTTTATCTGCAGAACAGTATTTCGGGAAGGTGAGTTGAAAACAATAATTCCAAATCTTAGATCACACCAGAAACATCGATTACCCATTTTGGATTGCACAGCTTCACCTCAAGCGCATATAATATGTCATACCAATCAATTGTTTATTGAATAGTGAAAATTGGAGGCATTTAATGACAGACCGAAAAAAAGTTACGTTACCCTATCTCTTTAATAAGGTTGCCAATCATGAACCCATCACCTGGCTCACCTGCTATGATTACCCAACTGCCTATCTGATGGAACAAGCCGGTATGGATATGATCCTGGTGGGTGACAGCCTGGCAATGACCATGCTCGGCTATGAGACGACCCTCCCCGCAACGATGGAGGATATGATCCGCCATTCAGCGGCAGTGCGGCGTGGGGCACCCACCGTCTTCATCGTGGGGGATATGCCGTATATGAGCTACCAACCCAGTGTAGAGACAGCCATTCGTAATGCCGGGCGCTTTATGGCTGAGGCAGCCTGTGATGCAATCAAGCTTGAGGGTGGCAGCGAGATGGCAGACCGCATCCGGGGGATCGTTAATGCTGGAATCCCGGCGATTGGTCATTTAGGGTTAACCCCCCAAAGTGCATCCGCATTAGGCGGCCATAAAGTGCAGGGGCGGGCAGCCAAATCAGCCAAAAAAATCATCGATTCTGCCAAAGCCCTTGAACAGGCTGGCGCGTTTGCTATTTTGCTGGAAATGGTACCAGACCGCATTTGCAAAATCATCACTGAACGGGCTGAAAACTGCATCATCATGAGCCTGGGCTCTGGACCAGATGCACACGGGCAATTGTTAATCTACCATGATATGTTTGGTTTATACCCGCGCTTCAAACCGCGTATGGCCAAGGTTTTCGGCAATGCTGGCGAAGTCATCTTGAATGGTCTCAAACAATATGTCCAGGAAGTCTCCGATAAGTCTTTCCCACATGCCTGAACACTGGTTCACCATGAAGGACGAAGAGTACGATGAGCTGATGGGCTTGCTGTGAGCTATGCCTCCAGGACCAGCCACTTAAAACCTGAAGGCGCTTACCAGATGCTGGCTCGGGCACAAGAGCTGGAGGCCAGCGGGCGGGAAGTCATTCATCTTGAAATCGGCCAGCCGGATTTTGAGACCTTCGATAACATCCGGCTGGCTGGTATGCGTGCCATCGCCGAAGGGCAAACACGCTACACAGCTCCCATCGGAATCCAATCACTGCGCCAGGTGATTGCAGAAGATGCGGGTCAACGGCGCGGCGTAAAGTTCAACCCCAACCAGGTGGTCGTCAGCCCGGGTGCCAAACCAAACCTGTTCTTCCCGGTGCTGGCACTGATTGAGCCTGGCGATGAAGTGATCTACCCCAACCCGGGGTTCCCAACCTACGAGGCCATGATCCGCGTGGCAGGCGGGAAACCTGTGCCGGTGCCGCTGCTGGAGGCGAATAACTTTTCCTTCGACCTGGAGGCATTTCGGCACCTGATCAATTCACGTACACGGCTGGTAATTCTGAACTCTCCTAGCAACCCAACGGGGGGTGTCATGCCGCTTTCAGATTTGGAACAGGTTGCAAGCGCTGCCCTGGAATTCGATTTTTGGGTAATGTCGGATGAAATCTATTCCCGCCTGGTGTACGATCAGATCAAGGTGCCATCGATAGCTTCCCTGCCCAATATGGCGGACAGAACGATCATCGTGGATGGCTTTTCCAAGACCTATGCCATGACAGGCTGGCGCTTGGGATACGGTATCATGCCGGAAAGCCTGGCACAGGTGGTGCAGCTGCTGCTCACCCACTCGGTAGGCTGCACGGCACAATTCGTCCAAATCGCGGGGGTTGAAGCCCTGACTGGCCCGCAAGAGCAGGTGGAAGGCATGGTCAGGGAGTACCAGCAGCGCCGGGATGTAATCGTCGACGGTTTGAATGCCATCTCGGGAATCACTTGCCAGCGCCCTCAAGGTGCATTTTATGTCTTCCCGAACATCAAATCATTTGGGCTTTCTTCTACTGAAATGGCTGGCTTATTGTTGGAAAAAGCCAATGTAGCGGTGTTGTCAGGATCGGATTTTGGAGAATATGGAGAGGGCTACCTGCGGCTGACATACTCAAACTCAATCGAGAATATTCAAAAGGCAATCTCCCAAATTGGGGACACGGTCAAAGGACTATATTGATCATTGATCACGATATCGTTGTTCATAGGCTTTCATTTCCAAAGGTAATAATCGTTTTTTATCTCGGGTAATTTTCTAGTTTTGACAGCTAACAGCCCGGTGCCTTTTTTTATCGCGGTAAGGTCTACATTATTTATGATAAAATAATGGCGCAAAATTGTAGGCATGGAAAAGTGGTAAGGCATCAGCCTTCCAAGCGAATATACGAAATGCGGGCGTAGCACATCGGTAGTGCGGTAGCCTTCCAAGCTATTTAGACGGGTTCGACTCCCGTCGCCCGCTCTTGAAGTTCCGCGGTTTGCGGAACCTGTACATTAAAATGGGCCCATAGCTCAGCGGCAGAGCGGACGGCTCATAACCGTTTGGCCGTAGGTTCGATCCCTACTGGGCCCACCAAACAAAATAGCCCCGAGCGGGGCTATTTTATTTCAAGCATTATTCACTTTAGTTTATTTAGCTGACGAAAATTAATTTCATCTCACTGCCTAATTTCTTAATACCAGTGGCAGCAGTATCGTGTGCAAATTATATTTCACACACGTTACTAGCGGCTCACCATATGCGACCACACCTTCATCGCAGCGCACGACATAGCTGGCATTGACGATCTCGGTACCACCTCGAACCTCCACCTGGAAGGTCAGGGTCAGTTTTTCACCGGGATTGAGCACGGGCAAGATCCACTGGAGGGTGTCACCTCCAGCTGGGTTTCGCCCACCTGAACTGGCGCTCCCAAGGACGTAGGCAGTATTGGCAGGGAGGGTATCGGTGATCGTCAGTAAAGTAGCCTGCTGACCGAGATTAACCACCTGGATCTCGTACAGCAGTGTGTTCCCGACTGATACCGGGTCGGGCGTGGCTGTCTTGGAGATACGTAATACCGGTTTATCGGTAATATAGGCTACGGCGGTTCTGACAATTTCCTGTGTCAGGCTGGTATGTGAGATAGTAGCAGTATTCGTTACTACGCCCTCGAAGAAATCATCCACCATAACCGTGAAGGTGATCAATTCCTCGTCATTGGAGGCTACGTCACCGACCCACTCGAAACTGACGATATCGTCAGTAAGGCTGCCAGCGCTTGCCGCTGCATCGCGCTGGTAGGTAGTATGCTCCCACGGGAAGATGTCTGTCACCTCAACGCCACTTCAAGTCATACGGACCTGAGTTCACCACATGCACTGTATAGGTCAGAATGGTCCCGACCCCAGGCTCTGCCCATGCAGGCGTCACCGTCTTATACGAGTCGATCAACCCCACCTCACGGATGGTGGTCGTCACGGGTTCTCCCAGGTTAGATAATGTTCCAGTTATCTCACCCTCATACCAGGTGCTTCGGTAATCATTATTGACAATCAAAGTCCCACTGACCAGATTTGGGTCTGTTTCGACGACGAAAGAGCGATAGAGAGAATCGCCAGGACTCATCGCTTCCAGCTCCCAGGTGATCACGGTTGGATCATCTTTTGGTTTCCAGGTACCACCATCGCTGGCGCTGATCACAGTTAGACTGGCTGGCACAGTCTCAGTCAAAACAGGTGCACCAAAGTCACTAAATTCATCTGTGCTCAAGCCGCTGTTAAATACCTGGATGGTATAAGTCATGGTCTGCCCTGGACCAATTTCATCTGGAGCAAATTTGGTCGGAATCAAATTGGCATGATGAGTGACATGCCCAATGGCTGTAGCGGTGACGGGTTCAGTAACAAATAGGCCGAGCACATCGGTAACGACCAGTGTGGCTGTATAATGTGTGCCTTCTTCACCACCGACCGTGCTTTGCCCCTCAATAGTGGTAAAGGTAATCACATCGCCCACTGACAGATTACCCATCCAGTTATAAGTCAAACATTTATTGCCGACATTGCAATTAGGACCTTCAATTAGCGTACCCACCGGGGGTACTACGATCACATCATTTTCATCACTCAAATTCCCAAAGGTCAGCAGAGCAGTTGCATCCAGCGCATTTCCAGGACCCAGGTTATGGATAGTCAGGACGGGTATCACTCCTGTCCCACCGCCGGGTTTCTTCGCGATTGGGTCCAGGGTGGCAGTCACTTCAAAAGTCGGTCCAACGACCAGGCTTTCAACCGGGATACCCGGGGCACAAACATCTTCAGCACTGCAAACCCAATATTCACCATTAAGGATCGTAACATCGGCAACATCGCTGATAAAGACGGTAAAAGTCACCTGGGCTGATTCGCGGGTATCCAGGCTGGGTAGATCCCAGGTGACCACGCCATCTGCGTACGTGCCCCCACTGCGATAATCTACACCTTCTGGCACAGTATCGGTGATCACCAGATCCGTGGCTTTCGAGCCAAGATTCAACAAAGTCAAGGTGTAAGTCATCTCACTGTTTGAGCCAGGCGGGTCGGGGAAGACACTTTTGGAAAGGATAAAAATTGGATCAATCACGGTGGTGGT
The DNA here is from genome assembly GCA_963743215.1 of uncultured Chloroflexia bacterium. Lineage (GTDB taxonomy): Bacteria > Chloroflexota > Anaerolineae > Anaerolineales > UBA4823 > FEB-25. The sequence goes on from CAVUOY010000007.1 coordinate 733,946, forward strand.
ATATGGCTCACCCAAGCTACCATCGGCCTCCGGACTCCCAACAAGGTATGTGTCGTTGCTGATGACGGTGCCGCTTGGAACGTCCCCGATCTCAACGCTGAACGTGAATTCGGTCGTTTCCCCAAATGTCAGGCTCACCGGGCGAGACCAGGTCACCACATTGTCCTGCGGGCTAAAGGTGTAACCTGGGCTTGCGTCGAGGAAGGTCGTATCTGTGGGGATGAAATCGGTCACAGTGATGGGTACATCCACTGCGGCCTGCCCCTGATTGGTGACCACCAGCTCATAGGTAAGCGGTTTATTCTTACCCGGAAAAGCGGGTGAAGCGCTCTTCGCGATCTCGAAAATGGGCTGATCCGTGATGCGGGTTTCAGCCACCACGATGACTGGTTCTGCGATCATCGGGTCACTGATCACGGCAGTGTTGGAGATGAGCCCAAAATATTCATCCGTGACGACAACACTGAATGTAATCGCCACAGATGTATCAAATCCGACCTCACCATGTTCCCACAGCAACACGCCATCCGTAAACACCGGGGTGGGCGGTGCACTCGACTTGATCTCTCCATACAAGGTGGTGCTGGCAGGGATTGTGTCCACCAGGGTCACATCGGAGGCTGTATATGCACCCGTATTGAGTATTTTGAGGTTGTATTCCAAAACCGCTCCACCGGGCGCGGCAAGGGTGGGAGTGACCACTTTGGTGGAAAGCGTCAGCTTGGGATATCCCACCGGTGGGTCAATCGGACCGGCAGCGGCAAATACCCGCTCAGACGATTTTCGGGCGAATACGACAACCGTTGCCACCATGAGAATCCCAATCACAATGATGGTAATTAATTGGATCGCTTTTTTAAATTTCGTTCTCATCTCTACCTCCATCTGAAATTTTTTCCGGAATAAAATCTTTAGTCAAGTTAAACCGAACCAACTATGGTTATAACTGCGAGTTATCCACTCACAGCGATTAATCAATCTGTTGCAATTTACATTCCAATCTCTAATATTTATGACGATTTCTTGAATTGGTGGATATCCTAGTTGACCCAGATTTCATTGTGAGTGAACAAGCGCTCAAAGAATTGTTTTGTGCCCAGGAAGGAGAATATATATTCTGTGGTAGGATTGTTTTCCTATGGATCCATATCCCAGCAGGGCGAATTTCGATGCCCTTACAAAACAGGCAACATTATTGCATCCAGAAAAGGTGATCATCACTTAATGCTGTTATTTTGATGGTACATTACTTAACCGGATTCCAGGATTAATGATTTTAAAACAATTTATCCATACAGTTATGCTCCGACGCCTTCCATTGCTGTTGCTCTTTATTGCGGTCCTCGCACCTTCGACCATGCTACAAGCAGCCCCTTCAGTGGTGGTAGTGGTCGAAGACCCACAGCTGAACCCTGCATTCACAACCTGCAAAGATTCATATTGGTACTCCTTTGCGAATAATCGTGGGCACACGGCCTACCTAACCCTGAACGTCTCTGACCCGTCCAACTCCACAAATTCTGGGGAATGGCATCCCGTTATCCCGCAAGCAGGGTACTACCAGGTTGAAGCCTATGTTGCCGGACACAGCCCCATCACCTGGTGCACTGGCAGTGGTTGGATCATCAACCACGACACAACAGAGGCGCATTACTCCATCCATCATGTCTATGGTGTATCCAATCAGGTTCGAAGCCAATACCCGCACAGCAATGAGTGGATTAACCTGGGTGAATATTATTTCTCCGCTGGCAGCAGCGGTTTTGTGAGCTTATCGGATATGAATAGTGAAGCCAAATACACCACCACCGTCTCGTTCAGTGCCATGCGCTTTACATTCACCCGCCTCACCCGCCCTCAGATATACCTGCCCCTGGTCCATAGCACCGATCCATCCGGCAGACCCCCTGCAGATGTGGGCATCGTGCAGGCACAGGGTTTCGATGCCTGCCACCTGCCCACCATGGCTGAAATGCAGACCTGGTGGAATACCAGCCCATATTCCTTTTATGCGCTGTATATCGGTGGAATTCATTTACCTTCATTTTGCGCGCGTGCAGATGCAGCCTGGGTTAATGCAGTCCACCAGCAGGGGTGGAGTTTCATCCCCACCTGGGTAGGTCCACAAGCTCCGTGTACAGATTACAAATACCGAATGAGCTCTGACCCAGCAGTTTCATATATCGAGGGTAGGCAAGAGGCGGATGCAGCTTCGGCTGCAGCTTCAGCCATACATCTCACCAATTACGGATGGGGTGGCACCATCATCTATTACGACCTGGAACCCTATGGAGTATCCTCGCCCGAATGTCGCCAGCCGGTGGCAGCGTTCATCAATGGCTGGTCGGAGCGCCTGGGCGAGCTGGGAAACCTCTCTGGTGGCTATGGCTCACGCAACTCCTACCTGGCTGACTGGGCCACTATTGTACACGCCCCCGATGAAGCCTGGCCGGCCTCCTGGTATACGACGAACTATGATCCAAACGCCAGTGTTTTTGGCATCACCTGGCTGGAGGGTCTATGGACCAACCACCAGCGCATCCGCCAATATGCAGGCGGGCATAATGAAACCTGGGGTGGGATAACCTTCAATATAGATACCAATGTGGCGGATGGCATGGTTGCTATGCCGCCAGCTAAATCGCTCGCCAATCCAATTGTCCCCAAATCAATATCCATCGAGGACGTGGGCTGGCTATCGGCACAGCAAGGTTGGCTGGTTTCAGGGAACAGGCTGTATTGGACCAATGATCGCGGTAGAAGCTGGGATGATATCTCGCCCGCTGTGGTCCAGTTAGCTTACCTCCTGCCGGGTGGGCAGGCCTGGGCTCTCTCCACCTCCAGTGAGGAACAGGTCGCGCTCTATCATTCATCCAGCCTGGGTGGGTCATGGGAGAGCCTTGAAATGACATTACCCCCAGGTAGCTGGTGGCCTTTGCAGCTACAATTCTCGTCGGTCAGCTCTGGCTGGATGGTGATGCAAAAACAAACCAGCCAGGCCTTCAGCACCGCCATATTGATGAAAACCAGCGATGGTGGGCTGACCTGGCAGACCTATGACCTGCCGGCAGCCTCAAAAATCGAGTTTACCTCCGCGACCGATGGTTGGCTCCAAAATAGCTTATCGGGTGAGTTATTTCGCACCACTGATGGCGGTATCTCCTGGCAGGTAGCTCCTACCGCCAAATATCCATTATCTCAGCCACAAGTGCCCGAAGCGACAACAATCTCTGGCTGGCGAGCAGGCGATCTGGGTTGGTCGGTGACCTCCCAGGGCACGTGTAGTGGAAACAAATTCATTACCAGCTCAGCCTGCCAGTCGGATACTATCCTCTGGCAGACGCTGGATGGTGGTCAGGATTGGGAATCAGTCCCGCTGCCCAATGTGGAGCCTGTCGAGCCTTAATTCTTCAACCAAACTGGCTATTTTAGTGGTATAAGCACTAATCATCACTCCAATTGAAAGGTGCCGTATGACCTTGCGTTCCTACCTGCAACAATTGACCAACTCGGGTGAGATGCTCACCATCAAAGATTCTGTATCCAAGACCTACGAGATGGCGGGCATCCTAAAAAAGCTGGAACCGCGCCCGGTCTTGTTTGAAAACGTGAAGGATAGTCGCTTCAGGGTAATGGGCAACCTGCTTTGCTCCAAGGCTGCCTTTGCCAGTTACTTATCACTGGAAGTGAAGGATATCATCCCCAGTCTGGCGCAAGCCATCGAAGAACGTTCTCCCTGCCCGGTGGTGACCGATGCAGCCTGCCAGGAAGTGGTCATCGAAATCCCCAACCTGGATGATTTACCCATCCTGCGCCACTCAGCATTGGACGGCGGAAACTATATCAGCGCGGGAGTATTTATCACTCGCCACCCAAAATTTGGCCAGAACCTGGATTTTCACCGCGCCATGCAGTATTCCAAGACCAAGCTGGCCATCCGGGTGGTACACGGGCGTCACTTTGATAGGTTCCTGGAGGATTTGGGCAGCCTGGATGTGGCGGTGTGTATCGGTGTACCGCCTCACGTCCTGGCAGCAGCTGCCACCTCGGTAGAATTGGGTGTCGATGAGCTGGAAATAGCCAACGCTCTGGCGATAAGTCACCTCAATCAGCCACTTAACCTGGTGCATGCCAGGTCAGTTGACCTGCTTGTACCCGCTGAAGCAGAGTTCGTTCTCGAAGGCACAGTCTATCTTGACCAGCGCCACTCCGAAGGACCCTTCATCGACCTGACCGAGACCTATGATATCGTCCGCAATGAGCCGATATTTGAGGTTAAAACCATCACCCATCGCAAGGATGCCATCTGGCACGCCTTGCTGCCGGGTGGGCTCGAGCACAAGCTGCTGATGGGCATGCCGCGTGAGCCAACCATTTTCAAAAGAGTCAACCAGGTGGTAAAGTGCCTGGATGTCAACATCAACCCGGGCGGATGTTCCTGGCTGCATGCCATTGTACAGATCGACAAGCAGTCCGAAGAGGATGGAAAGAAAGCCATCCAGGCAGCATTTGCCGGGCACCGCTCATGCAAGCACGTCTTCGTGGTGGATAAGGATATTGATATTTATGACCCACAGGCGGTTGAATGGGCCCTGGCGACCCGCTTCCAGGGGCAGACCGACCTGGTGATCATGCCCAATGAACCTGGATCGAGCCTGGACCCATCCAGCGAGCGTAATGAATCTGGTATCCACCTCACCACCAAGCTGGGTTTTGATCTAACCAAGCCACTTACCACACACGGTAAGGATTTCGAGAAAGCACGCTTCCCGGCGGTAAACATTGATCAGTATCTTAAAAAATAACAGGCAAGACCATCGATTTGTTCAATGAGAAAATCACCAGCTTTTGATCCAGGCACGATGCACCTGACGAGTGAAGAAATAGCGATGCTCTCGGGTGCCGAAGGTCGAGCCACTGAAAAATCCATGCAAATCCTGGTTGCACTGGGCAGGATCTACGGAGCAAAGCGCATGATCCCGGTTTCATCGGTGCAAATTGCCGGGGTGAGCTATGACAACCTGGGGGAGGCCGGGCTGCAGTTTCTCTCCGAGATGGCAGATGGTGGTGGTAAAGTGCGAGTGCCGGCTATGCTCAACCCAGCCGGCATGGACGTGGAAAACTGGCAAGCATTAGGCATACCGCCTGAATTTGCTGAGAAACAGATGCAGGTCCTGGATGCATTCACACGCATGGGGGTGACTGCCACCTGCACCTGCACACCCTATCTCACTGGCGATACTCCCAAATTCGGCGAACACCTGGCCTGGTCTGAAAGCTCGGCTGTTTGCTATGCCAATTCGATCTTGGGTGCCCGCACCAACCGAGAAGGAGGCCCTTCCGCCCTGACAGCCGCGCTCACCGGGCGCACGCCCGAGTATGGTCTCCACCTGAAAGAAAATCGTCAGCCAGCTCTCACTTTCACTGTAAAAGCAAATATAGTGGAGAACAGTGATTTTGGGGCACTGGGTAAACTGATCGGTGAAAAGATCGAGGCTACGAAGGCCATTCCATACATCCTTGGAGTGCATTCCGCAACCGTCGAGAATCTAAAATCATTTTGCGCCAGCCTGGCTACGTATGGAGGGGCTGCACTCTTCCACATGCCCAGCATCAGCCCTGAAGCTGACTTGTTTCCACCTCCCAGTGAACAGTTCTCCATCAACCAGGCTGATGTGGAGACTGCCATCCATGTGCTAAACGATGCAGCTGCTAGTGAAGTGGATTTCGTCAGCCTGGGTTGCCCGCACCTGACCATCCAGGAAATTGCCCGCATTGCCCAGCTGGTGGAAGGCAAGCAGGTAAGCAAGGAGTTCTGGATCACTACTGCCCGTGCGACCAGGCAACTTGCTGACCATTTGGGTTATACCCGCATCATCGAAGCCGCCGGAGCAAAATTTGCTGCAGATACCTGTTGTGTGGTCGCTCCCATCCAGGGTCGCTTCACTGCCATGGCAACCGATAGTGCTAAAGCGTGTTATTACGCTTACGCCAAGAACAGGCTCAAGACCGTTTTCCTGCCGTTTGACGACGTGGTAAGGTTAGCATTGAAATGAGCCTCATCGCTTATTATTCGCGTTGTATTGCAAAGGTTAATAATCAACCATGAAGGTATCTTTCAGGAATGTTATCGTTCGCTCCCATGCCAGTTGTGCGGCTCGGGTCTGGTAAGCATCCTGGCGGTCCTTCTCAAAGAACCAGTGGCTCGTCCCCGGGTAGGTATAGAAGGTGGTTGGGCGGTTGTTGAGCTTTAGTTTCTTTTCTAGCGCCTGGATCCCATCTTCAGTTTCATAAGGGTCCAATTCGGCAAAATGACCCAGGTAAGACGCCTTTGATTGTTTAAAATCTCCCTCACCGCCATTCGTGCCATAAAACAAGGTGACTGCCCGCACCAATTCGGGTTTCTTCTGCGCCAACCAAAGCGCCCAATATGCACCCATCGAAAACCCGATCACTCCTAGCCCCTGCCCAGTGACTGCTGGATGTTTGCTTAAATTGTCAATCGCAGGTAGGAGAATGCGGGGAACCTCATGCTCTTCATCCCATTCGGATTTATGTTGTTCAGCTTCTTCAATGGTTAGCTCAATCTTCCCAGCAAACAGATCCGGCGCCAGGGCTACATATCCTGCATGCGCCAGGCGGTCACAGAAACCCTTAAAGAAATCATTTAACCCCCACCAGGCGTGTAGGACCAAGATGCCAGGCCCTTTGCCTGTGGCTGGAACAGCTGTATAGCCTTGCGTATTGGGTGTTGTCATAATTTTTTCCTCCCTTGGTTCGATCAATTTGACCTTATGGATATCCTTTGCATGCAGGTCATGCATCCACACAGTATATCTGGATATATCTAGTCCAATTTGACATTATACCCGAAACCCAGGCTGCTCACAATCAAAACAGGCCATAACGTGGTTTTTTTCTTTTAGCAATTCAGATCAGGCGTAAAGTAAAACCTGGTGGAAAATGGATTTTTCTTTTGAGTCTTTAGTAAAATCTTTGGATATTGACTAAGTATGACAGAATATGATTGATAAATCAGGCAGGTATCATGTATAAATGGTTGTAGAATTAACCCCATGATATTACGTGGTCGCTGCATCTTCTCAGGTTGTGTAGAAGCTGAGGCGTTGGTCACCTCCCAGGCTATTTCATTTTTCGGGGGTATTGACCCTGATACGGGAGTGGTGGTTGAGCGTGGTCACCAGCTGGAAGGGCAGTGCATTGCGGGCAAGGTGCTGGTTTTCCCCACCGGCAAAGGCTCCACGGTCGGGTCGTACACCCTGTACCGCTTAAAGAAAAATGGGCAAGCCCCACTCGCCATCCTGAATAGCGAATGTGAAACCATCACTGCAGTCGGCTGTATCATTGCCGAGATCATTTGCGTAGACCAGATTCCCATCCGGGAGATCCCCCCTGGTAGTCTGGTGAAGATTGATGGAAATGTGATCAGGATAGAGCTTCCTGAGTATTGAGCCATCCAATAAAAATATAATCAGTGGAGAACACGTATGAAAAATCGAACCCTGCTCATGATCCCTGGACCCATTGAATTTGAGCCCAAAGTACTGGCTGCCATGGGAGAGCCCACCACCAGTCACCTGGCACCTGCTTTTATTGAAGCATTTGGTCAAGCCCTTCAGAATATGCGCCAGGTCTTTGAAAGCCCGTCCGGTCAGCCGTTGGTGCTGGCAGGTTCAGGCACCCTGGCCATGGACTGTGCCGGGGCAAACCTGGTGGAACCCGGTGATAAAGCCCTGGTGGTGGATACAGGCTATTTCTCCGAGCGCTTCGCAGTCATCCTGCAGCGTTACGGTGCCCAGGTAACGCGTATCTCCACTTCTCCAGGAAGCCGACCCACGCTGGAGCAGATCAAATCGGCATTAGAGGCCGATTCGTTCAAGCTGATGACCATCACACACGTGGATACCTCCACTGCCGTGATTGCAGAGGTGGACGAGATTGCCGCCCTGGGTAAACAATATGGGGTATTAACCATTGTGGATGGGGTATGTTCCGTGGCGGGGGAGGAATTGAAGATGGATGCCTGGGGGGTTGACCTGGCCCTCACCGCTTCACAAAAGGCGATTGGCGTCCCACCTGGGCTGGCACTGTTGATGATCGGCGGGCGCGCCTTGGAAGCTTTCCAAAAGCGGACCACTCCTGTGCTCAATTATTACGCCGATTGGTCCAACTGGCTGCCCATTATGCAGGCTTACGAAGCACGCAAGAACAGCTACTTCGGCACCCCACCCGTAAACTTGATCTTCGCACTTGATGTAAGCTTGAGGCAAATCCTGGCTGAGGGTATGCCCCGCAGGGTTGCGCGTCATATCGCCATCAGCCAGGCATGCAAAGCTGGCTTACAAGCGCTCGGACTGAGCCAGGTGCCTTTACGACCAGAATTTGCTGCCCACACGCTCACCGCGCCGCGCTATCCGATCGGGGTGAATGGGGCGGATTTCCTGGGGAGGGTTTTGCAAGCAGGCGTGACCCTGGCAGGTGGGTTATTGCCAGCCATCCGCAATGAGTACTTCCGCATCGGTCATATGGGTGCGGTCACCCAAGGCGATGTGACCGCCACTCTCGGCGCGATTGAGAGTGCCCTGGCAGGCTGTGGTTACGAATTCACCCCCGGGACTGGTATTGAGGCAGCCCAGGCAGCAACCAGGAAAACTGGTGAGTCGAATTAATCTAACTTGCGCCTTTAATACTCTTTTTTAGGGATCAGTAAAGTCACGCTTTATATGCCGATTTATCCCTTTTTGAGGGACGAAAAATATTCCTGCATCGGATCAAAGTAAGAATCCACCCAACCCTGCTCATATTGTCCACCATGCGGTGGGAGTCCGGTGTGTTTCAGGGTTAGCTTTGTCTTATCTCCGACAGGTTCCAGGGTGATCTCAATGCGCGAATCTGGCTCGTCCTTACTAAATTCAGATGTCCGCCAGGATTGCACGATGCGTTTGCTTGGTATCAGTTCAAGGTTCTTTCCGTGGATATAGCCGTCCCAGGCATCAAATTCGCCTCCCACAACCGCTGAAACGATTGCCGGGCTACCGGTCATACCACTGTGACCTTTCGAGCTCATCCAGGAATCATACAGCCCCTGCGGGGTGACAGGAAATATAGCAGATACCACAAATTCGATTGCCATACTAAATTTTCCTTATAAAAATAAACCCGGAAGGATTGACCTTCCGGGCGGTGATCTTACTTGCTTATCTTATCCTTAATGGCTTGTTCGACTTTCTTCTCGTCGAAACCCACCAAAACGGTCCCCTCAATATCGAAGGTGGGGGTTGTGCGGGTGCCGTTAGCCCACTTTTTTACCTGGTCGGCGGCACCGGGTGTGACGTCAATATCCACCTCGGTGTAGTCGATATTATTCGCCTGGAACCAGGACCGTGCCCTGCGGCAGCCGGGGCACCAGCGTGTGCAATACATCACCACGCCCTCATGAGGTAAACGGATATCTTCCGGTTTGATTGGAGGTGGTGCCGGACTGCGTAAGGCAGCTTCAGGGTCAATACGGCGCAAAACTTCCAGCACGACGTCATTATCGGGCTGGTGATCGATATCGTGGACATCGATATAGCGGATGTAGCCGCGCTTATCGATAACGAAAATGGCTCGCTCACTATATCCATCCGGATCACGGAACACGCCATAAAGCTTCGCCACTCTACCGTGCGGCCAAAAATCACTCATTAGTGGATAGTTAATCCCGCCCAATGATTCTGCCCATGCTTTCAGGCAGGGTGCATGATCAATGCTTACGCCCAAGACTTGGGCATCCAATCCCGCGAATTTGCCGGTGTCGGCTTCGTACGACGGGATCTGGCCCGTTCAGACGGGTGTCCAAGCCTGGGGAAAGAACACCAGCACAATATTCTTGCCGAGATAGTCGCTCAGCTTGATGTCCTTATCCAAATGGGATGGCAGGGTGAAGTCTGGTGCTGCCTGCCCAACGTATAGTTTCATATTTGCCTCCTTCCTGGTGTGCAATTTTACCCGATATTTAAACGAAAAGTGGGCACACAAGATTGCCCACGGATGAAAAAAGCATTAATATTATTTAATATCCTTCGCCCAAAAAGGTCCTCCAAATAATGGCGCAAAAATACAAAATTTAAACGCACCTGCCGCGAAAACCACCAACCCGACGATTGCCAGGATAATTCCCCATGTTCCATGCACCACTACCAGCCCAACAGCAATGAGCGCAATCCCCGCCACGATGCGGAGCAGACGGCCAAACAATGAAGACATAAAGCGTGCGAATCCCATTTCTTTTCTCCTTTTTACACTCAATTTATTCTATTTTGGTGTTTGCTTGTAAACTCACCCATTTAGATACACAGGTGTAAAAAAGGTTACATCTCTGGCGTCGGCAAATACACGTGTTTTTAAGTCATCTTCTTGCAACCCAAACGGCTGCAGGATAGTGGACGCGGCGCGCAGCAACAGCACACGGTAACGTTCCTGGTCGATGCTGCGCACATCTACGGGCTCAGGCAAATCCCAGGCATGTACACCTGGCTCACCCAACGTATAGACGAAGCGCACGCGCTGCCCTGGACGTAGGTTTTTACCAATCGCAGCCAGCTGAGCTGCCGCCCGTGCGGCGGGAGAAGGAGTGCGGTATTCCGATAACTCGCGACTCAACGTCAGCGAGACCAGCAAGTCCTCCACCGGCACCGCACCCGTGCGCAGCCTGGTCAGCGCCTTACGCAGCAACTTTAGTATCCTGGGCAGGTAGGTGGAACGATCATCCACATTAGAGGTAAGCACCAGGACGTCAATGATCCCCATCTGTACATCCGACACCCAGGTGGGCGTGTCATGACGGCGCACCTCGATGCCGCGCATCTTCAGGCTGCCATCCTGGAAAACCCCAAAATAACGGTTGGGTACCGGCACGCGCTCATCCATGCGCGAGGGCAGGAACGCCACCCAACGGTAGATGCCATCCAGGGCAATCGGCAAACTGGTGCGGTTAGTGATCTCCTCCAGCAGCGGCTGGAACGAGGCTACCTCCGCCAGACCTTTCTTCTTCACCCACAGGCCATCTACGTACATGTGCAGCACGGTGAACCCCAAATCTTCGGCAGCTTCCTTGGCGCGCAACAACATCTCGCGCCCATAGGCAGTGACTGCCTCATGCGCCTCGATGCGTCCAAAGCGGGCATTCTTGTAGCCCAGGTAGCCAAAACAGGTCACCAGCAGCCACTTATGCGCGGTAGCCTGTGCCTGGTAGGTCTGGCGGCGTGGGTCCCAGGCAGGCAGCTCAGCCAGGCGCAGCTTGAGCTCCAGGCGTTTATCCAGCAACGGGGCCAGTGTTTGAGGGATCAGGCCGGAGGTATCCTGGTCGATCCACAATCCCAGCTCCGAAACCCGCTCCAGGCGGGCGTATTGGTCGCGGCCCTTGGCATTTGGGTCTGCCACCGTTTCGGGTGAGATATTGAAGTGGCGCATGATGCTGGGGTACATCGAAATGAAATCCACCTCAGCCACATCGCGGTGCAAACCGATCAGGGGCTGGTAGACCATCCCTCCCTGGTCAGCCTGTATCATCTCGAGGGCACTCTTGGGGCGCTCAGCTTGCTGTTTGTGCCATGGCACCATGATCCCCAGGCGCAGCGCCGTCACCATCTGCATGGCTGAGATACCGCTGCCCGGTGATACACGCGCCACCACCTGCCCCGCCAGGGCGGTGACGCGCGCCAGCTCATACACCCCCTCCAGCCCGTATTCGTGGAATAACATCGCATTGCAGCCATCGATATGCCAGCGCCCAAACAGGTGCACCTGTCGGCCGCGGTAGATCACCTGCCCGTAGGCCATGTAGCTGCGTTCATCTTTGCGGATGACCTCCCTGTTCTGCTCCCGGTTCAAGGGCAGCGGGATGTGCCACTTTTCTGCCAGGTCGATCAGGTAGGGCAGCAGCCAGGTATCTCCCCAGGCCGTCATGAGGATATCCGGATCCTGGCGCTGCAGGATGGCGCGCAGGTTGATCAGCAGCGGTCTGGGGTTTTCCAGGCTTAAGCGGTAGGAAACGCTCATGGAGCGCACCAGCAGGTTTTTGGGGGTGTCATGCGAAGGGTCTACGTCTGGCTCGATCGCCAGCAGGCGCAGGGGCGGCGCAGGTGGGTCAAGCTCCCAGGGTGTATCCAACGCCTTCAAGACCTGCACCTGCCCCTGCTCATCCACTTCCACCTGGCAGTGCACCAGGGGAAAGGTGTTGTAGATGGCGGCATGGCGCGTGGTGATCGGCAGGTCGGCGTCGTAATAGGGCAGCTCAGGGAATTCACGTGCCACGCGTTGGAACAGGTAAGGCTGGGCTGCCGTCTGGCTCAGCGTGGCTTCCAGCACCTGCACCGGTTGAGGTGAGAAGATATCATTCCGCTCGGCGCGTTTCAGCGCCACTTTTTCCGGCTGGGCCTGCAGGAAGCGCCACAGCTGGCGCAAGCGGGCGGGTGCACCTGCCGCATAAAAGGTGATGGGGAAATCCTGGGTCAGGCGATGGCGCTGCCCGTCCTCGCCCACCAGCCAGAGCACGACCCCCGGCTGCGTGTCAGCGAACAGGTCCAAGAGCCACCCCGTCAGCTCAGCCATGGAAGTTGAGCAGGAATCCCCCTGGATCAGGGGGCATCGTCCCCGTTTCAGGAGGGTCCGGTAATGAGGTGGGGGGTTCAGGCTCAGGCGGGTCTTGCGGTGCAGCAGTGGGCACACTTTCACCCAGTGGGGTAAGTGGGGCAAAGTTGCTCGTTTCCACCTCTGCGGTGAGTGCATCCAGGTAGGCGGTGGAATCACCCCGCTCCAGCTGCTCCAGGGCAGCTGCATCGCGGGGAGAAAGCAGATAACGCATGCGCAGCACCTGCTTGTGTTCTTCCAGCAGCATGGAGAGCAGGAAGACCTCAAAAGGCAGCGCATGTGAGGCATATGCCGCGGCTGCCAGATGCTTGTGGGCAGCCGCGAACAGGTCGTCCAGCGCTTTCTGGTCAGTGCGGCGCAGTGCGCGCCGGAAACGCAGGAATGATTCCTGTTCCTTTAGAAAAACTTGAGTAGCGGATGGTAGTGTACGACCCATAAAAAAACCTCCTTAAAACAAGCGCAATGGCTCGACAGGTTGTGGCTCTTCAAAGCTCCATACCTGGCCAGATGCACCGGCCAGCACCTCGAGCAGCTCACCCGGCTGGTCACGGGTGGGGTAACTGGTGCTGACTGCCACGGATGCCGTCCGGCACAACCGGCGCAGCTCAGCCAGGCTCACGTCTAGCAGGCGCAGCCGCTCAGGTAGCTTCACGTTCTCGTCATAGAAGGTATCCAGCAGGTTAAGCACCAGCACGGGCGAGGCGTCTGCCACCACCTCGGTGAGCAGGGTCTCCACCTGGTAGCAGGTGAAGGCACGCGCCACGCTCACCCGTTCGAGGGCGGCCTGCCAGTAAGACGTCTGCTGGCGCAGCTGACGCGCCAGCCCGTAACCATCGAAACAGTTGCCGGCATCCACCAGGCGCACCCTGCCGGTGAGAGCCAGGCGGGCGGTCAGGATGGTCATCATCTGGCGCTGGGCATGGTGGGGCGCCAGCACCAGGTGCAGCTGCCGGGGAGATAGCTGAAGTGAATGATCCGTATTTCTGTCGTAGTCTAAAGTGGGGTATGAATACTTTTCCATGTTTTTTATTATACCAGAACATATGTTCTAGTTTCATTAGAGTTTCCTCAATTTCGCCAAAATCACCGAGATTAATATTTGTAACCTTTTCTGAGCTCTTGCATCTAATTTCATTGAGTTTCCACATTGTCACCCTGTAAATATCGTTGTACCGCCAGCTACAAGCTGGTAATCTTATCCCTCGGAGAGAACTATGCCCATTTTTGAATTTGTGTGTGCTGATTGCGGCAAGCCATTTGAGACGCTCGTGTTTAGCAGTAGCAAAATTGACGCAGTCACTTGCCCCACCTGCAAGAGTCAGAATATCACCAAGAAAATCTCCACCTTTGCCTCCAAACTATCGGGAGGTGGCTCGTTTTCATTTGGCGGTGGCTCCGGCTCTAACTGCAATACCGGCAATGTTTGAGGGACATAAGACTATATCGACCGTGAGTCGATGAAATTCATACAGCGCATGGGTTGAGAAAGATTTCCAACCCATGCGCTGTATTTAATTCCTATTATCATCAGGTATCTCCTTCATAAGACACACCATGACATTCATACCCGCGGATCACCATTGTATCCAAGCACCGTGTGATGATAAGTTTGGGCTATAATCAACCCTGAGGAGAGCCACTCATGCGTATTTTGACCGATGCACAGGAAAACCTGCTCAAAGAATCACGCAGCGTATTGAACAACCTGCGTGCCTCGTTGATACAATTTGGGGCGGCACCTGAAGACCACGAGACCCTGGCAGATTCCATCCGCCAACTGGATGAGCTGTTCCTGCTCGTGGTAGTGGGCGAGTTCAACTCGGGGAAAAGTGCCTTTATCAACGCTCTGCTCGGGCAGAAACTGCTCAAGGAAGGCGTCACCCCCACAACAACCCAGATCAATGTGCTCAAGTTTGGTGAAACCCAGGAACGCCGTGTGGAAAACGAAAACCTGCATATTCTCACTGCCCCTGCGGAGTTGTTAGCTGAGCTGAACATTGTCGATACGCCCGGTACTAATGCCATCATCCGCCAGCATGAGGCCATCACCCAGCAATTCGTCCCCCGCTCAGACCTGGTGCTGTTCGTCACCTCAGCAGACCGCCCGTTTACTGAGAGCGAGCGTGCGTTCCTTGAAAAGATCCGTGATTGGGGTAAAAAAGTAGTCATCGTGTTGAATAAAGTCGACCTGTTCCAGAGTCGTGAAGAATTGGAGCAGGTGGAATCGTTTATCGGTGAAAATGCGCGTGCCTTGTTGGGCATCACCCCCGAGATCTTCCCGATCAGTGCCCGCCTGGCGTTACGCGCCAAGCTGGGTGAGCCGGGTCTTTGGAAAGCCAGCCTTTTCGATAGTCTGGAAAAATACGTCCAGAACACGCTGGATGATAAGGGTCGCCTGACCCTGAAGTTCATGAACCCATTGGGTGTGGGTACGTACCTGCTGAATAAATATCTCCAGGTGACGAATTCACGCCTGGATCTGCTCAAGACAGATTTCTCCATGCTGGAAGACGTTGAAACGCAGCTCGCCGTCTATCAGGAGGATATGCAACGCAACTTCAACTTCCGCATGGCGGATATTGAAAACGTGCTCCTGGAGATGGAGCAACGCGGCCAGGATTATTTCGATGAGACCTTGCGCCTGCCGCGCGTGTTTGACCTGTTGAACAAATCCCGCATCCAGAAGGAGTTTGAAGTGCGCGTGGTGGCAGACGTCCCCCAGCGCATTGAGACCAAAGTCAACGAGATGATCGACTGGCTGGTGGAAGCCAACCTGCACCAGTGGCAAGCGGTCATGGACCATATTGCTGACCGGCGCCGCCAACACGAGGAACGTATCGTCGGGGATGCTGCCGGTGGAACTTTCCACTATGATCGTGAGAAGTTAATCGAAGGGGTGGGTCGTGAAGCTCAGCGAGTGGTAGATGGTTATGACCGGGAGGCTGAAGCCCAAGCCATGGCAGAGGGAGCCCAGTCCGCAGTCGCTGCCCTGGCTGCCACAGAGGTAGGCGCGGTCGGTTTGGGCACGCTAATTACCATTTTGGCTACCACCGCCAGTGCCGATGTCACCGGTATCATCCTGGCCAGTGTGGTGGCGTTGCTCGGGCTTTTCATCATCCCAGCCCGCAAGCGCCAGGCCAAGGTTGAGCTGCGTCAAAAGATCGCCAATCTGCGTGAGCAGCTCGCTAAATCCTTGCGTACCCAGTTCGAGAGTGAGATGGATCGTGGGATTTTAAACATCAACAATGCGATCGCTCCCTACTCGCGTTTCGTGCGTGCCGAGCAAGGCAAGCTATCGGAAGTGCAATCCAAATTAGGAGAAACGAAAAACGAGTTGGAGAGGCTTAAAGTGCAGGTTGGCGAAGTGATGTCTGCATAAGCTTTAATTGTCGCCCGTGAAGTATCTGAGCTAATCTACACACGAAGGTCCCCAGCCTTGCCACGTTTGGGGTTTGGCTGACAGCTCTATCTGGGAGCCCATCATAACAGACGGCTTCGGTGACCTCAATAATGTTAAGAGTGAGGCGCTGTTTACCCTTGACGGTGATCTATTGGCTGGTACTCAAAACAATGAGACTGGCATGGAAATCATGCATTTAGCTGATGGATCATCCTGGAGCCAACTCAACCCTGATGGCTTCGGCGATAACATAATTACGTAACTCTTTGGTCCAATGCGACGATAATTTTTAAACAAGCACTTTTACATTTACACCTAAAATCCCGCAAGTGGTGGTGAAGTTTGGCTGCTTGCGGGATTACCTATATTTTTACCAATCATCAAACACTAGCCATATAAAACAAGAGTGCCAGGATCATGATTGACCCAAGCACTCATTAATAATCAATTTGGTCACCAAGCAGGAAATAATCCTGCTATTTATCCTTCTTCCAGGCGCGCTCAAATTTCAAGATCCGGCGCTGGATGTACCAGGCTTGCGGGTCGGAGATTGGTCGTTGCTGCTTGATCAGCGCAATCGCCTGCTCTGCGGGCATCCCCTGAGCGATCAAAATGCACGCTCCCATTGCCACGCCCCGGTGCCTGCCCTTCGAGCAGTGCGTGTACACCGCACCTCCAGCATCAATCACCTTGAGTGCTTCTTGCACCCCCTGTTTCAAAAATCGGATGGGTATGGGAAAGATGGGCGAGTCGATCACCGGTAACCAAAGGTTATTCATCGGCGGTATATGTGAGTCAGGTCTGGGTGGGGTGCCGATACGCATATTGATCACGAGCTTTACCCCCAACTCGTGCAGAGTATTATAGTCCTGCGCTTTTGGCGTTGTGCCGATATATAAAGTATCTGTGATTCTAGAAAAATTCATGATTGGCTGGTGAGCATCCTGGTCTGTACGCCCGAGCTTGGCTTGCATAAATAGACTTTCGTTTCATTCCCGGTCTTCACACGGTAACCTTCACGCAATCCGTCCATAAACGTGGCTGCATTCTTTCCCTCCACCAGGTTGACTGTGCACCCGCCAAAGCCCGCCCCGGTGAGTCGCGCCCCGTAAATGCCGGGTAATCCACGTGCGATTTGTACCAGCTTATCCAGCTCGGGAATGCTAACCTCATATAGGTCGCGCAGGCTCTTATGGCTGGCAAACATAAACCCCCCGAACATGGCGGCATCTTTACGCTGCAGGGCAATCATCGCCTGGTCTACGCGGTGGATCTCCTTGACCACATGCTCGGCGCGCCTGGCGATTTCAGCAGGTAGGTACATGCTGTAAGCCGCAAACTCGACTGTCGAAACGTCGCGTAATGATTGGATGGCGGGTAAATATTTACCTAAAAGCTGCACCGCCCTTTCGCAGGCAGAACGGCGCTCGTTATATGCCGATGTCGCTAAACGGTGGCGGATGCCAGAATCGGCAATAATAACGGTTGTGTCAGGAGGTAAATCAAGTGGTTTCCACTCCAGGCTGCGGGTATCAAAGCACAGTACCTTTCCCTCCACCCCACAGGCGCTGGCAAACTGGTCCATCAACCCTGATGAAACTCCCACGTAGTCATTCTCAGCACGCTGGCAATATTTCGCCAGGTCCATTTTGTCGAGCTTCCAACCGCATAATGCCTGCCATGTGGCAGCAAAAGCCACTTCCACGGCCGCTGAAGAGCTCAACCCTGCCCCGATCGGGATGTCAGAAGTATAGGCTGCCTGCATTCCACTGAGGGGCAGCCCGGCTTGCTGCAGAGACCACGCAACTCCGGCCGGGTAGAGTGCCCAGCCTGGCAGAGGATTACCACTCAGGTCACATTTCTTATCAATGCTTGCATAATTCGAAAGAAACCTGTTCCCCCAGGTCAAGCGCATATAAAGTAACCTTTGCTTCTGAGTCAGGTGCAGACACCAGGCTCACCGCCCGGTCAATCGCAATGGGCAGGACCACCCCCTGGTTGTAATCCACATGCTCACCCAATAGGTTCACCCGCCCAGGGGCACGTGTTTCAACCCAAGGTCGCTGGCCAAATATCTGCTCAAATCTGGATGCCAAACTCATGCTTGATCTTAATCCCATGCTCTATAAAAGTTTTACCAACCTTAAATCCCTGTATCATGGAGCCTGATAGATGAATGCTCCAGGGAAATCCTCTTTGGCTTTGTCTTCCTTGCCGCTCCAGGAGGAAATCTGTATCCGGTAGACCGCAGTGATGTCCAGCTCCTGGGGGAGGATCGCGCGATAATCGACGCCTGGTTTCAGGTTCGGGAAGTAGCGATCCAGCAGCAGCTGCAGCCCATGCTGGGCCTGGTCAGCATCGGTTAATAGCTCCACCTTACCGAAGATCACCACGCTGGTATATTCAACCCCCACTTCCATGGCGGTATCCGCTGGCAGCAGGCGTCCCATCTCGGCAACGCAAAAGCTGACCCGGGGATTAACCTCGAGGTTGGTGCGCATACGCCCTTCCAATGCCCCATGGATATAAATGGCATTTTCGGCTTCGTCATATACAAATAGAGTCGGCTTGATGAAAGGCTGGCCTTCATATTCTGTAGCAAGCATGCCGAATGGCACTCTCTGCAGGTAAGCCCTGATCCAGGCATCATCTTTCGCCCGATCCTTCCGTCGTGGCTGGTTGATGGGGATAGGTTGATTATTCATAAGATTGATGGCATTTCCTCCCGCTTCGCAAATATTATCATGGAACTCATTCTGCGATTAGAGTTTGAACCATATCGCCGCCATGGTAAGCAGGCTGGTGAGTAAGACCAGTACGATGATATACGGCAGCATTTTACGCATCACTTCACCTTCCCTGCCTGCCAGGTCGGCGGTGCTCGTTCCAACCACAATTTTAGCCGGTGCCACTACGCTTGCCAAGCCTGCCCCCGCCGTCTGACCTGCCAGGATGATCGCAGCCGGGTAGCTCAACAGCTCAGCGGTACGTAGCTGTAGCAACGCAAACACCACGTTTGAGTTGGTATTGCTGCCGGTCATAAAAGCTCCTAAAGCACCGATCCAGGGAGCCACCAGCGGGAAAAACATCCCTGCGATGTCCGCCAATCCGCGCGCCAGGGCTTCGGTCATGCCCGAATTCTCCATCACCACCGCCATACATACCATAAAAATGATGCTGATACTTGGTGCTTGCACCCTTTTGACCGTGCCTGCCAGGATGCTCCGCACCGCATCTGCCTGATACCTGCCTGCCAGCCGGTAGACAAGATAAGCCAGGATGGAGGCATACAGTAGCACTGCACCGGCATGGTTAAGCAATGCGATGGGCTTGGTGACAGCTGTGGGCGTGATATGCCCCAAGCTTGTGCTCAACTGTGGGATTTGCACCTGGATCACCACTCCCCCGAGCTGTTGCTTGACCGCTGGAATCATCTGCACCAGCAGCGTAACGATAATAAGGATGGCATATCCTGAAAGTGCCACGGCTAATAGCTTACCATCCAGTCTTCCGTTTTGATCCTGTGTCCCACGGTAAAAGCGTGCCAATCCAAAACTGACCAACAAGCCCACCAGGCTGCCCAGGAAAGCAGCCATGTTCCATGGGCCTTTTACCGCCACGATCAGCTGGAATAGACCCATCACCACCCCCAGCGCAATGGCGGCAGGTGCCAGGCGCATCATTCCACGCCATCCGACTGTGTTGTGCAAGACCAGGAATCCGGTGATCAAGGCGGCAATCCCCAGGAAAAGCGCAGCCGGAAATGCCAATTCAGAGCTGGTGAAGCCAGTGGTAGCCAATAGAGCCTGAAATGCTGATCCAAGCGAGCCAAACGTCACCGCCCATCCACTACCAACGGACGGTATGATAATGGCGGATATAGGTGGAAAACCCAGCCCCACCAGGATGGGTGCCACAACTGCCACCGGCACCCCAAAGCCTCCCACGCCCTGCAGAAATGAGGCAAACCCCCAACCAATCACCAGAGCTTGCATGCCCCGGTCAGCGGTCAGATGTGGCAGAGCTTCACCAAGCTGAGCGACCGCCCTGGCTTCATCGGTCACACGGTAGAACAGGAAAGCCGCCCATATGATCAACAACACGTCCAGGCTGGAGAGCAGGGCTTTGAGATGGGCGTATGCCAGCAGATCCATCCCGCTGCCGAAATAGAGTACAGCCAGCAGTAGGGCAGCCAGATAACCGGCAATGCTGGCTTTGACTGCACCCCAACGCATGCCCAGCATTAAAATCAGGATCAGCAAAATGGGGATTAATGCCAGGAAAAAGTCTAGCATGATCCCTACCCCAGCCCGGTGAACGGAAGCCGAATATCCATATTTGGACCAACCCAAACGATAGGGTTCAGGCGCTGCCCTTCAGGTAGATTCCCTGTGGGTCAAGGTCTTCACGCAGGATGC
Organism: uncultured Chloroflexia bacterium; assembly: GCA_963743215.1. Taxonomy (GTDB): domain Bacteria; phylum Chloroflexota; class Anaerolineae; order Anaerolineales; family UBA4823; genus FEB-25. The sequence goes on from CAVUOY010000007.1 coordinate 754,418, forward strand.
GCAATTCTTCCGGATCTGGTGGGGGCGTGCTGCGCAGGCGGTCTGCCACTTTTAGCTCCCAACCTGTATTTTCGCACACCTGCTCAGAAGTGACACCAGGATGTAAGGCAGTCAGCACCAGCTCACCTGTCTCATCCGGTTCCATGATTCCCAGGTCAGTGACTACAGCCAGCATACCGCCCCCGCGCAAGTTGGCTGCCTGGCGCTCTGCCCTGCCGCTCAAAAACCCTGCCGAAGTGCGGAAGTCGAGTTTTGCCGGAAAACGCCGTTTCGAATGCGGTGTCAGCAGGTAGCAGCGGTTTGCCCAGGCTGCGATCTCCATTGAGCCACCCGAACCGGGCAGGCGCACCTTGGGATGGGCATAATCGCCGATCACAGTGGCATTGATGTTCCCAAAGCGGTCGATCTGCGCTCCGCCCATAAAGCCCACGTCCACATTACCGCGCTGCAGATAGAAAGCGAAGATATCATACATGCTGCATACCGCCATGGCCCCACTGACCAAGGTTGGGTCGCCGATTGAAAGCGGTAGCCTGGCAGGCTGGGCGCCGATCACACCTGCCTCGTAGATCATGAGTAAATTGGGGGCATGTGTGCGCCTGGCCAGGTTGCATGCCAGGTTGGGTAAGCCCACCCCCACGAAAACTCTATCACCGTCCCGCAGCAAGCGGGCAGCATTGATAGTTAATAGCTCAGATGATGTATAGTCGGCCATATTTAATATTTCCCATAATCCACAGTAGCACTGGGCCGGTTGCCAATTTTCAGGCGTGTATGTACCTCACTGCCCAGCTTTTCCCAATATTCTGCTCGGTTTTTAACCCCATACACCCATTCGTCCAGGTAGCTCATGGTTGCATCTCGGTTGCTGCTGATCTCATCCCACTTCAGATAGAAGCTGTTATCGCGGTCGTAGTACCCCTGGGTATAGGATGGATGGGCACAGTAAGGCTCCAAGCATACAGCGTCCACGATAAAGCCTGGGATGAGCGTGCGGTTGGGATCTGAACGGATGATATCCTCATCCACGATCTCTTCCGCAGTCAGGATCACGCGCTCCGCCGCAAAGGCAGCTTCCTTCTGCTCCCCGATGATGCCCCAGATGTGGGCATTGCCATCTTTGTCCGCACGTTGGACGTGTACGATGGCTACATCCGGCTTTAAAGCCGGCACAACCACCACCTCTCCCCCACTGTAGGGGTCTTTAACCGTACGGTAGTTGGGATTCACCCGCTCCAGGTCACCAGCGGCGGTGGGGTTCATCGGCATGAATGGCAAGCCGGTTGCCCCTGCCTGCAGGCATGAAATCATACCAAAGTGGGAGTACTCCTCCCATTCCAGCCTGCCGGCCTCGATCTCAGAGCGCACGATGCGCAGGGAACCCACACCGGGGTTACCCATGTATGAAAAGATCACTTTACGTGCGCAGCCGCCCGCCACCATCTGGTCATAGATCAGGTCGGGGGTGGCACGCGCCAGGATCAGATCGCGTTTATGTTGCCGGATGATCTCATGCCCGGCTGCGAAGGGAATCAAATGGGTGAATCCAGCCGCATACACCAGGTCACCATCTCTGAGGTTCTGGCGTACAGCTTCTGTCAGGGAAATAACTTTCGACATACAGTTAGCGTGCCTCCTATCATGAAATTTCAATGCTCAAAAGGTTTCTTATTTCTTTCAGCTTTTCTTTCTCGCTGCTGCTCACGCCATCGGCGCAGGGTTCGAAAACGCATGCTTTCATCGGGTGGAGGCTTCTGGCCGCGCAACATTAACATGCCCCCAAGCAATACCACCACTATCCCAACACAGAAGTAGCCATAGGATGGATGCAATGACTGATCCACGGCAAAAAATATCACCAATGAGATCAAGCCAATGAAAAATAAAAACTTGCCAATTTTACTCTTCCCGTCCTGCATGCCATCCTCACCAGGGCTGACCTAATAATTAAGTGTAATAATTTTCCTTCTTATAGGTTCGGGCATACCTGTCCGTTCAACCTTTCGTAGGGGCACACCTTTCCGACCTACTTTTGTAGCGACGTAGCCAGTCCGGTCTGCTTTTGACCGGAGAGGAGGGATTCCGTGTTTGACACGCTACGCCTTCCCCTACGCCCACCAGTAGGTAAGGGATTTTGTGCCTCAATTTCTAATCACACCCAAGTGCCCGGTTTTAGACATCCTTTATGGTGTTCACCGGATCACGGTGTGGATCTGTTCGTGCATGTATTGAGGCAGGTAATAGCGCCCGCCCCCGTTCTTGCCTGTAGAGCCTGATCCCTTCCAGCCGCCGAAGGGTTGGAAGCCCGGCCAGGCACCCGTAGTCGCGCCTTGCGGGCGGTTGACATAGTTTACACCCGCCTCGATGTGATCAAAATACCAGTCCGCATCGTCCTCCGAGCCATAGAACCCAGAAGTGAGGCCGTAGTTCACGCTATTTGCCTGCTGCATGGCTTCATCCAGGTCCTTCACTCGCGCGATGGTGGTAATAGGGACGAACATCTCGTCCTTCCACAGGTGGTGCTCAAAGGGTACATCCGCCACCAGCGTTGGCTGGCAGAAATAACCCTTGGAATACATACCCTCGCTGAGCACCTTCCCACCAGTCAGGAAGGTACCCGCCTGGGATAACTCTTCGGTGAAATTTATGAAATCACGGTAAGAATTCCGGTTGACCACCGGTCCCAGGAACACATTCCTTTCCGTTGGATCGCCGATCACCAGCTTATTGATCGAATCCTCCAGCCGGGAAGTTAGTTCATCATAAACCGGGGCTTCCACGTATACGCGTGAGGCTGCTGAGCATTTCTGACCTTGCAGCCCGTATGCTGAACGCAATATACCGGCTGTGGCTCGTTCCAGGTCAGCGTGCCGTGAGACAATCACCGGGTTTTTGCCACCCAGCTCCAGGATGATCGGCCGCACGTACGAACAGTTGGAGAAGTCGCGGAAAATACCCATCCCTACGTTGAACGAACCCGTGAAGGTGGCACCATCTACATCCGAGCAGGTGATCAGCGCCTGCCCCAGAGTGCTGCCGGGTCCGGTGACGTAATTGACTACCCCGTCGGGTAAGCCTGCATCGCGCAAACACTCGGTGATCAAGCGCACAACCCAGGGGGTATCGCTGGCGGGTTTCATCACCACGGTGTTACCTGCCACCAGGGCAGCTCCGGCAGGTCCTCCGGTCAGTGAAGCCGGGAAGTTGAATGGGCTGATCACCAGCCACGTCCCATACGGGCGCATGACCGAGATATTGGAGGCGCTGTAGCCCACCAGCGGGTCACGCCCCATCTCGACCACGTAGCCGTTATTGCGTTCCATCTCATCGCAGTAGTAGCGCATCAGGTCAGCCGTCTCAGCTACGTCTCCGAGCGATTCCATGCGGTTCTTGCCTACTTCCATCGAAAGCGCTGCCGAGATGGTGAAAATTCTTTCGTTGATCAGGTCGGCTGCTTTGCGCATTAAAGTCACCCGCTCCTGCCACTTCATCCGGCTCCAGGTTGGGAAGGCTTTGCGCGCCGCTGCCAGGGCATCGATGGCATCCTGTTCTCCGCCCTTCTGGAACAGACCCAAAACCATATCTGTGTTGGCGGGTGACCGGTCTTCGATCTTTTCAGCGACAAAACGGTCTTTGCCACCGATAAACATGCCATAGTCTTTCCCCAGCCCGGCTTTCAATTGCGCCAGGGCGTTTTCGAAATGCGTGTGCAAATCCTCGGGGGGATTGTACATGGTGGCATACGTAAGTTTGAAACTCTCATTCATTGGTTTTTCCTCCTAACAATAAAAGTGGGTCTAGTATAGCATTGTGGTCCACTCTCGTCAAAAGGCTTTTCCCCCACATCCACCCCGTCACGAAAATCAACCTGTCAATTATTGAATGAATATGCTATACAGGAAAATAATTAAGCATATGCATATGGGGAGAGGCGAAGAATAATCTGTTTTCAATTCCGAAATAAATATTGATTGTGACGCTCTTTTCATGATTAGCACTATAATATTGTTTGATATAGTCGGTCCCGCTACATCATTGAGCGCAACTGTTGGGTGCTTTATTTATAATTATCCGGTAAAAATCGTTCGTTAATCGGGGAGATAGATACAATGACGATTCTACAGCGATTATTCGGTATTTTATTATTTAAACCTGATATTTATCGTAATGTGGCACTTAATGAAAATTTGACAACTGAATCTTTCATCATAGTAATTCTTGTGACGTCCGTGAATACTTTGGTTCCTACTTTGTTCCAAGGGTTTGGTATGCAAACAGCATTTAGTTTTTTTGTGCCCATCTTATTCGGTTGGCTTATATCCAGCTGGTTGATAGCCTGGACTGTTAATAAGTTTTTCAAAAAACAAATCCCGTTAGTAAGAATTCTTCGCGCCAGAGGCTATGCACACATATATTCACTATCAAATATCATCCTAATTTTTCTCGGTATAGGAACCTCTATATACAATTGTTATCTTAATTGTGGATCTATTAATCGTTGGCTCAGCCATCCTAAGTGTTCGAGAATCCTGCGAGATATCAACTATCAAATCGCTAGTCATTTTGGCAATAATTGGGATTGTCATAGGAATCCCACTCATGTTGCTACAAAATGCCATTGGATATTAGGTATCAATCCATAATACAGGGGGTAAATTCTTTATCTATTGATACCATTACGGGGCTCAATTCTGACTCCACATGACAATTGCTCTGTGTATCAGAAAACTGTACGATTACATGGAATGTTGTCTTCACCGAGCACTTTGAACGATCAACTTTTCAAGATCCTAAAAAAGCAGAGAATGGTATATATTCACCCTTTTTTGACGAGGGCAGTATAGCTTAGCGAGCAGTCGCAAGCCATTTTAATTTCTCTGACTGAAAAAACCTGAAGTAAGGGTTGGATTTCCCGGATAAATCGTTCTTTTCCTTTTTCGATTCGTGTAGGATTTGCCTTTTCCCTTTCGTTCCATGCTTTAAGTGTTTTCTGGATCCCCTGTTTGAGTTGAGAAATACTCAAACAGAACCTGTTTATTAATATTATATTTTCCTATTGCAATAAGTGGTAAAAAGGTGTAAATTATATGTGCAGAATTAATTTATGAGTACAATAATAATTGCAACAATGTTGATTATCATGAGTTGGAGTTCATCAACCTCTACCATCGAGAATTACCTTTGATACGAAGACGCCTGCAGCTCATTCTATATAAACAAAATACCTGGAGGAAAGAAATGAAAAAGTACCTTTATATACCCTTGTTCATTCTTTTATCTCTATCCCTTGCCAGTTGTCAAAGTTCGGATACAACCAATTTGCAAGCTACCAATGAAGCCTTGAGTAATGAAATCAAAGTGCTCTTGGCCCAGTTCACCCAGCAAGCCAGCCTGCCCACCCAACCGGCTCAGGAGCCTGTGAGCGTAAGTACTGCGATTGTTATCCCCAGTCAAATCCCACCGGTTACTCCAGGCACCATACCCGCGGTGCAGCCATCTGGGATTGCTCCAACCCTGATCTTTTCCGGTTCAGGCACCATTACTCCATGGTCGAATAAAACCAGCTATCCCATCATCCTTTTTGGGGCTGCCAACCTTCATTTACTGTGCGATCCAAATGATACTGCTGATGGAAAATTCTGGATTGATAACAAAAACTATACAGCTGGCTGTAAGGCCAATAGCGAATCGTGGTCCCCCTGGAAGCAAGATATAACCGTAGGCGATCATTACCTGTACTCAGAGAACGCCAACGATAAATATGAGTTCTGGACGATTGGAACCACACCATTTACCATTCGAAATAAATTTGAAAGCTCAGACTATATGTTCCAAATCAACAATCCTGGAATTTATAATTTGTCGGCTAATTTGATCAAAGGGGCGTTCAACCTGTATATTACCTGCGAAGGGGCACAAAACTTCGACTATAAGATCGATCAATCCACAACCATACAAGTGGTATTAAATCCTGCCCGCTGCGAGCTGATCATCCGGGACTCACCCCCAGGAACGATTACCCCGGGTGAGATCGAAGTCAGCCTCGAATTTTATAAGTAGAGTTCCCAACATCAATAGAAAGTTGTTTTGTCACCAACCGAACTGCTGTTCAGGTATTTATCCAGAACAAGTGGATCAAGCTGCGAGGTAAGTATCCACCTGTTGCTCCAGCAGTACCAGCGGCAGCTGGCCGCTCCCCAGGATGATGCTGTGAAACTTTTTGAGGTCAAACCGGCTGCCTAATTTGTCTTTGGCCTTTTGGCGCAGCTCTAATATTTTCAAAAAGCCCACGTAGTAGGACGTCGCCTGAGCCGGCAGCATGATGTAGCGCCTGGTCTCGCCTTCCCCAGGGTATCCGGTGGCATCCTCCATATACTTAATCGCCCTGGCAAAGCTCCATCGTTTGGCATGCATGCCGGTATCCAGGACGCATCGTACTGCACGTAACAACTCCAAACTTAAACGACCCAGGTTTCCAGCCGGGTCATTCTCGTATACACCCAACTCCCACATCAAGCGTTCTGCGTACAAAGCCCAACCTTCGACATAACCATCATATTGCATCGCGTCGCGAAAAAGGGGCAGGTTCAGCTGGCGGGCAACATCAAATTGGTAGCCGTGCCCAGGCACTGCTTCGTGGAAGGCGATATCCTTAATCTGGTATTTCGGCTGGTAAGAGTCAGTTAGTGCTTTGAAGGTAGGTGGTCGTGAGCCATCACGCGGCGCAGGAGTGAAGTAATTGCCTTCTTTTCCGCCGATTACGGCAATTTTCTCACTCAGCTTCACATCAAACGCCTGGTTGAGCATCCCAGTGGCCTGGTCAATGGCTGCCTGGTATGCCGCCACCGCTTGATCACCCGCAACATATCCTGACTCATTACCTAATCGTTCCATCAGCGATTCCAGGCCATCACCCGACGGGTACCCTAACTTGCCGAAAGCTTCGCGCATCTCACTATGGATACGTTCGACATTCGTCAGACCTAGCTGGTGGATTTCCTCTGCGCTAAAATCTGTCGTAGTATAGTGGCGCAAGAGATAAGCGAAATAATCTTCACCGTTCGCATAGCGCCAAACGCCCACATCATTGGGAGCCGCCGGCTCAAGTTTTTTATAATAATCGCTCAATGATTTATACGCCGGGATCACATTTTCCTTGATCGCCGTTCTAGCTCGGGTTAATAAGCTCTGGCGGTCTGTCAGGTTCAATCCGCTGATATTACCGGTTTTCGTGGAAAATGTTTTGTAATAAGGGTGTGATTCTACGATGCTAGTATATTGCTTCAAATCGGATAGGAGATCGGGGATGATGAGGCTGGGAAGGATCACCCCGAAATCCTTACGGCGGTTTACATCATCGATCACCTGGTCGAACTTTGAACTCACCTGAAGCAGACGAGCAATATAATCTTGGGCTTCCTGCGCATCCGCGAGAGGTTGTGCCTCAGTGAACAAATACTGCAGGTTCCAGTTCAGGCTGTTGAGGAAAGGGCTCACCAGGTAATCATTGTACATAAAAGGAAATCCGCGCACCAAATCATCCAGGTACCACTCATAGAGGGCGGCATTCAATGCCTGGTTCAGTGAGAAAGACGTCTGATTGTATTTCTTAAGCAATTCCAGGATGCCTGCCTGGAGGCGCTGCGTCTCCCGGATGAACTCGTCGGAGACGTTCGTCAGCTGATCATTTCTCACTCCCAATAGAGTCGCCATGCCATTGACGGTTATCGTTTCGGGATCGCGCAGGAACAGGCGTTTGACCGACTCGTCCAGGAAACTGTCAATATCAAGACCTTCCAAACCTGCAGTAACAGGAACAGGGGTCTCGGTCATTGATAACGTTGCTTCAGCAGAGGACGTCACGGTTGGCTCGAAGGGGGTTACGGTCGGAGTCATCGTTGACGTTCCAGGTGGCGTCAAGGTTGGGGTTGCCAGGTTCGCGCGTTCACAAGCTTCCAATATTGGCAGGAACAGTAACGATTCGCCAGAGATGAGGGCGAGTTTTAAAAAGTCATGGCGGGAGATAGGTGGTTTTTTCATCGGTGACCCCTTGTTTTCACTTCCAAGATCAAATGGACACCCTGTCAGATACTGTTAGCAACGCAATTGGATCCTCATCACCCACGACAATACAGACCAATTATCGAGTGATCGAACTCATTATTTAATATTACTGTATTCGAGGGGTCGTAGTTCAGCCATCCCTTGATGAGTAGTCGTTTAGAGCAGGAGACTGCTTTTTTGTATATATAGAAAGGTTCAGCTCAAATTTAATTGGCGTTTTATAGTTTAGCGTATAATAATCGTATGTTTAGCATTGGTTCCTCCTTCATCGGCATCGACCCAACGGCTGGGCGTAAACCATTCTCCTACGCCGCACTGGATGCTGACCTGCGCCTGAATGCCCTGGGTCGCGGCAGCCTGGAAGAGGTGCTGGCGTTCGTAGCGGGCCAACAGCAGGCAATAGTTGCAGTCTGCGCCCCACGCCGCCCCAGTCAGCGCCTGATGGAACGCACTGAGCTGCGCGACAGCCTCAACCCTCCTCCCCACCCGGGGCGCTGGATGAACTTTCGCCTGGCAGAATATTTGCTCAGGCAGCATGGAATCAGCTGTTATAAAACCCCTCCGGATGAGAAAACCTGCCCAAACTGGATGCAGATGGGTTTTCACCTGTATAAACGCCTGGAACGAATGGGTTATCTGCCTTATCCTTCGAAGAAGCTAGGCTTGCAGTGGCTGGAAGTCTACCCCCATGCCTCCTTTTGCACGTTACTGGGGCACGTGCCCATGCCCAAAAATACCCTCGAGGGCCGCCTGCAACGCCAGCTGGTGCTACATAAACAAAATATCGGCATTCCCGACCCGATGGAGTTTATCAAACAGCTCACCTCGCAGCACCTGCTGCAGGGCAACCTAACGCAGAATTCCCTGTACAACCAGGGCGAGCTGGATGCCCTCGTAGCAGCCTATACTGCCTGGCAGGCAGCCACGCACCCCAACCAGGTCACCTCTCTGGGTGATGCCTCCGAGGGGTTGGTAATCCTGCCTGTGGCAGAGTTAAAACGCCATTATTAAATAAAAATATATGCCAAACATAGAAGATCTCATGCGCAGAGCCATGGCAGATGGTAAGTTCGATGACTTACCAGGTAAAGGGAAACCCCTGCACCTGGATGATTCAAACCCGCATGCTGACCCCGAGTGGGAGCTGGCATACCGCATGCTCAAGGAGAGCGGTTACTCGCTGCCATGGATCGAGACCCTGCACGAAATTGAAAAAGATATCGATGTTGCGCTCAAAGAGCTGCAGCGCACCTGGAAATGGCGAATCATTTATTTATCCGCCGAAGTACCGGAGAAAAAAGCCACTGAGGAGTGGGAGCGCGCCCAAACCGCCTTGAAGGAAAATCTCGAAGCGCTAAACAAGCGTATCCGTGATTACAACCTGCAGGTGCCCAATGTGCGCTTCCAGCGCCCGGGATTGAATTTCGAGCGCGAGCTGGAGAAAATCATTGCCATTAAAAAAAAGGAGGCGTAAAGGTTGTCCTGTTTCGATGATTCAATGGTTTTAATCGGTAGTTCACTGTGGATGTAACTGATCATCTGTCCAGGTTTCTGGATTGGTGTCAATGTAATCCCATATGGCTTGGTATTCCTTTTCGTTTCGAATAATATGATCATAATAATTCCGTTGCCATATGGGAGGATTTGTGAATCCGCGCATTGCATTAATACGATATGTGACTGAGGCTTTATACGCTCGTACGATAGAACCTAAGGATTTGGAGATAAAATGAGAGTAATCGTAGGGGCGCTGGGGAGGAATCCCAAAAGTAACATGTTCAAATACCTCCCCAGCGCCCCTAACAATACGGATTATTCCATGGATATGGTTCGGCATAATTACATATTTTGGGAAATCAGATGGAAGAAAACGTTGCTGTAACCGAATCCATTGCTCTATAGCAATTTTGCCATTTGTATTTACAATAATCTTTCCATTAGCTGCCTCGCCAAACAGGCATACTCGTTGATAGGTCGCAATAGTAACAAAGTATGCGCCTTCGATTGAATAGTCATATCCCTTCATTCGAAGTGAATGTCGTTTATTCTTTAATTGTTTAAATCTTGGTTCTGCAAACATATCAAGATAATAATCTTAATAATTTACTTGTTGATTTTGCGAAGATCACTAACATTCAAATTGCCTTCATTAGTCTTGCCCCAAACTCCGCAGGCTCGCTTTTCTCGATCACCAGCTCTTTGGCTTTATGAAACGCCATGAAATCCCGCATAGCCGTGACCACACCACTCACCAGCTCCTCGTCCGGATTCACGCCTGGCTCCAAGTAAATAGCCTTAATTCGTAAAACGCCCGTCTTCCGCTCCAGCTTGGGGTCAAAGCGCCCCACCAGCCGCTCGTGGTGCAGAATAGACTGGCAGAAGTAACCATACTTCCTGTCGGCAGCTTTATTATATGATTCTATGATGTTCCGGTAACCCCATACCTGCATATCCCTACCGCGGCACCAGAACAGGTTATCGAAAAAGCTAAGGAAGGTGGTCCGCTTAGCCTGAATCTCACCATCAGCCACACGCTCCAGGGTTTCGAACCAATCTCGATGCACCACTAGCTCGTGGGTTTCCCCATCTGCCAGCACGGCTGTGACCGGGATAACCAAACCCTCATCCAGAATCTCGTTTTTCAACGGTTTCGGAAGAGCCCGGCGCATATGATACGCATATTCAGCAATTTGATTGAGCTCGCAGATACCCAGGGCAAGCACTCCCTGCTCGATCCAATAACGATCCCGCTGCTCAAGGGTGGGTGGGCGGGTATCAACCCACTGGGGTAAAACACGTTCGGTCAGGTCATACACGCGTTGAAAATTTATCCGATTGGCAATCATCAGCTCTCCGGTGGCGAATAAATACTCTAAGGCGAACTTGGCTGGTTTCCAATTCCACCAGCTGCCGCGTTTTGGACCATGATACTCAAAATCAGATGACCGTAGACCTCCTTCTTGCCGGATACGCTCGCGCACCATTGATACCAATTCGCTGTTCTCCTGCCCGTCGATCATCTTTTGATACCAATCGCTCAGAGATATGCGCCGCTTATCGATTCCTGGTAGTTGGTAGCGATAATCCTTGAGGGGAATGATGGCAGCCACACTCTGAACGCCCTCAAACAGCAGACGGTTTTCCGGAGAGTAGATCAACCGATCAAAATCTATCGGCTCGTAATTACCCAAACGGCTCCACAGGGTGATATATTGGGCGCGTTGGATCAAGTTCAGTGTATCGATCTGGATGTAATTCACCTGATCGACAGTTTTATTGATGGCAGCCAGATCAGGGATTGAGTCAACCTGGTTCGGATTAACCAATCCCTGGGCATGCAGCGCCAGGGTGCGCACGGCAGATAGTGGATATATCGTCAAGGTTTACTCATCTCCATAGAAAGCTACGTCATAGGATTCGAGCTTTCCATCGCTGGTAGGTAAACTTACCAGAGAAACTACCCCGCCGTTCAAGCCAGGGAAGAAAGATCGCATCCCCTTCCCATAGTTTCAGGAGTGCTAGATCTGAATTATTAATCCATTTGAGGTCGCCTTCAGGTGAATCAATCAGCTCGCCCTCGAAATCTTCAGCCGTAAACACAAACACATACCAATCCTCATCCTTTGCGAAGGCTGGGAAAGTCAGAAAGCCTTTCAGCTGTGGGTCGCGCACATGCAGCCCCGATTCTTCGTAGATCTCTCGCACGGCGCATTCTTCCGGCGATTCACCCGGGTTGAGCTTACCACCCAATCCATTCCACTTGCCCTGGTGGATGTCATTCACTTTTTTCACCCGGTGGAGCATCAAGGTCTGCCCATCCCGCCTGACGTAGCATAATGTAGCCAGCTTCATAGCCACCTAATACTTAATCGGGTTGAGAACGTAAAGCGCCCATCCGAAATACATACGCCCATAACGCACGTATTCATCCTGGCTTTCGTGCAGGTGATCGATCACCTGCTGGCGTTCAGGGTGCTTGGGGTGTTCTTCGATCCACCTCAGCAGCCCATACCAGTTGTCGGCTTCATAGCGATCCCAATCGTCCGTGCTGGAATGCAGCACATACTCAAAGTCAAACCCTTCCTGGCGGGCAGCCTGAAGCAGCTCAGTCTCGGTTTTAATGACCTTTTGCTGGGAGCGAAATTCTGTGGGAACCACATCTGTCAACCAGTAGGCTTCCCCGATCACCAGCTTTCCACGCAGATTGATCGCCTCCTTCATGGCATGGATCGCATCACCAAATGTGCCCCAAATGAACGTTGCTCCAATGCAAGTTGCCAGGTCAAAACTGTGCGCTGTGAAAGCGTATTTGGCTGCGTCTATACAAACGATCTCGATACGGTGTGAAAGCTCATTCCGGGCTACCTTTAGCTCTGCCCTCTCACACCCCTTGGGTCGGATATCGATACCCACACCAGAAATCCCAAAGGCTTTTGCCCAAAGCACCAGCGGTTCGGCAAACCCACAGCCAAAGTCGATCACTTTGTGGCCGAGTTTCATCCCCGCTATCTGTCCCGCCTTGATGATCTTCTCAGGCGTGGTGGGGTTGAGCAGCTCCATGAACTGTTCTGATATGTCTTTCAGATCAAAGAATTGCATTGGCTTACCTCCTTCCAATATTTTTTATAGTCAATCGAATAACTTCAGTCGGTGCGGAATATGGTTTGAGCGATGGATAACAGCCTGTCTTCATCAAAGTAGATGTGCTCATCCAGCCGCGCGGCCGCAGCCACCGGGATCCATCTTTCGAGCTGCGTTTGATCATCGGGATTGAGTTGGAAATATCGACTCCGATAAATGAGATATAGTCTGTATTGCAAAATCCGTAATAACCATGCCCCGGGAATGCTTGAAGGAATGCGGCCACGTCCAAACAGCAATGACGAACGTGCCACATCCAATATCGGGCAACCGCGCGAGGCATCAATCCAGTCAATGATCACCGGACCGTGTGTAGTGAGCAGGATATTACCAGGGTGAAAATCACCGTGGCACAGCTTATCATCCTCGGGTAATGTTTCCAGGGCTTTGAGAGCTGCCTGGCGCACATTTTCCGGAAGTTTTTCAGCCCGTGCAATCTTGCGGGCTCAATCGTTCAGTAGTGAAGGCAGCTCAGGCACCTGGCATTGGTGCATATCTGCCTGCAGTTCTGCTAACTGGCGCGCGAAATACCGAAGTCTCCATGGTTGCCGGGTGAGCGCCTGCAGCATGGAGATTCCTTCCACCCGTTCCAGCTCAAGCCCAAAACGACCATCGATTTCGATGATTTCACCCACAGCCGGCGTTGGTAATCCGGTGGCATGAACAATTCGGGTTAAATGAGCCTCATATTCAACAGTGTCGCGGGAAATTCCTGGATTATATAGTTTTAACACCTGCCCGTTTTGCCAGGCATAAATTTCTGCGGTGAAACCGAGGGCGATTGGAGCGCTTAATGACATCCTGGATATATCCGTAAATTAGTTTTAATAAAAAAACCTTAGCGGATCTAGTGAGGGTTTATTTTGGGCTCTCTTTTATCTGATACGTATATCCATTATCAATCGGGCGCTCAGCGGTTAGATGGCGACGCAGATACTGCCCGCAGTTACTGCCAATCAAATTTTCTTCATTCTCACCGATGCTCAGGATCACCTGGTAGCCAGAATCCTGCACCTTTTGAACGATTTCATATTTTTGTTCTGCACTGAGAGGATTAACATATGAAACTAACTTGTTCTCCCGGGCACGGTAGGTGGGGTTTAGCGGTGTGATCTTGATTAAAAATATATCCGGGTGGAAATAGCTCAACAACACTGTTGGATCTACTGGCATTCCCTGCGCAAGGGCAAAATTCAGAGTTATTTTACGGTCGCCACCTTCAAAAAATCGCTCGCCATAATCACCAATTTGGGCAAAACTCCATTTCTTCACCGGGATGAACTGGTCTCGCAGCTCCAGATCGGTGGTATGCAACGAGACCTGGAATTGAAAGTGTCCACCTGTATATTTTTCCCGTTTTATCTCCAGGAGCCTCGCGAAGAATTTCTCGGCACCTGCTGGAGCAACTGTAGAGATCGAAGGCATCAACCCTGGAGCTTGATATCGCTCAGGGAGCTCTTGAAGTACATCCAGCACCTGTAGATTAAGCGAAGGTTCTCCCATGCGTGCAAATTGGATTTTGAATTGGTCGCACGGAATTTTCCTTTCTGGGAAGTGCTTATCTACCAAAAAATCGATTTGAGCTAATATCTCAGTCGACGTCGGTTTCCCATGGTAATAGCCACCCGCATCACACATCATACAACCGATTGGGCAGCCGAACATAGTCGACACGAGCAACACCCATTTCTTTTCGCGCGGCAAAGGTGGTTGGACGGATTCTACACATTCCACCAGATGACCGCTATCTGTCTCCACGATGTATACCATCGCAAATTCTTCATTCCCAACACTAGCAACCACTTTCATCAGCTTGTCTCCTCCAATTGGCGACAGATTTTCATAGCTGTCAGCACACCATCACCAACTGCGATTGCTGTTTGCCGGTAAATCCCATTCTTCACATCACCAATAATATGAAGAACGCCTCGCTCCTGCAATTCCTGCGCCTGTTGTAAAAGCTCATCTGCGAGAAAATCCAGGCACGCCTTCCGCCCAATGGCTCCAACCAGATAATCAGCATGCAATTGTAATGTGCCTTCAGTATTATGGCAATCCAGGCATAGCCCACCTGCTAAATCTTCGCTTACCTGGTTGATTTCCATATTATTTTTATATGTGATGTCTGCGACCTTCTGCACCCGCTCCCATAGCAGGGGCAGGCACTTGGTTTGTTCAGACCGATTCAAGATAGTAACCCTGTTCTTCCGGCCGAGATTGAGTGCATAATCAAATGCAGCGTCTCCGCTTCCTGCAATAACAATATGTTTGCCTTCTACTTGTAATAGTCCCTTTACTTCATAAAATACTTTATCTGATATGTCTTCTGGTATAGGCAGGTGTTTAAAATGGAGTGGCTTGGTGCCCGTGGCGATCACCACCCGCTTGGATGCATAGCTTTTTCGCCTTGTCCTCACCCGGAATGATCCCTTTTCATAGCACAGCTCAGTCACCTCTTCATTGGTTACATCGATGCCCAGATTCTTGGTCTGGTGGATAAATAAATCCACCAGATCCAATCCAGTGATTCCTTGCGGGAAACCGGGATAGTTTTCTACAAAATTGGCGTTACGCAGCAACCCCCCCATCTGATCACGCTCAAATATTAAAGGATGAACCCCAAAACGCTTGAGCTGGATTGCGGTTGCCAATCCCGCCGGTCCTGCCCCGATGAGGATCACTTGCTCAGTCTTCATGCTCACCCCAGATGGAAGCCAGAATATCTTCCATGAAAACCAGATTCGCAAACCCATGCGCCAGGTTCAGGAGACTCCCCCGATGATATTGTAAATTGTAAGTTGCGGTCCCATTCACTGGGAAGAAGACTTCATAGCCATGCATGAAAGCTGAGCGGGCGGTGGTTTCACAACACAGGTGGGTCATCACTCCACATAATACCACCTGGGTCACACCGCTGGCGCGTAAGATCTCTTCCAGCTGTGTTTGGTAAAACGCGTCGTACTGGCTCTTTTGGATGACGATGCCCATGGATGGATCGATTTGCTGGATGATCTTATGCAATGGGTTTTGAGCGGTTAGTAAATCCTTCCACCATTTTGACATCATTCCAGCGTTGGTGGCGGAGTTGACATGCTGGGTGAAGATGATTGGTCTTTCATAGTCTGAATATGCCTTGATGAGCTTAACGATTCCATCCACGATTGCTTCTGCACTTGGGATATACGCATGCGATGCAGCGTCCAGAAAATTGGCCTGCATATCCAACACCAACAATGCTGATTGTGCTGGTTGAAAGGAATATTCCTTGGGTGGAGATAGCTCAACCACCTGGCGGTATAGTTCCCTTGACTGCTGTTCCAGAGTTTGGATGGTAAAGTAGCGTTCTTTCATGGTAAATTCACTTCCAGGTCCTCGCGCCTAACCCCTTCGAACTCAAGGATGAAATCCGCCCCATAGGCGAGGGAGGGGGTTTGAAACCCTGGCTTGAAATCACCTGCCAGCACCCTCTCGACACCTCCCAAAGCAGTCTCAGCTGTAAGGTCATATCCATCCGGTGTTTCCAGACGGCTCACTGCACGTCTCCCCAGATCATCGATGACTTCACCCCATAGCCTGCACTTCGCTTGGCGTCGCTCTTCAACCGTTGGCCCGGGGGGCAGCTTCATCACCTGCTGTCTTAAGAACCTTTGAATGAACGACCATTGTGTTATTCCGCTAAATCGACGTATAACAGGTGCAATTCGCTGGACCGACCGGGGCAAGACCATGTAAGTCTCGATATCCTGAATACCTGTGCTGTAGTAAGCTGTGGACACATCCCCCCATGGAAAGTTTTCCGCCGTCCGAAGACCTCTCCCAAAATCAATCTGGCGGGTTTTCCATAAAATGGGGACCTGGAGTAATTTCCCTTCCTTGCGTACAACACCCTTCCCAGGCAGCCCTTCTACTGAAGTTATTAATGTGCCCCGCGAGATTCCTCCACCTAAATTGCCTATCGCCAGTGTCAGGTGTGTAGCCTCCGGCAGGCGACGTTTCAGGTGCGCTGCCAGGCAGTCGGATGGGACGACATCGAAACCCATCCCGGGCAGGAACATTACTCCCGCCCGTCTGGCTTTCGCATCTTGCGCGGCAAACCCTTCGAAAACTGCAATCTCACCCGTGATATCCAAATAATGCCTGCCCGTGCGCAGACAGGCATCTACAAAGGGATTATAGGTGTGCTGAAAAGGTCCAGCGCAATTCAACACCATAGGCACTTCTTCGAGTGCAGCCTCCAATGCCTTTGGGTCATCTAATGAAATTGGCCGGTATTCAAACCCAAGTGGTTCTGCCTGAGCTTGTAAACAAACGGCATTTCGACCGCTTAAAATAGGTTTCATTCCTCGCCTGTAGGCCAGTTCTGCGATCAAGGAGCCCGTGTATCCATAAGAGCCGTAAAGTAAAAATTGTCGTGTCATGGCAATAATCCACTTTAATTAGTCGGGTAAAATTGGCTTAATCATATCCTGTTAATGGGAGGTCTGCCATGAAGATTGGTGTTGTCTTTCCTCAAATTGAATTCAAGCCTGATCCGATTGCAGTGCGCGATTATGCCCAGGCAGTGGAAGGCATGGGGTTCAGCCACATGCATGCTTATGATCACATCCTGGGTGCCAATCCCGAGCGCCCGGGTGGGTGGACGGGGCCTTACACCTACATAAATCCATTCTTTGAGCCATTTGTCTTGTTCAGCTACCTGGCAGGTCTGACCAAAATAATTGAATTCGACACCGGGATACTGATCCTGCCCCAGCGTCAGACCGCCCTGGTGGCCAAGCAAGCTGCCACCCTGGATGTGCTCAGCAACGGCCGTCTGCGCCTGGGAGTGGGAAATGGCTGGAACGAGGTCGAATATATCGCTCTGGGAGAGAACTTCCACAATCGCGGTAAACGCATGGAGGAACAGGTGGCTTTGCTGCGCTTACTGTGGACACAGCCACTGGTGAAATTCGAGGGCCGCTGGCATAACATCCCCGACGCCGGGATCAACCCCTTACCTGTGCAGCGCCCGATACCCATCTGGCTCGGGGGAACAGATGACCGGGCTCTACGCCGCATGGCGCGCATCGGTGACGGCTGGATGGTGAATGTTCGTACCGTCGAACAAGCTAGACCACTATTAGATAACCTGAAAGGGTATTTAGAAGAAGCTGGGCGCGATAAAGGTAGTTTCGGCATCGAGCCACGCTTGAACATGAACCTGATTGGACCCGATGGTTGGCTTAACTATATGCATGCCTGGGAGGAATTGGGGGCAACCCATCTGACAATTAACACGATGGGCTGCGGATATGCGACGGTATCAGCTCATATCAGAGCATTGAAACAATTTGCTGATATGGCAGGGGTCGGCAAGGAAATATAGCTTTTAAATTTATACCAGCTTGCCCAGCCAGGCTTCATGCCGCCGGCCTTTGCGTTCATCCCCCGTGAAGAAAGCCAGATAGCTCATCAACTGGAAGGGCAGAAATTTCTGCTGCTCGGGATGGTAGCGGGTCAGGTCGTAATATGAACGCCAGGTGCCCGTATTGACCAGGAATTGGTAGACGTCTTTTTCATTGTTATGATAGACATCCAATGGAATAATTTCATGGTGGTGGGTGTGCCCATAGATAATAAAATCTGCCTGCCGGGAAGTAAATGCATATTCCCTGAGCGCATTTTGGGCCAATGACCAATCGTTGTCAAATAGCTTCTTTTTTATTAAAAGGATTACCTTATTAAAGTTTTCTATCGAGGTCCAGCGTGTAAGCTTCAGTATCAGCTCGAGCTTGTCCACACTTTCAAAGGGATTCCATCGGCTATCCTGGTGGCGCACAAAGTCTAAGTTAAGGAATTCTGCCACCAGCTCATTCCAGATCCCCTTGAGCCTGGCTTCCACTTTATCCACGATACCATAGTGCCGGAGCTGATTACTAATCCATAACGGCACCGCCACATTGGGTCGGACGTTGATCATTTCGTGCAGCCCGTGGTAGAAATTATCGGGCAAGCTGTCGCCCATCCTTTTTTCCACTTCTTCAGGGAAACGGCTGATTAATTCAACACACAAAGCATCTCCCAAGGTGGATGCATCCCGCCCGAGCCTTGGATTATAGTTCCAATGGTCGTAAATATCGCCATGCCTGGCAAATACACGATATTTCTCGAACAACCTGATGAGCACATCCCATTCATCCGGAGCGTGTGGAATGGGGGCGGGGTGATTTTCTAAACCCATGGCCTCGATGATAAGTTGGCGGGGCTGATGATATGCCTCGCCAGGCAGATGAAAGAGCCAATCGTGGTTGCCTACCATGTAATAAATGTGCACCGGCAATTGCACTCGTTCGCTGGCCCCCATTGCAGGTTTCCCCAGCGAATTTACCGGTGGCAGAGAGATTGCATTACCATCTGCCATATGTCTCAGCACTGTCATTGACTCAACATTGTGCGCAAGGATTGCCTGGGTGATATCCAATATTTTCTTTGCCAGCTCTGGGCTTTCAGGGTTTGACCATGGGCGTGCGTATCCCGCTTCACCCTTCTGTTCTTTCAACCAGCGGGTAGAATGCAACATCTCAAAAATATCACCCAATAAAAGCAGGTCGACACTTTCTATTGGGCGGTATGACCCATCCATTCGAAATGATGCCAGATATGCCAGGCTTTCCAGGCGTTCGCGAAAGATGTGAAATGCGCCGGGAGATAGCGACTTTCCACAAGTTCCATCATTCAGATGTATATCACTGATTGCGACTAACATAGTTGGTTTATTTCCTAGCTCCTGAGCTCATCAAAGACACCTTCATCGGGTGCAGCTCTGCGATCATCACATTCCCTGTTACCGATGGATCGTTAAGCATGAATGCGCGCGCATCGGCTTCACTTTCTAGCCTCAAAATCACAATCCCGAAAGTCTCATCCAGGCACGGACCAGCTAATAATACAGCACCGCCCTTGGTTGCCCGTTTAAGATAGTCAAAATGCGCCTGCATGGCTGCCTCTTCGTGAGCAGTAGGACTTGTAAAGAACTCCGGCCGCTTCGGGCGAATCAGGTAAATGAAATCACGCATCCTGATTTCAGATATAGTACCTTTCTGGGTCAATTTCTTCGCGTAAAAGGCGCAGATCTTCCGCGCTGGGCGGGTCATTCACTGGTACATGATCAGGAATGATCAGCTCAAAGCCCGTATTATCGATCACTTCCTGTACCGTCACACCGGGGTGGGTAGCTGCCAGGCGCATGCGGAAAGTACCGCCCGGGCCATCATCATAATCCATCAAAGCCAGGGTCGAAACCACGTTAATCGGTCGGGTGCCAGCTGCGAGTCCAGCTTTTTCCCTTGCTGAGGGTCCCGTCAGGTAGCCTGGTGTAGTGAGGAAATCCAGCTTGGGGACGAAACGTCGTTTGTCGTGCTGCATGATCGCCACTGTCATCCAGCATAGGCTGCCTACATCATTTCCTCCTCCGCTGCCCGGCAGGCGTGCTTTCGGATGGTCATGGTCACCGATTGTTACCGTATTAAGGTTGCCATACGGGTCGATCTGTGCTCCACCCAAAAAGCCGTAGTCAATAAAGCCGCGTTGGGCAGTCTCCATCAGTTCACAGATCCCTGCGGCCAGAATTCCTTTATGAAATGTACGTGCCTCACCCACTGCCCGCGGCAGCTGCTCCATAATCGCTCCCAAGCCGCCGAATTCAAACACCGGCACCAGGTTGGGGGCAATGGTTTTGGTGGCCAGCATGGCTGCCAGCATCGGGATACCCGTTCCAATGAATGCCGTCGTGCCATCCTGAAACAGGCGGGCAGCTACACAGATCATCAGCTCGGTTTTAGAATAAGTTTGGATAGTCTCCATACTGCCTCCGATTACTCGCGCTTTTCCCGCTCATCCACCAGCTGGGATAAGCGCTCATTGCCGATCAGCTGCATATATTCCTGGTGGTTTGCAACCCCGAAAACATATTTATCCAGATAGGCTTGGGCACCTTCAGCGGTCTTACTGGATTCAATCCATTCGCGGAGGACGGGTTCATCGCGCCCATATACATATGCCATTTCACCCGGGTGCGAGCCAAAAGGAGCGTGTACCACTGCATCCACAAGGAAGTACGGGATGATCGTCCGATCAGGATATTTGCGGATTTCATCGGTAGGCACGATTTCCTCCGCACTGATGATCAGCCGTTTGGTTGCGCGTGCCATCTCAGCCCCAAAACCGGTGATGCCTTCGATTTGGGAATTCCCGTAGCGGTCTGCGCGGTGGACATGGATGATGGCCACATCCAAGATCAGTGCCGGTAGCAGGCAGACTTTGAGTCCGGTGAATGGATCTTCGACTACTTTAGCGGAGCTGTATTTGACCATATCGGTGCCGAGCATCGATCGTGCTGGTAGGAAGGGCACCCCCATGGCAGTCGCTTTCATCCGCCATGAGATGGATGCATTCGACCACTCCACGCAGGTTACAATTTGCCCTGATTCAACCGCCCGGCGTAGGGCATTGGAAGTGCCGTATACTTCCAGGCCGATATAGGTGATATCTAATTTCTTCACCAACCCGGCAGCCATCCACAGATCCAGCTCAAACACGCCTTGACCGCATACTCGCAAATCCTTCTTGCCCTGCCTGATAAGCTCACGTGCAATCGACATGGGGCAGCGGACGGAGCCATACAATTCCGTACCGATATAACAGCCATCATAGACGAACGTGCTGATGGCTTCTTGCTCGCTCATCAGCTTGTCCACCAGTTTGCGTGTTTTGTGGGTGCGGTTCCACTCGCGGAAGCCCTCAATATCGGGCGGCTGGATCATCTCACCAATTCCAGCTTCTAGTATCTCCATGTTTCCTCCTTGCTTATTGCACTGTTGGGGTGAAGCATCCATCGGACTTTAAATAAAATCTCTAAAATGTAGTTTGATGGATGCTTCGCCCTTACTAAACGGAGTCTCAATCAAACCCCAAATCCTTGATGGCGCTCTCCCTGGTCATCCTGCCTTTATTCTTACCCAACAGCTCCTCCCAGAACTGTTCATCATACCTGCGCGACTGGACTGGCAACGGCATGGGCACTCCCCAGCCCAGCAGCAGCACTTCTTCCTTGGGCTGCAAGCGCGCCAGCATACCGCGCAGCGCATCCCGCCCTGCCAGGCCCGAAAGCACGCTGTGGATGTCGTCTTCATCACCCAGCCAGCCTGAGATGCGCGTCCCCAGCTGAGACATCACCTCGTCATAGATTTGCGATGGGCGCTGGTCGATGATAAGCAAGGTGACATAATACTTGCGCATCTCGCGCGCGATCGTGCTGAACGCCGTCTGGCCCGCCATCTCGCGGTTGAGCAGCTTGTGGGCTTCCTCCACTACGATCACCAGCGGGTGCGGTTCTTTTGCACCCTTGCTGCGGAAATCATTGGTGCTCTTTTCCCAGGCTTCGCGGATACGCCGGGTGAGCAAATTGCTCACCAGCAGGTAGTCCAGGTCAGTCTCGTGTTCATAAAATGACAGGACCACATGCTGCCCTGCTTCGAGCGTCTTGATGATCTCCTCGATTCCATTTCCAGCCGGGTTTTCAACTACATAGCCCAAATTGAACACGCGCTGCATCTTGCTGCGCAATCCTTCAGCCGCCAGCACGTTCACGCCGGCCGAATTTGCCCAGGCGGCCACACTCCCGGGGGCAGGCACCTTCTTCCCGTCCTCGTTGGTGATGACGTCACCCACTTTCATCTCTTTAAATGCCCTGAACCAACCCTCCCGACCAAATTCAGTCACCAGTGCATCCAGCGTGGTGGGTGTGGTTTCTTTCAAATTCAGCTCACGCATCAGCATCTCAATATCCGCTGGTTGGATGTCACGCTCGTCGATCTCGAGGGTGAAATCGGGTGCCAGTCCGCGGATCAATGAGCCTCTGCCCAAGGCCACCACACGCACCTGGGTACCAAACTTGGTCTTCAGCCCTACCACCGCCTTGTGGGTATCGGAGGCGGTGTCATCGAAGCCATACTCGTTGTGCATGTCAAATACAAGCACCGAGGCAGTGTTGTGATGGATCAAGCCCGCCAGCATCAGGCGGGTTAGGAATGACTTTCCCGTACCTGTGGCACCGAATACCCCTGCTGAGCGCTGAACAAATTTATCCAGGTTAATGCACACCGCGTGTTTCTGCTCACGCGTATAACCAATGACGAAATTACCTTCTTCTTCGACCTTTCCGAAGATTTCGCCAATATCTCCCTCTTCAGCCAGGCGTACCTCGGCATGATGAGGTGGGATGGTCTTCACCGGCAAAGGGCGTGGCTCATCGACCAGGTTCTCCCGCCAGGTTTGATATTCTGCGCTACCGGGGTCGGGTCCACGCTCCAGCATCAGCGCAGGCAGCACTTCCAGGGTGGTGTAAAGCGTTTGCCCGTGCAGCAGGCGCGCCATCTCGGCTGGCAGCCGCATCTCCGATTGTTCATCGGCAAAACGCGGGTCGGTGGAACCCAACTGCAGGTCGGTCACCAGGCCGTAGAACTGCCAGCTGCCGCTCTCGACTACCACGAACGCCCCTTCCTGTACTTCTTGAGATGGAAGGGTCAACCTGACTCGCAGGTTTTCCTTCAGCCCCCCACCCACCACATATCCGATTATCTTTTTTTGATTATCATCCATATTTTTAACCACAAAGGTCACCAAGGACTCTAAGGATTTTTAATTAATTATGCGTTTAATGCCATCTCGTAAGTGAATTGAATTGAAATTGATAAGTAATCCAATTCGAGTATTAGTCAACTTTAGATAAGTGAGTAATTGGGCTTGGTATAAAGGAATTATATTTTCTACAGCTTTAATCTCGACAATAACACAATTATCAACTATTAAATCAAACCGAAGGCCTGAATCGACAATGATTCCTTCATAAACAACAGGAAGAGAAATTTGGTTGTCTACAGTCAACAATCTCGATTTCAATTCATATATTAGACACTTTTCGTACACCGATTCCAATAATCCTGGTCCTAAAGCTGAGTGAACCTTGAATGCTGCGTCGAGGATCATCTTGGTGACTTCTTCAGTTCTAGATGGTAAAGCAGCATATGATTTTTTCAAAGATTGTTGTTTTGTTTCCATTTTTTATAGTTTTATCTAAATATTCATTTTTTTTCTGAAATTGTTGGGGGTTACAAAATATTCCTCTGGTTGTTCCCAAAAATCTTTCCCTTTGTGTCCTTACCGTCCTTCGTGGTTAAATAATTATTATGTATCGCCTAGCGCGCCCAGTACGCTCATCAATGTGGCATAGTCGTCCCTCAGCAGCGTGATCAGCTCCTGTGTAGCGGCATTCCTCCAGGCTACATCGCCAATTTCGGCATGGGCTGCCCCCGCCTGCTGGATATGCGCCGCCAAAAGCTCACCCACCGGTAAGTCGGCTGCCCTTAGCAGGTGCCTGAAGTATCCAAATCTGCCACTGCTGGTAAACTGTCGCACTTCGTCTGAAGTGCACAGGTAGATCACATCCAGACTGAGCGGTGGGCGCGGTGGTAACAGGTGAGATATTTTCCCATCCAGCTTATATCCCACTGTTAATACGCTGAGCTCAAGCGGAACGTTGCGGTTAACCCTATTATCTGCAATGACAGCTTCGTCAACCTCATCCGCAGTCACCAGCTGCCGTACCAGGCCATCATCATCGATATGAATATCATGGATCAGACCATATACCTGATAATCTCCATCCAGTGCCACACGCACCAGTGCTCCAAAGGAAGGGGCATCTATTTGAGCCACCCGGCAGCCAACCACAAACCCGGTGGTACCTGCCCGTAATAATCTTCCAATCTCGAATTGTTTCATGCTCCGTACCTCGTCCTTGTTCCGGATACGTCCTTGTTATATTGCTTGGCCGATAACCCCGACCCTTCCAACCCGCGCATCTGCAGCTCGTGGATGATCATCTGGGTTACCTGTTCCTTATCCTCCAGGCTGACCACTGCCGTTTCATGAGCACGGTGTAACAGGTAGGGATATGCGCGTGCGCCAATCATTCGGCACTGGCTCACTAACACCGCATGCAGATTGTCCAGCTTGGATTGATCCTCCACCACCCAGGCAGGGATTTCAACCCGTGCCAGGTATGGGTGACCCACTTTTCCGACGTTCAGGTAAAAGAAGTGCAGCCCGAGCTCGCCCTGGTAGGGCGTCGATGAGCGTGACTGGATGGCAAAGATTGCCGAGCGTTCTCCCGGTTGCAGCATATCCCGGTAGAGTTCGCGATCCGTCACTCCTTTGAATGGGTGAAATTTACGCATATTAGGGAGATCAGCAGCTTCTGCTTTGACCACCTCCAGCAGCCTCACCACCAGGTCTGCTCCAGGTTTATCTACATAACCTGCTGTGGTTGTATTCAGTTCACACAACTTGTGCAGCACATCCAAATAGAGATCCAACGAACGCTTAAATTCACCTGCCACTTTCCCCGCTTCAAGCGTGGTGGTCCATAATTCCAGGGGTCCATCCGTGAACGTGATCACTGGAGCGGGAGCTGATGAAGCCAGCTCCCACAACCTCGCCCGCTCAGCCAGGTCGCGTTGCAGTGAAAGCCGGTCATCCGACATCCCTTCGAGCTCTTCGGCATAGATCAGGTGGCTTTGGATGCTCGTGACCGGGGCGTCGGATGAGCCATAGCGCATGCAGATCGCACCCGTGTTGACCAAGCAATATTCGACCTCAGCATGCCGGTCAGCAAAGATCTGCGAGCCGTCTGCTGCAATTAGGGTAACCTGTTCTGGTAAGGGTGGCAGGGGGTGGCGGGAATTCAATGCTTCATTAACTGGAACCGCGCATCTCAAGGTTTGATCGTAATTTCGAACCACCTCTTGCACTTTATGCTGCAGCTGCTCATTTTGTGTGGCGCAGTCTTCCAGCAGTGCACATGTCTCCGCCAGCCTGGTTTTCAAGTCGCGTTGATGGGATAGGGCTTTTTCACCCAGTTGTTTCACTTGTTGGCTTACTTGAAGGAAATCAAGCGACATATCTCATCCCTGTCCGGGTGATCTACCACTGAAAAACCTTGGGTAGTTTTGCCACTCGCCTCGCAGCTATATTATACAAGATGCAGCGCTGTTGATGCATTACCCGCATGGGCGGGTCTGATCTGATATTGACAATAAGGCATAAATTTTAATGATGTGGATATCGATATCGTTCTAGCATTTTAGATGACCCGCCCCTACACGGTTAAATAATTGTATATGGAATCGTTGATCCCGGCCTGTGCAATTCAAACAATTGCTTTTGTCGCCTGGATCGTGCATCCCGAAATACATGTAAGGGCACGGATGCCATGCCTTTACCGCATGATCTCCTAAATCATGTGCAATCCGAAGTCCCGACCGCACTTTGGAGTGATCAAGCTCCAGTTCCCCTTTCAAACTTGCAACCTGCTAACGTTTAACGTGTGAACGTTCTAACGCCTGCACCCGCTGATTTTCGGGTGTTCTAACCTTCCAACCTGTCAATGTTTTTTCCTCAGATACAGCTTGGTAATCTCCTCCGCAATCGCAGGCACCAGCGCTAAGGATAAAATCAAACCCCACTCACGTAAAGACGGAAAATGGGTGTTGAAAATCGGTTGCAGGAACGGCAGGCTGACGACCAAAATCATCAATAGAACGGACAATCCAACCGCGTACTGCATATATTTATTCGAGAACACACCTAATCGGAAAATTGACAGACGTTCTGAGCGCACTGTGTACGCTCGAATCAGTTCACACAGGCTGAGGGTCACAAACGCCATCGTCTCTGCCGACTGGACGTCCACCCCACTCCAGTTATGCCGCAGCAGGTACACCAGCGGGTTCATCCCCGCCGGCACCAGCGCACCGGCTTCCAGGTGCCATAACAACCCGACCACAAAAGCCCCCAATACCACCCCGGTTTGAGCGATGGTCTGGATAAGGATTTCCCACCCGCATAGTTCGGTTAATGATCGGCTCGGAAGGTGGTCGTGGAGGCCGGTCCATGATCGCCGGATCGCCCTTCTCCATCGCCAGCGCCAGGGCAGGTGCTCCATCTGTCAGAATATTCAACCACAGCAGCTGGATCACCGTTAGCGGTGCCGGTAATCCTGCCAGCGTTGCCAGGAAGATCACCATAATCTCTGCTACGTTCGAGGAGAGCAGGAAAAACACGAACTTGCGGATGTTGTCATAGATGATCCGCCCCTGCTCCACCGCAGACACGATGCTGGCATAATTATCATCCGTCAGCACCATATCGGCACTTTCTTTTGCCACATCCGTACCGGTAATTCCCATCGCCACGCCGATATTGGCCCGTTTGATGGATGGGGCATCATTGACCCCATCTCCGGTCATTGCCACCACTTCACCATCATCACGCAGCGCATCCACGATGCGCATTTTGTGTTCCGGTGATACCCGGGCAAACACATCCGTATATTCCACTTGCTGCCTGAGCTGTTCATCGGTCAACTTATCCAGCTCACCACCACTCAAAACCTGGTGGTTGGGTTTCAGTAGTCCAATCGCTTCCGCAATGGCACGCGCGGTATTGGGGAAATCTCCCGTGATCATGATGGTGCGAATGCCCGCTTTGCTTGCTTTTGCCAACGCGGGTTTCACTTCCGGGCGAGGCGGGTCGATCATCCCTACCAGGCCAACAAAGATCAAGCCATCTTCCAGCTTTTCAAGGTCTTCTGTATCTGGTAAAGACTGACTCACCTTGTATGCCACCCCCAACACGCGCAGGGCATCCTGGGTCATCTGGTCATTCGCCTTCAAGATGCGCATACGCTCTTCTTCGGTCAGAAGTGCCGGTGTATCATCCATGTGCTGGTAATGCGTGCACAAGTCCAGCACCACATCTGGTGCACCTTTTATCGCAACCACATACCCACTGGTTTCATGCTGGTAGAAGGGCGAGAAGTCGTCCGGTGCAGACTGTCGGATCTGATGGATTGTGATCATGCGTTTGCGTTCAGAGTCAAACGGCACTTCCTGCACGCGTGGGTAAGCTTTGTACAATGGCCTCGGTAGTGCCCCTGCTTTGGCTGCAGCTACAACCAGAGCACCTTCCGTCGGGTCGCCCGTCATGCGATAGGTTTGCTCCTCATCGATTGAGCCCGATATTGTCAGCTCCGAGTCATTATTTAGTGTTCCCACCCATAATGCGGTCCGTACAGCCGGGTATGCTTCCAAATTAACCGGCATTCCATCTACTTGAAATTCGCCCGTCAAGGTATGTCCTTTCCCGGTGATTGAAAGGTACTTGCCATCCACCCAGATGCGTGTCAGGGTCATCTCATTTTGGGTCAGTGTACCGGTTTTATCAGAACAGATCACGGTGGTGGATCCGAGTGTTTCTACGGATGATAAGCGCCGAATGAGGGCGTGCTTCTGAATCATCTCGCGCATCCCCAGTGCCAGGCTGATCGTTACCACGGCGGGCAAGCCTTCAGGTACAGCGGCAATTGCTAATCCCACTGCCAGCATAAACATGGTGATGATTGTGCCCTTGGCGGCCTGTAAATATTCGATAAATCCGCCTCCACTGGCGGTGATTATCCCAAGGTTGGTGAAACGCAAGATCGCGACAATAAAGACCACCCCACAAATGCCCAGGGTAGCATATCCCAGGAGCTTGCCCAGGTTATCCAATCGCTTTTGCAGCGGGGTGGGCTCATTTTCAACCGCTTGTAGCATCTCGGCGATCAACCCGATCTGGGTACGCATGCCAGTGCTCACCACCACTCCCCGTCCACGCCCGTACGACACTAATGTGCCCATAAATGTGGTGTTCTTACGGTCTCCCAGGGGGATATCAGCCTGAAGGCTGATATTGGCGTCCTTTTGCACCGGGACGGATTCTCCCGTCAGAGCAGCCTCTTCGATGCGCAGGTTGGCGGCTTCTAATAAGCGGATATCTGCTGGCACATAGTTACCCGCTTCCATTAAAACAATATCACCAGGCACCAGCTGTGGGGAAGGCACGAATTGCCGTTGCCCATCCCGTAAAACCTGTGCCTCTGGTGCGGCAAGTTTCTTCAAGGCTGCTAATGCCTGCTCCGCCCGTCGTTCCTGGACAACTCCCAGGGTGGCATTCAAGACCACGATCGCAAGGATGGCAGCGGCCTCTTCCCAATCTCCCAAAATCGCTGAAACGACTGCTGCCACAATCAACATGATCACCACGAAGGACTTGAACTGGTCGAGCAGCATTTGCCAGAAGGTCACGCCTTGGGCTTCAGTCAGCTGGTTTGGTCCATAGGATTGCAACCGCCGAGCGGCCTCTTCCGAAGTGAGACCACTTTCAGGTGGGGTTGCGAGTTGTTTAATAACCTGATCTGGCGGTAGGGCATGCCAGTTTGCCTCCGGTTGAATTACGGATGACGGTATTTGTTTTTCAAGACTCATCTGGTTCTCCAAAATAGGGTTGCCCTCAGAAACTTGCCTGAGAGCACACGAATTATAGCAGAGTATATGAAGGGTGATAAAATTTATAAACCACACGGGGGCAGGAAAACCTGAGATAATCTAAGGTCTTTTATGCCTGTCTGTGATTTACGCTAAAGGAGACCAATTATGACTTATCAAAATACCCTAGCCCCTGATAAAGGCGAAAAGATCAGCATTGCCGGAGGTAGACTTTCGGTACCTGATCGTCCCATCCTGCCCTATGTGGAAGGTGATGGCACTGGTCGTGATATCTGGCGGGCTTCCCAGCGGGTTTTTGATGCTGCCGTAAGCCATGCATATGGTGATAAGCGCAAAGTAATTTGGATGGAGGTTTTTGCTGGTGAGAAAGCCTTCAACAAAGTTGGTTCATGGCTTCCAGACGACACCGTACAAACCTTCAAGGATTGCCTGGTTGGGATCAAAGGTCCCCTGACCACACCCATTGGTGGAGGTTTCCGCTCGCTGAATGTTGCATTGCGTATCGCCCTGGATTTATATGTTTGTCAGCGCCCGGTACGCTATTTTACTGGCGTGCCTTCACCTGTCAAACACCCGGAATATGTCGACATGGTCATTTTCCGCGAAAACACTGAGGATATTTATGCGGGGATTGAATTTGAATTTGGCACCGAGGCTGCAAAGCAGTTTATGCTTATGCTAAAAGGTACATTTCCAGCTGAATATAAAAAAATACGCTTCCCCGAAACAGCAGGCATTGGCATTAAACCTGTTTCCAAAGAGGGCACATTCCGACTTGTTAGGTCTGCTATCCAGTGGGCGCTGGAAAATAATCGTCGCACGGTCACCCTGGTTCATAAAGGCAATATCATGAAATACACAGAGGGTGCCTTCCGAAATTGGGGCTACGAGCTCGCCTTATCTGAATTCAATGAAAAGGTTTATACCTGGGCGGAATGGGAACGGACCAAAAACGAGAAGGGTGAAGAAGCTGCCAATCTTGAACAGGAATCAGCACTACGCGCTGGCAGGTTGCTGGTCAAGGATGTGATTGCCGATATCGTCTTTCAACAGACCATCACCCGCCCACGTGAATTTGACGTCCTGGCAACGACAAACTTGAATGGTGATTACCTCTCAGATGCTCTGGCAGCCCAGGTAGGAGGGATTGGCATTGCTCCTGGAGGAAATATCAATTATGAGACCGGGCATGCGGTCTTTGAAGCCACCCACGGCACCGCACCGAAATATGCTGACAAAGATGTAGTCAACCCGGGCTCCCTCATTTTATCCGGTGAAATGATGTTCCGTTACCTGGGGTGGAATGAAGCCGCTGATCGTATCATCAAAGGAATGGAAGGTGCCATCGCTGCCAAGACAGTTACCTATGACTTCCACCGTCAGATGGAAGGAGCCACCCTGCTCAAGTGTTCTGAGTTTGGCGATGCGATCATTCGCCATATGCAAGTTTAGCTAACTTAGCTGCCATTTATTGACTGTCCATCTACTTGCCCTGCTTAGGGATAGCCTATCATAGTAGTAAATCATTTTCATCCTGTGACATTCTGCCCAACCACTTGATGACCATATACACCTGACAAAATCGTGATTTATTGTGAAAATACACTCAATATTTTGCTGATTTTATACTGGGAGAGTAACCCACTCTTCTGGTTTAATGCGTCTATGTAATAAGGAGAATGCTGAAAATGACAACTAAACAGGAATTGATCAGGGATCTGGAAGCCATCCCATGGTTCCAGATGATGGCTCCCGAACACTTTGAAAAAATACTCAGTATCGCAAAAATCTTCAAATTTGAAGCCGGTCAGGTGATTTTCCATGAAGGTGATAAGGAAGATTATCTCTACGTCGTGCTGGAAGGACGTGTAGCTATAGAAATGAGCGTCCCCGGTCACGGTCGGATCCGCATCCTCACCGCAGAGCCAATGGAAGAGGTCGGTTGGTCGAGTGTAACCCCAGTAGTGCGGCAACGGACTGCTGGAGCCAGGGCCGTCATGCCCAGCCGCCTGGTGGCCTTTAACGCCCAGGAGCTACGTAGAATGTGCGACGAAGACCACGACTTCGGCTATTTTGTGATGCGCCGCCTGGTGAACGTGGTGGCAGGTCGCCTGCTGACCGGTCGCCTGCAATTACTGGATATGTTCGCCAACCCAGTCGAACATAAAGAGGAGTAGCATGGCAGAAATTCAATTATCTGTGGGCTCAACAGTAGCCTTGCCCAAGGCTGGGTTGGAAAAACTATTTGCCAATCTAGACCGGATGGGGTACCACATCCTCGGACCACAAATCCAGGATGATGCCATTGTATATAAGCCGCTTAAAAGCGTGCGCGATTTGCCAAAGGGATATATCAGTCAACAGGATAACGCCAGTTATCGCCTGGTATATACCGGACATGCGCGCTACTTTGACGCCACTCCCGGAGCGCAATCCTGGAAGCAGTTCTTCTTTCCTTCACAAACCGAGCTGGCGAGTTATGCCCGCGATGAGAACGGGCACTGGCAGATCGATGAGCGCATCCCCGACCTGACGCCCCTAGCACTTTTCGGAGTCTTCCCATGTGACCTGGCAGCCATCCAGGTACAAGACCGCATCTTTTTACGCGAAGAATGGAAAGATCCCATCTACTGGTCGCGCCGCCAGAGTGCTTTTATCCTGGCAGTGAACTGTCTGCACCCATGCGGAACTGGTTTCTGTGCCTCGATGGGTACAGGTCCGAAGGCCAACCCCGGTTATGATTTAAGCCTGACCGAGCTGGAGGATGTTTTCCTGGTGGAGGTCGGTTCTGAAGCCGGTCGTCTGGTCATGGAGGGAATACCGCTCCTGCCCACCAGCGCTTTTTGGTTGCAAGCTGCAAATAAAAGCCTGGAGGATGCCAGCTCGAAGATGGGGCGTAGCCTGCCTCATCCCGAAGAG
This sequence comes from uncultured Chloroflexia bacterium, assembly GCA_963743215.1. Taxonomy (GTDB): domain Bacteria; phylum Chloroflexota; class Anaerolineae; order Anaerolineales; family UBA4823; genus FEB-25. Next base: position 786,466 of record CAVUOY010000007.1, read on the forward strand.
CTGCCCGACTTATTACTCAACAATCTGGATGCCCGCCAATGGGACGATGTAGCCCGCCGCTGCATGAGCTGCGCCAGCTGCACGCAGGTATGTCCGACCTGTTTCTGTTGGGACACGCGTGACTCTGCCAACCTGACTGGACAGACTGCGCGTCGCGATAGGCTGTGGGACTCGTGCTTCAACCCCGATTATTCCTATATCGTCGGTGGAAGCACACGTCCATCCACCCGTTCACGCTACCGCCAATGGCTCACCCATAAGTTTGGATCCTGGTATGGGCAATTTGGCACTTCAGGCTGCGTTGGTTGTGGGCGCTGCATCACCTGGTGCCCGGCCAAAATTGATGTGACCGCTGAGCTGAGTGCGATCCGCGAAGAGGTGAAGGCATGATCCAAACCACTGGAAAACCCCACGCAATATCTCCAACCGCACCCATGCAGCCCTATTGGGCGGAGATTATAGATATCGTTCGTGAAGCACCTGGCGTATCTACCTATTGGCTGAAGTTCCTCGACCCTGCTCTCCGGGATGGGTTTCACTTCAAAGCTGGTCAATTTAATATGGTATCCGTACCCGGTTTGGGAGAAGCAGCTATCTCGATCAGCTCTGACATGGAAGATTCTCACCGCATCGGTCATACCATCCGTGCAGTTGGCAATGTGACCAACACTATCAGCCGCATGAATGTGGGTGATGTCTTGGGCATTCGTGGACCTTTTGGCAGCTGGTGGCCGTTAGATGAATGTACTGGCAAGGATATTGTGATCGCTGCTGGTGGGATCGGTTTACCGCCCTTTCGACCCGTGCTGTATTACATCATCAATCACCGGCGCGATTTTGGTAAGGTGATTGTCCTTTACGGTGCCCGAACACCTAATGACCTACAATTCCCCAGCGAGTATAAAGCATGGCAGGATGCGCAGATCGAACTCCAGGTGACGGTGGATCGAGGTGACGAAAACTGGCAGGGACGGGTGGGCGTGGTGCCGATCCTGTTCTACAACACCCGCATCGATCCGCATAATACTGTGATAATGACCTGTGGTCCTGAGGTGATGATCCGTTTTGTGATCTTTGAAGCCCTGGCGCGGCGGGTGCCGCCAGAACGCATCCTGGTTTCTCTCGAGAAAAACATGAAGTGCGGGTTGGGCTCCTGCGGTCACTGCCAGTTGGGACCTTACTTTGTATGTAAAGACGGTCCCATTTTTAGCTTCGACAAGCTTCAGCCTTACGTCAACGTGGAGGAGTTCTAATGGCCAAACCAACCGTTGCTGTTTACAAATTCTCTTCTTGTGATGGCTGCCAGCTCTCCATATTGAACCTGGAGGATGAGTTACTCGACCTGGTGGGTGTAGTCGAGATCGCCTACTTCTTAGAAGCTCGCCGCCGTACTTTACCCGGACCCTATGATATTGCCCTGGTCGAGGGCTCGGTGACCACACCTCACGAAGCAGAGCGGATTCAGGAGATTCGCAAGCAAGCCAAAGCATTGGTGACCATTGGAGCCTGTGCCACCTCAGGTGGCATCCAGGCGCTACGCAACAACATGAAGCTGGATGATCTGGCAATGGCTGTGTATGAGCACCCGGAATACCTGCACGCCTTGCCCACCTCAACTCCCATCTCAGAGCATGTCAAGGTCGACTACGAGCTGTGGGGTTGCCCGGTGAATAAATACCAGCTGGTTGAGGTGCTTCAAGCTCTTTTGCAGAAACGTAAGCCCAATTTACCCAATAACAGCCTGTGTTTAGACTGTAAACGTAAGGGCATTGTGTGTGTCATTGTTTCCCAAGGTTTTGCCTGCCTGGGTCCGGCTACGCGCACCGGGTGCGGTGTTCTCTGCCCTTCCAACGGGCGCGGCTGCTATGGCTGTTTCGGTCCCGCCCCAAATCAGGATATGAAATCTGTTTTGGCAGCCCTGGAGCCATTCGAGCGTTATCCTGGTGAAGTCAGAGGTCTGCTAACCAACATCAGTAATAATGCACCCGCTTTCCGCCAGGCTGCGCTAACGCTGCCTGCCACACCCACCCAGACGACAGGAGGTCAGAAATGAACCAGGATATCCATATTCCCGCGCTGGCACGTGTGGAAGGCGAAGGGGCATTGACGATCAAGTTGAAGGATGGTGCGGTCAATGAAATCATTTTAAATATCTATGAGCCACCCCGCTTCTTTGAAGGTTTCTTGCTTGGTCGGTATTTCCAGGATGTGCCTGATATTACCGCCCGCATCTGTGGGATTTGCCCGGTGGCATATCAGATGAGCTCTGTGCAGGCTTTGGAAGCTGCCTTGGGGGTAACCATTTCTCCCGAAGCCCGCCAGCTTCGCCAGCTGCTTTATTGCGCTGAATATATCGAGAGCCATGCTCTGCACATCTACCTGCTGCAGGCGCCCGATCTAGTTGGTTATGAAAGTGCCATCAGCCTGGCAGCTGATGCTCCAGACCTGGTAAAGCAGGCTCTCCGGCTGAAAAAGATCGGCAATGAGCTGCTTAAAACCATTGGCGGGCGTTCCGTCCATCCTGTTAATACCTGCGTTGGCGGATTCTATCGCTGGCCAACGGTGGATGCCATCCATGCGCTCGTCCCCAATTTGGAATGGGCTTTGCAAGCATCCTTAGATACTGTGAAATGGGCTGCCACATTAAATTACCCCGACTTTGAGCAGGAGTATGAATTTGTCGCCCTCAGCCGCGTTGAAGAATACGCGATCTATGATGGATACGTCGTCTCATCCACTGGAAAACGGACACCTCCAGAAGAGTTTGAAAAGAACTATCTCGAGACCCATGTTGAGCGCTCCAACGCCCTTCACAGCCATACAGTGAACAATAGCACGTATTTCGTCGGTCCACTGGCGCGTTTGAATCTTAACTATAAATTATTACGCCCCATTGCCCGGCAGGCAGCCAAGGATATCGGCTTGAAGCTTCCCCTGCGCAATCCATACAAGGGATTAATTGCCCGCGCTATCGAGCTGGTGCATTGCTGTGACCTGGCAATTGAGCTTGCCAACACCTACCAACCCAAGGGACCCAGCTATAAGGAATTCAAGGTGCGCCCGGGTGAAGGATACGGCGTCTCGGAGGCACCCCGCGGTTTGCTTTACCATCGCTATGTTGTAGACGAGCAAGGTTTGATCCGTTTTGCCAGGATCACGCCACCCACGGCGCAAAACTTCGCCCAGATGGAAGCTGATCTGTGGGCACTCGCTCCTACAGTAGTCAAACAACCCCAGGAAGAGGCTTCATTGTCCTTCGAGCACCTGCTGCGCGCGTATGACCCGTGCATCTCATGCGCCACACACTTCCTTAAATTGAACATCGACCGCGAATGAACGGCTTGAACAATGGTGCCAGGGTTGATGACCCTGGCACTTTCAAAATTATTGGTATCGGTCAAAGCTTGCGCGGGGATGATGCAGCCGGATTAGCTGCGGTAAATTTATGGAATGAAACCTATCAATCGAAGGTCGATCGGCCTGGTGTTGTTATCGAGCTGGCGGAGCTGCCAGGCATAGGCCTGCTCAACCTGATGGAAGGTGCCAGCTTTGCCATCCTGGTCGACGCAGTACGTAGCGGAGTTAAAGTAGGAACAGTCCACATAATAGCTGAAAATCAGCTCAATGCTTTTGCCGCAGGATCTGGGTCTGCCCATGGTTGGGGAGTGGCAGAAACCCTGTCACTTGGACGCAAGCTTATGCCATCTTCCCTGCCTCATAAATTGATCCTCATTGGGATTGAAGCTGGTCAGTTCAGCCTGGGGGATAAGCTCAGCCCAGAAGTTGAATCAGCCTTGCCTGAAGTGGCCCAGTTGATCGAGCAATATATAATTACCGCGGTATCAGAAAAGAAGCGCTAATCTACGTCCCCGCGTATCTCACCCAGATAGCCCAACTCTGCCAGCACGCCCAGCACTTTATCCACAGCCCCGGCTTTCACTGCAATCGTGGTAGGTCCTATTGATTCTCCCAAAAAGCGGCTGGCACGCGATTTTCGTAAAGCTTGCAGGATATCCTCTGATACGACCCTCAAAACCACCATCGTTTCCATGCGCACCTCCACCCCCTGTTTCTCCCAACGCTCCAATGCTTTGATCAGGCTGGGTGGGACTGTTTTCGCATACCGGTTGAGTAACGCCATAAGCTGGGTCACCGTCAAGCCCTGCTGGCGGGCACGGGCAAGTGAGATGGTGCTGATCCGATAAATATACTCCTCTGGTGTTTCCTTCTCCCACTCGCAAAAACGTGAGACCAGATAGCGCGCCCTGCGTGGGACCAGTCGCCTTGCACTCACGCGCGCATCCGAACGAGCCACCAGGGGTTCCTCTTCCAGGGGTAACCCCTTGGGCGGTTCCCCTTTCAGTAACGCATTCGACCAGCCCGAAAGGCGGAAAGCCGTCACCTCCTGGCCATCTTCCTGGCGAGCTAGGTCGAGCACGCCCAGCCAATGTAGTGGCCCGCTAAGCAAGTAGCGAATCAACCGGCCATCCACCTCATCCCAGGCTTCAAAACCTCGCAAGTATTCTCCATTGGTTTTATTGCGGATGAACCACGAATCATAATCACCCGCCGGGCGCTGGTAATCTGGGATGCGTTGTTTGATCGTGGAGACGAACGAACCCAGGCTCCACCATGTATCTGCAGGTGTGTTGGCGAGGCAGTCCAAAAGGGTCTGACGGGCGAGCAACGGGTCATTTTTCCAATTGCCCTCGAGGATCAGATCAGGTAGCAGGCGCAACTCATTGATCAGTCTGCTGTCTTTCCAGGATCGAAAAAGCTGGGCTAAAGCTTCCCCGCGTTTCGCTTCCAGGAATATTCGCACGGGTTCGGGGATGAGCACACCCGCCTCATCCAGCAACTCACTGGCTGATAACATGAATTGCATGAATTGACCGCTTAGGATCTCTCCACTTTGAGAAGTAAACGTTTCAGGTAGGTCGGTGCTTAAACGTAGAGCGGCCAAATATGTGCAGGCGTGGTCAAGGATTCGGTCATTTGCCAGAGCTATGCAGGCATATTCCTGGGCTGAGGCCGGCCTGCCAAACATGGGTGAACCAGCTCCTCCTGCATTCGGCATCAGTGCCTTCAGATCATCCGGGATATACGCGAATTCTTCTGGTCCGGTTGGCGAATCAAAAAACGCCCTGGCTATGATTGCACGGTACCATAACACTTCCACCACCGAGCTGGGGTGCTCTTGTGGTCGCTCACGATCGCGTTTTGCCACCCCCATCTCACGCACATCCCCGTAACTGCGCACAAACTGAGCCCACGGGAGCCTGCCCGAGTGCTGGATGAGATCATCCAGGGCAATTCTGACTTCTCCAGCCAGGCCGAGAATCATATTATTTACCACCGAGCTGTCAAGCAAAGCCCTGTTGAGATGGATGATCGCTGAGGAGGTTTCCTGTTCTTCCAGCTTAACCCCCCATAATTCAGCGATGATCCGTAAATGCCCAAGATCTCTGCCATGCAAACTTTCAGATAGATTCGGCATTATCAATATATACCGGGATTAAACAATGATTTCCAATGCCCCTGGTACGACTTCAACGCTCACATTTCTCACATCGGTGCCAAAACCCGAAATTACTTCTCCATCCGCGTGGATGTTTAAGGGCTTTTCTGAGCGAAGTTCTAATCTCTTGAATTGACCCAGTCTGACTTGTTTAAAGCGCCCATGAGTGCCTTTCATCACCTCGGGGACCAAACGCAGCATCATTAATCGCGAAACGTGGCAGATGGAAGCGTAATCTAATTTTCCGTCCGTTGTGATCGCACTTGGGGCAACTGCGAAACCGCCTCCCTCACGTGGGCCATTGCAGGCCACCAGCATGATCGTCTCTTCGTCCCATGCCTCACCATCTGTCACAATATGCATCTGGGGTGCTTCGTGGTTGAGGGCAATTGTCTGCAGCACTGCTACCAAGTACATCATAAAACCGTGAATATGGTTGAGACTGTGGGTGCGAATTGTCACTGTCGCATCAAATCCCATGCCGAAAGTATTATCGAAGTATTCACGCTGCCGATGGTCGAGCTCAAAAACACCCAGGTCGATCCGTTTTGGTTGACCGGTGAAAATTTGCTTGAGCGCTTCCGCAGGATTAGTGCGAATACCCTCCGATTGCGCAAAATCGTTTCCAGAGCCTAATGGGACAATCCCCAGGCGCGGTCTGTCTTCAGATGGAACTTTCATCAGGCCATTGATCACTTCATGCACTGTTCCATCCCCGCCTGCTGCAATCACCAACTGATATCCTGCCTTGGCTGCCTCATGAGCCAATACAGTCGCATGGGTTGGGTATACCGACCCTGCCCAATCGGCTCCACCAAATTCTTCCACCAGGGGTCGTAGATCGCTCACGGTGCGCCATGCCCGGCCTGAATCTGCGCTTGGGTTAACCAGAAACATCGTTTTATGTCCAGCCATGCGTCACTCCCTTAGATGATTGGCCTCTGGAACCATGATCAAATATTATGGTACGGTATAGGACGAACGCAATTCTTTCTGAGAATCGTAAAGTGAGACTGTTTTACCTGATCTCCAGATCGAGGCTGGTAATCCCCAGTACAGGTCCTCCACCGTATCCTGCCCCGTGCGCGTGTTTAGATTGATCTCCGCGCCTTTATACAGCGTGAGGTCCGGGAAATAATATACATACCCCGTCCCATCACCCAGGCTCCAACCGTAAAGATTAAGTTCTCCATCACCGGTGCGTAGCAACTCCACGTGTTCGGTTTCAAGGATGCCTACCCCAAGCACCGATTGGATAACCAGCCCTGGCACTTGCAGGATAGGAGTTGCTGTGGATGTCGGAGTAGGTCCACGCGTGCTGGTGGCTGACGGGCGTACCGTTGGTGACACGGTTGGTGGAATCGGGGTGGGAGTTATGGTTGGAAGCGGCGCAGTGGGAATTAGGATGATTTGTCCTATATACAGGCTATCCGGGTCGTTCAAGCCGTTAACCGTCATGATATCTGCCACACTTACATTAAACTGAACTGCCAGCGCTCCCAGACTATCCCCCTGCTTTACTTGATAGGAAAGCATTTCTACAGTTGGTAGAACCTGGTATGTTCCCGTTATGGGCACGCCAGAATCGACAATATTAATCTTTTCGGGGTCGGAATTATTGGATAGGAGTGGCAGGATTACAGATTGCGTGGGAGTAACAACGATCACCACCGGGGTGTTACCAGCCGATATGGATGGATGGTCGCGCTCCCATAAGCGAAGGACCGCAATCACAGTCACAGCAGAAATGACAATATTGAGCAGCACAAAATAAAAAAAACGCTTGACCTGCCTCATTCAATCCTCACCATTGAAATCATAGCATAAGCCACCAATTGGCACAATGCTCACGTATAAGAGAACATTATTCGATACAGCAGAGATTATTTATCACTCTCCACCGGATAATCCGCCTGGATCCAGGCAGTAAATCCTCCCAGGATGGGGGTGACATTGGTAAAACCACTATCGATCAATAGGAGGGCCGCACGGGCGCTGGATTCTTCGGCAAATCAGGTGCAATAAGGAATGATCCACGCATTTGGATCCAGCTCCCCCATGCGGGCAGATAAATCCGCAATTGGGATGAGCACTGCCCCAGGGATGTGGCTGGTAGCATAAGAGCTACTATCCCGCACGTCCAGGAAAACCGCCGTTTTACTGTCCAGGGCAGCCCTGGCGTTTTCCAAGGAGACACGCTGCACCTGAGACACGGACGCTGGTGTTACCGTTGCTGTAGTCGCGGGTATTGCCGTCGCTGCAGGTGCCCCCGGCTTATTGAGCATCGCCCAGGTCACCGCCGCCAAAATTAACAATATGCCTCCCCCGACGAACAACCACGCGTATGGATTTTTACGGGTCTCGACCATTATGCGGTCCTTTCACTCTAAGATGGTGAAGCCAGCTTGAGTTGTTATTTTACCCTTGAATTGAGTCGTTTCAATACTGGTTGAATGGGTCCACATTTTTCCAAATACCTGCCTGTATAAGATACATATGTTACAAAACATCATCCATACAGCCTAGTTGATTGTTTGTTGGAAAAACACCAATCTTTACCAATTATTCCAAATGCTATATGGCATAAAAATGTCTAAAATATCATCAGACATATTCCATATTGAATAATAGGAAGGATGAGCAAATATAAGCGAATTTTCACACATTCCATGAATCGGGAAAATATTGAGATATGTTGGTCAATGGAATGGATGGACTGCCAAGCGGTAAAACTCAAAGCATCTTACTGGCATTTTAATGGTGAAGGCTAAATGCCATTTAATGGGGGAAACACTGAGCGTGGAGGGATTTTCCACGCCCAGCTCATTTAAAAATCGCAATTGACTTGTTTCGGCTCGAAAATCTGTCGAAGTATGATTAACTGGTTACTTCTTCACTGCTTCCCTTAGTTAGTTCAATCTTGAACCCTCGCTGCGATAATTGCGTCAGGAGCTCTTCGGGTGACTCATACCACTGCCCCCACTTGCGTGAGATATGTTCCGTCCAGCTATAGGTATCGTAGGTAAAGGTTTCCTCTCGCTCAACCTCCAGGCGGATCTTGGCTTTTAGTTTCCGGTAGTAATCCTGAGACAAGTAGCCATCGTCCATCTCTTTCATTGCTGTACTGATCATATCATCCGTCATTTCAGGGTATTCATCCTCAAACAGCGTAAAGCTTAGTGGGTAGCGTGGGCGTGGAGGCGGGTTTTCCGCCGGGTAACCCATCACCAGCTGAACCAGCGGGAACACACGCGCAGGTAACTTATATTTTTTGGCAATTTTATCGGCCATATAAGGTGCCATTCCTAAAAAACAGCTCCCCATGCCAACACTTTCAGCCGCAATGACCATGTTTTCAGCCATCAAGGATGCATCCTGCAAGCCAAAGAATAACAATGATAAGTCATTGGTCCTGATCTTCCAGCCACGCTTTTCCATGACCAGCTCCATGCGGTGCAGGTCAACGCAGATGGTGAAAAGCAATGGCGCCCCAAATGGGACACCTTTCTTACGGGTGAGCATCACGCTGCACAACTGGGATGCAAATGGTGCCTGCTGCCCGGCACGAATTACTGCCTGCAGAACGTCTTCTGAGGGCATTTCATCCGCGTACTTGCGGATCGATTTACGATTTATCATGCTATCAATGATTGGGTTAGTTGACATGATCTATTCTTCCTCCGCCCTTATTATAGCCAGGTTTACTTGAATCACCGTTTATTAGAATTACCAGAATCGATAATTTTTCGCGGTGTACCTCAATTAACCACCCAAAAGGGAGATTAGAAAACACTTATTAACAATCTAGATTTGCAAAGAAGGCGTACTGAGAGGTGAGGTCAATCTGAATACTCTCAATTACGATTGACCCTATAAAATGGAAAATGTTCATAAGGAGAACAAGATGTCTACTCAAAATAAGCATATCGTTAAGACTGGTATGGCGATATTTCTAACCCTGCTGGTCTTGGCACTTCCTCTCAGTACAGTATTTGCTGCAAATCCACCGGGAACTGGTCAGCCAAACCAATCCTGTGAAGAGCAAACGACCAGGCCAGGGAATGCTTCCAGCGCACCCGGTTCAGCCTTCAACCCAGATGGTAAAGCCGGTACCGTCTATGCCGGTACACAACCCCAGAATTCAAAGAATCCCATGTCTGTTTCTCAATATGATGTAGCTTGCTTCCAGGTCTCGCTGCCTTGAGCTAGATTACTGGATGTGCTTTTGCGAAAACCAGCCACGACCGATAAGCGTCGTGGCTGGTTTATTATAGGTTTTCCAGGTCTCAGGGACAAAGAGCTAGGTTGCGTTTGTCCAGGCTTCTCGCAGCCAATCACGAACCTGGTCATCGATATCATTAACGGAGTATAACTCCAGATGATGAGTGAAACGCCCTGGTGATGGTTCGACAATTTCTTTCCACCGCGACGACGCAGCCTTGCGATGGAAAACAAACGTTAATACCAGGGGAGCTACTTTACCGCGCAGGTATTTACCGGGCATCCACACCCAGGCGAAGGGTTTCTTCCGTCGTAATGAAATCTGGCTCTTAGTGACGCGAATTTCTACCGGGCCGATCTCATCAACCATACTACACAGCTGATCAAAAAGCTGCCTGGACAAATCTCGGCCCCTAAAGAAGTCATCGACCGTCATCACCCTCTCCTGATAAATAATACGGTACGGCCTACTGCCTTAATTCCTTCGCATACCTGACGTCATCCTTTATTCTGAAATGGCTTCAGCTTGCCAGATGCCCGGGAAGTCTATCACGAAACCTGCCTGGTCGACGTGCAGGTCGGCCTCGAAACGGCCACTCCCGCTTTCATACCGGTATATTTGCTCGTCCAGGCGGGTGTAACGCTGCGGGAGTGGCTCAAGCGTAAAACTGGGGAACCTCAGCCAGGCAGCGGTGATCTCTACACTCCCACCGACGGGAAGGTCCAACCGGCGTACAGGGAGCATATTGGTCGAAGGGCTGAAGTTCAAGTCCACATCGATGCACCCCCTGACTCCCGGGACCTCTACCTGGTTCAGCCACCAATGCAGGTTAGGGTCAGTGGAGATGCGCATATAGACCTTTTTATTCCCGAGCCAACCTTCGACGTTCACGCGAAGTGTTCGCCAGGCTGCATCACAAATGATATGATAGCTCAGCTGGCAGGGTTTCTGCTCATGCGAAAATACCGCCGTCCCCTCCAAATACCACTTAGAATTTCGGGAGAATACCTGGCAGGCTTCATGACCAGGAAGAAGGATACTTCTCCAAAGGATTGAGTGCGGTAACCCAGCTACCTTTTCCATCATTATTTGGTGTCCGCATCGTTTCAACTAAACGATCAGGCTATATATACTCCGTAGATAATTAGCGGTAATATATTGGAAGAATTTCCTCAAAGGCTAGATTTACCAATTTTGGTGCACCAGTTTTCGAATGTGCTGGTCATAAATGGACCTCACCTTCGACATGGTCTCATCGGATATGGGCGGCAGGTCTGCCGCGCTGAAATTCTCCTCCGCTTGAGTCGGTCGTTTTGCACCAGGGATAGCACAGGTCACGGCATCAAACATCAGGATCCAACGCAAGGCGAACTGGCTCAGGCTCATCTCAGCCGGGCAGATCGCCTTAAGCTTTTCAACCGCCTGCAACCCCACGTTGTAATCCACTCCGGAGAACGTCTCACCACGGTCAAATGCCTCCCCCTGGCGGTTATATGCCCGGTGGTCATCCTGCTCGAAGTGAGTGTTGGCTGTCATCTTGCCGGTCAACATCCCGGAAGCCAGTGGCACCCGAGCTAAAATACCTACCTTGCGTGCTTTGGCCTGCTCAAAAAAATCCTCCGCTGGTCGCTGGCGGAACATATTAAATATAATCTGCACGCTCTGCACGTTTGGGTACTCGATCGCTTTGAGTGCCTCCTCGATCTTTTCCACGCTTACGCCATAATAGCGTATCTTCCCTGCCTTCACCAGGTCATCTAGAATGCCAAATACCTCCGGCATGTAGAAGACCTTGGTCGGTGGGCAGTGTAGCTGCAGCAGATCAATGCTTTCGGTGGACAGGTTTTTTAGGCAGCGTTCCACAGACGCACTCAGGTTAGCACGGTTATAGCCCTCCGCCACATGCGGGTATATTCCCCGCCCAATTTTGGTGGCAATGTAGACCTTTTCTGGGTGTGCCTGCCTGAGTTTAGCCAGCAAACGCTCACTCCGCCCACCCCCATACACGTCGGCTGTGTCAAAGAAGTTAACCCCCAAGTCAATCGCCCGGTTTAGCGCCGCCAATGACTCGCTGTCATTAACCGTTCCCCACGTGCCCCCAATTGCCCATGAACCAAATCCAAGGGCAGATACCTTCAGTCCGGTTCGTCCTAATTCACGGTATTGCATGGCTATTCCTCCCTTCTACATCTCTACAATCTATATCAATAACCTTGCGCCTTTATTATATTTCTTCTGCCTGGGTTCTCCTGAGCCGGATATGATAGTTGGGTGAGAGAATTACTATTTGCCTTAAGCTGGTTTGATGTTGCGGGTAATTTATCCAAATATAAATCAACACTCTAAAAGATAAAGTGATCAAGCTTAGGCAGACCCTTCAAGCCACATGATTCGATCGCCTAGTCACCCGACAGTCAGTGATTGACAGTCGCCATGATGGCTGGCAGTATCAATTTTTTTGATACTAGGACGAAGATAGTGTTATCGTTATATCCACTGATACGATATATGTGACCGGGATTGCTTTCTCCCCCGATGAATGGTGCCTGGCATCCGTCCCTTTGGATGGCACGGTCATGTTTTGGAGCATCGGTTAAATTTCGAGATATTCACTTTTTACACGGAATTAAGAGGTTATACTGCTTGCTCCGGCTTATATCTGGCGTTATAATCTTTCGCACAACGGATATATAGGCATACCAATATGAAAACTCAAAATCGGGCAGCTATTCTGCGTACAATAAAAAAAGAAATGCCTTACCTGCATAAGCAATTTGGTGTAGAGCAAGCAGCATTGTTTGGTTCTTATGCGCGCAAGGAGCCGACTGAGAATAGTGATATCGATATTGTGATTTCACTTTCGAAACCGCTCGGGTTTGCCTTTATCGAATTGGCAGATTATCTTGAAGAAAAACTCGGGTGCAAGGTAGATTTGATCACAAAATCAACCTTAGAATTGGGAATTTTGGATCCCAAGCGGGCACATATCGCCAGAGATATTCAAGAATCGTTGATCTATGTCTAAAATCAGGCGAGATCTTGATTATCTCCGGGATATTGATGAAGCAATTGGCCGTATCCTTGAATATACCGCTGGATTTACCTGGGTTGAATATCTGGGTGACATCAAAACACAGGATGCGGTTATCCACAATCTGGAAGTCATTGGCGAAGCCACAAAGAGTTTATCTGATGATATTCGATCGCGGCATCCTGAAGTACCATGGCGAGATATGATGGGAACACGAGATCGCTTGACCCATCATTACTTTGGAATCAATCAGGAGATTGTTTGGCAAATTATTGAACAAAATCTTCAGAGACTCCAAAATCAGATCTCGCAAATTGTTAGCGCTTTTTCAATCGGGGATTCTCTGATTGGACCTCTTCACCCATGCCCATGAAGAGCGCATGCGCAGCGAAGCCCCTCTGGCCGCGCGCATGCGCCCGAGCACCCTGGAGGAGTTCGTCGGGCAGGAGGATATTCTCGGTCCTGGCAAGCTCCTGCGCCGTGCCATAGAAGCCGACCGCTTGTTCTCCTCCATCCTCCTCTGGGGTCCTCCCGGCTCCGGCAAGACCACCCTGGCGATGGTCATCGCCAACCTCACCAAGTCGCATTTTGACACTCTCTCCGCTGTCCTGGCGGGCAAGGCTGAGCTCAAGGAAGTGCTCGAGGCTGCCACCGAACGCCGCAAGATGTACCAGCAGAAGACTATCTTATTCGTGGATGAAGTCCACCGCTGGAATAAAGCCCAGCAGGATGCCCTCCTGCCGCATGTTGAAAACGGCACTGTCACGCTGATCGGTGCCACCACCGAGAACCCCTACTTCGAGGTGATCGGTGCGCTCGTCTCCCGCTCGCGCGTCTTCCAGCTCCGCCCACTCGCCAGCCAGGATGTGCACTCGCTGTTGGAGCGTGCCATCCACGATCCCGAGCACGGCTATGGCAACCGCAAGATCGAGGCTGACGAAGATGCCCTCGAGCATATCATCAACGTCGCCGGTGGTGATGCCCGCAATGCCCTGAACGCCCTCGAGCTGGCAGTTGAATCCACCCCACCCAACGACCAGGGTGTCATTCACATCACCCTGACCATTGCCCAGGATTCGATCCAGCGCCGGGCAGTCTTGTATGACAAGGATGGCGACTCCCACTACGACACAATATCCGCCTTCATCAAATCGGTGCGCGGCTCCGACCCAGATGCCGCCCTCTACTGGCTGGCGAAGATGCTCTATGCGGGTGAGGACCCACGCTTCATCCTGCGCCGCTTGATCATACTCTCAGGCGAGGATATCGGGCTGGGTGACCCTTTGGGTATCGTCGTCGCCAGTGCCGCCGCCCAGGCTTTTGACTATATTGGCATGCCCGAAGGGGTCTACCCGATTGTGGAAGCCACCTTGTATCTGGCGACCGCACCTAAGTCCAACACCGCCACTTCTTACTTCAAAGCCTTCCAGCTGATTGAGGAAGCAGGCACCGGGGATGTTCCCCAACACCTGCAAGATACGAACCGTGATGCCGTCGCCCTGGGGCATGGCAAGGGCTACCAGTACCCGCATGAATCGCCCGACCATTTCCTACCTCAGCAATACCTGCCTCGCCCACTACTCGGCACCTATTTCTACACCCCATCCAGCCAAGGGTATGAGGCTGAAGTTGGTGAGCGCCTGGAACGCTGGCGCAGCGCTCAACGCAAAGCCCTGGGCATCACCAAGACTGAGGAGATCCCCGATCTCACCCAGGAAGCCGTCATCGAGATCAAACGCAAGCACAAACCCACCTAAAGGGAAATATATGCCCATTTTTCTGCTCATCCGCCATGGAGAGACGGACTTTAACAAGAAGATGCGCATCGCCGGGCGCCTGCCAGGTGTGCACCTCAACAAAAAAGGTCGCCAGCAAGCCCAGGTATTGGTTGACAATCTCGCCAGCCTGCCCATCAAAGCTCTGTATGCCAGCCCGTTGGAACGCACCATGGAAACAGCTGCGCCGCTTGCCGTGGCGTTAAAATTGGACGTCATTCCAATGCCGGGTTTATTGGAGACGGACTGTGGTGAATGGGCGGGCCAATCCACCAGGCGATTACGCCGCCTGAAGATCTGGCAATCCGTCCAGCAACGCCCGGCCCTGTTTCACTTCCCCGGTGGTGAGTGGATCGGTGAATGTCAGCATCGCATGGTGGAAGTAATTGAAACCTTACGTCTGAAACACGCTTCGCAAGATGTGGTGGCATGCTTCAGCCATGCTGACCCTATCAAGCAGGTGGTAGCCTATTACCTGGGTCTGCCCCTGGATAACTTCCAGCGCCTGGCTATAGACACGGGTTCCATTACCGCCTTGCAGGTCTCGGATGGCGGCAGCCGCCTGATCATGATGAATATCAATCCATCTTTCTCCTGGGACGCATTCCAGCCTCCCCAACAAAATAAGCTGGGCTCATCCTCAAAAGCATGACACCTTACAGAGCCATGGAACGATACAATTCATTGGTATACTACTGGTATGACAGACATTGATATTGATCTCCACCCCGTTGACCACATTTCCATAGACGCCCTGGGGCAGCCAGGCAAACGCGTGTTTTACATCCAGGGCTGGCAGGATGAACGCACCATTACCCTGATCATCGAAAAACTGCAGCTTCAAACTCTGGCGGTTGGGATCGAACAATTCCTGGCTGAAGTGCAGGAAAAGGTCTCCTCCTTGCGCGAAGCCTCAGCCGAGTATGAAGAGGAACAGATGCATATCCATCCCCCGGTAGACCCGCTCTTCCGGGTGGGTGAGTTTGGATTGGGCTATGATGCTGAAAGCGATCTGGTTGTCTTGGTGGCGCGAGAGCTAATGCCGGAAGGTACCCCCGCAGAAGAAGGGGGTGTGGTGCGCTTCTGGTGCACGCGTGATCAGTTGCGCGCCCTGGCACGCTGGGGGATCGAGGTGGCTTCACACGGCCGGCCTCTCTGTCCGCAATGTGGCGAGCCAATGGATCCTGAAGGTCATTTTTGCCCCAAGAAAAATGGGCACAAGCATTAACCACCAAACTAGCGGCATTCTAAAACTTCAATCTTTGACCCAAATCTGGTTATCCTGATGTTACCATGCCAGAGCTAGAATCCTCAACCGTCCTAAGTGTGCTCCAAAATGGAGAAATCACAATAAAGGGGGAATTCGTGTGGGGCTCCAACTACACTTTCCTGGCGGAAGTGTGCCAGGAAGCACAGGTGGTTCAGAGTGTGTATAAACCCAGCCGTGGAGAACGCCCCTTATGGGATTTTCCCGCTGCCAGCCTGGCACGCCGTGAAGCTGCGGCATATGTGGTGAGTGAAGCTCTCGGTTGGGAGCTTGTGCCTCCCACGGTGTATCGCAAGAAAGCCCCCATCGGTCCCGGCTCATTGCAGCTTTTCATCGAGCATGACCCAGAATTGCATTATTTCAACCTGGGCGAAGCCGACAAGCAGCGCCTACGCCCGGTAGTTTTATTTGACCTGTTGATCAACAACGCCGATCGCAAGGGCAGTCACCTGCTTTACGATAACCAACACCACCTATGGCTGATCGACCACGGCATTTGCTTCCACGCTGATGATAAGCTGCGCACTGTAATCTGGGATTTCGCCGGTGAGCCGATTCCCGACAGGCTATTGGATGATCTGGAAAATTATTATCAGGCACTGGCGCCTGATCGCACTCCTTTTATCACCTTACAGGAGTTGCTCAGTCAAAAGGAAATCAAAGCCTTGGCCCGCCGGGCTTTAACCCTCATAACCACCCGCCGATTCCCCCTACCCAATCCAGACGAACGCTCTTTTCCTTGGCCTCCCTTATAAAAATATGACCCACCAACGTATCGCACTACTCGGTTTTGGCAACGTCGGACAGGCACTTGTCCGCCTGTTACAACGAAAGAAAGACCTTCTAATACTTGATTACGATCTAAGCTTTACCATCTCTGGGATTGCCACCAATCGGCATGGCATGGCGATCAACCCTGCGGGTATCGATATTGAACAGGCATTGCAACTCATCTCCACGGGCAGCAAGCTGGATTCTCTTTCCACGCTTCCTCTCCTTGCGGACCCATTCGAGTTCATCCGCACCTGTGGTGCAGATGTGCTCTTCGAAAATACCCCGGTCAGCTATTTGGATGGTCAGCCTGCGGCGAGCTATTTGCGCGCTGCCCTCCAGGCCGGCATGCATGCCATTACCGCCAATAAAGGCCCGGTGGTCTATGCTTACCAGGAGCTGACCGCCCTCGCTGAGCAACACAGTCGCAAGTTTTACTTCGAGTCTGCCGTCATGGACGGTGCCCCCATCTTTTCCCTCTTCCGCGAGAGCCTGCCTGCTGCCAGCCTGCAATGTTTTAGCGGTATCTTGAACTCCACTACCAACCTGGTGCTTACCCGCATGGAGGCTGGCGAAAGCTTCGAAAATGCTGTCGCCTATGCGCAGTCCATCGGATTGGCTGAAACCGACCCATCTGGCGATATCGATGGCTGGGACGCATCCGTCAAAGTCGCCGCTCTGGTCACCGTGCTGATGGGAATACCCCTCAAGCCCGCAGAGGTGCATCGTACCGGCATCCGTCACCTTACCGCAGACGATGTCCTCCAGGCACACACACAAGGTAAACGTTGGAAGCTGATCTGCTCTGCCCAGCGCAAAGGCGACTCGGTGGAAGCGCGCGTCTGCCCTGAGCAGGTCGGCAGTGATTCGCCTCTGTATGGAGTGCATGGCACCTCGAGCGTTGTTACCTTCGAAACCGACGTGTTGCCTCAGCTCTCCATCGTGGAGGGCAACCCCGGACCGGAAACCACCGCCTATGGGCTGCTGGTAGATTTCATCAATGCCACTCGCGTGATCTGATCAATACCAGGCAATAAATCTAAGGAGGGAAAATGTACTACGGTATCTATACTGCCAATTTCGGAGCTGAGACCACCCCAACACTCCTGACTGAGCTAGCAGCCGAGGCTGAAGAGGCCGGCTGGGATGGTTTCTTCTTGTGGGACCACATCGTCTACAGCCGCAAGCAGAAGCTTCCCCTCTACGACCCCTGGGTGACCCTGGCAGGCATCGCCATGCGTACAGAGCACTTGCGCATCGGCACAACGGTCACCCCCATTGCTCGCCGCCGTCCGTGGAAGCTGGCTCGTGAGACCGTTACGCTTGACCATCTCTCAGGTGGCAGGCTGGTCCTCAGCGTGGGTGTAGGTGATCCGGATGAAGATGATTACGGCACATTTGGTGAGCCCACCGACCGTAAAGTGCGTGCCGCCATGTTGGACGAAGGGCTGGAGATTCTGAATGGGCTGTGGAGCGGCAAGCCGTATGAGTTTAAGGGGGAGCATTACCAGGTGAAGAAGGTCACCTTCCTGCCCACTCCTGTACAAACGCCCCGCATTCCCATCTGGGTGGGTGGGTTCTGGCCCCACAAACGCCCCTTCCGGCGCGCTGCCCGTTGGGATGGTGCGTTCCCCCTCAATACAGGTGGTCCATACACCCCGCCTCCAGATAGGTTGCGCGAGATCCAGACTTACATTCAGCAACATCGCCAAAGTGAGGCGCCCTTTGACTTGGTCATCATGGGTACCACACCCGGAAACGACCTCAAGGCAGGTCGTAAAAGGCTGGCTGGCTATGAAGGCACCGGGCTCACCTGGTGGCTGGAAAGCCTGTATCGCTGGCGCAATACAATTGATGGCATGCGCCAACGCATACACCAGGGACCACCCCGGGCATAATCGCGGCTACGCTGATGCTGATCAATAGGGAGAGTGAAAAATGCCGATTGGTCGTTTTTATGCTGGTATTGCTGGATTAATCTGGTCACTTGAGACCAGCCAATATCTGCTCCTGCGCCGCTCTGAGGACAAAGATTATGCCTGCGGCGTTTGGGAATGCGTCACCGGTCGGGTTGACCAGGGCGAGGGATTTCGAAGATGCCCTGCGGCGTGAAGGGCGCGAAGAATTGGGCGTAGAGGTAAAGATTGAGCATATCCTGGGCACCACTCACTTCTACCGTGGTTCTCCCAGCCCTAAAAACGAGCTGGTGGGTGTGGTCTATCTGTGTACCATCCCTGATCCAGCCTCCATACACATCGGCTCGGAACACTCCGAATACCGCTGGCTCTCTGTAGAACAAGCCCACGACATGTTATCTGGTACGGACCCAAGCACAACGTGGATCAGGCGGGTGATCGAGCGAGCGGAAATTATTCGACCGATGCTACCGAATGAGCTGGTCGATTTTCAGAGGCGATCGGGCCTCGAGCTGGGTTAGGCTACCACCCTCATGAATTGGTACATACTTTAAAACAATACAAGGGAGATCAAGACATTCTTCTTTTAAAGATGATGGTTTCAACAGTCTGGTTTTCAGTTGCCTCCAGGTGCATCACCTTGATCGTC
The DNA here is from genome assembly GCA_963743215.1 of uncultured Chloroflexia bacterium. Classification (GTDB taxonomy): domain Bacteria; phylum Chloroflexota; class Anaerolineae; order Anaerolineales; family UBA4823; genus FEB-25. Next base: position 805,615 of record CAVUOY010000007.1, read on the forward strand.
TCCTCCAATAGACTAACCATCCTGAGGCGCTCCATCCTGGCATCTCTGAGCGGGTCATAGACAATTGGTTTCCCCACGATCACCAGCCCGGTTTCATGGATGACCACCGGGAAAAATGGCAGGCGTCCACCCGTCTCCTGGTAATATAGTTCTCCCAATTTGAGGAACCCCCGTTTGAATGTACGTATCCCGGTAAGCGGGTCGGGTTCAGCCTTGGGGTCTTCTGGCACAACCAGTAAAAATTTCCCCTGCTTCAGGAGGCCAAGACTGGTCTTAAAAGTCTCCAACTGCTCCTGATGTGTATCAGGCACTGGGATGCATCCTATCGAAAGCAACAATGGAGTGGATATTCTGCAGATAGCCTCCGCGATGGTCTCACTCAATGGAGGCTGGATGTGTAAAATCTTCTCCACAAAATCCTTACGCACATTTTCAGGTGCCTTCAATTTATCCACGGTTGAACCCAAAACCCATGGGTACAGGCGCATCGGTAAGGATGCGCATATCCCTACGGGTCCAACCGCCCCCATGTGATTGGCGACGATCACGCCAGGGCCATCTTGTAAATTCTCCTTTCCGATCAGCTCCCCATCCCACATGAAGACTTCCAGAACGCTGACAATGAGATGATAGGCCATATCGTTTAACATGGGTGCATCTTTCATGAACCTTCACGAATATCGGGAAAGTGATAAAACAAAGGTTTTGATACAACCAGTAAAGTAATTAAGTTGATAAAGTAATGGATATCTGAAGAAAATGAGCCTCGAAACCTTTTCCCGGAGGTCTATACCACCAGCCTCACCCCTTTTGCCTGCGCAATCTTGGCAGTTAAATCCATCGAATTATTATCGATGACGATAATTTCGTATATATCTATATCCAGGATTTGATTCAGGAGAGAATCGAGGTAGGTTGCAATTAAATCTTGCTCGTTATATGCAGGCACAGTGATCGATAAATCCTTTTGCATTTGACCACTCCGCTGTGTTAACAGTCTATCGATGAATCTTTATTCATTTACATTATAAGGCTATTTTGCACCTACGGAGTATAATTCCCCAATAATATCTACTAGTATTGGGGTTATACCAGAGGGTACTATGGACATACCAAACTTAGAACATGTCTTACTCCCAACCAATGGCATTCGTCTGCATGTAGTGCAAAGTGGATCTCGCTATGGCTCCCTGGTGATTTTTTTACACGGCTTCCCTGAATTTTGGTACGGCTGGAGACGACAGATTCAACCTTTGGCTGAGGCCGGCTTTCGCGTTTGGGCTCCTGACCAACGTGGATATAATCTGAGTGACAAACCCCGTGGCACCCCAGCCTACCGGTTCGATGAACTTGCCAGGGATGTGATCGGTTTAATAGATGCCGCCGGAGTTGAGCAATGCTACCTTGCAGGTCACGATTGGGGTGCTGCAGTTGCCTGGTGGGTGGCATTAAGATATCCTGATCGCCTGCACAAGCTTGCCATCCTCAACGTGCCTCACCCGGCAGTGATGATGCGCTATCTAATGAGCAGTCCGGCTCAGCTGCGCCGAAGCTGGTATATGTTCTTTTTTCAAATCCCATTCCTCACCGAAGCCATCCTGCGGAACAATGATTGCGAGCCTCTGGTACGAACGCTTATGACGGGTAGCAAACCCGGCTCGTTCACCCAGGAAGATCTCGATATGTACCGCCAGGCATGGTGGCGCAGGGATGCAATCAAGAGCATGCTCAATTGGTATCGGGCTGCCCTACAAATGCCTCCCAAAATGGATACCGACCTGCGCATTCGGGTGCCAACCCTCATGCTTTGGGGTGCCCAGGATGCAGCATTGGGTCGGGAGATGGCTCAACCCAGCCTGGACCTATGCGATGAAGGTGAGCTCGTGTTTTTCGAGAGCTCAAGTCACTGGGTACAGCACGATGCCTCCGAAGCGGTGAACAAACACCTGGTGGAATTCTTTACTATTCCATAGTTATATATGACCGAAGTTCCGCTTGAGCCCAGTCCCATCTATCTACAGCTTCGCGATAGTATTTTTAACCTCGATCCTGCAAATGCGGGTCTTACTCCAACCGATGCTGCTCCACATGTGTGGGGAGTTATGATGGAAACCGGTTACGCGGTCGGTTTTGCAACCCTGGTCTCACTGGCTGACGGCACCACCAGTTTATATTACAGTACTGGGGGAGGCATGCTAGGAAGTGCTGACTATAGTCCAGTTGCTGATGCTTCCAAAGCTCTCGTAGCCCAGGCAGAAAATCAACTGGAGCGGTCGTCCCCGAGCAATATATTTCCTTTACCTGAGGTGGGTCAGGTCAGGTTTATTTTTCTCACTTATACGGGCATTTTTACCACGGAAGAACCTGAAGATATTCTTTCTTCCGGGAAAAATCCCCTTTCTCGCCTCTACACGCTGGGACGTGAGACCCTGACCCAATTGCGTTTACTGGCTGAAAAGAAACGGTAATAAGCATGTCTTCCCAAGAATTTGACGTTGTCACCGGAGCGTTTGGTTACTCGGGCAAATATATCACCCGTAGGCTCCTGGACCAGGGTCATGCTGTCCGCACACTCACCAATTCCATCCATCGCCCCAATTCATTCGGTCGTCAGGTGGAGGCATTCCCCTACAACTTCGATAATATCGACCAGCTGACCGATTTACTGCGTGGGGCAGCTGTGCTTTATAACACCTACTGGGTGCGCTTCGACCATACAAATTTCAACCATGCAGCTGCAATTCAGAACAGCCTGCGGATGTTTTCAGCAGCCAAACAAGCGGGTGTCAGGCGGGTTGTCCACATCAGCATCACCAATCCATCAGTGACATCATCCCTGCCTTATTTCAGTGGCAAAGCCCGCCTAGAACGTGGTTTGATCGAGTCGGGGTTGCCCTACACCATCCTGCGCCCGGCTATCCTCTTCGGCAAGGAAGATATCCTGATCAATAATATCGCCTGGACGTTGCGCCACTTGCCTGTTTTCGGTGTTTTTGGAGATGGCAGCTACCGCCTTCAGCCCATCTACGTGGATGATTTAGCCAAGCTAGCGGTTATATACGGGCAGGATCAGGTTAACCGGATCATTGATGCCGTTGGACCTGAGACTTTCACCTACCGTGCACTGGTACAGGCAATTGGCGCGATCATCGGTAAAAATAGACCCGTGATTTCAGTCTCCCCGGAGATTGGATATTGGTTTGGCTGGCTCATCGGCAAGCTGATGGGGGATGTCTTGATTACCCGCGATGAAATTTCTGGCTTGATGCAAAACCTGCTCTATACCAACTCACCTCCCACCGGGGAGACCTCACTGACCGAATGGTTAAAGGAGCATGCCTCCGCTTTGGGCAGGCATTATGCCAGTGAGCTGAGACGGCGCATCCATCGCAATGAAGCCTATGAAACCCAATAGTGCCTTGATGATACAGCCGGGAGTAAAATTACTCCATGGATGACGCCATTGGATTGCCTCAAAATATAGACCTGAATATAAATATCAACCCTGCTACGGTGGCTGAACGCCCCATTCTTCGTCACCTAATGGAATTGTACCTGTACGATTTCAGTGAGGTTGATGGGGCTAATATTGGCAACCTGGGTCTTTATGATTATCCTTACCTGGACCATTATTGGGTTGAGCCGGAACGCTCGCCCTTCCTTGTGCGCGTGAATGGGTATCTGGCAGGTTTTGTGCTCGTGGCACGTTACGATTATCTGAGTGGACAAAAAGACTGCTGGGTGATGGCCGAATTTTTCATCATGCGAAAATACCGCCATCAAGGTGTGGGTGAGCGTGTCGCCTGTGATATCTTCGACCAGTTCCCGGGTCCCTGGCAGGTAGGTCAGATAACTGAAAATACTGCCGCGATCTCATTCTGGCGTAAGGTTATCTCCCGCTACACCCATAATAACTTCCAGGAACATATCCTCAATAACGATAACTGGCATGGACCAGTCCAGACTTTCATCTCCCCGCCATCTCAAGTTTCGGAACAATGAGACGTAAATAGTGCTCTTTTCCAACCATGCTGATAATCACATGAGCTGTACCTAACGGATCAATTATGGAAAAACCACTTATCGGCCTGACCACCTCCCGCATGCCCAATCCTTCTGGGCTACCTGCTTTTGGCACCAATTTGCCCTACGCCAATTCAGTCACGAATGCGGGTGGTTTACCGGTCCTCTTGCCCCTGAATCTTTCCAATGATGATTTGGAGATGCTCTTACCCAGGCTGGATGGCATTCTCTTCACCGGGGGCTCTGATATTGACCCACACCGATATGGCAATCAGCCTCATCCAAAAGTTGAGGGGATTGATGTGGATCGCGATCGTGTGGAGCTGCACCTGGTACAGTCAATGATCCAGGTTGAGAAGCCATTCTTGGGTATTTGCCGTGGCTGCCAGGTGATTAACGTTGCCCTGGGTGGCAGCCTGTACGAGCATCTGCCCGAGCAATTTCCAGGTAGTATCCAGCATGATCGTCATGACCAGCCCAGGAATTACCTGGCTCATCCGATAAAAATAAACCCGCGAAGTCAATTGGTGAAAATTCATGGAAGCGAAGATACGCGTGTCAACAGCCTGCACCATCAAGGAGTCCACCAACTTGCCAACTCGCTGGATGCTACTGCAACCGCTCCAGATGGTTTGATTGAAGCATTTGAGTTGCCCGGCTACCCATTTGGGTTGGCAGTTCAATGGCACCCCGAAGAATTACAGGAATATGAACCCATGCGTATGCTGTTCGAAGCATTTATCCAAGCTTGCCTCCTGGGCAGACTTGACAAATCAAATCGAGGTATCCTATGAGCGAAAAACATCTATTCCACGCAGTCATCGAAGCTGGTGATGGGGGCGGTGCTTTCGTTATTGTTCCTTTTGATGTCGAGAAAACCTTTGGCCAGAAGCGTGTCAAGATCAAGGCCACCATCGGTGGCGAGCCCTACCGCGGAACACTCGTCCGCATGGGCACGCCTCATCATGTTCTGATTGTTCTCAAGGAAATCCGTGAGAAGCTTGGTAAATCTATCGGCGATGAAGTGACTATCGAGATAGAAGAGGACCTCGAGCTGCGCCAGGTGAAAGTACCAGCCGAACTCCATGATGCCCTGGCGGCCGAACCGGCTGCACAAGATTTTTTCAATAAGCTATCATTCACCCATCAAAAGGAATACGTCCAATGGATTGAAGAGGCTAAACGGCAAGAGACACGCCAGGCTCGCATCCAGCGTACAGTTGAAATGCTCCTCAAAGGTAAACGTGAACATTAAGGCTTTGCATCCGATTGGGATCTTTGATTCAGGGATTGGTGGATTGACCGTGCTGCGCGCCGTCCACCAGCTGATGCCCGATGAGCCGTTGCTTTATCTGGCAGATCAGGCCCATGTCCCATATGGTCCACGTCGGCTGGAAGAAGTGCGCCATTTTTCAGAAACCATCACCCGTTACTTGCTTCATCAGGGGGCGAACCTGATTGTGGTAGCGTGTAACACGGCCTCGGCTGCGGCGCTGAAATACCTGCGCACTATCTTTCCAGAGATACCCTTCGTAGGTATGGAGCCGGCTGTCAAACCTGCCGCGGAGCACACCCGCAGCGGTGTGGTGGGTGTATTGGCAACCCCTGCCACCTTCCAGGGTGAGCTTTATGCCTCAGTAGTCGAACGTTTTGGTCGGGGAGTGAAGCTACTCCAGAACACCTGCCCGGGGTTGGTGACGCAGATCGAAAGCGGGCAGCTCGAAACCATTGAGACACGCCGTATCCTGGAAGAAGCCCTCCACCCCATGCTGGAACAGGGGATTGACACAGTTGTCTTGGGTTGCACCCATTATCCATTCGTTATCCCACTCATCCAGCAAATCACGGGTCCCACCGTACGTGTCATTGATCCCGCCCCGGCAGTCGCCCGGCAGGTGCAGCGTTTGCTGGTTGCCTCGCATCTCCTGGACTTTGATTTAAAAAATGATATTGAGCCACCCGTTGAACCCAGTCACCTCCTGCGCTTCGCCACCACTGGTGATGCCTCCCGTCTGGAAGCTATGCTCCCGGGTTTGCTTGGAGAAAGGGCATTTGTCGAAAAACTGACCTGGAAAGCCGGTAAGCTGATCGCATTTTGAGATTTTTCTGTTGTCTTAAGGTCAAATTAGGTATTCAAATACCAGGACTTTTCATTTCGGATAATGCGATCATAGAATCTTGACTGCCAGGTAGATTCACAATAACCCATACCATGAATACGTTTTGTGAACGAAAATTTATATCGGCTGAGGATCGCACCCAAAGTCCCTGATCTCCATTTACGTTCCTTCGTAGAGACGCCACAGTATGGCATCTCTACAATTATTAAATCCAGCTCGCCGTCATTCAGGATAAAGGTGAGTGAATCTTCACCGGCAAATCCATTCATGGATGTATAGCTCAGGTTCGGTGCTTTGCCACTCGAGGTGCCAGGCTCCGGGATCATGACACGTTGTACGAATGAGGTGAATAAATCACTTCTGGTAAGTCACGTCAACGAGACGATATTTTTCAATACAAGTGGGAGACTCCTGATTAACCTTGATCAGCAATCTTTATCCCCATGACTTCCGGGCTGATCTCCATCCCCTCGAAATTCTCAAAACTCAGATCGCGAAAACTAAGCCCTAAACGCCTTCGCAGGTAATCGAACAGCATCGTGTAACTTTCCAAGATGCGCCTCTCCCAATTAAGCTCCAGCTGATCGGCTACAGTGCGAATGCTTTCACTATCTGGTCCCTCAATCTCCAGGAAATCACCGGTCGGCATCTCATCCAAAACCACCTCTACAATTCCCATCTGGTAGGTGGTGCGGTACTTCTCATACATGGTATACACCTGGTAACCAAGGGCTTCAAACAGTTCCCTGGCAGTGTCAAAATCCGATACGGTGAATTCTAGCTCTTTTCGCAGGCGTACACCACCTTCCACGCTACCCGCTCCTTTGTAGGTTACCCGAGCCCGTGAATCCTTTCGCAAGCGCAGTAATCTGCCCGTCGCGCTTAAAGACAAGTCGGGGGTGTCAAAGCGCAGGTTGACTTCATAGACTCGGGGTGCAATCACCCGCCCCAGCGAGCTCAGCTTAGCTTCCATCGCTTCTCGCTTGGAGAGATAAAATTTGACTTCTAATTCACTGCCTGCGCTGCTCATAAGTTAGCCTCACATAATTTATCTGTAATTACTCACCCATCCCCTCTTTTTATATCTATATTGCATTAATTGTATGCAAAGAGAGTCAGGGTGAGTAAATACGCTTATACCACGCTTAACATAGTCTCCTTAAATTCCACTCGATCACCAGGTTTCACCCTTAAGCGGATCACTTTCCCATTCCTGGGAGAGCGCAGCTCATTCTGCATCTTCATGGATTCCAAGACTGCCAATACCTCGCCTTTCAGTATTATCTGCCCTTCCTGCACAGGGATGGAAATGACCATACCGGGCATGGGTGCTTTAAGATGAAAGTCCTCATGCTCCGCCACCCTACCGCCCATGGCTGCACGCAATCGCTTTTCACGCTCATCTTCCACAGTTGCAGAGAACAGGTTGCCCTGGAATATCACCTGCCATTCATCCTCATTCGGATAGACGTCTGCATCGACCGACTTCCCATTAACCACCAATGAATATACTGGTTGGTCACCCACCTGCATGAAATCCACCTGGTAAATTTCCCCATCCACGCTAACCCGGTGGTCATCGATGATATCCACAATATACTCACGCCCTTCGACCATGGTCACGTATTTCATGGTTATCTCCTCAATCTCTCCCACCGGCTCAGCCATTTCCAGTTGCTGGTATCGCGCTCATTGCGCTGGATCACATGGGCCGCTCTCTCCGTCTGGCGGTGTGCCACCAGGGTTGCCAGGATGGCTGCAAGTTCCGGGTGGGATTCTTTTCTTTCCTCTGCTTCTTCGATGGAAAATCGCTCTTCCACAAAGCGGGTATCGTATTGCCCACCCATGAAACGGTGTGAATCCATTAAATGTTGGTGGAAGGGGATGTTGCTATGCACACCCAGGATCTTATATTCCTCCAATGCCCTGCGCATTCGCAGGATAGCTTCTCCGCGGGTATCACCCCACACAATCAGTTTTGAAATCAGCGAATCATAATATGGGGAGACATCAAATCCGATATAAACCCCTGTATCTACTCTAATTCCAGGCCCGGTTGGTAACAATGTGTGTGTGATGCGCCCGGTGGAAGGAATAAAATTATTGTATGGGTCTTCTGCGTTAATGCGACACTCAATCGCCCAACCGTTGGAGTGGATATCTTCCTGCTTGTGGCGCAGGCATCGACCACGCGCAATTCGGATCTGCTCTTTGACGATGTCGATGCCGGTGACCATCTCCGTGACCGGGTGCTCCACCTGCAAGCGAGTATTCATCTCCAGGAAGTAAAAGTTTTTATTCTTATCCACCAGGAACTCAATCGTGCCGGCATTGATGTAATTGACTGCCTGGGCAGCACGCACGGCGACTGCTCCAAGGATTTGACGGAACTCCTCATCCTCACCCACAAAAGGCGATGGACTTTCCTCCAGTAATTTTTGGTGACGGCGTTGGATGGAACACTCCCGTTCCCCCAGGTGGATCACATTATCCTGCCCATCCGCCAGTATCTGAATTTCAATATGGCGCGCACCTTCAACGAGTCTCTCCAGGTAAACATTGCCATCCCCAAAGGAAGCTTCCGCTTCACGCCGGGCTGCATTGAGTAAGGTAGGCATTTCCTCCAGGCTGCTTACTTCGCGCATCCCCTTGCCACCCCCACCAGCGGTGGCTTTCACTAATAATGGAAAACCTATCGAAGGGGCTACTGCCAGCAATTCCTCATCGCTCAGTGATCCTTCCCCCTCCGTCCCGGGCACCACTTTCACACCTGCCTTGGAAACCGTGGCGCGTGCGACGGCTTTATCTCCCATGGCTGCTATGGATGAAGGGTTGGGACCAATGAAAGCCAACCCAGCCTCCCGGCAGGCTTGGGCAAAATCTGCCCGTTCTGCCAGGAAGCCATAGCCGGGGTGGATGGCTTTCGCTCCACTTTTGCGGGCGATATCAATGATCTTGTCACCCCGCAGGTACGAATCGCGTGAGGGAGCTGGGCCCAAGCGGTAAGCTTCATCTGCGTAGCGAACATGTAACGCCTGACGGTCGGCATCGGAATAAACTGCCACGCTTTCTAGTCCAAGCTCGCGACATGCCCGGATGATGCGCACCGCAATCTCACCCCGGTTGGCAATTAATACTTTATCAAACATAGGCTTGCTCCATGTGCATCCTGAGTGAATCTTTCATTATGCAACAAATCTATTCTGGTTAAGAAATTCTATTAACCTTGGGTTGAATTCAAGAGTATTTTCCTGAGGCAGCATATGTCCGGCTCCCTTGACAAGCCAAAGCTCTGCTCCAGGAATTGCCTCAGCAATATCTTTAACGTGCTGTGGGGTGGCGTGCTCATCTGCTTCACCCTGCACGATCAAACTTGGGCATCTGATCTGTCTCAATATCGGGCGCATATCCCAACCTCGAAATTCGTCGTGCTGCCAGCCATCGTACCAGTTATGGAATACCGCTTCGTACTTTTCGCCATGGGCAATTCGAAGACCTTTGCAGAAGCGTTCATCCGTTTCAAATTCACGCCCGATGCCCAGGATGGCTGGTTCCATCTTCGGCTCGACATAAATATGGGCTGCCACCGTCACCAGGCAGCTCACAAGTTTTGGATATTGCGCCGTAAAATACAGTGCGATGGTCCCGCCATCGCTGTGTCCAACCAGCGCGGCACGTTCGATCTTCAGCTGTTCCAATATCTTTTGAAGATCATCGACATCAGCCCGAAAAGTTGGCAAATCAAGGCTAAATCGAGTATCCGAGCCGCCATAACCCCAGCGGTCATATGCAACTACATGGAAGCCCTCCTGCGCCAGCATCGGAATCTGCCCCCGCCAGGCTCTCACCGAGCCCAACCCATGGTGTAATAGCACCACAACTGGGCCATTCTCCGGACCATATTGATCTAAATGGAGGTTGTGTCCGTTGACTAACATGCTCTAATCATCCATAAATGACAAATCCTAACCATTATCATATGAACAGGTCACGCTTCTTGAACGGTACGGTGACGAACTTCAGCATTATCCTCGCAGATGAAGAATATTCAATAGTCACGCCATTTTTTTGATTTTTCAGGATTTTATCAGCCAACACTGGTGCTACTGTCTCAGCCCGTTCCGCAATGATATTCAGGATACCCTTGGACTTCTCCAGCTCGTCCTCCCGCCCTTCAAACTGGCGGGTGACCAGCTCGGTGATCACCATCCCAGGAGCGATTGCTCCCGTGATCACCCCCGTCCCCTCGATTTCAAGCGCCAATGAGCGGTTCATAAAATGCACGGCGGCTTTTGTGCTCCCATAGAGCGTCATTCCCTTCATTCCCTGCCCTTTGGCCCCAAACCCCTCCAAATTATAGAGGGCACCATATCCCTGGGCGAGCAACCCGGTCAAGGCCACTCTGGTACCATACATCGTCCCGAGAATGTTGGTCTGAACCACGCATTCGTACTGCTCTGGGGAAAGCTCCCAAAACTCCATCATTGGCATGGCAATACCGGCGTTGTTGATCCAGATATCAATTTTCCCGAATTGGCTTTTGGCATTGTCCCACAGGTGTTGTACCTGGAGATAGTCGGTGACGTCACACGCGCAGCCGTAGATGTGCTCATTATTATTACTCACCCCGAGCCTGGCTACTGTGGCATTCACTGCCTCGGGGGTGCGGCCGCTGATTGTAACGGCACAACCTCGCTCCAGGAATGCCTTTGACAACTGATAACCAATCCCGCGTGTGCTGCCGGTGATGACGATCGAATTCGTTTTAATCATCACAATGGGATGCATCCGTGCTTCTTGGGTGGGTTGGAATCACGCTTGTTGGAGAGCATTTCGAGGGCATTGATCAGGCGTGGGCGGGTCTCCGACGGCTCAATCACATCATCGATATAACCTCTCGAAGCTGCAATATACGGGTTGGCAAATTTCTTGCGATAATCTTCCACCAGCTCATCCCGGACCATATCCGCATCTTCTGCCTGGGAGAGCTCCTTGCGGAAAATGATATTCACCGCTCCTTCTGGACCCATCACCGCAATTTCAGCCGAAGGCCAGGCAAGGTTCACATCGCCGCGGATGTGTTTACTGCTCATCACATCATACGCGCCGCCATAGGCTTTGCGGGTGATCACCGTGATCTTCGGAACAGTGGCCTCGCAATATGCGTACAATAATTTTGCCCCAGAGCGGATGATGCCACCATGCTCCTGTGTAGTGCCTGGTAGGAAGCCTGGTACATCCACAAATGTTATGATTGGAATATTGAATGCATCACAAAAACGTACGAAGCGAGCGGCTTTCTCGGACGAGTTGATATCCAATACACCCGCCAGTACCGCTGGTTGGTTGGCCACGATGCCCACGCCGTGCCCCCCAAGACGCGCGAAACCGATGACGATGTTCTGAGCGTAAGCTTCCTGGATCTCAAAGAAGATGTTTCCGTCGACAATCATGCGGATGGCATCCTTGATATCATAAGGCTTGCTTGGATCCTCTGGGATAAGCGTGTTCAAGCCCTCATCCATACGTAAGGGATCATCATCAATGTTTACGACTGGTGGATCTTCCATGTTGTTCTGTGGGATGTATGAAAGCAACTTTCGGATCAGGTACAGCGCATCCGGTTCTGAATCACAAGCAAGATGGCATACACCCGATATTTCAGAGTGCACGTCCGCACCGCCCAATTCTTCAAATGTGACCTCCTCATGGGTCACTGCTTTGACCACATCCGGACCAGTGATGAACATGTAAGAAGATTTACGTACCATGATGATGAAATCTGTCAACGCTGGCGAGTAAACCGCCCCACCCGCGCACGGACCCATGATCACACTGATTTGCGGGATCACCCCGGAGACCAGGGTGTTACGCAGGAAGATATTTGCATAGCCTCCCAGTGATACAACGCCTTCCTGGATGCGCGCCCCGCCCGAATCATTCAATCCGATCACAGGTGCTCCATTTTTTAGCGCCATATCCATAATCTTGCACACTTTTTCCGCATGCACCTCCCCCAGGCTGCCCCCGAACACGGTGAAATCCTGCGAGAAGATATAAACCAGCCTGTCTTCGATCGTCCCCCATCCCGTGACTACGCTATCTCCCAGGTACTTCTGCTGATCAAGATTAAAATCACTCGTCCGATGGGTTACAAATGGGTCGACCTCGCGAAACGAGCCTTTATCCAGCAGCAGATCAATCCGCTCGCGGGCGGTTAACCGGCCGCGGGCATGTTGCGCTTTGATCCGGTCTTCCCCACCCCCATAACGCCCCTGGGCTTTCGTCTCTCTCAATCGAATGATTTTTGGATCATCACTCATAATCATCTCCTAAACACATTTCATTGGTCAAGAAATGCTCTACAAAATTTGATCATTCCTAAAATGATAATTATCCCTAAGCGTCATGGTTTTCCTCAATTTTGACTTCAACCAGACTAAAATAGGCTTTTACTTTCGTGCGGTTGAAAGTCCAGACCATGTATGCCAGGCTCACCACCGTCACACCGGCTGAAAATTGCCAGTTGGAAGGCAGCAGCACTCGAACAGCACCACTTGCCCCAACCACCGTGTGCTCCATGAGAAAGATATGGTCAAGCCAGAAATACAATGCATACGTAAGCGCAACCGCTTGCATCAGCTTGGGTGCCCAGTTTTTTGCCTTCCATAACCCCCACAAAACGAAAAGGCCTGCCACGCCCCAAACGAAACCAGTCAGGGTGAGGTAAATGGGTGGAACCCCCATCCTGCTGGCCAGGAAGCCCCAATACCTGATGCTTAAGACAAACCGGATGAGATTGATGACCGTGAGTATTAACACCCCCAATGCAAGCAGGGTTACGCTCCTTGGTCGTTTATTATAAGAAAGCGGTACAACGGCGTGGGAGTCTGCTGATTTGTCAGCGGTCGTTGAGCCAGTCATAATTAGTTAGATATAGATGAACTAGGTGATGTTAAGGGTGATTTTTCCCAGCTGCTCACCCTTCTCAAGCCGTTCCTGGGCCGCACCCGCTTCTTCGAGTGGGTAATCATGGTCTAGCACAGGTTGAAGCATACCCGCGAAGACCAGGTCCATCACCGTGGCAAAATCTGCCCGCGTACCCATTGAAGAACCCAATATAGACAGATGTTTACCAAATATCTGCCGGTTATCAATCTCAAATTTAGCTCCTCCAGAATTGCCCACCGTCAGTATGCGCCCACCTTTGGCAGCTGCACGAAAACTTAGCGGAAAGGTGGTTCCTACATTATCCACCACCACATCCACACCGCGTTTGTTCGTCAGTCCATAGACAGTTTTTGACCAATTTTCTTCCTTCATTCGGTCAATGAGATAATCTGCCCCCAGCGACTCTGCCAGCTTGAGCTTCTCAGCGCCAGAACCCACCACATATACCGTCGCCCCTGACAGCTTGGCGATTTGGATACTGGCACTATTCACACCCCCAGATGCTCCCACCACCAGCACGCTTTCGCCAGACCGCAGCCCACCGCGTACAATCAGCGAGTGCCAGGCAGTATGGAATACCAGCGCTGCAGCAGCTGCTTTACGCAGATCATAATCAGTCGGCACTGGGTAGATATTGGTGGCAGAGATGGCAATATATTGTGCATAAGTGCCACGCACCGTCTCACCCAGCAGGTGCCACTCACGGCAGCGGTTATCCTGTCCGGCAATACAGGCAGGACAGTGACCGCAACTAAGGTTAGCGTTAATCACCACCCTGTCACCAATGTTCCATCCTGATACATAGGTGCCCAATCCTGCCACTGTCCCAGCCCCATCCGCTCCAGGGATGTGCGGGTACTCCAGCTTGATGCCTGGCCAGCCATTGCGGGTCCAGATGTCCACCCGATTAAGCGCTGCGACTTCGAGCTTTACCAACACCTGTCCTTCCCCGGGCTCAGGGGTGGGGAAATCAGTATAATTAAGCACCTCAAGCCCCCCATGCGTTTGGAACAACACCGCTTTCATCCATGCCTCCAAATCAACATATTTCCCTTCAACGATTTACCCGGGGTTTAGTAATTGCTTGAATTCCTGATTACTAATTACCTAAGTGCCAAATAACGAGATTGTTTCTCAATATGCTCGCCCAATCAACATCTATCGAAGTCCAAGCTCCATCCGTGAGATTACCAACCGCTGGATTTCACTTGTACCTTCATAAATTTCGGTGATTTTCGCATCTCTGAAGTAGCGTTCCACAGGTAGCTCCTTGCTGTAGCCCATGCCCCCATGTATCTGGACGGCCGTATGAGCAACAAACATCGCTGTCTCGGAGGCAAACAGCTTCGCCATGGCAGCCTCCCTGGTAAAGCGCTCGCCTGTGGTTTTGCCACGCTCCTTTGCCATGGCTGCGTTGTAAACCAGCAGGCGGGAGGCCTCAATCCGCGTCTTCATGTCTGCGATCTTGAAGGAAATCCCCTGGAACTCACCAATCTTGGACCCAAAAGCTTCGCGCTCACGTGCATAGGCAACACTGGCTTCATAGGCCGCTTCGGCTATCCCTAATGCCTGGGCAGCGATCCCAATCCGCCCGGCATCCAAGACAGCCATGGCGATCTTAAATCCATCGCCTTCTTCCCCCAACCGATCCTCTACTGCACAGTGATAATCTTCAAACAGGATCTCGCTGGTTGCTGAAGCACGGATACCCAGCTTGGGTTCCTTCTTGCCACGCACAAAACCTGGTTTCTTGGCATCGATCAAAAATGCACTGATCCCACGATGTTTCTTATCAGGGTCAGTCATGGTAAATAGGACGATATATTCCGCCACAGGTCCACTCGTCACCCACGACTTGCGCCCATTGATGATGTACCCATCTCCTTCCCGCACAGCCCGGCTGCGCATCGTCCCTGCATCCGAACCCGACATAGGCTCAGTGAGTGAATATGCCCCCACCGATTTTCCAGAAGCGACCGCAGTCACATATTTCTGCTTCTGGGCTTCTGTCCCAAATTTCATGATCCCATTGCAGAATAATGAGTTGTTCACCGACATGATCGTGCCATGTGCGGCATCCACTTTGCAGATTTCCTCCAACGCCAACACATATGCCAGCGTGTCCATCCCGGCACCACCATATTCCTCGGGCACCTCGATCCCCATAAAGCCCATCTCCCCCATCTTCTTGATCGTCTTGGAAGGGAATTCTCCCGACTCATCATACTCCGCCGCCACTGGTGCAAGCTCTTTTTGAGCAAAGTTACGCGCCGCCTGGCGGATACTCTCGTGTTCTTCAGTAAACGGAAATAATCCACTGCCAGCCATCGTGTCCTCCTCCAGAAAGGGTTGGAATGGTTTAGATTATAGCATGGGAAGCTCTCATGGATAATTTCATGCCATTTTCAGGTAGCGATTCTGCCAGGAGTGGTATATACTATGGGTAGGTCAGGCCTGATACCATCGTTATGCTGTCCAGACTAAAAAGCGCATTGATAGGCACTCCCCTTCCCACCCAGCAGCTTGGTGAGAAGCGGCTGAATAAAATCCGTGCCCTAGCAGCCTTTTCTCCCGATGCCCTATCGTCAATCGCATATGCCAACCAGGAAATCTACCTCGGCCTGCTCGTTGCAGGCAGCGCTGGTTTGGGGTTGGCATGGCCGATTGGCTTGGCAATCATTGGTATTCTGGCCATCGTTGCTATCTCATACTATCAGACCGTCCATGGCTATCCATCAGGTGGTGGTTCATATATTGTCGCCCGTGCTAACCTGGGTATCTTGCCTGGCTTGGTTGCCGCAGGTGCGCTTGTTGTTGGATTACCTGCTGTGTGCTGCAGTCAGCCTGACAGCCGGCGTGGATGCCATCGCCTCAGCTTTCCCATCCTTATATCCTTACCGAATTGGGATTGCCTTGGGATTGCTAGGGCTGATCATGCTGGCAAACCTACGGGGCTTGCGCGAGACCGGCACCCTGATGGCCGTACCAGTCTATCTGTTTTTATTCACCTACATCCCCATGCTCGTGTATGGGGGTATCCGCTTGTTCCTTAATGGCCCAACTCCCATTAGAGACAGTCGCCCCTCAACCCAGTCCAACCTCTGACCCTGTTCCTCATATTGCATACCTTTGCCACCGGGTGCACTGCCCTGACCGGCATCGAAGCCATCAGCAATGGTGTGCCAGCATTCCAACGTCCAGAATCCAAAAATGCCGGGCGTACCTTGATCGCTATGGCAATCTTGATGGGGATATTATTTGTTGGCAGCATCGGGTTGACCCAATTCCTGGGTGTTATCGCAGGACCACAGGAAACCATCCTCTCAGCACTGGCTCGTACGTCTGCTCGGCAACGGGTTTGCTTATGTAACCATCCAAGTTTCCACGTTGCTCATCCTGGCAGTGGCTGCCAATACCAGCTTCGCGGATTTTCCTCGCCTGTCTGCCATCCTGGCCAAGGATGGCTTTCTCCCTCGCCAATTCACCGGGTTGGGAGATAGGCTGGTCTTCGCCAATGGCATCGTTTTCCTTGCCATCGCAACGGGTGTTTTGATCGTACTCTTCAGCGGGAACAGCCACTTATTGATCCCACTGTTTGCGATTGGAGCCTTCCTGGCATTCACACTTTCGCAGACTGGTATGGTCGTCCATTGGTTTCGAGAACGAAGCCCAAATTGGCGTTTAAAAGCCATCTCAATGGACTCGGTGCCATAACCACAGCTACGACCTTGCTGGTCATCGCCATCAGCAAATTTCGGGAAGGTGCCTGGATCACTGTGCTGCTCATCCCGACTTCTCGTAATTACTTTTATGCGCATCCGCCGACACTACCAGGATGTGGGTAAGCAGCTTAGTTTACGTGGGCTCCCGCCTGATCTCAAACCTCTCGCCGCCTTTACGCCTGGTGATTCCAGTTTCAGGGGTGCACCGCGGCATCATCGAAGCCATGGATTTCGCCCTTTCCATCTCCAAACATATCACCGGGGTATACATCGAATTAGAGCCAGGTGCAGGTGAGCACGTGCTCAAGGAATGGAAATGCTGGTGGCCGGACGTGCCCCTGGTTATCCTCCCCTCACCCTACCGCTCAATCATCCGACCCCTGCTCGATTATTTGGATGAAGACGATCGCCAGCACAACGACGGCACGTTGGCTGCAGTGGTCCTACCTGAATTTATCCCGGCCAGGTGGTGGCAGGCATTGCTGCATAACCAGACTTCATTAATAATCAAGACTGCCCTGCTCTACCGCCGCCGCACCAACGGTTTTCAGCGCATCATTATCGATGTCCCCTATCACCTCAAGAAATGACAACGGAGTCAACAACCCATGAAAATCCTCATTGCAGCCGATATGGAAGGCATCAGCGGAGTGACCAACTGGAACCAGGTGGATCCGAACCACGGCGAATACACCCGCTTCCGGCACCTGATGACTGGTGACGTTAATGCAGCTGTTCGAGGCATTTGTGGTGCCGGCGTGGATGAAATCCTGGTGGTCGACGGGCATGAACGCGGCACGAACATCCTGCTCGAGGAGCTCGACCCAAGCGCGCATTTGATCTGTGGAGACTACACCCCACTGGCTATGATCCAGGGGGTTGACCAGGGTATCGATGGGGTCATCTTCATCGGTTATCATGCCCGGGCTGGCAGTAAGAATGCCATCCTTGATCATACCTGGTCCAGCCGGAGGATAGCCAACTTATACCTGAATGATATCCTGGTGGGCGAATTTGGCCTGAATGGTGCCGTTGCCGGGCATTTTAACGTCCCTATACTTATGCTCACCGGTGACCAGACCACCTGTACCCAGGCCAGTGAGCTGCTTGGAAATATCGAAACGGTGGTGGTGAAGATCGCTCTCAGCCGCATGGCGGCTGAATGCCTGCCTCCCCAACTCGCCGAAGAACGCATCCAGAAAGCAGCCACCCAAGCAGTCAAGCGCCTGCAGGCTGGTGATGCGCCAAAACCATTCAAGATCTCCACACCCGTCCACGTCACCATCGACTTTAACACCACCGAGATGGCAGACCAGGCGTCCGATCTGCCTGGATCAAAGCGTGTGGATGGTCGTCGCCTGACGTTTACCTCAGATGATATGCTGGCAGCCTATTTAGCCTTCCAGGCTGCAGTGGGATTGGCGAGCGGATAAGCATCGCGATGGACCTGTATACGATAGGACACAGCCGGCATCCTATTGATAAATTCATCCAGCTGCTCGTAGATCACCGCATCGAAGTCCTGGTGGATGTGCGCAGCACACCCTTCAGCCGGTTCAATCCCCAATTTAACAAGAATACCTTGCAGCAAGCTCTTGAAAAGCAGCACATCACGTATATCTATGCTGGCGTAGAGCTGGGTGGGCGGCCAAAAGACCCTGCGTGCTATAAACAGCATGCCATTCCCTCCAAACCGAGTGATACCCTGAATGAAGTGGATTATCCTGAGGTGATGAAGCGCCCATGGTTTCTCAATGGTATCCAGCAACTGCTTGATATCGTTGGGAAGCATTCCAGCGCCATCATGTGCAGCGAAGAAGACCCTGCCAAATGCCATCGACATCATCTCATCGCCAATCACCTGATGACAACCCATCCAGAGGTGAAAATCCTGCACATTCGCGGGGATGGCAACCTGGTCGACGCCAAATCTCTCCTAAATTCGCCCGATAAGCCAGATGCAGAGCAATTGTCCTTTTGAGGGTGAGGCTTACCCATGTGTAGTCCAGTGGGAAGTGTAGCCATCCTATCATTACCATGCCTTTCTGCTGTGCGCTCTCAAACTCCCTTAAACTAACTATGCTATAATCCCCGCGCAGAAAGGGTATTTATGCTCAAGAAATTCGTCACCATTCTCGGGGGTGACCCTAACAAAAAAGCCCTCGGCAAATCGAACGAGAAAGTCGATCTGATCAACAGCCTGGAAGCGCAGTTTGAAGCATTGAGCGCTGAAGAACTCCTTGCCAAGACCGCTGAATTCAAGGCGCGACTGGCAGATGGGGAAACGTTGGATGACCTGCTGCCGGAAGCCTTTGCGTCAGTACGTGAAGCCAGCAAACGCACCAATGGTCAACGCCCCTTCGACACCCAGCTCGTCGGTGGGATTGCCCTGCATCAGGGCAGGATTGCCGAGATGCGCACCGGCGAAGGCAAGACTCTCGTCGCCACCCTACCGCTGTATCTGAACGCCCTCACCGGCAAGGGCACTCACCTGGTGACTGTGAACGATTATCTGGCACGGCGTGACGCCCGCTGGATGGCACCCATATATCATGCCCTTGGGTTGAGCGTAGGTGTGCTGCAGATGGCAGCCCGCACTGAGAACGGAAAGAAAGCTTACCTCGTGGACCTGGAAAAGTCCTCCCCACATGAAGACCAACACCAGCTGCGCCTGGTGGATCGTGCGGAGGCCTACGCCGCCGATATCACCTATGGCATCAACTCGGAATTCGGCTTCGACTACCTGCGGGATAACATGACCATGCGTCTGGATGAACGCGTGCAGCGTGGCCACTATTTCGCCATCGTCGACGAGGTGGACAACATCCTCATCGATGAAGCACGCACCCCTCTCATCATCTCCGGACCCGCCCAGGATGATACCGAATGGTACGTGCGCCTGGCTCAGGTGGTGCGCCAACTACGCCCTGAAGACTATGAGCTCAATGAACGCGACCGCAACATCACCCTTACCGAGATCGGTGAGATCCACGTCGAAGACTTGCTAGGTGTAGCTCTGCGCGACCCTGATCGCCCCGAGGACGTCACGAATGAACAGGCCCGCCTGCTGGGTTTCCTCGAACAAGCCTTGCGAGCCCAATTCCTCTTTAAACGCAACAAGGACTACCTGGTCCAGACGGGCAAAGTGGTCATCGTCGATGAGTTCACCGGGCGCCTGATGCCTGGTCGGCGCTGGTCGGATGGGTTACACCAGGCAGTCGAAGCTAAGGAAGGCGTGCGGGTCGAAGCGGATAACGTCACCTATGCGACTATAACCATCCAGAACTACTTCCGCATGTATGAGAAGCTGTCTGGTATGACCGGTACCGCTCTCACCGAAGCCGAAGAGTTCGACAAGATTTACAAGCTGGATGTGATCGCCATCCCGACCAACCTTGAATACCAGGCTTCGCGGGATGGATCGCCACTTTCTCTGCTTGAGGGCAAGGATGAGCAGGGTTATAAGTTCCGCTATTATGCCTTACGCAACGACACTGAAAGGAAACCGGTCTTCTTCCAGCGCAAGGATTTCCCCGATATCATCTACCGCACCGAAGAGGTTAAGTTCCGCGCGATCACCACCGAGATCCTACGTTACCATGCCATGGGTCGCCCGATGCTGGTGGGTACCACATCGGTTGAGCTTTCCGATCACCTATCCTCACGCATGCGGGCTGAGCCGCTACGCAAGCTGGCACAAGTTGGATTGCTGCGTAAGGCCTGGCTGGAGAAGAATAACCGCGAAGAAGATGGGCGCCTGATCGAAGAGCTGCAGCCGCTCAACGCCCCGCTGGACCAATTGCAGGTGCCTGAAATGCGCAAGATGGCACGCGACCTGGGCATCTCCTTCAACCCCGAAGAACCAGAAAACATCACCCGCTTGTTGGAGATCCTCGACCTGCCTGAGTCGGATTCCGGACGCTTGAAAGCCGATCTGGAAGCAGGTATTCCGCACCAGGTGCTGAACGCCCGCAAGCATACCGAAGAATCCCAGATCATCGCCGGGGCAGGTTCTTTTGGTGCCGTCACCATCGCCACCAACATGGCCGGGCGTGGTGTCGATATCAAACTGGGTGGAGAGCTGCCCGAAGGTGTGATCGATTCGGTAAACCGCGTGCTGCGCAGAGCTGGGGTTGACGATCCATATGATATGCGCCATGAGGAGCGCCGCCAGGCGCTGGAATCTCTCACCTCCGAGCAGGCCGGCATCTACGAGGCCGATATTGCCAGGTTCCTGCAGTACATGCAGGATATGCAGCGGGTCAAGGAGCTGGGTGGATTGCATGTGATCGGCTCAGAGCGCCATGAAGCCCGCCGTATTGATAACCAGCTGCGCGGCCGTGCTGCCCGACAGGGTGACCCTGGCTCGTCACGTTTCTACCTATCTTTGGAAGACGAGCTGATGCGCCGCTTCGGTGGCGGGCAGGTCGAATCAGTCATGCAGCGCATGAAGATCGACGATGCCGTGCCCATGGAAGTAGGCCTGGTCAGCCGCCTGGTCGAACAGTCGCAGACCCGTGTTGAAGGCGCTAACTTTGATGTGCGTAAACACCTGCTGGAATACGACGATGTGCTGAATGCCCAGCGCCAGCGCATCTATACCCAGCGCGATCTCATTTTCACCAAAGCGGACCTCTCGGAGGATGTGACCGAGCTGCTGAGAACCGAGGTCAACCGCCGCGTGCCTGAATCGCTGGCAGACGAGGAGGGCCCTTGGAAGCTGCTCGCCTGGCTGGACCAAATCCAACCTCCACTCGACTTGGGAGGCATGCTCTTCCCTTCCTACTCATTGAAGCTGCTGGTAGATCACCTTGCCAGCCAGCAAAAGGGTTACAGTTCCATTGATGATCTGCGGGATGCTCTGCTGGGTCTGGCGAGTGAAGCCCTCAAAGCCGAGGAAGAGCACCTGCTCCATACCATCAATGGATTGCTGGATTCCAGCCACGAGCGCCTGGAAAGCCAGGTGAAGGAACGTTTGGAAGCTTTCGACACCTTCTTCGAGGGATTATCCCTGGGTGAAGGAGAAGAAGCCGCTCCGCGCAGCCCGCGTGAGCTGCAAGATGAGCTGGTAGGGATGGTGCACGTCAGTGTGCGCCTATCGCCTGAAGAGCAGCGCCTGCTGCGAGACGATCCCGAGCAGGTGAAAGGCACCCTACGCACACAGGTAGAGAACGGAGTTGCCGGCCAATCCGTGTTACGCCTGGTGAGTGCCATCGAGCGCCGCCTGGAAAACTCGCTCGAGTTGGAAGTCTCCCAGCTTGACACCGCCGATTGGGAAACGATGGCCGACCAGGTCTACCAGGCTACCCAGCAAGTGCTACACAAGCGCCGCGAGCGTCTGATGGGTAATGGCGCAGGTCCGGGTTCTGGGCAGCTGGCACATGACCTAGAATCTGCGTTAGCGAAGATCAACGGTGCGGTAACTACCAACCACATGCTGGGCTTATTGTTAATGATGCCTCAGGGCACGAAAGCCTCGTTTGATAAGAAGACCCACCGGCGGGTACTGCAACGCACTACACGCCTGACCTACATATACCTGTCAGCCCGCTTGCTTGAAAACCGTACCCCGGAGGACATTACCGAGGAAGTGCTCAAGCATTTACAATCTGCCCAGGAGACCATCCGGAGGGCCTGGGGGGCGGCTGAATTTTCCCGCCTGGCGAATGCGCGCCTGCCGGAGCTCGAGCCTGCCTTACGCGATACGCTATCCGGCTTATTGGATGAAGAGGCACGCACCAGCTTGCAAACTCAACCCCTGCAAAGCCTGGAGCGTGAGCAGATCATCAAGATATTGGACGAGTTGGGACGGCGTTCACTAACCGAGATCTACCGCCAGCTGCTGCTGGGTGTGATCACCGAGCTGTGGGTGGATTACCTGACCCAGATGGAAGCCTTGCGCGTCTCCATCGGACTGGAAGCTTATGGGCAACGCGACCCATTGGTGCAGTATAAGAGCAAAGCCTTTGAATTATTCCAGACTTTGTTCAAGGATATGCGCTCGGGTGTGATCTCGCGCATGTTCATCTATCGCCCACACGATATGGGCGCGGTACAGAGCGAGATGCATCGTGAAACCAAAGCCGAAGAGTTGCAAGCCGAAGCAGAGGTGCTGCAAGAGAGTGGTAATGGTGAAGAGACTGAGGAACAGCCGGCTGATGGGTCGGAACCCGAAAAAGAAGAGACCGAGCGGGTGGGGATGCAAGGGGATCAGTCACAGCTCAGCAAATCACAGAAGAGAAGAAGGCATAGAAGGTAAAAAGGCAGCTGGATAGCATTTAGCTAGATAAGGACAACTTTAGAGACGCCCCGGCGGGGCGTCTCTACAAATAACCCGATACTTTTCCATGAGAAAACACCGTGGATATAGATGGGCGACTTGATTTTCCGTGGCCGAAATCATTTTTTTCATTGCGCTAAGGCAGAAGAGATCGAGGATAATCTTGATGGGTCGCCCCTTCAGATGATCACCGTTTTGCTAATGCACCTTCCGGAACCCAACCGGTGACGCCTCCAAAGTTTACATACCACCAATAGGTAGACTTCGCCAGCACGCCGTCCAGACCGTTCATCTGCTCGACAATACTGCCGGGGGTGCCTCCAGGTATGGTCGCAAAGCTGGCGTAATTCGTCCCGGGGCCTAAGCGCACTTCAGTATCATTCGAAGCAGTCACGGAATCCCCGGGGATAAAAGCAGCCGAGTAGACACCGGGCTGAGCGATCACCATTAACATCCCATTTGCCACTGCCCGTTCGACACCTGCGGGTGAGTTGACAATCTCATCCTCGGCGGGAAGAACAAACACCCCTTTCTCACTATTATGGGTTATTAATGGAAGATAGGTGGCGTATTTCCACTGACAGCCGTAATTATTGCAATAGGTGTTATTGACTACCAGACCATTGATCACCATGGTCGAGGACCCACCCCCGTCCTCCGCCACACCCCAGGTGGCGCCCAGGGTATCACGGGCAAATAATGCCAGCTCGTGAATGGTCATGCCGACACTATGGTAAATATCCCTGCCATCCACAACGATAAAGAATATATACTGATCGTTATATACTATGGCGGTGCGTGGGTTGCGCTCAGTTGCACCAAGGTTGTCATAATCATGGATTTGTCCATCTTTCAGGAAGAAAAAATGTCCTTGGATGCTGGTATAAGTCTTGGTCCAGTCGATAGGATTGTATCCCAAGCAGGAAGTGATTTCTTGTGAAACCCCAATCTCACTCCCGACCACAACATTCGCTAACAGCATCTGGGCAGCAGTCCCAGTGGCGGAGAGCACAATGGAGTTAAAAGGAATCAAGCTGTTACCTTCATTAATCCGTATCTGGCGCACAATTCCCCGTGCATAATTAGGTGCAGGCAGGATCAGCGTGGGACGGGTCATCTCAACCACTACCTCCACCCCTGAGCTATCCGTGCCGGTGTGGCTGTTGTACTGGGGTGTGAAGAGGATGAGTTCATTTGTATCCCGTGGACGGTTGATACCCGTGATCTGCTGAGTATTGGCCGTCGCAACGTAGGTAATTAATTGCTTATCAGGCAGATGGTAAACACATTCACCCATAAATGCGCTGCGGTCCAGCTTCCAGGCGAAACCACTATAACCGCCATAATCATCATAACGTTTGGCGTACCAACCAGATTGCACCTGCCCGCCCTGGGGGATACCAGTATTCCAATCAAAATATATGCCATTGATCGCCACTACCACCTGGTTACGCATCCCCCACGTGGGCGGGTTGGCGCCCCCACCCCAGTAATTGAGCGCCTGGTCATAGCGAGCATACATGCCACTGACCGTCTCCCTCCCCAGTGCTAGTTTTCCCTGAGCGATGCTGCTTTCCAACGTTACACCGAGGTTGGATCGATCCATACGCACGACGAAAACATTGTTGGGGTCAGGCAGCGAGTATTTTTGATATTCGATCCCAGGAGCAATGAGGTTCCACCCCAATTCCTCTGGTAGAGCTGCCGCTGACACGGAACCAGTCGACACCAGGATCAAGAGTAATACCCACAGTAAGCCATTTCTCAAGCGCATTAGACCTCAATCCTTCGGATAGACAATCTTTGTTGAATAAAATATATAGGTTGCAAGACGAAAATATAAATCACTACAATATTTGCTTATCATTGTTTATATTTCAAAATATTCATCCTCCGCCCATTTAATCGGATTTCCTAAAATGTAGGCGCGAATATTATCCAGGGATTTTTCATTCCGTATAATGTGGTCGTAATAATTCCTCTGCCAGGCGAAATCTTCGTACCCAATTCTACGGATGGATTTTGTGCATGAAAACTTATATCGACTAAGAATTACACCCAAGGTTCCAGGTTTCGATTTATGTGTGTTGGTAGAGACGCCATAATATGGCGTCTCTACTTTTCCACCGAACGTTTCGACAGGTCCGATAACAATTATTCCATGGATATGGTTAGGCATTACCACCCATGCATCGAGGCTGACATTGGGGTAGATATCCGGTATTTTTTCCAGATTCTGCATTACAACCCTGCCGATCAGTGAAGGGGTCATCTGGTCTTCCTTTATCTCACCAAACCATGACACCCGATTATGCGTGCAAATTGTAACGAAATAATACCCTGGTGTTCCATAATCCCATTCGGCGATCGATTGGAAGAAATGCGATATTTTCCTTTATATTTCGTGGCAGGAATGTCCATCTTCTTTACCCGGCGTTTAGGCTAGACAATCTTTGTTGAATAATATATATAAGTTGCAAGATAAATTATACTATCATAAAAATAGTAATTAGGCACTTAGGCACTTAGGCACCTGGGAACTCAGGCACTTGGGCACTTGGGTACTTGGGCACCTGGGCACTTGGGCACTTAGGCACTTAGGCACTTAGGCACTTGGGCACTTGGGCACTCAGGCAATCCGATGCCAGGGTACAGGTGGAGATGAGGGTCTTGGTAGAAATTATATTCGAACCACAAAAATAACGAAACGTAACGAATTCTATTACGCACCGATCTGGTGGAGACGAGATTGGGAAATGGACGATGGATCATGGGATTTAATTGAACCAAATTAATTCAATACCATTCAATTCATACTTTTAGTAAATTTGATGATAGTAGGGCTTTGCGTATTGATGTAATTACTCACCATAATCCGGAATAATGTTGGATTATGAGTATTGCTAGGAGCAGATTGCCACGTCGGGCTTCCGAGTATTTGAGAAAGATTGAATTTCCTGAACGCCCTCCTCCCCCGAAAATCAGCGGGGATTCCGCAATGACGGTTTAACTGGTTTATTTTCCTAATTATGGCTCTCATAAGTGATAAATAGACCTCGGTGAGTAATTATGTATTGATTATAGCACATTTGTTCTAATCCACAAGGGGTTTACTGACCTTCGGACAAAAGTTCGGACAAAGGTCTAAAAAATGCAATAGAGACCTCAGACTTGAGTGGTCAAGCTGCGACAAGCTACTCAAGCGGAGGTCTCCATGAACAAGTTTATCAACATATCAGGATTAATGGGATATCTTTTTGATGACGAGAAGCTTGCAAAACACGCTTCAAAGATCATTCAAGCAATACTTGAAGCCCAATCGCCACGGTTGAGCCATGTAGTCGAAAAGATGGCTGGAAAGAGCTGCAGCAATTACAAGATGATCCAACGTTTTCTGTGTCGGATAGACTTAAAACAAGTCCTGCTGCGTTTTTACCAAGAGGATGGCAAATTTGTAATCGGAGATCCAACCGAAATGGTGCGTTACAACGCCCCAAAGACGAGCTATGTGGGCACCTTAAGTGATGGAAGGACAGCAGGGTATTGGTTGTTAATGCTTTCGATGCCATATCGAGGCAGAGCCATACCATTTTCTTTTGTAATTTACTCGTCCAAGACCATCGGAGAACAGATCACCTCTCGTAATCAGGAGCATTATCGTTGCTTTGAAGAAGTCAAACCATTGTTAGGTAAGCGGCCATTAGTACTCGATCGAGAGTTTAGTTATCATGACTTAATGGAGGTTTTGACCCTCGAGCATATCAATTTTGTGATCCGCCTCAATGTGGGCAAGGGGGTACGTATCATGGATGAGGCCGGTAGACTGGTTGATTTATCCATCGAACCTGGACAAACCGTGATCCGATCTAACGTTTATTATTTGGGCAAAATAAAAGTCAACTTGATTGGCTTTATGAAGAAGGGTTTGGCTAAACCTTTATGGGTAATAACCACCTTAAAACCCAATCAAGGGCTGAAAATCTATCTGCAACGCATGAAAATTGAGCAAACATTTCGCAATTGTAAAGACCTGCTCCATTTACCCAAGTTGATGAACAAACAACAGAAACAATTGGAACAGATGATTGCACTTACTCTAATCGCTTTCAACATTGGACTGTGGTATGGAGAAGCACTTCGCGATGTCGCTTATGGTCATCTCCAACCAGATCAATTGCAGGATAGTTTGGCAGGTAAATTGGTAGTTGACATCAAACAGCACCCGAAATGGCTGATCTATTCAGGTCTGTTCGTCTTGATCAAACAAGAATTAAAAATAACTAGACAAGTCATGCAACGGATATGTCAGGAAGTTATTAGAGCTTTTGAAACATTGATTTATGGAAATGTCCGATCTTTCGTCCGAACCTAAGGTTTAGGAAAATTCATGCCAAAATCAGCGATTATTTAAGATTTCTAATAAAGAATTGTAGAAAGCAGACCGGATGAGAACGCCGAAAAGTTCACTCGCCACAGACAGAGTTAGAAAATAACAGGAAAACTACTAATATTTTAATGGTTGTGGTATAGTGCGATTGAATTAATAATTCACCTTTAAAGGTATATTCGAATATGGCCCATCTGCCAACCACCCATAGTGAAGTCCCCATTCGTTTATTTAAATCCAACTATCTGGAATTTTTCACCCATATCCACCCTGCGGTGGTCGTCATCCTATGGTTGCCTGTGGCGATCTATTTTATGACCAGGGCAGTGCTATCTCGGGCTGAGGAGGTTTCTGGGATCTATTTGCCGGTCGGTTTCCTGTTTGGGATAATCCTATGGACCATCACAGAATATACCCTGCATCGGTTTGTTTTTCATTACGAGCCACGTTCCCCCAGGCAGGAAAGGATCATCTTTCTGTTCCACGGCATCCATCATGCCCAGCCACAATGCAAAACCCGTCTGGTAATGCCACCGGCGGTGAGCATCCCAATGTCTTTAGTTTATTACGGTTTGTTAAACCTGATCCTGGGTACCCTGCTGGGAATCCCGCAGTGGATCTGGCCAATTTACTCGGGCCTGGTTGTTGGTTACCTGGCATATGATTTGATCCATTATGCCACCCATCATTTTCCAATGCGGCATGGTATTTTAAAATTCCTCAAGCGGTACCATATGCAGCACCATTACAAGACGCCTAACCAACGCTTTGGGGTTAGCTCGCCATTTTGGGATCTGGTATTCGGCACTTTTCCCAAAGAAGACCTGCGCGGCGCCGAAGCGTAATAGCACATATTTCTGGTAGTTTTCAACATCATGGGCACAGCCGAATATAGCAGCGCAAAGATAAAAATAATACAGGGTCTGTCTCAAAAGCATACTATGCGGGCGTAGGGGAAACTTTTCAGGTGTTTTTTGTTCAAATTCCACCCCTACGCCCCTACGTTTCAGGGTATTATCCCGAGTCCTTTTGACCGGACTCGTTACGCCACTACGTTTCAGGAAATATTCCACAATTGTGACTTTTCAGACAGCCCTGTATCTATACCCTGCATTGAATCACTCTTTCTAGCGTTCCTGTACTGATTATTTGAGACATGGTCCTATGCCAGCCGGGCGGAGCTGTCCAACGGACCTTGGAGGTGGTAAGAAAGATGATCAGATCAATTCCGCCCCACCTTCGGGAGATATAACGGGTAGACGATCTTAATCTGTACTTGGGCCTGCCGGGAAATACCATAACTATCGGTAACGGTGAGCGTGATGTTATGGGTCCCAGGTATAAGGCTGATCAGTGGAACCGTAGGGCCAATGCCCAACTCTCCCTGGCGGTCTGAACTCCACACCAACCCGCTATCTGGCAAGCTGCCATCCTCCATGTCTGTGGCAGAGCCGTGCAGCACCACCAAACTCCCTGGAATCGTAGTAAAACCATTGGTTGGGGTGAGGATGGTGGGCACGGGTGGTTGGTTGGGGATGGAAATTGCCTGATCGGTTTCGTCAATACCGGTGTTGATGCCATCACTGGCGACCACGCGGAAGCGTACGTCGCTTCCCCCCGCCATGCTGTTCACATCCACCTGGTAGCTGGCTGCAGACAAGTCTCCTTGCAGCAAGATCCAATCGCTACCGCCGTTATTGCTATAGAAGAGGTTGTAAAGCAATGGGTCGCCGTCCAGGTCCAGTCCCTGCCAGGAAATTGTGTGAAATTCACCCTGGTTCCAGGTCTCGATAGCAGTCGGACTGGTAATCAGCACCTGAGGCGGGTTGTTGCTCACCCCACGCTCGTCTAGCACTTTTCCCTGGTGTACCAGGGCAACCGATTGTGTACCAACCTCCCAGGGAACAATAAAAGATACATCGATTTTAGACGTAGGATCTGGGGGGAAGGGTGGGGCATCCTGCGTCCCGCTCGGTAAGCCCGCGTGAGCTCCCGGGTCAGGGCTGTACTCACTCAGGAAACTGACCACAAAGGGATGGCTCGCCAGGACGGCTCCGTCAACATTACGCAACTCGACGGCGTAATCTCCGGTAGGCAGGTCATAAGCCTCGCCGCCTTCCGTGCGGTATAGTTCACCCAGCGCTGCGGGGATCTGCGGATTCAGGTCGGGGTTGTACACTGTGGCGTTGATCACCAACGATTCACCTGCCGCAGTAGGGTGCATGATGTATGGCTGGTTATTGACGTCTGTCTGTGTGGAAAAACTGCTCAGGGCAAAGTCGTTGAACAGCTTGTTCCAAGTGAAAGGAGCGATCCAACCCAATTTGCTGCCACCTGAGGGACAATAGCTCATCAGATCGTGGGTATTGGCGGGAGCATAAATTTTGGCAGTAAATGGATTGAAACCAACTTCCTGGATGCTCGACGTGCCGTATGGGAAATCAGAGTTGTTATCATTCGAGCCACAGGCGTCGGGGGTATCAGTGTGGTAGACGTTGTAATCGTGAACCAACTCATGACCGAAGATCAGGGCACCACCACCTGGATTATCGGTGCTGGTTCCGGGACGGTCGGACCCGATGCCCACCACACCAAACCCGCCGGCGTGGGGGTAGATAGGCATATCGGCGTGACCGCCGGAATAACCATCATTTGGAGCCCAACCGTATACATGGTCTGCGCCGGTAAAGGCCCCCGAAAACCAAAAGGAGAAGGCGTTTTCTATAATCCATTGAGCATTAAGCGTAGAGATCAGGCTATGTTGACCGTCCCCAGAGCCGAGTGAGGTGGTCCAATTGAGATAGCCACTCTTTACCAAATAGTTAATCCCGTTATTGCTCATGGGCAGGATCTGTTCGAACCAATCTGCTGCACCACCATTCACAGCCCAGCCGCCCGCGTACTGGTTGCCGCTATAGCCAGAAGGGTGATAGTAAAGGCGCTGCCCGACAATCTTTAAATTATTGCGGGGGCGGAAGGTGAGCGTAATGTAACCTGTAGCGGGGTAGCGATTGTTGGTTTCATTTGTCTCGGAGATATTATTGATTTGGATCGACGATGGCGTAAAAATCGACTGCGACATCACCAGTGAAATTAACATTGAAGTAGATGTTGGCACTATCGGGGTTAGTTTGATCCATGCTGGTGGTGGCTTTCCCACTGGCATTAGCCTGGTACCATACATTCGCGGCGCGGATGAACAGGCGTACGGGCACATTATTCTGGCTAACACCATACAGGCTGGAGTATTTTAGGTAGATGCGGGCAGTAGTATCTTTCTGATCCACCACCGGCATGGTGTTATCCCCACAGCCTGCCAGACCTTTGGATGTATCGAAACACTGGATTCCCTGGGTGATCTCGATGCCGTGGATCGACAAGTCTTCAGAAAACAAGATCGGAGCTACGGGAATCAAGCTAGGATGGTAGGCATACATCGGCACCACAGAAGTGGGGGTGGGTCTTGGTCCGGGGAGGGGCGTGCTGGTGGGTACAGGCGTCCAGGTGGGCATGGGTGTTCGGGTAGGCGGGATACCTCGACGAGGTGCAAAATACAGATCATCGATAAACTCGGGGTTCGTGACCTTACCGTAATCCAGGCTGACGGATATGATCCGTCCATCGGGGTCGTTCAGACCCATAAAAGCGGTATGGGGATCGGGAACGATCCGCAGGGGCATCTCGCAGAGTGGCGCCCCGGTGACGTCATAAGCCGTTAGCAGGGCGGTGATTTGACCAGATCCTCCGTTTCCAACATAGAAGCCAACATGCGTTTTCGGTTCGTCAAAGGTGATGCGCATGGGTATGCCCTCGTTAGTGCCAGGCGGAACCGTCTCGTTGATGGCAACATTTGGAGCCGAATGGGCATTGCCAGGCTTGAGGCCATAGGTGATTGCCCTCACTTGCTGCCCGTCATCGAATTTGACCCCGAAGGTCGGCCTGTAATGGTCAGCGATCACTATGGCGTCGGGCAAGTCATCGAAATTAATCAAGGACGGGGCGGGGATGACCGCCGGATCAGTAAAGGAGGAGCAGGCTTGTAGAGCGTTGGCGACAGAAGGGGCTTGACCAGGGTTTTTGAGGGTAAGTGCCGGAAGTATAAAGAGTAGAAAGACTGTCATAACCGGTAGAACGAATAAAAATGTCTTCAAGTGGGGTTTTTTCATTAAAAGACCTCCAAAACGTATTCGATTAATACCGCCGGCGAACCGGTTAGTGGACTAATATAGATTTAGTTGATGAATATTACTATATTTATCCTATTATAGCAAGGAGTAATTAGTGCTTTGTTGGCTCGACAGTTAACGAATTGCAGCACCTAATTACCAGTTCAGCAAGATACGGATGAGAAAGAGGGAGAATTTTAAGAATAACAGCGAAAGCAGACCATATTCCTTTAGAAAGAATATGTGTGTATTTTTGAGACGCCACAATGTGGCGTCTCTACTTTTTCACCAGGCAACTCTCTAACAACAGTAATTACCAGAATATAATTGGGAAGCACATAAAGACATCCTGTTGGGGCTGCCCTATTTACTTTTGGGACAGCCCCCTACAATAAACATTAGGGCATAACATGCCTGGCAGCACCGAGACGCCCCAGCGGGGCGTCTCTACAAAGGAACGTTATAAAATATCAGGTCTTGTGTTTACTGAAGGAGGGGAAGGATTATCAAGAGAAGGCCACCATCACGATAGCGGCTACAATAAACATTAGGGCATAACATGCCTGGCAGCACCGAGACGCCCCGGCGGGGCGTCTCTACAAAGGAACGTTATAAAATATCAGGTCTTGTGTTTACTGAAGGAGGGGAAGGGTTACTAAAGAAAAACCGCCATCAACCCCCTTCTGGTGCAGCGGGGGCAGGCTGATGGCGGCTACAAAAACGGTTACAAAAAATAGCTACAAAAAAGCATTTAGGAGAACAAGCAGGTGTCCTTCTATTTCTAGGAAGATTTACTTTCTTTCTCCCATTCCAGCACAGCTGAGCGGATGATATTACGCACTGATTCATCGGGCACATCCTTGACACCCGGGTACTTTTGCCCGTCCATGGTGACTAACACCCCATGTTCAGGCCCATCACTGACCGTGATCCCCCTCTTTTCAAAAGACGTACCAGAAATCCTTTCTTGCAAGATATCGTTGATCTGCATGGCAATGCTCTTGAAGGCGGGCGTGGGGGTGTGAGTGGGTTTTAGAATGCCACCTACTACATCAGGCAGCTGTGTGCTAATGGGTTTCACCTCGGGATTGTGGTCAGATAAGAACGCGGTTACGGCAGGATTCTGTGGTCGTGAGGGGACTGTTTCGGCGGGAATCCAATCACTTGCCGGAATAGGTGGTTCTGGAAATACTATAGCTGGTCCATCCGCAGGCGCAGGAGATATTGCTTGTTCTGCGGGAGCGGAAGATACTACCGGCTCGACTGGTTCAGCAGGTTCATCGGCCGAAGGTTGCCCCAACCATTTTGCGAGCACGTTGGAAGAAAAACTCAAGCGGCGCTGTTGAGGTGGAGTAAGCTCAAGCGACGATGTGAAGGTGTTCCCATCCATCTGCACCACAAGCTCCTTGGTCTGGTTGTCGCGCATCAGGCGAGCTATTTCGGTCAGGTTAGGATCCATTTTTCCGGTGATCTTGCCCTTGCTGGAGAGCCGGCGGATAATCGCCAGAACCGCCCAGAGAATAGCTACAACCGCCGCCCCCAGGATAAAGAAGAATGCTGCCAGATATAACGAAGTAGATGAGTCCATGGTTAACCTCCATTTTGGTCAAGAGCGGGCTGGCAGTGGGGACAATAATGGGTACCACGCTGCCCGACAATCATACGTGCAACAGGCGTGCCACATTCGGGGCAGGGTTCCCCGGTGCGCTGGTAGACGCGGAAATAATTCTGAAAATCTCCACCCCGATAGACCCAGTCGATACTGGCGCCGTTACGCTTAATCCCATCGCGCAAGACAGTGCGAATGCTCACTAAAAGGCGGCGGGCCTGCTCTTCGGTGAGGCAATTGGCCGGGGTAAGCGGGTGCAGTTTTGCCAGGTTCAAGGCTTCATCGACGTAAATATTCCCCAGCCCAGCGATAAAGTTTTGATCGAGCAGTAAAGGCTTGAGCTGTCGGCGGGTAGTGTGTAGCAGGGCGAACAAGCCCTGTCCAGTCAGAACTCTCCTCCAATGGCTCGGGGCCTAGGTCTCCTACCACCTGATCGACTTCATCTACCAGCCAGACCCGACCGAATTTACGGGCATCGTTGAAAGCCAGGAGTAGATTTCCCTCCAACTCGAGTATCAAACGGTCGTGAGTGGCGGGGAGGCTACCTGCAGGTCTGACTAGCATGTCACCGCTCATGCGCAAATGATAGAGCAGCCAATCGTGGGTGAGCTGAAAATACAGGAACTTTCCACGCCTGCCAATATCCATGATCACCTGCCCGACGAGGCGTGAGGAGAATTCTGATGGAGTTGGCTCAACCAGAGTACGCTCCCAGAGCAGGTTAGCGCCCAGAATACGCCGACCTATCAAAGCGGGTTGATCCCGGTCTGCCGGGCTGCCCAAGCGCAAAATACGGGCGATGGTTTCGACTTCGGGTAGTTCAGGCATAGTTGGTCGCTTTAACCAGTATAAAGTCAATAAACGATATCAACAAAGATAAAACAAAGTGCTCCTAGATTTCTGGGTGAGTAGAAGACTGCTTGCATTTTTCCACTCACAATTTGAATTCGTCCTTTAAGATGCTCATCACGAGCACGTCAATATACTTACCTTCCCGGAACTCTGCCTGGCGCTGGCGCCCCTCATGCGTAAAGCCGGCTTTCTCATAAGCTCTGACGGCTCCAGGATTGGTCTCGAAGACCCTAAGGAAGATGCGGTTGAGGTTAAGCGTGTCGAAACCATGCTGGCACAACAGGTGCACTGCCTCAGTACCGTAGCCCTTGTTCCAATAACTCTTTTCACCAATCATGATACCGAATTCACTGCTGCGATTACGGTGGTCAAGATTGAAAAAACTACAGCTGCCGATCAGCTTCCAATTTTCCTTAGCCCGATCGGTGGCAGCTTCCCCAGCTCGCTTTTCTGGCAAGCTCACCTCGATGGCAAGGCTGTGCTCGTCCATTGGTTTTTTGTGCATTGTCTCGAACCAATCTTGCTCGTCTGCCATTGAGAAAGGATGATAAATACCAGTACCCCGCAGAACCTCGGGGTCATTGACCCAGTTGATAAATGTTGCCAGGTCTTCCCGCTCGACGCCCCTGAACCGTATTCGTTCTCCAAAGATCATATCAACTCCATTGATCCATCGGCATGATTAGTAATAAGCTAATTGCCGTAACTACAATCGGATTTAAATCTCATGCCTCAACAGGCTCATCCTGAGCACGTCAATAAACCTGCCGTCCTTGAACTCTGCCTGGCGTTCGGTTCCTTCAAGAATAAAACCGGCCTTCTCATACGCCCGGATGGCGCGCGGGTTCGTCTCGAAGACATGCAGGTAGATACGATTAAGGTTGAGGGTTTTGAATCCATGCTGGCACAACAAGCGGACCGCTTCGGTACCATAACCCTTGTTCCAGTAAGATTTTTCCCCAATCAGAATACCAAACTCAGCAGAGTGGGTGCGCCAGTCGATCCCATCAAAAGCAAAGGTACCAATCAGAATCCAGCTCTCTGTGCCTGCCCCAACCCCTGATTCTTTGGCTTCGATGGCAAACACATGCTCATCGGGAGGGCGGGTGATCATACGCTCGAACCAATTTTCTTCATCGGCCTGCGAGATCGGATTGTGAACCAAAATTCCCTGAATCACCTCTGGATCATTCAACCACTTCACAAATGTGGGTAAGTCATCCCGTTCCACGCCTCTAAAGCGTATGCGTTCGCCGTAGATCATGCCGTCTCCTTAAGCTCGTCCCCGACTACCATCGATCAATTTTTCAACGGCCTGGAAAGGTGATAAGCGCCGCTCGAGCATATCTTTTAATGTATTCTCGTATGCACCGGCTGGCAACCCGTGGCGAAAACTATCCACGAGAGTGGTCTGAAGTAACTGATCAAGCTCGCTCTGCAAGCGCCAGCGCTCACGTTGTTCCCAACCACCGGTGGTTTCAAGGTGGAGACGGTGATTCGAGATTGCCTCCACCAGTTTGGGGATGCCCGTTCCATCCAGCGCCACCGTGCGCAGGATGGGTGGCATCCACAAAGGTGCAGCTGAGGCAGGTGGAGTGGACTGCTCTGGAACGATTTCTAACTGACCGTGGCCGGTTGATTCTCTACCCTCGCCCAGGTGCATGAAATGATGAGGTAATGGATGGGCAAGATTTAAGGAGCCCCGCAAGGCACGTTCGGTATTTTCTACTCCTGGGAGATCAGCCTTATTGACCACAAGCACATCGGCAATTTCCAAAATACCCGCCTTGATAGCCTGGATGTCATCCCCAAAGCCAGGGGCTTCCACCACGATGGTGGTATGAGCCAGGCGGGCAATATCTACCTCAGATTGACCTGCTCCGACCGTTTCGATTAAGATCAGGTCATATCCGGCAGCATCCAATACCTGGACCACAGCGGAAGTGGCAGAGGCAATCCCACCCAGCGAGCCGCGTGTAGCCATCGAGCGGATGAAAACACCTGAGTCACCGGCCAGGTCGCGCATGCGGATGCGGTCGCCCAGGATGGCGCCACCGGTGAAAGGGCTGGTAGGGTCCACTGCCACGATTGCCACCCGTCGAGGTTGCGCCTCACGTGCTGGGTTGCGGTAATAGCGCGCTAATTGGTTGACCAGGGAAGATTTCCCAGTGCCCGAGGCGCCCGTCACACCCACCAGGTGAGCTTTGCCAGTATGTGGATAGAGGATACTTAAAACAGATTTCCCCTCATCCGTGCCGTTCTCTACCAATGAGAGCGTGCGCGCCAAAGCCAGTCGATCACCTGCCAGGATTCCAGAAGCCAGATCCATCGCATTTATCCAGAGGTGTATCAGGCAGCGGTAGCTAATATGGCTTTACGGATAGCGTTCACATAAGTATCGCTCAGGGTGCCGGGTCCGTAAATGCCAATCACGCCCATGTTCAGCAGGAGCGGTACGTCTTCATCGGGAACGATTCCACCCAGGAATACCTTGACATGTTCCTGCCCGTTGGCTTTAAGCAGCTCAAGCACCCGTGGCACCAGAGCCATATGGGCACCCGAAAGGATCGATAGCCCGACTGCATCCACATCCTCCTGCAGTGCGGCTTCGGATATCATCTCAGGCGTTTGCCTGAGACCGGTATAGATGACTTCCATGCCAGCATCGCGGAGAGCACGCGCGACTACCTTGGCACCCCGATCATGCCCGTCAAGCCCGGGCTTGGCAATCAGTACACGAATCTTGCGTTCGCTCATCTTTCCTCCATGGCTATATGGGAAAATTATACCAAAGAGGGAGAGGTGGTACGTGATAATTAGCAATAAGTAAATCGTGATTAGTGATTAGTAAATAGTGTCAAGTCCTGAAATACGTTTACAGGAAATATTAGTTATTAGGATATAGTGAGATGCAAAGGGAGGTTAAGTAATTCATTCTGCTGATTGACTGTTTAGTACATTTCGGATTATCATATCCATGGTAGCACTAGCGGCGGAAAAATTGATGACCAAGATCAGGCCCATGGCCGACAGGGATAAATATCTGCATGCTTTTGGGATGGTAAGTTCTTACCAGAAGCATGTGATGCAATTTATCGAAGAGCGATTGGGGTATGAGGCGAGGCTTGAGTTAGGCTCGGTGTGGCAGGCGGCTATCACTGCCATACGAAAGGATTACCCTGATGGCAGGAAGTATGAAGCTGCATATTGCAACTGGGAATGGATGGCGCGCAGCAGCCATGACTTCCTGGCTGATGTGCTGGTCCGTGAGGATGTGGCTGACTACAAACGCCTGCTATTACGCCGATACTCACAGCAGCACGACAACCCTGGCATACCAATCATGCGCCTGTTCAGTAATCATGTTGCATTGGCCAAGATGTGGGCGTATGAGATGCAATGGATAACACCGATTGAAGTGACCAGCAGTAGTAAGGAAAAGGTAGTTTGCACGGTGCATGAATGTAAGATCCTGCAAACACCCGCTTCGGAGAGAATCTGCCGTGTGGATTGCAGAAACGTGGGAGCTGCATTGTTGCGGAATGTTTACCACCTCAAACGAGTCGATACCATTGCAGATCATGGCTGTACAATCACTTTATCACCCCTGGACAATTGAAAGTAAACTAAATACAAAGACGTCCTGACAGGCAGGTTATACCCGTCAGGACGTCTATATTTATTTATAAAAATAGTTAGCTTAGCTGATTCGCTCGTATCTCGATGTGGGAGTTCCACACACCGGGCACTTACCCTCAAGCGGCCCTTCGTGGGTGTAGCCGCAGACTGGGCAGACATAATAATCCACGTTTTCTGGCAATTGCTGTGCTTCCAATGCTGCCAACGTCTTGCGGTACAGCACCTCGTGCAATTTCTCAACTTCCCAAGCCCAGCGGAAGGATGTTACCGCACGCTTCACTGCCTCGCCTTCTGCGTCCTTGATGAAATCAGGGTACATCGTCTCGACTTCATAGTTCTCCCCGTTGACCGCCTCCTGAAGGTTCTCTTTAGTGGATTTTATTCCATCCAGGGCACGAAAATGGTTATTGGCATGCACAGTCTCAGCAGCGGCAACCGCCCTAAATAGTTTTGCGATCTGGGTTAACCCCTCATCATCCGCCTTCTTGGCAAATGCCAGATACTTACGATTAGCCTGCGATTCACCCGCGAAGGCAGCTTTCAAATCTTCGATTGACTTGGACATAACATTCTCCTCAAAGTATGGATCAATTGATAAATCTAAACTTTTATCTTAATCAACCTGCTCAACCAGATAAGTCTGGATACCCATCAGCTTGACCTGCCCGATCTGGGCTTCCAGCCAATCAACGTGGTCCTCTTCGTCGGTGAGGATGGAATCCATCAGCTCACGACTACCGTTATCACCGAGCTCATAGGCCAGGCGAATGCCCTCGTTATAGCCCTTGACTGCACCATACTCGGCAGCCAAATCATTATCGAATTGGGCTTCGATTGTGGCACCAATGTTGATTTTCTTCAGGTTGCTGACGACGGGCGTACCATCCAGGAACAAGATGCGGGCGATCAACCTTTCAGCGTGCTTCATCTCAGTGATGGCACGCTCCTCGATATGTTTATGGAGCTCGCCATAGCGCCAGTTATCGCACATCTCGGAATGCACCATATATTGGCTGATAGCCGTCAGCTCATCGGATAAAAGGTTGTTCAGTGCTGCAAGTATCTTCTCGTTGCCTTTCATTTTAGTTTCCTCCTCACAATTTGAGTTATCTAAGTGATATGGATTGTTTTTTGTTATTATATAGTGTACCACTTCAGTTGACCAGTTATATTATTCCTCTGATAGCATGCAAAAATAACAACGACAAGTGGATAGATTATATTTCAAAGTCAATGGGATTAGAAAATCTGGTAATATTTAGCTCTCAGGCAAGCGAACGATCAGAATAAGGAGGCAGCCTTGATCAGTCCAGATAAGATTGATGAATGGATCCACGAGGTGGAGCAGAGACCGGCATCAGCGGAGCTGATTATCCGGTATATTGCCAATCGCTTAAGCGAGCTGGTCAGGCGGGATGAAGAGCTGGCAGCACAAAATATCGAGCTGCTGAGCGGAAGAAAGGTAGAGCAATATGAAAACCGGATCGCCAGCCTGGAATACCAGCTCGAGCTGCTTAAGCGCCAGCTGGGGGGTGAAGTGATCCTGCCAACCGAGATGCCGAATCCCACACCCATCCATGAGACAGTCAATGTGTTGCTATTCCATCCGCAAGGCCGGGTATTGAGATTGGAAATTGAACCTGGTGAAGCTAACCACAGCACAAACCTTAGCCAAAATAACGGGAGAGGTATCACCAGAAGGTATACCGCCCACGGTACTGGTAACCAATTCGCAGGAGGAGCTGCTATTCATCTTTGATTCAGGGCGCACGGTGGCGCATCCAGTGCCCCAACTGCCTCTGACCAATACGGATAACTTTGCATGGCAGCAAGCGTTTTTCGAAGAGCCGCGGCATCAGGGAGGAACTGGCGGCGATCCAGCCAATTGCTAAAATGCCATTGTATGAGATGTGCATCCAGTCCAGCCGCAAAGGATTTGTTAAGAAGATTAAAATGTCTTCCTTCACCTCACATGTAGAGGAGGAGTATATCGGGACGGGGGTAAAAATACCGGCGGACAAAACCTGTGGACTGACTTTTGCTAACAAAGATGACCAATTTGCTTTGATCAGCCAGGAGGGGTATATTTTCAGCATGCCCGCCGAGCGATTACCAACCGCAATCGAAGAGGTGATCCGGTTGGGGATCACCGACCACATTGTGACGTCGTTTGTAGTCAGCAAAAAGCCATCGATTATATTCATCACCCAGAATGGTAAAGCGGTGCATCGAGAGGCAAGCTGGCTCGAAACGGCAAGCTCCTTCAAGACGAAAGGCCAGGCAATCCTTTCCAAAGAGAGGCGCGAGGCAGGCATACGGATTGTGGGAGCTGCCCCGGTGGACGAGACGGATTGGGGGATATTCCTGCACTCAGATGGAGCACTGAGCGTGCATAACCTGAAAGAGCTTTTAGCGAAAGGCAGCGTGACATCTGAAGAAACCACGGCTCCTATATTGAGCTTTGCCACCTTGCACATACCGGAAGTAAAGGGTTGATATGGGGCTGAAGGTTGGGATTGACTTTGGGACATCTAATTCGGGCGTCGCCATCTACAAGGGTGACGAGGTGCACATCTTACCCATCGACAGAAAAAACATTGTCCCGGAAGTAGTCAAAACTATCCTGTACATCACGCGCGATTTCAGACACTTCATTGGGCAGGAAGCAGTTGAGCTGTATTACAAGCAGAATATTAACCGGCAGCGGCGTTTCGTACAAAAGTGGTCGGGTGAGATCGATTATCGCGGTGCAGATATGCACTACGTGCGCGATATCTATGTGTATGTGGATGAGCTACAACCGGGAAGACTGCTGCAATTCATCAAGACCGCATTGCGATCAGAAAAGTACCAGGGAACGCAGGTGTTCGAGCGTTATTACACCCTGAGCGATATCATCTCTGCCTACCTGCTGGCATTAAAACAACGCGCCGAAGCGCTGTTGGGAGATGAAATTTTAGGAGTTACTCTGGGCAGACCGGTTAAGTTTTCGGACAATCCCGAACAGGACCATAGAGCCCAGGAAACCCTCTTACAAGCTGCTACAGAAGCGGGTTTCAAGCAGGTGGAATTTGAGTTTGAGCCAGTGGCAGCGGCTTTATTTTATGAAAAATCGCTCAGCAGACCCCAAAATGTGCTCATTTACGACTTTGGCGGGGGTACATTGGACCTGACCATCTTGCGGCTGGGTGACCCACAACATCGAAATGTATATGCCAGCGGAGGTATCGGCATCGCAGGGAGTGACTTCGACCGGGCGATCATCGAAAAGCGCATGTTACCCCACTTTGGAAAAGGAAGCGTGCATCACGACCCAGAAATCCTCAAGCTAATCGATACCGTCCCCGATTGGGCAGCCTTGCCGGAGCTCTCCACGCCGCGCGCCAAGGCCGAACTGGAGCGGGCAATCCAGGCCAAAGAAGCACCCGTCAGGCTGAAAGCGCTCGAATCACTGATCTTCAATGACCTGGCATTTTCCTTCTACAATATGGTGGAGGCAACCAAGATCACATTGTCAAGCCGGGGAGCAGCGATCGCCAGTATGAAGGAGAAAAACCTGGACATCTGGGAGCTGTATACCCGCACCCAGTTCGAAATAGATATCCTGGAACAGCGCGAACAGATCCAAAAAGTGTTGATGGATACACTGGCAGGATCTGGGTTGGAACCTGACCAGATTGATGCGGTGGTTAAGACGGGCGGTTCATCTAATATCCCGGTGTTTTCTGAATTGTTGGGGGAAATCTTTGGAGCGGATAAAGTAAAAGCTTCAGATGTATTTAACAGCGTGACCGGTGGATTAGCGATCAAGGCAGCCCAAGCCTCGTAGCACGATCCCGAGGGTCTTTCAAGGGCTATCGTCTAATAATACTCTTATCCCCTCAAGCACGGCAAACGGTATAATTCAAATCGCACCAATTAAATCCGAATATGACCTGAACAACAGGTCTGTGCCTACTTAATGAGGAAATTATGGCAAAAAAACCAGATTTTGATCTCCAGGCGGCTCATAAATACTTCGCTGCAGAATGCTTCAACCGGGCGTGGGATTATATCGACAAACCAGTACGCAAATCAAACGAAGGGGACATGATGCTCCAATTGAGCATGGCATCCCTGTGGCACTGGACCCAAAGGGAGGATTGTACCCCCACCAACTTGTCCATCGGTTACTGGCAGGTTTCAAGGGTATACGCCCTCCTGCGAAATGCGGACCAAGCCAAACATTACGGGCAGCTGTGTCTTGAAGCGGCGAAAAATGAAGCTGTCGAACCATATTATCGCGGCTGTGCCTTTGAAGCATTGGCGC
This sequence comes from uncultured Chloroflexia bacterium, assembly GCA_963743215.1. Lineage (GTDB taxonomy): Bacteria > Chloroflexota > Anaerolineae > Anaerolineales > UBA4823 > FEB-25. Next base: position 847,673 of record CAVUOY010000007.1, read on the forward strand.
GGGCTGAGCTGGTAGCAGATAACGAGGATGGGATGGAGAAATACCTCATCCAGGCTCACCAAATTGCAAGCGCGTTAACTGACGCCGAGGAGAAAAAGATGCTGTTGAAGGACCTGGCATCGATCCGTTAATTTGGATGAAAGAGGCTAGTTAAAGTAAAGGGACGGCCTAAAATGACAAGGCGCAGGGGTTGTATTATTTAGTTTGATAAGAAATCCCACTCTCCGGTCAAATGCAGACCGGACTAGTCGCGCATCTACTGATGGTACTGGATAATTTATTCAGGAAATTTTAGAAAACTCCCAGCCTATCCATCAAACCTGAGCCGGGTTACAATCTCAGCATGGGATTCATCCATCTGCGCACGCATTCTTATTATTCATTCCTGCGCGGCTTAGCTTCGCCACAGGTACTGGCAAAATTCGCAGCAGACCTGGGGATGCCGGCACTGGGGTTAACCGACCACCAGAGCTTGAGTGGGGCAATCGAGTTCCACGATGCCTGCCAGCAGGAAGGCATACAACCCATACTGGGATTGGAAGTGGAGGTAGGCCTACCACCAGAAATGGGAACGATCGAGCCAGGCACGCTCATCTTCCTTGCGATGGACATGGCTGGTTGGCGCAGCCTGTGCCGGATCAGCAGCTCACTGGTTGGAGATAGTGACATCCTGCCATTTAACCAGCTGGTAAATGAGACCGATGGGCTGCTCTGCCTGACCGGTGGACGGCGAGGCGCATTAACAAGATTAATCGCGGCGACACAACGGATGCCAGCGGAAACGTGGCTATCACGGTTGAGCGAGCTGTTCCCTGAGCGCTTGTATGTTGAGCTACAGGTGCACGCTCCGGATGACGCTGAGCAATGCGTAAGCCTGACCACAATGGCTCACCGGATGCATCTCCCCACAATAGCCACCCATGATATTCATTACCTGACGCCGGACCAGGAACATTTGCAACGTGTGCAGACGGCAATCCGGCTGATCCGACCACTCAAAGAACTTGACCAGGCTGTAACGGCACCTCCGCAGGCGGAATTCATCACCCAGCAAGGGATGGCTGAACGGATGCCAAATTTCATCCAGGCACTGGAGGCGACTGAAGAAGTGGCCAGTCGCTGCCAGCTGAAACTACCCTTAGGGGTACTGCACTTCCCGGAAATCCCGCTCCCGGAAGGTACATCGGGTGAGGACCTGCTGCGCCAGAAAGCCCAGGCGGGGGCAATCAATCTGTATGGTCAAATTACTGCAGACCTGCAGGACCGGCTCGAACATGAGCTCTCGGTAATCGGGAAGTATGGATATACTTCACTCTTCCTGATCGTGGAAGAAATCCTCAATTTCGCCCGCCAGGAGGGCATCCCATTTTCGTCGCGCGGCTCGGCAGCCTCATCCCTGGTGGCACACTGCCTGGGGATCACATCGCCGGACCCGATCCGACTAAACCTGTACTTCGAGCGCTTCCTGAATCCCGCCAGGGCGACCCCACCTGACATTGACACCGACCTGTGCTCACGACGCAGGGAGGAGGTAATCCGGTTTGTGTACCATCGGTTTGGAGAAGACCGGGTGGCGACGGTGTGCACGATCAACCGCTTCCGCAGCCGTTCAGCACTGCGTGAGGTGGCCAAGGCATATGGATTACCGGCCGAGGAGGTAAGCGCACTGGCAGACAGCCTGCCCTATCGCTGGTTTGGCCCTTCCAGACGAGGTGGCAACAAAGAAGACCCCTTTGCAGACCTGCGCGTACGCTATCGGACTCCAACTCACCAGGCGATGTTCAAAGATGCAGCTGCACTGATCGACGTGCCACACCACCTTTCTGTACACCCGGGTGGGGTGGTGATCAGTCCGGGGGCACTCACCGACCTGGCTCCCACCCAGGTGGCGAACAAGGGTGTGGTGATCACCCAATTTGACCTGGATTCAATCGAGCGGTTAGGATTGGTCAAAATTGACCTGCTGGGGATACGCGGCCTGACCGTATTGGGAGATGTGGTGGAAACCATCGCCAAGGAGAGGCCGACGATAAATGCCCGCCCCAAAATATCCATACTGACTGAAATTTTGGAAACCATCCCCAGAGAAGACCCGGAAGTAAGCAAAATGGTCAACCAGGGACGGACGATTGGATGTTTTCAGATTGAAAGCCCGGGCATGCGGGCCACACTTAAGGAAGTCAAGGCGAGAACCGTGGATGACATCATGGTAGCGCTATCCCTTTACCGGCCCGGTCCGCTGACAGGAGGGCTGAAGGATGCATTTGTACGGCGCCACCTGGGTAAGGAAGCCACCGAATATTTGCATCCTGCCTTGAGCAACCTGCTGGCCGATACCTATGGGGTGATCCTGTACCAGGAACAGGTGCTGCGGCTTGCGCATGATCTGGCGGGGTTTAGCCTGGCAGAGGCGGATTTGCTACGCCGGGCAATGTCGCACTTCGATCCCGGGAAACAAATGCAGACTTTGGAAGAGAAATTCGTGGCTGGAGCCTGGGAGCTAAATCAGGTAGCGGAAGATATCGCCAAACGTATCTGGGAGCTGATGGCTGCATTTGCGGGGTACGGCTTCCCGAAAGCGCACGCGGCATCTTATGCGCAGGTGAGCTGGCGTTCTGCCTGGTGCAAGACGCATTACCCGGCTTTTTTCATGGCGGCAGTACTGGCAAACTGGGGAGGTTATTACAGCCAACGAATTTATATGAATGAAGCCCGGCGCATGGGGTTAAAGTTGCGCCCACCCGAGGTCAATTATGCTGAGCGAGAGTTCTGCGTTAAAGTATTGAACGGTGAGCAGGTGTTATTCATGGGCCTTGACCAGGTGCGAGAGCTGACCCAGCGGACACAGGCAGCCATTGTACGCAACCGACCCTACAGTTCATTGGCAGATTTTCTAACGCGAGTAGATCCGCGCCCGGTGGAGGCTGAAAACCTGGTGAAGGTGGGTGCCCTGGAAAGTTTTGGCACAATCCCGCAGCTGATGCGCCAGCTGGAACACGGTGGATGGCAAGGTGGGCAGCTTTCGCTATTCTCGCTGGGGGAAAGCGTAGAAGAGGATTGGGACATGGCGCAAAAAGTGGCGGCTCAGGAAGAAATCCTGGGGACGGGAGTCATCGCTCACCCGCTGGAACTAGCAGAAAAGCAGATTGCCACGGCAGGTGCACTCACCACCGTAGATGCAGCTGCGCGATTGGAACAGCTCGTGCGTGTGGCTGGCATGCGCCAAACCTGGCGACGCAGCCTGACGACACGTGGGGATTACATTTACTTCATGTCATTGGAAGACCTGGAAGGTATGCTGGATGTAGTGATCACCTCGGAGGTATATCGGCGCTCCAAAGCGGCTTTATCCACAGCGGGACCATACGTGGTGGAAGGGAAAGTGGACCTGGACAGCCAACGAGGGGAACCGTTTATCAGGGCAGAAAAGATATGGTCGCTTAAGTGAAAGATTATTGCATAAGTTTCTAACTGGGGTTACCAATACCACTATTCGTTGATCAAATAGACTTGCCTCACCAGGTCCAACCATTCCAAAGGAATATGGAGTAGATCCCAGGAAAGAGCCAACCCGGCCGGATTAGCCCTTTTGATTCCCATGAGGTCAGCCTGGATGGTAGCAGGGTTTTGATGGGTCACCCCGTCAAGCCTGACCAGCTCAATACCAGCCAGGACGGGGACCGAACAAGCTTCAATCCCCCGCCGGACCTCCTTTTCAAGTGCAAAAGAAGAAAGACCATCGATGCTAAGTGATCCAAGATTGCCGGGCAACTGCAGGCGGGTGATTTCCCCGAGCAATTCAAAAACCTGTTCATCGCTGAGCTGGGTAGATGCAATGAGATACTGGAGTAAACCAGATAATTCGAACGGCAGACCAGCTGGAGCATGGGTGTGAGCATAGGTCATCAGCTTGACCCAATCAGCACACTCGCCCATGGCACGGAGGTCTTGCCCAACCATGTGGGTTAAGCTGGGTGAAAAGCAATCCAGGCCGATTTCCAGGCGAGCCTGGCGAAATAACTTTGTGACATTGGTGAGAAAATCAAGAATACTGTGCTTTCGAAAGGCGATGAATTGAGCCAGTCCCCTGATTTGATCAGCCTGATCAGACCCGGCGTCTGCAGATAAAAGTGCTTTCACCAGGGATATGCGCCCATTTTCTTGGCGAGTGCTGCGAAAGATTTCCTGCCTGATTCCTTCCAGGTCTAAATCCATTTGAGCTGCTTTAAGGCGGCAGTGCTCACAAAAACAAGTCAACTGGTTCAGCGGGTCTTGGGCAGGAGATGGAAACCGAACCCGGTCAAGGAAAAACCCTTGAAATAACCCCTGGCGGATCAAATCGGCGATGTGCGAAATCATGGCTGCCTGCACCGCAGGATGGTTCGGGCAGGCAAAAGTGAATTCGGGCAAGTTCTGAAATCCAGTCAGCGTATTACCGGTCAAAGTGACTACCTGGCAGGATGAGGCGGGTATAAAAACCCTGTCACCGGTGAGAAGAGGCTGCCAGCGGATGAAACGCATACCCAATCGTTCTGCTTCCCGGCGTAAAGCTTCCAGTAGAGGTATGGGCAGGTGCCAGCCGACGAGAAGATGGGTAATTGGCAGGCGCTCAGCGGCGGCGCGCAGTTTATCAATGACCAGACCCGGATCCAGCTGAGCCAGAGAGGCGGAATCCTCGAGATATTGAATGGTAAGGATGCGTGGTTCCATCTTATGCGAGTTAATTGATCGGCTGTGTTGTGCGTAATTACTCACCCATCCTCCCTTTTCCAAAATAGCAGCTGGTGACACAGTAATATCGATAGGTGAGAAGTTACTGTTGTGCAGCGCAAATCTTCAACAGATTGGCGGCGCTCATTATATTCTAGCCCAAATTCGAGGAATGTTAAAACTAAAATAAGCCAGGAACGTCTGATTCAGCTCCGGAAAGGGGTTAGTCTACATCCAGTCTATCCCGTCAGAGAATAGAAAAGATTGTGTCCATATCCCTTATTTGCCAATCAGGGGCAGGTTGATGCTTAAGAGAATTGGCGTAAAGAGGGGTATCTGAGAAGTGAGCACGCCTGCCAATTGAGTGCTGGGCGCGTGAGACTGGGAACTGATCGCCGGGGATGAAGTAAACAGTCATGGTAGTACCGGTGACCAGGGCGGTAGAAAACAGTCTCTGGGAGTGGGAAGCTGCGGTTGCCCGGGAGAATCATTTCTGAAGGCAGCCTGGCAGTCAATCATTTAGATGGGACGAACCCGCTTTGCAGAATTAACTTTTAACAGGTATATGGCGGGTATCAAGAATATGAGCTCCAGGAGCACTGAGAAATATGCCAGGGGCGGTCCCCAAACTTCAACTTCCATCAAAGGCAGCCCAGTTGTTCGGCTGAGGATATAGCCAATAACCGCTCCGACTGAGAGCATGCCCCCAAGCATCCATCCCGATAACAGCTTGCTGCGATAGATACCCAATGCGGAAAACAGGGAGCCAAGAAAATAAACAAAAAACAAGATCCCCATATAGGGGGCTTCTCGAAATTCATCCGGAGCAGTGTAGAGATGGATCAAACCCGAACTGACAATTGCGATGACCCCGCCCATTTATATAACTTATCCTTATCCATCTAATTCCTCCTGTAAGCCAGGTCGCTTCCACCTGGATGGCAGCCCCTAGTTGGTTATGCATTTCCGGGCAAAACGAACATGTTGGATCACCCTGGCTTAATTTCCACCTCTTGATCAGACCGCAACGAAGGCGTATTCAATGGTGCCATTGATTTATCAAGCATATTTTATAGAAATAATCGCGGTGAACCATTGGAATAAGTTGGACATTATTTGCGTACCCCAATCATCGAAAACCATCCAAAAAGCGAGCAGTGGTAATTCACTGCTCGCTTTTTGGATTATATATCTACTGGAAGGAGCAATTCCTCCCCAGAATAAAGGTGATTATCACTGACTATAACCGTCTGAAAGCGTCCTCAAGAAGGCGACGAGGTTGTCTATTTGCATCATGGGGAACATGCTCAATGTGGCACGGTTCTGGTCTACCTCCGGAGGAGGGAACATATCCGCCATGCCACTGCATCCCATGCCACCGCCCATGCCGCCACCCATACAGCCACCGTCCATCATGGCGCGCCAGTGGTAGAAGGTAATGATCTCTTCTAGTGATTTGAAATAGCCGTTGTGGCCGTAGGCTTTCACAGTGTCTGGCGTGGGCCGCAGGTCGACATTACGCAGGGTAGGCACTTTAACTTTTCCAAGCTCCGTTTCATAGACCTCGGCTGGGTATCCTGCGGCCATCAGGAAGCCGCCCAGGCCGTAGTCTACCCAGTCCTCCCCAGCGGGGTTCCATGCTGTGGGCATATCGTAGAAGGGGTTATCCGGATTCTTCGGAACGCCGATGTTGTCGTAGCCGAAGTCGGTGAACAGGGGGTAGCCATCTGAGCCGGGTTGGAGTGAGTGGCAGGAGGAACAGCCAGCCCGGGTATTGAACACGGCCAGGCCTTGCAGTTCGGGATCGGAAAGCCCAAGATTGCGAAATGCTGTCCAGCGATTGGCATCACTACCGCCACCCGGGCAGCCCATCCCACCACCTCCGCCACCCATGCCGCCTGTACCGCACTTGATCAAGGTCACATTTTTACCAGCAGCTTGGGCGTTGTCCCAGAACAGGTCAAACTTCGAGCTGAACGGGTTGACCTCCGGGCTTCTCTCGTAGGCCGCCACAGAGCGGCCGATTTTCTCGTACACACCAGCAACATCCTTGGCGCAGTCAAGTGAGCCGACACCCCACACTTCATCGAAGAGTGCAGCGTAGTCGGATTGTTTGACTCTTACACACAGTACCTGAGCGTTGGCAACACCCTGCTCGAGCGGGTTCAGGAAGGGTCCCTGGGCTTGCTCAGCGAGTGGATCACCCAGGGTCAGGCCAGTGGCACGGCCATCCCAGAACATCCCACCGAACCAGCCATCGTTCTCATCAAAGTGAAACACAGGGCTATCACCGGCATAGGCCGAGGCCGGCGGCTTTCGATTGCCAAAGTGATTGGGAATAGCGCCCTGGTAGACCGCTCCAGCTGCATTGATCAGCGCATCTGGGCCAGTAAAGCCCACTTCTGGTCCATGACAGGCTGCGCAGGATTGGGTGCCGTTGGCAGACAGGTTCTCATCGAAGAAGAGTGCCTTCCCAAGTGCTTCCATCCCGGTGAGCCCCGCTGGTGGGTCCTGGGCTAATACGGTCGAGCGGGATCCAAACATAAACAGACTTGATAGCAGTAGCAGTGCGATTGTGATAAAGGTGAACTTTCTCATGATACACTCTCCCTGTTTTTTTAGATTTTTACGTGGCATTATGCTTCATGGAGCATAAAACTGGCAATCGTTTTCAATTCAATACCGTCCTCCTTAGTTTGTATTCGAGAATAATTTTAGAACAGTTCCCCGACTTCGTTCAGAGGGGAGGCTGGTTCTGCAGCCAAGGTTACCATTCCCGGCTTAGCAGCAGACCTCCCCAGGTAAGAGGGCTAACTTTCCCTGCATCCTTGCCCCATTTACTGCTTTGGCTCTTTGTGGCAGAGGGCTTCATTGTCTCTAGCCAACTCGCCCGGCCTCACAGCCGCTTATGAGGTTCGTATTCCTCAAGTCACAGGTTTGCCTCCAGCTTCCTCCAGACCCCGCTTCACAGCGACGCCCTTGCCTTCGGCTAGCGGTTGATGCGACCAACCTCCTCAAGGGTCTTTTACCCCTTAGTCAGCGCCCATGCTGGGCTCTCTAGAATTGCTCCCTGAAGGGATCCCTCCAGGGAGCAATTATTGTCTTGGTCTATCCGCCGTAACTTATCTATTTACCTGCGGCAGGAAGGAAGTGTATGTGAAAATTGGTGGGTATGGGGTGACAACCTGCGTGCTCAAGGCGAAGTACTCGGCAAAGGATACCGACTTGGAGGCATTGGCCGCGGAGAGCGGGATGCTATCCACACCCAGAGAAGGTCCCAGGCGTTCCTGAGCCAGCTTGTACAGGCTGGTATCCCCGTTGACGCTTACTGGATCTTCGCCATCCAAGTACAAATTCAGACTGGAGGTCTCCGCCGACTGCCACTCAAGCTGCAGTGTGTGCACTGCGTTGGAAATGGATACCCAATCGGTGGTGACATCCACCATTTCGGTCTTGGCCCAAGCGCGGATTTGATATACATCTGGAGCGCTGGCGTTGTGCAGGTATTGCAGCCCAAATATTTCACTGCCACTTGCATCAACTCCATTATAGATGTCCACCGGGATGTCGCTGGTAGTGGTACTCTTGGGATCGAACAGGAAGGTACCCATGAACGATCCCAGTGGGTCGGCGAGCTGGTGGTAGACGTACGCCGGCTGTCCTACTGTCTCTTCAGGATCATCATTGCCCCAATTGGCTATAAACCATTGGCCTTCAGTCCCGACTTCACCCACCTGGCCGCTCCAATTGTTCAGCCCAAGGTTGAAGCTGCTCATGAACACCAGCGGAGAATGCGGTTCAGAGGCTGGCTAAATCCCCGCAGTGGTTACCCAGGCGGAGGACCCCAACACGTTGTTCGCCCGGATACGGAAGTACCACACCTGTCGGGCAATATTCGTGGTGAGGTAGGTGGTGGAATTCGGTCCGAGGTTGGCGCTGCCTGCGATGACTGCGAAGTCACTGGTGGCTGACCACTGGAGGGTAAAACCTGTCTCGTTATTGGCGTTATCAGTCCAGGAAAGCGCTACTCGTTCTCTATTTCCGCTGCGCACCGGGATGGCTGCCAGGTCAGAAGGCACAGCTGGGATATCAACCGTAATGGTAACGGTGTTCGTGTAGAGCGACAGACCGTTGGCATTGTATGCAACCACCCGGTAGGCATAGGTGTTACCCTGCACCACCGTGCTATCCACGTAAGTCACGTTGCCGGTATTGTTGCGTGGCGGCAAATCCGCAAGTCGGGTAAAAGCACCGCTATTTACAGAGACCTCGATATAGAACCCAGTCTCGTTTGTGGCATTGTCACTCCAGGTCAGGCTGACTCGAGTCGGGTTGGCCAGCAGGGAAGCTGCCAGGTTGGTCGGTGCTGAAGGGACGATTATTGGAATGGCGGGGCTCGAGTACGCCGACTTCGCGGTTACGGTTGGGAATCCGGTGCTGCCTGCATAAACAGTAGTGTCGCCAATCGTGTTCAAAGCGATGACGCGGTATTGGTATGTCAGTCTATCATCGACGGTATCGGTGTAGGTGCGAACCTCTTTGGTATTGGGCTGGTCAAGCGGCGAATCGACTGTTCCAACTTGTTCCCAGGTTACTCCACTGTCCGATGACCGCTCGATTGCAAAGCTAGTTTCACTGATTGAATTGTCATTCCAGGTGAGGACAACCGTGGCGGTATTACGCCGCTGACTGACTATCCTGGCGAGTAGTCCATCGGGTGCAATCGGTGGAATCGCTACCCCCACCGGGCGCATCATGTCCATCTCCTCATGCGAGAGGATGTGACAGTGCAGCATGTACTCCCAACCGAAGTTGACGAGATGATTGGCGATGGCTGTGACCGGGTTGCCATTCACGTCGGTCGGGTTGAACATCGAGGTGTCACCGAGCGGCATCATCGGGTTGAGCGGCCGGATGCTGTTGGGAAGCTCAAACGGCATGACCGGGATGATGGGCCGGATGGCGAAGTAGGTATCTTCGAGCGGGCTGACCCGCACGGTGTCCTTCCAGCCCAGCTCGGTGGCATCGGGCGGGATGATGATATTGTCCCAGGTGACCCGGTTGAGCAGCTGCACATCGTACAGGTGGAAGTGGATGGGGTGCGTGTCGACTCCATTGTGGGTGATCTTCCAGATCTGAGTCCCGTCGGTTCCGACCGAGATCGGGGTAAGCGTGTCGGTGCTTGGCAGGTTGGTGCCATCAAAGAGCTCCGTCGGTGGGTTCACGAACGGGTACAGGACCACGTTCTGCAAGACCGGATCGGCCGGGACGACCTCGACGCCGATGTTGCCTGACATCCGGCCGTACGGCTCGAAGTTGGTCGAGTTCATCTCATCGTGCAGGGCCTTAGGCTCGATCTTTACCCCTATCTGAGTACCTACCAGGGTGTCAAACTTGAAAATGTCACCACCCTGCTCTGAGATACGAGCAAACCCGTCACAAGGAATGCTCGGATCGGCGGGGTTATTGCACCAGCTTCCCGAGGCGAAGCTCGTGCCATAGGCCGAGTTGTAACCAGCCTGCCCGACGATGGTCGGATTCTGGCCAGATTCAAACACGCCTGAACCATCGGCATGATGCCGGAAGGCAGCATTGAGTGCTGTAAGGTTGAAGGCAGGGGCGGCTGCGTTTGTGCTGATCACAACCTGCATGATGGTGCGGGTGTTCGGCCCGTAGCCGGGCAGGGTGGTGGGAGCGCCATTCGGGCTCAGGTCTGGGGCGCCGGTGTAATAGTCATAGGTGGAAATGCGAGCCGGGAAAGCCGCCGGTGCATCGTTATACATGATCAAAGTCTTGCCAGCAAACTGCGAGAAGTCGACGATCACATCCGCCCGTTCAGCAGGGGCGAGCAGCAGCGAGTGCTGGTCCACATTCCCAACGTCAAAGCGGGTGGGGTCGATGATCCAGGTCGTTTCCTGCTGACCATCCACGACCACCGGTGCGGGCAAGAAGCCGCCTTCGGTGCCGATCTGGATCCAGTCCGGACCCTTCAGGTCGACAGTCGCCATACTCACAGGATCGACCATGCTCTCGAGAGGAGTCGGGAAGATGTTCGGGTCGGTCTGGGCGGCTGCCAGCTCAGCAGGATTCAAAGCCACTTCACTGAGGGTGCCAGTGGTCGGATCGGCCACGTACCACTGCAGGTTCCAGAAGCGGTCGTTAGCCGCATTCAGGATGCGCAGGCGGTAAGATTTGGGATCCAGGGTAATGGTTGGGTAGGCCGTTCCATTCACGATGGGCGTGTCGTTGAACTGCTCCATGCCAGCCGAGTTGTTGGGTGTGCCCGGGATAGTTGGAGGTTCGCAATACGGGTCAGTGTCGTACTGCCAGGTGGTTGGATCATCGAGGTTGCATGGTACTGCCAAGTCCGTGGTGAAGTCATCTGCTGTGTAGCGTGTACCATCTGGTCCAAGAGGATCCTTGCCAAAGTACGGGTTGGCGATCTGGTCGTAAGTGGGGGTGACAGGCGGCCAGAACCAGGGCCCGTAGAACCAGCGTCCGTAGGCGCTCATGCCGGAGGGGTCGTTGGGGTTCTGGGCGGGCATGTAGACGTGCTCATACCACAGGTCCCCTTCGCTGCCCCAACGAGTATAATCCCAGGTGGGGTCCTGCTGTGCCATCTGGGCTACACTGGGTACAAAGGTGCGGTCTTGAATGACCAGGGGGATGCCCTCACCAAGGCTGGAGAAAGTGCCGGTCGGGCCGAATAAGGCTTGCTCGGTCGGGTCGGTGATCAGGTAACCGGCAGCTTCGCCTGCGTATACGTTCAGGCGGGTAATGCCCCAGGCGTGGTCGTGGTAGAACATCAGCCGGGCACTCTGCTGGTTGGTGTAGTAGAAGGTGGAACAGCCATCGGTCGGGGAGGAGCAGTCTGGAACTCCGGCTGGTATAGCAGTACCCACCATATCTGGAACCTGACTGACAGCGACGCCCTCAGGCCAACCGGTCTTCTCGTTGGCGGGGGTGATCCACTGGTGGGGCGAGCCATCGCTGATCCAGGGGGTGATACCACCATGCAGGTGGATGCTAGCGCGCGTTTCCGCAAAGCACATGCTGCGGTCCATATCCGACTTATTTGCCTCACCGCACATGGGGTTGCGAATTCCATCCATGACAGTGCCTGCATCCATCGGCGGCATCATGTCCATCGGGCCCATACCGGAACCCATGAAGGTCGTGTCCACCGGGATGAACAGATCACCATCAGAACCAGTCGGCAGCAGGTTGTAGAAGACGATCCTGACCGGCTTATCCTTCTGGGCGGCGATGATGGGACCCATATAGTGCGGGTCATCTACTGCGACGGCTTGCGTTATGCCATCTGGCATCATGGCAGGAACAGAGGTGCCGTCGAGCAGGTCATTATACAGTGGAACGCTCTTGCTCCAGGAAGCATTGGCTGGGGTCTCGAGCTGCACGTATTCGCGCAAGAGCGTGCCCGTAACAGGCAGGGATGAGCTCATGCGCTCGCGGTGCTGCACCAGAGCGATGACATAATAATCCGCATCGGCCCCGAAACCACTGGCGATTGAGAAGGTGGTGGTATCGGGTACCCCGAGCGGGACATATTGACCCAGGTTGTTGGGGGAACAGCCAATAGATGGATCGCACAGCATGGGCAGGCCATCCTGGAATTTCTGGATCCCGCCCGCGGTTATGTATCCTGTACCGCCAGCGGTCAGGTTAATGGCCGTGACTGCGCCAACGTCGGTGAACGCGGTTGCGGATGCCCCGCTACCACTGCCGGACATGTCACCGATATCAACTAAAGGAGCGGAAGTGTAACCACTGCCGTAAGTATCCAGTTTAATTTCCTGGATATCGATCGTAGCGTGGGCTGTAGCATCCGTAATGGCGGTGGTGCCATTGGGTGAGATTGTGCCTCCGGCTAAGATTTGTTCGCGTGCATCCCGAGCTCGAGCTTGCTCTCGGTTGTTGAGTGGGGCGAAAATGGTGCCATCGCGGATCACAACATTTGGCGCTGTTGCGTACCCGGAGCCCGGATTATCAATGAAGATCCCTGTAATAGCGCCTGAGGTTGTATCGAAAGTGGCGTGCGCCTTAGCTTGCACACCATTCGGATCGTCGGGCATATCGAAGTCGACAGTCGGCATACTGTAGCCGCTGCCAAAGGTATCGAGTGTGAGCGTATAAACACTCCCATAGGCAGTGGCGGTGGCTTGTGTTATCGTTCCTCCGCCGCTAATGGTCACCGTCGGGGTGATATAGCCAGCACCATTCGCATCTACCACGATACTGGTAACCACACCTGAGGTCGAAACGACTGCATCAGCCTGGGCGCCTGCGCCATTGGTACTTGTAAATCCCACGGTTGCGCTCGTGTAGCCGCTGCCAGGGTTGGTGATGGTAATGGCGGTGACGGAGCCATTCCCACCGACAGAAGCTGAAGCTTGTGCACCTACGCCATCGCCCACAATATTAACCGCGACATTCGGGAGCGTGAGAGGGCTGAGTGCCCAGTTGGGGTAGGGGCCGAAGTAATGCGGCACCTTCGACTCGTCTACTTCCGAAATCGGCATGGCTGCGCCACGCTGAATGCTGCTCGAACTTCCGAAGATAATGGAGGTGAACACAAGCAGCATAAGAAGATATTTCAAAAATTTACGAATAGTCATGATGATTCTCCTGAGGAAATGTTATGAATATTTTGGGATGAATTAAAGAAAAATAATTAATGTGAGCCATTTCAAAATTTGTATTATTTACCTCCTTGATCATTTGATCCCCTGTAACCCTTTTTGATTGGGGTTGAGATTACATTTCGGTCGATCATGTATGCACCAATATCATCATTCGAGACAGTGTCTTGATCCTGATGGATTGATTTGATTGAATCGATGGACTTAATCACCTCCTTGTTTGAAATGATTGCCAGAAATAAATATGGCTTGGGAAGGGTTACTCGCTCAAGGATGGAACTACGGGCAATATCCATGGGCGAGAATTTGTTATTTGTATAAACTGTCTTTGGCTAATCGAGACGAGATTTTTATTCCATAATGTTTGATCAAAAGAATGGGAAGAAAATGATCTGCAGCAAGGTTGAAATTTAGGTTCTGAACTGTAGCAAATCATATGCAAACCATCCATTTACTTGTGGTTGCCGTTCCTGCCCATGATCGTCACGACGCAATCCAGTAAACGTTCGGGAGCGATCGGCTTGACTAGATAATGAGCACTTAATAGCATGTCCCCCTTCTCAATTTCGGATGCTGACTGGTCAGTCAGGATCACGATTGAGAGGTGGGGGTACAAACCTAAGACCTTGGGAAGAAGCAATTTGTGGGTTTCAGGCATATTAATATCAGCGATGATCAGGTAGTAATTTCCAGATTGAATAATGTTCAATGCCTGTGAAACACAATCAGTAGCGGTGACAAAATACCCGGCGCGTTGAAGGATGAGCGCCATTGATTGGCGTAAATTTGGATCTTCTTCTACCAGAATAATCAATTTAGAACTCATGAGTCTCCATAGGAATCTCATCTTGATTTTATAGATTAAAGTCAGGTGAACAATTGGAAAAAGTTGGCATATATTGGCAAGATACCAATGGTTTAAATTAACAAAAAAGGCGAGTAGTTACCATCACTACTCGCCTTTTTACTAACAATAGGTTTTTTATACGACCAGGCGATAACCGACATCACGAACGGTAATGATCAAGTGGGGATGGCGCGGGTCATTTTCCAAGAGCTTGCGGATCTCATGCATTTGCCAACGGGATATCTCGCGGGCCTCAGCCCGACTGACATGCTGATAACCTTGAGATTCCACGACCAACTTTTCATACGTCACCGGGTGAGGCGAATGCCTTACCAATGTGACCAGGTAATCGAAGGTGGACGGTGGTAGGGAAGTATTACATTCATTGTATTGAACCGAATGTGTATGCCGGTCTAGTTGAAGAGGTCCACATTTCAGATATCGAGCCGGGTCTGATATGGGTGTGCTGGTATCTGCAGGAGTTTTGGGCAGCTCCTTGCCGTCGATGGACTGTAATTCAGCCAATAAATCCTGCAATTGAGACGTGATTTCACGCCGCCGCTTGGGTTTTTCTTCTCCCAGGATAGTGTCAACGCGGTTGAGGATGGTTTCGGGATCGATAGGTTTTAACAAATAATCCCGTGCTCCCAGCCTGACGGCACCAATAGCGGTATCCAGTGTCGCATGCGCAGTCAGAATAAGGATGGGCATATCAGGATATATTTCCTTAATTTGGGGCAGGAGTTGGATCCCATTTTGATCGGGGAGTTTGATATCCAGGAAGGTTAGATCATAAGCGCCGGCGTGCAGCAAATGAAGCGCTTCAGCCGCATCGGCTGCAGTCGTAATCGTATAGCCTGCGCGTTGTAAAATCAGGCCCAGGCTGCGCCGTAAATTGGGTTCATCGTCAATAATCAGGATGGAGTGGTTTGTGCCCATAATTGGTTTTCTCGGTTATTAATTATTCGCTACTAATCGGCAGCCAAATGGTGAAGCTCGTGCCCTGACCCGGTTGGCTTTCAACAGTGATCTGCCCACCATGTTTTTGGATAATACCATAGCAGATCGATAATCCTAATCCCAAACCGAATTCCTTGGTAGTGATAAACGGCTCAAAGAGATGGTTTAGTATCTCAGGCTTTATCCCGGGACCTGTATCAGAAAATACTATCCCTACTTGAGACTTATCCGTGGATTGGAGCATATCTATGGATAATATTCCACCACCTGGCTGCATCGCCTCAATGGCATTCATCGAAATATTCAGGAAAACCTCGATGATCTGGTCTTTAATGCAGCTTACCTGGTAATGCTTCAGACCCGGTAATGACATCCATGCCACGCGTGAATTATTTAAGTGAGGGAGTAATAACGAGTGGGCTTCCTCAAGAATACCCAACAGATCATAGGCTTGCCTGGTTTGTTGAGCCTGTGGTCGATAAAGCTGGCGTAATTGACCGACGATATTGGACAGACGCTGGGTTTCTGAGAGCGCCATCTCCAGGGGTTCATTGTTCAGTGAATCGGAGTTAGTATCCTGTTTGATGAGATACAAGCAGTTTTTAATCGTCTGCAAGGGATTGTTGATCTCATGGGTCACTGAGCCAACCATGCGACCAATGGCGGCATGCTTTTCGGCCTGAACCAGCTGAGTTTCATAATTCTTCTTATCGGTGATATCCGTGCAAGTACCCACCCAGGATATGATCTCTCCATCCTTATCAATGATTGGCACACCACGGACGGAGTAATCGCTGTATTCACCTTTGCGATTTCTTATACGATACTCGACCTCGTAGTTTGATTTCTCTTCCACGGCATGCGACCAAATATTTGCCACCCTTTCCCGGTCGTCAGGATGTAATGCATTGACCCAACCGTTACCCATACACTCTTCCATACTTTGCCCGGTTAAGTTTCTCCAGGTTGGAATATCCTCAACGACCTGCCCATTTGAATTGGTCTGCCAGACGATCTGCGCAGTGGCAATCACCAGGGAACGATATTGCTGCTCACTCTTTCGAAGGTCATCTTCTGCCTTTTTATGCTCCGTAATATCCTGCCTGATAGAAATAAAGTTGGTGACGTCGCCGTATTGATCGATGACGGGGGTAATGATTTGCTCTTCATAATATAAAGTGCCATCCTTACGCCGGTTGATTAATTCGCCATGCCATACATACCCAGCCAGAATGGTCTCCCATAAGCTGCGATAAAACTCATGATCATATTTACCAGATTTAAGGATGCGGGGATTTTGACCAACAATATCGTCCTCGGTATAACCCGTCATCCGGCTGAAAGCTGAGTTAGCCCATAGAATAGTGCCGTCCTTATCCGCGACGATAATCCCATTGGCAGCAGCTTCCAGGGCGGTATTTAAGAGGATAAGCTCTCTCTCTGCCAGCTTACGCTCGGTGATATCACGCGCAGCAGCAAACACACCCGCCACCTTGCCAGATTCATCATGATAGACCGAGGCATTGTATGTCACCGGTGTGGTGTGCCCATCCCGATGCTGAATTTCCAGCTCATAATCACGGACTGTGCCCGTTTCAAAAACCTGCTCGTAACCCAGACGGGCTTTCTCCGGATCGGTGAAATAGCTGTGGAAAGCGGTACCAATCAATATTTCGCGTGGGTACCCTGTAATTGCCTCAGTGACGGTATTCACATCACCGATTTTCCCGTCTTGCGTGATTGTCACCAGCGCATCCAGGTTGGCTTCGATCAGGCTGCGGTTGTATGCATTTATGGAATGTAACTTCTCCTCGGCCTGCTTACGCATGGTGATGTCGATGCCCATCTCAAGAATGAGCGTGGAACCGTCTACATCATTGAAGGGGAAGTCAAAAACATCATAATTATGATTGTCTGGACCAGTCCATTCCCAATGGTGGTTGGTTCCAGTTTTCAACACTTTGTAGGTTTCGCAATTCTCACAAGGCTCATCGAACCCAAATAGATACTCATAACAATGGCGACCGCGGTCCTCGCCAAAACGCTCACGAAAATAACGGTTGGCAAAGGAAACATGATAGTCGGGGGTTAACAGAATTAAGTATGCCGGCAATATCTCAAGGACGTTATTGAATCGCTGGCGCTCAGCTTCCACAACTTTGGTTTGTAAAAGAAGCTCAGATTCCACCCGTTTCCGTTCAGCGATTTCGGCCTTCAAATCCATATTCGCATGCAGGAGCTCCTCCGTCCGTTGTTGGACAGTTATTTCGAGCCTCTCATGAGCTTTATGAAGGGCCTCCTCAGCTTGAATCCGCTGGGTAATATCGTTGTACGTAATAACGACACCATAATTTTTAAGTGGCAGGGGTGAAGCGGTTACACTGATCCAGGTAATCTGATCCTGCCCTTTAACAATGCCCATTTCAACATTTTCAACACGGCGTTGTTCTTTCAAAGCCCTGACACTGGCGTATTCATCCGGAGGCATCGGGTGTCTTATCCGGGCGGATTATCTTCCATTCTCTACCACCGATTGTCCTGCGTTTTTGTTCTTCTTCAGACAAACCCAATAGATGGGAAGCTTCTTGATTGGACTCAAGGATTTGACCATCTTGATCGGATATAGTTACGCCAACAGGCAGCGCATCAAACAGCTCGGAGTATTTAGCTAAATTGATGCGTAATTCATCTTCCATCTGCTTGCGTTCGGTGATATCCAAGAAGATGGTTGCGAATTGCCCGGGTGCACATCGATAGGCAAAAACCTCTAAATACCTGTCTAACGTAGCAGAATGATCTTCGAACTGGATAGGCTCACCCGTAAGCACAACTTTCCCATAGTTATTTACCCAATTATCACCT
This sequence comes from uncultured Chloroflexia bacterium, assembly GCA_963743215.1. Classification (GTDB taxonomy): domain Bacteria; phylum Chloroflexota; class Anaerolineae; order Anaerolineales; family UBA4823; genus FEB-25. Next base: position 865,712 of record CAVUOY010000007.1, read on the forward strand.
TCGTCAGGAAGCACTTCATGATAGGTTTTACCAATTACCTGCTCTCGTTTCAATCCTGTAAGGCGTTCGAAGGCAGGGTTGATATCCAAAAAACGATAATCACATGGCTTGCCGTTTTCATCGTAAATGATCTCGTGGATTCCAAATCCTTCGGTCATACCTTCAAACAATGAATGATAGCGCTCTTCGCTTTCCTTCAAAGCCTGCTCAGCCAGCTTGATGTCGGTGAGGTCCACCGTTGCGACCCCCACCCCGGTAACCTGACCATCATTGTCACGGATTGGCTCAAGGAAAAGATCAATGAATAAGCGCTGGTTACCGATCGACACCCAACCCTGGGTACTTAGTTCTTTTCCGGTTTTAAGCACCTGGCGCTTAAGCCCCACCGTCCAGGCAGCCATCTCTGGTGAGAATATTTCGGTATCCGTTTTTCCGATCACACTCGCTGGATCGACCGTCCGCTGGTTATATGCCCAGATAAAACGCAAATCTTTATCCTGGGCGGCAACAGTGACCGGGGCATTTTTTAGCACCATGCGGAAGCGGGCTTCACTGTCGCGTAACGCTTTTTCCACATGCCTGTTTTGGGTTATATCTTTGGCATAGATTCGTGCGTTGCCATGTTCTGCAGGAAAGGAGATGGTTTCTCCAATAATAATATCTCCGATCATCACTTCCCTAACAAACTGACCATTCGTTTCTTCATTGGCAGTTTTGCATATCTCCGTGAAATCATCTGGGAGAAAGATACGTGCATCAGTCATTCCGAGACTTGATAAAGTCTTTTGTGCGGCTGGGTTAAAATAAACCACCTGCCCATTGCGGTCAAATTCAAGAACAGGATAGGGATTCAATTGAGGGAATGAAGCCAGGTGACGATACTCTTCATTCTCCTGACGTAATCTGGCTATTTCTTTTTGTAATTCAACAACGGTGGAGGCAACATTATCGGAATCCATTAATCGCCTTTCTCCTCGGACTGTGACTTACCATATCCCGAATATATCCATGCCAGCAATTATCTTTCAGAGCCCTGGTGATATATTTTAACGGACCCAATATGAAAACACATTGAGTTGCAAGATCTAGTTTGGGATTATGGCTCATCCTGAGAGTGTTTGACATTACCAATAAAAATATATTACACAAGAGTAGAATTTCTTTATTCTAATACAGATTTGATGATTTGATGATTTTGTAATCCGGAATGAATCCCTAGTTCACTAATCCAAACACCTAAAATCTATAACATAATGCCAGCTAACATCAATGGTGGCTGAAAAACTGCCGAATTTCGAAGTAAATCACTTTTTTCTCACCGTTACTCAATCTGATGGGCAGCGCCTGCTACCCAATATCCGCATAGCGGAGTAAATACTGCTCAATCATATCAAAATCCAATCTACATGAGCCATACATTTTGGAAAGGTATTGATACTCAGCCAGGACACCAGCCAGGTGATGATTCTTGTGGATGAATACAGCAGGTTCGATTGTTGAACTATCACCCCCAAGGTATAGAGAGGCGTTGATATTATAAACTCAAATTATCTGGAAATCCCAGTGGATTTTTACTGGTAGGCTAATCGTTCTTGGAGTTTATATTACAGGTTGACAATCATTCATATACCTTTTCGCCCTCGGCTTCAGCGTTCAGGGCATCCGATTCCACGTCTCTGGCGGATGAAGATTTCGAGAGTAATTCACGATAATATTCATGCTGGATGACCAGATTCATGATCTCATTCGTGCCGGTCCAGATAGTCATCAAGCGTGCATCTCGCAGCAGGCGCTCGATGGGGTAAACGTTGGTATAACCGATGCCACCCATTACTTGCATGGCGTCGTTAACCACTGCCCAGGCTGTATCGGTGGCAAATTTTTTGGCTTCTGAAACCATGCGCCGGATGTAAGATGAATTCCCAATCACATCGATGCTATGTGCAGTTTCGTGCACCAGGGCACGCGCTGCATCCAGGCGGGTGACGCTATCAGCAATCTTGAAACTAACTCCCTCGAACTCGCGAATCTTTTGCCCAAAGGCTTTACGCTGGTTGGCATAACGGGCGCAGATTTCCAATGCACTCCTAGCCAGACCAAGCGCGCCGGCGGCACTGGTCATCCTTTCGGGGATCATCATCTGATTGAAAATATCATAACCTCCGTGTTCCTGGCCGATGAGGTTTTGCACCGGAACTGGCACATCTCGAAAATATACCCGCCCAGTGCCTCCACCACGCGTGCCCATAAGCCCATAAACATGTTGTACTTCTACGCCCGGCCCGCGTTCCACTAACAGCGTGCTGATGGCTTTGTGACTAGAGCTATCTGCGCTTGAACGGGCATAAACCAGGAACAGGTCTGCTCCTTCAGCGCCCACAATGAAACGTTTCTGCCCATTCAGGAGATAAAAATCTCCCTCGCGTTTCATCGTAGTCGTGGCACCAAAAAAATCTGAACCGCCGCGAGGTTCTGTAAGCGCTTCAGCAACCGTCAATTTGCCGTTAAGGATAGGTATGAGGTACTTCGTTTTTTGATCAGTTGTACCGAAGACATTAATCGATTCGCCAACAATGGATGGCAAGGAGAATAAACATGCCAGGCTGGCACCGAGAACACCAATTTCTTCCAGCGCCAGGACCTCATGAGACCAATCCAGACCACGCCCGCCCCATTCTTCTGGGAAGCGCAACCCAAGCATGCGTTGCCCGGCAAGCATCTGAATATACTCGTGTGGATAGCGGACCTTCTCCGCGTCCATGTCGAGCAATAATTGACGAGAAACCTTTTCGCGAGCAAAGGTCCGTGCTTCATCGCGCAAGCTAAGTTGGGAGGGGGAGAGCAAGATATCAGACATCATTGTCCGTCCTTTTGATCAAGCTGATGGATCGAGGGTCAATTTTTGAACTTTATGGCAATGGACAAGCCAGTTTGTGCCCGTATCTATCTTATTAGAGGTATGACTTATAAATTGGGCAGAAGTTACCTCTGTTTGTTACACAAGTGAACATCGAAAATCCATTTTCCCCTTAATTACTCGAACTCATATCGTAAAACGCACCTTACACGTATTTATAGGAATCGATAACGATTGAATTTGACTGCAACCCCACAAGTCCCATCGTGTTGAGTTTCCGTGCGTACTACCGTACCATTCGTGGCGATTTTTGGGGCGTCGGATTCAATGATTGAGCCGGCGAGCAGGATGAGCACTGATAATTCAACGCCATTTTCAACACGACGATTCGTCTTCATAAATAACCCACTGGCGCTCAGATTTGCCAGCCGGGCGTATCCGTTGTATCTTTTCCCGTCCGGGTCATAACCCTCAATGATCGCGGGATAATCGCAATCGACGCGTGGTTTTATCCGTCTGTTCAGAGAAATACTCATAAACTTTCTCGCTACGCCTCTATATTAACATATGATAATTGTTGAGAACATCATTTTCAACAATTAAGAATAATAACAATATCACACCAAAATGAAATCGTAAATATATTTATTTTTCAGGCAACAGTAAATATCATGCGAACACTAAGAGAATAAATCTGCGCTATGTTAGTTTCTTTGTGCGGCGACCAGACCATTCCGATGAGCATAAACCAATAATTCCAACCGATCAGATACCCCCAACTTACTATATATGGAAGTCAGGTGATGTCTCACAGTCGTCTCGCTGATGCACAATTCTGTGGAAATTCTCTTGTTTTTTAACCCCTGACCAATTAATTTAACAACATCTTTTTCACGCTCGCTGAGGCGGTTGATACTTTCAATCTCTGGATCCACATTACTGTTTGGTTGTTTCCGTGATAAGCGCGACAGTACATTGGCAATAAGTGAACGTTCCAGCCAGACTTCACCAGCGTCAACTTTTTCAATTGCTTTTAGCAATATCTCAGGTGATTGGGTCTTATATACGACTCCTACGACGCCTTCTTCAACTGCTTTTTGATGAATCTTGGGATCATTCGTCTCAGTTACGAGGATCAGCCGCATTCCTTCGGATGCCTTAACTATCGATGACAACAATTCGGGATCGGATGATCCGGTTAGATTCAGCTCAAGCAGAATAATATCTGGTTTCAGGCTCGCGATGATTTCAAGCGCTTCAGCACAACTTCCACCTTCACCAACGACCTCCATCCCATTGTGGTTTTCAATTAAATAACGTAAACCAGCCCTGAAAAGAGTATGGTTGTCAAGAATGACAATTCGAATAGGGTTTTTTGTTAAGGCGGTCATATTACCAGGGTCAATTTTCCCCCAATAATTCCTTCGGAATTAGATACATGAATCAGGAATGGGGTGGGAGTTTGTATTATCCAAAAACTATTGATATGAACTCTTTATGTACCAGTCTATGGATAATATATCAAAGGATACTTACCATGTCAATAAAAAATCAGGTTTGAAGCATAGGGGCGCTTTAGTAATAGTAATGAATTTATTGAACACAAATCAAGCCACACAACTGCACCTGCATCTTTGGTATATAAAAAAGTATCGTTGTTTATAGTTTCATTTAATGATCGATACTTCCGACTCCCATCTTGATGCAAGCTCTCTTGTATCCTGGTGACTCAATAATTTTTACCGGTCAAATCAGCTCCACATTATGCGCGTGTGACTCCTGCATGCCCGAGGGTGTAATGCGAATGAACTCAGCAGCTTGCCATAGTTCTTCTATTGAGCAGGCACCCGCATAACTTTAAGCCCGAGCGTAACCCGCCTACCAGCTGGTGCAATACGTCCACCAGAGCTCCTTTATATGGTACCACAGCTTCAACCCCTTCCGGTACCACTTCGCCCCATTCTTCGATTGCAAGCCCATTTTTATCAATCATCCTCCGGCCAATATTGGCAGTGATGGATGCCATCCCACGGACAATCTTATAACGCCTATCTTCGCGTATGATGGTCGCCCCTGGGCTTTCATCTGTGCCGGCCAGCAAACCACCGATCATGATCGTGCTGGCGCCTGCTGCCAGGGCTTTGGTCATATCACCTGAATTGCGGATGCCCCCATCGGCGACAATTGGCACATTCAACTCTCGTCCTGTTTCAGCACACTCGCTGATCGCACTGAGCTGCGGTACGCCAAACCCGGTCACAATACGCGTCGTACAGATCGAGCCGGAACCCACCCCCACTTTGACTGCATTCGTCCCTGCGTCAACCAAATCCTTCACTCCTTGGGCAGTCGCCACATTACCTGCGATAATCGGTACTCCGAGAAAGCGTTGTTTTAAACTTCGCACCATATTGATCACATGGTCTGAATGGCCGTGAGCAATATCCACCACCAAAATATCGACCCCTGCTGCCACACAGCTAGCGGCACGTTCCAAATCCTCTGGGTGAGCACCTATGGCTGCACCAACCCGCAGCCGCCCTCGACTGTCCTTCGTAGCGCCTGGATGCTTCTGGATTTTTATAATGTCCTGGGCAGTAATCAGCCCTGCCAAACGCCCTTCGGCATCCACCAGAGGTAGTTTTTCGATGCGGTGCTCGTACAGCTTGCGACGCGCATTCTCGAGGGTTTCATCCTGCGAGGCAACAACGAGCTTATCGCGGGAAGTCATTACCTCGCTCAGGGGTATTTCCAGATTTGGAGCCAGCAAAACATCGCGATGAGTGATCATTCCCAGCAGATAGTTATCCTCATCCACCACCACCAATCCGCCAACATCGCTCTCAGCCATCCGTTGGCGAGCTTGATTCACACTGGCTTCAGGAGAGATGGTGAGAGGCGACTCTACTACCAGGCTTTCAGAGCGTTTCACACGCGAGACACAATCTGCTTGTTGTTCAACAGTCATAAAGCGGTGCAAGATCCCAATCCCACCTAATTGAGCCATGGCGATCGCCATGCGCGTTTCGGTGACCGTGTCCATATTCGAGGAGACGATTGGAATAGATAAACGGATTCCCGGCACAAGCCAGGTTTCAGTGGATACGTCTTTACGACTTTGAATAGATGAACGCTGTGGAACCAATAGAACATCGTCAAATGTCAAGCCAAATTCATCACGAATGTTCATGTGCCCTCCCAACTATAAGAATACAAATTCCAATTCCAGTGTGTAATTACTCACCTTAAACTGGCAATTTACGCCGTTTCGTATAGAACAAAGAGCAGATTGCTTCGTCGAGCTTCGGAATTCGGTAAAAAAACTTGGATACATAGAGCGCTCTTCTCGCAATGACAATTAAAAAGTTATAGGCAATAGATACATAATCATACTATGCAAAAAAATTTCGAGGTAGTAAGTTATTACATCAGTATTGTTCAATAGGAGAAGGTGCAATTGCTCTTATTTTACAGTGTTCTCCAGGGAATCGCACAGTCAACCAGCAGGCGATATACAAGCAAACTCATTACAAAGTGTATGGCATCCATAATTGCCGGGGAAATACGATCCTTGGGAGGTTAATTACGAGCAAATTATATCCATCGCGACCTGCAGATATCGGATCACGGTGCAAATGTATCCACCAGTAACTTCACATCTCCGCACACCGGGTACAAAATTGGGCAGGTGCAGCCGTGCTTGCGAAACTCGTTCACACATATGCGCGCTTCCTGGGGTGTGCCAGAGGCAGTGATGCGGTCGATCAGCTCATCGGGCACGAAGTGCTTGGCCCTGTCAATCTGCTCTTCGGTGGCTGGCCAACCCAATATGGCCTGGATCTCCTTGACAATTTCTTCACTCACACCCGAGGCCTTGGCAATATGCGGTTGTTGGGCCAGGTACTGGCACAGCAGACCGCGGGTGGAATCATATGCCACAGCATGATCGTTATCCACTGAACAGACTACCAATTGGGGTCGGTCGATCTCCTCCAGGGTGCGGCCACTCTTCTTCGCACCTTTTTCAAGCAATTCCAGCGTGTGATCGTTGTGTTCAGGTGGTGCGCAGTAATTTAAAACCACGCCATCGGCAATTTCACCGGCTAGCTCCATCATCTGGTCGCCTGTTGCACCAATCATAATCGGCACATGGCGCGGCTCACGCCGTCCATGCACCACATCCAGCTCGATGCCATTGACATGGATGAATTCACCATCGAAAGTCACCCGCTCCATGTTCAACAAGCGGCGCAGGATGTTGACCGTTTCCTTCATCGCAGTCAGCGGTTTCTTGCGATCAATACCCACATTTTTCGCCAACGGGTCCCACCAGGCGCCTATGCCGCAGATGATGCGGTTGGGAGCCAGGTCATCCAGGGTGAGGAAGGTGGCAGCCAGCAGACCAATGTTGCGCGACCAGTTGTTGATCACCCCCGAGCCGATCTTGATGCGTTCGGTCACGGCTGCATAGGCTGCCATCGGCACAATCGCATCTCTCACCAGCCGGCTTTCTGCCTGCCAGACGGCTTCAAAGCCTTTACTCTCCGCATACTTCACATAATCGAGCCCGTCACGCAGGTCGTGTGTATCTTGCAGGTAAAGGGCAACGCGTTCCATCAATTCATCCTTTCTCAGCCTTGAGATTGCAGGCGCCGAGTGGCTTTCTAAAGCTCTTGCAAGCGTTTCCACATCCTGGGAGCTAATTCGCGTGAACGCGCAGCCAGTCGTGCCTCATCCATACTCAGGATTTGCTTCCCCTTCATCAGGATCTTACCTTTACAAACGGTCGTGTCAACGACCGCATCCACCAGCCCAAAGATGAGGTGCCCAAGGAAATTTGCCTCACTCAGTGGCGTGGGTGGCTGGTAGTCAAGAATAGCAAGATCAGCAGGTCTGCCTTCCGCAATTTCGCCTAGCTGCAGACCAAACTGTCGCTCAGCAATCGCCGAATTGTTCTGCAACAGCAGTTGCGGAGCTTCTAAAAATGCCACGCGCGGGTCATGGTTGGCAAGCCTGTGCAACAGGTAGGCACAGCGCATCTGCACCAGCATGTCTGAACCCATCCCGTCGGTACCAAGCCCGACCAAAACACCTTTGTTTAGCAGCTTGAGCAGAGGTGTGACACCGACGGCGTTGTTCATGTTCGATTCAGGGTTGTGGACCACGCTCGTCCGGGTTGCAGCCAGGACGTCCATCTCAGCCTCGTCAATGTGAACACAGTGGACGAAAATGGACTTTTCGCCGGTTACACCAAGCTTATCCAGCCGCTGTACAGTGGGCAGATGATATTTGTTGAGCGAATCTTCCCGGTCAGCGGCATCTTCGGCCACATGGATGTGACAACCAACCCCGGCTGCCCTGGCAATATCCACGCATTCCTCGATGGTCGCATCTGCTAACGTGAATGATGCATGCATGCCCATCATTGCTGCAATCTGGCCATCTCCTTTACCAACCTTTTTGATAAAACGTTTATTTTCTGCAATTCCCCCAGCGGGAATATTACGGTCAGAAACCTCATAACACAGCGAAGCACGAACGCCCGCCTGGCGGACGGCGCTCTCAATCAAGTCCAACGAGCCATCCCTCATCCCTGGTGAGGCATGGTGATCGATCACAGTGGTCGTACCGTTGCGAATGCAATCGATCAACGGTAACTGGGCTGACAGGGTAATGTCTTCTTCGTCTAAAGCCAGATCCACTTTCCACCACAACCGCTCAAGGATCTCAACAAAGTTCGCCGCTGGCTCGCCGGGGATGCTCATCCCACGCGCCATGGTGGAATAAAAGTGATGGTGGGTGCAAATGAAACCGGGTAAGATGATCTTCCCAGAGCAGTCCACCGCATCAGCCTCCGGGAAGCGTTGTTTCATCGTCTGTGCATCGCCTACGGCTGCAATTCGTTCCCCCTCGGTGACCACGGTGGCATCCCACAGCACACGATTCTTATTTCCCAGCGTGACAACTATTCCATTTTCAAAGCGAGTAGTCATAATATTCCTTTCGGGACTAATGTTCTCTCAGCGCAGCCAGTTCTTGTGGAGTGCGTTCCCGCATGCTGATGGCACCCACAAAGCACTTTTGGGCACAGATCGAGCAGCCGATACACAGGGCAGCGTCGGTGTAGGGCAGATATTTTTCATCCAGGGTGATTGCCAGGTACGGGCAGCGGGCGCAGTTGCCGCATGAAACGCAAAACTCGTGGTTGGCCTCGGAAATTTTCTTGACACTTGTGAGGGCCATAAAATCGGTGATGGGGTTTGGCTGGGCAATCCCAATCAGATCCTTCATCGATCGAATGCCGCGTGCTTGCAGCATGAACGAAGTGCCTGATTCGAGTTCATGAATAATGCCATAACCTTGCTTCATGACGATGGTGCAGAACTGCACCGTTTTAACTCCCAGGGCCAGGAAATCCATGGCAGCCTTGTAATTCATCGGCCCACCGTTACCCGATATTTCGATCCCTTCCGGCACCGCCTGAGCCAGGGTCAGGTATGAGATCGGGGTAACGCCCTCCCCGCTCATCCCCACGATGACACCCTCATCCCAACTACGACCCATCGCCGGGCGGAAGGCCAGGGTGGGGAATGAGTTCGCCAGGGTGATTCCGGCTTTCTTATGCGGGTATTTATCCAGCACCTTGCGGATTGCCCGCAGGATGGGTGCGATGGACGTCACTGCTGCGGTCAGCTTGAATAGCTTGGGGATATCAGGGTCGCCGACCTGCATGATCCAGTCAATGATTTTGGCAGTGAGGGCCGCATTTTGCGAGACAATCGCTCCCTCCGTCCCATCGCCTCCCTGCGGGCAGGATAACGAGTATTCGATGCCCATCGCGCCAGCTGCTTCCAGCTTTCGGGTGTTGGATTGCCATCCGGCCGAGTCAGTTTCTTCGTTGCCACTCACTGGTCCACCCGTGGATGCCATCGTTAGCCGTTCTGGCCATTGCTTTACCAATTGCTCCACTTCACGACACACCCGGTCAAGTGAATGGCCGGAGACGTTATCTGAATTGGCATAGGTGTATGGGTTGTAGGTGAACATGTACTCACCCGGGATATGGATGGGCACGTTATCAAAGGCTGTTTTCATCACGCCTCCCGCCCAGCCGGCCTCATAGGCCCGCTTCATCTGCTCCAAACCATCCGTGGATGGAGAAGCAGAAATCAGGTATGGGGAGATTATCGATCGACCAAAGAATTCGGTCCTCAGCGAGACCGGCACGGGGTTGTACCCCGGCAAGGCATAATACGACTTGATTGGCTTTTCGATCACCGGTTTCTGCTCACTTTTTAAGTAGGCATCAATCTCGAGAGCAGCGTTCTTGCCTGATGCGACACCCTGGACGACGGTCTTGGGTCCCGTCAACATATCACCAGCGTAAAACAGGCCTTCAGCTGGCTGGTGAGGCAACGCAGCGCGCATCCCGATAGCGATAACCACCGCGGTAAAGCCGGTACGGATTGCTTCCGAAGCGGGTATGTCGCGCACATTTGCCGGGCTGAACGATTTCCCTTCCAGAAGCTCGACCTTAATGGTTTCAAGGCCGCTGGCTTTCTTTCCGCTCTTGATAATCTTGCTCACCCGGATGCGCCCGTTCACTTCGATGTCGAAATCCAGCAATTCCTTGCGCTCTTTGGCAGTCAGCGGCATCTCGGCCAGTTTTTCCAGCATAAAAAGCTCTACATGCGTTGCGCCGCTCTGCCGGGCTGTGATCGCACAATCGATGGCGGTTGCACCACCACCTATAACTGCCACCCTCCCGTCAAACTTATGGGCGTACGGCTTTGCCAGTAAGTCGACCATCTTGATTGCCAGGTCTTCATTTAGAATGCCAAGCTCGATCGGTTTCCATAATCCGGCGGTGATACACACCGCACTGTAGCCAGCCTTGAGCAATTCATTGGGGTCTTCAACTTTAACACCCGTTTTTACGCCGATATTTCCCAACGACAGCACAAATTGAATATCCGTCTCGATCACCTTCTTATCCAGGCGGTGCTCAGGGATCAAGCCCATCATCCCGCCCAGCCGGTTGCGGCTATCGAAGATATCCACGGCGTAACCCATCTGTGCCAGGGCTGCCGCTGCTCCTAATCCAGCTGGACCGCCCCCAATGATGGCCACTTTCTTCCCGTTCAGCTTCGGTTTGGTGAATTCAGGGATGCCGCCCAGACGTTTAGCCATTTCGATAATGCTCGCTTGGACGAGAGGAATATTGATCGCCCCGTCGAATTTCTTGCGCGTGCAGGCAGCCATGCACAACGTGTCGGGGCAGACCATCCCGCACACCCCACCTAATGGGTTGGCATGCATAATCTCAGCCGCTGACCGTCGAATGTCCGATATATTCCCCAGGCGCGCCGCCATGATAAAATCCGCCGGTGAACAGTCGGCTGGGCAGGCTTCTTTGCACGGCTTTTCCTCACAATACTCGCAACGGAGTAATTCCGCCTGGAGCTGTGCCTTCGTCATAATAAGCGTATCTGTTTTTACAAATTCCATGGTGAACCTCCAAATTGGAGCGGGGTGATATGAAAGAATTATACCCTCTCCCCCAAACCATTCATCAAAGACGGTGCGTATTATCAACCGGGAAGGGGAACCTGCAGCCCGGTCCATTTATTGGATGTGAAATAGCTTTTTGGCTTACGTTCAGACGAAAGTTCGGACTTTACCTTTCAAGAGTAATATTGTAAGGCTCTAGCTTAGCAATATCGTCAAAAAGCTGATCGCCACGCCACAAGAAAACCACTTGTGGCTTCCCAGAAAAACAGCTGGGACAGGCGCGATGACGGAGATTTTTAATAATTGCCGTTGTTTTGTCCGAAGCTGAGTATTGGGTATTGACATTTGTAAAAAGTCTGCTACACTTTTCTTTGTAAGTCCATTGGACTAACAAACCCATTTGTTCTATATTCATCTGGCAGCGCTTATGCAAAAAGCAACCCGCCAATATACGAAAGAACATAATCGCAACCTGGTGCTGAAAACGATCTTCGAGCACACCAGCATCAGCCGGGCAGAAATTTCACGCATCACCAGCTTAACTCGAACGACGGTTTCGGATATCGTGGCAATTTTCCTCGATGAAGGCCTGGTCAGCGAAATCGGAATTGGATCTTCTATCGGTGGAAAATCTCCTATTCTGCTGAGTCTTGTGGAGGACTCAAGATATCTCGTCGGTCTCGACCTGGCGCATAACCAGTTTCGAGGCGCGATTGTCAACTTACGCGGCAAAATTCGTGAATTAGTCACTCTTCCTGTGAACAGCAACAATGGTGATGAAGCCTTGGACCTGGTTTACGAAATCCTGGACCAGTTAATGAGCGCTTCCTGTCTACCCCTGGTTGGTATTGGGATTGGTACACCGGGTTTGGTGAACATTTCCGAGGGGTTAGTGGTCAATGCTGTGAATCTCGATTGGAAAGATCTACCACTGGCCCGCTTGATGTCAGAACGCTACCATCTCCCTGTATTAATCCTAAATGACAGCCAGGCAGCCGCAGTGGGTGAATATACCTATGGTCAAGGCCATTCAACAGAAAGCAACATGATCGTCATTAATGCCAGGCACGGCATTGGTGCAGGCATAATCATCAACGGGAATTTGTTTCACGGGGATGGAGGTGGTGCGGGAGAAATCGGGCATGTCGTTGTGGTGCCGGATGGCGGTAAACTTTGTCGCTGCGGCAACCGTGGCTGTCTCGAGACTGTTGCCAGCGCTCAAGCACTGGTCGAACGGACTCAGTCACTCGTCTCCCAATCGATAACGACCCAACTGCCAAAATCACTGCAGGAAATTACCCTCGCTACTATCGAGCAGGCCTTCAAAAATGGTGATCCTCTGGCTCAACAGGCGGTTCTAGAAACTGCACGCTACATGGGTATGGCTATCTCCAGCCTGGTCGGCGCGCTAGATATTCAAAAAATTGTACTCACAGGTGACATGACTCGTTTCGGCGAACCCTGGCTAGAGGTGATACAAGGGATATTTTCTCAAGCGACACTCTCCAGGTTAGCCCAAGAAACACGAATAGAGATTGGACAATTGGGTGAGAACAACATCATCCTGGGAGCTTCGGCAATGCTGGCAAATAATTATTCACTGCTGTTCAATTCGCGACTGTCAATAACCTGAGGAGGTTTACAGACATGCCCTGGGGCCTGAATTCTGTGTCGGATCAGTTCAATCTGATCAAACCCCAATTTGTACCGCCAATGGATGATGAGTTTCGTCCAGCTGTTTTAGCAAATCGCGCCTTCGAAAAAGAAACAACTGCGGTAAGTGTGCCGCTCGTTTTTGGCCTGGAAAGGGATGCAGGGAAACTGTCCCGCTTTGAAACCCGGGTTTTTCCAGAAACCCACCCACGGGCAGGCGCTAATCTTTATTATGCCGAACGCATTCTGAAATTCCTGATCTGGCAACGGGGTGGCAGTAAAATCTATATTGGCGGGCCTTCCAGCATCGGAGAACACCTTCAGCGTTGCTATACGCCGGGTGGGAAGCGTGATTTCGATTATCACTTCATGAGCGACCAAGTCTACGAGCGAGCTATCAGGATAGAGCTTTGTAACCCGTCGCAAATACCGCCTGCCAATGATAGGGGGGAAGCATTGGGTCGACATTTAGAAGGTTGTCGGATAGGCTTTGACCTGGGCGCATCTGATCGTAAAGTCAGCGCAGTCATCGACGGTCGTGTGGTTTACAGCGAAGAAGTTATCTGGGAGCCACGCAATCACTCTGACCCTGAGTATCATTACCACGAAATCATAACCGCGTTAAAGACTGCCGCATCCAAAATGCCGCGCATCGATGCAATCGGCGGTAGTTCGGCAGGGATTTACATCGACAACCGCCCGATGGTGGCTTCCCTTTTTCGCGGCATCCCGCCTGGACGGTTCCACGAAATCCGCAATCTCTTCCTACGTATTCGTGACGAATTGAATGTACCTTTGGAAGTCATCAACGATGGGGATGTTACCGCGCTGGCGGGCTCGATGTCCCTCGAAGATAACGGCATTCTTGGAATTGCGATGGGCTCAAGTCAGGCCGCTGGATATGTCGATATGAACGGTCGCATCATGGGCTGGTTGAATGAATTATGTTTTGCCCCAATCGACTACAGTCCAGCTGCATCTACCGACGAGTGGTCTGGTGATATCGGCTGCGGTTCACAGTATTTATCACAACAATGTGTCTTCCGGCTGGCGCCACGGGCTGGCATCCAAATTCCCAGCAACATAACCGATGCTGAGAAATTGAAATTCGTCCAGGAAAAACTGGATGCCGGACATACAGGAGCAGTCAAAATTTGGCAGAGTATGGGAATTTACCTGGGTTACGCCCTAGCGCATTATGCAGACTTCTACGATATCAAGCATGTGCTTATCTTGGGCCGGTGTACATCCGGGGTGGGAGGGAGCCTGATTCTTGACGGAGCACGCAAGGTACTGGAAGCCGAATTCCCAGAGCTTGCTGCCCGCTTCCAGGTACAACTCCCGGATGAGGATAGTCGTCGGGTCGGCCAGTCAATCGCCGCCGCCAGCTTACCCGAAGTTTATAAACCAACGGAGCAGGTAGCATGAACATGCGGAAAATCCTGGTCCTGAATATTTGGTACATCCTATTTTCTATATATGGAGTGTGACATGCAATTTCACCTTTCCACTGCCGAAATCTTTATCCCCGATGGGTTGCCCGCCGAACAGGCCCTCAGCGCGCACCACTCACCTGGCGATCAGCGCACACCTGGACGATATCGAAATAATGGCAACTGAACCAATTCTGAGATGCTTTCAACAGTCCGATTTATGGTTGAGTGCTATTGTGATGACCGATGGTCGCACTTCACCCAGAGATGATCTCTACAAAGATTATTCTGATGAAGATATGCGACTGGTGCGGATTAAAGAACAAAAGAAGGCTGCGATTATTGGTGAATATACTGCTCTAGCGTTGCTAGATTATCCCAGCAAGGCAATAAAAGACGCTAAAGACAAACGCACGATTGAAGACCTCCAATCAATAATAAGCAAGATGAGCCCTCAAATTGTGTATACTCATAACCTGGCAGATAAACATGATACACATGTGGCCACCGCCTTGCGCGTGATCGAGGCTTTACGCCGCCTACCAGTAGCTAAGCGACCTAAAAAACTATACGGGTGCGAGGTTTGGCGTAGCCTGGATTGGCTGCTGGATAACGAGAAAGTTGCTTTCGACGTAAGCGCTCACGAAAATTTACAGTCGGCTTTACTCGGCGTATATGACTCACAAATTTGTGGTGGTAAGCGATACGACCTGGCAACAATGGGGCGTCGCAAAGCTAATGCCACCTATTTCGAGTCTCACGACGTGGATACTTTCCGGGGTCTTTCCTTTGGGATGGACTTAACCCCTTTGATTGAAGATGACAAGAGACCGATAAATGATTTTGTACAGGAGCATATTGGCCGCTTTGCTCAGGCCGTGGCAGATGGTCTTACACGTCTTGGGTAATAACCGCACATGACTATATACTGGAGTGGAGAATTGTTGTGCAGTCGAATCGATTATCGCTAAAACAAATCGTCGGAGTCGACGTCGGCGGAACTAAGATTGCAGCTTGCCTAATCGATCTGGATGGTCGTATTCTTTCGACCGTTCGCCGACCCACGGATATTACTACTCCAGAGGCTACCCTGGATAGCATCGCAGGGGCAGCCAAAGAACTGATGCATGTCAATCGACTTAATTCTCTTAGTGTTGATGCTATTGGTTTTGGTATTCCTGGGCTGGTGGATGCTAAACGAGGCATCGGAATCGCATCAGTAAACTTGGGCTGGAAAAATGTCCCTGTGCGAGCTGGCTTGGAATCCCGGTTGGGAATACGCTGTGTCATCGACAATGACGTCAGAGTTGGGGCACTGGGTGAGGCATGCTTTGGTGCAGCCAAGGGGTTGAAGAATCTGGTATATCTCAATGTTGGTACTGGCATTTCAGCTGTGATCCTGATCAATGGGAAATTTTTTATGGGGTCGCACGGACTAGCCGGCGAAATTGGCCACGCGGTTCTGATTCCAGACGGACTACAGTGCAAATGTGGTGGACGGGGTTGTTTTGAAGCTGTGGCATCCGGACCGGGAATTGCACAGCGCACACTTGAAAAAATCAATGCGGGGCGGGAATCAATGATTACCGCTCAGGGTTTGGAGAACGCTCAATCATTGACTGCGGAAAAGGTATTTGATGCAGCCACCCAAGGTGATCCTGTAGCCATGGAGACACTGCAGGAAATTGGGGCTCTAATGGCTTATTCACTCGAATATCTTGCCCTGGCGTACGATCCGGATATCATTGTTATCGGTGGGAGTGTGGTCTTGGGTAGTTCGTTATTATTCCAGATCATTCAACAAAAGCTCCAAGAGTTGGCAGACAGTTCCTGGGTGTTTGGGAAAGCATATTCAAAAAAATTAGTACAACTTTCAACTCTTGGAAACAACGCCGGGGTACTAGGCGCTGCTGCCCTGGTGGCTCCCCATATATCAATAAAGTCGCAACTTGTTTCTGATCCTTTGGAAGGAGGTGGTCTCCGAGAGAAAAACTAATCAGTTTATATATTTATTCACCGACAAAATAATTCGAAACCATTTCAACCATGTTTAAGGAAGGAGATTGTAAGGTGAAACGTATTTTGCAAGTAACAATGATTTTAGTCATGGTGGCATTGCCATTGGTTGGCTGCGCCACCCCCACGACCCAAGCACCTGTCACTGAGGCACCCGCTGTAGTGACCGAAGCGCCAGCAGCTAAACCTGTGGCGATGGATTTTGTCGTCTGGTCCTATGGTATTGAGACTATTAATGACAACATCAAAAATTTCCAGACTCTCAATCCAGACATCACCATTACCCTAAAGGATTACTCCTGGCTCGATTACCATGACACGATGGTAGGTGCATTTGCAGCCAACAATCCACCCTACCTGCTGTACGGCTCAGATCACTGGCTGAACGAGTGGGCCGCAGCTGGCTGGCTTGCCCCCCTGGATAAATACTGCCCAAATATAGCAGGTTATTCCAAGGAAGTCGCTCCTTATGCTCTTCAGGGAATGACTTATAACGGCGCAGTCTACGGTGTGTCCTACTATGCGGATGATTTGGTATTCATCTATAACGATGGCTTGCTCAAGCAAGGCGGTTTCACGGCTGCTCCTGCAACCCTGGATGAGGTATATACTCAAGCCAAGGAATTGAAGGCCAAGGGCGTGAACGAGTACCCAATCCTCTTTGCCTGGTCTCAGAAAGAAGGTGCGTTCCCAGAAGCCTGGACCTCGTTAGTCTTTGCCCAGCAGGAAGGCGGCAATGCTTTGTTTGATGCCGACCTAAACCCGGTGCTCAACAAAGAAGGTAGTGCGGCTTTCCAGGTAATGGAATGGTTGCGAAAGGTATATGATGAAGGCTTGCTTGATCCGGCCAGCCTCTCCATGGCAGAAATTGACCAGGTGAAATCCATGCAAGCTGGTGCTCACTCATTCACGATTGCACCACAGTACAACATGGCTGAGTTGAACAAACCAGCCAGTGGTGATTTCGCCGGCCAATTTAAGATCGGATTGATGCCTGGTTCGAGCCACGCCACAGTCGGTTACGTTCGCTTCTATGCCATGACCCAAAAAGTTGTTGATGCAGGCCCTGACTACATCGCGGCGGCATGCAAATTCATGGACTACTTCGGTGGCAAGACCGATGGCCAGTATGTGGTCGTCAAGCGCTGGGCGGTTGAGAACGGCCTGGGCTTTGCTCAACTTCCATTGTTCGATGACCCAGATGTCATTGCAGCATTTGGCAAATGGGGTGATGTGCCCACAATAAAAGAACAGGCTACTCTTGCTCGGGCAAAGGAAGGTATGACCCCCTGGTATGGTTCCTGGGATGTCTTCGCTCGGGCTGAAATCCACAAGGGTATCCTTGGCCAACAATCTTCTATGGATACACTCAATAATATGGCTGGCAACTGGGACGAGTTGCAGGCTACCCCGTAAAGTTTTCTCATGGGAGGATGGGGAGATAAATCCCTGTCCTCCCAGTTTTTCGGAATCCCGATTTTCTGGAGGTTTGATATGTCTGTTCAGCCTTCCGCACAGGCAACGCCCCGTCGAAACACCAGCCGATTCTTTGAAAAAATTTATCCTTATGGTTCGGTGTTTCCTGCTCTTCTAGTAATCGTTCTCTTTACAATTTACCCGGTAATTTATGCCCTCCGGATTAGTGTTTACCAGTATATTCTGACAAAACCAAATGTGCACCCTTTTGTCGGATTCAAGAATTTCCATGATGTAATCACCAGCTATTATTTCAAGAATGCCCTCATCAATACCGGCATCTACACCGTTGCTGCGGTTATAGGTGTTCTTTTATTTGGAATTGCCGTTGCGTCGCTGTTAAATATGAAACTTCGATCGGTAAATGCGTTAAAGGTCATCATCCTGCTGCCCTGGGCAATTCCGGCTGTGGTTGCAGGTTTGATGTGGAAATGGATCTTAAACTCCGATTTTGGTATCTTTAATGGCATCCTTTACTCCTTGGGGATGATTAAATCCTATATTCCTTTCCTGGCAGACCCTTTGCTAGCGAAGTTCAGCCTGGTCATGGCACACGTATGGAAGGAAGGACCGCTGGCGACTATTTTCATCCTGGCAGGTCTTCAGCTCATTCCGAATGAGCTTTATGAAGCCGCGAAAATCGATGGTGGAGGTGGACTACGCCTGTTCAGGTTTGTTACCTTACCGCTCCTGCGACCGATTTTACTAGTCGTCCTGGTATACGAGACGATGACAGCCATTCTCACCTTTGACATCATCTATGTGCTGACAGGCGGAGGTCCGGGTGATTCAACCGCGCTGATCAGCTGGTTCGCCTACGCAGAAATTTATAAATTCCTGAACTTAGGGGGTGGGATTGCGCTTTCCATCATCATTGCGTTGATTACCCTGGTACTGATTATCCTTTATATGCGGGCACTGAAGACCGATACCACGATTTATTGAGGACGGTACAGCCATGAAAATAAAACAACGCACTCTAGTAAAATCAATCCTGTTGAATTTGATCGTGGCAATTTTAATTATCTATATCGCAGGACCCTTCGTCTGGGTAATTTCTGCTAGTTTTCAGGGCGAAAATGAACTGCTTAAAAAGCCACCTTCCTTCATACCAAAGAATCCAACCACCGATAACTATCGCTATGTATTTACTGGCCAGGTGCCAACCTCATATGAAGTGAAAGGTCAGCTGCGCAGCCGAATTTCACAGGAAGCACGACTGATTGCTCCTGCCCTGAAAAATAGCTTTATTATTGCGATATTCGTGTTAGCGATTAACCTTCTTTTTGCCACCCCCGCAGCCTATGCCTTTGCACGCCTTCGTTGGAAATTCAGGACAGGATTCTATAATTTCATATTGGGAAGTAGATTGATGCCTGCCATGGCGATTGCCATTCCGTATTATGTGATTATCCAATCATTAAAATTAATGGATACCAAATTGTCCTTAATTCTCGTGGATAGTGCGCTAACCATCCCATTTTCCATTTGGTTTCTGACCTTGTACATCTCCAATATCCCCAGGGATCTTGAAGAGGCTGGTCTGGTGGATGGGTGCAACTATTTCCAGGTGCTCAAAAGTATTGTGGTGCCAATAATCATCCCCGGTCTGGTAGCTGCCTCCGCCTTCGCTTTTATGACCTCATATAATGAGTTCCTATTTGCCCGCTTCTTGACCACTTCCATTGCCTCCCAAACGGGACCGGTGGTTCTTTCATCCATATCAGGCAACCCTGACGCCTCATACTCGTTAATTTCAGTATGCCTCACCCTGGGTATGATCCCACCGATTATCCTGGCCATCACCATGCGCAAGTGGCTTACCGAGGGTTTATCCTCAACAATTACGTTTCGCTAACTTCTATCGCTTGAATTTATATAATTATGGAAGGTAGAGGCTAACAATGAATGATAGAGTACAGGTAAGCGAGGGAACCATCACCCTGCCGACGTATGATATTAAGGGTCAAAACCGCAACCCGGTTTTCCACTCTCGATATGGTGTGGCGCATATCTATCCATATACCTTGCAGGATGATATCGACTCCAAAATCAAGGATAAAACCTATCATACGCTGGTATTAGAAAATAAGTATCTCCTGGTCACAATCATCCCCGACTTGGGCGGTAGGGTTTATTCCGTATTTGATAAAGTCTCTCAACGGGAAGTGTTTTATAAGAATTCCATCGTGCGGTTTGCGCCTCTGGCCATCCGCGGTGCTTTTTTCTCAGGCGGTGTGGAATTCAGCTTCCCGGTAGCGCATGCCCCTACCACCTGCGATAAGATCAATTGGGATATTCGCAATAATGAGGACGGGTCTGCAAGCATCTGCTTTGGTGGTTTGGAGCACATATCGCGCCTACGCTGGATGATAACTTTGACCCTTTTCCCCGATCGCTGTGCATTGGCTCAAGATGTCTATTTATACAACCCAGGTACAATTCCCGGTAGATACCACTACTGGACGAATGCATCATTGGATGCCAATGAGGGGACTGAATTTATCTATCCACTACATCGGGCGAGATCATATGAGTACGCTGGGACCGCTTCATGGCCATTCGCCAGGTTAGATTTGATCCTTGAAGATACGGGTCTGCCCGGGATGGAAGGCGTGCCCATGTGGCCAGCCAACCGACTGCAAGAATCGGTCAATTTCCGCTGGCAGAAGAACATGCTGGCTCAGGTATCCATCTTTGGTCGGGATGTCGAATGGGATTATTTCGGTGCCTGGCAGCATACGGTCGACCACGGATATGCCCATGTGGCCAAAAGCAAGGACGTCTCTGGGATGAAGCTGTGGTCGTGGGGTAATGCACCGGTGGGGGTGATTAATCAGACTGCATTGACTGACGACGGGTCAGTCTATGCTGAAACCCAGTGCGGGGCAATGGAAACCCAACTTGATTTCGCTTTTCTGCAGCCAGGAAAGACACGCGCCTGGCGCGAGTGGTGGCTGCCCTTACGTGGGATGGGTGGGCTGACCTGTGCCAGTGAATCGCTTGGGGCCAGAATCAACCTTTCACCCAATGAGGATGGCGATACGGTCACGCTTTTGCTAGCGCTCTGCCCTGTGTTGGATATGGAAAATGCGTTAGTAAAGTTCTCGCTGCCCGGTGAAGTTCTGCTGGAAAAATCTATTACGCTTTCTCCAAATAACCCCTGGTCAGAGGAGATCAAGATAAAAGGGGTGACCCTGGCTGACAAGCCACTTTCCCTGCTGGTGCAGGATAAAAATGGTAACGTGCTGCTGGATATTACCCAGATGCGGGATGCTGATGGAGCCGGATCCGATAAACGAGCTGCCTTACCGGAAGCAGAATCAGCCGAAGGTTACTATCAACAAGGTTTGAAACATGAGAATTTTGATAACCGTGAGCAAGCCAGAGAGGCATATCAGAAAGCACTGTCCCTTTCTGATGCTCACAAGGATGCCCACTTACGCTACGGATTGATGCTGCTTCGATCCGCCCAATTCAGCCGGGCGGATGAACATTTTTCACATGCTAGTAAATCAGGCAATCCCGAAGGCTATTTATACCGTGCCCAAATCGCCCTGTTCCTCGGCAACCTGGCTGGGGCAGAAGAGCACTTCAAGGCGTTGTGCAACTTTGAACCAACATCGATCGCAGCTCTGCTGGGTTTGGGGAAGGTCGCCATGCATCGGAAAGACTATGAAAAGGCGATGGAATATTTCCTGGAGGCTTTTAAGCTTTCCGAAGAGTCAGAAACGCCAGAGCTGCTTCTGGCTATCGCCTTGCGATTGACCAGTAAACTGAATGAGGCTCATACCCACTTACAAAATGTCTTGGCGCGCGACCCACTTAATCTGCTAGCCTTGCATGAAATTATCGAGGGAAATTATCCTGAAAGTGAAACGATGCATAATAAACTCCATCGCTTACTGATGGATGATTTTGCTTATTTTACTGATTTGTCCTGTTTCTATCTGGATGCCGGCTTGCCAGAAATCGCACTGGATGTGCAACAAGCTGCCTGGAAGCATAATCCAACAGCAATGGTGGCTTACCTGGCTGGATATATCAGTCATATACTCGATAATAAATCCGAATGTATGACCTGGTTGGAAAAAGCCCAAACCGCCCCACCTGAATTCGGTTTCCCCAGCCGGTTGGAAGAGGTGTTGGCATTGGAATCTGCACTTCAACAAAACCAAAACGACTTTCAAGCAAAGTACTTTCTGGGCAACTTCTATTACGCCCATGAGCGCTACGATGAGGGCATTCAATTATGGCTGGATGCCTTAAAAGGTATGCCTTCCTATGATGTCCTGTTACGCAACCTGGGCATAGCCTTCTGGCAGCACAAAAATGATCTTGGAGCGGCCATAAGCTATTTTGAAAAAGCGCTGGCGATCAATCCCAACAACCAAGACCTCTACCTGCACCTAGACGATTTGTATAAATTGGGCGGGATGAATGACAAGCGTGAGCAGTTATTGGCAAGGATCAAATCGCTGGCGGATGTACGTGAAGATGTGCACAAGCGAAGCATTACCATACTAGTGGATCTGGGGCATTATGATGAAGCCATCCGATTAATGGAAGCAGAGAAATTTATTCCTTTGGAAATGGACCAGAGTTTTCATAATACCTTTGTCCAGGCATTGATGCTACGTGCAACCGACCATCTCAAGGCAGGTCGGCTTGAGGATGCCATCCAGGATTACTTGAAGATGCTGGAGTATCCTGAAAATCTTGGGGTCGGCGCCCCAACCACTCGAGTGCAGGCGCAGATTTATTATCAGCTTGGTCTTGCATATGAAAAATTGGGTAAATACCGCCTGGCTATCCGAGCCTGGCGCGAAGCAGCCAGCGAGTATCATGCACATGGAAAAGAGCTGTACCCATACATCCAGATGGCGTTGGATAAGCTCAGCCGCTACAGTGAACTGGGTTTGGAAGAATAAAGTGAGCCTCACCCAGTGCACCTGTTTTCACAAAATATAGTTTACGAATTTATAGAGCTGAAATATTAAAATTAACATAAAAAGGAGAAAAAAGCTATGAAAGTTTTATATGCTGGTGATTCTGCATCAAAAATAGGTCCAATATTTGTTGCCTCCCCATTCAACTTTGAGGTCAAAGGGTTCTCACACCACATTTGGGGCCAACCCTTGATCGACTCGCTCCATGAGGGCGGCATAGAAGTGACCCACATGGCCTGCGAGGATGCGATCGCTGACTTTCCGCGTACTGTGGAAGAGCTGTCTAATTACAATGTCATCATTCTCTCAGACATTGAGTTTGAAGTTCTGGCCCTTTACCCATTCTGGGTGGCTAACACACCTGTGCCACGCACAAATCGCATCAAGGCCATCCGAGAATTTACCCGCAATGGTGGTGGTTTATTAATGGTAGGTGGTTGGACGTCTTTCAGCGGCCGTTTCGGTCATGGTGGGTATTATGACACACCGATTGAACAAGCGCTGCCAGTAACTTGCATGAAGGGATTGGATGATCGTATCGAAACCCCCGAGGGGGTAAATGTCAAAATCTTAAAGAATGAGCACCCCGTTGTGAAGGGGATTCCATGGCAAGAATGTCCGGTTTTTGAAGGATTCAATAGGATATTCCCAAAACAGGGTGCGGAAGTTCTCGCAACGATCGGTGAGGGTGAAGATGAGAATCCTTTGATCGTTACCTGGGAATTTGGCAAGGGTCGCGCAATGGCCTTCGCCAGTGATTGCAGCCCGCATTGGGCGCAATTCTTCCAACCCTGGAACTATTACGGTCAGTTCTGGCGCCAGGCTGTGCGGTGGTTGGGTAAAGAGCTTTAATCTGCATCCCTAATCGGGTTAACAATTATCTATTGACTGTCGCCTGAATGGTGAATAAAACGAGTGGCAGGCAGCCAGTCATTACGATAAGTAATTACAGATATCGTTTCTTTATAACCTTTCGAGCTTTGGAGGTTCGAATATGGAAGATATAACTTTCGCGGTTATCGGTTCTGGGATGATGGGTGGCGTGCTAGCCACGGCAGCCAGCGAACTGCCGTATGCGAAATGCGTGGGTGCTGCTGATGTAGACCTTGCCCGAGCGCAAAAGCTTGCAGCCCAGCATGGCGGAAATGCTTACCAAGATTTTCACGCGATGTTGGATAAAGAAAAACCGGGGATTGTCATCATCGCCACCCCGGAGCCTTATCACCTGGAGCCGGTGAAAGCTGCTGCCGAACATGGTGCCCAGATTTTCCTGGAAAAACCGATGGCTACCACCCTTGCGGATGCTGACGCCATTAACAAAGCCTGCAATGATGCACATGTCAAGTTAATGATTGGTTATATCCTGCGATTTGAAATTTCCTACGCCATGATCCAATCTGCTGTCGCCGAAGGCAGCATTGGTAAATTCCTTTCGGCATATGCGCGACGTATGGCTACTATCTCCGAGGCGCGCAGGTTAGGTGGACGGGTCAGTCCACTGACCTATATCGGAGTACATGATATCGATCAAATCCTGTGGTATCACCCGGTTCCGGTAAAATCCGTTTACGCCAAAGCCACAAAAGGCCGCGTGTGGGAAGAATTTAACACCTTCGATTCAGCCTGGTTGATGATGGAGTTTGAAGATGGTGCCTTAGGGATCCATGAAGTAGGCTGGGCCTTGCCCGAAGAATGGGCCAAATGGCAGAGTCCGGCATCCTGGAGTGGTTTTGGTGATGTGCGCATGAACGTGCTTGGTACACACGGCAATTTATTCCTGGACTTCACTCCAATGAACCTGTATGGTGTCAATCAGGAGGGTTGGAAGATGCCGGATACCCGCCATTGGCCGACCCTGCATGGTAGGATGATTGGCTCAGTAAAATTGGAAGTGGAACACTTCTTTGATTGTGTACTCAATGACAAGACTCCACTTGTGACTGGCGAGGATGGTCGGCGATCCCTTGAAGTAATGCTGGCTGCCGAAAAATCAATCGCTGAAGGCGCGAAAATTAACCTACCACTCTGATTAAGAGGCGATGTTACCAAACATCATTATTTATATCAATTCATCCAACAAATCCATCATCGCTTTATCTCCCCCTGCTGGAGGCTGCCAATCCACCTGGATAACATCCACGCCTTGTTCCTCAAGGCTTTTTGCGAACTTGCTCAAACCAACATTTACAACCACGAGCGGCTCTGCTAGCAGCTTGGTTATTCTATCTTCCAGCATGATCTTTACCCTTTCCCCAACAGCCAGCTACAAGCTGCTATTGCCTTAGCATTACTATCATATACCAAGACACCTGCATCACATATGCACAATTAAAAACGAGAATCTGCCAAATTGGCAGATTCTACCCCCGTATTCATGGCTATTCGGGACGGTAACCTCCATTATAGGTGACCCCGAGGCTGATCGAACGCCTATTTATTTTTTTCTTCCCACGTCTAGCAACTCCATCGCAGGTTACAAATTTACTTCTTACCCTGTAAAACAAGCTGGCGAGTGTAGGGGATCAATCCACCCGCTTCGATGATTGCCTGGCGTGATTTGGGTAGGGGTAAGACAGTAAATGATTTGCCGTTGGTTTTGTTCGTTACCCGATCAGGGTTAACTTCCAACTCGTCCCCCTGCTCCGCATCAATATCTGGGCAAATGACCGTATGAAGACCCAGGTTAATTGAGTTTTGCAGAAAAATACGGGCAAAATGCCGTGCCACAACAACAAAATCAGCTCCCTTCAAACATGACGCCGCTTGCTCGCGAGACGATCCACAGCCAAAATTCTTGCCCGCTACGATCACGCTCCCTGATGGGATCGTACCAGCCACCAATTGTTTATTGAATTCCACATAATCGGCGAAGGCATACTGCGGCGTCTCAGTGGGTAAGACTGTGGCCATATACCGGCCTGGATAAATGATATCCGTCGATATATCATCACCAAGTTTCAAAACAACTTTTGCCATTTCAATCTCCTTTACGTGGATCAGTGATCACGCCAGTTACTGCACTGGTCGCAGCCACAGCTGGAGAACATAGATAAACTTCAGCTGAAGGGTTGCCCATGCGACCCTTAAAGTTGCGGTTGGTAGTTGCCAACGCTACGTCCCCATCCGCCAGCGCACCTTGATGGACACCCAGGCATGGTCCACAACCCGAGTTCATCACTACCGCTCCGGCTTCCATCAATGTAGACAGGTAACCCAATTTCAGTGCTTCCAGATAGATGCGGGCGGAGGCTGGAAATACCAGCATTCGGACATTGCGTGCAACCTTCTTGCCCTGCAGGATTTTTGCCGCGATTTCGATATCATCCAGGCGTCCATTGGTGCAAGAACCGATTACGATCTGTTGAATGACTTTCCCAGCAACTTCTTGCACTGGCTTGACATTATCCACCGTATGAGGACAGGCTATTTGCGGATCAAGCGAGGATGCATCGATCTCAATTGTCCTTTCATAAACAGCATCTGGGTCTGGGAGACTGATCGCCAGTGCTTCGGTAACACCGGCAGTTTCCTTGAGATAGCGCAGCGTTTCAGCGTCTGGCGGCACGATCCCCGAGGTGGCTCCAGCCTCTACCGACATATTGCAGATCGTCAGGCGACCGGAGGTAGGCATATTATGGATTGCTTCACCATGATATTCAATAACCTTGAAATTAGCTCCCTCAGCAGTCAATTGACCAATCAGGTACAAAATCAGGTCTTTTGGGAGCACATTTTGTGCAAATTTACCGTTCACCACAACCTTGATCGTACCCGGCACTTCAACATTTAACGCCCTGCCCAACGCCCAAATGGAAGCCATTTCTGTCGCCCCGATGCCAAAGGCAAAAGCCCCCAACGCACCATGACTCGTAGTGTGACTATCCGTGCCGACCACCACTGCACCGGGTCGAACATAACCATTCTCTGGCAATATCTGGTGACAAATGCCGCCTTCATCCCCACGAATATCGTGAAATTTCGAAATGCCTTGTTTACTGACGAACTCGCGCAATTTCTTCTGGTTCGTGGCAGTCTTTGCAGTTTCGGCTGGAACACGATGGTCAAAGATGATGGCTATTTTTGAGGGGTCCCAGACCTTTGCCTCCAATCCTGTGCCCTTGTAGATTTCATAGAACTGGTTGAGCACAAGCGCTCCATTCTCATGTGACATGGCCAGGTCAATTTTCGGCTCGACCACGTCTCCTGCACAGACAACTTGTTTTGCAGTCGCTTTTGCAAGGATCTTTTCCACCATTGTCATTGCTTGAACTTTTTCTAGCATAACTTCTCCTTCAGACCTATTAAGAATAAGCCACACATGGTTAGCGCAATCAATATGATTAAATTACCGCTTTCTGTTTTAAGACTTTAATTTCTTCGGTAGTGTACCCAAGTTCGGTCAGGATATCTTCGGTATGCTCCGACAAGCATGGAGGTGGCGCAGTGATCTTAGCTGGAGTTTTGGAAAACTTGGCCGTCATATTAAAAATCTTGATCGGACCAATACCTGGTTGTTCAACACTTTCCAAAACCTGGCGATGCTTGGCTTGCTCGGATTGAAGTGCTGCCTCCAGACCAAGGATTTCTCCAGAAGGGATGCCTTTGGCATTCAATGCTTCCACCCAATATGCAGTTGTCTTCTCGGTTAGTTTAATCTCCAATAACGGGGTAAGCAGGAAGCGATTTGCTTTGCGAGCATCACGCTCCTTAAAGCGCACATCTGTCTTTAACCCAGGCAGATCAAGTACGTCCACCAGGTCTTCCCACTGCTGCTGCTGATTGGCAGCAATGTTGATATATCCATCCTGTGTGCGGAACATACCGGATGGAGCGGCGGTAAAGTTATCATTACCCAGCAAGATTGGTTGTTGGCCTCCAATCAGAAGGTTGGCAGCCACCCAACCCATCAGCGGCATGATCGAGTTCAACAAGGCAATGTCGATGAATTGACCCTCGCCAGTATGTTCACGATAATACAAGGCGGCCATGATGGCGAAAGATGCGTTCAAACCACCAACTGTATCGCAAAGTGGGAAACCACAACGCAGTGGGTTGAGACGTTCGTCCCCATTGATTGCCATCACCCCTGACAGCCCCTGGATGATTTGGTCATATGCTGGCTTGAAGGCATCTGGTCCAGTCTGTCCAAAGCCGGAGATAGCGCAGTAGATCAATTTGGGATTGATTTCGCACAGTTTTTCATACGAAAACCCCAGGCGGGGCAAAACGCCCGGACGGAAATTTTCCACCAGCACATCCGCAGTCTTGGCCAGGCGGCGAAAGATATCCTTACCTTCATCAGTCTTGAGGTTAAGGGTGAGGGAGCGCTTGTTGGCATTTTGAGACAGGAAACTGGTACCCAGTAGTTCCTTGTTATATTTCGGAACATTGCCAAGTTTACGCGCCAGGTCACCCCCATCAGGGTTTTCAATTTTGATCACATCAGCGCCTAATAAAGCCAGGTGCAGGGTGGCGAATGGGCCCGATAACACATTGGTCATATCCAAAACGCGGATCCCATCAAGCATCCTCTTCATAAACTCTCTCCTTGGAAATCCACGATCGAGCCAGATTGCAAGATAAAACCGGGTAGTTTGCGATCGAAGAATACACTCACCTGGTTGGCCACATCTAGCAATGCCTCAAGCTTAATCTCCCGGCATAGGCCCATCCGCTGCAGGGAATGCACCAGATCCTCGGTGCTGACGTTTCCAGCCGGTAGCTTGGTAAATGGACATCCGCCCAGCCCACCAAAGGCTGATTCGAAATAAGTAACCCCACTCCTCAAAGCCACATAACAGTTTGCTAATCCCAAGCCGTAAGTATTATGGAAATGGCAAGCCAGTTCCACTCCTGAATCGATCTGGCGGATTGCCCCAAATAGATCTTCTACCTGCGGCGGATATGCGTGTCCTGCCGTGTCGGCCAGGCTTATATTGCGGATGCCTGCGTCCAGATAGGAATCGATAATTCCGCAACACTTTCTCTTTAGCAATCGGGCCTTCATAACCGCATCCAAATGCTGACTGCACCGATGCCTGGACGCCTTTCCCTGCCTTTAAAGCTTGCTTCGCCATTTGAACTATCCGAACCCCAGCCTCATTACAGGTCATTCCGGTGTTCTTCTGGCTGTGTGTTTCGCTGGCAGAGACGCCCATACAGAACATCTCTACACCGCAAGCCATGCCGCGTTCCAAGCCCCGTTCATTCAATACCAGACCAGACAGTGTGACATGACTGGGCTTCTTATCCCTGAAAAAGGCGAACACGGCATCAGTATCTGCCATCTGTGGAACCTTTTCCGGGTGAACGAAAGAGCCAATCTGGATAAACTCAACGCCTGAAGCAAACAATCCTTCAACCCAACGGATCTTTACCTCAGTCGGAACAATTAGTTTCTCAGCTTGCAGTCCATCACGAAGTCCTACTTCATGAATAATGATCCTGTCCATTGCCAGTCCTCTACAATTTCTCGCAATGGCTTCGCCCATTTGAATTGTTGTGTGCGTTCCTTCCATATCGTAGGTGCGAATTTTTCCTTCCCGGATCACCGACGCAGTCGCCTGCTCTAAAGAGGCAGCTTTCTCAACCTCTCCGAGCCAATCGAGCATCATTTTGGCGGAAAGAATGGCTGCAATCGGATTTACTTTATATAAGCCGGCGTACTTGGGTGCTGAACCGTGGCCTGGCTCAAAAACAGCCAATTTTTGGCCGATATTGCCGGAGCAGCCAAATCCGAGCCCGCCCACCAGTTGAGCAGCCAGGTCAGAAATGATGTC